>NC_020453.1:6008333-7415000 GCF_000344805.1 Bradyrhizobium oligotrophicum S58 | reverse complement strand
GGGGCTTTTTTGTTGCCGCGGGTTCTGATCGCGTTCGAAGCACGTCGGCCGGCGAATCACGCGAACATCGCCTCCATCGCGCGTCGGATCTTCGCGGTCTCGTCCGACGCATCGATCGCAACGTCGCTCCAGCGCACCACCGCGCCACGGGCGACGTCATTCGTCAGCTTCACGCGGTGCGCGAGGCCGATCGGCAGGGCGCCGAGCGTCAGGCTCGTTGCGGCCGGCAGCACCTTGCCCCACACCGTATAGCCGCCTTCGCCGTCGAGCATCTCGCCGGCGCGGAGCGCCTTCTTGGCGACCGCGACGACGTCGCCGCGGAAGCCGAGCGGCTGGCCCGTGGGCTCCTTGCGCAGCGCCGCCGAGAGCACCGAAACGTTCAGCTCGAGCCCGATCAAATGATAGGGCTTGTACATCGCCGCATAGCGGCCACTGGCGTCGGTCTTCAGGCCATATTGGCGGAAGCAGTCCGCGGCGTAGTCGTTCGGCGCTTCCAGCACGACATAGACGCCCCAGCGCAGGTCGCGAAACACCGGCCGTCCGTCGCGTTCCAGCGAAGAGACCACCTCGACCTGGCCCGATCGCTCCAGCACGCCGCCGCGCTCGCGCGGCCGCAGCACATGCGGCAGATCGTCGACACCGCACGGCGGGAACGAGAGCCCGTCCGAGGGTACGTCGAGCCCGGTCGCGTTGGCGATTGCCGCCATCTCGATCGCGGACTTTGTGCCGTCGAGGAAGGAATTGAACATCTGCGGGTTCATGCCGGCGGACTGCGCTTCGCCAGCCGTGAGTCCATAGTGCTGCCAGACACCGTCGGGGGTCACGTCGTGATAGGCCGGCAGATATTTGGTGCCCTTACCCGCCGCCACCACGTGGAAGCCGGTCGCCCGTGCCCAGTCGACGAGCTCGGCGGTCAACGCCGGCTGATCGCCATAGGCCAGCGAATAGACCACGCCCGCCTTGCGCGCCTCTTCCGCGAGCAGCGGCCCGGCCAGCACGTCGGCTTCGACATTGACCATCACGATGTGCCTGCCGGCCTTGATCGCGGCCCGCGCGTGGCGAATGCCGGCGGCCGGGTTTCCGGTCGCCTCGACCACGACATCGATGCCGTCGGCCAGCGCCTTCGAACCATCGGGGCTGAAACTCGTGCGCGCGATCAGCTCGGCGCTCCAGCCGACAGTCCGGCACGCATCGCGCGCGCGCTCCGGATCGAGGTCGATGATGACGGGCACCTCGAGCCCCGCGACATGCGGCACCTGCGACAGGAACATCGAGCCGAACTTGCCGGCCCCGATGAGTGCGACCCGTACTGGCTTGCCAGCGGCGTGGCGGGCTTGGAGGAGGGCGTGGAGGTTCATGGCGAGATCCAGACCTTCGTCGTTGTGCGCGAGGCGCGATCCTCGCTCCATTCGTCATGGCCGGGCTTGACCCGCCTGCGGGGCCGAAGCCCCTTCGGCGCGACGAAGGCCTGGCCATCCATCTTTCCAACAAAGCGCTTCGTCCTGATTGATGAATGCCCGGGTCAAGCCCGGGCATGACGAGCGAGTTGGTCGTTCGTCTCGTGCCTTACTCCGCCGCCTCACGATGCGACCGCGCGAGATGCAGCAGCGCATCGTCCGGCAGCGTCGCGATCGGCGTGTAGTCGCGATGCGCGATGTAGTCCGGCCGCGTCGGTGTGCGGATATGATTGGAGACCGCGTTCAGCGTCAGATACACGATCTTGCGCGGGTAGGGCGTGATGTTGCCGGCCGAGCCGTGCACGAGATTGCCGTGGAACATCAGCATGCCGCCCGGCTTGCCGGTCGGCGCGACGATACCACCGGCCGCGACCAGCCGCGTCACTGTTGCCTCGTCCAACGTCCACAGCGGATATGATGTGGTGGCGAGGTCGTGGGAGGCTTCGAGGTCGCCTTCATGCTGGCTGCGCGGCACCAGCATCAGCGGGCCGTTGATCGGCATCACCTCGTCGAGGAAGATCGCGATGTTCATCGCGCGCGGCTCCGGCATGCCGTCGTCGCGCTTCCAGGTGCCGTAGTCCTGGTGCCATTGCCAGACGTCGCCGGTGAAGGCCGATTTGGCGTTGATCTTGAACTGATGCATGTAGAGCTTCTCGCCGAAGATCTGCTCGATCGGCTCGATCATGCGCGGATGCGCTGCCAGCACGCGGAAGGCGTCGTTGTAGAGATGGGCGGCGAAAGCGGTGCGTGGCGCGCCGCTCTTCTCGCGCCAGACCTCGGGGCGGTCGGCGGCGTAGATCGCCTCGGCCTCGCGGGCCAGAAAGGCGGTCTCCTCAGGGGTGAACAACTCGGGCAGGAACAGCCAGCCCTCGCGATTGAAGAACTCGATCTGCTCCGGTGTCAGCTTCATGGCCGTCTCCCTCGCCTGGTGTCCTCGTCGAGCGCCCAGTCTTGCGCCGGGCTGCCTCCGCGTTCTGCAAGCTACATCTTCTTGCCCTGCTCGATCAGCATCCGCGTCATCAAATACAGGCGAGGCACGATGGTGGTGCTGTCGATGTATTCGTTGTGCGCATGATAATTGTAGCCGGCGATGCCGAAGCTTTCGACCACGATCGCCTTGCCGCTGCGATTGGCGAAGCCGGCGTCGGTGCCGCCGCCGGTCATGTCCACCACCGCGAGCGGCCGGTCGAGCTCGGCGTAGATCGCCTGTCCATCTTTTGCGAGCGCCCGTCCACGCTCGGTCGCCACGAATGGCGGGCGGCCCTTTTCGATGATCACCTTGACGTCGGTATCCGGCACGAGATGTGTCTTGATCTTCTCGTCGAGTGCGGCCTGCAGTTTCTCGATGCCGTCGGCGACCGTCACGCGAACGTCGCCAATCGCACTGCCCTTCTCGGGGATCTGGTTGCGTACGGTCCCGGCATTGGCCGTCGTCCAGTTCAACTGCGTTCCTGGAATGGACTTCGCAACGTCCCTGGTCTGCAGCAATTGATGAGACAGCTCGATCAGTGCGTTGCGGCCGCGATCAGGCGCTGCGCCGGCATGTGCGGCGCGCCCGGTGACTTCCATCATTGCGGTTGCCGTGCCGCTGGCGCCGAGCAGCAGAGCGTCCATCGGCGCGGCCGGCTTGGCCGCCGTCGGCTCGCAGGACAGCACGACGTCATGCTGATCGGCGAGCTCTGAGATGAATTCTCCGGAGCCGATCGAGCCGACCTCCTCGTCGGGATTGAACGCCACCGTCAGCTTGGCATAGTCGCGCCAGCCCATGTCCTTCAGGATCTGCAGGCTGTGCAGGATCACGGCGATGCCGCCCTTGTCGTCGGCGATGCCCGGCCCGTAGATCAGGTCGCCTTCGACATGGTAGGGTTCGGTCTTGAGAATGCCGGGCTGGTACACGGTGTCCATGTGCGCGATCAGCATCAGCTTGCGGCGTCCGGTGCCTTCGAAGGTTCCGATCACCATGTCGGCGCCGGCGCCGCGCGTGGTCTTGCGCCGCTCCGTCGTGGCGCCGAGCGCCTTCAGCCGGCCTTCGGTGAGATCGGCCATCTTCTTGAGGCCGTCGACGTCGCTCGATCCGGATTCGATCAGCACCATCTCGCGCAAGCTATCGATCACGGCCGGCTTGGCCTGCTCGGCGGCGGCCTTGATCTTCTCGTCTGGGGCGGCATGCGCGCCGGAGAGGCTGGCAGTCGTGGCCAGCAAGACGAGGGCTGCGAGGCGGGAGGTGGAAGGCGTCATCCGGGGTCCTTGCGTCCTTGTTCGCGCGCCAGGGAACAGCCGGTCACGCCTGTCGACATTGGCAGAATCCGGGTGGATCGCAACATTCTCCAAGCTTAATTTGACCGGCAGATGATACGGGGCAGTTCGACGATGGAGCCCGCCATGACTGACCACAGCTTTGCACTTTTCGAGACCGCGATCGGCACGTGTGCGATCGCCTGGGGACCGCGCGGCATCAATGCGGTGCAACTGCCGATGGGCGGCGTTGCGCAGACCCGGATCCGGATGCAGCAGCGCTACGCCGGCATCGCCGAGGCCGAGCCGCCGGCTGATGTGCAGCGCGTCATTGCCCGCGTCACCGCGCTGCTTGCAGGAACGGCGGACGATCTCACCGATGTCGCCCTCGATCTCGACGGCGTCAGCGCATTCCAGCGCGGCGTCTACGACATCGCGCGCCGGATCCCGCCGGGCAGAACGTTGACCTACGGCGATATCGCCAAGCAGCTCGGCGGCGTCGAGCTGTCGCGGGAGGTTGGCCAGGCGCTGGGGCGCAACCCGTGCCCGATCGTGGTGCCGTGCCATCGCGTGCTCGCGGCCGGCAACAGGCCGGGCGGCTTCTCCGCCAATGGCGGCGTCGACACCAAGCTGAAGATGCTGGCGATCGAGGGCGCGGCGGTGAACCATACGCCAAGCCTGTTCGATTGAGCTGTCGCGATGAAAATTCCGACGCTTCCGTTCACGGTCACCGACTGGTCCAACGTTCCGGTGACCGAGCATCCGGGCGAGCAGGGCATGGCGTATTGGCGCACGCTGATGATCGGCGACATCCGCGTGCGGCAAGTCGAGTACACGCCGGGCTATCTCGCCGACCACTGGTGTGATCGCGGCCACATCCTGCTGGTGCTGGAGGGCGAGCTCGAGAGCCAGCTCAAGGACGGCCGCAAATTCACTTTATCGGCCGGCATGAGCTACCAGGTCTCCGATTTCGGCGACGCTGCGCACCGGTCGTTCACCGCGACCGGCGCAAAACTGTTCATCGTCGACTGAGGTCGGCGCTATACGGCCTCGCAAGCGAAGCCGTCGCCGTTGCGCCTGATACGGCCGACCGAGGGCGAGGGGAAATGCGCGGTACAGCACAAGGTCGCTGTGTCGCAATAGCGCTCGAGAAAGGCGCGCCGCGTCACCGCGGCCTGGACCGGATCGACGTCGAATTTCGGCGACAGCTCGGGAAAGCTGAGCTGCAGCGGCGAGTGCATCAGGTCGCCGGAGAACACCGCGTCGTCCCTGCCTTTGCCCACGGCCATCGCGACATGGCCCGGCGTATGACCTGGTGTCGGCAGCAGCCGGACATGATCGCCGATAGAAAATTCGTCGCTGACGATGTCGGCGCGCTGGGCCTCGACCACCGGCAGCACGCTGTCGGCGAAGGCGGGCACTTCGGCCTTGGCGTTCTGCGCCACCCAGTAATCATATTCGCGCTGCGCGAACACGTAGCGCGCGTTGGGGAAGGTCGGCACCCAACGGCCATTGTCGAGCCGCGTGTTCCAGCCGACATGGTCGGTGTGCAGATGCGTGCACATCACCACATCGATGTCGTCGACCGACACGCCCGCGGCCGCAAGCGCTCGCATGTAGGTGGCGTCGGTCTTCAGGTTCCAGACCGGCCGCGCGCGGGGCTTGTCGTTGCCGATGCAGCTGTCGATCAGGATGGTGTGGTGGGGCGTCTTCACCACATAGGACTGGAAGCACAGGATCAGCGTATCCTGCGCGTCGAGCGCATGGGCCGCCTGGAGCGCACTCCGCTGCGAGGCGAGCATCTCGGGCGTCAGCTCCGGAAACATCTCGCGCGCCGGCAGGAAGGTGGTCTCCTGCTCGACGATGCGATGGATGGTGGTGTCTGCGACCGAGAATGTCAGCGTCACGGCATTTTCCTTGAAACGATCAAGCCGCCGGCGGCACCGAGATCTTCACCGACTCGCGCTCCAGCATCTTGGTGTGGAAGGCGTCGAGCGCCGGAAACGCCTTGCGCCAGCCGCAATCCGCAAAGCGGTAGTCGGCATAGCCGAGCACGCAAGTCAGGCTGATGGCCACGATGTCGAACGGCCGCGTCATCAGATCGTCCTGCGCGGCGAAGCGCGCCATGCCGGCCCACGCCCTGTTCCAGTGATCGTCCGACCAGGCCTGCCAGCGCATTCCCTCGGGACGCACGGCATTTTCGTAGCGGCACAACAGCATGGAATCGAGCATGCCCTGCAGCATCGAGTGCTCGCTCTTCACCTTCCAGCGCGCCGGCCCGGATGCGGGAATGAGCTTGTTGCCGCCGGCGAGCTCGTCGAGATATTCGACGATGACGTAGGAATCCAGGATCACGTCGCCATTGTCGAGGATCAGCACCGGCAGCTTCTTCAGCGGCGTGATCTTGGTGTACTCGGCGTTGGCCTGGCCGGGCACCACCGACATCGGCGCGAATTCGATTCTGTCGATCAGCCCGAGCTCGATGGCGGCGATGCGCACCTTGCGGGCGAACGGCGAGGCAGGCGAGAAGGTGAGTTTCATCGACGTCTTCCTGTTGGCTCGGTGGATTGTCGTCCGTCATTGCGAGGAGCATCAGCGACGAAGCAATCCAGACTGTTTCTGCGGTGACAGTCCTGGATTGCTTCGCTTCGCTCGCAATGACGGCGTTGTATATTGCGCCTGCCTCACGTCTCGGCGGTTCAGGCCTCGACGATCTCCTGGCGCTGCTCGCCCAGGCGCTCGATGCCGAGCGTGACGACGTCGCCGACGTTGAGGAAGGTCGGCGGCTTCATGCCCATGCCGACGCCGGGAGGTGTGCCTGTGGTGACGATGTCACCCGGCAGCAGGGTCATGAACTGCGACACGTAGGAGATGCACTTCGCCATGGTGAAGATCATCGTCGCGGTCGTGCCGGTCTGGCGGCGCTGGCCGTTGACGTCGAGCCACATCGACAGGTTCTGCACGTCCGGAATCTCGTCCTTGGTGACGAGCCACGGACCGACCGGGCCGAACGTGTCGTGCGACTTGCCCTTGGTCCACTGGCCCAGACGCTCGATCTGGAAGTTGCGCTCCGAGACGTCGTTGCAGATCGTGTAGCCGGCGACATGATTGAGCGCGTCGGCCTCCGAGACGTATTTGGCGCGGGTGCCGATGATGGCGGCAATCTCGACCTCCCAGTCGAGCTTGGTCGAGCCGCGCGGCTTCTCGACCTGGTCATAGGGGCCGCACAGCGCGGTGTTGGCCTTGAGGAAGAAGATCGGCTCGGCCGGAATCGGGTTGCCGGTCTCCTTGGCATGATCGGAGTAGTTGAGGCCGATCGCCACGAATTTGGAAATGCCGGTCACGGGGGCGCCGAAGCGCGGCTTGCCGGAGACCGCGGGCAGGGAGGCCGGGTCGAGCGCGGCGAGCTTCTTCAGCGACTCCGGCGCATAGGCGGCGCCGTCGAGGTCCTTCACATGCGCCGACAGGTCGCGCAGCTGGCCGGATTGATCGATCAGGCCCGGCTTTTCCGCACCCTTTTCGCCGTAGCGAACAAGCTTCATTGGTTTCTCTCCCTCAATTCCTTGGTATTCCAGGGCCCTGTCATGGAGCATGGCGGAGCGAAATTCAACCTTGCGGGCTATGCGCTACCGCGGCCCCTTTGCCTCGAAGCGGAATGCCGCGCCGTCACGCCGGATGTGGCCGGCGTCGAAATGGCCGCCGATCACGAGCACATCGGTTTCGGCGAAGCGGGAGAACAGCGCCTGCCGCGTGGCGATCGCCTGTGCCGGATCGGAATCGACGGTCGAGCTCCAGTCGAGATGCGCCATCTGGCAGGGATGGTGCGCGACGTCGCCCGTCAGCAGTGCCTCGGCACCATCGGAGCGAATGTGCAGGCTGACATGACCCGGGCTGTGCCCCGGTGTCGGGATCAGCGTGATCTCGTCGGTGATCACGGCGTCGCCCGCCACCAGCTCGGCGCGTCCGGCCGCGACGATCGGCTGCACGGAATCGGCGAAGGTCGCGGTCTCATCGGCAGCCGCGCTGTGATCGCGCCAATGCTCATATTCCCTGAGGCCGAAGACGTAGCGCGCATTGCGGAAGGTCGGAATCCAGCGGCCGTCGACCAGCCTCGTATTCCAGCCGACATGGTCGACATGGAGGTGCGTGCAGATCACCAGGTCGATGCTGTCTGGCGAAAAACCGGCCGCGCTCAGCATTTCCAGGAACGGCGTCGTGCGGTTGTTCCAAACCGGCACGCTGCGCCCCTGCTTGTCGTTGCCGAGCCCGGTATCGACCACGATGCGGCGGGTTGGCGTCTCCACCACCAGGGTGTGGATCGACATCTTCAGCCGCCCTTCGTCGGTGGCGAAATCTGGCGTGAGCCAGGGCAGCCCGCGGATTGCCTCCGGCGTCGCCTGCGGCAGGATGAAGCGGGTGCCGCCGACCGTTTCCAGCTCGACGAATTTGGTGATCCTGACCCGGCCGACCTTCCAAGGCATGCGCCCTTTCCCCATCTTGTTCTTGGCTCGCAGAACGATGCCGCGTCGCTTCCGCCCGCGCAATGGATCAACTGTTCGGAACAGGCGTTGTCTCGGCCAGCCCATGAGGAGACGGTCATGCCAGAATTGACGATATCGCCCGAGAAGGTCGCTTTCCTGATCGAGAAGGCGCGCGAGTTCGACGTCAAGGAGGAGGCTGTCGATGTCGAGTCCGGCTCCAACGCCGCCGATGACGACATGATCGACGTGCTGCAGGATTCCGGCGACGATCCCGTGGTGCGCGAGATCACCGGCTTCATCAATGCGCTGACCGAGGACGAGCAGATCGATCTCGTCGCGCTGATGCGGCTCGGCCGCGGCGATGGCGACATCGACGAGTGGGACGATCTGCGCAGCGAAGCAGCCGGACAGCGCGACCGCCATACCGCGCGTTATCTCCTGGGTGAGCCGATGCTCGGCGATCTGCTCGCCGAAGGCCTCGATGCGTTCGGCATCGACTGGACGGAGGGGCGGACAACGGCGGATTCATCCAGTCCGAGCCAGCGCGACGAGGACGAAGGCACGAAGCGGTAGGTCGTTCGAGACAGGCGATCCGCTTCGCTCGCGCTCAGCTGATAGTGACAGCAGCTCAGCAGCTTATCTTCGCGAGTTGGATTCGTGCTCCGTCCGCTTCGGCGGTGTGCTCCCTCTCCCCGTTCTTACGAGGCCGCGACGAGCCTCGCTCGCGCTGAGAGGGTTGGGGTGAGGGGCAGACGCACGGGAAGTGCTTGTGGTGAGACCTGTACCCCCTCACCCGGATTGCATCTTCGATGCAATCCGACCTCTCCCCGCAAGCGGGGAGAGGTGACACCGAGACTGCCGCACCAAGTCGCGCAGTCTCGCCCGTGCAGCCTCTCACGTCGTCGAACCCGTGCCTCACAACGTCCCCGGGAACGCGCCGCCGTCGAGCAGGATGTTCTGGCCGGTGATGAAGCCCGCCTTGGCGCCACACAGGAAGGCGCAGGCGAGGCCGAATTCTTCGGGATCGCCGAAGCGGCCGGCGGGATTGAGCTTGGCGCGGTCGGCCAGGATCTGCTGCGGCGTGACGCCGCGCTTCTCCGCTTCGCCTTTCGCCGTCGAGAGCAGGCGGTCGGTCTCGAACGGCCCCGGCAACAGCCCGTTGATGGTGACGTTGTTGATCACCGTCTTGCGCGACAGGCCGGCGATGAAGCCGGTGAGGCCGGCGCGGGCGCCGTTGGAGAGGCCGAGAATGTCGATCGGCGCCTTCACCGCGGCCGAGGTGATGTTGACGATGCGGCCGAATTTGCGCGCCATCATGCCGTCGACCGTCGCCTTGATCAGCTCGATCGGCGTCAGCATGTTGGCGTCGATCGCCTTGATCCAGTCGTCGCGGGTCCAGTTGCGGAAATCGCCCGGAGGCGGTCCGCCGGCATTGTTGACCAGGATGTCCGGCTCCGGACAGGCCTTCAGCACCGCGGCGCGGCCCTCCGGGGTCGTGATGTCGCCCGCGACCTCGGTCACGGTGATCGCGGGATTGGCGGCGCGGATTTCGGCCGCGGTCTTCGCCAGCGCCTCGGCGCCGCGCGCCGTGATCGTGACATGCACGCCCTCATTGGCGAGCGCGATGGCGCAGGCGCGGCCCAATCCCTTGCTGGAGGCGCAGACGATGGCGCGGCGGCCCTTGATCCCGAGATCCACGATTGATCACTCCGATATGTCAGTGAGACTGAAACGATGATGGCGCCATTCTAGCCAAGGCGGTCGCCGCTGATAAGGGCATCCGGCCTGTGTCGAATTGCATGGCTCGGAGGGTCAGATCCGCCGTTCCTGCTTGAGGCGATCGATCAGGCTCGCGAGTTCGGGCGGAAGCGAGCGGAAGCCTTTCGCGCCTGCGAGCGAGAGCAGGGGCCGCAGGTGCGAGCCTTCAAGGAAGCGGGGCTGGCGCTCCGCCGGAACGATCCTGTCGAACACCAGCACGAGCGTGGTCGCGACCATGCCGACACGCACCGCGCCGAGCAGCGCGCCGCCGAGTCGGTCGCCGAAGCCGGCTTCGGACCCGATCGCCTCGTCGAGCAATATGCGGCCGATCTTGCCCAGCGCCACGCCGATCACGAGGAATGCGGCGAAGAACTGCAGCCAGTTCTGCGCCAGCGGTGCGCCGTGCACGTCCTGCAGTTGCGGGCTCATCGCCGCGACGGCGCCCATCGCCAGCGGCATTGCGAGCAGATAGGCGAGAATCGTGATCGCGCTGCGCAGCAGCCCTGTCGAGAAGCCACTGTACACGGCGATCATCAGGGCGGCCGAAGCGGCCAGGTCGAAAGTATTCATGGCTGATATGTGCCAGTTGTAGGCCGCTGGCGTAAACAAATCCGGTTTGCGCTGTTTCAAATCGTCTGTATCAATGCGCTGCAACAAACGAGGAAACATAGGGAGGGGCCATGTCCGACCTGTTCGACGTCAGCCGCGAGGTGATCCTGATCACCGGCGCGAGCCAGGGGCTCGGCCGGCAGTTTGCCCGCGTGCTGTCGGCGCATGGTGCCGCCGTCGCGCTCGCCGCGCGCCAGACCGGCAAGCTCGAGGCGCTGCAGGACGAGATCAAGGCCAAAGGCGGCCGTGCCGCCGCGGTCGAGATGGATGTGACGAACAATGCTTCCATCGCCAGGGGCATCGATGCGGCCGAGGCCGCGCTTGGCCCGGTCACCGTGCTGATCAACAATGCCGGCATCGCCGTGGAGAAGCTCGCGGTCGAGCAGAGCGAGGCCGATTGGGACGCCGTGATCGGCGCCAATCTGAAGGGCGCCTATTTCGCCGCGACCGAAGTGGCACGCCGCATGATCGCGCGCAAGGCGGGCGGCAACATCATCAACATCGCCTCGGTGCTGGGCTTCAGCGTCGTGAAGTTCATTTCGCCCTACGCGATCTCCAAGGCCGGCGTGGTGCAGACGACGAAGGCGCTGGCGCTGGAGCTCGCGGCCAGCGACATCCGGGTCAATGCGCTGGCTCCCGGCTATATCGATACCGACATCAACCACGACGTCTGGGAGACGCCTGCGGGCGAGAAGCTGATCAAGCGCATTCCGCAGCGGCGCGTCGGCCATGAGAGCGATCTCGACGGCGCCATCATGCTGCTGGCGTCCAATGCCTCGCGCTACATGACCGGCAGCGTCGTCACGGTGGACGGCGGATTCCTGCTGACCTGACCTCTCCTCTTATAGCGCGATGCGTTTTGACTCGATCGAACCGGCGCCGCGATCTCCGTTCACCTCTCCCGATGGGGGCCCGATGGGGAGAGGTAACGGAGATCGCGGCGGGCGCTTCGATTCAATAAGAACGCATCACGCTCTAGTGACACGCGGCCTCAGCCGCGCAGCTCGCTCCTGATCATATCAGCGGCCTTTTCGCCGATCATGATGGTCGGCGCATTGGTGTTGCCACCGATCAGGGTCGGCATGATCGAGGCATCGACCACGCGCAGGCCGGACAGGCCGTGGACCTTGAGGCTGGGATCGACGACGGCGAGCGGATCGTCGACGCCCATCTTGCAGGTGCCGACGGGGTGATAGACCGTGTCGACGCGGGCGCGCAGGAGCGCGCGGATGTCGTCATCGCTCCTGACATCCGATGTGAACAGGTCGCGCGTCTGCAGGCCGCGCATGGCGGGCGTCTCCATCAGCCGCTGCGTGGTCCTGTAGCCCGCGACCATCATCTCCAGGTCTTCCGCCTCGCCGAGGAAGTTCGGGTCGATCAGCGGCGGCGCGAGCGGATCGGCATTCTTGAGCGCGACGGTGCCGCGGCTTTTCGGCCGGAGCAGACAGACATGGCAGGAGAAGCCGTTACCATGGCGCTTGCGGCCGTGGTCGTCGGTGACGGCCATGCCGAAATGGAGCTGAATGTCCGGGATGTCGAGATCGGGCCGCGTCTTCAGGAAGCCGCCGCATTCGGCGAAGTTCGACGTCAGCACGCCGCGCCGCTCGCGCCTGTATTGGCCGATGCCGCGCACCAGCCGCTGCAGGCCCTTCGGCGACAGCGAAGAAAAGTTCGGGTTGCCGGAGGTGTAGGCAAAGATGAAGTCGGGATGGTCCTGCAGGTTCTGGCCGACACCCGGCAGGTGATGAACGCTGGCAATGCCGAGCCGCGCCAGTGCGGCTGCGTTACCGATGCCGGAGAGCATCAGCAATTGCGGCGTCTGGAAGGCGCCTGACGCCAGGATCACCTCGCGCCGGCAACGGATCTCCTTGACCTCCTTGCCCTGGCGATACTTGACGCCGACGGCCCGCTTGCCGTCGAACAGGATCATCGACGCATGCGCCGATGTCTCGACGCGCAGGTTGCGGCGGCTGCCGAGATGCGGCTGGATGTAGGCCCGCGCCGCGCTCCAGCGCTCGCCATTCTGCTGGGTGACCTGATAGAGGCCGAGCCCTTCCTGGGTCTCCGCATTGAAGTCGTCACGGACCGGAAATTGCGCTTCCCGCGCCGCCTGAAGAAAAATCTCGTGCACGGGATTGTCGGTGCGCAGACGGCCGACGGGCAGCGGTCCCGATTGGCCGTGATAGTCGCCGTCGAACTCCGCATTGTTCTCGGCGCGCTTGAAATACGGCAGCACGTCGTCATACGACCAGCCGATATTGCCGAGCGTGGCCCAGTGATCATAGTCGGCGCGATGGCCGCGGATATAGACCATGGCATTGATCGCGGAGGAGCCGCCGAGCCCACGGCCGCGCGGCTGATAGCCGGTGCGTCCGTTCAATCCCTGCTGCGGCACGGTCGTGAATGCCCAGTTGTTGACGGTGCCTGCGACCATCAGGAACAGCATATAGGGCGTGGTCACGATCCAGTTGTCGTTGCGCCCTCCGGCGTCGAGCAGCGCGACCGATGTTGCCGGATCTTCCGACAATCGGCCGGCAACCGTGGCACCGCCGCTGCCGCCGCCCACGACGATGAAATCGACCTCGTCCGTCACGCATTTCTCCCTGATGTATTTCTTGCTTGTCGTTTGAACGTCATTCCGGGGCGGCGCGCGAGCCAAATGGCGAAGCCATTTGTGCTGAGTGGCGAGCCAGGAATCCGGAGGTTTGCTTGCACTCCACCATCTCGGGATTTCGGGTTCGCGCCTTGCGCGCCCGGGAATGACAATGGGTGTGGCTAGGAGAGAAACCGCAGCAGCTTCTCGATTCGGGCGATGCTGGCGCCATATGGCGGATAGAGATCCTTCATGCGGTTGAAAGGCGAGCGGTAGAACACGGGCTTCAGCTTGCTGAAGCTGTTGAAGCCCCATTCGCCGTGATAGTGGCCGATGCCGGAGGCGCCGACGCCGCCCATCGGCTGGTTCATCTGCGCGAAATGCAGCAGGCAATCGTTGATCGTGACACCGCCGGAGACCGTGCGCGCCAGCACCGCATCACGCGTGGCCTCGTTGCTGCCGAACCAGTACAGCGCCAGCGGCCGGTCATGGGCATTGATGTAGCGGATCGGCTCGTCCGGCTCGCGATATCCGATGATCGGCAGCAGCGGGCCGAAAATCTCCTCCTGCATGATCGCCATGTCGGGCGTCGCGCCGACCACCACGGTCGGCGGGAATTTTCGTAGTTTCTTCCAGGCAGGGTCTTCGGGGCTCGTCAGGCTCAGCGGCTTCGCGCCGCGTGCGACGGCGTCGCGCAGCAGTCCTTCCAGCCGGGCATAATGCTGGTCGGAGATGATCGACGTGTAGTCGCTGTTGGCCGGATTGGTGCCGAACATCTGCAGCATGTTGCGGTGGAGTTTGCCTGCGAACTCATCGCCGCGCGGCTCGGGCACGAACACGTAGTCCGGCGCGATGCAGGTCTGGCCGGCATTGAGCAGCTTGGCGTAGGCGATACGCTGGGCGGCCTCGTCGATATCGGCGGAGGCGTCGACGATGGTCGGCGATTTGCCGCCGAGCTCGAGCGTGACCGGCGTCAGGTTACGTCCTGCAGCCTCGGCGACGATGCGGCCGACACGGGTCGAGCCGGTAAAGACGAGATGATCGAACGGCAATGCCGCGAAGGCCTGCGCAATGCCGTCGTCGATGCCGGTGACCGAGAACTC
Organism: Bradyrhizobium oligotrophicum S58; assembly: GCF_000344805.1. NCBI lineage: Bacteria > Pseudomonadati > Pseudomonadota > Alphaproteobacteria > Hyphomicrobiales > Nitrobacteraceae > Bradyrhizobium > Bradyrhizobium oligotrophicum. Next base: position 7,400,764 of record NC_020453.1, on the reverse strand, counting down.
GGTCGCGTCGAACGCTGCTGCGATGAGCTCCTTCAGCAGCGCGGAGAAGCGCGGCGTCAGCTCGCTCGGCTTGATCAGGACGCGGTTGCCGGCGGCGAGCGCGCCGATCGCGGGCGCGAGTGTCAGCTGCAGGGGATAATTCCAGGGCGCGATGATGCCGACCACGCCCAGCGGCTGCGGCATCAGCCGGTTGCGCGCCGGCCAGAACTGTAACGACGTCGCGATCCGCCGCGCCGCCATCCACCGCGGCAACATCTTCATCGTATGCTTGATCTCGCCCTGTACGAACAGAGTCTCGGCGATCGTGGTCTCGACCGCACAGCGGTGGCCGAAATCGGCGGAGATCGCCTGCTCCAGGCGTGTCTCGTTGTCGGCCAGCATCGACCGCAGTCGCTTCAGACTGTCCAGCCGCGCCGCCAGCGCCGGGGGAGGCGCGCTGCGCGAGGCCGCGACCATGGCGTGGAACGCGTCGTCGAGCGCCGAAACCGGGAGCCTCTTCAGGGAGTGGTCCATGGACGTCTCCTCGCATGTCTTGCGGCCGTATGCGGGGCCGTCATTCTGGTTTGTCCGAAGCTGCCGCGTTGCGGAACCGTTGGCAAGCGGCGTGCGGCAGCCATTGGTGCGGCTGGTTGCGGGCGCGTCCTGCCAGGTGGTCGGCCAGAGTTCGTCATGCCGCTCCGAGCCTCCTCCGTGGCCTGGTAGGATCTTTGCCCGCTCCATCAGGGAAAGGCTTGTGTGCTGCGCCCCCGGGATACTGGTGTGCCTCTTATAACGCTATGATTTACCGTGATTTTTTGAGAAGAATGGCGCGCGGCGGCCGGTGTCACAATAAGGCAAAAAAACTTCCGAAAAGCCCTTTCCAAACCGCCCCCGCATTGGTACATACCGCTCGCACCCGACGGCCGGCCCGGCCACCGGGCTCAAGCCTTCTCAGGAAGCCATTGGGGTGGATCGGCGGCGCCACAAAAGCGTCAGCCAGGAACGCTCGGTAATTCTCTGAAGGCCGTGCACAAGTTAACGCGGGGTGGAGCAGCCCGGTAGCTCGTCAGGCTCATAACCTGAAGGTCATAGGTTCAAATCCTATCCCCGCAACCAACGATCTGAACTCCCGTAGCCGCAAGGCTGCGGGAGTTTTGGTTTTTGGCCCTGGTGCCTTTGCACTCCAGCCGGGATCGCTCCCAGCCTGCGCCCGGGTCGGTGGTGTCGTTCAGCGAGCATCGATCTCGCCGGGGGATGGATCGATATTCGCGCGCATCATGTGCAGCGGCTCCCGCGGAGGAAGCCAGGAACCTGCGGCATCCGAATGAACGTCACATCTCTCCGCTAAATTGGCACGTTGAACGAAGTGCCAACAGCGAGCTTGCGCGCGGTTCGAGAGCGTTCGATGGGAATGCGGCGTCAGTATCAAACTGCGGCGGTGCCGACTGCGCGGGGCGTGCTGTCTCGTACGGTTCTGCCGGTGCTGCTCGCCGCTGCGCTCATTCTGCTGGACGTATCGACGAGCCTCGCCAGCGAAGCCGGCACGACGGGAGACGAGCAGCGCCGCTTGTTCGTAATTCCCGCGCAGCCGCTTGCGGCGGCACTGCAGGCGTTCGGTCAGGTGGCCGGAGTTCAGTTGCTTTACGAAAGCAAGTCGGCGGAAGGGCGACAGTCGACGGCGATCGAGGGGCTCTATACCCCACATGAGGCGCTGATCAAGCTTCTGGCGGCGACTGATCTCAAGGTGCAGTACAGCCGCCCCGGCGCGCTGACGCTCATGCTCGAGGCTCCCGCTGAGGCCGATGGCGCTGCGCCGCGATTCGGTTCGGATCTGTCGCTGGGCACGCTGCACGTGCAGGGAGCAACGGCGAGCACGGCACCCTCGCAGGAGTTCAGCGAGGCGGTGCGGATGGACGTCCACAACGCGCTGCGCAACAATCCGCGGACGCGCGACGGCAATTATCGCGCGGTCGTGAAACTCTGGATCAACAACGAGCGCACGGTCGAGCAGGTCGATGTGGCCACCACCAGCGGCGATCCGACGCGGGATACGGCACTGATCGCGGCCCTGCGCGGCCTCACCATGAGCCGTCCACAACCGCCCGGGATGGCGCAGCCGGTGCGGATCGGCGTCAGCGTCCGGACGCAGTGATTTTCAAATCAACGGCCTACCGGTTGTTCCGCGCCGGCGCGGCGTGCGGCGGCATTCGGCCGTCCACTGGCGGAATCTCTTTCGGTGCCGGCCCCGGTCGATCGTCTGTTTACCTGTGAGCCGAGTTGCGGCGGCCGCGTTCCCGACGCGCGCCTGCAGGTGAGGTCACGGCGGGCACGACAGGAATCAGGAGCGCACGATGTTGCAGGGCAGGCCAACCCAGGCGAGGCGAGCTGCAATCGCGTCCTTGCGCCCGCGACGTGCGGCACATTCGAGCGGCATGTTTCAACGCGCGGTTGGGGGCGAGGCCCGGCCGCCTGCTGTGGCTCCGATGGCCGTGCACCGGCATGTCTCGCACCGGGCGGTTCCGGCCCGTTTTCACCGGCTGGCATGGCTCGGCTGCGTCAGTGCGCTCGCGCTGTTTCTGAGCGGCACCGCGATCCACGCCCGTCCGCTCGGTGCATCGGGGGCGTCGTCCGCGGCTGCGGCCGCGAGCGCCGCAGCTTCGGCTGCCTCCCAACAGGCGGCGACAATCGCCAAGCAGTCCCAGGACGCGATGACGAAGGCCGCGGCCATGCTCAAGGCGATGCAGGCGGCGCAGGCCGCCGCTCGAGGCATCGCGACCGGGAGCAGCTCGAACAGTCTTAATGCTGGTCTTCCGGCCGTGACGGACGGCTTGTCGACCGGCGGCCTCGTGGTCGATCCGCGCGTCGTGAACGCTTCGCAGGCCGGCACGGCCACCAACCTCTGGAGCGGAGCCGACCAGCCGGTTCAGTCCACGGGCAGTGGCCAGACCACGGTCACGATCAAGCAGACCGCCTCCCAAGCGATCATGAGCTGGTATCAGTTCAATGTCGGCAAGAACACCACGCTCGTGTTCGATCAGCAGGGTAATCCCGGCTGGGTGGCTCTCAACCGCGTCGACGCGACAGGCAGGCCGAGCCAGATCCTCGGCAACATCAAGGCCGACGGCACGGTGCTGCTGATCAATCCGAACGGCATCATCTTCGGCGGCGGCAGCCAGGTGAATGTGGGGTCGCTGATCGCGACCACCCACGATATCGCGGGGACCTCGACTGCGGCAGCGTCGGCTTTCTCCGGCACGAGCCCGAACTACAGCCTGCAGAACGTCACCGCGAACGGTACGTCCTACGCGTTTGCCGCACCTGCCAATGAGAGCAGTGCCAACGACTATTTTACGCAGAACGGCCTGTTCGTGACGTCCGCCGCGAACAACAATGGCGTGGCGGTCGCCAGCGGAAAATCCGCCGTCTTCGTGATGGGCGACCAGACGCTGGGGTCGCTCGGCGGCGGCGGCATCGTGGTGCAGCCGGGGGCAAGCATCACCGCCAATGCCGTGGGCTCGACGACCAGCAACGGCTATCTCGCGCTGATCGCACCTGCGGTCACCAATTCCGGCACGTTGACCGCCAACAATGGCCAGGTCATCCTCGCCGCCGGAAGCGGGATCGTCCTCGCCGAGCCGTCATCGACGGCGACGGGGGTCAAGCAGGCGCTCACGGCGGTGTCCTTCGCGCCGGGCACGACCACGGTTTATGTCAACGTGGCAAACGGCGATTCCATCACGCTCGCGCCGGCGATCGCGACCAAATCACTCGCCGCAGCCTTGCCGAATGGCGGCCTCGTCACCAATGACGGCCTGATCGTCTCCAATGACGGCGCGGTCAGCGTGGTCGCCGACAGCATCCGACAATTGGGGGTGATCGAGGCCACGACGAGCGTCACCCGGCCCGGGTCGATCAGCCTGAACACGTACTACACGACCCCGACGGCCAACGGCGCGATCGGCAGCATCGTGCTCGGACCGAACAGCCTGACGACGATCCTGCCGGACGAGAACAGCAGCACCATCCCCACCGGCACGGCCACCTCCGCCTACTTCGCGGCCAACGTCCAGCCGCAGATTGCGATCAAGGCGAGCGGTGACGTCGACCTGCAGGGCGCCGCCGACGGGACCGGAGGCGCGTTTCTCAAGGCCCCCGGCGCTGCCGTCGAGCTGGGTGCCGGCGTGACGATCAGCGGTGGAAATCTGGCGGCCGGGACGAGCGGCACCGTCGTGCTGGAGTCCGGCAGCGGCATCGACCTCTCGGGTCTCGCCGGCGTGACCTTGCCGACCTCCAACTATCTGCTGAGCTTCAAGGTGACGGCCGCCGAGGTTGCGGATACGCCGCTGGCGCGCGGGCTGATCGGCAGCACGGTCACGATCGACGCACGGCTGAACGGAACGCGAGCCGACGGATTGTCGTGGGTCGGTTCGCCGCTCCTCAATGCCCAGGGCTATACCGGCCTGATTCCGGAGACGATCGACGAGTTGCTGACCGTTGGCGGCAAGCTCGCGATCACGGCGGGACAGAATGCCATCATGCTGCCTGGCTCCTCGATCAACCTTTCGGGCGGTTATGTCCAATATTCCCCGGGGTTCGTCGGCACGACGCGCGTGGTCGGCTCCAACGGCCGCGTCTACAACATCGGCAGCGCGCCATCCGATCTCAGCTACGGCATTCTCGGTGGCTTCACCGTCGATCATGTGCGCTGGGGCGTGAGCGAAACCTACGCCAGCCTGCTGGCGGGCGGCTACTACGATCCGGGCTACATCTCCGGCCGCAGCGCCGGCTCCGCCAGCTTCACCTCGGCCGCGCCGATCCTGGAGGGATCGTTCGCATCCGCGATCGTTGCCGGCGAGCGCCAGCGCGCCGGTCTCGAAGCGATGCCGATGGGCGCCGGCCTCAGCGTGGCGCTGTCCGGCACCAACAGCACGACCTACACGGTGCTGCTCGAATCCGGGGCCGAAGCCGGCCTGGATCCGTTCGGCCTGTCGACTTTCAAGCTCGGAGCATCCTGGTCACCGACGCTGGTCCGGCTTGCCGACGGCACGCTGGCATTCCCGGTGTTCAGCGATCTCCTGACATCCTCGGCCTTCGGCAGCGTCAGCATCGACACCGGTGGCAATGCCATGCTGCAGATGACCGCGGATGCCGCGCTCACGGTACTGCCGGGCGGCAGCGTCACCCTCGGAAATGTCGAGCGGATCGACGGCACCATCACGGCGCGCAGCGGCAGCATCACCCTGACCGGCTGGACACTCGCAAACGGGATCTCGCAATCGGTTGCGCTTCAGGATCTCCTCGTCACGGGTCGGCTCGATGTCAGCGGGCTGTGGATCAACGATAGCGGCGTCGACAACGGCTCGCTGCTGGGCTCGGCCTATGTCGATGCCGGTTCGGTTGCGATCAACACGATCGCGAGCAGCGTCTACACCCCAGGCTCGCTGATTTCCTCGGGGACAACGACATCGGGAAAGGATTTTAGCACAAGCCCTGGCAACACGATCCTCACCTCTGTCACCGACACCACGCGCAGCATCAGGCTGGCACAGGGCAGTGTGATCGATGCGTCGAGCGGCGGCTATGTCGACCGCAACGGGTCGTTGAAGAACGGCGCAGACCGTCTTCCGCTCGGCAAGGGCGGCAGCGTCGCGTTGAAGACCTATGCGGGGGTGTCGTCATTCGTCGTGCCGAGCTATGCGGTCGCAGCGACCAACATCCTGGACAATCTCAACAACGTCCTGGTTACTGCCGGTACCGGATTTTATACCTTCACTGACAATGGCGCAGGTGGCATTCAAGTCCTGCCGTTCGCCGACCGCGCCAACACCTATCTCGAGGGGAGTATCCACGCCCAAGGCTTCGCCGGCGGCGGCACATTTACCTTGCAGGCCCCCTATATCCAGGTCGGCGGCATCGGCGCCGTCTCCTACACGCCGGGTGAGACCCAGAGCAGCGGCGTCGGCCAGATCAATCTGCCGACCTCCTTCTTCAACAATAGCGGGTTCGGCAGCTATGCGCTGATCGGACTGGCGGAAGCCAACGTCGCCGCCAACACCGCGCTGACGCTGAAGCAGACCAATCTGCTTGCTCCGGCTCCTGGATCGTTCACAGGGATCGCAACCAACGCTGCAAAGGCGCGCGAGCTCGCCCAGGCCGGCGCCGTGATCGATGGCCTGCGCAAACCGCTCAATCTGTCGCTCACGCAATCCGGCATCGATCTGTCGCAGTCCGGATTGGCGAACGTGACCGGCGGCGTCACTGTCGGCGCGGGGGCGACGATCACGGCCGATCCAGGCGCGACGGTCAGTATCGTCGCCGATCAGGCGGTCAGCTTCAAAGGCAGCGTGGCCGCCGGGGCGGGCGCCACGGTCACCATGGTATCGAACAAATCTTCCGTGGTCGTGGCCGGCAGCGTCCGGGCGCAAGGCGGGACCGTCAATCTCGCGAGCTTCGGCAATCTGACCCTCGCGGCCGGCAGCATGCTCGACGTGAGCGGCGTGTTCGTGCCCGATCCGACGGTGACCCGCTATGCGACCGGCACGGTCTATGATGGCGGCACCGTCACCCTGCTCAGCAACAACACGGTCGAGGTGCAGCCAGGCGCCACGATCAACATCGCCGGTGCGGCGGGGGTGATCGAAGTGCCCATGGGGCGCAAGGTCCAGACCCAGGCTGTCTGGAGCAATGGCGGCACGCTGCAGGTTGGCGCCTTCACGGCCTATCTCGGCGGCACCTTGTCCGCGGCGGGGGGCGCCCCCCTGGCCGCAGGCGGATCACTCTCGCTTGGTGATTTTGTCCTGCCGGGGACGCTTGCGCCCTATAGCTCGGTCTTCGCCACCGCAGTCTACAACACCGATACGCAATCGGTGATCGGGATCAGGTCCGGCATTCTGATTGCGCAGAGCGGCCTGGCGACGTCCGCCACGACGGTCACACTGACCGCCGACATGATCAACAATAGTGGGCTCGGTTCCGTGACGCTGGCAGCGGGCGGATACCTGCAAGGTTCGCCGAAGGCAGCCACGATCGGCTTCGCCGGGTCGACGGAGATCAGGGTGCCCGGATCGCTGGTGCTTCACAGCGGCAGCAACCTCCTCACCATCCTGCCGGCCGGCGCCACGCTGGCCAATCTGGCGAACACGCCGGCGAGCGTCGGCGGCGCCACCGTGACGCTCGATGCCGGCTATATCCGCCTCGCGGGGACGAGCCTCGAGCAGGCCATATCGCCGCCGGCAGCGAAGAACATGGCGGATGGCACGCTCTCTATCGGCTCCGACGGAGTATCCCATGGACGCTTTGTCACGCAATGGATCGATCTCCAAGGTGATTTGTCCCTCGTGAACGTTGCCAATGCCGCGCTGACCACGGCCGGCGCGGTGCGGCTGCTGCCCGGCCGCTATGGCAGCGAAACCGTCACGCCGACGGGCACCTCGCTCGGCGGCTATTTTGTCACGCCCGGCCGGCTCACCATCACCGCGTCCGAAGTCTTTCCGGCCACGAACACCGCCTATCTGCTGATGTCGACGATGAGCGTCAGCGATTCCTCGCCGACACTCACCATCAAGCAATATGCTGGTAGCTCGCCGACCGCCCCGCTGTCGGCCGGCGGAACGCTGGTGCTCGACGCCCAGAACATCGAGCAGGACGGCACGCTGTGGGCGCCGCTCGGCAACGTCGTCATCGGCCTGCGCTCGGCCGCCGACATGCCGCTGGCGGTGACCCGGTCGGTCGTAGCCTCGTCGGCCACGACCTATTCGGGGGCGTTGGTGCAGACCCAATCGGTGACGCTCGGGGCCGGCGGTCTGACCGCCGTCTCGACCGGCGGGTTCGACATCCCCTACGGCTATACGGTCGACGGCGCAACCTGGTACTACGGCCTCAATCTGAACGCGAATGCGACGACCACCAGCAGCAATCCCGTCACGCAACAAACCGCAGCGCCGGCAAAATCGATCAGCGTCTTCGGCTCCTCGGTCAAGCTGGGCGGCAGCATCGATGCCAGCGGCGGCGGCGACGTGTATGCGGTCGAATATGTCCCGGGTACCGGCGGGACCCGAAACGTCCTGCTCAACTATCAGCAGGTTTCGACGGTCACATCGAGCGGCACCTCCACCAATTATTCGTCAACATACGCCGACGGGCGCCAAGTCTACGCGCTGGTGCCGGCCTACGAGGCCCAGGTGGCCGCCTATGACCCGGTCTTTGCGACCTATCCTTATTATTCCGGGAAGAGCGTCACGTCCGCCGGTCTCGTCACAAGCGGAAGTAAGCTGTCGAGCTTCCCTGCTTCTGCCATGAACAATGCCGCGGGGATCGCGCCGGGGACCTCCGTCACCTTGAGCGGCGGCAACGGGATCGCCGCCGGCACCTACGTGCTGCTTCCCGGCATGTATGCGACCTTGCCCGGCGCCTACCGCGTGGTCCAGTACGCGACCAGCACCGCAAGTTCGGCCGGCAGCTTCACCGGCGCCGACGGCTCGGTCTATGTGACCGGCTCTTTCGGCAATGCGATCACCGGCAGCCGCTCCTCGCAGACGGCGCTGTTCCAGCTGCAATCGCAGGCGGTGTGGGGGCAATACTCCAAGATCAACATCACGAGCGGCACCAGCTATTTCTCGAGCTACGCGGCAAACAACGGTCTGGCCCCGACGGCGTTGCCGGTCGATGGTGGGCTGCTCGTGATCGGCGCGACCAGCCAGCTGAGCCTCGGCGGCAAGAACAGTTTTGCCGCGGGCAGCAGCGATCTCGCGCCGGCGATCCAGGGAGCGACCGGGCAGGTCGACATTGCCGCCGCAAACATTGCCGTCGTCGCCAGCGATCGGCTGGGTCAGTTCGGGACCGTCGCCGCCAATGGCAGTTTCACCGCCAGCACGGCGTTCAGCAATTACCTGTTCCTCGATGCCGATCAGATCAGCAATTTCGGCGCAGGCAGCGTGCTGATCGGCGGCACCGCGTCCGTCACCTCGCCGGGCGCGATCACGGCAATCGCAACAAACCTCGAGGTCGCGTCCGATGCACAGCATCCGCTCAGTGGTCCGGAGCTGATCCTGGTCACCCAGGCAGGCGGCGCCCGAGGACTCACGGTCGACACCGGCAGCGTCGTGAGCACCAGGGGAGCTGTCTCGGGCACCAGCCGCAACATCACGCTGAGCGGCGACGGCGCGCTGTTGCGGGTTTCGAACGGCAGCATGGTGTCCGTCACCCGCAGCGGCGCCACCGGCACCGGGACCTTCACCATCGGCACGGCTGTTGGAACTGCGCAACTCGTTGCCGGCGCCGGTGTCGTGATCACGGCCGGCAATTCGCTGATGATCGACACCAGCGGCTCCGGCGCGTTCGCCCCGGACTTCTCGGGCGGAGGCGGCGTATCGACCACCGGCGTCACGCTCAAGGCGCCCAATCTGTCGATCGCCGCGAACACGTTCAATTTCGGCCCCGAGGGTCTGCCAGCCAGCGGCCTCAACCTGACCCCGGGTCAGTTCAACAGCCTGTTTGCCGGTGCTTCGTCGGTGACGTTGCGCAGCAACAGCGGCTTCGACTTCTACGACCAGACGGCCCTTACGCTTGGCGACGCTGCCAATCCGATAGGTACGCTGACATTCGACGGGTCCGGCTTCTACAGCATCGGCAGCAACACAACCGGGACAGGGGCCACGGATTGCTCGGCGTACTGCGCCACTATCGCGGCCACCAACATCACCCTTGTCAACAGCCGCGGCGCGTCCGGCGTCAGCGCTGATCCGGCCGTCGTCGCAGGCGCGGGCGGCACGCTCAACCTCAATGCCGCGAAGGTCATCACCGCGGACGCCGGCGCCAAGAGCTTCGGTGGATTCAGCAAGGTCAACTGGAACGCGGCCGAGAGCATCACCTTCACCGGAACAGGCAGCCTCGATACGGCCGCCGCCACCGCGACGGCCAAGTTCAACCTTAGCTCTGTGTCGATCAAGAGTGCCGGCACGGGCTACACCAGCGTGCCGACCGTGACGATCTCCGGCACCGGTGGCACGAGTGCGACCGGCACAGCACTGCTTGGCATCGTATCATTCAACGTGTCGACGACTGGCAGCGGATCAGGCTATCGCACCGGTGATCTTGTCACCATCAAGGACTCGGTCACCGGAGCCACCGCCACTGGAACGGCCGTCGCCAGCTCCACCGGCGCCATTGTCGGCATCAACATCATCTCGGGCGGTTCCGGCTTCAGCGGGGTCCTCGCCAATCTGACAGTGACGGTGACCGCGGGCTCGGGCACTGGCGCGGCCATCGGCACGACCGCCTCGCCCACCGTCGGACTGCAACCGCAGTTCGGCGTCGTCGGCGTGAACGTCAGCGGCGGTACGGGCTACACCGGCGTTCCGACGGTCACGATTTCCGGTGGCGGTGGCTCCGGTGCTTCGGCGCAGGCTGTGGCCACGCTGAACGCACTGACCGTCGCCAATGGCGGCACCGGCTACACGAGCGCGCCGCTCGTCACCATCACCGGAGGCGGCGGCAGCGGCGCGACAGCGACTGCCACGCTCGGCGGCTCGGGCATCAACGGGCTGACCTTGACCAACGGCGGCACCGGCTACACCAGCACGCCGACCATCTCGATCTGGGGCGGCTCGGATCTCACTCTGTCGGCGCCGGATGTCGTGGTGAAAGCCGGCGCGAACCAGACGGTGACGGCGCGCGGCAATCTCGTGGCGCAGGGAAATGGCACGGGCGTATTCGTCGGCGACAACAGCATCAGCGGCACGCTGGCGCTGAACGGCGCATCGGTCACGGCCCGCAACGGCGTGCAGATCGATGCCGCCGGCGGCAAGGTCAACCTGACCGCCGCGACGGGTGACGTCGTTCTCACCTCCGGCGCTGCGATCAACGCCCAGGGCGTGCGCCTGCCGGTGAACGATCAGTTCATGGATGCGCCGGCTGGCAGCGTGCAGCTGATATCCAGCCTCGGCAATGTCAGCATCGTCGGCGCGGGCATCGACGTCTCCAATCCCTACGCTGGCTATGCGGGCTCGCTCGCGATCCAGACCGGCAACAATGGCACGATCGGCACGGCTACGCTGGCCGGCACGCTGAGTGGCGCGGCGCGGTTCAACGATCTCGGCGGCAATTTCAGCCTGCTCGCGAGCAATCTGAGCGGCTCGCTGCCGCTCGACGGGACGAAGCCGAATTTCTCCGGCAGCTTCACGGTCACCTTGCAGACCGGCAACATCGAGCTTCCGGCAGGTGCTGTCCTCACGTCGCGAAATGTCCAGCTCACCGCCAATGGCGGTAGCGTCAATATTGGCGGCACCATCGACGCGCGCGACCTCAGCGGCGGCCAGATCTCGCTGTTCGGGACGGGCACGTTGCCGTCCTCGTCGAGCTGCACGACCTCCTGTGGCGTGTGGATCCAATCGACGGCACGGCTGCTGGCGAACGCGGTCACCAAGGATGATCCTACCTTCGGCCGCTATTCGTCCGTCGACAATGGCGCCACCAATCCCAATGGCGGCACCATCACCCTCGCCACGACCGGAACGCCAACGGCAGGCGCTTATGACCCCACCTATGGGTTCCAGCTCGTGACGAGCGCCAATTCCGGCTGGATCAAGGTCGATGCCGGCGCACTGCTCGACGTCAGCGGCGGCCCGACGGCTCCTGCAGGTCAGGTCATCGTGCGCGCGCCACTGCTCAGCGACTCCACGGTGAATGTGCGCTTCAAGGGCAATGTCGTCACCAACGGATCGACATCCGGCGGCGGTCTGGCGCTGAACGCGTATGCGACCTGGAGCACCATGGACGGCACCACCGCCGGCAAGCATTTCGATGGCATCATCGATCCGGCCGGCTGGTTCGACGGCACCGGCACGCGAGTCGCCGGCACGGTGATCGCCGGCGATACTATCAGCTACAGCACGACGACGACTTATACGGCGGTCCCGACCATCCTGGTCGGCGGTGCGAGCGGCGTGGCCGCGGCGATCATGACCACCCAGACCGGAGCGCTGACGGTGCCAACGGCCAGCCGCGGGTCGGGCTTCGGCACAGCAACGCGAAACAACTGCAAAGGCGGCGGTGCGACATTCACCTGTTACTCTGACGCTGCCATGACACTCAATCCGGTCGTCGTGACATTGACGGGCGGCACCGGAGGAAGCGGGCTGGTCGTCACCGGGGTGACGGTCAGTGCGGGTGCCGTCTCTGCGGTCACCGTGAGCAACGCCGCCGCTATCGGCTATACCAGCCCGGTCACGCTGACGGTGACGGGAGGCACGACGGCGGCAACTGTGACCGCCAACCTGCTCATCGCCGGCCTCGTTCCCACCAATCCGAATACGACCTACGCCACTGCTCCGACCGTGACGGCGAACGGTGTCGCCCTGACCGCCAAATATACGGTCCAGCAATCCTATTCGCTGTCGCAGACGACCAATATCGCCCAGAGCATCGGCATCTTCGTGCCGACCACCGCGAACGCCGATCACGTCACTTTCTATCAGAGCACCCTGGCGGGCTTCGTGCAGAAGTCGCTCGCCGGCTCAGTCGGCGCGGGAGACGGCGACGCGTTCGATTTCGCCAGCGGGCTCGGCGCCATCCTGCACGTGCGTCCCGAGATTGTGCTGTCGAACCCGTCATCGTCGATCAATGCCGGCAACGTCACCGTCGCCAGCAACTGGAATCTCGGCGGCGTGAAGGGCTTGACCAACGCCACGGCATTCACTGCCGTGAACGGCGCGTCGGTCGCCCCGAATACCGTTATCACGGACGTTGCCGGCAAGCTTCTCGCGAACTACACGAACTACACCGGGCAGCTCGTCGCCACGGCCAATACGCCCCTGGCCTATCGAACGGCCGCTGGGGAACCCGGTGTCCTGACCGTGCGTGCGGTCAACGACGTCGCCGTCAAGGCCACCATCAGCGATGGCTTCTACGAGACACGGGATTACTTCGGCGGATCCGTCGCCGTGGCTGACCTGATCGCCAACAACCCGGCGCTGTCGGGCAAAGTGGCCGATTACAATACGACGGCCGCAGCGGATCTGATGTCGCGGGTCCAAGGTGTCAACAACGGTTCGTTCTCGATCAACCTGGTCGCGGGCGCGGCGTTCACCTCCAATCGCGACACGACGGCGAACCCATACGCGGTCACGCCTGTGTCGGCGCTCACGGGAACCCGGACGGGCAACGTCAACGTTGACGGTCACGTGAATTCCGCTTTGGTCACGACGCCGACGGGAACCACGACAGCAACGACCTTCAAGCCGTCCATGGTTCCGACGCTTGTGCGCACGGGGACGGGAAGCATCACCATTGCGGCTGCCGGCAACTTCCAGCTCCTCGACAAGTCCGCGCCGGGCGCCGTCTATACTGCGGGCGCGGCGACATCCACGCCCGCTGATTTCACCGCTCTGGCGGTCCCACTCGGCGACAATTGCGGGGGGCCTACCTGTATCAACGGATTCTTGAACACGCCGACCTGGGCGGCTGGTGGCGGTTCGGTGTCGATCACCGCTGGTCAGTCGATTGTTGGTGTCGAGACGCCGGTCGACGACGCTTCGGGATCACAGTCCGGAAAGGCCTATCAGTCCATGATGCAGCTGTGGAACAATTGGTACTTTCATGGCGGCTGGAGCAACGGGACGGCGACGCCATTCGCCAATTGCACCTTCCTTGCCAGCTGCCAGACCGCGGCCTGGATCAACTACGCATCGTTCTACCAGGGCATCGGCGCGCTCGGTGGCGGCAATGCGTCCCTGGTGGCGGGCAGCGACATCAAGCAGATCGGGGTCTCACTTCCGGAGACACTGATCGTCGCAGGCGGCCTCACCGCCAGCGATCCCGCGCACATGATCACCTATGGCGGTGGCAATCTGCTGGTGCAGGCCGGCGGCAATCTTCTGAGCAGCGACTTCCTGGTCGGTCTCGGCAGTGGCCGGATCAACGCCGCCGGCACGATCAGCGCGGATCCCAATTCGTCGCTGTCGGCGACGCTGGTCACCGGAAATTCCAACGCGACCGCCAAGTCGGCCAATACGTCGCCGACCTCAAAACCGCTGGACATGATCCTCGGCGTGCAGAACGGCTTCATCAGCGCGACGGCGGGCGGCAGCATCAATCTCTTGTCCGTCTACGATCCGGCTCAGCTCGCCGTGTACTCCGTGCCATCCATCATCATGCCGGGCGGAACGACGCCCACCACGTCGTCCACCTGGATGGGCTCGCCATTCACCAGCTACGGAGCCCAGAGCGGGGTTTCCTTGACCGCTGTTTCTGGCGACGTCACGATCGCAACCGCGACCGCCCTCCCGGTTGTGGCGAAGGGAGGAAATGCCACCACCGGCACCGTGACTGCCGTCACGGGCACCTCTGTCATCGGCGTTTACCCCGCCACCCTCGACGTTACGGCTTTGAATGGATCCATCATGATTGGTGCCGCCGCGGGGCAGGTGATCAACATCGTCCCGATCCCGAGCTCCGCCGGGGCGGCTTTGGGAACGCTGTCGTTGATGGCGGCGCAGTCGATCAATATCGGTACCAGCTCAGGGATCTCCATGCTGGATCTGGCGACCGGAGCGTCGAGCAGATATGTGCATGGTGCCGCCACCGCTCAAAGCTTCATCAATCCGCTCGGGCAGACCTTTGCTGATCTGACCCAGGCGCTACACGCCAATGATCCGGTGCCGGTGGTCATCGCCGCGGGACAGGATATCACGATGGCGGGCAACATCACGCTGATCAAGCCGGCCGACATGACAGCGGGTAACAACATCGTATCAGAGAAAGCTCTCTCCTCTGCAATCGATGGCGTCCCGGAGACCAATGCCGGACTTGCGACCATCACCTTCCAGAACAACAATGTCAGCGACGTCACATCGCTGGTGGCGGGAAACTCGATCATCGGCGGCTCCTATGTCCTCTACGGTCCCGGCTCGTGGCTGATCCAGGCCGGGCGCAACATCGGTCCGCTCCGTCAAAGCCAGAACGGTTACGCGGGTATCGTTGCGGCGGGCAACGGCATCAACTACGGCACCAATACGGATGCTTCTCTTTCGGGAAAGCTGGTCAAATACCTGCCGAACCAGAGCGCCGACATCTATGTGATGGCCGGCGTCAAGCCGCAGCGCGTCGACTACGCAGCGGTGATCGCCGAATATGTCGACCCGGCCCGATCGGGCACCAGCGGGATCGATCTGTTGCGGCTGATCGCCGCCAAGCTCAACGATGGGCTGGATCCGGCTAAGTCGTGGGACGCTGGCAGCCGCGCCAAGGCTTGGAGCGACTTCAATGCGCTTGCCGTCGACAGGCAGCACAGCCTGGTCGATCAGGCTCTGAGCGGCTATTTCGGCACCGGTGCGCGCGCCGACTACGTCGCGTTCATCAACAACTATATCGCGCCGACGGCGCCTGATGTCGGCTTCGATTTCCTGGCCGAAGTCGCCGGGGTCCTCGGAATCAGCAAGGATGCAGCGAGCGCGAGGTTCGCCACGATCGCTGCCGGGCAGGATACACCTACCTTGCGCGAGAAGCTTGCGATCAACCGCAGCTTCAACGACTTCCTCATCCGGGTCGGCAAGGACCGAAACGATCCCGGCAGCATCTATAGTGGAGAGTATGGCCGCGCCTATGCCGCGATCTCGACGCTGTTCCCGGCGGCGCTCGGCTATACCGACAACCGGCCCGGCAATGGCGTCAACGGTGCTGCCAATCGCATCGTCACCGGCACGATCTCGCTCGGCGGCTCTGTGCTCGAGACACAGATGGGCAGCGACATCAGCATCCTGATGCCGGGCGGCAACATCAATGTCGGCCGCAATGGACAGGATCTGTTGTCGCCCATCCAGGAAGGAATTCTCACGCTCGCCGGCGGGACGATCCGGGGCTACAGCGACGGCACGATCCAGCTCGCGCAGAGCCGGGTCATGACCATGCAGGGCGGCGACATCGACCTGTTCTCCGCCAATGGCGACATCAACGCCGGGCAGGGCTCGAAGACCTATGCGGCCAGTCCGCCGCAGCAGACCATCTGCGACGCCAACGGCTATTGCTACCTCAATCCGACGGGGCTGGTGACCGGCGCTGGCATCGCGGCGCTCATCACGTTGAAGGGACAGGACCCGAGCAAGAGCGATGTCAACCTGTACGCGCCGACCGGCACGATCGACGCGGGCTCGGCCGGCATTCGCGTCGCCGGCAATCTCAGCCTTGGAGCGGCGCATATCCTCAACGCCTTCAACATCAACGTGCAGGGCTCGGCGACGGGCCTTCCGACCGTCGCGCCACCGCCGGTGGCGGCGCTGACGCTCGGCAACAACACGGCTGCCGCGCCGCAGAAGCTCGCCCCGTCGCAGCAGCCGTCCGCGGACGGGCGAGCGTCGGTGATCATCGTCGAAGTGCTCGGCTATGGCGGCGGCCAGGGAGGCGGCGGCGACACGCCTGCTCGCAATGGAACGAGCCAGAGCGGTGGGAATGGTAACGGCGCGACGGCACCTCAAAGCGCCTCCGGATCTGAGGCCTGCAAGGAAGGTGCTGCGGACTGTCGGTCGCGGCCGTGAGCAGCGGACGTCGGGCTCCGCGCCAATGAGCGCGGAGCTCCCTGACTAACCGGTGTCCTTCAGCGCCGGAGTCCAGGATCGCCCCGGAGGGCAGCGCGACAAGCGAGCGTCTGTCCGAGACGGCAGCCGCCGCTCCAGCGAGCGCTCGAGCTGGCCGGCGCAATGGAGCAGCGCCTCGCGCAACTCGACCTGGATCCTCCGCACGGAAACGCGATGACGTCGGGCGATCTCTTGCACCGGCAGCTCGTCGACGAAGGTGGCGAAGATGATGTCGCGCTGACGCGCGGAGAGTTGCAGCATGACGCGGCCCAGTGCGGCGATCTCGGAGCGTGACTCGGCGATGCGGGCGGGATCGGGCGAGTCGTCGGGGATTTCCAGCAGTGCATCGATCTCCGATGTCGTAAGCCTGCGGTTCTCGGCGACGCGCCGATTGGTTGCGAGATTGAGCGCAGTCCGGAACAGATAGGCGCGCGGACTTTGGACGGCGCCAACGTCGTTGCCGCACTCCAGGCGCAGGAACGTGTCTTGAAGCGCTTCGGCCGCCAGCTCGGTCGAACCCAATCGGCGCGCGAGTCGCCGTTTAAGTTCGTCATAGCCATCGATCAGCGCGCTCAGCAACGCCGCTCGGCCCGAATCCCGCATTCTGAAACGCCCGCCCCAGGCTGACCTTTCGGAACACGCGGCCGCGAAGGTCTCGTCACTAATAACGTACCGGCTGACGATGACTGACCCATGACATGTATTGCAGCGCGTGTCTGAAATGCGGCTTTGCGACGGCTCACACTAAGCTCCGCTCGATCACCGAACATCCGCGAGATTTTTCCACGAAAGAGATTCGCCGAGACGTCGTGCCGATTGTCTCTCCAATGCAAGCCACCGATCGCGATGATGCGGCGAGCTTTGTGGGCCGTCGATCGTCCGCAATGCCCGCGCGGGTCGTGCCGCAGAATGGATCAATTGTCCGACTGATAGTTGAAGCATGATGGGTTCTCATCCTCCCAACTGATGATGATCCGCATCGAGGGCTCGCAATCCGACTGCAACCCCACGGAGACTTCCGATGACGACTCGTTCCTCGATCAGCCGCCTGCGCTGCACCGCTTCGGTGCTGGCGCTGTCGGCCGCCGCGACGTTTGCTGCCGCGGTGCAGCCTGCTGTTGCCCAGACCGCAGTGTACGGCGGCGGCAGCACGCTGGTGTCGCTCGCCATGCGCCAGGCGATGGACTGCTACAATGCGCAGACCGTGACGAATGACGGTTACAGCTTCTCGAGCGCCTTCAATGCGGCCGGCCCGACGCCAGGGCTTCTGCCGGGAACGCCGGACGGCGCCAACTGCAGCCAGCTCAGTGCGCTGGGAACGGTCGGTCTTTACGCAGCTGTCGGCTCCGGCGCCGGCCAGCGCGCCTTCATCACCAACGATTCGAAGCAGCTGCTGCGCGGCAGCGCTCCGTCGCTGTCGCTGCCGGCCGTTCCGCCCGTGTTCCTCGAGAGCAGCGTTCCGGCGCTTGCGACCTATCCCTATGCACGCGTCGACTTCGGCGCCGGCGATTCGCCGCTTCCGAACACGCTGACGGCGACCGCGCTGACCAATTTCTCCTCGACCAGCAACTGGCAGAACTTGACGTCGATCGCTGCCAGCAATGCGTCGTCGGCGACGACCTATAACGCTGCCGCCTTCGGCGCCGCGATTCAGCTGCCCCTGATCGAGGCCCCGGTGGCGGTCGTCGTCAACACCAACAACAGCCCGACCGCGACCTGGACCATCAACTCGGCCGGCACCGCCGGCACTCCTGGTTCGGCGATCCAGCTCTCGACCGCTCAGCTCTGCGCCATCTTCTCTGGCGAGGTGCGCGACTGGAGCTCGACCGCCGCGATCGCGGCGCTCGACAACGCCGGCCAGGCCCGCGTGCAGACCTTCATGGACGACAACACCGGCAACGGCGGCGCCGCTCAGGCCTATGTGTCGAACTCGCTGCCGATCCAGGTCGCGTTCCGTTCCGACGGCTCCGGCACCAGCTTCATCCTCACCAACTTCCTCGCCAACAGCTGCCCGCAGCTGGACGTCGATGGTTCGCACAACTACGCGAAGATCTTCACCGGCGTGGGCGTCACCTTCTCCAGCACGGTCGTGACGCTCAACGACCAGGTGACCGGTACGACCACGACCACCACGATCGCCGCCAAGACCAACGCGTCTGCCGCCAATCTGCCGTCCACCACCTTCGCCAATCTGATCGCCAACATCAAGGCCGTGAAGGGTGTGGACGTCTCGACCGGCGCCGGCGGCTGGCTCGCGGGCAACGGCACCGGTGAAGTCGCCGACACCGTCAACAGCAACGCGCAGGATGCCAATGGCAATTATCTGGGCGGCCGCATCGGCTATGTCAGCAACGACTTCGCGAAGCCCTACAACCCCGCCGCCAGCGCGCCGCTGTCGGCCAGCGTCCAGAACGATGATCAGCGCGCTCGTGGTGTCTATCACCCGGGCGACCTTGGGGAGAGCTTCGTTGCGCCGACCCCGGCATCGGCCGACAACGCGTTCAAGAGCGTCGCGGTCCCTTCGGGCACCACCTACACGGCTTGGAATCTCTACGCCCAGGCGTATGTTGCGGGTGCAACGCTGGCTGACGGCACCGTTATTCCTGCCGATGGCATCGTGGGAAACATCAACGTTGTCGGCAAGTCTCAACTGGGCCTGCCGATCCTCTCCGGCGCCTATCCGATCACGGGTACAACCTTCGCCTACCTCTACAGCTGCTACAACACGACGTCTGCTCCGACCCGTGTGACCGACATCACCAACTTCCTGTCGTGGTTCTATTCGAGCCAGGATGGGGCAAGTGTGCTGCAGAACAACGGCTTCAATGCTTTGAATAGTGCCTTCGTGACGACGATCAGCTCGTCTTACCTGACCGCGGGCAGCGGCGTTGCCATCGCCGACAGTTCGACCCAGGCCGACGGCTGCAGCGCCGTTGCTGCTGGTGCGGGCGCGCAGTAAACACGACCGCGCGGGTCGTAGATCCGCGCAATGACCTACGACGATGTTGACCGGACGCCGTCATGGCGTCCGGTTTCGTTTGGAGCTGCCGAGCTCGATGGCGTGACGTCGGATCACACGTCAGCGAGTTTCGCTCCGTGCGGTTGAAACGATCGCGCTGCGCCTCGACATCGGATCAAGAACGCGATACCAGCTTGGCGAGGCTTGCGAAGATCGCCGTATGAAAAATCAGGCAGCGCCGGATGTTCCCCCGGGGGCCCGGTTCTTGGTCTCCGCACGCATGCTTGAATGGACTGAATCCCATGCGGCAGAGCTCGTTGCGATCCGGTCACCTCGATGAGGAGTTGCAGCACTATGACTGGCGTGCTGCCGCCCCTGCGATCGGGCTGCGCTCGCTGGCGGCCGTTGCAATGACCGTTCCGGCTCTTCTGGCCGTAGGTGTCTATTGGCTGCGTCATCTGCCTGCCGGAACAGGAATGCCCTTGAGCGATAACGTGATGCAGGTGCGTCTCGTCGCACCTCCGTCGGCCGATGCCTCGCGGCCGCTCGTTGCAACGACTGCGCCGACCGCAGCAGTCACGAGCGCCCCGCGGCAGGCGCCGGCGGTTGCTCCTACGGCGGCCGAGGCCGGGTCCGAGAATGTGGAATCTCGGGATTCAACGGCTTTTGGGTCGACGTTGGCGCACCTGCCCGCGGCGCCGGCCTGGGACGCAGCCGTTCCCGGCTCGCCGCTCGTCGTCATGCAGACGAAGCCTGATCAAAAGACGATGACGTTCGTCCGCACCGTCAAGTCGCATATCGCCCGCTTTCAGTATTATCCCGAGCGTGCCCAGCGCGAGCGCATCCATGGACAGGTCGGTCTCGTGCTGACACTGCGGCGTGACGGCACCGTCACGAACGTTCGGATCGCGGCGAGTTCGGGCGTCGCATCTCTCGACGCTGCCGCCGTCGACACGGTGAGGCGCGCGCAGCCGCTGCCGAGCATTCCGGCTGAGTTGCCCGGACAACTCAGCCTGGACTACACGATCGCGTTCGATCTGCCACAGTAGTCGGCCAACGGTGCCGCCATTTCTGGTCGTCACGTCTCTGTCATTCTCCGCCGATAGGTACACGAGTGGGGTTGAGAACTGCCTGAAAATGCAGGCGGCGTCACGGGGCTGCGTTGGTGTCCTACTCGAACAGCAAATCGCTGCGCGATGTGCTCGCGGCGGACTATGAAAGTCTGGCCCGCCGCCTGACGCGCTGTCTCGGCTCGCCGGACGTCGCGCGCGAGGCGCTTCACGAGGCCTTTGTCCGGGCGGATCGCGTCTCGGAGGCCGTGCCGGTCCGCAGTCCCGTCGACTATCTGTTCCGGATGGCGCTCAATTTGGCAAAGGATCATCGCAAGAGCGAGCGCCGGCTCCTGAACGCCTCGGAAATCGAGGCGATCATGGGGTTGCCCGACGAGCGGCCGGGACCTGCTGCTGAGGTCGAGTCCCGCTTCGAGCTGGAGCAATTCGAAAGGGCGCTTGCGGAGTTGCCGCCGCGCAAGCGCGACGTCTTCATCAGCGCCCATCTGGAGCTCGTGCCGCATCGCGAGATTGCCACGCGGTTCGGCATCAACGTGCGTACCGTCGAATTCGATCTGCAGCACGCCATGGAGCATCTCAGCCGTCGGCTCGGGCGCAAGGTCGTCCGCAGATTTGGCCCCCGTGCGCTGTCCCGATCCGGCGATCGCAATTAGCTCGGCAATCCAGCACGAGGAAGCTTGCCGCATTCCGGCTTTGTACGCTATTCAGCGCTGAACGTGCGCCGGAATGGAATTACGGCGCTGCCGAGGTCGAGATTGAAGCGTGCGAAGTCATCGATTTTCCATTTCGGTCCTGCGCTGTACGAATCGTCTATCAGATGACCGCGGGGCGTTGCCATGAGGGAACCGTCCCTCTGCCGCCGAAACGAGCGAGCGACCTCATCTTGATCGCAGGCGACGACAGCCACTCGGACATGGACCAGACGCTTCGTCAGGCCCTGGCATGGGTGATCCGGCTCAATTCCGGGGAGGCCACCTCGGACGATGCTGCTGCGTTGACGTCATGGCGAGAGCGAAGCCCTGAACATGAAGCGGCGTTTCGGCAGGCGGTGACTTTATGGCGTGGTTTCGGCGATGCCACGCGCAAGCTCGCCGGCGATGCTGCGTTCAGCAAAGTAGCCCTCCGTCCGCAGACTAAGCCTCGCGCCGCAATCGGCCGTCGCGCGCTGATCGGCGGTGCCATGGCTGCTGCTGCGTCACTGGCCGGAGGCTATCTGGCGCTGCGTCCGCCGCTGGAGCTCTGGCCTTCGTTGCAGGAGCTTTCCGCCGACATGCGGACCGCCAAAGGTGAGCGGCGCAGCGTCACGCTGGCGGGTGACGCCTCCGTCGTGCTCAATACCCAGACCAGCATCGCGCTGCGGCCAGCCGACGGACCACGGCGCTTCGAACTGATCTCGGGCGAGGCCGCGGTGCAGTGCGGGCCGACCGCGCAGGATCCGGTCGTCATCGATGCCGCGGGCGGCCAGATCACCGCATTGCAGGCCGACTTCAACCTGAAGTGCCTTGGTGGTTTCGTGACCGTCTCCTGTCTCGACGGCAGCGTCGATGTCACGTGCAAGGGCCGCGTCGTCAAGATCTTCAAGGCCCAGCAGGTGTCCTACTCGGTCGAGAAAGGACTTGGGTCGACCTCGCGCCTGGATACGGACTCGGCCAAGGCATGGCAGAACGGCCTTCTGATCGTGCGTGACTGGCCCGTCAGTCGCCTGGTGACCGAGATCAACCGCTATCGGCCGGGCAAGATCGTGGTCATGGACGATCAGCTCGGGCGACGCATGATCTCGGGGACGTTTCATCTCGATCGCCTCGATGACTTCATCGGTCAGGCCGAGAGCCTGTTCGGAGCCAGGGCACGCTCTTTGCCCGGTGGCCTCGTTCTCCTGAGCTGATGCGCTTCGCTCATCTGATGCTGCTGTCGGCTACGCCGACGATCCGCGAATCGGTTGGTCCAAAGAAGCATTCGTTAAAATTCCGATTCAGTCTCCTGGGGGGCCGGTCGTCTTTCCTGCTGAGGCACCATGCTTGCGGCTTCCTGCCGTGGCGTCCTGTGCGTGCCCGAAGGTGAGCGGACGTCCGTGCGGGTCAGAATTGGTTACGAGCGGGGCGGGCGTTGGTCGGCGCGGCCGATACTGATCGGTGCGACCGCCATGCTTCTGTCCGCGAGCGCCATCGTCACCGGCGGTGTCGCTCCGGCGCAGGCCGAGACTGTGGCGGGGCAGCAGCCGCCGGCGGGCCCAGCTCCGGCGAAGCCGGCGGCCGGCCCGCTGCAGCGCTTCGATATCGACGACTTCGCGGTTCAAGGCGCTGACAAGCTGGCGCAGGTCGACCTCGAAGAGGCCATCTATCCCTTCCTTGGTCCGAACAGGACGGCAGAGGATGTCGAGAAGGCGCGCGCGGCGCTCGAGAAGGCCTATCACGATAAGGGGCTTCAGACGGTCTCGGTCGAGGTCCCGCCTCAGAACCCGTCGAACAAGGTCGTCATTCTCAAGGTGAGAGAGCTCAAGGTCGGCCGCCTTCGCGTCAAGAATTCCCGCTACTTCGATACGGACAAGATCAAAGACGGGGCGCCATCGTTGAAAGAGGGCACTGTCCCGAATTTCAACGACCTGACCAAGGACATCTACGCGCTCAACCAATGGCCGGATCGCCGCGTGACGCCGGCATTGCGTGCCGGCGTCACTCCGGGAACGGTCGACGTCGACCTCAATGTCGAGGACAAGGCGCCAATTCACGGCAGCCTCGAAGTCAATAACCGACGGTCCGGCGACACCACCGCGACCAGGGCCATCGCCACCGCTCACTATGACAATCTCTGGCAGCTCGGACACTCGCTGACGGTCAGCTATCAGGTCGCGCCGCAGCGGCCGAAGGATACGGAAGTCTTCTCGGCATCCTATCTGGCGCGTCTGCCGGTCGACTGGCTTGCGCTGCTGGCTTACGCAGTGAAGTCGAACAGCGACGTGGCGACCGTCGGTGGCACCAACATCGTCGGTCCGGGCCAGATCGTGGGCACGCGCGCGGTGATGACGCTGCCGGGCCGCGACGGCTTCACGCAGACGCTGTCCGCCGGCGTCGACTACAAGCACTTCTTCCAGCTGGTGTCCCTGAATGGCGGCGGCTTCGCGTCGCCAGTCACCTATTTTCCCGCGGTTGCGAGCTATACCGGAACGTTTCAGGGCGAAAAATTCACGACGCAATTCAATGCATCGCTCACCTCCAATCTGCGCCCGCTGTCGAGCGACCATCAGGCGTTCGATAACAAGCGCTATGCGGCGTCCGCGAGCTTCACGCATGTGAACGTCGATGTCTCGCACACCCAGGAGCTGCCTGAAGGCTATCAGCTCTGGGGGCGGCTGCAGGGTCAGAAGGCTGATGGGCCTCTGGTCTCGAGCGAGCAGATCAGTGCCGGCGGTCTCGACACGGTGCGCGGCTATCTCGAATCGGAAGCCCTGGGCGACGACGGCGTCATCGGCAACATCGAGCTGCGCAGTCCGGACATCGGCGCGATGCTGCAGAAGCAGCTCAAGGACGAGACCGGGCAAGGCGCGCCGCGCTTCACGACCTTCAACGAGACGCGGCTGTTCCTGTTTGCCGATGCCGGTCTTGTCCATGTCCAGCACCCGCTCCCGGATCAGACGTCGCAAACGGGCCTTTGGAGCTATGGCGTCGGCAGCCGCTTCAAGGTGTTCAGCGGCTTCAACGGACTGTTTGCGCTGTCGGTGCCGATGACGAACCAAACCTATACCCGCGCGGGCAATCCGCGCCTCAATATCCGGCTCTGGGGCGAATTCTGATGATCACGGGATGCAAGGACGGAAGCGCGAGCGGCCGTGTGAAAGCAGCGAAGCGCATCGCCGCAAGGCTGCTTGGCGTGGTCGCCGCACTGGCAGTTCTATCGTCTCCGGCACGCGCGTGGTGGAACGACGAATGGCAGCTGCGCAAGAAGATCAGCATCGACGCGAGCGCTGCAGGTGCCGACATCACCGATCCGATCGGTACGACGCCGGTTTTGATCAGGCTGCATGCCGGCAACTTCCGCTTCAGCGCCACCAAGGACGACGGCAGCGATCTCCGCTTCGTCGCCGGCGACGACAAGACGCCGTTGAAGCATCATGTCGAGAAGTATGATGCGCTGCTGGGCGAGGCGCTGGTCTGGGTCGCCGTGCCGAGCCTGCCGTCCGGCGCGAAGACGGAGATCTGGCTCTATTACGGCAACAAGAAAGCGGTGCCGGTCGCTGATGCCAAGGGCAGCTACGATCCCGATTCCGTCCTCGTGTATCATTTCACGGAGCGTGGCACGCCCGCCTTGGACTCGACGGTCTGGGGCAACAACGCGCAGAGCGTTGGACAGCCGGCCGAGGGCTCGCTGATCGGCACGGGCCTGCGGCTCGACGGCCGCACGCCGCTGATTTTGCCGTCATCGTCATCCCTGACGATGGCCGCCGGCGTCAGCTGGACGTTTTCGCTTTGGATCAAGCCGGCGGCGCTGCAACCAAATGCGACGCTGTTCAGCCGCCGCAATGGCGACAGCGGCATCGTGATCGGTGTCGACAACGGTGCGCCGTTCGTCGAAGTGACCAATGCCGGCTCCGCGCAGCGGACCTCAGCCGGCGTCCCGATGGCTGCCGCGAGCTGGCATCATCTGGCCGCCGTCGCGGGCGACGGCAGGATCACGCTCTATCTCGACGGCAATTCCTACGCGGCTCTCGACGCCGCTCTGCCGGCGCTGGACACCACCGCGCAGATCGGGGGCGATATCGCCGCGGCCAATCCGGCTCCCGCTCAACCCGCGCCCACAGGCGATGCCGGCGCAGCGGATGCGAATGGTGCGCCGGCTCGCGCCGGCGATGGTCAGGCTGCAACCAGTCAGGCGCTTGCAGGGTTCGTCGGCGACGTCGACGAGCTCGAGATCAGCAAGGTCGCTCGTCCGGCCGGATTCATTCGGCTCGCCGCGGTCGGCCAGGGCCTGGATCAGGGCAAGCTCGTCTCGTTCAGCGTGGACGAGGAGACCGCGAGCTGGCTGTCCGGCTATTTCGCCGTGATCCTGAAATCCGTCACGCTGGATGGATGGGTAGTGATCGGCTTCCTGATGGTCATGGCCGCTGTCAGCTGGATGGTGATGTTCGACCGCGCCTCCTATCTGCGCCGTCAGGCCAGGGCCAATGCGCGCTTCTTGAAGGTCTATCGTGATCCGAAGTTCGACCTCGCGGTGTTCGGCAGCGGCGATGCCGAGGCCGTCGCATCGCTCGCGGGCGGCCTCGGCAAGCGCGATACGATCGTGCTGCGGTCGTCGTCGCTGTATCGGATCTATCGGATCGCAGATGACGAGATCCGCCGCCGCTCGGTTCGAGGCTCCTTGCCGTATCTCTCGGCAACGTCGATCGCTGCGATCCGCGCCGCACTCGACGGCGGCGTGGTCAGGGAGATCCAGCGCCTGAACCGGCTGATGGTGATCCTCACGATCGCGATTTCGGGAGGACCATTCCTCGGCCTGCTCGGAACCGTCGTCGGTGTCATGATCACCTTTGCTGCGATCGCGGCGAGCGGCGACGTCAACGTCAACGCCATCGCGCCCGGCATCGCCGCGGCGCTGGTCGCGACTGTCGCGGGGCTCGGCGTCGCGATCCCGGCCCTGTTCGGCTACAACTACCTCATCTCCAGGATCAAGGATCTCACGAGTGACATCCAGGTCTTCGTCGACGAATTGGTGACGCTGCTCGCTGAGCTCTATTCCGCCGATCAGCCTGATCGCCGCATGGCGGCGGAGTAGCGGTCATGCAGATCAACGCCGACTCCAAGCCCTACGACGATATCAACATCACGCCGATGTTGGATCTCGCCTACGTGCTGCTGGTGATCTTCATCATCATGACCACGGCAACTGTGCAGGGCCAGAAGGTCAACCTGCCGAAGGCGTCGGCGGCGCCGAGCCTCGCGACGCAGACGACCAAGGCGATCACCGTCGCCAATGACGGCAAGATCTTCCTCGATACGATTCCGGTGACCTTGCCGGAGCTCGAGCAGCGCCTGATCCAGCAGAAGGCGTTGACGCCGGAATTTCCGGTGGTGCTGCGCGGCGATGCGCAGGCGCAGTATCAGAGCGTGATGGACGTGCTCGACCTGCTGGGCCGCATCGGCCTGACCCAGGTCGGGCTTGCGACCAAGCCGCTGGTGAAGTGATCGAGGCGGGCTGGATCACATGCGCAAATTGCCTCCCTCTCCACCGCCCGGCTCGCGTCGTCCTCAGGATGGCGTGCTCGTGCAGATGCGTGAACTCGTCGGGCGTCGACGGATGCAAATGATGCCGGCGCGATCCGGAGGGAAAACGATGTCGCTGGCCGACTGCGACGAGCCTGCGGCGGTGCTGCCGTTTCCGGTCCGCAGCGAGGCGTTGCTCGCCAGCCTGGTGCCGACATTGCGCGACCTCTACGTCCGTGGTGAGGACGAAAGCGATCCGTTCCTGATGACCATGGTGCATGGTCTGCGGCCGCGATTGTCGATCGATCGCGATGCTTATGTCGAGGTCCGCCAACAGCCCGAGGCATTCCTTCTGAAGATCGCCGCCGCGCCGGATTCGAAGATCACGTTCGAGACGCCGGATTTCGCCATGTTGGTGAAGTTCGTGCTGCAATACATGGCCGAGCGCCATGGCGAGCCCCGGTCGGACGGGGGCTTGTCGTGAACAAGCTCGAGAGCAGCACACAGGCAGCGGTCAACTTGGCGCGACCTGACGCGCAGCCGAATCGGCTGGGCTCGTCGCTGCGTTTTGCCGCGACGATCACCGCGATCGCATTGCCGTTGGGCGGCGTCGCCTATTGGGTCCTCGCCCAACGCGACCAGCCGCCTCCGCCGCGTCAGGTTCACGAGATCACGCTGCTCAAGATTACACCGCCGCCTCCACCGCCTCCGCCCCCGAAGGTGGCGCCGCCGGTTGAGCAGAAGATGATCGAGCAGCCGAAAATGGCGGAGCCCGAGTTCAAAGAGGAGAAGCCGGTCGACACGCGGCAGGACAAGCCGATCAAGGACGCCGAGGACGATCAGCCACCGGGCCCGCTGTCGCTCGATGCGAAGGCGACCGGCCCCGGCGACCTGTTCGGCCTCGGCGGCAAGCCCGGCGGCAGTCCCTATGGCAGTGGTGGAGGCGGCGGTGGCAGCCGGTGGGGCTGGTACGCGGCGATCATTCAGCAGCAGATCGAGTCGGCGCTGCGCGCCAACGACAAGACCAAGAAGGCAGTCATCCGCGTGCAGGTCAGCTTGTGGGCCGACAGCTCCGGACGAGTCAGCCGGGTGCAGTTGCTCTCGTCCACGGGTGATGCGGCGCTGGATCAGGCGCTGCGCGAAGACGTGCTCGGCAACCTGACGCTACGCCAGCCGCCGCCGAAGGACATGCCGATGCCGATCGTGACGCGTGTCACCGCGAGCCGGCCGAGCTGATTTCCGTCAAACATGACGAACTAAAAGGACTGGGGACGATGTTCGAGACTCTTCCAAATGCACGCCGATGTGCGCTCCTGATCGCCGCCTCGGTCGCGGCGTTGGGCTGTGCCGCCCCGGCATTTGGCCAGGCCACCGGTCAAGCAGCTGCATCGGAAAGCAGAGGCGGAGCGAGCAAGCCGAGACTGTCGGATGCAAAGCCGACGTCTCCCAATGCGACGATCAATCTCGTTCATCTCCTCGTCAAGCAGGGCGTCCTCACCGAAGAGCAGGCGGCTGGCCTGATCAAGCAGGCCGACGACGAGGCCTACATCGCGCGCCAAGCAGCGAAGAACGCTTCGACCAGAGCGGAAGAAGCCGCCAAGGCGGCCAATGCCGCGGCGGCCGCGACCGAGCCCAATGGCACGCGCCACGTCACCTATGTGCCCGAAGTCGTCAAACGGCAGCTGCGCGAGGACATCAAGCGCGAGGTGATGGCGAAGGCCGAGCAGGAGAACTGGGCGTCGCCCGGAAAATATCCGGAATGGGCACAGCGCATTAGATTTTATGGGGACATTCGGCTTCGCCACGAAGGAGATTACTTTCCATCGGGTAACGGCCCATTGCAGAGCTACAATGCGATCAACACGGGCTCGCCGTTTCTCGAGGGCAATGGCACTGTCCCGAATCCCTACTTCCCACCGACATATAACACCAGCCAAAACCGAGACCGCTTTCGTTTCCGGGCGCGGCTCGGCATGGATGCCGACATTTATGAGGGGTTCACTGCCGGCTTGCGCATCGCGACCGGGGAAAGCGGGTCGCCGGTGTCGACCAATCAGTCGCTCGGGGCAAGTTCCAATGGCGGAAATTTCTCGAAATATTCCCTGTGGCTCGACCGAGCTTATCTGAAGTACCAGGCTTGGGATGATGGCCTCGTCCTGTCGGGAGGGCGCTTTGACAATCCGTTCTGGTCCCCGACCGATCTCGTCTGGTACAAGGATCTCGGCTTCGATGGTTTCGCCGTTCAGGCAAAATATCGAGTAGCTGACGGCTTCAAGCCGTTCGCGGTGGCTGGGGCGTTCCCGATCTACAACACGGATCTGAACGCCGGCTTGAATACGTTCGACCCGTCGATTTCGGCGCCGATCAAACTGCGAAGCGCGAACAAGTGGCTTTTCGGTGGCCAGCTCGGCTTCGGGGCGAAAGTCGCCGATGACGCAAACCTGCGCGTGGCCGTCGCCTATTACGACTTCGAAAACGTTCAGGGCCGGCTCTCGAGCGTGTGCCAAGTCGTCGGAACGGCGGATAGTTGCGACACCGATATGCTGCGCCCGTCGTTTGCCCAGAAGGGCAATACCTATATGGGGCTACGCAGCTTTCAGGTCATTTCAACCGGTTGGGCAGACTATCAATATTATGGCCTCGCCAGCCAGTTCAGGCCGGTGGTGGCCACTGGCCAAGTCGATCTCGCAACCTTCCATCCTGTGCACGTTGTGCTGGACGGCGAATATATCTGGAACTCGGCCTTCAACCGCAGCGCTGTCGCCGCTGTGGCCGTCAACAACTTCGGCAGTTCGCCAGCCGCCGGAGCGCCCGCGCCTTATGTTGGTGGCTCTACAGGCTGGCTTGCGCGTCTGACAGTCGGCTACAACGAGATCAAGAAGTTGGGCGACTGGAACGTGCATGCCGGTTACAAATATCTTCAATCGGATGCAACGATCGACGCCTTTGTGGACTCCGACTTCGGTCTCGGCGGCACCAATCTCAAAGGCTACTTCATCGGCGGCAATGTCGGCATCAGCGACAATGTATGGGCCTCATTGCGCTGGATGAGCGCGAACAGCATTGCGGGCGTTCCCTACGCCGTCGACGTTGTCCAGGTCGATCTCAACGCGAGGTTCTGAGCCATGGCCAAGCGTACCATCATCTTGAGCATAGCAGCCTTCCTCGGATTCATCGGATCTGCCTGCGCCGACGGCGACGCCGACAAGCTGCGCGAGGCCTTGCGCGCCGCGACGTTGCAGACCCGGCAATTGGAGGATCAGCGGGCCGCCCTGCAGGCGAAGCTTGCCGATGCGGAAAAAGAGAAGGCGGCCGCCAAGGCGCAGATCGAGGGCGCGAAGGCCGAGACCCGCCGGGTCGAGAAGCGGGAACGGGAGACGACGGAGGAGTTCAACCGTCGCCTGGCGGAACGCGACGAAACGCTCGAGAAATGGAAGGCCGCCTATGAGGAGGCAGCCAACGTCGCCCGCGATCGCGACGCGGCGCGCGCGAAGTTCGAGGCCGAGGCCAAGCTCTACAAGGCATCGACCGATAGTTGTGTCGCCAAGAACACGCAGCTGGTCAAACACGGTCAGGACCTGCTGCAGCGTTATCAAAGTGTCACCATCGGCGACACAATCGTGGCGCGTGAGCCCATTCTCGGCTTGCGGCGCGTCGAGATCCAGAACGCCATTCAGGACCTGCAAGACAAGATACTCGATCAGAAGGCAGCACCATGAGCTCTTCATCGTTCGGCAGCGCAGTCCGGATGCGCTCATTCCAGGCTTCCATGTTCGCCGCGGCGCTGGGCTTGGTCCCCTTGACCGTTTCGGCCCAGACCGCTCCGCCGCGCAGCGCTGCGCCGACGGCCGTCAAGCCGAAGCCCGCCGCGCCGGGTGCGGCGACGGCGGCGCAAGCTCCAGCTTCAGGCGCAGGGCAGAGCGCTGCGCCGGTCAAGAGCGCTGGCGACGACGTCATTGCCCGCGTCGGCGGCACCAACGTGTCTGCTGACGAGATCCGCGGCTATGTCGCAGCGCTTGGTCCGCGCGAACGCGCCGCGTTCGGACAGGATCCCAGCCTGCTCAGTCAGGCCGTGCGCATGATGCTGGCCAATCGGATCGTGCTGCAGGAGGTCGTCGCCAGGAAGTGGGATCAGCAGCCGGGCATTGCCGAGCAGCTCGACCGCGTGCGTGAGAACGCCGTCGTGGAATTGTATCTGCAGTCGGTGTCGACCCCGCCGGCTGGCTTCCCCAGCGATGATGAACTGCAGAAGGTCTATGACGCCAATCGCGCGGCCTTGCTGATGCCGCGCCAGTTCCAGCTGGCGCAGATCTTCGTGGCGCTGGCGAAGGACGCCAACAAGGCGGCCGAGGACAAGAGCAAGAAGACGGTCGAGGACATCCAACGCAAGCTGAAGGCGCCGGGCGCTGATTTCGCTGCCTTCGCCAACGACAGCAGCGACGTCAAGAACGGCGGCGATCTGGGCTGGATCGTCGAAAGCCAGATCCGGCCGGAGATCCGCACCGCGGTGATGGAGCTCGCCAAGAGCGCGGTGTCGGAGCCGATCAAGCTCGACGATGGCTGGCACATCATCAAGCTGGTGGACACCAAGGCCGCCTACACGCGGACTCTGCCGGAAGTCCGTGACGCGCTGGTGCAGCAGATGCGCAACGAGCGCGCGAGCGCGCTGCGGCGTGCCTATCTCGCTGAACTCGTGAAACAGCATCCGCCGGTCATCAACGAGCTCGCGTTGTCGAACCTGCTCAGCGAGCAGGTTTCGGCCGCGAGATAGCTCCGCGATTTCCGCCCGTCATCCCGGCATGTCCTTCTTTTCTGCTACGGAGCTCCTGATGTCCGAGACCATCATCGACAGGCTGTGCCTCGACCGGCTGCGCGAGCTGTTCCAGCTCGCCGGCTATCGGGTGGAAACGCTGATGGATCCCGCGGCGAGCCTCGCCTATCTGCGCTCTGCGACCAACGGGATCGCATTCGATATTCGTCCAGGCAACATGCAGCCCGGTGACGAGCAGGTCTTTGTCGATCTCGCGCTGATTGCGGTCCTGCATGTGCAGGGTGAGATGCCGCTGGATCTCGTCAATCGCTGGAACGCGACACGCCGCTTCGCGCGGCTGCAGTTCAGCCCGCCTTTCCTGGCGCTGTCGTTCGATGTCTCCCTGGCGGGCGGTGTTTCGCCGAACCATCTGCGTGGGCAGATCGAGATTTGGGATCAGCTCGTGCAGCAGCTCGTGACGTTCCTTCGCGAAGAGTTCGCGGCCCTTGCCAGGCCGAGGCAGGCTGACGTTGCGGAAACTGCAACGATGCCGGCCGCCGCAAACGGCCACATTGTCGATGCGGGCGCGGCTCATCCGGCCCGATAGCGCGCATGGCGGACAGGGCGAGCATTGGTTCGGGCAGGCCGAGCGCGGCCAAGCGGTGCAGTCAGCGCAGCCTCCGCATGGTTGCACTCGCGGTCGCGCTGTCGGCGGCCGGGGTCGTCACGTCGCTAAAAGCCGAGCCGGCCGCCGAGGGGTTCGGCGCGCACGACCGGGCTGCCAGCGCCGAGCCGACGCCAATCGTCGTCGCCTCACCATCAGCCGTTGCCGTGCTCGCAAAGCCAGGATCATCCTCGGCTGCTTCCGTCGGCCCCGTATCGACCGGAGGTCAATCTGAGGCGCTCGGCACCTACCGAGCGTTGATCGCCAAGGAAGCTGGACGATCGGGACTTGCGCCGGAGATCGCAGAGGCGGTCATGGGCGTTGAAAGCGGCTACAACCCCGACGCCATCGGCGGCTCCGGCGAGATCGGCCTGATGCAGATCATGCCGTCGACGGCGCGGATGCTGGGATTTGTCGGTAGCAATGCCGAGCTCGCAGCGCCCGAGACCAACATTCATTATGGCGTGCTGTATTTGGCCCAGGCTTGGCGTCTGGCCGGCGGGGATCTCTGCACGGCGATGATGAAATACCGTGCCGGCCATGGCGAGACGCGGTTCTCCTATCTCTCGGTGAACTACTGCCTGGCGGTGTGGGCCAAGCTCGCCGCGCGCGGTTTTGCGGTGACGGGTGAGGTTCCGACGCCGACCTTTGGAGCCCCAGGCAGTATCGCTTCGAGCAGCGCTGTGCGGGCGGGCGGCGCCTGCGGCCGCCGCTGCCTGATCGCGCCGCCGATGATCGGCCGCCTCGATCTGGCATCCCTGAATGCCAGGCTGAGCACGCTGGTCGTGCAGGCGCGCGCGGGGAGATGATGCCGATGCTCCGCGCGCGCTGGCAGCCAATGTCGACATCAGCGATTGTTGCCGTTGCCGTTGCCATGCTGTCGCTCGTCGGCGTGCCGTCCATGGCTGCCGAGCCGCAACTGCTTCCTCCGGTGACGGTGGATCTGCCGGATCGCCCGCCCGCCAGTCCGCTGTTGCCGGGACAAGGGGACGCCGCCGCGGCTCCGGTGCTGGGCGGACGCACGCCGACGCCCGGCGACAAGCCCGAGCGCTGTACGGGCAGTGCCTCCGGACAGCAGGGCTCATTCGGCTGCATCAACGAGAGCCTCAAGCGCAAGGTTGACGCCGTCAATCCGCTCAGCAACCAGCCGCCGATCGACGCGAGCTCGTCCGATCTCAAGGTCGGCACCGTGAACATCCCCGCGGTCCGGCAGCAATATGGTGCAAATTTCGGACGGTCGGTCGTGCCCTATCGACCTACGGCAATCTTCCCTTCAGGCGTCGGGCGCCGTTGAGCAGCCTTCAGGGAGCGATTGCGTCTACAGTCTCAAATGAGCGCTCCTAACGGGACTACGGCCGCGCAGTTCGATCGTGCGTCGATGGCCTCCTCGGCGAGAGGGGACGGCATCGGCGATCAACCGGCTGGCTCGACCAGTGGGAGGTCGTCCAGCGAGGCTGGACGACCGGGCAGATGCGATGAACGTCAGTTGCGGGTTGGCGCCGGCACGGCGGTGCGGTTCGCGGGGACCGTGACGGGCTGGAAGTAGAACACGTCGCGGCTGCGCGGATCGACGGTCACCTTGAGCCAGCGGACGTCGTTGTTGCCATTGCCCTGGTTGTCGCCGAACGTTTCGACGCGGACGAAGTTCTCCAGCCGCTGGCCGGTACTGTTGAGGAACGGCTGGTCGATCCGGAAGTAGTGGGAATCGCCGTGGACGTAGGCGACCGGCTTGCGGAATGCCTCAACTTCGGCGCGCAGCGCAGTCAGCAAGCTGACGAAGCCATCGGGCTGCCCGTCGGTTTCGGCGAGCGTCTTGGGATCGCGCAGCGGCGCGCGCGTCGGGTCTGCCTGGTCCCAGCCGGGATTGCCCTGGGTGATGAACATCACCGCGGCCGAATTGCGCTTCTTGGCTTCTGCAAAGGTCTGCTGCATCCAGAGAATGACGGCCGCGTTGCGCGCGTTGTACTCGTCCGGATCGGGATTGGTGTCGCAGAGATTGTTGCAGGATCCCTGGACGTTCAGCGTTGCATAGGTGACACGGCCAACAGTCCAGCGGCGATTCTCGACGCAGCCGATCTTGGTGCCGTTGGCGCTGAGACACAACGGATCGGTCTGCACCTCTTGGCGTAGCTTGCGCTGGCCGAGCGAGAACGGCGTCGAGAAGAACACCTTGCGCTCGTAGTCGAGCCGGTCGCGCGAGTTGAAGCCGCCATTCGAGGGGCGATCGCAATCGACCCAGTCGTTGTCGCCCGGCGTGAACATCGCCGGTGCCTCGAGGCTGTTGAAGAAGGCGAGCGCCTGGGCATAGAGGCCGGCGTCGCAGGCGGAATTGGAGCCCTGCTTCAGGTCGCCGTCATGTGCCGTGAATTTCAGCCGGTGAGCGTTCATGTCCGCGATCAGGTTCGGGACGCCGACGGTCGCCTGCAGCGTGGAGTAGGGCAGGTCGCCCCACAGGCCAATCGTATAGCTGTCGTCGTCATCGTCATGGTCGTGCGCAAGGCTTGGCGCGGCAGCGGCGAACGAGAGCAACGACACCGTGACGGACAGCGTCAGCAATTCATAAAAGGCAGATTTGAATGATGATCGAAGTGACATTCTGCAAGATCCCCCAAGACCTCGGTTGTATCGCGCCGCTTCACTCAAGCGGCCGCGGGACGATGCGGAGCGTCGATAACGGGGGCGTGACGATCGGCTGACAATCGGCTGACGGATTGGCGGTGTTGCGGATCGGTAAATCGTCGATGGTCCTCGCTGTCGGAAACGCATAGAGGCCCGCCGCATCGTGTGCGGCGGGCTCCTGCTCTCCGGCTTGCCGTGGATCGCGGACCTTGCCGTGATCAGCGGTCGTTGCCGTATCCGTAACCTTCGCCGTCGTGGTGGTGCCAGCCACCGTCGTGATCGTGATCGTGATCGTGATCGTCGTCGCCGAAGGCGAACAGGTTCATCAGGTCACCGATCGCCGGACGGTTCTTCGGCACGTAACGGTTGTCGTCCCGGTCGTGGATCGGGTTAGGCAGATGGTCGCGGCTGACTGCAGAGATCGTGGGAAGCCGCCAGTTGCGCTCGATGAACTTCAGCAGCGAGACGTGGTCGTAATAGGTGTGGTCGACATGACCCTTCTTGGCCAGCGGGGACACCAGGATGAAGGGAATGCGGGTGCCGTCGCCAAGGAAGTCGACCGGCTGGATGTAGCCCGAGTCGTAGTAGCCGCCACCCTCGTCGGTGGTGATGAAAATCGCGGTCTTGGCCCAGATCTGCGGGTTGGCCTTGACGCGATTGATCAGCGCCTCGAGGAACTTCTCGTACAGGTCGGTAGTCGAATCGGCGGGATGACCGGCGAGCGCCTCGAACGGACGCACGAACGAGACTGCCGGCAGCGTGTTGTTCTGCACGTCCTTCACGAAGGCGCCGTAGTTCTGCAGCTTGGCTTCCTCGGCCGGATTCTTCATGATCTTGTTGAAGCCGGTGAGCGGATCGCAGATGCCGCAATAGGAGTGGAACAGCAGCGGCACGCCGTCGACACTGCTGGCGAAGGTGGCGGCGTCGTCGCCACGGTCGGCGCTGTAGTATTTCCAGGACACGCCCCTCGCCGTCATCACGTCGGCGATGGTCGGCGCGCTCTGCGGCGGCAGCACGAACTTGTCAGAGCCGAGCGCGTTCGGCTTGGCGCTGGTCTGGTTCCAGAACATGCTGTAATTATTGACGAGATAGTAGTGGTTCGGCGCGCAGTTGTTGCTGGTGACGCCGTTCTTGAACAGCTGCTCGTTGACGGCGGCGACACCGGGCGCGCTGGGGTCGGAGCAGTTGACGTAGGAGCCGCCGCTGTAGCCATCCTGCTCGTAGTAGTTGTTGGTGCCGGGAACCGGATCCGGATTTTCGATCTGGTTGGCATAGGGCACGGCCGGGGCGCCGTTCAGCGTCTCGGGATTGGTGAAGAACGCGGCGTGGCCGGTCACGAGAGCCTGGAAGTTGGCGCCGGTGCCGCCCATGATCGCCTGATGATAGTTGTCGCTGATCGCATACTCGTCGGCGAGCTGCTTGAAGAACGCTGCGTCACCCGGCTGTGCCTTGCCGGCGGCATCGGTGAACGGGTTCATGTTGTAGAAACCCATCGAGATGGCGCCTTCCATCGGGTTGAACCCGCCGGCCGGATAAGGCTGCCCGTTGGAGCCGGTGCCGATCGTCTGCTCGACCCACACGAACTTGTCGTGCTTGCCGCCGTCGATGTCCTGCCACATCTGGAAGAAGCGGTGCACCGGATCTCCGGTGTAGGCGGCGTAGGAGACGTATTTCGAGATCTGGTAGGGGCCATTCGGGAGATTGGCCGGAAAGCGGGTGTCGAGGACGTTCTGCGGCAGGCCGATCCCGTAGGTGGTGTAGGGCTGAGGCAGTGCCGTGTAGGCGCCCGTGGACGCCGTCTCGGCGCCGTAGCGAACTTCGTCGCGGCCGATCCGCTGTTCCGCTTTCTTGAAATGCGGACCCGGCGTGCCGTCTTCGTTGACGATGCCCTTGCTGAGCAGATTGTCGACGTGCTGACCTGCCTTCGGCTTGTAGGTGCCGAACAGATTGTCGAACGTGTGGTTTTCGCCGACGATGATGATGACGTGCTCGATCGGCGTGCTCGTCGCAGCTCCGGCAAATGCCGGCGCGACGCTGGTCGCGGTAATGAGGGCGGTGGT
Source organism: Bradyrhizobium oligotrophicum S58 (assembly GCF_000344805.1). NCBI lineage: Bacteria > Pseudomonadati > Pseudomonadota > Alphaproteobacteria > Hyphomicrobiales > Nitrobacteraceae > Bradyrhizobium > Bradyrhizobium oligotrophicum. The sequence goes on along the minus strand of NC_020453.1, from coordinate 7,363,904 downwards.
CGCAAGGGCGAGCGCCTTGGACCGCGTGACTGTTCTGGTCATGACATCTCCGGACGGAGTGGGATGGTGGCGCGCTTGCTGATGCCCGCTTGCCTGCGGCGATTTATCGCGGCAACAAATTGCAACGAGGTGTCGGTCTTGCTTCGGTTTTGTGAAATGCGCCGAGCAGCGCGTTTGCATGAATGCAGGAGGCACACGCACGTCGTCACCGGCCCGGCATCGCGTGCCGGCCGATCTTCGCTTCATCACGGCAGGAAGCTGTTCTCGCAGCTAGGAGGATTGCTAGGGATCAGCGATGCCGGTCAGAGCTGACCCGGGACCCAGCCCAACGCGAGGGCTTGACCTTGGGCGATCTGGTCGCTCGACATCTTCGACGCGACGGCGTTACGAAGCCGCAGGAAGTAGCTGCGTTGGGTCGACTTGGCGTGCCCGGCGGCAAGGTTGAGCCATTTGTAGGCAAGCACGACGTCCTGTGGAACGCCGTGTCCCTTGTCGTACATCAGCCCGAGCATCGCCTGGCCGAACGGATTGCCGGCCGCGGCGGCCTGGCAATAGAGATCGCTGGCGACCTCATAGGCCTGCGGTGTCCCAAAGCCGTTCTCGTACATGAAGCCGAGCATCGCCTGCGCGCGCGGATCGCCGCGCAGCGCTGGCGGTGTCAGCACGCGGACGGCGCGGACGAAGTCGCCCTGCGCATAGGCGCTGCGCGCAGTGCTGATCGAATCGGCCTGGGCAGGCGATGCCAACGCTCCGAACAGCAGGCCTGCTGCAGCGCAGACGACGGCGAGGCGCCGCATCTTCGGATGGGTTACTTGGCCGGGGTCAGCGGGTGGTGCGTACACGCAAATCATCCGTGATGCTCGCTCCGACCGATCCGCGGAGCTTGGAACGGAGTTCTTCTGCGACCTGATGCGCATCGCTGCCGTCGCGAATGATCTGCGGCCGGATGAAGATGATCAGCTCGGTCCGCGTGCCCTTCTTGTCCTGATGCGAGAACGCATCGCCAAGCACCGGGATCTCGTCGAAGCCGGGAATGCCGTTGCGATTGCCGTTCTGTTGCTCGCTGATCAGGCCGGCCAGCAGCACGGTCTGGCCGTTGGCGACGGAGATCGCGCTCTTGACCTTGCGCTGCGACACCGTCGGCGTGAGACTCGCCGCGCTCTGCGCAGCGACGTTGCTGATCTCCTGCTCGATCTCGAGCCGGACGTTGCCATTGGCGGCGATCCGCGGCACGACGCGCAAAATGATGCCGGTGTTGCGATAGTCGATGGTGTTGACCACGGTGTTGCTCGACGACAGCACGGTGGCGCTGCCGGTCGAGACCGGCACGACGTCGCCGACCTGCAGAGTGGCGCTCTGGTTGTTGATGACGACCAGCGAAGGATTGGAGAGAACCTTCACGCTGGTCACGGTGTGAAGCGCATCGAGGATCATGTTGGGCGACGCTTCATTCCCGATCAGGAAATTGAAGCCCGGCAAGGCCCGATTGATCAGTGCCGTCGTAGCCGCTGAGGCCGTGGCCGTCGCGACTGACGTCGCCTGCGTGTTGGTGATCGAGCCCTTGTCGGCACCAAGTCCGAGGACTTTGCTCGAAAGATACGACTGAACGCCGTAGGACAATTCGTTGGTCAGCGTCACCTCGGCGATGGTCGCCTCGATGCCGACCTGCAGCACCGGCTGATCGAGCTGCTGCAAGGTGCTGGAGATGACGCGGTAGTTCTCGCGGTCGGCGTAGATCAGCAGTGAGTTGTTCACCGTATCCGGTGTGATGCGGACGTTCGGCATCAGAGACTGGCCACCATTGGCACCGGCGCGGGTTTCCAGCCCGGTCGAGGTCGGCGTGCTGCTGGATGAGGACGTGCTCGCAGATTGCATTCCGGATAGACCGCCCGCGCCTTGAGTCCGGTTCGAAGGATTTGCGCCGGAGCCCGACGCCCCCGTCGCATTGGTGTTGAAGGACAGCCGGTCGGCGACGGATGTCGTGGTACCGTCCGACCCGGGCGCAGTCTGACCGTCGGCGCTGTCGGTCGAGGACGAGCCGGCGCCTCCGAACATGTCGGTCAGCACCTTGGCGAGCTGGCGGGCGTCGCCGTAGCGGATGCGATAGACGTGGACGCTGGTGCGCCCGGAGTCCGCCTGATCGAGCCGGCGGATCCAGGTCGCCGCGCTCTGCAGCAGCGCCGGCTTGCGCGACACGACCATGATCGCGTTGAGGCGGTTCACGACCTGCAGCTTGACGAGATTCTGGCTCAGCCCGTTCTCGCCGGAATCCATGATCTTCTCGAGCTCCGCCATCAACGGCTCGGGCGCCGAATTGCTGACGGGAAAGATGCCGACCGACTGGCCGCGCATCCAGTCGACGTCGAAGCTCATCACTGTTTCGATCGCGGAGCGTCGCTCGGCTCCCGTGCCCTGGATCAGCAGCAGGTTCCGGGTGGGATCGGCGCGCACGCTTCCGGCGCGCGTCGCAAAGCTGTCCATCAGCTTGAGGATCGTCTGCGCGCCGACATATTGCAGTGGCACGACGGAGACCCCGTAGCCGGGCTCGGCGCGGCCGGCCTCGCCGTCGACACGTCCGGCGCCAACTGCGTCGCCGAGCGGGGTCAGCTTGTAGCCGCCGCCTTCGCGGACCAGCACGACGCCCGACAGGCGCAGCGCGCTCTCCAGCACGAACAGGATATCGGACTTCGGCACCGGCCGCGCCGAGACCAGGCTGACGCTGCCCTGGACGCGGGGATCGATCGAGTAGCCCGCGCCGAGGATGTCGCCGATCACCACTTTTGCGACCGAAGAAATCGGCGTGTTCTCGAAGTTGAGATCATAACCCTTGCCGTCGGCTGCCGGCTGCGGTCTGACCTCGCCGACCTCCTGGACCATGGTCCCCTGATAGGTCCGCGCGCTCGCGCGCTCGACTTCGGGGCGTCCCTGGATCGATGCGACCGGTGCATTGTCGCGCGGCAGGATGTCGAGCGAGCGGACCTTGTCGATGACATCGACATCGGCTGGCGCGCTGGCCTGGGAGTTGAAAGTCGCCATGTTGCAGGACGCGAGCAGAACTGCTGTCGCAAGCAACGAGGCATGACGGACAACCGCAGCGGACTGGCTTCGATTGCCGATACGAAACATGAACTTGCCGATCTACTCGTGTTGACCGGCCGAAACGAGAAGACGCCTCGTTTGACCGCGCAGCCTGCATAGCGGTCCAATATGACACTTATGTATAATTGCCGGGCTGCCGCCGACCTTTGCGCCGCATGTGTGTTGGAAATGTCGGCGCCTTCAGCATTCGTACAGCCGTCATGTTCGCGATCGATAACGTCGGTCACCAGTAGCGGGGTGCCGAGACGTTGGGACGGCACGGGCGCCACCCGGATCACGCCATGAGCGGTACACTGTCGACGCAATTCCACGCCTATCTTCGCGAGCGCCATCCTCAGGCGACGGGCGAGGGCGGAGCTGCGGGCGAAACGCAGATTGCGCTCTGGGACCGGTTTGGCCTGACTGCCGAAGTCTTTGCGGCGGAGGTCGCCGGCTTTACCGGACTGGAACGCGTATCGCTGCGTGAGCTGATGGCGGCGTCACCCGCAGTAAGTGAGTTTTCGGATCGCTTCCTGCGCGAAGTGCTCGGCTACCCGCATAAGAATTCCACAGGCGCGGCCGTGTTTGCGATGGCCGATCCGACCGACCAGGCGGTGCGGCGGGCCGCCGAGCTGGTGCTCGGCCCGAACACGCTGTTTCAGGTCGCCTCTCATGAAGATATCGCCGTTGTGCTCGAGCAGAGGCTTGGCGGCGGCGAAGAAGCCGAGATGTCGCCGGCCCAGGAGCTGCGCGACGACGACATCGAAAGTCTCCGCGATCTGGCGAGTGGCGCGCCGGTCGTCCGCGCGGTGAACGACTTGATCGAGAAGGCGGTGGAGATGCGCGCCAGCGACATCCACATCGAGCCGTTCTCGACCGGGCTGGTGGTCAGGTTGCGCGTCGACGGCCTGTTGCGTCCGATTGCGGCGCCTGCCGGCGTGCTGCCGCAGGCGGTCATCTCGCGCATCAAGATCGTCGCCGGCCTGAACATTGCCGAGCGGCGCCTGCCGCAGGACGGTGCGGCCCGCATTCGCGTCGGCCGCGCCGAGATCGATGTCCGCGTCGCGATCATGCCGACCCAGCATGGTGAGTCTGCGGTGCTGCGTATCCTGCCGAAGGATCGCTCGCAGCTCGTCGCGAGTCGTCTCGGCCTTTCCGGGCGCGACGACGCGGCACTGCGCCGCCTGATCACCTTGCCGCACGGCATGATCGTGATCACGGGGCCGACCGGCAGCGGCAAGACCACGACCCTGGCGACGATCCTGTCGATGCTGAACACGCCGGAGCGCAAGATCCTCACCGTTGAGGATCCCGTGGAATATGAGATCCCCGGCATCAACCAGTCACAGATCAAGCCAGCGATCGGACTGACATTCGCAAGCGCGCTGCGTTCCTTCGTGCGTCAGGACCCCGACGTCATCATGGTTGGCGAGATCCGAGACAGCGAGACGGCGCATGTCGCCGTCCATGCCGCGCTGACCGGCCATCTCGTGCTGACGACGCTGCACACTGAAACCGCGGCGGCCGCTGTGCCGCGGCTTCTGGACCTCGGCGTCGAAGGCTATTTGCTGCGGTCGACGCTCCGCGCGGTCATTGCCCAACGGCTGGTGCGCCAGCTCTGCGAGCATTGCAAGACGCCGAAGCCGCTTGACGAGGAGACGTGTCGCGATGATCCGCGCTTCGGTCATCTCGGCCTCGTCCCCGGCGACGTCACGTGGCACCCGACAGGCTGCGAGCGATGCGGCCAGAGCGGCCATCGCGGCCGGGTCGGTGTGTTCGAGCTGCTCGAGCTGACGAGCAATCTACGCGAGCTGATCGCTGACAGTGCCGACGGCCTCGCGATCGATCGCCTGGCGATCCAGGAGGGCATGACGACCATGCTCGACGACGGTGTCGTCAAGTGCCGCGCGGGTGTCACTTCGGCATCCGAACTGCTTCGTGTCCTGGTCGCGCGCTGAGGTGGATCGTGCCGAACTACCGCTATCGCGCTTTGACGCAGTCCGGTGAAATCGTCGTCGGATCTCTGGTCGCGCCATCACGGGGCGAGGTCGAGCGGCGCATCTCATATCTGCAGCTGCTGCCGATCGAAACCGTGGAGGAGAAGAAGCCTGGCGTGGCTGTGGCGCAAGGGCTGTCTTTTGGCGGTCCATCCGCGGCCGAGGTGACCACGTTCACCCGCGACCTCGCTCTGCTTCTCAAGGCCGGAGCGCGCCTGGACGACGCGCTCGATCTGCTGTCGAGCGATTCCGATATTGGCCGCCTCCGTCCCGTGGTGGCGCGGCTGCGCGCGGCCATCATGGCCGGAGAAAGCTTTGCCGACGCCGCGGCTGCCCAGCCGCAACTGTTTTCGCCGATGTATGTCGCGCTCATGCGCGTCGGCGAAGCCTCGGGAACGCTCGATCACGTTCTGACCGCGCTCGCCGGTGAACGGGAACGTTCGGAGGCGACGCGGCGCAAATTGACCGACGCGATGCAATATCCGGCCTTTGTCTTCCTCGCGGCCATCGGTGTGATGCTGTTCTTTCTGGTCGCGGTGCTGCCGAACTTTTCTGCCGTGCTGCGCGATTTCGGCGGCCGTGCCGATACCGCGCTCGGCTTCTTCATGACGATGTCGGATGTCCTGCGCGCCAATGCAGCTGCGATCACACTCGGCTGTGCGGCGCTGCTCGCGGCAGGCTGGTGGCTGTTGCGTCAGCCCGCGGTTCGCGCCGGCATGACCAATGCGCTGGCGCTGACACCCGGCATCGGCAGCATCCTCCTGTTCTATCGGACCAGCCTGTTCTGCCGGAATCTCGGCCTGCTGCTCGGCTGCGGCGTCAATCTGAGTGCGGGCTTGCGCATCCTGGTCGACGTGATGGCGGTGACATCGTCGCGCGCGCCGTGGTCGGCGGCCGCGGATCGCGTTCGTCACGGCGGCAAGCTGTCACAGGCGCTGTCGGCCGACAACATGCTGCCGCCGATGGCGCTGCGCATGCTGCGGCTCGGCGAGGAGACGGGCCAATTGCCAACGCTCTCGACCCGGATCGCGGAGTTCTACGAAGCCAAGCTGCAACGCAGCCTCGACCGCGTCGTCGGCATCATCGGTCCCGCCGCCATTCTGCTCATCAGCGTGGTGGTCGGTGGACTGATCGTCTCGATCATGACGGCGCTGCTGTCGGTGACACAACTGGTCGGCTGATTGCTATCAAGGAGAATGACATGAGATCGGACACGCAGATCAAGCCGGCCACGAGGGCCGGGCGCGACAACGAGCGCGGCTTCACGCTGGTCGAGATGCTGGTCGTGATCACGATCATCGGACTGATCATGGGACTGATCGGTCCGCGCGTTCTGAACTATCTCAGCGAATCCAAGACCAAGGCGGCGCGGATCCAGCTGCAGAGCTTCTCGAGCGCACTCGATCTGTTCTATCTCGATGCCGGCCGCTACCCCTCGACCTCGGAAGGCCTCGCAGCGCTGGCGCAACGGCCGGCCGGACTGAGCGCCTGGAACGGGCCCTATCTCAAAGGCGGAGCGGTGCCGAAAGATCCATGGAATACGGCCTATGTCTACCGCGCACCGGGTGACCATGGCCCCTACGACATCCTGTCCTACGGCGCCGATGGCCAGGAGGGCGGCAGCGGAACGGCGGCCGACATCGTCCTGGGAACGCAGACGAGCGCGCGCAGTGAGTGACAACGGCCAGCGCGGCTTCACGCTGCTCGAGATGGTCTGCGTGCTCGCGATCGTCGCGATGCTGGCGTCCGTCGTGCTGCCCTATTTGCCGCGGCAGACGTCGCGGCCGCGGCTGCAGGCCTATGCGCTGCAGGCCGCGACTCTGCTGAAGTCGGATCGTGCCTCCTCGATGCGAAACGGGACTCGCATCGACACGCAGATCGACACCTCGCGGCGGTTGATCCGCTCCGGCAGCGGTGCGGCCGCCCTGAAGCTGCCCGACGATGTCGCCTTCCTGGCGACGCTGCCGCGCAGCTGCCAGCATCGGCCGGTGCTGGCGAGCATCAGTTTCTTTCCTGACGGCCTGTCCTGTGGCGGCGCGATCACATTGTCCCGCGCCGATCTGAGCCTGGAAATCCGGGTCAACTGGCTGACGGGGAGGATCGACATTGTCTCGCGCGCGCTCGCCAATGGTTGAGACGGCTGATCAGGGCCAGGCAGGCTTCACGCTGATCGAGGTGCTCGTCGCGCTTGCCGTCGTCAGCGTCTCGATCATAGCGATTGGGGCCGTGGTGTCGCGCAACGCCGCCAGTGTTCGCAAGCTCGAGCAGCATGTCACGCTCGTTACCGACATGCGGCTCGCGCTGGCAACGGCGCTGGCGGATCGCAGCCGGCTGCAGCCGGGCATCTCCGATCAGCGCTCCGGCTCCGGGTCGGTGGTGCTGCAGGTCAGACCGCTCGGCGGCGATTGGAATGAACCGGCGGGACAGACCGGCTGGATTCCGGAGGCGGTGACCTTGCGCGTCAAGACCGGCTCGGGCGCGATCGCCGATGTGCAGACGGTCCGACTGGCACGAGGAGCCCGCTGATGATCGCCCGTTCCGATCGACCGCAAGAGCAGGGCTTTGCCTTGATCGAGGCGCTCGGCGCGCTCGCGATTGCCGGGATCGTGTTGTCGGCGCTGGCTGCGGTGACGTCGCAATGGCTGCCGGCATGGAAGCGCGGATTGGATCGCGTGCAGCGGGCCGAGATGGTGGCCGCTGCGCTGCGGCGGGTCGGTGATGATTTCGCTGCCGCGCAGTTCGTATCCGCCAATCGCGAGCAGAAGGGGCCGCTGTTCGTGGGTGACGAGGTCTCGGTGATGTTCGTGCGCGCCGAGCTTGGCCCCAATGCCGGGCATGGTCTCGACATCGTGCGCATCGGTGGGGATGGCGCGAGAAGCGAACGCGCTCTATTGCGATCGCGCGCCGCGTTCGAGCCCGTGTCGGTGGGGCAACCCGTGGCCGAGCATTTCCGGTTCGGTGATCCCGTGGTGCTGCTGTCAGCGCCGTTCCGGATGTCGTTCGCCTATGCTGACAAGACCATGGCGTGGACGACGGAGTGGCGCGATGCGAGCAAGCTGCCGTCCGCCGTGCGCATGACGATTTACGACGACAGCCGTGGCGGCGCCGCCGTTCTCGTCAGCGCGGTCCGTATCCAGGTCGATACACCGGGCGGCGGCGTCGCGGATGCGGGAGCAGGCAGCACCGCGGCCCGGTCGCCGGCTGCGGCCGAGCCGCCGCAGCCGAACAAGAGCGAGCCGATCGACTGATGTCCGTGCTCTCCTACAACAACGGCTCTGCCGGCAAGCGCGGCGGGCAGGGTGGATTCATCCTGATCGCGGCGCTGTGGATGCTTGCAGCGCTGGCTGCCCTGGTGGTGGTCGTCTCGCAGCAGCTGGGAAGCTCGGCGCGGTTGCTGCGGCTCGAAGACGAAGCGGTCGAGGCCGATGCGCTGGTCTCGGCGGCGATCGAATTGTCAGCCTACCGCCTGCTGCTGTCGAAGGACGAGGAGCGGCCGAAGCAGGGCGGTTTCCGTCTGGCGCTTGCAGGCAACGACATCGCGGTATCGTTCGTCAACGAAGCGGCACGGATCGATCTCAACACCGCATCGAAGGACATCCTCGAAAATCTTTTCGTCACGGTGGGCGCCGAACGGGACGCCGCCAAGGACTATGCCGAGCGGGTGGTTGCGTGGCGCTCCAAACCCTCCGACGCGGCGAAGGCCCAGGCGGAGGAGGCGCGCTATGCGGCGGCTGGTCTCAAGCGGGTGCCCCGCCTGGCGCCATTCGCGCATGTCGGCGAGCTGTCGCTCGTCCTCGGCATTCCCGCGTCGCTGGTCGATCAGGTGCTTCCATTGGTCACCGTCTTCAACGGCTCTCCGGGGATTGATCCGGCGATAGCTGCACCGGAGGCCGTCGCGGCGCTGCCGGGCATGACGCCGCTGATCTTGAAGGATTTCCTGAACGCGCGGGCGTCGCTGTCACAGGATGCCGATACGCTGGCCAAGACGCTGGGGCCTGCTGCGAAGGACGCCGCCAAGGGCAAGAGCAAGGCCTATCGGCTGCGTATCGTCGTCGGTCCGGCGGGCGGGCTTCGTCATGCGGCGTCTGCGGTGATCGTTCCCGGCGAAGGCGAGGAGCCCTATCGGCTGCTCGCACGGCAGGACGACGGGCCGCAACCGAGGGGGGCGCTTCACGTGCGGGGGATGCCATGAAGCTCACAGAGGCGATCGAGCGAGGACTGACCGTGTGGACGGCGACCGTCGCCGCCGCGGTCGAGGCCGTGGCCGATCGGCAGCTCAAGCGTTCGAGGGTCGTTGTTCGCCTTGATCAGCCAGGACGTATCGCGCTGACGGTGCAGGTGCCGTCAAAGGCGAAACCTGTGCTGGCGCCGGCAAAGGTGAATCTGACTGAGGGAGCACCGCACGTCACTCTCTCGCCGGAGTGGCTGCGGACGCTGCGCGGTGCCTCACTGGAGATTCATCTGACCGCCGAAAACGTCCTGGTGCGTCCACTCGACTTCCCCAAGCAGGCTGAGCCGTTTCTGGATGGTATGATCCGGACGCAGATCGGCAGGTTGACGCCGTGGCACATCGATCAGGCGCTCTACGGTTTCAGCGCCACGCACCCCGTAGCCAATGACCGGATCGCGCTGACACTTGCGGCAACACCGCGCGCGCTGGTTCAGCCGTTGCTCGCGTTCGCCGATGAGGTCGGCGCCGCCAAGCTCGTCATCACAGCCGAGGTCGGCGCAGCCGATGGCGTTCCCATCCAGATCTTCAAGTCCTCGCTGCGCTCGTCGCTCGCCGGCGGCCGCGATCTCGGGCGCGTGCTCAAGCTCGGCTGGCTGTCGGTCGCCGCGACCACGGCCGTGCTGCTGATCGCGACGACGTTGATCGGCGGATATCTCGATGGTGAGCTCGATGACGCGCAGGCGCAGGTGACACGGCTGCGTGCCGCGTTGCGGCCCGCGATCGGAGCCACCGCCGCCGACGGGCTGCTCGCGAAGCGCAAGCAGACGAGCCCGGCCAGCGTGATCGTTCTCGACACGCTGTCGAAGATCCTCCCCGATGGGACTTACGTCATCGAGCTGCACGTCGAGAACGACCGCCTGCAGATCTCCGGCCTGACCCAGGATGCGCCCGCGCTGATCCGGCTGATCGAGCAGTCGCCGCAATTCAGCCGCGCGACTTTCTACGCGCCGACGACGCGGACCGCCGGCGAAACGGGCGAGCGTTTCCATATCGAGGCCCGCATCAACGCGTTTTTCGGAGACCGGGCATGAATTGGGCGACATCGCTGCGCCGGAACTTCGTGAGTTCGCCAGCCGCTTCTGCGATGCTCTACGCCGTAACGATTGTTGCGCTGCTCTGGGTTGCCGCTGCAGCCGTCATCGACCTCATCGCGAAGCACGACCAGCTCAACGACACCAACGCGCAACTGGCGCAGTTCTCGGGACGCAAACGGCCGGGCGGCACGCCGGCGGCGAGCAGCTCGACTGCTCCGGGCGGATCGGTGTTCGTCGAGGGGCGGACGGTCACTATCGCGGGCGCGGCGCTGGTGCAGCGTCTCACGGAGGCGATCGGCAAGGCCGGTGGCAGCGTGCTGTCGACCCAGGTCGACCTGCCGGCCGCACGCGGCAACGAGAACCTGATCAGCGTCGTCGCCAACTGCGAGCTCGAACAGCCGGCGCTGCAGCAGCTGCTCTACGATCTCGAAGCCGGATTGCCGTTTCTCTTCGTCGACCAATTGCATGTGCAGCAACCGCTGGCGGCTGCTGCGGGCGGAGCAGGGCGGCTGACGGTGCTGGTCACCGTGTCGGGCCAATGGCAAGGAAAAATGTGATGCGATCATTCGTCGGCTCACGCGTCGTCGCGGCCGCTGTCGTGTGCGTGATCACCGGCTCGCTCGGCCGCGCGTGGGGTGAGACAGCGGATGGCCTCGAGCCCGCAGCGCCCGCGCAAGCTGCGCCCGGTGACCCGCCGCCGATCGCGCCTGTACCCAAGGTGCAAATCTCGGCGGGCAAGAGCGCCAACCCCCTTTGGGACGTTCCGATCGATACGCTCTCGGCAACACGCGACCGTCCGATCTTCTCGGCGTCGCGCCGGCCGCCGCCGTCCATCGCGGCGCCCGTCACGGTGATGCGAGCGCCGCCGCCTCCGCCGAAGGAGCCGGAACGGCCGAACCTGCAGCTCGTGGGCACGGTCATCGGTGACGAGGAAAGCTTCGGCATCTTCGTTGATCCCTCGTCGCAGACACCGCTACGCCTGCGCCTCGGGGCTGCGCATGAGGGGTGGGTGCTGCAATCCGTGCAGCCGCGGCAAGTCATGCTGCAAAAGGATGTGGAGACGGTGGCGTTGCCGATGCCGCAACTGGGGCAGGCGGGTGATGGCGAGGCCAGGACGGGAGCTGCGGCGCCCGCTCCGCCGGGCGGCCGGGAGCGGATGGCGCGGCGTGCGCGCTGAGATCGTTGCTCCCAGAATTCAGAAGGGCACGATCAGCTCGCTCCCGATGGCCTGCAATGTCAGCATGGCAAGAAGACCAATGACGAGGAAGGGCCCAAACGGCAGCGCCGTTTGACCGGTGGGCCGTCGCCCTATCATGAAGAGCACCAGAACCGCAGCGAGTGCCGCCGTCGTCGCCACGAGCAGCAGGATCGGCAGACCGGAAAGTCCAGCCCAGAGCGTTGCCGCCATCAGAAACTTGACGTCACCGAGCCCGAGCCCCTGGCGGCCGCGGGCCATCACGTAAAGTCGGCGCAGCAGCAGCAGCGCCGCGCCGACGGCAACGGCTGCTGCGCAATTCCACAGCGCCTCGGGCAGATCGACGAGCAGGGCCGTGTCGATGAAGCCGCTTGCGGCGACCAGCGCATTCATCCAGTCCGGCAGCAGTCCGCTGCGCAGATCTGTCCAGATCAGGCCGGCGCAGGTCAGAAGCAGCACGAGGATGCAGAGGATGTTGATGGCGTTGGTCACGCTGCCCGGAAATATCTGGCCTTGGATGGCCGCAGCATAGACGCGGTCAGGACGCCAGCGATAGTCCCGCCATCATCAGGCCCACCGCGGCCACCCAGCCCCCCGCCGCGCGCACGGCGATCCCGCGCCAACTCGACACCGGCTCGGTCTCGGGACGCCTGAAGGTGAGCGCGAGCGCCATCACGAGGGTGATCGTGACGTAGCCTGCAATGGCAAGGCCGGCCGCATAAAGCAGACGGTCGGTCTGCGGCATCAGCTCGCCGGCATTCGCGGCGCCGCGCATCACGCCGAGCACGAACGCGATCACGCTGAGCAGTGTCACGGGAATGCGCAGGGCCGCTGCCAGCAGCAGCCCAAGCACGAGGATCGTCGCGGCATCGATCAATGGGGAGACGAGGGTGAGAGCCGAACCGACAGCGAGCGCGAGCCCTGTACACAGGCCGAGCGGAAACACCACGACCAGCCATCGTCCACTCGCTGCTCCGAGCGAACCGGCCAAGAGGCCGAGCGCAACCCAGACGACGACGTCCTGCAGAGTGAGCAGCGGATGCAGCGCGCCGGCGTAGAAGTCGCCGAGCCGGGCCGATACGATGTGGGCATCGGCGATTCCGACCTGCGTCAGCAGCAGCACGGAAGCGAGCAGGGCCGTCCGGCGGAATGGGCTCATGCCGCGACGCCCAGGCTGGAGACCAGGAAGTAGCCGCCGAGTGCGGCGATGGCTGCTCCGACGCCTTGGATGACGCGCTCTCCGCCGGGCCAGCGCGCCAGCGCGCCGATGGTGATGCCGCTGGCATGGAGAAGACCGGTCGCCACCACGAAGCCGCAGCCATAGGCGAGGGGATTCACCGCTGTCGGGAGCTCGGCGCCGTGGGCATGACCGTGGAAGACGGCGAAGATCGCGACGATGACTGCCGCGACCGCGAATGGGACACGGATGCGCATGGCGACAGCGAGGCCGAGGACCAGCGCGGAAAGCGCGATGATGAGTTCTGGAACGGGCAGCCCGATCTTGAGGATCCCCAGGACGGCGCCGAACGCCATCACGAGCGGAAAGACGATCGGCAGCACCCAGATCGCCACGCCGCCGAGCTGCGCGCCCCAGATGCCGACTGCGACCATTGCGACCAGATGATCCATCCCGGTCAAGGGATGCAGCAGCCCGCTGGCCAGCCCGCCGCCGACGCCGGTCTGCTCATGGGCAAGACCCGGGCTTGCCGTCAGCACCGAGAGCAACGCGACACCCGACGCGGAGTGCAGAAGCTTGCGCGCGATCATGTTCGTCCCATTCGTCCTCATGCGGCCACCAGAACTCGCACGAGACGCCCCAAGAACCAGAACATCGACACCGAGCCGATCGCATAGGCCGGCAGCTCCGCGCTCCATCGCGGCAGCGCCGCGCCCAGGCGTCGATGCGCCCAGATCAGCGCCAGCACGAGCAATACAAACAGGATCTGTCCGATCTCGACGCCGACATTGAAGAACAGCAGTGCAGCCGGCAGGATGCGCCGCTCCAGACCGAGGCCCGCCAGCGCGCTGGCGAAGCCGATGCCGTGCACGAGACCGAAGCTGAAGGCGACGGCCCATGGATAGCGCGCGGTGAGTCCGCTCTCGCCGCGCTGCTGCTTGACGATCTCGACGCCGACGAACACGATGCTGAGTGCGATGCAGGCATTGAGCGGCCCCTCGGCGACGCCGATCAGGCCGAACGCCGTCGCGGCCAGCGAGGCGCTATGTCCGATGGTGAAAGCCGTGATCGTCTTGAGCAGGCGCCAGCCTCCCTCCACGATCCAGATCAGTCCGAGCACGAACAGCAGGTGATCGGCGCCGAGCAGAATGTGGTCGATGCCGAGATTGACGTAGGTCTTGGCGAGCTCGAGCCAGGTCTCGAGCGTCGGCGCGTCCGTGCCGAGCACGGTCACGACGGGATTGGCCGCGGAGATCGTGTAGCTGCGCGTCTCTCCGGACAAGGACGTCACGCGGATGATGGCAGCCGACATGTCCTCGCCGAGATTGGCGATCGTCATCTGCCCGACGAGGCCCTTGTCGCCGCAATTGAGTTCCGGCAGTCGCAGGAAGCAATGCGGCGGCATCTTGAGCTCGATGCGGTTGTCGCCATCCTTCGGCAAGGTCGTCCAGCGCCCGATATACGCGCCGGGCCGCATCTCGCGGAATTCGAGCACGGCGATCGTCGCCTGATGCGCGACCGCCGGCCGCCCCAGAAGCGTTGCAGCGAGCGCAAGCACGATGGCGAGCAGGGCGCGCGCGCCGGTCACGGCTCGTACCTGATTGTGTAGTTGGCCTTGAGCCGGCTCACCGCCTCCCAGGCCCGCTTGCGTGTTTCTTCCGTGTGCCAGATCTTGGCGGCCTCGGCGCGGATGTCCTCGAATTTCGCCGAAGCGCCCGGCTTACGCGCGTCGAGACGGACGACGTGCCAGCCGTCCTTTGATTGCAGCAGCGTCCATTGCTGCAGCGGCATCTTCAGCAGGCCGTCGCTGAAGCCGTCGCCGAATCCCGCGGACAGGCTCGGCACGGGACGATCGAGAATGGCGCGCGTCTGATCGCGCAGTTCCTCGGATTCGCGCTGCTCGCCAATGTCGTCCAGATAGCGCCGCGCCGTCGCTTCGTCGCTGGGGGGCGTCATGAAGAAACTCACCCGCTCGGGTTCGTCGAACCGCGCATGGTTCTCGGCAAACCAGGCCTGGAGCTGCTCATCGCTCGGCTGCGGCACGCGCACCTGATCGAAGATCAGATATTGCAACTTGAACGCGACACGGTCGCGGATCATCTCGTCGCCGCGGTCGACGCCGAGCGTCTTGCCTTCGCGATAGAGGATCTCGCTGGCCACCCAGGCCTCAACCATCTTCTGCAGCTCCGCCTCGCTCGGCGTGCGCTGCTTGTCCTCGTCGAAGGTGTCGATGAAGGACTGGCGCAGCGCCTTGGTCACGGTGATGACCTTCTCGTCCTTCGCCGGCGGATGGATGATCCCATCGGCCGCGAAGATCAGTCCGCCGAGAATGAGGAAGTGCAGGAGCGGCTCCCTGATGAGCCCGCGCAGGGTCCCTACGGATGATAATCGCGCAGGGGAAGAGCTGTTGCCGTCCTGCTGATTGGAGCGTGCAGAGGCGCTCTCGAAGGTCTGCGCCGCATTCGACATGGCAGGGGCTGACATACGTTCTTTACAACTCGGACCGCGCTCGTTGCGCGGCGCGTATATGCAACGGCATGCTTGCCATTGTCACCGGGCAAACAGCAGTGTCACAAAAATTTCGCAACAGCTGCCGTTCGCGATGATCGTGGAGAGAGCGCCGGTAAAAATAAATCCTTCAACAAACTGTCTCTGAGTTTTGATTTGTTCGCCGCGCGAAGGGCAACGGCGCATCAGTCGCGTTGTCATCACGGTTTAGAACTCGATCGATTTTTTCAGGGGCGACGAAATGGTTCCATCTGCCAAGAAAATCCTGCTGACAGCGGCCTCGGTGTCGCTGGCTCTGTCGCAGAGCGCCAACGCCGACGAGCGTTGGGGCGAGACGAGCAAGAACAATCCCTATGTCGCCGGCGACATGCACAACCATAACACCTGCACCGACGGCTCGGTGGCGGCGGGCTATTCGATCGACCGCTCGGTCGGCAAGGGCACGGCGGCGGCCGGCGGCAACAATTTCGACCTCGACTGGTTCACGCTCGGCAACCACGGCGGCTCCGGTAATCGCGACTGCCGCTTCAGCGACGCGAGCGCTAACATTCCGGGTGACAACACGACCACCTTTTGGAGCCAGACGCTCGGCAAGACCATCGACGGCATTACCATCGCCAGCCTGAAGGGCACGCCGAACGGCACCGGCACGGGCGCCACGATGTGGCGCTGGCAGTCGATCCAGGAGATCGAGTATCCGACCATCGTCGCGCGCACAGCGACATACAACAAGGTGCTGGTCGAAGGTCTGGAATGGATCGTTCCGGGCCATGAGCACACGGACGTTGCGGTGATCGCCGGCCAGAATCCTCGTGGCTACGGCAATGCCGACAAGATGGCCGAGTTCGAATATCGCTACGATCGGGCCGACACCGACGCGATCGGTCCGGTCGACGGCAGCAACAATCCGATCTGGACCGGCAAGGACAACGTCAACAACTCCGGCTCCGCCGGTCATGGCAAGGCTCTCGCCGGCATCACTTGGCTGCAGGCGAAGTATCCGCTGCAGTCCTACGCGATCCCGACCCACACCGAGCGCCAGGGACCGTTCAATGCGGCCGGCACCGCCGGCTACAATATCGAGCACTTCCGCGACTTCAACAATGCCGGCCCGACGGTGGCGTTCGGCATCGAGGCTCCGGGCCACATGGCCGAAGGCGGCCTCACCGGCGGCTCCGGCTCGTACAAGTCGAACGCGGTCGGCGGCGGCACCTACGGCATGCATGGTGTCTACACCGCCAAGGTCGGCGGCCTGTGGGACGGCCTGCTCGGCGAGGGTCGCAACTTCTTCGTGTTCCAGAGCTCCGACTGGCACAGCCGCGGCGTCTACGGTGCGCGCGATGCCAGCACCACGGCGGACTTCATCCCCGGCGAGTACACCCGGCTCTACGTTCCGAACGAGCGGCGCTTCGACCAACAGTCGATCATCGACGGCATGCGCTCGGGCAACTCCTATTCGGTGAACGCCCAGATCGTCGGTTCCGACATGGTGTTCCGCGCCAAAGGCGAGTGGGATGACGACTGGAAGACGATGGGCGAGACGCTGGTCGTGCGTCCCGGCGAGAAGATCGTGCTCGAGATGGAGATGACCGTCCCGGCCTCGAACAACAGCCCGTACAGCTTCAACAACCCGCTGCTGCTGCCGGTCGGCATCAAGCAGCCGCTCAACAAGCCCTCTCTCGACCACGTCGATCTGATCACCGGTGACGTCACCGGCCCGATCGCCCCGGGAGCTCCGGGCTATGCGGTCGCCAACGCCGGCGGCACCGCCGGTGCCGACATCGTCTATAATGCGTCGGCGAAGATCGCGAAGCAGATCCAGGCGACCAAGATGCAGAGCTACAAGCTGCGCGATGGTTCGACCCGCCTCAGCTTCCGGACCACCTTCGTGGCCAGCGCGAAGCCGTTCTACATCCGCGCCCGCGGCACCAACATCCCGCCGGCGACGCCGAACGTCTCAGACAGCGCCGGCAACCCGCTGCTCGACCTCAACAACGTCAATGTCAGCTGCACCGATGCGGCGTGCCCGTCGCACCTCGGAACGGTCAACGGCGTCAAGAAGGTCACCAACGACGTGCAGGCTTGGTCGAACGTCTGGTTCTACGCCAACCCGATCTTCGTCCGCACCCATGGCACGCCCGAGCTGCTTGTCGAGAAGAACAAGGAACTGGCCCGCAAGCTGGCTCACGAGCATCACCACTGGCACGATTGGGATCACTGGGGTCATTGGGGCCACTGGGGTCGCTGGGCCTTCAACCGCGACTGATCCTTTCGCATCGATCCGGCGGGGCGACGTCGCCCCGCCGGATCCGGACACGCGATCGGCGCCGGTTTGCGAACCGGCGCTTTGTCTTTGGATGTGCATTGCCCGGATCCACCTCGATGTCTCGCCTGCTCAGCCTGATTCTCGTTGCAGTCGCCTTGTCCGCGCGCGGCGTCCTGGCGCATGACGAGGAGCCGACCCGGGAGAGCTGTGAGGCTGCGGTGGCCGAGGCGCGGACGCTGGCAGCAGGCCTGCCGGCCGACGACGTGTCGCGCTATTTCGCCGAGCGGGACATCCAGCAGGCGCTGGTCGAAGCCGGCAATGGCGAGTTCGACGACTGCGTCGAGAAGGCCGAGCGAGCGGCGCTGGAGGTGCGGGAGCGGCCGCACAGCCTGAAGCCGGGCGAGCGGCTGAACATCCTGCGCGCCGACGAGATGCCGCCGCGCTGAGCGCCGCTGTCATCTCCGTGTCACGCATCTCGGCACATTGTCCGCGCGGTTGCGCGAGTGCGAGGCGTTGAGGACATGGACCAGATAGAAGCTCTCTTTCCGATCCCGCTGATGCGGTCCCCCGCGTTGTTGAACGCGGAGTTGAAGGACGCAGCGGTGGCGGCCATCCGCGGCTCGAAGATCGAGAACAACTTGCGGTCCGGGCAGCTGTTTCATACCGAGGTCGCCGATCCCCGTGCGAACAATCTGTTTCAGACCATCGCCGAACTGGCGGTGCCAAAGCTGGTCGATTTCGGCGAGCTGCTGTTCGGCGAGAGGCTGCGCTGGACGGTCAAGGAGATGTGGACGAACATGCTGGAGACCGGCGGCAACCAGACCCTGCACGCCCATGCCAACAGCTTCATTTCCGGTATCTTCTATCTGACGCCGTCGCATTCCGGCAGCCGTACCGTGTTCCTGCGGCCGCCTGGCGGCAGCGATTTCTCGTTCCGCCATCATACCCGCAGCGCCGCAGTCGGCCCGTTCAACGCGGGCAAGTATGTGCTGCCCGAGGCGGAGCCCGGCGATCTCGTGCTGTTCCCGAGCTACCTCTATCACGAGGTGCCGCGCAATCAGGGCGACCAGCGTATCACCATCGCCTTCAATGCCATCCCCGATCATCTGGACTGCTGGGGCTACCGCGTCAGCTTCTCGTCCTGAACGCGTTCATCTGACGAATTCTCGCGATAGCAAGTCGCGCGCGTCGTGTCGCGACGGTGCGGCCTCGTCGATCGCCTGAAGCAGCCGCTCGGCCGCCTGCCGGTCAGAGGCAAGCAGCGCGCTGGCCATGCTCATCAGCGGCGCATAGGCCGGCTCGAACTCCGCGCTGGCGTGGATCGAAGCGAGCAGACCAGGTGCGGCTACAGCGATGAGCGCGGCCCCGCGCGGTTCGCCCGTCAGCGCTGCGCCGGCTTGGATGAAGCGGTTGCGTGCCCGCCAATACGCATCGAGCCGGTGATCCCACGGTCCGCGCCGCGATGGACTCAATAATTCGGCCGCATCAGTCTTTGCTTCCGTAATGACGGTCGACAGCAGCTGCCACGGGGGCGCCGAGAGCGCGTGGACGTTGCTCCGCGCGTCGAAGGTGACGAACGGAAAATCGTCGGTGTTGCGCGGCCCCGGACCGGCAAAGCTCGCGAGCGCTTTCGCGCCGGCGACATACTGGCCGAGAAGATCGATCGGCTGATCGAAGCCGAGGGGTTGAATGAGCGGACGAAGCGTGCCTTCCGAGAACCGTGCAGCGAGCGACTCGGGGTCTACGGGTCTAGGGGCGCGCGATCCGATCAACGCCAGCATCGGCGTGCGCACACTGTAGTGATTCAACCACGCCGAACCTTCCGGAAAGATCGCGAGGAAGCTTCTGACAATGGCCCGCAGCGACGGCGCATCGAGCTGATACAGCGGCAGCCACTGACAGAACACGCCCTCGGTCGCCAGCCGGCGCTTGACCGCCTCGAAATGTTCGACCGTGTACAGCGCGCCGCTGCCATCCAGCGCCGGATGGAACAGGTCGGCCACGATCACGTCGTAACGTCTTTCATCCGCAACGATGAAGCGCCGGGCATCGGCAATGGCGATCGGTGGCCTGTCCTGCTTGGACGCCGGATGATCGAACCACGGCAGCAGCGCCACGACCTCCGGGGACAGTTCGACCGCCTGCACGTCGAGGTTCGGCATCTGCGCGGCGCCGAGCACGGTCGCTCCGGTGCCGACACCGAGGAAAAGCGCATTGCGCGGCGCCGGATGCAGCAGCAGCGGCAGCATGGCCTGGCGGAAATCGGAGCGCACCGAGCTGGTGCCGCCCATGCGGAAGTGGCCGTTCACTTCGAGATAGCGTGTGCCGGAGGCATCGTCGACGACGCTCGCAGTCACCATCGGTCCCTCGCGCAGCGCCAGGAGCTTGCCGCCGGGCGGGAGCTTGATGAGGTCGGGAGCAGGGAGCCACAACATCGCCGTTCCGAGCAGAGCCGGCACCGCGGCCCAACGCAGCGCTGCGCGGTGCGGCTGCAGCAGCACGAGGTATCCGAGGGCAACGAGAACCAGCGCCTTCCAGCTGCCGAACGCTGGAATCAGCAGCTGTGCTGCAACCAGCGGCGCGATCGCCGCGCCGAGGCTGTTGATGCCGACCGCCCAGCCCACCGAGCCCTTGATGTCGCGGACATCCTGCATGAGCTGGCCGAACAAGGCGCCCATCGCCATCGACGGCAACAGGAAGAGCACCAGCGCGATGCCGAGCTCGCCGGCGACGCCGAAACTCGCCGCACGATCGGCGAAGCCGGTGAGCAAGGGCGTCGTCAGCGCCGTGCCCAGGCAGACGAGGGCCGTGCTGCTGATCAGCCCGGTCCTGCCAAGGGCGACGATTGGCCCGACGCGCTGCCAGATCATTCCGCCCATCGCGGTCCCCAGCAGATAGGCGGCCAGCAGACAGGCGAAGCTATAGACGGTGTCCTGCATCATCTGCGCGGCGAGCCGCACGACCAGCACCTCGAACGCGATGCCGAGCAGGCCGGTGGCGAACAGAGTTCCTGTCAGGCGAAAATCGGCAACGGCATGCCTGCGTTCGTCTCGTTCGCGTGCTTCGACCTGCAACGACCGGCCGAGGCGAAGCGCTGCCAGTGCGCAGCCCGCGTTGACTGCGGCCAGGCAAAGCAGCGTCGTCGACAATCCAAACGCGGGGATCAGTATGAAGGTGGCTAGCAGCGTACCGGCGACGGCGCCGGCCGTGTTCGCGCCATAGACGCCGGCGCTGACGGGGTGCGGGCCACGGGCTGCGGACATCATGCGTTCCAGCGCGGTCAGCGTCCCGCCCATCGCCACCGTCGCCGGCAACAGCACCAGCGTCGGCAGCAGAAAGCTCGCACTCCATAGCAGGACGGGCGAGGGAGCGATGCCGAGCAGCGGCGCCAAGGCGCGCGCGCTCGCGGGCAGCAGCCATATCGCACACAGGCCCCAACCGCCGATGACCACTTCGAGGACGGCATAGATATGGTGCGGATTGGCGGCGCGACGAATCCGGCCGTCCAACACGAACGCCCCGAGCGCGAGGCCGCCAAAGAAGCCTGCGATGGCGCCCAGCACGGCCATCATTTCCGTGCCCAGAGCGAGGGCGAGCTGCCGCGTCCAGACAATCTCGTAACCCAGCCCCGCAAGGCCGGAAGCTGCAATCAGCAGCTTCAGGGCCCACAGGTCTGCCGTTGGGCCAGCGAGCGCGCCCGTGCCAGGAGACCAGAGGCCTTGCTTCTTCGCGGTCAGATCGGCCTCGCGCGAGTCTGCGTGGCGTGCTTTGGTCAAGGCTTGATACTCGCGGTTCACAGGGAGGTCCTCGGACGAGGCTTGCGCGATCGCTTGCGCCGGGACCGTCTCCTTCTGTTCGCGTTTCGTGACGGTGGTTTGACAGGAATGGATGTCCGGTCCGCCGCAGCGCATTGCACCGGCGGCGCAAGCGGAGAGCCGGAGGTTCCCGGCGATCTGCGTTCAGAACTTGAAGGGCGTGGCGTAGCCGGTGGTCTGGCGCACCACGGCCTCGGCGCCTGGCGGAAGCGAGAAGACCCGCAGGCTGCTCAGCGCGCGGCGATCGGAGCCGTTTTTCTTGGGCAGGCTGTCGTAGTCGAAGGTGGAATACTCCACCTTGTAGGACTTGATGTTGTAGTTCTTCGAGCTCGCATACGCCTTGTTGGTCGACCAGCCGGTGAGCTCGATGAAATAGATCCGGTCCGGGACCGGCGTTCCGTCGTTGGTCTTGGCCGGATTCGCTCCGTATTCATTGTACTGGACCAGCGGCGTCTCGCGGCCGCGCGCCTTGCCCTCGCGATGCTTGCGCTGCTGCTCGCCCCAGCCTTCGGGCTCCGGATAATAGTTGATCTTGTCCCGGGTCGAGATCAGGCCGCCCGACAATGGTGAGCTGACGACCGTGTCGGCGTGGGGAATCTGGTGGCCGCGGACGTAGCCGATCTGGGTCTTGTCCTTGAAACGGAACATCGAGCGTTGCAGACGCCGTCTGAGCACGGCGTGCTTGATGTTTTGCCGGTATCCGACCGACGTGATCGGATATTGTCGGGAGACGCCCTTGCCGGTATTGCTCGAGCGAGGCACCCAGAACGAGAAGACGCCGCTGCCCTTGCCCCCGGTCACGGTCAGGACGGTGCCGCCATAGCCTTTGGTGCCAAACTTCGCGCTAGTTCCATAGCTGACCGTCGATTTGATCTTGAAATCAAACGCTGCGGCCGATTTGGAGGCAACGCGCTTGGATGGGCGCCTGCGCTTGATGCGCCGGTTCTTGCCGACGGCGAGGCCGCTCGGATCGGAATGGCTGACCGGATTGCTATGGCAGTATTCGTAGAGGTTGAGTCCGTCGACCTCGCCCAGCGGATCGGCCGTCAGCCAGCGTCCCCATGATGGGACGTAGTAACGTCCGCCGAAATAGGAGAGGCTGGTTTCGCCGTCGTGCTCCTTGCCGGCAAAGCCGAGCCGAGCAGGCAGATCCGGAGGTGCGGGCGCGAGCGACACGCTGAGCGGTCCGTAAGGATAGTAGTCCTGATAGCGCTGCATTTCGGCATTAGAGCCGAGCTCGAGCATGACCGAGCTGAGGCGATCGGTGATGAGGTAGCTCGGCGCGAGCCGGGTGCCATCGACGGTCACGAACAGGGTGTCGCCGAACGCGCCGGGCACCAGCAGCGACGTCCGTATGCTCGAGTCCTTCGCCTCGATATACGCAGCCCCGAGGTGGTAGATGTCGGCATCCGCGCTGGCCTTCCGCAGGCGAAGGCCGTCCTGCCCGTAGCAATAGCGGACGTTCGGCTGTGGCGCGGCCGCGGGGGTAACCGCGGTCAAGCGGTTCTCGAAATCGTAGCCGAGGGTGGTGCCGTCGGCCAGCGAGAGCAGATTTCCGGCGGCATCGAAGAAGCCGTCGACCGTCCCGCCGTGGCCGAGCATCGAATCGGCTACCGCATGGTTCGAGGTGGTGGACACGGTGAGCGCGATTGCGGCAGCTGAGCCCGCGACGGCAACGAGATTGTTGCCGGGATCATAGCTGATCGTCTGCGTGTAGGCCTGCCACGGTGGACTCGCCTGCGCAGCCTCGAAGCCGGTCGCATTCGTCAGGCGGTAGATCGCGTCGAACGTGTAGTCCTTGATCAGCGGCTGCGCCGAACCTCCCATCAGGGCCGCCGCCGCATTGTCGACGACCGAGGAGACGTTGCCCTGGGGATCATAGACATAGCCGAGATCCTGCAGGCGCGCGCCGTCCGAGATTCTCGTTGCGGTGGCGGCAATCAGGTCGCCGGTGAGCGGATCGTAGCTCCAGGCGAGGTTCATGCCATCGGCGTAGCGCGCGGTGACCGGGCCGCCGCCGGCTTCGTAGCGCAGGCCGTCCTCGATCGTATTCGGGGCAGCAGCGCCGGCGGGCGTCACGGTGACGCGGTCGAGCCAGCCATTCGCATAGTAGCTGCGCGCGATCGTCGAGCCGTCGCCGCTGGTCTGCTCGAGCAGCCGTCCGTCCGGATCGTAGCGCCATCCCGCCGGCCAGATGCTGGCCTGCAGCGGCACGCTCGCGGTCCAGTCGATCGGCGTCACCGCCGATTGCGTGAACTGGCGCGTGGCGCTGGTCTCGCGTCCGCCGATGTCATAGGCGAGCGTCGTCTCGATGCCGGCCTGGTCGTGCTGCAATACCAGGCGGTTGACGCTCTGCGTCGCGGGATCGCTGCCATAGGCGAAGCGCGCGACTTCGATCGGGCTCGCGGCATTCTTCAGCGTCACGAGCCGCCGCTCCGGGCGCCGGATCAGCGTCTCGTAGACAGTTTCGACATGGGCGCCGAGCGCGGTCCAGTGATGCAACGTTTCGCCCAGCGCGTCGCGCAACAAAAGCTCGGTTCCGGAGTCCGCGCGCGTGACGCGGATCGGCCGATCCTGCATGTCGTAGAGCGCGACCATGTTGTGCAGGCCGGGCGTGGCCGACAGGCGCGGATCGACCGCCGCCATGGTCAGCCCGCGCACATCGATCGTCAGCGTGGTCTGCAGGATCGATCGGACATTTTGGGCGTCGACGTTGATCGCATCGATGCGAACCGTCTGTCCCTGCGGATCGAGGCGATCGCTCGTCGGGGTGTCGGCGAACCGCGCCGCCTGTTGCAGCGCCCGCCTCTCCTGCTGTGGCAGGTCTGGATCGTTGATGTGGGTCTGATAGTATGGCGATTGCAGAACCGTGTCGTCGGCGTCCCAGTTCTCGACCGTCCAGGCGTCCGGATAGTGTGTCGCCAGGATGAAACCCTTGGCGGTGTCGATCCGGATCTGCCGGTCGAGCGCGTCGTATTGGAATGCCGTGAACGCGCGTGTGTCTGCCGGCTGAAACGCAAAGGTCTGCTGGAATGTCGGCACATAGGTGCGCAGCACGCGATCCTGATGGTCGTAATCGACGCGGGTGACGCTCCGCCACGTCCAGCCCTGCGTCGCCGTTCCGGCGACCGCAGCCGCCTCGACGCGCTGAAGCGCTTCGAGGCTGCGACCGAAGCCGTCGAGATAGCCGACGTTGATCCCCGGCTCCGCCGTGACGGGGCCGGTCCAGGTCGGCGCATCGCAATCGGCCATTGCCGCGATCGTGGCAAGGAAGGCCGGCTGTTCGTCCGCTGGATAGCCGGGGAGATAGAAGCCGCGGGCGCCCTGCAGATAGGTCATGGGATCGGCGACCAGCGTCGCGAGATCCGGCACCGGATGCGGCTGGTAGTTGGCCAGATCCATCCCGCCCTGCCACTTCCCCGCGACGATCGCATGCTGCGAGATCACCGTCAGGCGCTTGAGCGGGCTGTAGAGGCCCTGCGTGACCATGCCGTTGACGTCGGTGACCGTCCACGGCTCGAGCGCCTGGTAGTCGGGCGCCGAGGTCACCGAGAAGCCGAGCGCGTCGGTCGAGCGCGTGACGAACAGCTGATAGGGATCGTAGCCCAGCGTAGTGTGGGCGGCGGCGGTCTGAAACACGGTCTGGAAGCCGATGGGCTGAAAATAGCCTTCGACACCGGCGTAGCTGACCGTATCGCTGGGCGACCACCACATGCCCGCTTCGGACGCAAGCCCCGCTTCCGTGAGCATCGCCTCGTCGACGAGGCCGCCATAGGCCGTCGCGACGAAGCTTGGAGGAAACACCGCGTCGAGCGAATGATGCAGCAGGGCGCGCGGGCCGCATGATCCAAGCGGCAGCACGGCATCGCCCGCCGCATTCCAGTAATATTCGCGGCCCCAGGCCAATGACCGCGATTGCGGTCCGGTGCCGAACGGCTCGCCGTAATCGACCGGCTGCGCGAGCGCAGCCGCGATCGCCGCGGCGAGACCGTCATAGGAGAAGTAGCGACCGGCATCCGGCAGCACGCCCGCAGCCTCGTACTCCGCAGTCTCGTAGGGAATCCCGATCAGGAAGACGTCGGCCGTATCCTGGTTGCTCAAGCCATCGCGCGTCACGGTGATCCGCATTTCGCCCTGGGCCGGGGTCGTGGGTTGCGGCCGCGGGTAGAACACCGTCGTCGACCGTGTCGGGTGACCGTAGGCATCCCAGATGAGTGTCGCATCCTGCTCGATGCGCGGATCGGAGGCGACGCCGTCATAATGAAGCGTCGCGCTCTCGCGCGGCGTCAGCATCACGCTCGACCAGGCATCGCCGATATGCGGCTGCAGCTCCGTGACGGTCTGTGAATTCTCTTCGACCTGAAGCGGCGCCGTATCGAGGCTGCCGTCATCGGCGACGCTCCAGATCTCGGTACGGATTGGCGAGCCGGCCAGTGCGGCCGTCGCCTCTCGCACGGTGTCTGCGCTGCCGTCGCGCAGCGGCGGCGCGAGGACGCTGCCGCCGATCGTAGGGAGGGGGCCCGTTCCGGTGAAGAAGCCGGAGCTGTAGGCCGCCACTTCAGCATCCGGGCTGACGAAGCTGCCGGTGTAGCTCCACTGCTTCGTCAGTTGCGCCGGGCCGCCGATCGGCGCCGCGCTACCGTGCGGGCTGGGGAAGCTCCATAGCCCGTCGTCGACGGCGCGCGCGTTGATGCTCTGGACGAAGCCGAAGCCGCGGAAGCGGCGCTCGACAGGATCGTAATAGCCGTCGCGGTACTGGTGCTGCTCGGTGTTGACGAGGGCATTGACGCTGTCGGTATGGTCGAGCCGCTCGACGACGACGACGGGAAATGCGAGGCGCGTCAGCCAGGGCACGCCGCGGGCGCGGTCGGCCAGATAAAAGTCGGTCGAGCTGCGATAGGCAATGCTCGTCTCGCCGCCGATGCCATTGTCGGCTTGGGCCAGCAGATCGGGAAAGCCGCCATTGCAGACGTCGAGATACCAGCCGGCCGCGAACACGTCCTGTTGCGCGACGACGAGGCAGCCCTGGCCGTGCCCGAGCAGGTCGACGATCGCAACCGTGGTGGTCGGTCCTGCCGTGCACGGGAAGTCGATGCTGATCGGCTCGCCGAAGCCGGCAATCCCGGCGTTGAGATAGAGCAGGCCATGGTCCGGATAGACCAGTAGCAGATCGGCGGCGCCACCGAGGACGGTGCCGAGGATGATGCGATCCGCACCGATGAGTTCGCCGAAGCTCGGCGCATTGGGCCAGCTGATCCGTGCCCCGAACTTGCCGTAGCCGAGGTTCGGCCAGACGTCGATGCGTCCCGAACGGACCACGACGCGGTGCTCCAGCCCGTCGCCGAACATGTCCGCATAGGTCGACAGGATGGCAGCGCCGGCAGTTTCGAGATCGCGCGTTGCGGCGGTCGGCACCAGGGTCAGAGGCGGCGCGAAGCCAAGCGTGCCGCGCGAGAGATAGGCGCGCGTCTGGTCGCCCGAGGGCACGAGCAGGTCGGCAAGGCCGTTTCCGTCCAGATCGACCCATGCGCTCGCGGGGCTTGCGGCCTCGGCGGCGTAGCTCGGGAAGGTGCGGAAGCCGTCCCAGCCGCCATCGTTCCGGTTGAGGAAGAAGCCGCCATAGTCCGGCGTGTTCGCCGTGAGCGAGAGATGGCCATTGCCATCCAGGTCGCGCAGGGCAAAGCCGGGAACGTCCGCAGCGTTGGGAAAGACCGGCAGCGGCTCGACCGCGCCGTAGCGGCCGCCACCCAGCGGCGGCGCATAGCTCATCGTGGCATCGACGCTCAAGACGAGTCCCGGCAATCCTTCGCCATGCAGATCGGCAAAGTTGAGCAACGTGCCGCCTGGTGCCGTAGGGAGATCGGTGGTGCCGGCGATGCTGAGTCTCTGCCAGGTCGCCTCCTCCGGCTCGAACGGCGTGTAGTCTAGGGTCAGCGCCGGCAGAGATGCTGCCTGCAGGCTGCCATCGGCAGCCCGCCGCTGGCCGGTCAGCTGCGCCTGCACCAGTTTGTTGCTGCTTGGATCGTCATAGGTGAGACTCAGAACCTCATCGACCAGCGGGCCGCCGACGGCGGCTTCTGGGATGCGGTTGACCGAGAATACGCTCGCGCATAGCCGCAGCGTCTGCAGCGGAAAGCCGGTGCGGAACGAGGTCTGAGGGTCGCTGCGAGCAGGCCAGGGCCGGACCGGATCGGGATTTCCGGTCAGCGGGGCATATTCGCCGTAATCGAACACGAGCGAGAAGGCGAAGCTCTCTGTCGCGGCGCCCGCCGGCAGATAGTTGCCGTAGCGGACCTCGGCGAGATAGCGCTGCGCCGGCGCGGGAAAGCTCACGCCCGACCAGCCGACATTGTCCTCCGGCTTGTAGACATACAATAGCCGGTTGCCGAAGCGGTCGATCGTCTCCTCCGGCAGCCAGCTCGCGATCCGCCAGGGATCGGCGGGGTCTGCAATCCGCGCCAGGGCCGACTTTCCGAAGGTGGTGAGCGTGTCGTCGCCGTCGCGGACGCGCCAGAACATCTGGCCGTCCGATCCGGTCCATTGCTCGATCCGGATCGAACGACCGTCGACGCGCGGTGGAAAGCGGCGCACCGCATAGGTCACGCCGTCCTCGGTCGCGCTGCGCAGGTCGGGTGTCCATCCGCCATGGCCGTCGGGTATGAAGCCCGGCGTCAACTCCTGGCCATCAGGTCCGAGGAACGTATCCGTGTCGTTGTAGCGTGGGATGCCGGCATCCGTGCGCCGGGCGATTGTCCCGATCGAGAGCGAGAGGCCCAACCCGAATGGACCATTGGCGCTGCTGGCGGCATAGGCCAGCGACAGGTCTGGAACCAGACGCGCGACGTTCACCGGAAGCGGCAATGTGAGCGTGACCTCGCCCAGGAACGAGGACGAGCCGAAGGTCTCGCCATAGCTGCGGCCCGGCTTGCGGTCGGGGACCGCAAGCGTTGGCGGCGCCGGCCGCGGTGTTTGCGGCCGGCGCGGGTCGGTGCCGGCCGGTCGCGAGGGACCGGCCGATCCTGGCGTGCTGGGGGTCCAGGCCACGGCTCGTCTGCCCGGAGGTCAGATGGCGGTGAAAGTCGCCGAATCCGCCTTCGGATCGACTCCGCCACCGAAGATGTTGTGCAGATTGCTGACGGTCACCTTGTAGTCCGTGCCCGCCTTGAATGCCGCCTCCAGATGAACGATGAAGTTCTTCTCGGGATCGACCGTCGCCTTGGTGATCGAGACCGAAGGCGTCGTTGCATAGTTCGCAACGTTGATCGCTTCCTGCTCGATCGGTGCGTAGGTGAAGGTGATCGCCACGCCGCCGGGCTCGGCGGTTGCACTCTGCACGCCGATCATTGGCACAGGCGGACCGCCGCAGCACTCCGGCAGCGGGCCGCCGCCCATGCCCGACTGGATCGCCGAGAGCCGGCACGAGATCGACGGATACTCGACCGGATAGCCGGGAACGCCGCCGGCATTCGCGGGGCTGATCAGGCCCATCAGAGCCTGGATCTGAGTGAAGGCCGGCATCACCGAATTGATCCAGCTGTTGCCGTACCATATCGCCCGGCTGATCACGCCGAAGCCGAAGTAGTCGGCTGCGCCGGTGCCGACATAGCCGGACGGCGTCTTCGGCGGCAGCCCGATGAATCGGCTCACGCCATGGGCCACGGCCATCATCAGGCCCTCGTAGCTCAGGCCGACCATCCGCGCGAGCCCGCCGGTCACCACCACGAATTTCTGGCCATACTCCTCGAACGCATGGACGTTCGGCTCCATCGCATACCAGTCCAGATAGTAGTTGAACTCGGGATAGAAGCCTTTGAGGATCATGAAGATGTTCGCGATCTCGCTCTTCGGCACCGGGTTGGACAGCGCGAGCTGCTGGCCGTTCTCCAGGATGTCGTTCGCCTGTTCCGGCGTGAACATGCTGACGCCCATGGTGGTGTAGTCGGGGCCGGCGAGGCGATAGAACTGGAAGCGACCGTTCTGCACCGCGAGCTGGTGGGCTGCGGGCTCGTGGCCGTTGCTGCTGAATGCGAGCAGGGCTTTGCCGCTGCGGAGCTTGGAATGCTGCTTGGCGTAGTCGGCGCTGCCGATCTCGTGGCGCAGGCTCGCGTTCTTGACCTTCAGATTGGCGCCGAGGGAGTCGAAATGCATCTGTAGCGTGAAGTCGCCGGCCACGACGCCGGCGGCCAGCAGCAGATGTCCATCAGCGGAGCCTTTCCACTCGTTGCCCGTCGAAATATGGTGGATGCCGCCCTTGTAGTTACCGAGCGCGACCATGTGGATCGGCACCGCGGCCCCGTCCTCGCCCATGAGCTTGTCGTCGATGGTGAGCTTGCCCGCTCGGACCATCTCGCCGGTCGAGAGCACGAACACCTGATCGGAATTGCAGATCAGATCGGTCGGGTTGTCGCCATAGTGGATATAGACCATCGCCGGCGAATCGCCGCCGGCCATGCCGGAGCTGAATGTGACCGCCTTGTTGTCCCATTGCGGCTTGCCGTTGACGAGCTTGGCCGCCCTGACCTCGTTGCCGATCTTGATCTCCTGGATCGCAACCATGCCGTCCGGGACCGCGATCATGGTGTTGTAGGCAAAGCAGCTGCAGCAGCAATAGCAGTTGGCGACGTTCCAGCCGGTGGTGCCGGTCCCCTTCTGCGGTACCTGCTGCATGCACTTGACGATCAGCTGATCGGCCGGCCAATACAGCCACTGCGTCGGGACGTTGTTGTTGTAGTAGATGCACACCAGCGCCTGGACCGGGGCGTAATACGCCTGCTGCTGGCCGCAGAACTGATGGATCACCGGACTGATCTGCTGCAGATCGTCGCAGTGGTAGGGGTTGGCCAGAGCCTCACAGGCAGGCGTGAGACCGGCGGCGTTGAGCTTCTGGATGCAGACTGACGGATCGTATCCCATGACTAGGCTCCTTTCGCTTGATCGGTGTGGCTCGTTTCTTGGATTGTCGGCTCGCCCCAGCGACTGAGGCCCGCGATGTCGGGATGTGCGTCCGGACATCGCTCGAACGTCATCGCCGCCTTGCGTGCGACGGGGCAGCCGCAGATGCGGCAGACGCTCTTGCTTCCAGCCGCGGTGCCGGCGAGCTTGTAGAGCAGCTCCTGGCCCTCCGGCGGATGCGACAGGTTGGGGCAGGCCTGGCAAGCATCGAGCCGCCGCTGCAGCACGGCATCCTCGACCGACGTGAAGCCTGCGCGCGCCCAGCGCCACAGCGCGTCCGCGCCGCGGCGGAGAAGCTCGCCGGTTGGGATCGCGTCGCGCGGCGGAGGCGGATGAGCGAGCAGCTGATGAAGAAAGACCGGCGTTTCCCGACAGAGAATCAGGTTTGCCGCGTAGGACGGGTTCTGGACCGCCGCGGTGAGAACCCTCTCCTCGACGGGGCCTCTGAGTCCAAGAATCTTCCCGAGCTCGTTGCATTGCATGACGATTGTCATATCGTCGGCGCGCGCGCCCATGGCGACGCTGCTGCCTGAGGCAGCCATCGTATCAGTGTCAATCATGTGTGCAGGTGCTTTGCTGAAAGCCTTGTGTGAAAAAAAGTTTGTAGAAATTTTGCAGATATTACGTGATCAAACGCGATAACAATATGGGTTGCTTGTAGCCGAGAAATATCTCTATGGTTGTACATTACGCCGAGTCATTACCGAACGCAATACAAGAAGCGATTTCATCAAGCGATTTTCAAAAGGGAAGAGCCCATGGCTGCGCTCACCACGAATACGTTGACGAATCTCGATAGCTATTTGAAGTCCAACGAGCTCACCACGCCGAGCGACATCGACATCTATCGCTTGTCAGCCGACAAGGCAGCAAAGGCGGGCCTCTCAATCGATCAGATCAAGCAGGCTCGCCGGCAGCACAATCTCGCTGGCCATGCGGATCTCGCGAAGAAACTCGACGAGGCGGGCATCGTCTCTGCATTTCAGCTGGCCAACATGCCCAAGGGATTTTTCACCCGTAACTATTCCGACAGGCTCGGAATAGGCACGGGCGATGCGGCCGGATTGCATGATCGCGCGGTGAAAATCGCGAATCGGACGATGCAGCTGTTCGGAACCGTGCGCGGAGCGATTGCATCGCCGCATGCGCGCGCAATGAGGTCGAGCACCGCCGGACAGGATGCGATCGAGTATTTCGAGAACCTGCCGAGCTACCAGGATCTGTTCGGCAGTCTCAATTATTGCGCCTGCGAGAACTGCAAGTCGATCTTCGGGCCCGCGGCCTATTTCACCGACCTGATGAGGATCGTCGACGCCTATATCACCCAGCCCAACGCAGCCACCATTCCACCGGCCTTTGCGCTGAAGGCCCGCCGACCCGATCTCTGGACCATCCCGCTCACCTGCGCCGCGACCAACGACGTTTTGCCGCAGCTCACGATCGTGAACGGCGTGCTGGAAGCGACGCTGGTCAGGAATCTGCAATTCGCGTCGATCGAAGCGCTGTATCAGGGCATGGCGACGACGCTGGTCTATCCGGAGCAGCTGCCGTTCAACTACCCGCTCGATCGCGTGCGGCTGTTGTGCAGCCAGGTGAAGTTCTCTCTCGCCGACGTCTATGCGCTGTGGGGGGCGTCGGCCGCGGCGACGGTGCAGGAGCGCCTGAACTTGTCGCCCGAGCGCGCCGCCATCGTGATCGACACGGCAAGCGCCGGTCAGCTGGCGAGCTACTACAACGTCGCCGAGGCTGATCTTGGCACGCTTGGCGACGTCCATGTCTTCATGGAGAAGACCGGGCTCACCATTCCGCAGGTGCAGGAGCTCATCGTCCAGGGCGTCAGCGCAGCCGAGATTGCGGTGGGCGTCCCCAAAAATCTGTTCATCAACCAGGGCCTCGGCAGCAGCTTTCTGAAGCTTGATCTCACCGGCGATGATGACACCTCCAGGATCGTCAACCTCAACAACACCGCGCTCGATCAGATCAATCGGCTGCGCCGGCTCGCTGACGCGCAAGGCTGGACACCCTCGGCGATGGACTGGTGCCTGCGCGCGGTGAAGAACGGAGCGAGTCCGACCATCGATGCGACCGCCCTCTCCGGCATTGCCCGCATTGCCGCCTTCGCCAGCCGCTTCGACCTGCCTGTGGTGCAGGCGGCGACCATGTTCGGGCCGATCAAGAGCTATGGCGGCGATATGGCCGCGCCGGAGGCGCCGTCGCTGTTCGATGCGCTGTTCAACGGCCCAGCGACCGTCGCGCAGTCAGGCCTCTATCAGCCCAGCGGCAATCCGCTCAATCCGCTCTATGCGAGCGACCCGTTGCCGTGGACGCCAGGGTCCGGGGCGGCCGACGGCGTGGCGTCGATCACGCGCGTCGCGCTCGGGCTCGACCAGTCGCTCGACGCCCTCAACACGCTTGGGTTCGCGCTCTATGGAAACGCCGCTCAAAGACTCACAGTCGATGTCCTGTCGGCGCTCTATCGCCACGGCCTCTTAAGCCGCTGTCTCGGCCTCCCGATGGATCAGTATGTGTTGCTGCTGGCGCTCAACGGCCTCACCAAGCGCACGGTGTTCGAAGGGGACGATCTCGGAAAATTGATCGCTGCCGCCGACTGGATGGCGGCGGCCGGGCTCGACGTGTACACGCTGGGCTACGGCATCGCGGGGGTGCCGAGCAGCTACGTCGATCCGTTGTACGATCCCGATAATGTCGTGCCCTGGCTGATCAGCCTGCAGAACATCGTTCCTGATCCGGACGCGCCGGATGCGGCTGAGGCAGTCACCCAGCAGCTCGCTCTCTTCTTCAACACCGACCCGCCGATTGCGACGCCTTGCCAGACCATGGCGCTGGCCGCAGTCGCGCTGCCGACCGGCGTCAACGAGTGGTGGAAGGCCTTTCTGGCGGTGGATGGCGACGGGGAGCCGCTCTATCCCGACTATGTCCAGGAGGTGATCGAGCGGGAATCGCGCTGGCTGGTGCTTGCATCCGCCGGCTCGCTGTCGGCAGCTTTGCTCGGCAGCGTCGCGGCAGTGCCGGCCGCCTACGGTCTGCCGACGGATTTCAAGACCATCGACTGGGGCATGGTCGTCAGCGTGGTCGGCTTCGCGCAGATGCAGAAGGCATTCGGCGATATCCGCAACGATCTGCTGCAATATGTCGCGCTGACCAGCTCGGGAGCCTCGGTCGAAAAGCGTATCGCCGCCCTGCATGCGGCGACCGGTTGGAACGCCGACCAGATCGCGCAGCTGCTCGGTGGACTCGCCAACGGCCAGACCAACCTGTCGGCTCAGATTGCGCTGATGCAGCGCTGCTTCACGCAGATCGCCGCCTTTGGCGCCGACACGACGTTCATGACGCGGCTCGCCGCCCTGTCGACCAAGACCGCGGCGACCGGCTGGGCCGACTACAATCAGATGGCCGACCTCGCGCAGGCGAAGATCAGTGCCCGGATGGGACAGCAACGCTGGGCGCAGATGGTGCTGCAGGTCGAAGGCGATCTGCAGGTCCATCTGCGCAATGCGCTGGTCGGGCTCGAGCTGACGTTCCTGCACGCCCGGTACAGGGACATCAAGACGCCGAACAATGTCTACGAGTTCCTGCTCACGGATGTCGAGACGGGGCCTGAGTCCCAGCTCTCCTATCTTAAGGAAGGGCTCAACGCCGTCCAGCTCTATCTGCAGCGCTGCCGGCTCCGGCTCGAGCCCGGCGTCGAAGTGATCGAAATTCCGCCGGTGTGGTGGGACTGGATGATGGACTACCGGGTCTGGGAAGCGAACCGTCGCATCTTCGTGTATCCCGAGAATTATCTGCTGCCGCCGCTGCGCACGGATCAGACCAGCCTGTTCCAGGCGCTCGCCGCTGACCTGCAGCAGGGCGAGATCACCGACAGCTATGTCGAGAACGCCTATGCGAGCTATCTGACCGGCTTTGCCGCCGTCTCGGCGCTCAAGCCGGTCGACTCATATCGTTGCACCGTCCAGGATCCCAGGCGCGGCAAGGTCCATGCGCTCTATCTGTTCGCGCGCACCGCCACGTCGCCTTACACGTTCTATTTCTGCCGCCAGCTCGATGCGACGCCATGGTCGGAATGGCAGAAGATCGACCTCGCGATCGCCTCGCCCTATGTGACGCCGATCTATGCCTTCAACCGCCTGTTCCTGTTCTGGGCCGAGGTGAAGGCCGTCAGCACGCCGAGCATCCAGGTCGGAACAACGGGCGGACAGACCAACAATGACGTCGTCTACCAGGCGACGCTCAGATATTCGTTCCAGGACCATCAGGGCAACTGGGTGCAGCCGCAGACGCTCGCCGGCGATGTCGTGATCTACTTCAGCGGGCAGGGCAGCGATGCGGTGCCGCTCGCGTCCGACCCGCTGTTCGCCAACGACTGGTCGCTCGACAGCGTCCCATGGCGCCGGCTGACCGCAATTCGCCTGGCCGCCGAGAACTGGCCGTACAACGAGGCGCCGACCAGCGATTTCGAGCGGATCGTGATCGGTTTTGGTCCCTACATCTCCGACGTGCCGAACCAGAATCTCAGCCCCAACCAGACGGCTCCGGCCAACGCCGGAGCACAGGCCTTCCTGGAGACGCTCACCGACCGCGTGTGGGACAACAATCGAATCGTGCTGGAGCGGCTGTCGGGCGGGCTGCCCGTGATGCCGACCTGGGTCCTCAATGCGAGCCTCGACGTGAGCTATCTCGGCCACAACACCGAGTTCCTGCTCACCGATCCCTACCGCCCGGCGGCGCCGCTGGCGCAGTTCCGGCCCAACTTCGACGACCTCAACGGCTACGTCCAGATCATGACCACCGCCGCGCCGATCTCGGTCGGAAATTTCGGCGACATGATCGAGCTGATCAACCTCTCGCCGGCGCCGACCAACCTGGCTTCCACCGCCTTTGCCTCGGAGACGATCTCGAGCACCGCGGCGAGCGCAATCTTCAATGCGCTGGTGGCTGCCGGCGTGCTGACCGCGGCCGGGGAGATCGTCGCCGCCAAGATGCCGTCGCTCGACCTCAATTCCGCGCTGGCGTCGCTGCTCGCC
The DNA here is from genome assembly GCF_000344805.1 of Bradyrhizobium oligotrophicum S58. Classification (NCBI taxonomy): domain Bacteria; kingdom Pseudomonadati; phylum Pseudomonadota; class Alphaproteobacteria; order Hyphomicrobiales; family Nitrobacteraceae; genus Bradyrhizobium; species Bradyrhizobium oligotrophicum. The sequence goes on along the minus strand of NC_020453.1, from coordinate 7,328,606 downwards.
ACGACGGATTCAAAGACCAGGATCGGTGAAAACCAGCTCCCCGCGATTCTTGGCGTGCTGCTGATGAATCTCGGAAGCCCGTTGCTGTTCTCCTCGGTGCTCGGGACCGACTCGCAGATCAGCAGCGTCAAGAACCAGCCCGGCTGGTTCAAGCTCGACGCCGGGCCCGAGAGCTTCCTGCTCCGTCCGGCTGCTACCACGGGTACGCCGCAATACACCCCCGTCAACGAAGGCGCGCTGCTGTCGCCGCCGCTGCTCAACGCCAACAGCTTCGTGCTGGCCACTGTCACGCCGGCGATCGACGCAGCGCTGGCGGCGCAGATCTTCAGTACGCTGCAGCTCTACCAGATCATCGACGCCCGCGGCGTCGTCAACCCGGTCTATCTCGCCGCGGTGCCGCTATCGGTTGCGCTGGCCAACCTGAACCTCAGCACGAAGCAGCTCGACGCGCTCAACGGCGTCGTCAAGAACATGTCGGTGGTCTACAACAGTTCCTTCGTCGGCGGCCGCATCACCCCCGCGATCTCGCAGCAGATCTACGACCTGCTGAAGGAATATACGATCATCGACCAGGCGCAGAGGCTGCATCTCGAGCTGTTGAGCAGCCAGCTGCTGGCCAGCATCCTGGCGAACATGCTGAGCGCGGGAACGCTGTTGCCGCGCGACGTGTCGACGATCTATCGGACCCTGGTGGAAAGTCCGGTGCCACTGAACGTGAGCTACTGGAACGCCGTCGACACGACGGGATTCACGACGCTGGCCGGCATCCAGTTCGAGGTGATGCGGCTGACGACGGCGGCCGCCGCGCCGTTGAACCGCGCCTTCTTCACCGGCGGCATCGACCAACTGCTCAGCCTCAAGACCCAGTCGATTCCGGTCACGCCGGTGCTGCCGTTCGGAAGACTCACGCCGTCGTCCCAGATCATCTGGCCAAGCGCCATCGATGGTGCGCAGGTCGACTTCGACGGGCTCTACGGCCAGTACTTCTGGGAACTCTATTATCACGGTCCGATGCTGGTGGCCTACAGTCTCGGCCAGAACCAGAAGTTCTCCGACGCCATCGCCTGGTATCAATACGTCTTCGATCCGACGGTCAAGGAAGCGTTCGTCACGCCGACGACCTTTGCGATCGAGTCGAACCAGGCGATCTCTCCGACAGCCTCCCAGGAAGCTTTCACGCTGTGTCAGCAGAACGACGTCGACGGCAAGCCGATCATCAGCACCGAGGGGCGTGTCAATCCGAAGTTCACCGCCAGCACCAGTATGGCGTTCCTGCCGAATACGCTGACGCCGGTGCAGGTGCAGATGATCGTGAACGTGCTCCTGAATTACCAGCTGGCGAGCCCCGCCTGCCATTATTGGATGTTCCGGCCGTTCCGCATGCAGACGCTGCAGAGCCTGAGCTACATGCTCTCGGACGACAACCCGGCGATCCTCGCCTATGAGGACGACCCGTTCAGCCCGTTCGCGATCGCGCGGCTGCGCGTCAGCGCCTTCGAGAAGGCGACGGTGATGCAGTATGTCGACACGCTGATCAACTGGGGCGACAGCCTGTTCGCGCGCTCCACGTGGGAATCGATCACGGCGGCGACGATGCTCTACGTCTATGCCGGCAACCTGCTCGGGCCGCGACCGCAGCAGGTCGGCGTCTGCCAGGGCCAGGAAGAGGCCAATTTCCAGGACATCCAGGATCATTACGGGACCAATCCTATCCCGGTGTTCCTGATCGATCTGGAGTCCGTCGTGCCGCCGATCCATTCCGGCGGCAATGATCCGGTGCCGGTCGAGTCGCACGCGTTCAACGATCTTGGCGCCTATTTCTGCGTGCCGGAGAACGACGTATTGATCAGCTATTGGGATCGCGTCGAAGCCCAGCTCTACAAGATCCGCCATTCGCTCGATATCAACGGCAATTTCCGCCTGCTTGCCCTGTTCGAGCCGCCGATCGATCCACTGGCGCTGGTCAAGGCGGCCGCCGGCTCGAACAACTTCCTTCCGTCGGGGGGCGGATCGCAGAACCAGGCGCCGCCGAATCGGTTTGCAGTCGTGCTCTCGCGCGCGCGCCAGCTTACCGCGACGGCCAGCCAGTTCGGCGGCCAGCTGCTGGCCGCGATCGAGCGCAAGGACAGCGAGGCGCTCGCGGTGCTGAGCAACACGTTCGAGGGCCAGCTGCTTGGATTGTCCACCCAGATCCAGGAAGACCAGATCAGCCGGCTCGAGAACACGATCACGGCGCTGCAGAAAAGTCAGGCCGGCGCAAAGGCGGCGCTCGACCACTACACGGCCTTGATCGATCGCGGCCTGATCTCGTCGGAGCAGACCAACCTGGATGCGATGGCGGCAGGGCTGGCCTTCAATATTGCCGGCAACATCCTGCAGACGGCGTCGGCGATCGCCTACACGGTTCCACAGGTCGGATCGCCCTTCGCGATGACCTATGGTGGCGTCCAGATCGGCTCGTCGCTTGCCGCCCTGGCCGCGGCGGCCGGAATTGGCTCCGAAGTATCGAGCTTCGTCGCGCAGCGTTCGCTCACCATGGCCGGCTACGAACGACGGACCGAGGATTGGACGCTGGCGCAGTCCAATGCCCAGGCGGAATATGATTCGCTCACGGCGCAGATCACGGCGGCCCAATACGAGCTCCAGGGCACGCGCCAGCAGCTGGTCGTTCACAACAAGCAGATTGCTCAGAACCAGCAGATGGCGAACGCGCTCTCCAGCAAGTTCACCAACGAGGCGCTCTATGTCTGGCTCGCAGGCCGGCTGTCCGGGCTCTATTATCAGACCTACCGGCTCGCGCTTCAGGCTGCCATCGCAGCCCAGGCGGCCTATCGCTATGAGACCGATTCGAGCCGCACGTTCATCGATTTCGACTATTGGGATCCGAAATATGCCGGCCTCCTCGCCGGTGAAGGGCTCTCATTGGCGCTCGACCTGATGGAGGCGTCATATGCCCAGGCCGATACCCGCCGCCTCGAGATCGAGCGCATGGTCTCGCTGGCGAGCCTCGATCCGTCGGCACTCGACATGCTGCGCCAGAGCGGCAGCTGCAGCTTCTCCGTGCCTGAGCTGCTGTACGACTATGACTATCCGGGCCAGTACGCTCGGCGCATCAAGTCGGTATCGATCTCGATTCCGGCAGTGGTTGGGCCCTATCAGAACATCAGGGCGACATTGACCCAGACCGCGAGCTGGGTCGCGGTGACGCCTGCTCTCGACAATGTCAAATGGTTGATCAGCAGGAGCGGCAACCAGCCTGCAACGGTCTGGAGCGATCCAAGTGCCGGCAATCTGCAGATCGCGGTCTCGCGCGCCATCGACGATAGCGGCATGTTCGTGCTCAATTTCGACGATCCGCGCTATCTGCCGTTCGAAGGCACCGGAGCCGTCTCCAACTGGACGCTCGACATGCCGATGGAGAGCAACCGGATCGACTTCAATCAGCTTTCCGACGTGGTGCTGACCATCCGCTACACCGCGCTCGCCGACGGCACGCTCGCCGCTGGCGTCAAGGGCGAGCTGGCGAAGCCGGCGAATGCGTTGCAGGTGGGCTATTATGTCTCCATTGCCCAGAGCTTTGCGACGCCTTGGCAGGCCTTCCTGCAGAACCATCAGCAGCCGGACTCGCAGCGGCTCGCGTTCGACTATGCGCCGGCCTGGATCGGCATGCTCAAATCGATGAAGCTGTCGAGCGCCGCGTTCCGCTTCACGTGCTCATCGCTGGTCAACATGCCCGCCAATTCGTTCGTCATCGGGCAACTGGCGGTCGGTACCCAGGCGCCGGTCGACATCACGATCGACGACACGGGCCTCGGAAGCGTCGCCGCTCCGCCGTGGACGCTGGCGCAGATGACCGGAACGTGGTCGATCACCTTCAACCTCGTCAATATCAGAGGCAACATGCCGAGCCTGCTCGCCAACGGCACATGGATCGATCCGACGAGATTGCTCAACGTGGAGATGCTGCTCGATTGCGCCGTGCTCGTGTATTGAGCTCTGATGTAGCGCCCGTGGCAGGGCGTATCGGGCGGGGCTGCACCTGCGTCGGCGACCGAAACCCGGCGCCGCCGTAGTGTCGTTCCGCCGGCCCTGCCACGGTCTCGTCGCCGCGGCACTGCTGTTCCGCGAGCGGGCGCTAGCCAGTGGCGACGAGATCGATTGTCAAGCCGGCTGCATCGATGAGGTGAACACGCTCGATTTCGCTGCGCGGCAGCAAGTCGCGGATCTCGGACTCCGGCATCAGGCTGAATGCGGTCGATAGCGCATCCGCCGCGGCGGCATTGCCGGCGACGGTGGTCACGCTGCGATAGCGCTGCGCGCAGCCGCCGCTATGCGGATCGAACAGATGATTGAACCGGCCCTGCGAATCGAAGCGGAAGCCATAGGCGCCCGAGGTCGATACGGCGCGATCGACGATCGGAAGCATCGCGGCGGTGCGTCCGGCGAGCTCCGGATCGTCGATTGCGACCTCCCAGGGTTGCCCGTCGGGCCGCGTGCCGATTGCGCGCGCTTCGCCCATGTCGACCAGGCTCTGCTGCACGCCCTGGCTGCGCAGGAGGTCGACGATCCGGTCGGTGACGTAGCCTTGCGCGATGCCGTTCAGGGTGATCGTGGTGCCACGCGGCATGACGATGCGATCACGGCTGATGGCGAGCCTCTCATAGCCGACCCGCGCCAACACCTCGCGCACGGCTTGCTGTGGCGGGCCGTTCGGATCGGCATCGGCACGCGCGAAGTGATCCGCATAGAGCGTCCATAACGGCTGCACGGTGGGATCGAAGCGACCGCCGGTCAGCCCGGCGAAATGCTGCGAGAGGGACAGGATGTCGACGAACTCCGGCGCAGGTTCGACCAGCACGCCGGTGCGGTTCAGTGTGACCAGCGCCGAGTCGGCAAGGTAGAGGCTGAACAGCCGCTCCAGGCGGCGTGCCTCGGTGATTGCCACCGCGATCAGCCGCTCCGCCTCGCGTCGGTCGCGATGGTGGAGCTTGATGGTGGCGACGGCGCCGAGCAGCGTGCCGCGCCATTCGACGAGGTCGGGACCGGCCTCAGCCGCATGCGAAGCAAAGGGGACGACCGCGAGCCCTGCGACCGCGGCGCTGATGCGGATGAAGCGTCGACGCGAGACGTGATTTGTCATCGTGACCACCTCATTTGGTGTCCTTGTGGCCCGGCTCGGCCACAGCGGTGCCGTCTTCCGCCGAACTCAGCACGTAGTCGCGCGGCACGTCGGCGAAAGCGACGATACGTCCGCCATTCTCGGCCGTGAAGCGCTCGGCGGCGGCGCGATCGGAGAACGGCACCGCCTCATCGCTGCCCATGCCGCTCTTGATGCGGCTGCCGATCACGAACACCGCCTTGCGTGCCTCGACCCAGTTGTCGGCGCCCGGATTGTCCCAGCTCGTCGCTTTGCCCATGTCGGAGACGTAGATCGCCTGGATGTCCTTGGGCTCGTCGGGCAGCATCGTGAAGGCGATGGCGTCGCGCGCCGAGGAGAACCACACCGGCTCGATCAGGCTGGCGGCAAAGATCTGTCCCTTCGGGCCGGAATGCTCCAGCAGGTTCATGCCGCAATAGCGCCCGATCGCCTCCGCCGTCAGCTTGAGCGGCGGGGGTGGGGCGGCTGCCTGCTTGTCGTTGCAGGCCGTCAGCGCAAAGGCGGCGATGAGCGCGCAGGCGAGGGTGAGGCGTTTCATAGCTCCCTCCGGGAAAAAGCCAGCGCCGCCCCGGCGAGCGGGATCAAAGTCCACAGCACGAGCGCGGCGAGCAGCGCCCGTACCGACAGCGTGCTGCTGCCGGCGAGTCCCGCCATGCCGGAGAACAGGCTGACATTGGCGAAGCCGGTCAGGTTGAACAGCCGGTAGGCATCGGTCGGGTTGAGAAGCAGCAGCGCGCTGAGCACACCGCCCGAGATGTTGCGGCCCTGATCAAGGACAAGGAGGCCGAGCAACGCCATGTCGTAGATCAGGACCAGCACGAGCCACAGTCCGATGCTCAGGCCGGCGGCGGTGCCGCGGTCGCGCACCACGGCGCTGACGAGATAGCCGATTGCGACGAACACTGCGCCGAGCAGAACGGAAGAGCCGATCATGGCGGCGAAGGCGGCCATGCCGTCATTGTCGAAGCTGCTGCCGGTCATGACCAGCGCCACGGCGGCCGCGCCATAGCCGAGGCTGGTCGCGAAGGCGAGCACCGCCAGATGGCCGAGGAACTTGCCGAGCAGCACCTGCCAGCGCGCGACGGGATAGCTGAGCAGCAGCAGCATGGTGCCGCGCTCCATGTCGCCGACGATGGCGTCATGCGAGATCAGGAGCGCGATCAGCGGGATCAGGAAGATGGTCAGGCTCGACAGGCTGACGATGACGACATCGAGCGCGCGCGCGCCGACGGTGCCGGTCGGCGCACTGCCGAGGAAGGTCAGCGACAGCGCAAGCGCCGCCAGCAGCAGGGTCGAGGCCAGCACCCAGCGATTGCGCACGGCCTGCTGGATTTCCTTGGCGGCGACGGTGATCACGCTGTTCATTGCGGGCGCTCCGCATGGCGCAGGAAATGCGCGTAGAGCTCGTCGAGATTGGGCGGAATCAGTTCGACGTCCTCCACCATGGTGCCGTCGGCGGTTGCGAGGCGCAGCAGCTCGATCTTCTCGTTCGGGGTCGCGTCGATCTCGACGATGTGGCCGTTCACTCGGCGATAGGACGCCGCCGCCGGCAGCCAAGACGGCGGGCCTGAGGGCGGCAGATCGGCGATCTTGACGCGAATCCGCGTCGGTAGTCGGGCGAGGCGGCGCAGCTCGTCGAGCGTGCCGTCGGCAACCTTGAGGCCGCGGTTCATGATGATGACGCGGCCGGCGCGCTCTTCCAGCTCGGTCAGCGCATGCGAGGACAGCAGCACCGTCGTGCCCTCGGCGGCCAGCTTCTGGATCACCTCGTAGAACGTCTGCCGCAGCTCCGGATCGAGACCGCTGGTCGGCTCGTCGAGCAGCAGCACGCGCGGCCGGCCGATCAGCGCCTGCGCGAGGCCGAGGCGCTGGCGCATGCCCTTGGAGTAGGTGTTGACGCGGCGTTTCGCGGCGGCGCCGAGGCCGACGATGTCGAGCAGCTCCAGCGCCTGCGCTACCGGCTCGCGCTTGAGCCTTGCGTAGAAGGCCTGCGTCTCGCGGCCACTGAGCGCGGCATCGAAGGAGACGTTCTCCGGCAGATAGCCGAGGTGACGGCGCGAAGAGAACTCGCCTGCGGCGGGATTTTCGCCGAGCACGGCGATGGTGCCCTTGGTCGGGCGGATCAGGCCGAGCATCATCTTCATCAACGTCGTCTTGCCGGCGCCGTTATGGCCGATCAGGGCCACCATCTCTCCCGCGGCGAGGTCGAACGACACGCCCTTGACGGCCTCGACCCGCCCGTAATGCTTGATCACATCGGCGATATGGATGGTCGCGCTCATCGGGCCTTGCCTTCTGCAGCGGTGCGGCGCGCCGGCGGCGACATCAGCGGATGGCTGTCGACCACTCCGCCGGGCAGGATCGCGGGAAACTGTGCCTGCGCCCAGCGGATCACCTGCACCGCTGGACTGTTGATCAGGACCTTGGCAGCCGGCGCCGTCCACAGCACGCGATCGATCAGATCGTTCGGCCGGTAGGCGGTGTCGGCCACGCCGTCGCCGTTGAGATCGAAGGCCGGATTGTCGCTCCAATAATTGCCGCGGCCGTTCTTCGACCAGTCGAGATGGCGCGTGCCGACATATTTGATCTGACTGGCATTGTTGACGAAGGCATTGCCACGAATGTCGTTGCCCTCGGAGCCGGCTGTGAAGTGCACGCCGATCTCGCAAGCCTCGAACCAGTTGTCGGAAATGCGGTTGTTGTTGGTGTTGTAGATGAACACGCATTTCTCGGGGCCGGGGCGGGCACCGCTGGCCAGCGTGGCCGCGCTCGTATCGGCCTGGGGCACGCCTTCGTCGGCGCCGCGGTTCTCTGCGGTCGCCCAGCGCTCGGCCGGCTGCAGGCCGCCGATCACGCTGTTGCCGGAAATCTGCGAGCCGTTGGCCGCGTTGAACAGCATGCCGCGATCGCGGTCGTGGTCGGAGACGTTGTCCTTCACCACGAGCGCCTTGGAGAACATCATCGCATAGCCGATGATGTTGCGGGCCGAGACATTGCCGGAGATCTCGCTGTCGTTGGTGTACATGAAGTGGACCGCGAAGCGCAGGTCGCTGAAGCGATTGCCGCTGAAGACGTTGTTGCGGCTGGTAATGGCGAACACGCCATCGCGGCCGTAGCGGAACTCGTTGTCGATCACCTTGGCGCCGGGTGCGTTCCAAACCGAGACGCCGTTGCCGGTGCCGCCGGCGCGCGTCGCGCGCAGCCCGATGATGCTGTTGTGGCGCACGATCGTATTGGCCGATCCATGCAGGTAGACGCCGAACAGATTGCCTTCGATCTCGTTGTTCTCGATCAGCGTGTCGTGCGCGGTATCCTCGACATAGATGCCGGAATCCATCCGCTCCAGCGAATGGCCGGACCCTTTGATGGCAAGGCCGCGAATGATCGTGCCCGGCGCTGCCACGGTGATGACGCTGCTCTGGCCGTCACCCGTGATCGACGCGCCAGCGGCGCCGGTCAGCGTCAGGCGGTGGCCGATGCGCAGTGGTCCGCGATGGCTGCCTGCGGCCAGCGTGATCTCATCGCCCTCGGCGGCGCGGTCGAGCACGGCCTGCAGGTCGTTGGCCCCGGCTGCGACCTGCAGCGTCGCCGCAGGCGCATGCAAGGGCAGGCTGGCGGCGATGACCGCCGCCAGCCCGAATGTTGCGATATGACGCGTCCGTCGCATCGATCATGCGTTCCGCGGCGAGACCAGCATGCGTCCGCGCATTTCCATGTGCATGGCGTGGCAGAACCACGTGCAGAAATACCAGTAGACGCCGGGCTTGTCGGCGATGAACGTCACCGACGAGGTCTGCTGCGGATCGATCTCCATGTTGACGCCGTAGTTGACGATGCAGAAGCCATGCACCAGGTCCTCGACGTCGTCGATGTTGGTGACATAGACGGTCACCTCGTCGCCCTGCCTGACCTCGAACTTTTCGAGCGCGTAGGCGGGGGCGCTGGACCACATGTAGACGCGGACCTTGTTGCCGTCGCGGATCACCTTGCCGTCGCTCTCCAGGGTCACGCCGTCGGCCGCCGCCTGTTTGCGGGCGTCGGCGAAGAACGGGTCGTCGCGCTTCCAGATCGAGGTCACGCGGCCCTCGAGCTTGGAGCGATGCACGATCACGGCGTCATGCGGCTCGGCGAAGCTCGGGCCGTCATGCACCAGCTCCATCTTGTCGCCGGAGATGTCGATCAGCTGATCGTTCTCCGGCTTCAGCGGTCCGACATTCAGGAAGCGGTCCTTGGAGAACTTGTTCAGCGACAGCAGCCATTTGCCGTCGGCTTCCTTGGTCTCGCCCATCGAGGCGTGGTTGTGGCCCGGCTGATAATGGACGTCGAGCTTCTGGACGATCGGGTTGACCTTCTCGCCCTTGAACGCACGCTTGGCCAGATCGAGGCTCCATTTGCAGACCTGGCTGTCCAGGAACAGCGTGGTGTAGGCGTTGCCGCGGCCGTCGAAGGCGGTGTGCAGCGGCCCGAGGCCGAGCTCCGGCTCGGCCACGACGATGTCGCGTGGCTTGATCTTGTCGTCGAACAGGCCGTCGATGAGGCGGACGTCCATCACCGTGACGGTCGGCGCCAGCTTGCCGTTGGCGACGATGTGGATGCCGTCGGGCGCGGCGTTGAGGCCGTGGGGGCTGTTCGAGACCGGAACGTAGCGGGTGTAGGGCGAGCCCTTGCGCCCGTCGATGACCGGAACGCCGCTCATCTCCTTGAAGTCGCCTTTCTTGACGGCTTCTTCGATGCGCTTGATGTTGAAGATCGTCACCCAGTCCTGCTCGCTCGCGGTCATCTCCGCGAGCGTCACGCCCTTCTCGGAGTTGTAGCAGGTCGCGAACGCATATTTGCCCTGGTAGTCGCAATCGGTGTTGTCGAGATTGCCGTCGACGATCACCTGCCAGGCGACCTTCATGGTGTCGCCGTCGACCGCCGAGAAGATCGACCAGTATTTCGACTTGTCGTCGAGCACCTTGCCGTCGTTCGGCAGCGGCACCTCGTATTCGCCGTTGCAGAACAGATAGCCGGTGCGCGGGAACTTCTGCGGCCGCATCCCGTGGATGGTGAACTGGTTCGGCAGCTCGATGATCTTGTCGCACTTCATGACGTCGGTGCGAATGCGGGCGAGGCGGGTGTTGGCCTTGTCGTTGATGAAGACGTAGCGGCCGTCATAGGTGCCGTTGGTGAACGACATGTGGGGATGGTGGCAGTCGCCGTTCATCCAGATTCCGAGCTTGTCCTTGAGCCGCTCGCGGGTTTCCGGCAGCAGCCCCTCGGTCATGATCTTGCGGCTCTCGTTGGTCTGGCCCCAGCCTGTGGCGCTGCACCGGTTGAAGACGGGGATGCGCATCAGCTCGCGCATCGAGGGCATGCCGACGATACGCAGTTCGCCGGTCTGGCCGCTGGAGAAGAACACGTAGTATTCGTCGAGCTGGCCCGGCGCGACCTCGGCCTTGCCCTGCGGGGCGCGCGACTGTGCCGCGGCCGGAGTGGTCTCCACCGTCTTGCCGAGGCCGATGCTGCCGGCGACGCCGGCCGCACCGAGTGCGGCGGTGCCGACGATCTGCCGGCGGCTCAGTCTTGTCTTGTCGTCGTCGTCATGCGCCATCGTCGTCTCCTTATGATGGGCTGGTGAGATCGCTGGGTTGCGCCGGCGCCGTCATCGGCTGGCCGGCATGAGTGATCACCGTCTTCGGTCCGGCTTTTCCGGCGCGCATCGACGGCGACGACATCGCTTCGAACTTCTCCCGCTTGAGCCGAACCTGGATCATGTGCGGGCAGCGCTGGTCGTCGTAGTAGAGCTCCTGGCAATGCATGCAGTAGATGCATTCATTGACGTTGATGTGCCCTTCGGGATGGATCGACTGCACCGGGCATTCCTTGGCGCAGCGCTGGCACGGCGAGCCGCATTCCTTCCAGCGGCGCAGCCATTCGAAGGTGCGGATGCGGCCGGGAATCGCGAGCGCCGCGCCCAGCGGACAGAGATATCGGCAGAAGAAGCGTTCGATGAACAGGCCGATGCCGAGCAGCGCCGCCGCATACAGCACGAACGGCCAGCCGCGCGCGAATTTCAGGATGATTGCGGTCTTGAACGGCTCGACCTCGGCGAACTGCTCGGCCAGCGCGACCGAATAGAGAGACAGGCCGAACAGGCCGAGGAAGACGATGTATTTGATCGGCCACAGACGCTCATGCAGGCCCCAGGGTACGGTGATCTGCGGCACCTTGAGCCACTTCGCCACCGTGTTGGTCAGTTCCTGCAGCGCGCCGAATGGGCAGAGCCAGCCGCAGAACGGGCCGCGGCCCCAGAACAGAAGACCCGCCGCGGTCGCCCCCCACAGGATGAAGATCAGGGGAGCGGCGAGGAAGAACTCCCAATGGAAGCCGGTCAGGAGCGCATTGGCGAAGGTGAAGACGTTGACGACCGAGAGCTGAGCATTGGCGTACCAGCCGAGCCAGACCAGCACGAACAGGAGATAGGCCCGCCGCACCCAGGTGTAGAGCTGCGGCCGCCGCACCAGCACGTTCTGGAAGAAGAAGATGCCTGTGAGCACGGCAAGCGCCAGCGCGGTGATGCCGACGGAGACCGTCTGCGACCGCCAGATGCGCATCCACAGCGGCTCTTCAGTGTCGGCGATGGCGGCTTCCGGCGCGGCAGGAGTCGATTGCGCGGCGGCGGGCTTCGGCGGCGGCGAGACGGCGCGGGTCTCGCGCTTCATGTAGGCGTCGGGCAGGGCGTAGTCGACATCGAAAGTCAGAAACGCCTTGTCGCGGCTGCCGACGGTCCGCTGCACCAGGAGTTGAAGCTGCCATGGTTGCGTCGGGTCGAGCGTGAATTCGGGCGGCGTGACGAACAGTCCGATCTCGCGCAAGTCTGGCGCACCGGCCGCCGCCAGCGCCCCGAGCCGCGTGTGGTTCTTGTCGCGGAAGCGCGTGCTCCCGCCGTCCTGCTGCACCTCGATGCGATCGAAGATGCCGCCGCGGACGTAGGCCGAGCCCTTGAATGAGTAGATGCCGTCGCCGGCGACGAGGATCGCCTGCTGGCCCGGCTGCAGCCGTTCCTTCAGCCGCTGATAGCCGTCGTCGCCGAGCAGGCTGCGGCCGATCGTGGGAACGCTCGCCAACGCGACATAGAGATCGATGAAGGTGTCGTCGGCATTGCCCGGCTCCGGGTTTTGCGCGGCCGCGGCGTTGCCCGACTTGGCGAACGCTTCGTTGACATCGCTGATGCTGAGATGCAGCCGCCGCACCGAGCCGTCGCCGAGCAGGCTGGTCCAGTCGCGGATCGCGCTCTTGTCGGGGTCAATCGTCTTGATCACGCTCGGCTGCGCGACGGCGGCCGCATTGCCGCCGCCGATGCGAGCGCTGCGGATCAGGCGCATGGCCGCGCGCACGATGCTGTCATGCATCACGAGCACGGTCACGGTGGCGCCGGAGACGATGTCGGCCTGCGGCGGATGCTCCGCGCCTTGCGCGATCGGTGTCATATCCTTGCCGAGCAGGCCGTTGAGCGCGGCGAGAATGCGTGGCTCGGGAATGCCGATCAGGACGATCGGCTCCTTGTGATCGACCAGCCTCAGTCCGGTGATGACGCCCTTGGGATCGATGCCGACGAGGATATGGATCGGCTTGCCGGAATAGCCGACGGCATTGGCGAAATCGGAGTTGAGATAGACGTAACCCTTGAGCTGATCGCCGCGATAAACGGGCACGATCGCCGGCTCGCCTTGCGGCGCGCCGAAGCGATCCGCTTCCGGGAAGAACTCGCCCGGCGTGATCTTCGACAGATATGTCGCGACGTCGCCTGCGGCATGCGCGGCCCGCGTTCCTGCGATCATGCAGAGCGCGACGAGGACTGCCACGACGAAAGCGGCCAAGCGTCTTCGATCGGCGGCGACATCGATCGCAACCATGATCACCTCAAGCGGAACGGCCCGCCTCCCGAAGGACGCGTATTCCGATCATTACTGGTTTTAGGGAAGGAGGATTGTCGCCGTTGACAACCGCAGGGTAAATCGAGCCAAGCTAAATTGACTCCTGTTCGCGCTGACTGTCTAGTGGTTCGCCATTCGACGAACGTTGCGTTGGATCAAACAGGCCAGAACATAATAGCAGGCCAGGACGTCATGTTGTTGTCACGAACCCTCGCGCTCAGCTCGGAACCGGCCGGGACGCTGCATTCGCTCGACGAGCTTTTCGCGCTCGCAAACGCGATGGAACGAGAGGCAGCCGATCGCTATGTCGAGCTCGCCGACGAGATGCAGCGTCAGGACCGGCTGGATCTGGCAGCAGTCTTTACCCAATTGGCGGCAGCCGAGCGCGAGCACGTCGACAGTGTCACGCGGTGGTCGCAAGCGCGGACGGGGCGAGCACCCGACCCGACGCTGGTGCGCTGGCAGGCACCGCAAACCTTGGACTCCGATGCCGCGAGCGAAATCCAGGGCTCGCGCTTGATGACCCCTTACCGCGCGCTGTCGATGGCGGTGCGCAACGAGGAACGAGCCTTCGCGTTCTGGTCCTATGTCGCGGCCTTCAGCGACAACGCCGAGGTCAAGGCAGCGTCCGAGGCGATGGCGCGGGAGGAACTCGGTCATGTCGCGACGCTGCGCAAGGAGCGGCGCCGTGCCTACCATCGGGAGAATGACGCCAGGTGCGGGGCTTCTGCGACCACGACCGATACCATCGATGCAGGCAAGCTGGAACGTCGTCTCGCTGAATTGCTCGGTGAGATGGCCGCGCATCGCGATGGCCTCCAGGCAGACCGCCTGCGCGAGCTCGCGCACGAAGCCATGGCGACGACAATGGCGACGACGGCCGACGCTGCGGACCTGCCACGCCTGCCCGCCGCGCTCGTGCAAGCAGATGCGCAAATCATTGCTGAGGCGCTCGCGGACGCCTATCTCGATCGCGCGGAGCGCGCGACGGAATCCAATCAGCTCGATCTGTTGCAGAGACTTGCCTCGCAGGCGATTGCACGGCTGGCCTGGTTGAGGTCACTCGGCTGAGCCAACGCGCCATCGGCGCTCGCAACATCCGAGGTGAGGCGACAGCAACCGGCGGTCAGGTGAGAGCGGCGACGCCCCGTCCGCTCCTCGGATCGCGCGCGAACCGCCCGAAGCGCAGGGCCAGTGTCGGCAGCACCAGCAGATTCAGCACCATCGATGTCAGCAGACCGCCGAGGATGACGATGGCCATCGGGCCCTCGATCTCGCGGCCCGGCTCGCCGGCGCCGAGCGCCAGCGGCAGCAGGCCGAGGCCGGTCACGAGCGAGGTCATGAGGATCGGCACGAGGCGGTCGGCAGCGCCGGCGATCGCGGTCCCGAGAGTCCAGGCGCGGCCTTCGACGGCGACCAGGTGCTCGTAGTGCGAGATCATCAGGATCGAATTGCGGAGCGCGATTCCGAACAGCGTGACGAAGCCGACCATCGATCCCAGCGACAGCACGCCGCCGGTCAGCGCGACGGCGATCACGCCGCCGACGAAGGCAAAGGGCAGGTTGATCAGCACCAGCGCGAGATTGCGCCAGTGGCCGGTGACGAGCGACAGCAGCAATACGATCCCGATCGTCGCCAGCAGCGAGTTCACCAGGAGATCGCGTCGCGACCTTGCCTGCGCCTCGGCGGCACCGGTGAATTCGACATGGGCGCCCGGCGGCAGCTTGACCTCCTTGGCGATCTTCTTCTTGGCCGCGGCCACGAAGGATTCGAGGTCGCGCTCGGCGACGTTGGCGGTGACCGTCTGCACCCGCTGCGCGTTGCGATGGAGCACGACATAGCGTCCGGACGTGCCGTAGACGTCGGCAATCTGTTTCAGAAGAATATAGGTGCCGTTCGGCGTCCGGATCGGCATGTTGCCGATCTCGGTCGGGCGGGCGCTCGCATCGGGGTCGAGCTTGACGATGACGTTGAAGACCACATTGCCTTCATAGGCCTGGCCGACGACGTCGCCCTGATAGGCGGTGCGGATCAGCTCCAGCACTTCGACCGCATCGAGGCCCCAGGACTGCAGATCGGTCGGACGCAGCGTGACGTTGACCTGCGGCATGCCAGGGGGCGACTGCTGCTGGATGTCGATCGCACCCCAGACTTCGCCGAGCTCGCGCGCGATGTCGCTGGCCGCGCGCTCGAGATCGTCGAGATCGGGACCGAACACGTTGACGACGACGGCGGCATTGAAGCCGGACAGCGTCTCCTCGATGCGCTCCGTCAGGTAGGTCTTGATCGACAGGCTGATGCCGGCAAAATTGGCGAGCACGGCGCGGATGTGCTGCTCGGCCAGCTCTTGCTGATCGCCGGACAGGCCCGGCTTCAGATCGACCTCGATCTCGCTCGAATGCGTGCCGGCGGTGTCGACGCCGGCCTCGGCGCGGCCGGCATGCTGGGCCACGCTGCGCACCTCGGGCACGCTCTTCAGGGCGCCGGCGATCAATGCCCCCAGCCGCAGCGATTCGTCTAGCGAGGTCCCGGGAAGCGTCGAGACGTGGAGGATCAGATGACCCTCTTTCAGCTCGGGCAGAAAGGTGCCGCCGAAGAAGGGCACCAGGCTGGCGCCTGCGATGGTCACGAGCACGGCGGCGGCCATGACCAGCTTGGGAAAGCGGCCAAGTCGCCGCAGCAGGGTTTCATAATGGCGGCGTGACCAGCGCACCAGCGGCGGCTCGCGCGCCTCGCGTGGCTTCCGGCCGGCCAGCAGCATCATCGACAGCGCCGGCGTCACCGTCAGCGCGACGATCAGGGAGGCCAGGACGGCGAGAATGTAGGCGATGCCGAGCGGACCGAACAGCCGGCCGGCAAGGCCCGGCAATGCGAGGATCGGAATGAACACGAGGAGAACCGCGAAAGTCGCATAGGCGACGGCGCTGCGGACCTCGAGCATGGCGTCATAGACGATGCGCGCTTCGCCGCGCGGTGACGGCAGGCCGCGGTTCTCACGAAGGCGACGCACGACGTTCTCGACCCCGATCACGGCATCGTCGACCACCTCGCCGATCGCGATCGCGAGGCCGCCGAGGGTCATCGTGTCCAGGCTCAGCCCCATCCATTGCAGGGCCAGGACGGCGGAGAACAGCGACAGCGGAATCGCGGTGCAGCTGATCACCGAGGTGCGCCAGTCGTAGAGAAACAAAAACAGCACGATGATGACCAGGGCGCCGCCGATCAAGAGCGCCCACAGCACGTTCCGGGTTGCGGCATCGATGAAGTTCGCAGGACGAAACAGGTCGGCATGAAGCGTGACCTTTTCGCCATCGAGCGCCGGCCGCAACTCCTGCAGCGCAGCTTCGACGCGCTCGGTGACGTTGCGGGTGTTGGCACCGTATTGCTGGCTGATCATCATCATGATGCCGGGCTGGCCGTTGATCAGCGCGCCGCCGATTGGCGGCTCGGGCGCGTTCACGATCGTAGCGACGTCGCCGAGCACGACGCTGGCGCCGCCCTGGTGCAGCAGGACGGTTCGCGCCAACTGCTCGGGTGTCAGCGACTGGCCCTGCGTCTGCAGGATGACGCGTTGATTGGCGGTGTCGACGAAGCCGGCCCCGCGCACGCCGGTGGCCTTGCGCGCGGCCGCGACGACGTCGTTCATGCCGACGCCGAAGCGGACCAGGTCGTCGGAGCGCACCTGCACCTGGAGCGACCTGATGTCCCGGCCATAGGTCGTCACCTGCGCGACGCCGGCGACGGCGAGCAGCCGGCGGGAGACCGTCCAATCGGCGATGGTGCGCAGATCCATCAGTGAGCGCTGCTCTGACGTAAGCCCGATCGCCAGCACGGTGCTGGCTGCCGGCACCAGCGGCGTCATCGCCGGCGCCCTGACGCCCTGGGGCAGGCTGCTGGCGACGACCGCAAGCCGCTCCGTCACCAGCTGCCGCGCCCTGAACACGTCGGTGCCGGGTTGGAAGATCACCGAGAGCACTGACAGGCCCTGGATCGAGGAGGAGCGCATGCTCTCCACGCCGGCCAGACCGTTGATCGATGTCTCGATCGGCTGGGTGACCAGCACCTCGACCTGTTCGGGACTGAGGCCGGGGGCCTCGGTCTGGATCGACACCTGCGGCGGCGCAAATTCCGGGAAGACGGCGTATTTGGCGTTGCCCAGCGAGAAGATGCCGTGGCCGAGGATGGTGCAGGCGAGCGCCAGCACCATGCCGCGAAAGCGGATGGCGAACGAGACCAGCGCGGCCTGTGGCCCCATGGCAGCCGCGCGGGCGCCGTCAATCATCGTCGCCGCCGCTGCTGCGAAGCTCGCTCTTGGCCTCTTCCGACAACAGCACCTGCGCGCCGCGCAGGACGATCTCCGAGCCGGATGGAATGTCCTGCACGACATAGTCGTCGTCGGAGACGGGCTGGTCGGTGCGGATCGGATGCCGCCTGAAGGTCTCGGGACCGGCGCGCAGGTAGACCCAGGCGCGGCCCTGCCATTGCACGATGGCGGTGTCTTCGACGAACACGCCGTCGAACGACTTGCCCGAGGGCACGTAGGCGATGGTGTTCATCCCGGGCAGAAGCCCGCTGTCGCCCGCCGCGACGAAGTAGTAGCTCACGCCCTGGATGCGCGGATCGGTTCGCGGCGCAGGCGACAGATAGCGCAGGTCGATGTTGACGCTGCGCGTCGGCGCCTGCGCGAGCGCGGCGCGCGGCGGCTTGGCCAAGGTCACGCCCGGCGGCAGCGTGACCTGCACCAGCAACTGCTCGCGTTCGATCAGCTGCACGACCTGCGGCGAGCGCTCGACGATGCCCTTTCCGATCACCGCGCCCCATTCCTGCCGCGCGGTGGCCATCAAGGTCTTCACCTGCGATTCCGCGGCAGCGAGCGCAGCCTGATCGGTGCGGAACGTGCCCTCCGCCGCTTCGGCATCCTTCTTCGGCATCGCCGCCGACTGCACCAGATCACGGGCACGCTCGAATGCGAGCCTCGCCACGTCGAGCTTCGCCTGCGCCGTCTGCAGCTGCGCCTGGGCATTGGCATAGTTGTTGGTCAGGTCGGTCAGCCGGGCGACGTCCAGCACGGTGCCGTAGGCGCGAAACTGCTCGGGATGGGATTCCGTCGCCAGCACCGCCGTCTGCAGGCCGATCTGCGTCTGCTGCGTTGCGGAAAGCTTGACCGTCGCGGGCTCACGGCCGGCTCCCGCTGCGGACTGCGCCTGCCCGCTCCCCGGCAGAGAGATCAACGCGAACAGCATTGCACCGCACGCGGCCGCAGCTCTCATCCGTTGCCAAACCATGCAGTCCAAGCCCCATCGATCGGGGAACGTCAGCACGACGTTGATGTATTGGCAACCACAGCTACTTCAGCTGCCCAGTTGTTTCAAGCCGCGCCGGCCTGAAGCGGCGGATCTGGCGAAGACGGTATACTGCCAATACCTCCGCGGCCACTTCGCAATCCCTGCGGCTCCGATGCGCGAGGATGTTGAAGCTCGGATGAGGCGTCGGCAGACAGAACGCCGCGACGGCTGCGAGTTGGCGCGCCGGATCGAGCTGTCCAGGCGGCTGCCACGCACCACCCGTACCCGAATTTGTGGCGCTGTACTTTGCGTTCGAGCCGCATGCGCGGCCTGTTCATGGCCGAACATGGGCCGGAGCCGTGCTGCGGCGTGGAGATCGGGCGTTCGTCGTGCGTCGATATATTTCTTCTTGGCGTTAGAAGTATTCTTAGACGGATTCTAGCGCATTCGACTGCAACCGGAGCTTGCCGCGGCGCGCGGCCGTCGCGCTCCACAAAAAGCGAAGACTAACTCGGTCGTTACCAGGGATTTTCATCATCGAATGACCCGGGATTCCCTCCCGATGTCTCCGCGGGAACGAGGTTCGTCACATTCCTCTACCTGTCGGGTCATTGATGTGACCTACCTTCGCCATACCCCTCCGCAACGACTTGGATGTCAACCGACGTTGCAGCGAGGAAAGCTTGTCCAGACCGAACCTAGTCTCCGATCGTCCGGCGCACCGTGATCACGGGCGGGGCCATCCTTGTCGGTCAGCGTCCCGCCGAGTTCGCGCCGGTGTTGCGGCCCAGCCGAGAGGGGAATCTGCGCGATGAGCCAGCTGGTGAATGTGCGGCCCAACGAGGCCAATTCCATCGAGCGTACCCCAACGATCAGCGCCGATCATGGCAAGCGGCTGCTTGGAGCCATCGCTGCGGGAGCATCGACGCTCGAGCCTCAGTTGTCGGACGATGCGTGGGGGACTGCGACGAACGAGTCCCTCGGCACCGGAGCGGCCATCGAGCCGCTGCAGGACGTTCTCGGCAGCCTGACGGACATCATTCGCAACGACCGGTCTCCGGCCGAACGCCAGCCGGATCATCTGGTCGTCGAGGATGGCTTTGCTCTCGACCAGGAGGAGCTGGAGGGCCTTCCGGGTGTCGTGCTCAACACGTTCGACGTCGATGGGCCGGTGTGGCTCGCCGTCGAGGCGCTCGCTGCGACCGACGCGCCCGTTCTCGATGCCGATCTCGCCCCCTGGGTCGAGCTGTCATCGGATCCGGATCGGCGTCCGTCGCTGCGCGAAAGCATTCTGATCACGGTCGACGAGATCGAGAAGAACCGCCTCACTTTTGCGCGCCACGCGCGGCCGGAGGATTTTTCGCTGGCCACATCGCAGGAGGCGGCCCTCGGCGCCTGGACCGGACGGTTGCGCCTGGAGCAGCGGCCCGATCTCGTTCAGAGGATCGAGCGCTACGTCAAGGGCGCCTGGGCCGCATGGGCCGAGACCGAACGCGCCCGACGCCGGACGATGGCGATCCATCAGCGGCTGCGCGACATGGCCGCGGCGGCTGGTGCCGACCAGACGACGGAGATCATGTGGGGCATCGCGCTGTCGTCGTGGCGGCACGGCGGGCGCGAATTCGAACTGCCGCTGTTCGAGCGTCCCGTCGAGATCGAGATCATCGCGCGTCCGGATGCCGAGATCAGGGTTCGTCCGCGTTTCGTCGGCGCGACCGTCAATCTCAAGGCGCTCGACGCCGTGGCGCCGGATGCGGCGGTGGCCTTGCGCGACAAGTCCGACCGCCTGATCGAGGCGCTGGAGTTGCGCGGTGAGCTGTCGCCGTTCGCGCCGATCGGTCTCGAACAGATCCTGAGCGCTGCCGGCGTGCAACTCGGGCACAAGCCACACCGCAATCTCGCGTCGTCGTCCGACGGCGCGGTGGTGGTGGATGCAAGCGACGCTGCGATCGCGCGGGGACGCTGGGTGATCTCAGCGCGGCGGCGGCCGGAGAGCCTCGCCTTGCGCGACATCGAATGTCTCAGGAACGCGATCGAGCATGCGCCGCAGAGCGAGTGCTGCCTGTCGGCCGCCGTGAGCGCTCTGCTGACGCAGCCGGACGGCCGGGGGCACGCCACGGCGCGCCGGCATCTGTCCAGCATCGTCGGCGGTCCGATCGACATTGCGCCCGAGCCGAAGCCCGTCGTCGTCGATCAGGGGGATCTGTTCTTTCCGTTGCCGGCCGCGCCCGAGGACGTCGAGGTTGTCCGCGAGCTCTCCCGGTCGGACGGCCTGGTGGTCCAGTCGGCCGCACGCGACGATCGTATCGCGGCCCTCGTCAACGTCGTCTGCCATCATCTCGCGCTCGGCTCGCGCGTCCTCGTCGTGTCGCGCGACGAGACTGCGCTCTCGCTGTTGCATCAGAGGCTGCCGTCCAGCATCCGCGAACTGACCGTCAGCTCGACCGGCTCCGACAAGGACGTGCTCAGGAAGGCCGAAGCGCTGGCGAGCCGGCTGCAGTCGATCGTCGATACGACGAATCTGCGCGATCATGTCGGTCAGATCGGCCGGCTCGAGCGCGACATCATTTCGAAGCGCACGCAGATCGCCTCGCTCGACGACGAGATCGGCGACATCGTCCGGCGTAATCTGCGCCTGGCCGGCGGCGTGCCGGAGCTGCCGTTCGAGCTGTTCCAGGGGCTGATCGGTGCGCACGACCTGCATGCCTGGTTCACCGATCGTCCGAAGCGGATGCTCGCCGGCAGCGACCCGCTGGTCACGGCGATCGACAAGGCGCGCGAGGCGCGGCTGCGGCTCGGCGAGCGTCTCAAGCATATCGACGACGAGTTGCCCGAGGCCGCAGCGCTGCCCGACGCGGCAGCGATTCTGCGACTGCACGAGGAACTGCGGCAACAGGCGGGGGCTGCGTCCGACGACGGTCGCGACGAGGACCTGGCGCTCGATGCCATCGCCACCTTCGGGCTGGACGCGACCAACCGCCTGGCTGCCGATCTCGATGCGCTGGTGGCCGGCCATCGCGCAATCGCCGACGAGGCCTGGCTCGCGCGGCTGTCGCCGCTCGGTGCCGGAAAGACCGACGTCCCGCCCGTGCTCGACAAGGTCGTGGGCTGGGCGCGCGACGCGTCGTTCCAGCTGTCACGGAGCACCGAATTCGCCAAGCGACAGGTGCAGGCTCCGGTCGAGGCCTTCACCAAGCGCGATGCGATTCGCGTCGTCGAGCGGCTCGCGGCAGGCGAAAAGCCGTTTGCGCGGTTCTCGCCGTCGCGGCGGGCCCTCAAGGCGGCGGTCGACGCCATCACCGTCGACGGCATTGCCCCGGTGACGCCGGCCGACTGGCAGTATGTCGGCCGCTTCCTGCTGTGGCGTCATGACCTGCATTCGCTTCGCTCACGATGGACGTCGATTGCGACCAAGATCGACGCACCGGCACTTCAGCTGGAATCGGCGCGGGCGTTTGACGATCTCGAGCGCGTCGTCAAGGCGGTCGAGGCTGCGATCGTCACCGCTGCACTCGCTGTCCGGAACGTGGTGGAGTCCTGCCGCAAGCTGTCGCTGCAGGACAGCGAGATCAGCGCGATGGTGGCGGGCCTGCAGCGGCCGGCGGCATTCGGTGCAGCCATCCGCAGCGTCATGAAGCGCGTGTCGGGACCGTTAGTCGAGCTCGCGCGTCTCGGTGAATTGTTTGCCGGAGCCGGTGAGCTTGCCGCCACTGTCCAGGCCGACGTGCTCTCGCAGGTCGGCGACGCCGAGGCAGACTCGCATGTGCTCGAAGCGCGCTGGACGAGCATCCTCGCGACCATGGACAAGATCCGCCAGGCGGACGCGGACTACGAGTTCATCAGGGCGGCCGGCCGGTCGGCGATCGCAGCGGGCGCGCCCGATCTCGCGCATCGGCTCCGGTCCATGCCGGCGGGCAGGCGGGACGCAGCAACGCTCTCGGAGTGGGTGTCGGCCTGGAATTGGGCCGTGCTGATGCGGATCGAAAGTGCCGATGAGCGGCAGCTGCTGCACGATCTCGCGTCTCAGCGTCTGCGGCTGGAGAAGCGCTCGCTGGCCCTGTTCGAATCGGTGATCAGCGCCCGCATGTCGCTCGGCATTGCGCAGAACGCAGGGAGCGCCGTCAGGCAGTCGCTGAAGCGGTTCAAGGACGCCATGCAGAAGATGGCGTCGGCATGCTCCGGCCCCACCGCGCGCCGTCTTCGCTTCGCCGCGCGCAGGTCGCTGGATGGCTGGCTCGAGGAGATTCCCTGTCAAATCATGCCTGCATGGCGTGTCGCCGAGCTGCTGCCGGCACGGATCGGCACCTTCGATCTGCTCGTCGTCGATCACGCGTCACGCTCCGATCTGCGCGAGCTGACGGCGATGCTGCGGGCTCGCAAGGTCCTGGTCAGTGACGAACGTCGCGACACCACCCGGACCGGAGTCGGCCGCGTCGGTGGTCCCGCCCATCGCAGCGGGTCGCAGACCGTGCGTGGCATTCCGCCGGCGTTGCGCCGGCTGCTGCTGCCGGATGCGTCGCTGCGCGATCTCGCCGAGATTCTTTTCCCGGATCGCATCGTCGAGCTGCGGCCGCGCCCCGCCGATATCGAGGCGGCTTCGGTCGCAACTCCGCTGCTACCTCAGACCTCGAAGCCGGCCTACGCGCCGGCGCCGGAGCATCGGCCGGCAGCCGCCGTACCGAAGCGGCGGGCGGCACCGCGCCCGGTCATCGCGACGCATACGCTGGAGGAGGAGATCGCGACCGTCGCGAAATATCTCTCGATGGCCCGCCGCACCGGAGCCGACGTCGGCACGGCTACGGTGAGCGATCGCCCGGTGCCGCAACAGTCGGAGAGCCGCACGGCTGCATCCAAACCGTCGCCTGAGATTCGCGTTCTACGCCGGCGCCCGACTCGCGCGCCGGCAGAGATCGTCGCCCCGGCCGCGACGCCGCCGGCTCTGCCTGAGCTGCAGCCGGTGCTACAGCCGGCGAACCTCGATCAGGTTCCGCCGCGCGTGAGCACGGCAGTCGACACGCCGCTGGTGGTCGTCGACAAGCCGGAGCAGATCTCGCCAGGCCCAGTTGAACTGACGCCGGCAGCAGCCGTGGTCGTCGCGCCTGAGAGCAACGAGCCGGCCGGGCCGGTGAAGCCCAGCATTGTCGCGACGTCGCCGGCTCCCGCCAATTCCGTCGAGGACATCAAGATCCATCCGTCGCTCGTCGAGATGGCCTTCAAGGCGGCGGAAAGCGCTGCGGTGCCGCGCCGGCGCCTGCCAAGCCGGCGCGTCATGGCGGTGGCCGCCGCCGGGCTGATCGCGATCATCGGCGTCGCGGTGTCCTGGGAGCGCGCCTCGGACTGGGCTCAGGTGGCCTTGAGCGGCGCCACGGCCGCCTCGTCCTTGCCCGGCGAACAGGGGCCCCGCAAGGTCAGCGCCGAGCGGATCATGCCCGACGGCAAGCCGGTGGTTGCTGCCGCGGCCGACGAGCATGCCACGGTGGGAGTCAGTGCGCCTGTGATCACGCCGGCGCAGGCATTCCTCTATTACGAGGATCCGCAGGATCCGAAGGGCAAGCGTGTCCCTGGAAAGGTGTTGTGGTCGCTCGAGCAGAGCAAGGGACCGCGGCTCGATGCGGCGCCTTCGATCAAGGGTGAGATCGAGATCGACAACGGCACCAAGGTCACGATCTCGCTGCGGCGGAATGCGGAGCTGGAGCTGCCGGCGAGCCACGTCATGGACCTGAAATTCGACTGGACGGACCAGGCGGTGAGCGGACTGGCGAGCCTGAGGGGCATCGGCCTCAAGGGCGAGGAGGCGGAGCGCGGCACGGCGCTGGTGACCCAGACCGCCAAGGTGACGCCGAAATACTTCATGGTCGCGCTGTCCGCCAACGAGGTCGATACCAAGCGCAACGTCATGCTGCTCAGGGGCAAGCAGTGGTTCGACATCCCGATCGTCTACGAGGGCGGCAACCGGGCGCTGTTGTCGATCGAGAAGGGCACCGAGGGCGACCGCGTATTCAAGGACGCCTTCGCCAGCTGGGGTCAGTAACGGGGTTCGCGGGCGTTCACCAGGCGAGGACGGCATGAGCGAGAGTTCAGCGTTGCAATGGCTGCGGGCACCCAAGCTCGCCGAGGATACACTGCCGATGGATTCGCGCGAGGTTACCTGCCGGCGCTGTGGCCGTACGGTGCAGGTCTCGCTGAGCCCGATGCGCCCGCCGAGCTTCCTGCGCGTCGAGGACCAGGTCGAGTGTCCCGAAGTGCAGGAGCGCTGGACCGGCAAGGGCGAAGGCAGCCTGCTGCTGATGATGTGCGGCGCGCTCGAGGGCTCGCTCGATGCGGAGTGGGAAGCCGAGGAGGCCGATGCGGCCGCCCCGCATGAACCCATGCCGGCGGTTCCTCCGACGCGTCCGCGCGCGATACCCGAGCCTGCGGCCGCATTTCCAGACCGATGGCACGACGGCCATGACCATGACGGCCATGACGAGGACGATCAGGAAGAGGTAGTCAGCACCGGCTGGCTGCGCTCGGTGCTCGCCAGATCCGCAGCATTCCGGAAGGGCGTGATCCGCGCCGTCGTCGGCGTCATGATACTGGGCATTGTCTTTCTTGTCGGCGTGCTGCTGCCGCTCCGCGAGATCAAGCTTCTGATCCAGTCGCCGCCGGCACCGACGAGCGTCTCCAACGCGCAGCGTGAGGCGCTGTCCGCGCCGCCACCGCCATCACCACGCAGAATCCTGTCGGAGGCTCCGATTGCGCCGCTGGCCACGCCGCTCGGCGCGCGGGCGCCGTCGAGCTCGTTCGTCGCGCCGCGTCAGGCCGCGGCCCCGGAGGTCGCCGCGGTCGCGTCGTCCGAACCGGCGGCTGCGCCGCGAGCGGTGCCGTCGCCCGAACCCGAACCGAAACTGCGCCTGCCTGAAATGATGACGATCGCCGGCGGCAGCTTTGCGATGGGCGGCGACGATGATTCCGAGCAGCCGGTCCATCAGGTCAGCGTCCGTCCATTCTCGCTCGGCAAGAATCCGGTGACGGTCGGTGAGTGGAAGCAGTGCGTCGCCGCCGCAGGTTGCCCGGACATCGCCTCGGGCGCCGACGATCGTCCCGTGATCAACGTGAGCTACGACGATACGCAGGCCTATCTCGCCTGGCTCTCCAAGGCGACCGGCAAGACATTCCGGCTGCCGACCGAAGCCGAGTGGGAATATGCCGCGCGCGGCGGCCAGCGCACCCGATACTGGTGGGGCGATCGCATGCGTCCGGGAATGGCCAGCTGCAAGGGCTGCAATGGCAATGGCGACGCCGATCAGGATCAGCCGCCGAAGGTCGGCAGCGTCCAGGCCAATCCGTTCGGCCTCTTCGACATGGGCGGCGGCGTCGGCCAGTGGATCGCGGACAATTGGCACAAGAACTACAAGGGCGCGCCGACGGACGGGTCGGTGTGGCTGGAGGAGGGGAGCTACGCGCGCGTCATCCGCTCGGGATCATGGAAGAACGGCGCTGCGGATGCCCGTGCGGGAAGCCGCGACCACTACGATGGCCGTATCAGGCATCCGACCCTGGGCTTCCGTGTCGCGTCGTCACCATAGGGGATTTGAATGCTGCGGACCAAGTCTGGGCGATTGTTCCTCATTTTGACCCTGTCGCTGGCATTGGCGCCGTCGCTGGTGTCGGCCAAGGGCACCAAATCGGCGAAGGACGCGCGCGTGTACTTCATCGCGCCGGCCGACGGTGAGACGGTGAGCGGCCCGTTCATTTGCCGCTTCGGCCTGCGCAACATGGGCGTGACCCATGCAGGTGACGATTTCGCCGGCAGCGGCCACCATCACCTCCTGGTCGACGTCGATGAAACGATGGAAGCCGGTCAGCCGATCCCGCGCGACAAGAAGCACATCCACTATGCGGCGGGCGAGACCGAAGCGCGGATCGAGTTGTCGCCCGGCAAGCATACGCTGCAGCTGGTGCTGGGCGATACCAAGCATCTCAACTTCGATCCGCCGGTGGTCTCCGAGAAGATCATGATCACGGTGGGCCGTCCGAATGGCGGCGAGGAGCAGGCGCGCGCGACCCGGAGCACCAGCGAGCGCAAAAGGATCCTGGAGCGCGCCGCCGCGCCTGCGGAGCCGCAGCAGCCTGCCGCGACGCCGGAGATGACGAAGTCGCCCGAGAGCTCCGACTTCATCAGCCGCGTCTTCACCGGAGCGAAGTGACGGCCGCTCCATGGGCCGCAGCCCGGTGCGCCGAGGCGCGGCCGGCGCAGGCGTCGTGGCGAGGTGAGTCCGGCAATTCGTCGGCCGGCGCGGACTATCCTTTCAGGACCCATCTTGCACAGCGGGGTTTGTCGACCCAGACGGCGAGGCAATCAGCATTGCCCTCGCTCGCCGTGTTTCTGCACGACCCGTCGACGGTGCGCGTCGGCGAAGGCTTCGATCGCGATTGACCTTGGGCTCGGTACGTCCGTCGCGTTTCGCCCAAACGTGCGCGTAATGGCGACGAGCAATGATGCATCGCTCTGCGGCGCTCTCGCGCAGCCGTCATCGTCGCATCTTCATTGCGAAGATCTGTGAACTCAAAAATATTTTTCTGAGGCCTAAGGTCGCAGCTCACAGTGAGCCGATCCTTTGTCGCCGCATCGTCGTCACAGCTGCAATCAGGCAGGAGTGTGGTCCGCGCTGCATCCACGGTGACGCGCGCTGCGGGTGTGGAACGTCCTGGCACCGTTCCTGATCCGATACGCCTTGCGAATCAATGTCACTTGCAACCTTGCGATCTCCGCACGGTCGGCGGCTCCAGAAAAGATCAGCGGCCAACGGACACGGTTCGATCGCAACCGGGACGTAGTTGAGACCGTGCACGAGCGAGATTGCGGCTGCATGCAGGACGATCTGGGCGGCGCATGCTTGTTGGAGGCCTGCCTGCGCCGCAGAGCGCGTCCAAGTTTCGTTGAAATCTCCCGGCCTGTGTATCTCGCGCATCGCGCGCTGTAGGCGCCCGATGGCGCGTTCTTCGAGGAGGGATTTGATAATGAAGATCATCAAGATCATGGTCGTAGCACTTGCGGCGGGCCTGGCGTCCGGCTCCGCGGCACTCGCCGACGGCTACAAGGATTGCACCAAGCTCGACAAGGCTTCGTGGAAGACGACGGCGGAAGCCGAAGCCAAGGCGAAGGCCGCCGGCTACGAGGTTCGCCAGACCAAGATCGAGGGCACCTGCTACGAGGTCTATGGCGTCAAGGGCGGCAAGCTCTTCGAGCTGTTCTACAGCCCCGAGGACCTCGCGCTGAAGCATACGAAAGCAAAGTGATCTGACGATCATGCGTGACGCAGGACAGGCACGCCGGAGCGTCTCGTCCGAGACGCCGGCGAACTCACATACGGGCACCGTCGCGGTCTGGGACTTTCCGCTACGCGTCTGGCACTGGGCCCTCGCGGGTTTCGTGCTCGTCGCCTGCGTCACGCCCAACACCTTCGATCGACTGCATCGGCTGGCGGGCTACGCCGTCATCGGCCTCGTGGCATTCCGGCTGATCTGGGGGATGATCGGCAGCCGCCATTCGCTGTTCGCGCGCATCAGCCTCAAGCTGCGGGCGGCGCCGCACTACATCGTGGGCATGCTGCGCGGCGAGACGGGGCGGTATCTCGGCTTGAACCCGGCAGGCGCCGCGATGCTCGTGGTGATGCTCGCGCTTCTGATCGTCTCGACGGTGAGCGGCGTCATGCAGGTCTCGGTCCGCTTCTTCGGCGTCGGCTGGATCGAACAGACGCATGCGCTGTCCTCCAACGCGATCATCGCCCTGATCGCGGTGCATGTGCTCGGCACGTTGTGGATGAGCATGCTGCAGCGGGAAAACCTGGCTCGCGCCATGCTCACCGGGCGCAAACGTGTGCCGGGCATCGTGCGTGCAGCGCCGGCCGCGCCGGCAGCGGTGAGCCCGCGAACCAGGCCGGAGCCCCAACCGGCGCGTGAAGAGAACATTTCGGTCGTGCCCGATCTGCCGCCATTGCGCGCCGATGCGCCGGTTGCAGCCGCGAAGCCGGCAGGCCCGCCGCGCATGCCGCGCTCCCTCAGCATTCACGACAAACGGCTCGGGGTGGGCAGGTGAAGCGCCGGATCCGCCATGTGCGCTTGTCGGCGATCCGTGCGGCCGGAGACATGGTCAATTCAGTCGCCGTGCGAGCGCGGATGACGATGGCAGATTCTTCCGTCGCAAGTTCTGTGGCGGGATGAGTTGTGCGGATATCGCCTGTTCGTGCCGCGTGCGGCGGACGCGGGTGCGCCCATCGGCCCATGCCGGCTGCTGCTGCATGATGCGGCGGACGCTCGGTCGTGTCCCATATCAGCATAGCCGTGAGATCAACTAAGTCGATCGATCTGGCGGTGTCTATTTTCGCCGCAAATATCGCTTGTTTCTTGCAGTATTCGACGGCTGCGGCGCGCCGCGTTGCGCGGTGAAGATCAGCTTCTGAACGTCATCTCAACGACACGTATCTAATAAAGTCGCGCGCTTTGTCGCACACAGCGAGTTTGTCAAATTTCGACACGGCAAATTGCCGCATTCGGGACTTTATAGTCGTTCTACGATGTGTCGGAGGCTCGTCGAGAACGGCGCGCGGAGAAGACATCCGGCACACGGGTGAATTCGGGACAGGGACATAAATCATGAAGATCTTTGGGAAAGTACAGGTCGCAGGAGCCGTCGCGCTGTTGATGGCGGCGTTCGCGCTGCCGGCGGGCGCGGCCGAGACCACGATCGAGATATCGGTCAAGGACAACAAGTTTCAGCCGTCGGAGATGAAGGCGCCGGCAGATACGCCGATCGTCTTCAAGATCAAGAATCTCGATGGCGCGCCCGTCGAGTTCGAGAGCGAGCCGCTGCAGTTCGAAACCGTGATCAAGCCGAACATGGAAGGCGTCGTGAAGGTCAAGGCGCAGAAGCCGGGGCGCTATGAGTTCTTCGACGACTTCCATCAGGGCAACAAGGGCACGCTGATCATCGAGTGATCCGGGCGTCGACCTTCCCGGTGGCGTGACGCCAAGGCGTCTCACGTCACCGCGGCCGCAGCGCTTCACAATTTACCGACATCCAGGGAGACGTTGCCTTTTGGAACGGGCGGGACGAGAGACGCAAATTCCCGGACGTCGCATCGGTCGCGACGTCTTGCGCTGTCAGGAGGAGTCGGTTGCGATCACCGTGCTGCTCGTGACGCTGTTCGGGATTGCGCCGTCCTATGGCCAGACCGTCATCCCGGGCACACAGGCCAGGGCCTATGCGGATCCCGGGACCACCGAGGGCGGACCGGTGGTCATCGTTCCCAATCGTCGCCGGCAGCCGGCGCGGCCCGCGAACGGCAGCGGACCGCTGGTCATTCCGCAGGTGATCGTATCTCCAGGCGGTGACGATCCGGAGCCGAAGCCGCCGGTGCAGGTGGAGGAGCGGCCGCAACCGCGCTCGCGATCTCCGATCGATCCCGGCGCTGGTGCACTTCCGCAGGCCGCGCGGCGCGAGCCGGCGCCGCGCCTCGCGCCGGTTCGAAACGGATTTTTCGGTGCGCCGTCCGCCGGCCTGCTGGTCGGCGGCTGCCTCTCGACTCCGGGCCGGCTTTCGGCGACGAACGTCCCCAATCGCTGCCTGGACGCGCTCGCCTTTGCCGTCAGTCCGCCGCCCGCGACGCGCGGTGTCCTGCCGCGCAATCTGCCGCCGATTCCGCGGCAGGATGCGCAGCCGATCCCGCCCGTTCTGGCCGACAAGCCAAAAATGCGATTGCCGCCGGTGAACAAGGGGCAGAAGCCGCAGGAGCCGCCCCCGGCGATGATGGAAGAGGACCCCTACGAGCCCAAGGGCATCACGGTGGGAAACTTCATCCTGAAGCCTGCGTTCGAGATGTCCTCGGGCTTCGACAGCAACCCCGGGCGCGTGCCGAAAGGCGCCGGCTCCGGCTTCGTCAGCGTTGCGCCGGTCCTGCTCGTCCGCTCTCAGTTCGAGCGGCATCTGCTCAACGCCGATGTGCGCGTCGGCTACATCGACTATGCGAAGCTGCGACAGCTCAGCAGGCCTACCGTCGATGCCAAGGTGAATGGACGCTACGACATCACCGATACGTTTGCGCTCAACGGCGAGGGCCACGTTGCCGTCGATGCCGATGATCCCGGTACGCCGCGCTTCGCCGGCCGCTTCGCGAAGATTCCGCTGGCCTCGACCGTCGGCGGCTCAGCGGGCGTGACCAAGAAGTTCGAGGACTTCGAGGTCTCGACCAAGGCGGCCATCGATCGCGTCGCGTTCCAGAACGCGTCGCT
The DNA here is from genome assembly GCF_000344805.1 of Bradyrhizobium oligotrophicum S58. Lineage (NCBI taxonomy): Bacteria > Pseudomonadati > Pseudomonadota > Alphaproteobacteria > Hyphomicrobiales > Nitrobacteraceae > Bradyrhizobium > Bradyrhizobium oligotrophicum. The sequence continues at coordinate 7,297,971 of NC_020453.1, read as the reverse complement.
GATGGACGGCCAGATCGTCAGCAACGCCGACCGCAACTTCGTGCAGTACGGCTCGCAGAGCCGCGTCACCTACAATCTGACGCCGGAGATCCGGCCCTTCGTCGACGTCGCCGTCGACCGCCGCGTTCACGACATCGCCGTCGATGCCGAGGGCTTCCGTCGCGACTCCACCGGCACGGCGGTCGAAGCGGGTGTGACCTTCGGCTATGCCGACAAGCTGACCGGCGACGTCGCGGTCGGCTATCTCACCCGCCGCTTTCAGGATCCGTTGTTGAAGCCGGTCAACGGCTTCATTGCCGACGCCAACCTCACCTACCAATACGCCAAGGAAACGGCGATCATGCTCGGCGCCAAGTCTCAGGTGGTGGAGATCACCGAACCCGGCATTTCCGGCGTGCTCAAGCGCGACGTCACCGTCGGTGTCGAGCATCAGTTCGAGCCCTGGCTCGTCGGCACCTTCCTCGCCGGCTATGGCCAGGACGCGTTCACCGGCACCACGCGGGTCGACAACCGCTATCTGGTCGAGCTCGGCATGCTCTACAAGTTCTCCCGCCTGCTGCAGTTCAGGGCGAGCGTCCGGCGCGAGGAGACGCGGTCCAACTTCCGCGAAAACGATCTCTCGGCGACGGTGGTTCAGGTCGGGGCAAGAGTGCAGTACTGATGGTCTGCGAGCAGACACGCGCTTGCGACATCGCCGGGTCTTCGAGTCCGTCCCCATAAGACCAGGCTTTTCCTGCTGTCTCACACCCTCGTCATTCCGGGGCAAGGCCGCAGGCATTGAACCCGGAATCCCGTCTTGCCTTGCGTCCGTTTTCAACAATCTCGAGATTGCGGGTTCAATCGTCAACGTGCAGCCGCTTCGCGCCTTCATTGACGATTGCACCGGAATCACGGTGAAGGGACTTTGCCGTGGAAGAAGGCCCTTATCCTGAGGAGCCCGTCGAAGGCGGGCGTCTCGAAGGATGGCCGCGAAAGGACCGCTCGCCCTGCGTCCTTCATCATAGGCGATCGCCCTGCCTCGCGCGAGAGCCTCGGATCGAGCATCCCGAAAACGAAAATGCAGCGCCCGCACGGGCGGACGCTGCCAGTGGGTGATGCGAGTGCGCCGGCGTTGGCGCGACTACTTCTTCTGGTTGAAATTCACGTCGAGGCTGAAGCTGAACTGATCGTCCGTCAGCCCGGAGGGCGGCGCCGGCACCGGGTCGGAGCGACGGATCATCGACAGTGCGGCATCGTCGAACATCGTGTCCCCGCACGACTGCATCACGGAAGCCGACATCACCTTGCCGGCGCGGCTCAGCACGAGGGCGACCTTGACGGTGCCGTTGTGCTTCTTGCCGTCGGGGTAGCGCTTGTGCAGCTCGAAATAGGCGCTGATCTTGCGGCCCCAATCGTTGGTCAGCTTCTGCTTGTCCTTGCCCATTCCCGGATTGGGCGCCTTGGCCGTCTCGGCGGGGGGCGCGGCCTCGTCGAGTGCCTTGCGGGCGGATTCCTGCTGTGCTGCCGATGCGACCGAAGCTTCGGCCTGCTCGGTCGCCTGCTGTTGCTCCTCCTTCTCCGGCTTCTTCGGCTCGGTCATCGTGACGACCCGGTCGGCTTCCTCCTCGGTCTCGGTCGGCTTGTCCTTGACCGCGTCGGACTCCTTGACCTCGGCGGTCTGCTGCATCTGCTCGGGTGCGGCCTCAGCCGCATCGCTGTCCGGACCGGGCGGAAGATCGTTGTCCTCGACCTGGGGCGAGGCCATCTCGAGCGCGAACTCGGCGCCGGCGGCCCCAAGGCCTCCATCGGCGTCATTGCCGCTGAGATGAGCGACCGCGAGCGCGGCGCCGCCGCCGTGAAGCATCACTGCTCCGATCGCGGCTGAGATCCACAAGCGGCGCGTCGCTCCTTGATACTTGTGTTCAACCATTCTTCAACTTCCGTCGTTTCACTGGTTTCAATGTGCGGCCGGAGCGGCAGCCTGTGAGACGCCCTCGACCGTGACGAGCTTGATCTTCGGGTAGCCTCCGGTTCGCAGCAGCTCCATCACGTCCATCAGTTCGCCGTAAGCCACACCACGATCGGCGCGCAGGAAGATGAACTTGTCCTTGGCGGCTTCCGGGATGTGCTCGAGCGTGCTCACCAGGCTCGCGCGCTTCACCTGCTCCTCGCCGACGAACAGCGTCAGATCCGGTTTGATGCTGACATAGATCGGCTTGTCCGGCTTCTTCTGCGGCGTGGCGGTCGAAGTCGGAAGATCGACCGGCACGTCGACCGTCGAGAGCGGTGCCGCCACCATGAAGATGATCAGCAGCACCAGGATCACGTCGATGAAGGGCGTGACGTTGATGTCGCTGGTTTCGCCGAGATCGTCGTCGCCATCCGCTTCTGAAAGAGAGACCGCCATGGCTTACTCCGCTGCAAGCGCCATCGGAGGCGCGGAGTGGACGTGGATCGGCTCGAAGTTCTGGCCGTGCGGGCTGTGGTGGCTCTGGCCGCGGTCGAGATCACGCGACAGCATGCGGGCGGTGGCGCCCGAGGAACGATTGACGAGCTCCATGTAGCCCTTCGTGACGCGCGTGAAGTGATTGTAGATGATCACGGCCGGGATGGCGGCCACGAGGCCGATGGCGGTTGCGAGCAGCGCCTCGGCGATACCCGGCGCCACGACGGCGAGGTTCGTGGTTTGCGACTTCGAGATGCCGATGAAGCTGTTCATGATGCCCCAGACCGTTCCGAACAGGCCGACGAAGGGCGAGATCGAGCCGATCGTGGCGAGCAGGCCCATGCCGGTGCGGCAACGCCGGCCCTCGGCGCGGACGATCTCGGAGAAGCTCGACGCCGCGCGCTCGTTGACGCCATGGGGCGGCAGCTCGGACGACATCCTGATTTCGTGCATGGCGGCATCGATCAGGGCCGACAGCACGCTTTGCTTAGAGCCGAGCGCGAGCTTGGCTTCGGACAGCCAGCGCACGTTATCCACCTTGCGCAAGGCGCCACCCAGGCGTCGCCGCAGCATCGCGAATTCGAAGGTCTTGGCGATGAAGACGGTCCAGGTCGCGAGCGACGCCAGCGCGAGACCCATCATGACGGACTTCACCAGGATGTCCGCGGCCAGGAACATCGACCAGGGCGACAGATCGTGCGGCACGCGAGATGCGGCTTGCCCAGCGCCTTGCGACGCGTTCTGATCCGGCTTCCCTGCCTGATCCCTGGCCTTGTCGGCTGCGGCCGCATCGCTGACCGCTTCAGTGGCGGTCGAGGTCTGGACCTCGTTCGGTGCAGCAGTCGTCGTCGGCGCCGCGGTCGGCGTTTGCGGCGTCGTTGCCGCCGGAGCAGATGCCGCTGCAGTTGCGGCGGGAGCAGCCGGTGCGACAGCCTGCGGCGAGGCCGCCGTCTGGGCCGCTGCGGGCGCGGCCTGGGCCTGCATGGCGTTCACCGGCTTCGGTGCGGCCGTCTGCGTTGCCGCCGGCGCGCCATTTGCTGCACCGGTGGTGACAGGAGACGATGCAGGCACCTGCGCAGCCGCTGGAGTCGGGGCGCTTTTCACGCCGGCCGCGTTTGCCGGACTTGTCGCTGTGGTCTGCGGCGCAGTGGCAACCTGGCCAGGTCTCGGCGACGTGGCCGGCTGCTCGGCCCGCGCCATGGCGCCGACCGAAACGGCTGCGATCACCGCTCCTACATGAAGAACGATCCTGAACATGTTGCTGCACACCCTTAGTAGTTAACTTCTCTGTAATGTTTCTAGTCTCAACCGGGCTGATTTGAGACGGCGCCTTGACTCAAAGCGGGAACATCGATGTCGGCGAGCGCGCTCGTGAGTGCGATGCCACACGCAAAATCGAATCGTGAGACCTGCGCGTCGGCCTTCGAATTCGGTGACCACGTCCTAACTGCCTGAAAGTCCTGATGTGAGACCGCGCGGCGTGCGCGAGACGCGACTCGTGCAGTTCGATCGTCACGCAATTGCCTCGGTTCGGTCTTCCATCAATTCTAATTAGTCGCCGCCGCCGGTGGAGCCGATCCCGGCCCTCGCGCAGGCGTCATCTCGAGCCGCGATCGAATCATGACGACGTGCGTAACGACGGCGAAGCAGCGCGGTCAGAATCGACCTCCATGAAGCCAGTGACCTTCGAGCGGGCCTCGGAGCGCCGTGCGATCACGAGGTTGCGAGCAGCGCGTTTGAAACGCGAGGACCCAGCGGCGTGTTCGCGATGCGCACGCGGAAACATATCCGAGTCGGTCCTCGGCTATTTCATGGGCATGGCGATGAGAGACAGATGGCGCGCAGATGTGCTGGAACGAAACCGTTCACCGGCGCTGGCACAGCGTCATGGCGCATCGTCTCGGCGGAAGCACGCATTTTGTCGCGGCCTGCTGGCGTATGGCGAGCTCTCTATGATCGTCGATCAATTAAGGTCGTCGCTCATGCAGAACAGGATGGTTCGTTCCTCAAACGAAGTGAGCCGGGCTGCAAGCCCGGCTCATGGTCGAGGTGACGAGGTGTCTTAAAGCAAGCTCAGTTCTCGGCCCAGTAGCGGATCAGGTTGTGATAGAGGCCGGTCAGCCGCACCATCTCCGGATCATCGCGGCCCATGCGCTGCGACAGTCCCTGGATCGTCGTGTCGAGATCGAAGATCATGCTGCGCGCCAGGGGATCGCGGATCATGCTCTGCAGCCAGAAGAACGAGGCGACGCGGACGCCGCGCGTCACCGGCGTGACCATGTGCAGGCTCGATGCGGGATACAGCACGAGGTCGCCGGCTGGCAGCTTGACCTCGTGCGAGCCGTAGAGGTCCTCGACGACGAGCTCGCCGCCGTCATACTCTTCGGGTTCGGACAGAAACAGGGTGACGGACAGGTCCGTGCGGATGCGCAGGCCTGTCAGCTTGTCGCCGCGGACGGCGTTGTCGACATGAATGCCGAAATGATGACCCGACTCCGCGCTGTAGCGGTTGAACAACGGCGGGAAGATCTGCTGCGGAATGGCGGCGGCGAGAAAGCGCGGACTGGCGGTCATCGCCGAAATGATGCGGTGGCCGAGCTTGCGTGCCACTTCGCTGTCGGGCGGCAGCTGCTCGTTGCGCTTGACCATGGCCGACTGGGCGCCGGCGGTCGAGCGGCCGTCCTCCCAGTCGCTTGAATCCATGATGTGGCGGAACTCCGCCACATCGTCTTTGCTCAATATTCCGGGGACACAGATCAGCATGAACTCATCAACTCGATAGATGCCCCGGCTTGGGTGGTGAGGCGATCAGAACCGTCCGGACAGGACGATTGATGCGCTTCTTCCCGGGCCGACGAGCGTGAACGGCGTGGCACTCTGATAGAATGCGTCGTAGTAGAGCTTGTCGAAGATGTTGGCAACGAACACCTTCGCCGTCCAGTTCTTGTCGAGCTTCGCCTCCGCGAAGGCATCGAAGCGCCAGTAGCTCGGCAACTCGGTGCCCTGGTTCGCCGCGAGCCAGGTGCCGCCGAAGATCTTCGAGCGGTACACCGCCTGGCCGCCGATCTCCCAGGTGTCGTTGATCTGGTACTTGGTGAGCAGGCTGAACGACTGGTGCGCGGTGTTGGCGAGTTGCAGGCCGACATTGCTGGTGAACAGGGCCGTGTTGGCCGGCGGGATGTTCGACTTCGTCACCTCTGACTGCATCAGCACGATGCCGCCGAAGATGCTCCATTTGTCGGTCAGCTTGCCGCCGGCCTGCATGTCGATGCCGCGGATGCGGTAGGCGGCGCCCGCCGAGAGACACGGTACGCTGCCGCTGGTCCCTGCTGGATAGGGGCAGTCGGCCGTAGCCTGAGCCGCGCTGGTGATGTTGCGCGACTCGCGGGCATTCTCCTTCTCAGTCTGGAACAGCGCCGCCGTGACCAGCAGGCGGCTGTCGAGCAACTCCCATTTGGTGCCGATCTCGATCGAGGTGTTCTTCTCCGGCCCGAAGACCTGGTTGGCTCCGCCATTGGTCACGGCCGAAATGCCGCCGTACTGGGCGCTGAGGCCGTCGAACTCCGCACCGACCGGGTTCGACGACGTCGCATAGGCCGCATAGAAACTGGCATAGGGGACCGGCTTCAGCGTCAGCCCGAGATTGAAGTTCGGCATGCCGCTCGAGGCTGCCGTCGATCCTGGCGTGTTGGCGACGCCATTCACGGTGCCGAAGCCGTCCACGCGGACGTCGTATTTGTCGTAGCGGACGCCGCCGTTGAGAATGACGAGATCGCGGTAGTTGACGCTGTCGAGCGCATAGACGCTCGCCGTGTCGATCTTGATGTTGGTCGGGAAGTTGCTCAGCGAGGGGATGCCGAACGGCAGGTCCGTGAACTGCGGGTTGAAGACGCTGACGCCGGAGAGCGAGCCGGCTCCAGAGAAGGCCAGACCCTGCTGCTCGGAGGTAAGGCCTGTATAGCTGTTGATCAGGGCCTTTTCCTGCGACACTTCGAGGCCGGCGACCAGGGTATGTTTGAAGTTGCCGGTGTTGAATTTGTAGGTCGCATCGAGCTGGTTGGCGAGCACGTCGGTCTGCTGGAAGCGGCTCTGCGGATTGGCCCTGATGACCGCGCCCTCCGGCGGATTGATGTTGGTCGCACCTTCCGGCAGCGTGCCGATGTAGTTCAGGGTCGAGCGCGACACTCGGACCTTGTCGGAGATCGTCAGGTCGGGGGTGATCTTCACCTCGGCGTTGAACGAGCCGATGTCCTGGCCGATGCGCGAGAAGTCGCGGTTGAGGAAGCCGTACCAGGCATTGCGCGGCGAGCCGACTTCGGGGAACGGTGCGCCGGGCGTCAAATTGCCCGCCTGCCGGTAGTACGGCACGCCGAAGTCTGGACGGCCATAGACCTCGCTGTGGATGTAGTTGGTGGACAGGGTGACGGTGTCCAGCGGCGTCCACTTGGTGGAGATGAAGCCGCCGTTGCGCTTGTCGGTGACGAAGTCGCGCCCCGCCACACCGGCATCCTGGAACAGGCCACCGACGCGCGCGGCGAAGGTAGGCGTGATCTTCTGGTTGACGTCGATGACCACGCGCTTGGTCTGATCGGTGCCGAGCGTGGTGTCGATGTTGTAGAAGCTGTTCTCGGTCGTGGCCTGCTTGGTCACGATGTTGATCGCGCCGCCGGTGGTGCCGCGGCCGGCGAAGGACGAGGCCGGACCGCGCAGGATCTCGACCTGCTCGGTGAAGAAGTTCTCACGCACCGAGACGCCGCCGTCACGGACGCCATCGATGAAGACGTCGTTGCGGGCGTCGAAGCCGCGGATGAAGAAGCGGTCGCCGAACGCGTTGCCGCCCTCGCCGGTGCCGAGCGTCACGCCGGCGGTGGAGAGCACGGCGGACTTGAGGCTGGTGGAGTTCTTGTCCGCCAGGATCTCCTTGCTGAGGACCGTGACGGTCTTCGGCGTGTTCAGCAGCTTTTCCGGGAACTTGCCCGAGGCCTGCAGCCGCTCGCCCTTGTAGTCCGAGACGGCGCTGGAATAGGGGTTACGGTCGGGTGGCAGGTTGCTGACCGGCGCGGCGGCCTGCTGCTGCTGTTGCTGGCGGGCGGCGCGGCGCATCGCGTCGCGGGCGCGGACCTGGTCCGCGGTCGGGCGCGAGGCGGCCGGCTTCGGACGCGCCACCGGGGCCTCGACGTTGACGGAGGGCAGCGGGGCCTGCTGGGCCTCGGCACTGGAGAACGATGCAACCGCGATCAGGCTCGCGACCGCCGAGACCTTGACCCCTGAAATCTCGGGTGACGGATCCCATTCGTGCCCGCTTGCTCCACGCAAGCTCCTTGGAAAGACTGCCTTACCCATAACTCGACCACCCCATTCGTTACGCGAAACTCAGACTTGGGTTCGTTTGAACGCTCGCAACGGCGCGTGCTTGTTGCGAATGCAAGTCAAGAAGCGAGGGAAAGCGGACCAAAGCTGGTTCCGCCCGTGGCCAGAATGCGAAAAGGTTTCATTCTATTTCTGACAATGACAATTGCTCGCAAAATGTCGCTCTGCAGCAACACTTGAAACTCCTGGGTTGAGCGGAGCGCGGCCGTTCAATTCATGATGGGAGAAAACCGGACCGTCATACCGCCGGCCGACGCGAAAATGTGCGGCGGAATGTCTCACCGGCTGATGCTCCGCAGCGTCTCCTCCTCCGCCGCACGCACCGGTGCGGCGGAAACCCGGCAACATTGTTTCCGGCTTTGGGCCGGCGCAGCTCAGAACTTGGCGGTCGTGATCAGGTAGAACGCCCGGCCCGGAGCGACGGACGTGAACGGCACGGCGCTGCGATAGAAGGTGTCATAATAGAGCTGGTTGGTGAGGTTCTGGGCGTAGACCTTCATGCTCCAGTTCTTGTCGATCTGCTTCTCCACGAACGCATCGAAGCGCCAGTAGCTCGGCAGCTCGTTGCCGGTGTTGGCCGCGAAGGTGCCGCCGAACACTTTCGAGCGGTACACCGCCTGGCCGCCGATCTCCCAGCCATCGTCGAACTTGTACTTGGTCAGCACGCTCAGCGACTGGTGCGCGATGTTGGCGAGCTGCAGGCCGGTGTTGGCGGCGACGCCGCTCTGGGTGACCTTGGACTGCATCAGCACCAGACCGCCGAAGATGCTCCAGCGATCGGTGAGCTTGCCTTCGGCCTCGAGGTCGATGCCCTGGATGCGATAGGCCGCCCCCGACGTCAGCAGGCCGTTGACGGTCTCGCGGGCGTTCTCCTTGACGGTCTGGAACAGTGCGCCGGTCACCAGCAGATGCCGGTCGACCAGCTCCCATTTGGTGCCGATCTCGGCGCCCTTGTTGCGCTCCGGCCCGAGGATGATGGTGCTGTTCGGCGGAACGCCGCCGTAATCCGTCGCGGTGCCGTCGAGCTCCGAGCCGAACGGGTTGGCCGAGGTCGCGTAGGCCGCGTAGAGGCTGCCGATCGGCAGCGGCTTGTAGACCAGGCCGACATTGTAGTTGATCAGGTCAGAGTCGACGGTGGTCGATGCCGTGTTGTTGGACGAGCGCATCGCGTAGCCGTCATAGCGCAATCCGCCGCTGAGGATGATGACGTCGCGCCAGTTCGCGGTGTCGATCACATAGGCGCTCTTGCTGTCGACGTCGTAGCGCGTCGGGTTTCCGGTCAGGAACGGCACGGTGGTGAACGGCAGGTTGGTGTAGGCGGGGCTGAACATGTTCTGGTTCTGCAAGCCCCCGCCCGTGGTGCCCTGCGAGCCGAACGCCTCCGAGGTCAGGCCGGCGTAGCGGTCGATCGAGATGTTCTCCTTGGAGAACTCGGTGCCGACAACGGTCGTGTGCTTGACCGGGCCGGTATCGAACTTGAGCGTGAGGTCGTTCTGGTTGGCCCAGTTGTCGACGGTCTGATAGCGGCTCTGCGCGCTGGCATTGAAGAACCATTTGGTCGGATCGGCGCTCGCCGTTCCCGCCACGCTCGCGTTCGGCAAGGTGCCGATGTAGTTCAGCTCGGAATGCTCGCCGCGCAGCTTGCTCGTGAAGGTGACGGCGTCGCTGAGCTTGAGCTCGCCGGCGAGCGTGCCGAAATCCTGTCGCGCGGCCTGGAAGTCGCGGTTGAGGAAGCCGTACCAATTGTTGCGCGGGATGCCGGCCGAGGTCGCCGGGATGTTGCCCTGCTTGTAGAACGGCACGCCGAAATCCGGATAGCCGGAAAGGTCTGTGTGGACGTAGTTGGTGGTGACCTTCAGCGAGTCGGTCGGCGTCCATTTGGTCGAGACGAAGCCGCCCCAGCGGTCGTCGGTGACGTGGTCGCGGCCGGCGACATTGGCGTCCTGGAACAGCCCGCCGGTGCGCATCGAGAAGGTCGGCGAGATCGTCTGGTTGACGTCGAGCGTCACGCGCTTGGTCTGGTCGGTGCCGAGTGTCGACTCCGCATTGTAGAAGTTGCGGTCGCCGGCCTGCTTGGTGATGATGTTGATGGCGCCGCCAGCGGTGCCGCGTCCGGCATAGGACGAGGCCGGCCCGCGCAGGATCTCGACCTGCTCGGTGAAGAAGTTCTCGCGCACCGACACCGCGGGATCGCGGATGCCGTCGATGAAGATGTCGTTGCGGGCATCGAAGCCGCGGATGAAGAAGCGATCGCCGAACGCGTTGCCGCCTTCGCCGGAGCCGAGCGTGACGCCGGCGGTCGAGCGGCCAACCTCCTTCAGGGTCGTGATGTGCTTGTCCTCCATCACCTCCTTGCTCATCACGGTGATGGTCTTCGGCGTGTTGACCAGCTTCTCGGTGAACTTGCCGGAGGCGACGCGATCGACCTTGTAGGGCGCCGCGGCGTCGGCATAGGGATTGGCGTCGGGCGGCGTCTGCGGGCCGGCCGGCGCGGGTTGCTGCTGCGGCGGGCGCGCGGCCCGGCGCAGCGCGCTGCGGGCGCGGACCTGATCGGCCGAGGGCCGCGAGGCCGCCGGCTTGGCCCGGGCGGTCGGCGCTTCGACCGTGACGGAGGGCAGGGGCGCCTGCTGCGCTTCGGCGCCGGAGAACGACGCCACGGCGATCAGCCCCGCCACCGCCGACACCTTGACGCCGGATATCTCCGACGCTGAATCCCCTCGATGCGCGATGCTTCCGCGCAGGCTTGCTGGAAAGACGGCTTGACCCATACTCAACCACCCCATTTGACGCACGTGAACTCTGGTTCGTTCGACAATCGGCCCGTTCCAATTGCGAACGTCTCTCAACAAGGTGTTGAATTCCGACCAAAGCTGGGTCTGTCCGTGGCCCGACTGGGACGATCATACCTAATGCATGTGATAATCAGTCGCATGTAATATGCAGGTAGCGCTTACAGGTTTTTTAATACCGTCTCCTTTATTCGAATACGCGTTGGCTCAGGCATCCGCCGGCATGCCGTGGGAGCGTCCGGATACCGCCAAGTCAGGCCCGTTCGACGATGATCGCGATCGGGCCGCCGCCGTCCGGGCCCTGGTGCTCGGCCCCGCCCGAGACGAACAGGTCGGTGAAGCCGAACAGCCCGGCCAGCGCGCCACCGACAAAGGCCCGCGCATGGCGCGTCGAGGAGACGTCGCTGTCGTCCAGCATGATGTGCCGACGGTCCCGCACCTTGCCGCTCTGCGCCGCCTCGGCCTTGGCCAGCACCGCCGCGATCCGGTCGCGCGCGGCCGCGGGCACTTGGCCGGGCACGTCGATGCCGAGCCGGGCCAGCGCGGCGCGCGCCGGCTCGATGTCGATGGCATCGCGCATCACGGCGTGATCGATGGCGAGCGGGCCGGTCCAGCCCGCCGACATGCCGGCCACCACGATCTCATGGTCGAGCAGCTCGACCCCGCCCGACGTCGCCGCACGTTCGCTGTAACGTCCGTAGTCCGAGCAGATCATGGCGTCCGACAGGTCGGACAGCTGCAGCTCGCCGAGCGCGACGCCCACCCCGAGCGCCGAGGCACCGCGCGAAAAGCCCATCGACTTCAGCGTGTCGCGCACGGCGGTGCGCAGGCCGCGCGCCTCCACCGCCTCGATCCGCTCCATCGTCAGCAGCGGGCATTTCAGCTGGACGTAGTGGACGTCGCCGGCATCGTCGATGCCGGCATCCGCCATCGCGGTCCTCACGCCGGCTGCGACCTGTGCGACCTGGGCGAGGCGTCCGAGATCCTCACCCGCCAGCACCGGCGTCCGCGCCCGCCCCAGCGCCAGCGATTTTGCGAATGTGCGCGGTTGGGCCTCATCGTCGCCGCGGGCCTCGAACACGATCATGTGCGGCGACAGCGCGCCCTCGGTGCCGCCGGACATCACCATCGCGATCTGCCTGACAGCGTCGGCCGAAACATGCCTGCCGAGCAGCGCCTCGAGCGAGCGCACGGCAAAGGCGCGGGTGAAGTCGTTGACGCAGCCATTGCCTTCGGTCTTGCCGAGAATGGCGACGATGCCGGCCGGATCGATGTCGCCTTGCGCAATCGCAGCCTCGAGCGCGCCGACGTCATCCGGGCTTCGCATCGGCAGGCGGTGGATGTGAGCGCGGCGCAGGGTGGTCGGCATGTTGGAGCTCCCAAGTGCTGTCACGAAACTTTAGGCAATCACGAAGCCGCGCGCGACAATGTTGCGGGATGCCCGGCATGCTATCCTCGTCATTCCCTGACCCTCATCTCATGACCCTCAAAGACGGCCGGTGATCCATGCCTCTCTGGACCTGCTTTCAATGCGGCGCGCAGTTCCCCGATGCGCCGGCGCCGCCTGATGCCTGCAAGATCTGCGACGAGGAGCGCCAGTTCGTGAACTGGAGCGGACAGCGCTTCCTCAGCCACGGCGAGCTTGCCGAGCGGCATCAGGTTGTGTGGCGCGACGATGGCGGCGTGCTGGGCCTCGGCCTCGACCCGAGCTTTGCGATCGGGCAGCGGGCGCTGCTCATCCCCGAGCCGGACGGCTGCGTGATGTGGGATTGCATTCCGCTGGCGACCGATGCGGCGGTCGCCCATGTCCGCGGGCTCGGAGGGCTGAAGGCCATCGCCGTCTCGCATCCGCATTTCTATGGCGCGGCGGCGGATTGGAGCGAGGCGTTCGGCGGTGTGCCGGCCTATCTGCATGGCGACGACAGCGCCTTCGTCACCCGGCCGCATCCCGCGATCATGCCGTGGAGCGGCGATCGTCTCGCCATCTCGGATGACATCGTGCTGCTGCGGACCGGCGGACATTTCCCCGGCGCGACCGTGCTGCATTGGCGCAAGGGCGCCGAAGGCAAGGGTGCGCTGTTCACCGGCGACATCGCCATGGTGGCGATGGACCGCCGCCATGTCAGCTTCATGTACTCCTTTCCGAACTACATCCCGCTCGGTCCCGCCGCCGTGCGCCGGATTGCCGCCGTGGTCGCGCCGCTCGCCTTCGACCGCATCTACGGCGCCTGGTGGCAGAAGAACATCGCCGATGACGCAAAGGCGGCGTTCGATCGCTCGGTGCAGCGCTATCTCCAGGCGATCGCCTGAGCCGCCCGGGACGCAGCAGTCCTGTGAAGTAACGAGGTATTAGGGACAACCATAGGGCTGCATCGGGCGCGCTTGCAGTCCAGGATCGGATGGTATCGAAGTATCCCCGGTGGAGTGGGATCCCTCAATGCATTCGCAATCGTGCTCGACGACGGCCCGCGCCACCGCGTCGGCTGGCTTCATCCTGCGTTCAGATCCGCTCCCAGCCCCGCGCGCTCCAGCGTTCGCCGCCGCAGCCGACATGCCGCGGCGCTGGACCCTGCTGGCGCTGATGCTCACCGTCGTGCTCGCGCTGCCGTTCCTGCTGGTCGACGTGCCGCCGGTGCTCGATTATCCCAATCACCTCGCGCGTTTCTACGTGCTCGCGCACCCCGACGATCCCGTGTTGTCGCAAATGTATGCGCCGAACTGGCGCATCCTGCCCAATCTCGGCATGGACCTGATCGGCGTCGCGCTGTTGCGGTTCACCGACGTCCATCTCGGCGGTCGCCTCCTGCTCGCGCTCAGCCTGTTCGCGCCGCTCGCCGGCGTCGTCGCCTATCACCGCGCCGTGTTCGGGCGCTGGTCACCGTGGCCGCTGGCGGCAGGCGTCATCGCCTATAACGGCGCCTTCCTGCTCGGCTTCATGAATTTCCAGCTGTCGCTTGGCGTCGCCCTCGGCTGCGCCGCGGGCTGGGTGATGCTGCGCCGTCGCGACGGCTGGCTGCCGGCGATCGCGTGGGGCGCCATCGCCGCGGCGGTCGCCTTCCTGTGCCACATCTTCGGCCTCGTCTTTTTCGCTCTCCTCGTCGGCGCCGGCGAAGCCGATCGGCTGTGGCGGCTGCGCCGCTCGCCTCGCTTTGTGCGCGAGGTGGTCGTCGTCGCCGGCGCGCTCACGATCACGCTCGGCCCGGCCATGCTGCTCTATGCGCTCTGCCCATTGGGCGACGGCGGGCTGCAACTCGGCGCCTGGGTCGGGCCGCACAAGCTCTGGCGCATCATGACGCCATTCGTGACCACCAGCGGCGGCCTGACCGTGATCACGGCGATTGCGGTGATGGCCTTGCTGATCCTCGTCCGCCGCCAACTCGTCGTCGCGCCGGGCATTCCGCTGGCGCTGGCGGTGCTGTTCGTCGGCTTCGTGGCGGCGCCGTGGAAGGCGCTGGGCGGAACGTTCATCGACATGCGCCTGGCCGCGATGGGCGGCCTGCTGCTGTTCGCCGGCCTGCAGCCGGTCGTGTCCGGCAGGACGGCGGTTCTCGCCGGCACCTTCCTCGCTGCGCTGATGCTCGTTCGGACCGCGGATATTGCATCGGCCTGGATCGATCACAGGGGCGACCTCGCCGAACTGCGCGCGGCGATCGCGCAGGTGCCGCCGGGCGCGCGCGTCATTGCCGCGCATGGTGGTGACAGCCCGGTCCCCAGCCGCCGCGAGCGAACGCTGCCCGGCTTCCGCGATGTCGATTCCCATCTGGCGGCGCTGCTCGTGATCGAGAGACGGGCGTTCTGGCCGCTGATGTTCGCGCATCCGAGCCAGCAGCCCATCGTCATCCGTCCCGCCTTCCTTCGCTTCGCCGCCAGCTCCTGGACCGAGCCCGCCGCGTGGCGCTGGTTGCAGCCCGACACGCTGCCCGACGACGTGTTGCCGCTGGCGCGCTATCTGGCGAACTGGCGATCGGATTTCGACGCCGTCCTGCTCCTCGATCCGCCGGCCCCGGAGCAGCCGGTTGCCGGTCTCACGCCGCTCTATCGCGGCAGCTACGTCCAGCTGTTCCGCACCGAACAGGGCGGGCGTGGCAGCACGGCGGCGCAGGCGCCTGCGCCGAACACGGCCGACGAACGCGTTGCGGCGCAAGAGGACGATGTCGAGGATGGCCGGATCACCTCGCGGTCAGTCGATCCGTTCAAGGGCGCGCCCGGTCCACGGCAGCATTAGACTTGCCGCACCGGCCTGATCCGATCGCCGATCCTGATCGTATAGGCTGATAGTGGCGGCTGTTTGCGCATGCGCTGCGGCCAGCCTTCGACAGGCTTTTGGACAGGCTGGGGACATCCCCCCACCGGCCCAGCTCTCATCTTCGCGACGCCGGGGAATGCCATGCGACGGTTGATGAAGTTCCTGCACACGATGGGCGCAATCGGCATGATGGGGGCGATGGCCTGCCTCGTCGTCCTGCTCGGCATGATCCCGCAGCCGTCGGTGTCGCTGCCGCTCTACGCCGAGATGCGCGCGGCGATGGGCGCCATCGTCCGCTACGTGTTCTTCCCCTCGCTCGGCCTCACACTCATCGCCGGCCTGCTCGCCATCGCGATCAACCGCGCGCTGCACAGCGCCGGCTGGGCTTTGGCCAAGCTCGCCTCCGGTATCCTCGTCTTCGAATGGGGTTTTGCCGCCGTGCAGGGCCCGATGCAGGAGGCGGCAGAGGAGGCCGCGCGCGCCGTCGCCGGCCAGATCGACCCGGCGACGCTTGCGCCCAACTTCGGCACCGAGCAGGGCGCGATCTGGGTGATGCTGGGCGTTGCCACCGTCAACGTCATCCTGGGCGTCTGGCGCCCGCGATTCACGAACCTGCCGGATTGAGCGCGCCGGCGCTGCTCCCAGATTTCGAACAGATCCTGGCTGATCTCGCCGCGGGCGCTGTATCAGGCCGCGATGCGGAGACGGAAAGCTGGTTTTGTCTTGGTCTGTATAGCCGCTCACAGAGATGAACTTTCGGCACGGAGCTAAATTTCCTATTGCTATTTTTCCGAAGTCATGCTTATCTCCGCCCATCCCGCCTCGTGCAGAGGGACGTACGCGTCGTCACGAACGTGGAGGTGGGCTGCGATGGACGTGACGGTGGCGCTGGACGAGCGTGGCCGGCACGGACGGCGAAGTCGTGTGGTCCTGGCCTCTCGACGCTGAGGTCAAGCTCGCTGCCGATGCTGTGACGGCTCGCGCGGGCGATGGGGGCAAGAAAGCCGATCCCCAGGGAGAGCACGAAGGACACCGTTAAAACGATCGCGCAGGGAGGGCCGGGTCATCCGGCTGTACCTGTGGTTCCTGCCCCGTGCATTTCTTTCGCACGGGGGCCACGGGCCTCAGCCGAGGTCCGGCTCTCCCTGCGCCCTCTCGTCGAAAGAGAGAGGGAATGACGGCCGCATCACTCGGGCATCAGGTGCCGCGAGATCGCGAACGCTCATGGGTACAGATCAAAACCGTTACGGCATGGACGACGCCAGCGCCGCCGCGGCGCTGCCGTCGTCCATCTCAAAGCCTTCAGAGCTGCGTCGCGCGCAGCTCGATCGTGACCGGTGTCGTCGTTCGCTTGGTCGCCGCATCGGCCGGCATCTGCAGCACGCGGGCGCGCTGGCCGGTGGCGAGGTCGGTGACCTTGACGATGCGGCCGTTGGAGAATTCGAGCGCGTCGTGATGCTCGGTCGGCTTGTTGGTGTCGACCTGGCGGAAGCGGGCGAGATGAGCACCGACCTTGCGGCGGAAGAAGAAGATGCCCTTGATGCGGACGTCGTCCTCGAAGGCGAGCTCGGTGCCGGGCCGCAGGCACACTGCGGTCAACGGATCGTCCTTGGTGCAGAAACCGCGTGTTTCCGTGCTGGGAAAGCGACAGGAGACCAGCACGTCGTCGATCTTGGCGTCACGGGAAGCAACAGTATGGAGGCTGTAGTCACACATGGAAAGCTCCTGAAGGCCACCAGCACTGAGCCCGCAACGGCGCAGCAGGAGAGTCGTTCCATGTTGTTGAAGCCGGATGTCATCTCTCCGAGCAATCCCGCCGCCGGACGGACCGGCGGCGGGAACTCGCGATCAGGTGAGATGCGCGGCTTCGTCGGCCTCGACGTCCTCGGCGGCGCCCCAGTGCGCGGCATCCTTGATGGTCGGATCGATCAGCTCGCCGCGCAGCAGCGCCAGCGGCGACTTCCAATACAGCGCGATGTTGTGGAACGGGTCGGTCAGCACCTTGAACGCCCAGATCAGGCCGGTCGAGACATCCTGCGTCGCAAACAACTGGATGACGCGAAACAGGCCGCCGCCGATCCCGACCGCGAGCCAGAGCACGCCGACGTGACGGACGAAATCCATCCGGCCGGCGGGCTCGGCGAACAGGCCGAACAGCGTCGGAAACGCGAACAGCGCCACCGGCACCAGGCCCCACACCGTGAGCAGCGCGATCTTGCGGGTCTGATTGTAGCCGACCTTGACCGCTTCCTTGTAGTCGTTGGTGACGTCGTTGACGTGGTCGTAGCCGTTCGGCTCGAAGAAGAAGTGCCCGGTCTGCCGCGTCAGCATCGCGAGCCAGCCGACCAGGCCGGCCATCGCCGGATCCTTGAACAGCAGCGCGTAGCAGACGAGGAAGATCACGGCGCTGATCAGGTGCAGCGTCTGATTGATCCGGCTCTGATGGTAGTAGCGATAGTCGTCGAAGCGCTGCGTCTGCAGGACTTTGTAGTAGCGCGACATGCGAATCCCCGTACCGTTGTGGAACGAGGCGAAGAGGTAGAGCGCTTCAGTGAAGGTGGCGTGACATTATGATGTTGTCACAATGAACCCGGCCGGTTGCGGATCAGGAGTGGCCGTGAACGAGCTCGCACGGGTCCTGGGCCGGCGAGCGAGTCGCCGGCGGGTCTCTCTCCTTGCCAGACGACGCGCAGGCGCCGCTTTGATCGGGATCAAAACCGTGCGTCGCCGTGAACCAAGGCCGCGTGTGTCAGCCGCCGGGCGAGCGCGCCAGCCGGATCGCCTCGCTCAGGATCGCGCGGTCGCCGATGTGGTTGGCGAGCAGCAGCACCAGCCTCGCGTTCATGCGCAGAGCCTCTTCCTCGCCGAGGTCGCGCTGGCCGCCGATCAACTCGGCATAGAAGTCATCGGGATCGCTGATGTTCGGGGTGAGTGTCAGGCTCATGCCGCAAGCTCCTGCTGCACCGTCCCGCGCTTGCCGCAGGCGCGCCGGACGGCTTCAGCGATCCCGGCCTCGTCGAACTGCGGGAAACGGGCGGTGACATATTGATCGGGCCGGAACAGATAGGTCGTGCCCGGCGAGGCGCCGTAGCGCTCCGCGAGCAGGCCGTTGGCATCAGTGATATCGCGGCCGACGACGATCACGCGCGCGGCAATGCCGTCAATGCTGAGCTCCTTGGCCGTGACGGCGTCGTCGAACGTGACCACCGCGAAGCCGGAGCCCAGGCAGTTGAGGAGCCAGCCGGGCTGGCCCGCCACGGTCACGGGCGCGTCGGCGGCATTGGTGCCGGGCGCGATCGTGCCAAGGACACTGGCGCTGTCGGGCGTGTTCAGCGACGACGTGACATAGGGCGTCGGCGTCGACAGCCGGCCGCTGTTGACCAGCGGGCGCGCGAATGCGTGATGCTGCGCAAGGTCGAGCACGGCGTCACGGAAGGTGCGGCTGGCCTGCGTCTTCGGCGTGATGAAGTCGGTCGCCCGTGTCGAGTTCAGGATGTTGTCGTCGGCGGCGTAAGCACGCTCCTCGTGATAGCTGTCGATCAGGCTCTCAGGCGCTTCGCCGCGCAGCACCAGCGCCAGCTTCCAGGCGAGATTGTCGATGTCCTGAACGCCGGTATTGGCACCGCGGGCGCCGAACGGCGACACCTGATGCGCGGCGTCGCCCGCGAACAGGACGCGGCCGTGGCGGAAATTGTCGATCCGGCGGCAGGCGAACTGATAGATCGACACCCATTCCAGCTCGAACTCAGTGTGGTCGCCGAGCATGGCCCGGATGCGCGGGATCACACGTTCGGGCTTCTTCTCTTCGTCCGGATTGGCGTCCCAGCCGAGCTGGAAGTCGATGCGCCAGATGTTGTCGGACTGGCGATGCAGCAGCACCGACTGCCCCGGATGAAACGGCGGGTCGAACCAGAACCAGCGCTCGGTGGGAAACTCCGCCTTCATCCTGACGTCGGCGATCAGGAAGCGATCCTGGAAGAACTGGCCCTTGAACTCGGCGCCGACCATGCGGCGGGTGTCGGAATTGGCGCCGTCGCAGGCGATCACCCATTGCGCTTCCATGGTGAAGATGCCGTCGGGTGTCTCCACCGCCAAGTCAGCGCAGTCGTCGGTCTGTTTGAGGCTGACCAGCCGGTGCTTCCAGCGCAGGTCGACCAGCGGGCTTCTGCTGCACGCTTCCACGAGGATCTCCTCGAGGTAGTATTGCTGCAGATTGATCATCGCCGGCCAGCGATGATCGGGCTCGGGCAGCAGGTCGAATTGATAGGACAGCTGGTCGCGAAAAAACACCTTGCCGATGTTCCAGCTGACGCCCTTCTCGACCATCCGCGCGGCGCAACCGAGCCGGTCCCAGATCTCCAGCGGCCGCTTGGCGTAGCAGACGGCGCGGGAGCCGATGCTGACGGTGTCATTGTCGTCGAGCACCACCACCGGCTGGCCGCGGGCGGCGAGATCGAGCGCAGCCGTCAAGCCGATCGGCCCGGCGCCGATCACGACGACCGGGTGACGGCGGATCGTGCCGCTCTTTTGTTCTGCCGAGCAGACATAGGGAAATCGCGGATAGACATAGTTGCTCATGGCTGCCTCGCCTGGCGCAGTTTCACTTGGCGCGTTGCGGTCGGGATGGATGGGTCGAGCGATCGCTCAATCGCTGCCGGCGAATTCCTTCTCGTGCATCCAGGCGGTGTGCCGCGGCGGCTTCTTGGTCGTCGCCCACTCGTCGACCATGGCATGGGCGACCGACTTCATGCGCGTGATCTGCTCGGGCGTCGCGGTCCAGGTCGCGATCTCCAGGCGGTGGCCGCTCGGATCATGGAAATAGATCGACTTGAAGATGGTGTGGTCGGTGATCCCGACGACGTCGAGGCCGGCGGCTTCGGCGCGCGCCTTGGCTTCTTCCAGCTCGTCCATGTCCTTGACCTGGAAGGCGATGTGCTGGGTCCATTCCGGCGTGTTCGGATCGCGCCCCATCGGTGGCGAGTTCGGCAGCTCGAAGAAGGCGAGGATATTGCCGTTTCCAGCATCCAGGAAAATATGCATGTACGGGTCGGGCGCCTTGGTCGAGGGCACCTTGTCTTCGGCGATCGCGCCGAGCAGGTCCATGTTGAGGACCTTCTTGTAGAACTCGACGGTGGCCTTGGCGTCGACGCAGCGATAGGCAACGTGATGGATCTTCTCGATCTGCATGATTGTCCTCCCATGATCGTTGTTGGCATGATAGTAACGGATGATACGATATGGCGGCTTTGATCCAGATCAACCCGATGTGGACTGGATCGAGGTGGCCGGCGGCCTGCGGAATGGATGAAGGATAGAGGATGCGATGACGAAGGCAGCCAACGACGAGCGGAACCGGAGGGACGGGGAGGTCGCTGCCGAGCGCGAGCTGAGGTTGCAGCGCTATTTTCCCTATCGGCTGGCCCGCCTCGCCGAGCAGGTGTCGCTGGCGGTGGCGGAGGTTTATGCCGACCGGTTTGCGCTGTCGCGGCAGGAATGGCGGATCCTGGCGGCGCTGGGCGAGCAGCCGCGGCTGCCGACCAAGGAGATCGGCCGGCTGACGACGCTCGACAAGATGAACGTCAGCCGCGCCATGCAGAGCCTGGAGGTGCGCGGCATCG
The DNA here is from genome assembly GCF_000344805.1 of Bradyrhizobium oligotrophicum S58. Taxonomy (NCBI): domain Bacteria; kingdom Pseudomonadati; phylum Pseudomonadota; class Alphaproteobacteria; order Hyphomicrobiales; family Nitrobacteraceae; genus Bradyrhizobium; species Bradyrhizobium oligotrophicum. Next base: position 7,277,523 of record NC_020453.1, on the reverse strand, counting down.
TCAGCCGCAGCCGCGATCCCGAGGACGGGCGTGAACGGATCGTGACGCTCACCGCCGCCGGCAGGGCGCTGTATCGCAAAATCGTGCCCCATGCGCTGGCGCGCGAGGCCGATCTGCTGGGCGTGCTTTCGGCGGCCGAGATCGCCACCCTGGATCGGGTCATGGACAAGCTGTTTGCGGCCGCCGAACGATCGGTCGACGATCCCCCTGGTCGGAAGGCTTGATCGGTGCCGCCGCCGCGCTATATCGACGGTCTCTCTCCACCACTGATAGCATGGGCCAACGCACGACGATGACCGACACCGCGACCGTTAGCCATTCATTCCAGGCCGAAGTCTCCGAACTGCTGCACCTGATGGTGCACTCGGTCTATTCCGAAACCGACATTTTCCTGCGCGAGCTGGTTTCGAACGCCTCCGATGCCTGTGACAAGCTGCGTTACGAGGCGATCGCCAGGCCGGACCTGATCGGCGAGGGCGAGCCGCCGCAGATCCGCATCATTCCGAACAAGGCCGCGGGTACGTTGACCATTGCCGATAGCGGCATCGGCATGGAGCGCCAGGAGCTGATCGACCATCTCGGCACCATTGCCCGCTCCGGCACCAAGGCGTTCGTGCAGAAGCTGGCCGAGGCCAAGGACGGCACCGGCCTGATCGGCCAGTTCGGCGTCGGCTTCTACTCGGCCTTCATGGTCGCCGACCGCATCGTCGTGATCAGCCGCCGCGCCGGCGAGAACGATGTCTGGACCTGGACCTCGTCGGGAGGCGCCGGTTTCGAGGTCGCGCCCGCCTCGGAGGACGATGCCAAGCGCGTGACGCGCGGCACCGAGATCGTGCTGCATCTCAAGGACGACGCCAAGAAATATCTCGAAACCTACGAGATCGAGCGCATCGTCACCGCCTATTCCGACAACATCCAGTTTCCGATCATGCTGGTGCCGGAAGAGGGCGAGCCGCGCCAGATCAACTCCGCCAGCGCGCTGTGGCAGCGCTCGAAGTCCGAGCTGACGGCGGAGGACTACAGCAAGGCCTACAAGTCGATTGCGCACGCGTTCGACGAGCCGGCGATGACGCTGCACTACCGGGCGGAAGGCCGCTATTCGTATGCCGTGCTGCTGTTCGCGCCCTCGACCAAGCCGTTCGACCTGTTCGAGCCGGCGCGCAAGGGCAAGGTCAAGCTCTATGTCCGCCGCGTCTTCATCACCGACGACGCCGACCTGCTGCCGGCCTATCTGCGCTTCATCCGCGGCGTGATCGACAGCGAGGACCTGCCGCTCAATCTGTCGCGCGAGATGCTGCAGAACAATCCGCAGCTGGCTCAGATCCGAAAGGCCGTGACGACGCGCGTGATCAGCGAGCTGGAGCAGCTTGCCGACAAGGATCCGGACAACTTCGACAAGATCTGGGCGGCGTTCGCCGCGGTGATCAAGGAAGGCCTCTACGAGGACTTCGAGCGGCGCGACAAGCTGCTGTCGCTGGCCCGCTTCACCACGACATCGGGCGAGCGGCGCTCGCTGAAGCAGTATGTCGAGGGTCTCAAGGAGAACCAGACCGAGATCTACTTCCTGGTCGGCGACAGCATCGAGCGGCTGAAATCCAATCCGCGGCTCGAAGCTGCGAAGGCGCGCGGCGTCGAGGTGCTGCTGCTGACCGATCCGGTCGACGCGTTCTGGACCTCGGCGCGTCTCGAATTCGACGGCAAGCCGCTGAAGTCGCTGAGCCAGGGCGACATCGACTTCGATCCGATCCCGGTGACCGAGCCGAAGGCCGACGACGAGGCGCAGCCGGCGGCCGACGAGGCCAATACGATTGCGCTGATCAAGGACAGCCTCGGCGAGCACGTCACCGACGTGAAGGTCTCGACCCGGCTCACCACAAGCGCCTCCTGCCTCGTCGCCGGCAGCCATGGCCCTGACCGCGAGCTGGAGCGGATCCTGTCGCAGCAGGCGCGCGGCGCCCGCACCAAGCCGATCCTGGAGATCAATCTGCGCCATCCGCTGGTCGTCGCGGTTGCGAAGGCCGCCGCCGACAAGGCCAAGGTCGACGATCTGTCGTTCCTGCTGCTCGAGCAGGCGCAGATCCTCGACGGCGAACTGCCGGAGGATCCGGCCGCGTTCGCAGCAAGGCTCAACCGGCTGGTGCTGCAGGGCGTGGCGACCGCGTGAGGCCGGGCGGTGCGGGCGCGGGGGCTATCTCTTCGCGCTCGCCTGCGGCACCAGCTTGCGCCAGCGCATGACCTCGGCGTGGTAGGTCGCCGCGTAGACGCCGGTGTCTCCGGTGATCGGCGTGGCGCCGACCTCGGCGAAGTGCCTCGCGATCTCGGGATCGGCCAGGGCCGTATTGATCTCGCGATTGAGCAGCTCGACGATGGCCTGCGGCGTACGGCGCGGCGCGCCGACGCCGTAGAAGCCGGAGGTCTCGAACGCCGGCAGCACGTCGGCGACCGGCGGCAGGTCGGGCAAGGTTTGCGCGCGCTCGCGCGTCGAGACGGCGAGCGCCCGGATCTTGCCGCTGCGAAGCAGGTCGGCGGCGGAGGCTGCGTTGTCGAACATGGCGTGGATGTGACCCGAGGCGAGGTCGGTCAGCGCCGGGCCCGAGCCGCGGTAGTGGACGACGGACCAGGTGATGCCGCCCAGCGTTCGGAACAGCTCGGCGGACAGCAGCTGCACGGTGCCCGCACCAGCCGAGCCGACGCTGAGCTTGCCAGGGTTGGCCCGGGCGTAGGCGAGGAATTCGGGCAGCGTCTTGACCGGCAGCTCCTTGTTGACCAGGAGCAGCAGCGGCATCCGCGCCATGCCCGCGACCGGGACCAGATCGGCTCCGTCCTCCGTCGAGCTCGGATCGAGCGCCGCGTTGATGACGTTGGCGGTCGAGGTGGCCAGCAGGGTGTAGCCATCCGGCGCAGCGCTGGCGACGCTCCTGGTGGCGGTGGCGCCGCCGGCGCCGGGACGGTGCTCGAGCACGAAGGGTTGGCCGAGCCGCAGCGACAGCCGCTCGCAGATCAGCAGCGACAGCCGGCCGGTGGCGCCGCCGGGGGCGAACGGAATAACCCAGGTCACCGGCCGGGACGGGTAGGGCGCATCGGCCGCTGCGAACGCCGCGGCCGGGGATATCGCCGCAACGCCGCTCCAAGCGGCGCAGTGCAGCAGTGCACGTCGGGTGATCGTCCTGTCCTTGGGCATGCCGGCCTTTACATGGGCATGTTCTGGGAGGAGGAGCGTAACCGGTATTTGCGTCCACTTCGTAAAGGAACGCACTCGGATCAAACGCGATCGACTTTCGGCGGGTTAACCGTGCGGATTAACGCCCGGTCAGGCCGCGCGACCTATAAGAACGCCGAACTGAGACGGTGGCAGCCATCCATGAACTCCGAGCGCGCGGACCGATCTGCGGACCTCATCACGCCCGGTCCGAAGCCGTCGGCGGCGAAGATCTGGCTGAAGGCGATCGAGCTGACCTCCCGGATCGAGGCGGAGCCGGCGCGGCTGTTTGCCGACATCGTCGAGGATTGGGCCGCCAAGCAGCCCGAACGGCCGGCGCTGATCTCCGATCGCGAGACGCTCAGCTACCGGCAACTGGCCGCCCACATCAACCAATATGCCCGCTGGGCGCTCGCAAACGGCATCGGGCCGGGCAGCACGGTCGCCCTGATGATGCCGAGCCGGCCGGAGTATCTGGCCGCATGGCTCGGGATCAGCCGCGTCGGCGGCGTAGTTGCGCTCATCAACACCAATCTGGTCGGGTCCTCGCTCGCCCACTGCATCAATGTTGCCGGGCCTGCCCATGTCATCGTCGCCAGCGAGTTCCGCGACGCCTATGCGAGCGCCGCGCCGCTGGTCGCCGGCGCGGCGCGCGTGTGGAGCCATGGTGAGCTCGACGCAGCACTCGCTGCAATGACTGCGAACACGCTCGCGCCGGCCGAGCGTCCCGTCGTCACGATCGACGACCGCGCGCTGCTGATCTACACCTCCGGCACGACGGGCCTGCCCAAGGCCGCCAGCATCAGCCATCGCCGCATCCTGAACTGGGGCGGCTGGTTCGCAGGGCTCACCGGCGCCGGTCCCGACGATCGCCTCTATGACTGTCTGCCGGTCTATCATTCGGTCGGCGGCATCGTCGCGCCCTGCAGCATGCTCCGGGCCGGTGGCGCCGCGGTGCTCGCCGAGAAGTTCTCGGCCAGCAATTTCTGGCGCGACATCGTCCGTCACGACTGCACCTTGGTGCAATATATCGGCGAGCTCTGCCGTTATCTGCTGGCGGCCGCGCCGTCGGACCTCGATCGCACGCATCGGCTGCGGCTCGCCTGCGGCAACGGCCTGCGCGGCGACGTCTGGGAGGCGTTCCGGGCGCGCTTCGCCATCCCCGATGTGCTGGAGTTCTATGCCGCGACCGAAGGCAATTTCTCGCTCTACAATGTCGAGGGCCGGGTGGGATCGATCGGCCGCGTACCGTCGCTGCTCGCGCATCGCTTTCCGGCCGCGATCATCCAGCTTGATGCCGAGCAGCGCACGCCCCTGCGCGGGATTGATGGCCTGTGCGTGCCGTGCGCGCGCGGCGAGGTCGGCGAGGCCGTCGGCCGCATCGGCACGGCCGACAAGGGCGGCGGCCGCTTCGAGGGTTATACCGACACCAGCGAGAGCAAGAAGAAGATCCTGCGCGACGTCTTCGCCAAAGGCGATGCCTGGTTCCGCACCGGCGACCTGATGCGGCAGGACGAGCAGGGCTTCTTCTACTTCGTCGATCGCGTCGGCGACACCTTCCGCTGGAAGGGTGAGAACGTCGCGACCAGCGAAGTCAATGAAGCGATCCTGCAATGCCCCGGCGTGACGGAAGCGACGACGTACGGCGTCACCGTACCCGGCGCCGACGGGCGCGCCGGCATGGCTGCGCTCGTGGTCGATGCTGATTTTGATCTCGCGACACTCTCGGCCGAGCTTTACCGCCGGCTGCCGGCCTATGCGCAGCCGGTCGCGCTGCGTATCACCGCTTCGCTCGATGCCACCGAGACCTTCAAGCAGAAGAAGCAGCAGCTGATGCGCGACGGCTTCGATCCCTCGGTCGTCGGCGAGCCGCTCTACACGCGCGATGCCGCGACCGGCGCCTACCGCGCGCTCGATCGCGAGCTTTACGCGCGGATCGTGGCCGGCGAGGTCCGTTTGTAGATGATTTTAATCATAGGCCATGACGGGCATTTACCAACGGTCCCGAAACATCCCGTGGCTGTCCGTATTCCTTCACCTTCCGGCGCTATGGTCGGCCGCATCGTTTGAACAGTGACGGATTGGGCCATGCCGGTACGGTTGAGAATCATTGCAGCGATCAAGCAGATTGCGGACGAGCAGAAGGTCAAGCTGCCGCCGCTGACGGACGAATTGACGCTGCACGAGACCGGCTTCGACTCGCTCGCTTTCGCCATCCTGGTCGCCCGCCTCGAAGACGATCTCGGCGTCGATCCGTTCACGCTGTCCGAGGACGTGACGTTCCCGAATACGATCGGCGACTTCATCAGGGCCTATGAGAATGTCCCCGCGTGAGGTCTTCGCGCTGCGCGACCATCTCGGCACGGCGCTGACCGAGCGGACGATCTCCGACCCGCGTCGCGTCATATCGCTCGCCAAGTTGTCGCGCGGGTGCTGCCTGGGTGACCGCGGTGACGAACTCGATGGCCGCTCGGTTCTGATCGCGACATCGGGCCAATTGTTGGCCGGGCTCGCGCTGATCGAGATCGATGGCGTCGCCCGGCGCATGCTGCTGTGCCCTCCGGACCTCAAGGCCGAGCATCTCGCCGGCATCGTCGCCGATGCAGAGATCGATGCCGTCGTCACCGACGAGCCGGCGCGCTTTTCCGATTGCGCGGTGGACCTCATCGTCCCGGTCGGCCTGCCGCAGCCATCTGCCGAGGCCACAAAGTCCGTGCGCGCCACCGAATGGCTGATGCTGACCTCGGGCACATCGGGCGCGCCGAAGATCGTCGGCCATACGCTGGAAGGCCTGTGCGGCGCAATCATCGGCGATCGCCCGGTCCCTGGCGACGCGATCCCGGTGTGGGCGACCTTCTACGACATCCGCCGCTATGGCGGGCTGCAGATCTTCCTGCGCGCCGTCGTCGGCGGCGGCTCGATGGTGCTGTCGGATCCCGGCGAGGCGCTGGCCGACCACGTCGCGCGCCTCAACGCGCGCGGCGTCACGCACATGTCCGGAACGCCGTCGCATTGGCGCAAGCTATTGATGAGCGGATCGGTCGCTGAATTTGCGCCGCGCTATGTAAGACTCTCCGGCGAGATCGCCGATCAGGCCGTGCTCGACGGATTGAAGCAGGCATTTCCGCAGGCCTCGATCGGCCATGCCTATGCCTCGACCGAGGCCGGCGTCGGCTTCGCCGTCAATGACGGGTTGGAGGGTTTTCCCGCGACGCTGCTCGGCGAAGGCCGCGGCGCCGTCGACATGAAGGTCGTCGACGGCTCGTTGCGCATCCGTTCCTCGCGTGCGGCTCATGCCTATGTCGGGCGCGCGGCCGCCGCGCTGACCGACAGCGACGGCTATGTCGACACCGGCGACATGGTCGAGCTGCGCGGCGGGCGCTACTACTTCGTCGGACGCCGCAACGGCATCATCAATGTCGGCGGGCTCAAGGTCCATCCCGAAGAGATCGAGGCCGTGATCAATGGCCATCCGGAAGTGCGGATGTCGCGCGCCAAGTCGCGCCGCAGCCCGATCACCGGCGGCATCGTCGTTGCTGAAGTCGTGCTGACTCCAGAGGCTGATCCGGCGCGGGCCGACGCCGTGCGCCGCGACATCCTCGCCGAATGTCGCGCACGTCTCGCGGCTCACAAGGTGCCCGCAATGATCCGCTTCGTGCCGGCGCTCGACGTCACCCCGGCCGGCAAGCTGGCGCGCGCCGATGCGTAACGTGCTCGTCACCGGCGGCAGCCGCGGCATCGGGCTCGCCATCGCGCGCCGGCTCGCAGGCGCCGGCTTCGACGTCATCGCCGTTGCTCGTCGCGAGAGCGAGGAGCTGCGCGCGGCGATCGCCGAGTTCAGCGCCAGCAGCGCCGGCATTCATTTCCGCGCCTGCGACCTCAGTGTCACCGACGCGATTCCAGCTTTCGTGAAGTCGGTGCGCGACGAGCACGGCCCGATCTATGGCCTCGTCAACAATGCGGGCATCGGCACCGAAGGCCTGCTCGCGACCATGCACAATTCCGAGATCGAGGATCTGGTGCGGCTCAACGTGCTGGCGCCGATGATCCTGACCAAATACGTCGTGCGCCACATGATGGCCGCAGGCGAGGGCCGCATCGTCAACATCTCCTCGATCATCGCCAGCACCGGCTATAACGGCCTCTCGGTCTACGGAGCGACCAAGGCGGCCGCCAACGGCTTCACGCGGTCGCTCGCGCGCGAGGTCGGCAAGGTCGGCATCACCGTGAACGCGATCGCGCCGGGCTTCATCGCCACCGAACTGACGCAGAGCATGGACGAGGAGCAGCAGCGGCGCATCGCCGGCCGCAGCGCCTTGCGGCGGCTCCCTGACACCGGCGACGTCGCGGCGATGGTCGAATACTTGCTCGGAGATGGCGGTCGCAACGTCACCGGCACCGTACTGACGGTGGATGCCGGCAGCACCGCCTGAGGCCATTGCGTCCGGCTCGCAGGTCCGTGCGGCGCCAGCGGTTGATTTCGCTCAAGCGCCGAAAGCGCCGCAGCAGCGATAGTGCCGGCGCAATCCGGAACCCTCTTGATGTTCGAACGCATTCTGCGGTGGACCCTCGTCGCAATCGCCATCGCGGGCCTCGCCGCGGGCGGCCTCGCGCATGCGATCGGCCGTCCCGATTTTGCTGCTGTCGCCTTCACGGCCTCCACCGTTCCCGTCATCGCCGGCCTCGTGGTTTCGATCGTCCGCGATGTCCTGGCCGGGCGCATCGGCGTCGATGCGATCGCGCTGGTGTCGATGAGCGCGGCGATCATCCTCGGCGAGCCCCTGGCTGGTGCGGTGGTGGCGTTGATGTATTCCGGCGGCAACGTGCTCGAGGACATCGCCGTCGCCCGCGCCGAGCATGATCTGCGTGCGCTGGTGGATCGGGCGCCGCGCCAGGCGCATCGTTGGCGTGACGATCAGATCGAGGATGTTCCGGTTGCCGATGTTAACGTCGGTGATCGGCTGATGGTTCGCGCCGGCGAGATCGTCCCGGTCGACGGCGTGGTGCAGACGACCATGGCCGTGGTCGATGAATCCGCACTGACGGGCGAGCCGATCCCGGTTACGAAGACGCGCGGCATGGCGATCCTGTCGGGCTCGCTCAATGCCGGCGAGACGTTCGAGCTGTCGGTCACGGCCACGGCGGGCGAGAGCACCTATGCGGGCATCGTCAAGCTGGTGACGGGGGCGCAGACCGCGAAGGCGCCATTCGTGCGGCTTGCCGACCGCTATGCGCTGATCTTTCTGCCGGTGAGCCTCGCCATCGCGGCGGCTGCCTATTTTGCGTCCGGTGACGTGATCCGGAGCCTTGCCGTGATGGTCGCCGCGACGCCATGTCCGCTGATCCTGGCCGCGCCCGTGGCCTTCATTGCAGGCGTCGCGCAGGCGGCGCGCAGCGGCATCCTGGTGAAGGGCGGCGGCAAGCTGGAAGCGCTGGCCCGTGCCCATACCGTGCTGTTCGACAAGACCGGCACGCTCACGGTCGGTGGCGCGCGCCTGCTGTCGGTGGAGGCCGCGCCGGGCGAGGACGCCGACGCCGTCCTCTTGCTCTGCGCCTCGCTGGAGCAGGCCTCGCACCACGTCGTCGCGCATGCCATCGTCCAGGCCGGCCGCGACCGTGGGCTGAAGCTGAAGGTGCCGGAGGCGGTGCGGGAGACCATGGGCTCCGGTCTCGAAGGGGTCATCGACGGCCGCCGGATCAGCGCCGGCTCGCGCGACCTCGTGCTCGGCAATCGCACTCCGCCGCCTTGGGCGGCGCGCGCCATCCGCCGTGCATCCTGGCGCTCGGCGCTGATCGTGTTCATCGCCATGGAGGGGCGGCTGATCGGCGCGCTGCTGCTGGCCGACGAATTGCGCGCCGACACGCCGCGCGCCATCCGCTGGCTGCGCGAGGCCGGCATCGCGCGCATGGTGATGGTGACCGGGGACCGCGCCGCCGCCGCCCAGGCGATCGGCGCCGCGCTGGACCTCGACGCGGTGCTCGCCGACCGCGTTCCCTCCGACAAGGTCGACGCGGTCAAGAGCGAGCAGCGGCTGCATCCGACCATCATGGTCGGCGACGGCATCAACGATGCCCCGGCGCTGGCTTCGGCCGATGTCGGCATCGCGCTCGGCGCCCGCGGCGCCAGCGCCTCGTCGGAAGCGGCCGATGTCGTCATTCTCGCCGACCGGCTCGACCGCGTCGGCGAGGCGATCGTGATCGCGCAGCGCGCCCGGCGCATTGCGCTCGAGAGCATCATTGCCGGCATGGCGCTGTCGTTCATCGCGATGGGCGCGGCGGCCTTTGGAGTGCTGCAGCCGGTGCCTGCCGCTTTGGTCCAGGAGGCCATCGACGTCGCCGTCATCCTCAACGCGCTACGGGCGCTGCTGCCCGCCGGCCGCGGCAAGGCCGGCCGGATCACCGCGGAAGACGGAAGCGGGCTGCGGCATGATCATCAGGCGTTGTTGCGCGGGCTCGATCGCCTGCGCGCGATCGTCGATGCGCTCGACGAGGCGGAGCCCGAACAGGCCATCATCCTGATCGGACAGGCCAACGCCGTCGTCCAGGACCAGGTCGTCGCCCATGAGCGTGACGACGAAGGCTCGGTGTATCCCAGACTCGCGCGGCTACTGCAGGACAGCCATGGCCTGTCGGCGATGAGCCGGGCGCATCGCGAGATCCTGCATCTGGCGCGGTTGCTCGGCCGCCTCACCGAGGATCTGCCGTCCGAGCATGTCGACCGCTATCTGATCCGCGATGCCCAGCGCGTGATCGAGGCGATCGAGACGCTGGTGCGCATGCACACCGCGCAGGAGGACGACATCTACGAGGCCGTGGCGGCACGCTCGGCCGCGTAACTCAGCCGTAAGGTTTCGGCAGATCGATCCGCTCGCCGGCAAATTCCGCCGGCCCATCGATCAGCCGGCGAATCCGCCGCTCCCGCTCGTCCGCCGGCAGCGCCGGATCGAGCATCTGGTCGATCTGGCGGATCGCATTCTGCTCGATCGTGATCGGATCCTTCAGCTGGGGCTGGAGGGATGCCGCCGGGCGCGATGCATGCAGGCCGATCGTGAGCAACTGGCTGATGGCATCGGAGCGCGTGATCTGGTGCGTCTCGGCCCAGGCATCGATGTCGGCGGTGAGCTCCTGCGACAGCTTCACCGCGCTCACCGCGTCATGCCCCAGCCTGACGGCGGGGCTGTGATCCTTTCGCGTGTCGGACAATGGCGTCATCGTCGGCGTCATCTGCCTGTTGATCATATCAACCTAAAATATGCTGGAGGGAATAGGATTTGATTTCGATCAAGGACGTCCTAAGAAAGCGGCGTTCTCGCGGCGGTCCGGCCGCCCTCCGCGTGGCCGTCGCCCGACGGCCATCCGCGTGATCCATAGACAAGCGGTTACCCATGCGATTCCTGCACACCTTTCAGCTCTACGATTTCCTCGATACGCTGGTCAGCCTGTTCACTGCCTTCGTGCTCGGCACGCTGATCGGTGCCGAGCGGCAATACCGGCAGCGCAGCGCCGGCCTGCGCACCAACGTCCTGGTCGCGGTCGGCGCGGCCGCCTTCGTCGATATCGGCAACCGGCTCACCGGCGCCGACGGTGCGGTGCGGATCATCGCCTATGTGGTCTCGGGCATCGGCTTTCTCGGCGCCGGCACGATCATGAAGGAGGGCATGAACGTCCGCGGTCTCAACACGGCGGCGACGTTGTGGGCTTCGGCCGCGGTGGGCGCCTGTGCCGGTGCCGACCTGATCGCGCAATCGGTCGCGCTGACCGTGTTCGTGCTGGCCGGCAACACGCTGCTGCGGCCGCTGGTCAATGCGATCGACCGCATTCCGCTCAATGCCGCGACCTCCGAGGCCAACTACGAGATCGTCGTGACCACCGATGTCCTGCATGCCGCCGAATTGCGCGAGGCCCTGGATGAGCGGCTCGATGCCGCCAAATATCCCGTGCGCGAGACCGAGGTGGCCTACCGCTCCGACGACCTCGCGGAGATCACCGCTACGCTGGTGCCGCTTGCGGCCGACACGGCAGAGCTCGACCGGGTCACGGCGGAGCTCGCGAAGCTGCCCGGCGTCCGTCACGCGACCTGGAACGTCAGCGCGCTGGAGTGAGGTGCGAGGCGGGACGTCGCGTCCCTGTCTATTTGACGCAACGGCCGACATCGCCCGCGGCGGTCGGCGTCTCATAACCCCCAGGGGACACCGGCTGGCCATCGAAGACCACCGCAAGCTGGTTGGCGATGCCATAATCCGTCGCACCCCGGCGCCGATCGTTGATCATGCGCGCAATGTTCCACTCGTCGTGTGAACCATAGCTGAATGCGACTGAGGCCCGCAGGCCGTAGTAGTTGCGGAAGCCGGCGCGCGTCAGGCTGCCATTGGCGATCGCCTCCTTGTACTTCGGATCCGGTGCGATCTTGTCGTCGAACCAGGCTTCGAGCCGCTCGAAATCGTGGGTCCCGGTGAGCTCGAAATACTTCGCGAAGTCGCTGGGTCCGGAGAAGTAGACGAAGTCGAAGGCCTCGCCGAGGCCGTTCTCGCCTTCGAGAATCTGCGTCCACATGTACATGTAGTCGGCGCCGCTGGCGCCCTGCATGCCGTCGCCACCCTCGGCGCCGGGATTCAGCACGAACACGGACCGAGGACCGAAGCGCTCGGTCACGCGCTCCGCGATCCGGGCAGCGATCGCCGTGTTCACGACGAACGCACCGCCGCCGGCCGCCGACAGCGGCACGCTGAGATAGCCGATCGCCTTGCCCTGGGCGCGCTGATCGGCGATCAGCTTGCGCACCCGCGCGACGTTCGCGCCGATTGTCTCCTTGAACTCCTGATGGACGCAATAGCAGATGTCGAGGGCAGTGCAGGCCGTGACGGGATCGGCGGCGGCCCGCGCCGGCGCGGCCGGAAGCGCCGCGACCAATGTGAACGAGATTGCGGCACCGGCCACCTGCCAGGTGCGGACGGTGGCGCATGCAGCAGGACGTCTCATGGGGCTCTTCCCGATCGTGGACGGGCTCCCTCGGATGATAGGGAGCCGATCAGGAAATACAACCAGGGATCTATGACATGTCCGTGGCAGCCGGCCGGATCAATGTCCGCCGCGGGCAAAGATCTCATAGAAGCCGAGCACGATCTCGCACGCGATCAGGATGACGACGATGATCTCGAGGCGCAGCGAGCGCTTGGTGTCGATGATGTCGGCGAGAGTCGTCGCCGTCTCGGCGATCACGGCGAGCTTGCGGTTGAGCGTTTCCTCACGCTCCCTCAACTCATACTCGTCTTCGAGCCTTGCATAGAGACGTTCGAGATCGGGCCGGTCCCACAACACGTCGGGCTTCTCGCCGACCGCCACGCGGCCGGAGACGCGGTGCTGCACCAGCAGCGCCTCGCCGAGAAGCTTGAGCATCGCGACGCGGCTCTTGGATGTCCGTCCCAACGACGCGAGCTCGCGCGCGAACGGCTCGATCGTGTCGAACACATTGGCGATCTCGCGCTCGCTGCGGCCGAGCACGACGCTCTTGGCGAGCGCATCGGCGACGATCAGCAATCGCTCCAGCGACAGCTCTTTCACCAGGATCGGACCGCCGACCGGGATCGGCTCCTCGGATTCGCGCGCCACCTGGACCTTGGCCGTCTCTTCTTCGTGGGGCGCGATCGGGCCGAACAGCCGCGCGCTCAGCCGGTCGAGGAAGTTGATCTCCTCGGCGACCGACAGGCCGATGAAGACGACGACGCCATAGCGGAAGACCACCGCGATCCCGGTCTCGCCGATGCGGACCGCAAGCGGTGTCGCCGACAGCACCTGGCCTTCGAAACCGGCGGTATTGATGCGGTCCGCGATCTGCATCGCGTGGGCGACGAGTTGCGGGACAAGTGGGGCTTCGGTGCTCATGCCATGAGCCTAGCACCGCCATGCGAACGGTTCGATAACACGGGCGATTGCGGCCGCAGGGGGGGAAATTCCGTCTGAACCCGCTTGACAGGGACGATCGTAGCTCGCCATTGAAGGCGCATTCCGGACGGATGACCTCGCGATGTCGAACACCAGCGCCGTGGACTACTATGCCGCGATCCCGGTGTTTCGCGGCTTTGCGCGCCTGATGGAGCCACAGCTCTACAAGCCGGTTCCGGACGATTGGATGGTCGGCGTCGCCGACATCGTCGAGTCCACGAAGGCGATCGCCGACAGGCGCTACAAGGCGGTCAACATGGCCGGGGCGGCCATCATCGCCGCCGTCACCAATGCGCTGGAGGGGCGTGAATTCCCGTTCGTGTTCGGCGGCGACGGCGCGAGCTTTGCCGTCGGGCCCGATGACGCGGCGGCCGCGCGCGAGGCCCTTGCGGCCACCGCCACGTGGGTGAGCGAGGATCTCGGCCTCTCGATGCGGATCGCGCTCGTGCCGGTCAGCGCGATCCGTGCGCAGGGGCTCGACGTGCGCGTCGCGCGCTACGGTCCGTCGCCCAATTTGTCCTACGCGATGTTTTCAGGCGGCGGCCTGGGCTGGGCCGAGGCGGCGATGAAGCGCGGCGAGTTCGCCATTTCCCCGGCGCCGTCCGGCGCGCAGCCTGATCTGTCCGGACTGTCCTGCCGGTTCGAGGAGATCCCGTCGGCGCGCGGTCTCATTCTCTCCGTACTGGTGCTGCCGGCTGCGGGCGCAGATACTTCGGCCTATCGAAATGTCATCGAGGACATCATCAAGCTGACGGAGCGCAGCCCCGATGCCGGGCGGCCGGTGCCCTCTGGCGGGCCGGCACTGCGATGGCCGCCGCAAGGGTTCGCCTACGAGGTCCGCGCCGCGCGCGGTCCCCGCGTGGCACGCTGGGCTCGCGTGCTCGGTCGCACGCTGTTCGTCTACGCGGTGATGCGGTTCGGCATCAGCATGGGCGGGTTCATTCCGGATCTCTACAAGCAGCAGCTGGTCGAGAACTCCGACTTCCGAAAATACGACGATGCGCTGCGCATGATCCTGGATTGTACCGAAGAGCTGGCGCTGGAGCTGGAGCGGCGCCTCGGCGCCGCGGCGTCACACGGCCTCGTCCGCTACGGGCTGCATCGGCAGGATGCGGCGATGATGACCTGCTTCACGCCGTCAGCCATCCGCCCCGATCACGTTCATTTCATCGATGGCGCGCAGGGCGGCTACGCCTCGGCGGCAACCGCGCTCAAGAGCACGGTCGCCTGACGTTGATCAGCGCGCGCGGGTCCAGGTCTCGCCGCCGCACAGCGTGCCGACACAGCCTTCGACCTTCAGCGTATCCGGGCCCGACACCGAGATGTGGCTGATATAGCTCTGGCCATCATCGGCATTGTAGATCTTGCCGGACCATTTGTTGGCCCCATCGGGCTGGACGCCTTCGAACAGCTGCAAGCCGATGATCGGGCGGTTGGCGAGCGCGCGATTGGGGTTCTTGTTGTCGACGGCCGGCTTGCCGGTGTCAGTATCCATCGGCTCCTTCAGCCACACCACGGTGCCGCACAGATTGGCGCCGCATTTGGCGACCTTGATCCTGGCGTCGCCGGCCTGGGTCAGCCAGGTGCCGGTCGGATCGTCGGCCGCCAATGCCGGCTGCGCGATAGCGAGCGCAACGAACGCAAGAGCGGCCAAACGCAGTTTGCAAATCATCTTAACCCCCGGTTGAAGACGAGTTTCCATAACAGCAAACTTGGCCGATGCAATCACCGGGCGACCGTTGTCCCACGCCGCGACATCACGATCAGGTGCAGCCAGGGCGTTCTGTCTCATTCTCTTGCGCGTTTGTCTCGCCGCCCGCACCGGCGTCACCACGGCAGTCCGCACAGGTCGATGGTGCCACGCGTCGGCGCGGTGCGCTTGACGTCGTGCACGAGCGCGGACAGCGTGTCGAAGCGGACGCGTCCCCTCTCCGGCTGCTCGGCATAGACATCGCCGTCGAACGGCAAGAATCCTCTCGCCGTGTAGAAGGGGATGCGATCGGGCGCGCAGAACAGCACCGCGTAATTGATGGAATCCTCATGCCGCAAGGTCTGGATCGCGGCATTCAGCCCGACGGTGGCCAGTCCGCGGTTGCGCCGGTCGGCGCGCGTCAAAACGCCGCCGATGCCGGCGATATTGACGTTCTGTCCGTTCCATTTCACCAGCCGGCGATAGATGCCGGCATGGCAGAGCACCTCGCCGCTCTCGTCCTGCACCAGGACGCGCAGGTCGGCATGCGCAAACGTAATACCGGCCCAGGGTAATCCAGCGACCACTTCGGGCGGCCAGATCGCATCATACAGCGGCTTGACCAGCGGCCAGGAGGCGTCGCCATTCAGGATCTCGATTTCGATGCTCATCAAAACGGCTCGCTTTTTCCAAAATCACAGTGTTTAGGAGTTCGGAACCTTCTATAAGGAGGTCCCGTTAAATCCCGTCTTCCCACAAGTTGCGGAACCGCCCCCATGACATTTACGCTTCCCCCCCTGCCTTACGCCTATGAAGCCCTCGGACCCTACATGTCCAAGGAGACGCTCGAGTACCATCACGACAAGCATCATCAGGCCTATGTGACCAACGGCAACAACGCGATCAAGGGGACCGAATTCGAAGGCAAGTCCCTCGAGGAGATCGTCAAGGGCTCGTTCGGCAAGAACCCCGCCGTGTTCAACAATGCCGGCCAGCACTTCAACCACATCCACTTCTGGTCGTGGATGAAGCCGAATGGCGGCGGCTCCAAGCTGCCCGGCCGTCTCGAGAAGAAGATCGACGAGGATCTCGGCGGCTTCGAGAAGTTCAAGGCCGACTTCGCCGCCGCCGGCGTCGGCCAGTTCGGCTCGGGCTGGTGCTGGCTCTCGGTCAAGAACGGCAAGCTCGAAATCTCCAAGACCCCGAACGGCGAAAACCCGCTGGTGCACGGCGCAACCCCGATCCTCGGCTGCGACGTCTGGGAGCACTCCTACTACATCGACTATCGCAACCGCCGTCCCGACTATCTCAAGGCGTTCGTCGACAGCCTCATCAACTGGGACTATGTCGACGAGCTCTACGGCAAGGCGATCTGATCGTTCTAGCGAGCGACAAGGGCGGCAGCTTCGGCTCGCCGCCCTTTTTCGTGGCAAACGCTTTCAATCAGGCGATGCTTGCCAGCGTGACATCCTTGCGGCAAAAGTTTTGCATCTCTTGTGGCGAGATGCAGGGCATCCGCTCGCTCGATGCGCTCTGCTGGTGGGGTCCCGTGAATCAGCTGTTTGGATATGCTCTGGTGTTCTTCGGCGGCGGCTGCGGCGCCTCGCTGCGGCATGCAATCAACATGGCCAGCGCCAGGGCGCTCGGCACCGATTTTCCCTGGGGCACCTTCATCATCAACATCACCGGCTCGACCGTGATGGGCCTGATCGCCGGCTACCTCGCCTTCAAGGGCGGCGCCACCCAGCATTGGCGGCTGTTCCTGATGACCGGCATCCTCGGCGGCTATACGACGTTCTCGGCGTTCTCGCTGGATACCGCGCTGCTGTATGAGCGTGGTGCGCTGGGGCTGGCGGCGCTGTATGTGCTGGGATCGGTGGGCATCTCGATCGCCGGACTGTTCGGCGGCTTGGCGCTGATGCGGTATTTCAGCTGAGGCATCGTCGGTCGCTTCCGGGCGAAGGCGAACGGAATCCACTTTTTACTTAGCCCCTGGATCGCTTCGCTGCGCTCGCGATGACGGAGCAAGGTTCGGGCGGTGTGCCGCAATGACGGGTGGGGCGGGTACCGAGCGTTGCCACAAACTCCGTCATCGCGAGCGTAGCGAAGCGATCCAGGGGCCGAGGAGAATGTCCTGCCGGGCACCGGGCCGCTCTCCCAGTTGGGCGGTGAAGTCGGCATTCACCCGCGGTGGACAGGGGTGATGTTATAATGTAACATTATCAGGAAATGACCCAGTCTGCCCTCCATAGCCACGGCCATACGCACGGGCACGGCCATGCCCATAGCCACGGCCCTGCCGCGCCGCATCCGGCGCAGCCCGCGCCGTGGTCGATCCTGCGCATGCCGGTGACCACCCGGCTCGGCGCCGCGCTGGGGGCGAGCGCCGTGCTCTGGCTGATCGTCTTTCTGGCGATGCGGTGATGACGGCGATGGCTCAGCTGCAATTCCGCGACGTCACGCTGGGCTATGACCGCCATCCGGCCGTGCATCATCTCTCCGGCGAGATCGCGCCAGGCGCGCTGCTCGCGGTGGTCGGCCCCAACGGTGCCGGCAAGTCGACGCTGTTTCGCGGCATCGTCGGCCTGCTGAAGCCGCTCGCCGGCACCATCGCCGCCGCCGGCCTGAAGCCGCGCGAGATTGCGTACCTGCCGCAGATCGCCGACATCGACCGCACCTTCCCGATCTCGGTGTTCGACTTCGTCAGCACCGGGCTGTGGCGCAGCGTCGGCATCTTCGGCGGCATCGGCGCTGCTGCGCGCGAGAAGATCGCGCACGCCATTGCGGCGGTCGGCCTCACCGGCTTCGAGGGCCGCGGCATCGGCACGCTGTCAGGCGGCCAGATGCAGCGCATGCTGTTCGCGCGCGTGCTGCTGCAGGATGCCCGTGTGATCGTGCTCGACGAGCCGTTCAACGCCATGGATTCCAAGACCTCCGCCGACCTGCTGCAACTGGTCGAGCACTGGCATGGCGAGCGGCGCACCGTGCTGGCGGCGTTGCACGACATGGACATGGTGCGTGCGCATTTCCCGCAGACCTTGCTGCTGGCGCGCGAGGCCGTGGCCTGGGGGCCGACGGCGGAGGTGCTGACGGCGGACAATCTCCTGGCGGCGCGCCGGATGTGCGAGGCCTTCGACGATGCCGCCGCGCCCTGCGCCCCGGCGCAAGCCTCACAGGCGGCATGATGCTGCGCGAGGTGCTGTTCGCTCCGTTCTCGGATTTCGAGTTCATGCGCCGCGCGCTCGCCGCCGTGATCGCGCTGTCGCTCGGCTCCGGCCCGATCGGTGTCTTCCTGATGCTCCGGCGCATGAGCCTGGTCGGTGATGCGATGGCCCATGCGATCCTGCCGGGCGCCGCGATCGGCTTCCTGCTGTCAGGGCTCAACCTGTTCGCGATGACGACCGGCGGCCTGATCGCAGGCTTCGCCGTGGCGCTGCTGTCCGGCCTGGTGTCGCGCTCGACCGGGCTGAAGGAGGACGCGTCGCTGGCGACTTTCTACCTGGCTTCGCTTGCGATCGGCGTCACCATCGTCTCGGTCAAGGGCACCAATATCGATCTGCTGCATGTGCTGTTCGGCAACATCCTGGCGATGGATGATCCGACGCTGCTGATGGTGGCCTTCAACGCCACGCTCACGCTGGTCGTGCTCGCCGTGATCTACCGCCCGCTGGTGGTCGAGAGCGTCGATCCGCTGTTTCTGCGCACCGTGAGCCGGGCCGGCGCGCCGGCGCACCTGATCTTCCTGGCCCTGATCGTGGTCAATCTCGTCAACGGTTTCCAGGCGCTCGGCACACTCTTGGCGGTCGGCCTGATGATTCTGCCCGCGGGCATCGCGCGATTCTGGTCGCGCGACGTCACGCCGATGATCTGCATCGCCGTCGCCTCGGCGATCCTCTCCGGCTACATCGGATTGGTGCTGTCGTTCCAGACCCGCATTCCCTCCGGTCCGGCCATCATCCTGGTCGCGTCGCTACTCTATCTCGGCTCGGTGCTGTGCGGACGTGTGGGCGGCGTGCTTCCGCAACTGTTTCCGGGACGCCATCTCGAAGCTTGAAGTCGATGTTTATGAAACGCCTGCTGCCTGTCCTGAGCCTGCTCCTCGGTCTTGTTCTGGTTGTGCCCGTAGCGGCGGAGACGCGGCTGAACGTCGTGACCAGCTTCTCGATCCTCGCCGACTTCGTCCGCCAGGTCGGTGGCGACAAGGTCGGCGTCACCTCGCTGGTCGGGCCCGACAGCGATGTGCACGTCTACACGCCGACCCCGCACGACGCGAAGGATGTCGGTGCCGCGCGGCTGCTGATCGTCAACGGCCTCGGCCTCGAAGGCTGGCTGCCGCGCCTGCAGCAGGCCTCGGGAAGCAAGGCGCCGATCATCGTCGCAACGCAGGGCATCAGCCCGCGCAAGCGCGGGACGGATGCCGATCCGCATGCTTGGCAGTCGGTCGGCAATGCCAAGGTCTATGTGCGGAATATCCGCGATGCGCTGGTCGCGGCCGATCCGGCCGATGCCGACGTCTTCAAGGCCAATGCGGAGCGCTATCTCGCAGAGCTCGACGTGCTGGACCGAGAGGTGCGTGCGGAGATCGAGAAGATACCGGCCGAGCGGCGCAAGGTGATCTCGACCCACGACGCCTTCGGCTATTTCGCCGATGCCTACGGCATCCAGTTCATCGCGCCGCTGGGGGTCTCCACCGAGACCGAGCCTTCGGCCCGCGACGTCGCCGAGATCATCGCGCAGGTCAGAAAAGCCAGGATTCCGGCGGTGTTCTTGGAAAATTTCAACGACGACCGGCTGGTCGGCCGGATCGCGGCCGAGACCGGTGCGAAGATCGGCGGGACGCTGTATTCCGACGCCTTGAGCGAGGAAAAGGGCCCTGTCCCCACTTACATTGCCATGGTCAGGCACAATATAAGGGCGCTGACGAGCGCGCTGGTCCGTTAGGGCTTCGGAAGCCCTTGCGGCAGCGCGCCATGAGCCATTTTTCGACGTGAGCGAAGTTTTTCGGAGTGAGCATGTCCGACGCGAGCAAGACACCAGTGACGGTCCTGACCGGCTATCTCGGGGCCGGCAAGACCACGCTTCTGAACCGCATCCTCTCCGAAGACCACGGCAAGAAATACGCCGTCATCGTCAACGAATTCGGCGAGATCGGCATCGACAACGACCTCATCGTCGGCGCCGATGAGGAAGTGTTCGAGATGAACAATGGCTGCATCTGCTGCACCGTGCGCGGCGACCTCGTGCGCATCATCTCCGGCCTGATGCGGCGCAAGGGCAAGTTCGACGCCATCATCGTCGAGACCACGGGCCTCGCTGATCCGGCGCCGGTGGCGCAGACCTTCTTCGTCGACGAGGACGTGCAGAAGAACGCGCGGCTCGATGCGGTGGTGACGGTGGCCGATGCCAAGTGGCTGTCCGACCGGCTGAAGGATGCGCCCGAGGCCAAGAACCAGATCGCCTTTGCCGACGTCATCGTGCTCAACAAGACCGATCTCGTCACCAAGCCGGAGCTCGCCGAGGTCGAGGCCCGCATCCGCGCGATCAATCCTTACGCCCGGCTGCACCGCACCGAGCGCTGTCAGGTCGCGATCTCGGACGTGCTCGAGCGCGGCGCGTTCGATCTCGACCGCATCCTGGAGATCGAGCCGGAATTTTTGAACGCCGGTGACGACCACGATCATCATCACCACGACCATGACCACGACCACGGCCATGATCACCATCATCATGATCACGGTCTGAAGCACTATCACGACGAGGACATGCAATCGCTGTCGCTGCGTTCCGACAAGCCGCTCGATCCGTCGAAATTCATGCCGTGGCTGCAGAACCTGGTGCAGACCGAGGGCGGCAAGATCCTGCGCTCCAAGGGCATCCTGTCGTTCCAGGACGATGACGACCGCTACGTCTTCCAGGGCGTGCACATGATGCTGGAAGGCGATCATCAGCGGAAGTGGAAGCCGGACGAGGCGCGGCAGAGCCGCGTCGTCTTCATCGGCCGCGAGCTGCCGGAAGACGCCATCCGCGAAGGTTTCGAACGCTGCATCGTGACCTGATGAGCTCGTTCGACCAGGGCGGCGAGGCCGCATCCATCGTCTCCGTCACCGACAAGGTGAAGCCGGTCTCGCTCGGCATGGCCGTCACGGCCGTGCACTATCTCGGCGATCGCGCGGCCTTCGTCGGCACCGAGGAGAGCGTTGCTGTCGTCGACACCGAGGGCGAGATCAGCAAGGTCGATGTGACCGGCGGCGGCATCCTGTCGGCTGTATCGGACGGCTCGCGCATCCTGATCGGCGGCGATGACGGCAAGGTCACCGCGCTCGACAAGGCCGGCAGCGTGAGCGTGGTCGTGACCGATCCGAAGCGGCGCTGGATCGACAACGTCGCGCTTCATCCCGATGGTGCGATCGCCTGGTCGGTCGGCAAGACCGCGTTCGTGCGTCAGCCGAAGGGCGAGGAGAAGTCGCTCGAGGTGCCCTCGACCGCGGGCGGTCTCGCGTTCGCGCCGAAGGGGCTGCGGCTCGCGATCGCGCATTACAACGGCGCGACCCTGTGGTTTCCCAACATGGCCGGCGAGCCCGAATTCCTCGGCTGGGCCGGCTCGCATCACGCCGTCACCTTCAGTCCGGACAACAAGTTTCTGGTCACTGCGATGCACGAGCCGGCGCTGCACGGCTGGCGCCTCGCCGATAGCCGGCACATGCGGATGACCGGCTATCCGTCGCGGGTGAGGTCGATGTCCTGGGGTAGCGGCGGCCGGTTCCTGGCGACGTCAGGCGCCGACATGGTCATCCTCTGGCCGTTCGTCGGCAAGGACGGCCCGATGGGCAAGGAGCCGGCGATGCTGGCGCCGATGAAGGCCAAGGTTACCGCCGTGGCCTGCCATCCCAAGCAGGACATCCTGGCCTGCGGCTACGAGGACGGCACGGTCTTGATGGTGCGGATGCAGGATGGCGCCGAGATCCTGGTGCGGCGGAACGAGACCCCGCCGATCACGGCGATTGGCTGGAATGCAGCCGGAACCTGGCTCGCTTTCTCCGACGAGAGCGGCGAGGCGGGGCTGCTGCGGCTCTGAAGGGGCGTCGCAGCGTGATGGGGCATTGGGGCGCAGGCTCCAATGGGAACCTCGCTGCCGTCCATTCGTTGTTCCCGACATCACAAGATGCGGATGACAGCCATGGCCTCGATCAACAGCAAACAGACGTTGCGCAGAGACCTGCTGCTGGCAGGCGGCCTGCTCGGCCTGGGCGCGCTGGTGGCGATCATCTCGCTGACCGAGATCAAGGCGGGCCATCTCGACCAGATCGCCCAGGCGACGCCCGAGCCGTCAGCGACGCCAGCCGAGTCAAAGCCCGGCGGCACCCGCCCGACCACGCCGGCGCCGGAGCCGGCGCGTCCGGATGCGGCTGCCCAGCAGGAGGGCGCCAAGCCTGCGCTGCCGCCGGCGCCTGCGGAAAAGGTCGCGCCGCCGATGGAGAAGAAGTAACCGGCGCTGCCGTTGGCGGTACAAAGCGTGGCGCTGGCCGCCAGGCTCCCTCGATAGCATTCGCGGTATGGGTCCCTGCGTTCGCAGGGACGACACCGGTGATTCGGCCGCCCCACCGATCGCGGGGCAGCGGGTTGCGGGGCACGCTTTTGCAAACACTCCGCTGTCGTCCCTGCGAACGCAGGGACCCATAACCACAGGGAGTGGTTTGAGGCAGGCTGGTCGCTCCAGCTCGCGCCCCACGGCCGCTGCGGAGCATGTGTCCCGGGTCGGCGCGGCGACGGCGTTGCCGTCGCAGCTTGCCCGGGACGACAGCGGGCGCTTACCGAACCAGGATATTCCGGAACTGCCACGGATCGTCGGTGTCGATGTCCTCCGGGAACAGGCCGGGGCGATCGTTCAGCGGCGTCCAATCCGTGTAGTAGCCCTTCACCGGGCCGAGATACGGCGTCTGGATCTCGAGGCAGCGGCGGAAATCCAACTCGTCGGCTTCGACGATGCCGGCGGTCGGATTCTCCAGTGCCCACACCATGCCGGCGAGAACGGCTGAGGACACCTGCATGCCGGTGGCGTTCTGGTAGGGCGCGATGCGGCGGGTCTCCTCGATCGACAGCTGCGAGCCGTACCAATAGGCGTTCTTGCCGTGGCCGTAGAGCAGCACGCCGAGCTCGTCGATGCCGTCGACGATCTCGTTCTCGTCGAGGATGTGCCACTTCTCCTGCATCTTGCCGGTGGCGCCGAAGATCTCGTGCAGCGACAGCACCGCGTCGTTGGCGGGGTGATAGGCGTAGTGGCAGGTCGGGCGATACACCACCTTGTCGCCGTCGCGCACGGTGAAGTAGTCGGCGATCGAAATCGACTCGTTGTGGGTCACCAGAAAGCCGTATTGCGCGCCCGGGGTCGGGCACCAGGAGCGCACGCGGGTGTTGGCGCCGGGCTGCAGCAGGTAGATCGCAGCGCCGCAGCCCTCGGTGTGGCAGCGGCCGTTCTCCGGCATCCACTTTTCGTGCGTGCCCCAGCCGAGCTCGGCCGGCTGCATGCCCTCGGACACAAAACCCTCGACCGACCAGGTGTTGACGAACACGTCCATCGGCTTCGGGTTCTTGGAGCGCTGGGTGTCGCGCTCGGCGATGTGGACGCCCTTGACGCCGAGCTTCTGCATCAGCTGCGCCCAGCCCTCACGGCTCTTGGGCTCGACGATCTCGGTCTTGGTGTCCCTGGCGATGTCGAGCAGCGCCTGTTTGACGAACCAGGAGACCATGCCGGGATTGGCGCCGCAGGTGGAAACCGCCGTGGTGCCGCCCGGGCTCTTGCGGCGCGCTGCCAGCAAGGTCTCGCGCAGCGCGTAGTTGGAGCGCTGCTCGACCCCCATCTGCTTGTCGAAATAGAAGCCGGCCCACGGCTCCACGACGGTGTCGATATAGAGCGCGCCGATCTCACGGCACAACGTCATGAGGTCGACCGAGGAGGTGTCGACCGAGAGGTTGACGCAGAAGCCCTGGCCGCCGCCTTCGGTGAGCAGCGGCACCAGCAGTTCGCGGTAATTGTCGCGGGTCACGCCCTGCTGGATGAAGCGCACGCCATGCTTCTTGGCCAGCGCACCATCATCGTGCGGATCGATGATGACGAAGCGGCTCTTGTCGTACTCGAAATGGCGTTCGATCAGGGGCAGGGTGCCCTTGCCGATCGAGCCGAAGCCGATCATCACGATGGGGCCGGAAATCTTGGCGTGGATCTGCGAGCTCATGATGGGTCTCTCTTCTCGGACGGTGGCTGCGCCGAGGGCGCACGTGTCGGAAATGGCAGCAATCAGGCGCTGCGGCGCTTCAAGTGCTGCGGCGCTTGGCGGTGACTTCGATCTCGACCTTCATCTCGGGCTTGTAGAGGCCCGCGACGACGAGCAGCGTGGCGGCCGGCCTGATGTCGCCGAGGACCTCGCCACAGACCGCGAAATGCGCGTCGGCGTCGTTGACGTCGGTGAGGTAATAGGTCGCGCGGACGATGTCGGCCATCTCGAAGCCGCCCTCCTGCAGGGCCGCCGCGATGGTCTTGAAGCAGTTGCGTGACTGGCTCGTGACATCGGTCGGCATCGTCATGGTGGTGTAGTCGTAGCCGGTGGTGCCGGCGACGAACGCGAAGTCGCCATCGATCACCGCACGGCTGTAGCCGGCGGTCTTCTCGAATGGTGATCCGGTAGAGATCAGGCGGCGGGGCATTTGGGACCTCGTCGGGGGAGATTTTCGGCGGTTAAAGAGCTTTTGCTGCACCTGCGCAACCCCTGGCAGGGCGGGCCGGGCGTGGCTTGCCGGAATGCCTAACGCAGCCGCGTGACGTCCGGTCCGGGGGGCGGGGCGCTGGACCAGCGGCGCACCACGATGTCGCGGACGATCATGATCCCGAGCAGGATCAGCACCAGCGTCGGCAGCAATGTCCGCCGTCGCGGCGCGTGCCCGTCGCGGGCGGTTACGCCGCGCATGATACCATCCGCTCGCGGCGCGTGCGGCGCGCCTTCCGCTCCCGGGCGCCGGTGGCGAGGATCATGCCGGAGGCGCGCTCGAGCGCGCCTTCGACCAGTTCGAGCCCGAGCAGGCGCGCGCGCTCGAACGCGCCGGGCAGCTCGAGTTCGGCTGCCTTCGCGGCATCGAAGCCGAAGCGCGCGTAATAGGGCGCGTCGCCGAGCAGGATCACCGCGCCATGGCCGCGTGAGGCCGCGATCATCAGCGCGGCATTCATCAGCGCAGCGCCAACCCCGAGGCCGCGCGCCTCTGTGGCGACCGCCAGCGGCCCCAGCATCAGCGCATCGCGTCCGCCGGCGCTGACGTGCCACAACCGCAGCGTTCCCACCAGGACGCCGCCGCGCATCGCCGACAGAGCGAGGCCTGCGGCGGGCGCGCGTCCGTCGCGCAGGCGCTGGCAGGTGCGCTCATGGCGATTGTCGCCAAAGCAGGCATCGAGCAGCGTCTCGCGCGCCGCGACGTCGGAGGCGCGCTCGGCTCGGATCACGAACGGAGCGGCAGTCCGAACAGGCGCGGTCGAAGGGATGCGAAAAGCGGTCATGGCACGTCAGTCCCCGGCCTGCGCCGCCGGCTTTCGCCCGCGCGCAAACACGTGATGTCAGGTTGATGATGACGGTCTATCGCTCCCTCCCCCGCTTGCGGGGGAGGGTTGGGGTGGGGGCTGCCCCACCCGAAGCTCCTTGTCGTCTCACCCGCGCGCGGGCGGCGAAGGAAGCCGGATCAGATGTGATACGTCTTCAGCGGGGGGATGCCGTTGAAGGCCACCGCCGAGTAGGTCGACGTATAGGCCCCGGTCCCCTCGATCAGCACCTTGTCGCCGATCGAGAGCGTCACCGGCAGCGGATACGGCAGCTTCTCGTACATCACGTCGGCCGAATCGCAGGTCGGGCCGGCGAGCACGCACGGGGTCATCTCCGCGCCTTCATGCGGGGTGCGGATCGCGTAGCGGATCGACTCGTCCATCGTCTCGGCGAGACCGCCGAACTTGCCGATGTCGAGATAGACCCAGCGCAGCTCGTCCTCGTCGCTCTTCTTCGAGATCAGCACCACTTCCGACTCGATGATCCCGGCATTGCCGACCATGCCGCGGCCCGGCTCGATGATCGTCTCCGGGATCTGGTTGCCGAAATGCTTGCGCAGCGCGCGGAAGATCGAGCGGCCGTACTGCACGACCGGCGGCACGTCCTTGAGGTACTTGGTCGGGAAGCCCCCGCCCATGTTGACCATGGTCAGGTTGATGCCGCGCTCGGCGCAGTCGCGGAACACCGTCGAGGCCATCGCCAGCGCGCGGTCCCACGCCTTCACCTTGCGCTGCTGCGAGCCGACATGGAACGAGATGCCGCACGGCTCCAGGCCCAGCCGCTTCGCCAGGTCCAGCACTTCCACCGCCATCTCCGGATCGCAGCCGAACTTGCGCGACAGCGGCCACTCGGCGCCGGCGCAATCGTACAGGATGCGGCAGAACACCTTCGCACCGGGCGCCACGCGCGCGATCTTCTCCACCTCCGCGGCGCAGTCGACCGCGAACAGGCGAATGCCGAGCGTGTAGGCGCGCGCGATGTCGCGCTCCTTCTTGATGGTGTTGCCGTAGGAGATGCGGTCCGGCGTCGCACCGGCGGCCAGCGCCATCTCGATCTCGGCGACGGTTGCCGTATCGAACGACGAGCCGAGCGAGGCGAGCAGCGACAGCACTTCCGGCGCAGGGTTGGCCTTGACCGCGTAGAACACGCGGCTGTCCGGCAGCGCCCTGGCGAAGTTCATGTAGTTGTCGCGCACGATGTCGAGGTCGACGACGAGACAGGGCTCGTGGTCCAGACCTTCCTCGCGGCGGTTGCGCAGGAATTCCCGGATACGTTCGGTCATAGCACCCTCCAAACGGTCCCAGCGACGAGACCCGTTCAAAATGATCTCGACACGGGTGCCTTGGCGTTGCCGCCCGATGGAAAGGCGACAAAACCTCGAACCCGTAGCCGAATTGTGCTGCCGTGGATTGGTTGGGAATTTCCCGCCCGCACACCTGGCAATGAAGGACAAGCCTTTTCAGTAGCCCGCGCCGGCTTTGGACTGCCGGTAGAGACCAAAAAAGCCCGATCCGTCGTTGCTTTAAGTCGCGTCCCCCGTTGAGAGCGGGGTGCGCCGGTTCGCCTCCGGCTGCCAGTCACGGTTGCAAAAGAGGAGGTGACCTTCAGCGGCATCTCTTGAGAGAGATGCTGGGCTCCTGGAGCATGACGATCTCGATCGAACTGATCCTGATCGCAACGATCCGAGAACCCCTCGGTTCCTCATCCCTTGGCGGCTGTCCGGCCTCTTGTCCGGATACCTACCGACTGACACACGACCACAGGCACGTGCGAAATTGGGCAGAAGCGGAAATAAGCGTTTTGAATTTCGTTCGCAAGGGAATTTTCAGAGTTGGGATAGATTTCCCTAACCTGTGCTTACGAGCCACACACGCGGCTCGACTGTCTGAACGAACGTTAAGCGAGCTTAAGGTTTCGTAACGCGTTCACGCTTGCCGGCCAGTGTTTTCGCGGACTCTCACGCGCGCTTCGTGAACGGCTCGACACGCTGCGCGCCGCGGATGAAGCCGATCATCACGAACACGCCGATCGCGAACAGCACTGCCTGCAGGATGTGCGCGCCCTGGTCGCCGAGCCCGAACAGAATCGCGAGCGCCCAGCCGCCGGCAAACGCCGCGCCGAATACTTCCGCGCCGATCAGGATCGCCGCCGAGATGACGGTGATCACGGTCGGCCAGACGATCTGGCGGGCAGGCTTCGACGTGGTCTCTGCGTTCATGGTCCTAAGTCCTCTTCAGGCGGCGCAATCTCTCCGAAATGGCCCCGCCCTTCAAGGGGAAATGACCCAAAAAGGACCGGCTCCGTGGTAAGAGGGGCGCCTTCGAGATCCGGGGAGCACGAGCCGATGTCCGACACGACCGCCACGATCGACGTCCAGAGCAATCCGCTGCTCGTGGCCTGGGAGACCCCGCACCAGACACCGCCCTTCGACGCGATCCAGCCAGAGCACTTCCTGCCGGCCTTCGAGCGCGCTTTCGCCGATCATGCGGCCGAAATCAACGCCATCAGCCACGATCCGGCGGAGCCCGACTTCGCCAACACGATCACGGCGCTGGAGCGCTCGGGCAAGCTGCTCTCCAAGGTGGCCGCGGTGTTCTATGACCTGGTCTCGGCCAACTCCAATCCGGCCATTCTGGAGATCGACAAGGACGTGTCGCTGCGCATGGCGCGGCACTGGAACCCGATCATGATGAATGCCGTGCTGTTTGGCCGCATCGCGCGGCTCCACGACAACCGCAAGAGCCTCGCGCTCACGGCTGAGGAACAGCGGCTGCTGGAGCGCACTTATACCCGCTTCCGCCGCGCCGGCGCCGGCCTCGATGACGAGGCCAAGGCGCAGATGGCGGAGATCAACGAGAAGCTCGCCCAGCTCGGCACCACCTTCAGCCATCACGTGCTCGGCGACGAGCAGGACTGGTTCCTGGAGCTTGGCGAGGATGACCGCGCCGGTCTGTCCGACAGCTACGTCGCGGCGGCGAAAGCTGCGGCGGACGAGCGCGGCATGCCCGGCAAGGCCATCGTGACCCTGTCGCGCTCCTCGGTCGAGCCGTTCCTGCAGAGCTCCGCCCGCCGCGACCTGCGCGAGAAGGTGTTCAAGGCGTTCACCGCGCGCGGCGACAATGGCAACGCCAACGACAACAACACCGTGATCGGCGAGATCCTCAAGCTGCGCGAGGAAGCTGCCAAGATCATGGGCTTTGCCAATTTCGCCTCCTATCGCCTGGAGGATTCCATGGCGAAGACGCCGGAGGCGGTGCGCGGCCTGCTGGAGCGGGTCTGGAAGCCTGCCCGCGCCAAGGCCTTGGCCGACCGCGACGCGCTGCAGGCGCTGATCGCGGAGGAGGGCGGCAATTTCCAGCTCGAGGCCTGGGACTGGCGCTATTACGCCGAGAAGCTGCGCCAGGCGAAGGCGAACTTCGACGACGCCGCCATCAAGCCGTATCTCGCGCTCGACAACATGATCGCGGCCGCCTTCGACTGCGCCACGCGGCTGTTCGGCATCACCTTCTCCGAGCGCAAGGACATCCCGGTCTGGCATCCGGACGTCCGGGTCTGGGAGATCACGGACGCGCAAGGCCGCCACAAGGCGCTGTTCTATGGCGACTACTTCGCCCGCTCGTCGAAGCGCTCCGGCGCCTGGATGACCTCGCTGCGCGACCAGCAGAAGCTCGACGGCGACACCGCGCCCTTGATCATCAACGTCTGCAATTTCGCCAAGGGCGCCGACGGCCAGCCGTCGCTGCTGTCGCCGGATGATGCCCGCACGCTGTTCCACGAGTTCGGCCACGGCCTGCACGGCATCCTCTCCAACGTGACCTATCCGTCGCTGTCGGGCACCTCGGTGTTCACCGATTTCGTCGAGCTGCCGTCGCAGCTCTACGAGCACTGGCAGGAGCGCCCCGAGGTGCTGCAGACCTTCGCGCGCCACTACCAGACCGGCGAGCCGCTGCCGCAGGATTTGCTCGAGCGCTTCCTGGCGGCACGCCGCTTCAACCAGGGCTTTGCCACCGTGGAGTTTGTCTCCTCGGCGCTGATCGATCTCGAGTTCCACACCCAGCCGGCGGCGGCTTCGCAGGATGTCCGCGCGTTCGAAAAGGCCGAGCTGGACAAGATCGGCATGCCCCGGGAGATCGCGCTGCGGCACCGGCCGACCCAATTCGGCCACATCTTCTCGGGAGACCATTACGCGGCGGGCTATTACAGCTACATGTGGTCGGAGGTGATGGATGCGGATGCCTTCGGCGCCTTTGAGGAGGCCGGCAACATCTTCGACCCCGCGGTCGCCAAGCGGCTGCACGACAACGTCTACTCCTCGGGCGGCTCGGTCGATCCGGAAGCGGCGTATGTTGCCTTCCGCGGCCGCGAGCCGGAGCCTGACGCGCTGCTGCGTCGGCGCGGCCTGCTCGACGTTCCCAAGGCGGCTTGAGAAGACGGGCCTGAGGTGATCACCATGCTGCGCACTCTCCTTGCCACGCTGGCGCTCGTGCTGGGCGCGAGCGCGGCCCAAGCCCATCCCCATGTCTGGGTCACCGCGACCAGCGAGCTGCTCTATGCGGCCGACGGCTCGCTGACCGGCGTGCGCCATGCCTGGACCTTCGACGACATGTTCGCGACCTATGCGCTGCAGGGTCTCGAGACCAAGCAGAAGGGCGTCTACACCCGCGAGGAGCTGGCGCCGCTGGCGCAGACCAACGCGGAGTCGCTGAAGGAATATGCCTATTTCACCTTCATCAAGTCCGACGGGCGCAAGCAGAAGCTCGAAGACCCCGTCGACTACTATCTCGAATACAAGGACACCAAGCTGACCCTGCACTTCACCCTGCCCTTGAAGGCGCCGGTGAAGCCGAGGCAGCTCCAGGTCGAGGTGTACGATCCCAGCTATTTCATCGATTTCCAGATGGCGGAGAAGGATCCCGTCAAGCTGGTCAGCGCTCCCTCGGGCTGCAAGTTCGGCCTGGTGAGACCGAGCGACGGCGGAACCGTCGCGCAGACGATGAACGAACAGACATTCCTGAGCGGCGGGGCGAACGCCAATTTCGGAATGAACTTCGCCAACAAGATCTCAGTGGAATGTCCATGACACCTCGCCCCACCGCCGCCCGCCCGCTCCTCACCTGCGCCGCGATCCTCGCAACGCTTCTCGCCGCCGACGCCGCCTCCCATGTGCTGCTCGCCAAATCACCGTTCGGCGCGCCGGCGGAGCCCCAGGTCGGTGGCATCGTCGGTTGGCTGCTGGCCAAGCAGTCGGAGTTCTACCGGCAGATGTCGGGGGCGATCCGCTCGGCCAAGGAAGATGGCTCGGCGGTGTGGTGGCTGCTCGCGATCTCGTTTGCCTACGGCATCTTTCATGCGGCAGGTCCCGGCCACGGCAAGGCTGTGATCGCGTCCTATCTCGTCGCCAACCAGGAGACGGCGAAGCGCGGCATCGTGCTGTCGTTCGCGTCGGGCCTGATGCAGTCGCTGGTCGCGGTGGTCATCGTCGGCATCGGCGCGGTGGTGCTCAACGCGACAGCGGCCACGATGTGCAGCGCCGAGAAGGTGGTGGAGATCGCAAGCTACGGCCTGATCGCACTGCTCGGCGCGCGCCTGGTCTGGGTCAAGGGCGCGGCCTTCCTGCGCACCTGGCAGCCGGCGGCGCCGGCGCTCGCGTTGGCCGGACATGCGCCGGGAGCCGTCGTGACTCACGCGGCGCACGATCATGGCCACGCGCATGATCACCAGCATCGCGCGCACCATCATCACGACGATCACGGTCACGATCGCCACGGCCTGGATCACCAAGCGCGTGACCAACACGGCCATGATCATCACCCCGATCATGCTCATGCGCACGCGGTGGCGCATGATCACGTCCACCATGATCACGTCCATGGTGACGATTGCGGCTGCGGCCATTCCCACGGCCCGGCGCCGAGCGAGCTTGAAGGGCCCGGCGGCTGGCAGCGTGGCTTCCAGGCAATCTTCGCCGCCGGCATCCGACCCTGCTCGGGCGCGATCCTGGTGCTGGTCTTCGCGCTGGCGCAGGGCCTGTTCTGGGCCGGCGTCGCCGCCACCTTCGTCATGGGATTGGGCACCGCGATCACGGTCGCGACCATCGCCGTGCTCGCCGTCGCCGCCAAGGACATCGCCCGCCGCCTCAGCGCCGGCCGCGAAGGCGGCGGCGCGCTGATCATGCGCGGCCTGGAATTCGGCGCCGCTGGGCTCGTGCTACTGTTCGGAGCGGGCTTGTTGCTGGGCTATATGGCCGCGGAACGCACCACCTGCTTCTGAGCGGCCCGGGCTCCGCTCCTCTGCTCTCGCCCTCCACTTCCGCCCCGGCGTACTGGATGCCCCGCCTGCACGGGGCATGACAGTGGTGGAGGTGGGCCACCAGCGCGCAACACCACCAGTGCCGTCCCGGGCAGGCCACGAGCGCGCGATAGCGCGATCGTGGCACCGACCCGGAACCCATACTCCTGTCTGGCGATCTATCCCTCGATCTTTGTCCCGCCCACTCTTTCGTCACGACCGACGAGGAACGCGACAGCGCCGGCGGCTTGGATAAGCGCTGCGCAGATGAACACCCATGGTGCGGCTCCCCCTGATATCGAGGACGATCGATATTCCAAGGCGCGAATAAAGCCGAACGCAGCGGGCGCGAACGCATAAGTCCCTTGGCTGATTGCGACAATGAGCGGAACCACCCGGGACACGTCCTCTTTGCTGAATTCGGCCTGCGCGATCAGCGGTGGCAGTGACGTGTTGTTTCCTATGCCCGCGCCGAACAGCAGGATTCCCAGAAACAACAAGGGCAGATTGTCGCCGGCTGCAAACAAGAACGCGAGCGATCCCACAATTTGCAGAATGCAATTGCCGCCACTGAACAAACGGCGATCGGCCCCCGCGGGCATCAGCCAACCGACGAGCGTACGCCCTGCAATAGCGGCAGCCGTAGCCAAGCCCGCCACGAAGCCGGCAAGTTGCTCGCCCAACGCCGGTACGAGCAATGAAAATAGATGAGCGAGAAGTCCGATCTGCGCAAACAGGCTGAGGCTCATGCCCGCTGCGAGTGTGATGAATCTTCGATCTCGCCATAGTTGGTTGCCCGGGCATGATCTTTCGATCGGCGGCGCCGGGCGCGAAATGGGCGCGACGCCATCAGGGATCAATCCCATCTGCTCTGGCATCTTGGCGAAGTACACATCCGCCAAAATCCAGATCACGACAATCATGACGAGGCCGATCGCCACCGTGGCCCAAGGAAATCCGAACAGCCCTATCGTGGCGACCCAGAGCGGTGAGAAGACGACGCCCGCGATGCTTGCCCCGTTATAGGCTGAAGATAGCGCCGCCGGCCGCGTTCGCACGAACCATGGTGCAATGATTGCGTTGACTGCAGCGGCGCCCATGGTCGCCCATCCGACGCCGCTGACAAGCGTTGCGGCAAAAAGCTGCCAAGGTTCTTTGGCAAACGCCCAGCCCGCGACGCCGACCGCAAGCGTGATGGATCCAACCTTGGTAACACGCGACACGCCGAAATGCCGGTATAGCTTCGGCAGATTTGCGACCACGAGCGCACCAAACAGATAGTGGGCCGTTACCGCCATGGAAACGACGCTCAGCGACCACCCCCGCGTTTCCTGGACGGTGTGCAGGTAGATGGGGGGACCGTAGAAGCCGACTCCCCAGCCGAGCGTCGCAAGCACGAATACGGCTGCAACGACGCGCCACCCATAGAAGATATCCGTCTTCTTGCTGCCCTGCATGACCCCGCCATTCGGCTTGAAGTGCGTCCACGCCTTCGGCGGAGCGTATGGCCGGAAGGGCGTGTCGCTCACAAGCTAGGCCGAACTCGACGCAGGATGCTTCGACCACGATCGAAGCATCTACCTCGCCATATCTAGATGATGGTGGGTGGAAGTCCGCCCGTTCGGAGACGATTTGGCAGGATCGTTACCCATCCAACAACCGGAGGAATTGACAGATGCGCATTCTCATCGTTGGCGCCGGAGCCATTGGCGGATATTTCGGCGGCAGGATGCTGCAAGCCGGCCGCGACATCACCTTTCTGGTGCGACCGCGGCGCGCGGCAGAGCTTGCAGCCGCGGGCCTCGTGATAAAAAGCCCCAACGGAGACGTCACACTGAAGGATCCGCCCGTTGTCCAGGCCGACACCATCAAGGACAAGTTTGACGTCGTGCTGTTGAGTTGCAAGGCCTACGACCTCGACGATGCGATCAAGTCGTTGGCACCGGCGGTAGGCGAGAATACCTCGATCATCCCGCTGCTCAACGGCATGCGTCATCTGGACGTTCTCGACAAACAATTTGGAGCGAGCCACGTGCTCGGAGGGCTTTGCCTGACGGCGGTAACACTGAACGATAAGCGGGAGGTGGTCCAGCTCGGCCCGATACAGTCGCTTGGTTTCGGCGAGCGCGACGGCAAGATGTCACACCGGGTTCGCGCCATTGCGGACCTCGTCGGAAACTGCAATTTCGACGGCGCGGCGAGCGAGACTGTCCTGCAGGACATGTGGGAGAAATGGGTGTTCCTCGCGTCGAACGCAGCCTCGACCAGCTTGATGCGTGCAC
This sequence comes from Bradyrhizobium oligotrophicum S58, assembly GCF_000344805.1. Taxonomy (NCBI): domain Bacteria; kingdom Pseudomonadati; phylum Pseudomonadota; class Alphaproteobacteria; order Hyphomicrobiales; family Nitrobacteraceae; genus Bradyrhizobium; species Bradyrhizobium oligotrophicum. Next base: position 7,243,539 of record NC_020453.1, on the reverse strand, counting down.
CGATCGGCATGATCTTGGCGGCGCCCGGCGGCAGGGACTTCCTACTTGGCATTCTCGACGAAAGCAGGGTAGTCGCGACCGCGGAAGGCTCGTCGCTCACCGCATCGATGTTCCGCGACATCAAGGCAGGCCAACCGATCGAAGCCGACCATGTGATTGGCGACCTGATTGCGCGCGCTGACGCCGCAAGAATTCCGGTGCCCCGGCTTCGCACGGCCTACACGCATCTGAAGGCCTACGAGCAAACGCGCCGCTGATCGCGTCCCGTCGTCTACATCGCCGATATGGTGGAGTGACTGACGGAAAATGGTGTCACCGTCGCAGCCGGGATCTTATTCTGAAAAAAATAAATCTGTTGCGCTTTTTCGGGAATTGTGATTGTCTGTGCGCATCCCGCCTCGAGCAAAGGGGCGTAGCGCGCGATCGTCACGACACGCGAGGCGGGGAGCGGTGGCCGCGGATTGCCGCAGCGTGCTTTCGGGTGCGCGGACGAACGGTGATGTGCGGACGTGAAGTCGCGTGGTCCTGGCGCCCCGATGCTGGCGTCAAGTTCGCGGTGATGCTTCAAGCATCTCGCGGGCGACGGTGGCTAACAAGCCCGGACACCGGGGAGATCGCGTATAAACGTGAAGACCATCGCGCAGGGAAGGCCGGGCGTTCTCGGCTGCACCTGTGGTACCTGCCGCCTGCATTCTTTTTCGCAGGCGGGCCGCAGGCGTCAGCCGACGCCTGGCCTTCCCTGCGCCCTTTGCATTGTCGAGGGGCACGATGATCGCAAAGCTCGGGCATCAGATGCCGCGAGATTGCCTGGACTTGTCACGCTGTTTGAGATGCGAAACCGCTCCTGCAACAGGCGTCATTGCGAGCGCAGCGAAGCAATCCAGGGCCGAGCAAGGACTCTGGATTGCTTCGCTGCGCTCGCAATGACGGTGAGAGTGAAGCGTCCGCTCGCTTTAGCCGATCGAGCCATCGCTCACCGCCGCCTGCAACGCCGCGCTGGCCTCCTCGCGATGGCTCGCCGGCATCGCCGCCTAGACGTGGCCCTGCGGCCGCAGCGCGCGGCCGAGCGCCATCAGCGGGAAGTAATGGCGGTACATGCCGTAGCGGAGCATGAAGGCGCGGGAGAGTTCCGGGCCCTGCATCAGCCGCTCCGACAATGCGGGATCGGTCAGCTTGATGGTCTGGCCGACGCCGTAGCCGGGGAAGCCGGTGCCGGTGAATTCCGGCTCGTCCCAGGTGCCGGCCGACTGGCGCTCGACCAGCCACATGCAGCCCCGCTCGATCGCGTCCTTATCCTGCGGGCGGTTGGCGGCGAGCAGCGCCATCAGCGCCCAGGCGGTCTGCGACGCCGTGGTGGTGCCGCGGCCGACCGCGCTGACGTCCATGTACGAGGCGCAGCTCTCGCCCCATCCGCCATCGGGCTGCTGGTGTTGAAGCAGCCAGTCGCAGGCCCGGCCGATATAGGGCTGCGTCATGTCCTCGCCGATCGCCGCCAGCGCCGGCAGCACCGCGCCGGTGCCGTAGACGTAGTTGACGCCCCAGCGGCCGAACCAGGGGCCAGTCGGCTCCTGCTCCCGTCGGATGTAGTCCAGCGCGCGCACCATGGACGGATGGTTGCGCGAGATGCCGAGCTTGCCGAACGCCTCGACGATGTGCGCGGTGACGTCCACCGAGGGTGGATCGAGCGCCTCGCCATAGTCGCAGAACGGAATCTTGGTCAGGATCTTCTGATTGTTGTCCTTGTCGAAGGCGCCCCAGCCGCCGCCTTCGCTCTGCATGCCGATCAGCCAGTCGACGCCGAGCTGGATGGACTCGTCGATGCCCTTGGCCTTCCACTTCGGATCATGGCGCAGCGGCGCCAGCGCGATCAGCGCCACCGCCGTGTCGTCGGTGTCGGGGTAATAGTTGTTGGCGTATTCGAACGCCCAGCCGCCGGGCTTGACGTGCGGCAGCTTGACCGACCAATCGCCGGGCACGCGCACCTGGCGCTCCAGCACCCAGTTCACCGCCTTGTCGACCGCTTCGGGATAATCGCCGAGCACGCCGGAATCGTCGAAGGCGAGCAGGGTCAGGATGGTGTCCCACACCGGGCTGTTGGTCGCCTGAATGTAGCTGGCGTCACCGACATCGACGCGCCAGCCGGGATCGTTCAGAGCATCGAGGCCCTTGGTGAGGACGGGGTGGTCGAGCGGATAACCTTCCGAATAAAGCGCCATCAGGCCGTAGATCCAGGGCGGCTGGATGCCGCCCCAGGCGCCGTCGAAATCCTGGTGACGAATCATCCATTCCAGCACGCGGCTGGTGGCCGCAGGCCTGAACAGGCCGAGATTGAGCCGGTTGCCGAAGTTCTGAAGGGCGTGAAGCACCTTGTCGGCGCCGCGGAAGAACCTGTCCCAGCCGCCGGCATTGGCCTTGACCGGCAGATCGTAATCGAACGCAGCGCGTCCGCGCGGAAAAAGTGCGTCCAGCCGATTCTCCGGCGGCAGCGGCCGGCTCGGCCGCCGTGCCGACAGCACCGCGATCGGCATCAGGGTGGCGCGCGCCCATTGCGCGAAATTGTAGATCGAGAACGGAAACCAGACCGGAAACCAGATCACCTCGGGCGGAATGTTCGGGGTCTTCTCCCATGGCCATTCGCCGATCAGCGCCAGCCAATAGCGCGTGAACACGCGGATGTTGCGCAGGCCGCCCTTGGCCTCGATCCATTCGCGCGCCCGGCGCACCGGCGGCTCGTCATCCCGGAAACCGAGCGAGCGGAGCGCGGCATAGGCCTCCACGGTCGCGTTGATGTCGCCATTGGGCGCGCCGAAATAGACCTGCCAGGCGCCGTCGGGCCGCTGGCTGTCGAGCAGCGACTGTCCGAGGCGCTTGCGCAAGGGGTGATCCTCGAGCCCCATGAACCACAGTGCGAGGCACCATTGCGCCTCCATGCAGGCGTTGGATTCGGCTCGGCCGACCCAGTGTCCATCAGGCTTCTGGCTGGCGATCAGCCAGTCCGCTGCCGCCCGCACCGTCGATTGCAGGGCGGTCTGGTAATTCCCGGGGTCGCGCGGCGCGCGCGCGGAGGCCGAGCTGGTCAAAGTCATCACGATCCCTCTGGCGGCCTCACAACGCCGCTGCAGCAATGGAATTCACCCCGCCCTATAGGGAATTTCGTCGCCAAATCCAATCAACTGGCCGTAGCGAGCAAGATCATATCGGAAACAAAAAAAGTACAAAGAGAGGCATTCCGCCTCAGCATAGCGCAGCCGCTCCGGCCTCGGTGTGACGCGGCTCACGCAGCAGAAGGCCACTCAAGCCGGCAGGTAATTGCGCAGCAAAGGCAGGAAGAAGATGGCGACCGTCATCAGGAAGCCGATCGTCCACAGGATCGAGCGCAGCGAGGGTCTGTCGCCGATGTAGGTGAGCACGTAGGCCGCGCGCACGATCACGAACAGCACCGACAGCTCGTTGACCAGGTTTTGAGGCGCGCCCCGGAACTCGGCCAGCAACACGGCCGCGGCGAAGAACGGGAACGCCTCGATGCCGTTCTGGTGGGCGCCCAGTGCCCGCTCGCGGATGCCACCGTCATAGAAGGCGGGATCGCGGGGCCGGGCATTGTCGTAGCGACCGGCGCCATCGACGCTGATCCATTTCGCCGGCACGATCGTTAGCAGGTACAGCATGACGCAGGCAAAAATGCATAATTCGGCAATCGTCATGGCTCCTCCGGCCCGATGACATCGGTGAAATGGCCCTTATCTTGACAATGTTGAAACAAGCCGCCAAGCCACGTCCTTCACCAGTCCTGGGCATCATGACCGCCGCCATCTCTCTCGACAATGCCAGGCCTCTTGATGCCGAGCCTCTTGATGCCAAGCCGTTGCCGGTCGCGAACGCTGCGCGCGTCGGCGTGCTGCTGGTCAATCTCGGCACGCCGGATACGGCTGATGCCGCCGGGGTCCGGGTCTATCTGAAGGAATTCCTGTCCGACCGCCGCGTGATCGAGGACCAGGGCCTGCTGTGGAAGATCATCCTCAACGGCATCATCCTGAACGTCCGCCCGCGCAAGAAGGCGAGGGATTATCAGTCGATCTGGAACAACGAAAAGAACGAATCGCCGCTGAAGACGATCACGCGTGCGCAGAGCGAGAAGCTCGCCGCCAGCATTGCCGACCGCAGCCACGTCGTCGTCGACTGGGCGATGCGCTACGGCAATCCGTCGATCAAGGCCGGTGTCGATGGTCTCATGGCCAAAGGATGCGATCGTATCCTCGTGGTGCCGCTCTATCCGCAATATTCAGCCGCGACCTCTGCGACCGTGTGCGACGAGGCGTTCCGCGTGCTGACGGAGCTTCGTGCGCAGCCGACGCTCCGCGTCACGCCGCCTTATTACAACGACGGTTTCTACATCGAGGCGCTGGCGGTCTCGATCGAGGATCATCTTAAGACGCTGCCCTACGCGCCCGAGCTGATCGTGGCCTCGTTCCACGGCATGCCCAAGGAATATGTCGACAAGGGCGATCCCTATCGCGAGCAGTGCGTTGCGACCACCGAGCTGCTGCGCAAGCGGCTCGGCATGGACGACACCAAGCTGCTGCTGACGTTCCAGTCGCGCTTCGGTTTCTCGGAGTGGTTGCAGCCCTATACCGACAAGACCATCGAGAAGCTCGCCAAGGACGGCGTCAAGCGCATCGCCGTGGTGATGCCGGGCTTTGCCGCCGATTGCCTCGAGACACTGGAGGAGATCTCCGGCGAGAATTGCGAGATCTTCAAGCACAATGGCGGCGAGGAATTCTCCGCGGTGCCCTGCCTGAACGACAGCGCGCCGGGCATGGAGGTGCTGCGTCAATTGGTGCTGCGCGAGCTGCAGGGCTGGCTCTGAGTCCTCGGCGGTACTGCCGGCCTGCTAGGTAAGCTCCAGGCCCGCGCAAGGTTAACGGCCGCGCGGCCGTCGAAAATACTTTCCTGAACCGCGACCATCGGACCCCCGACAAAATCATGTAGCAATCCCTAGATTGTGATTGCTGCAGAGGCTGGTGAGGGGACGGATGTCTCCTCCCTTGGAGGATCCATGAGCGGTTTCGACGTTTTCGCCATATTGCTGGTGCTGCTGGTCATCGTCACCCTCTATTCGGGCGTGAAGACCGTGCCGCAGGGCTTCGACTGGACCGTCGAGCGGTTCGGCAAATACACCGGCACCCTGTCGCCGGGCCTCAACATCATCGTGCCCTTCTTCGATCGCATCGGTCGCAAGATCAACATGATGGAGCAGGTGATCGACATTCCCGAGCAGGAGGTCATCACCAAGGACAACGCCACCGTGACGGTCGACGGCGTCGCGTTCTACCAGGTGTTCGACGCGGCCAAGGCGAGCTATGAGGTCGCCAACCTCAACCAGGCGATCGTCACCCTGACGATGACCAACATCCGCTCGGTGATGGGCGCGATGGACCTCGATCAGGTGCTGTCGCATCGCGACGAGATCAACGAGCGGCTGCTGCGCGTCGTCGATGCCGCGGTGTCGCCATGGGGTCTCAAGGTCAACCGAATCGAGATCAAGGACATTGTGCCGCCGGCCGATCTGGTCGAGGCGATGGGCCGGCAGATGAAGGCGGAGCGCGTCAAGCGTGCCGACATCCTGCAGGCCGAGGGCCAGCGGCAGTCGGAGATCCTGCGCGCGGAAGGCGCCAAGCAGAGCCAGATCCTGCAGGCGGAGGGCCGCCGCGAGTCGGCGTTTCTCGATGCCCAGGCGCGCGAGCGCGCGGCCGAAGCCGAGGCCAAGGCGACGCAGATGGTGTCGGACGCGATCTCGAAAGGCGACGTCGCCGCGCTCAACTACTTCATCGCCGACAAATACATCAAGGCGTTCGGCCAGCTCGCCGATTCACCGAACCAGAAGGTGATCATGCTGCCGCTCGAGGCCACCGGCATGCTGGCCTCGCTCGCCGGCATCGGCGAGATCGCCAAGGCGACGTTCGGCGAGAGTTCTGCCTCTGCCGTGGCGGCAGCGCGCCGCGGCGGTTCGGTGCCGTCAGCGGGCACACCGCCGGCGCCGCCCGTGCCGCCGCGGACGTAGAGCGGAGGAGGTCGTCATGAGCGACATGTTCGTCACGCTCGGCACCTGGAACTGGCTGATCTTCGGCGTCCTGCTGATGGCGCTGGAGCTGCTGGCGCCCGGCATCTTCCTGTTCTGGCTCGGGCTCGCCGCGCTGCTGGTCGGCCTGATCTCGTTCGTCACAACGCCGGGATGGCAGCTGCAGATCCTGATGTTTGCGCTGTTTGCGATCGCCGCCGTCCCGCTGTGGCGGCGCCTGGCACGCACCAATGCTGCGCCGTCGCAGGACAATCCCTTTCTCAACCGCCGCTCGGCGGCGCTGGTCGGCCGCGTCTTCACCTTGGAGAAGCCGATCATCGACGGCAACGGCACCGTCCGCATCGACGACACGGTGTGGCGCGTCGCCGGCCCGGACACGCCGGCTGGCAGCCGCGTCCGCATCGTCCAGGCGGATGGCGCACATCTGACGGTGACGGCGGCTTAGGTCTGCGGGCGACGTCGTTCGATTGAGGCGACGGCCTCACCACGTCATTGCGAGCGAAGCGACGTGTCCGCCGTAGCTCGAAGAGCGAAGGCGGAAGCAATCCAGAGTCGTTTCCAAAGCCCTGGATTGCTTCGTCGCTTCGCTCCTCGCAATGACGGGGAGAGAGCGTTGCCTAATTCTGCAATCTTACGCCCAGCATCACCACCGTGCCCGACGATCCGGCACCCGTGATGTTGGAATCGAGCCTGTCATAGCGCAGCGAGCCCTTGACCCAGAGATTCCTGGTCATCTTGTAGACGAGGTTGCCTTCGGCCGAATAGGTGCGGTCGCTGCGGCCGTAGCCCTGATAGTCGAGCGTGCCGAAGCTGAACTTGCCGATGCCGGTCAGCCAGCGGCGGAAATCGTGGTCGACCTGCACCGTATAGGTGCGCACCAGCACGCCCGAGGCGCCGGCCACGGTGGTCTCCGCAAGCTGGGTATCGGAGAGAAACCGCGCGGTGGTCAGCGGCGTCGCCGACCACACCAGCGAGGCCGTGGTCAGGAAGCCCTGCAGCCGGTTCAGCCTTGGATCGACATAGCTGCGGGTGGCGTAACCCATCGAGAGCTCGCCGGTCAGAAGCCGGGTAAACTCGAACGAGGTGCCGGCCTTGGCATAGCCGCCCGAGGAGTCGCGCTGGTAGCCGGAACGATCGAACCTTTCGTCGTGGACGCGGCTGTCGCCCTGGATCTCGGCGAACGGCTTCAGGCCCGGCAGGATCTCGTAGGACGCGCGGCCGATGCCGCCGAACTGGTTGTAGTTGCGGTCGTCGTTCGACGTCATTGTGCCGTCGGTCAGCTTGCTCTGCTGATAGCTGGTGCGGTCGGCGGTGGCGCCGGCCGAGATCTGCAGCCGGTTGAAGCGCTGGTCGACGCCGACGGTGGTACCGAGCGTGGTGTAGACCGGATAGCGCGCCAATCCCGCCTGCACGCTGGGGCTGCCGGGATTGTCGGTCGCCGCGCGCAGCCGCAGCTGCGCGCCGACCGAGGTGTCTCTGTTGACGTCGAGGCGGCCGTCGACATGGCCGGTGAAGTCCGGGCGGTCGAGCGTAGTCGGCGCCGAATTGATGCCGCCGTCCATGGTCGCGGGCAAGGTGCTGCCATAGCCGGTGAAGGATCCCCTGAGGTCGGCGACGAGGGCATGACGCTCCCAGTTCGACACCGCCAGGAATTCGGGCGCGATCATCCAGACCGGCATGCCGCGCTCCTTGGCGAGCCGGGCCGGATTGCTGTCATAGCCAGCCGAGAGCTCGACCGCGCCCTTGATCAGGAACGGGCCGACATAGTCGCCGACCGCGCCGAACGGGTCGTCGTCGATCTTGAGCCGCTTGCGCGGCGGCTGGCCGGGGACGGTGCCCGCCATGGCGGGGGACACCGGCTGCCTGTTGGCGGTGGCGGACGGCGGCAAGGTCGGGCGCAACTGCCCGGTCAGCTCGCCGGAGGGCGGCGTGCCGGGTCCCGGCGGCGGCTTGGGCCGCGCCTGGGCGGGATAATATTTCGGCTTCTTCCGGGTGCGGTTCAGCGAATCATAGCCGAATTCGGCGGCTCCGCTGGCAGCGGGCACGCCGGGCAGGGGCACCTGCGCCCGGCGCGACGAACTGCTCGGAGCAGGCGTGGCGGGCAGCCCTGGCGTCGGAACGGCGTCGGACAACCCGCTCACCGCGGTTCGGCGCAGCGGAGAATCCTGCGGAGCGAGGAAGCCGTCACGCACCGGCCGGAATGCGTCGATGGTCTGGGAGTGGGCCGCCTCGGTGCCCACAACGCCGAGCAGCAGGCATGCGGCGGAGGCGCCGCGCCACATCGCGCGCCTCGCGCGGCCGCTGTCAGGCCTCCACCCCACGATGAAAATACTCCAACAAAATCAATTGCGTCGTCGGGCCACCCCGCGCCGCCGGCAAACCGCGTCGTTAAGGGAGTAAAAACAAATATGGTTAATGGGCTGTTGATGACGCCTTGCCGCCTTACCCATGCTAAAGAGCGGCGCCTGACTGTCTCAGCCTTGGAAGCCCGGATGCCGAGATCGAAGCCGTTGACCGACGCCGTTCCTGCGAACGCAGATATCCAATCAGCGCTGCGCACCCTGGATGCGGGCAGCAATGGCATTGCCGCGATTGCCGCGGCGCTGTCAGGCCCGCTGGGACCGTCCTTCGTCGCCGCCGTCGAGCTGATCCGCCAGGCCAAGGGCCGCGCGATCCTGACGGGCCTCGGCAAGTCCGGCCATGTCGCGCGCAAGATGGCCGCCACGCTCGCCTCGACCGGAACGCCCGCCTTCTTCGTGCATTCGGCCGAAGCGGGCCATGGCGATCTCGGCATGATCACCTCGGACGACGTCGTGATTGCGCTGTCGTGGTCCGGCGAGCAGCCGGAGATGAAGACGCTGGTCAACTACGCCAAGCGCTTCGCGATCCCGCTGATCGCCATCACCTCCAACGCGCAGTCGTCGCTCGGGCAGGCGGCCCGGACCGTGCTGGAACTGCCGAAAGCCCGCGAGGCCTGTCCGCACAATCTGGCGCCGACCACCTCGACCCTGATGCAGGCCGCAATCGGTGACGCGCTCGCGATCGCGCTCTTGGAAGGCCGCGGCTTCACCGCGCTGGAATTCGCCAACTTCCATCCGGGCGGCAAGCTCGGCGCCATGCTCAAGCATATCTCGGACCTGATGCGCTCGGGCGACGCGGTGCCGTTGAGGCCGCTCGGCACCGGCATGCCGGACGCCCTCGCCGAAATGTCCGCGAAGGGGCTCGGCTGCGTCGTCATCGTCGACGGCCGCGGCCATGTCGCGGGCATCATCACCGACGGCGATCTCCGGCGGAAAATGCGCGCCGATCTCTTGTCCGCATCGGTCGACGAGATCATGACCGCGAACCCGCGCACCGTCCGCCGCGAGGCGCTCGCCTCCGAGGCGCTGGAGATCCTGAACTCCGCCAAGATCACGACCCTGATCGTGACCGACGGCGCCAAGCCGGTCGGCATCCTGCACATGCACGACCTGTTGCGGGCAGGGGTGGCGTGATCTTCTAGATCGCCGCGGCCGATCGCGGGAAGCGTGCGGCGCGTGGCTCCAGGGGCAATCCAAGCGCGTTGGCAAGGCAGGAGACCGTGCGGTAGAAGCCGCACAGCAGGATGATCTCCAGCACCTGGTCTTCCGTGTAGCAGGCCCTCAAGCGTGCAAACTCGGTCTCTTCGAGGCTGGCACGGGCATGCAGCGCGTCCACCGCTGCGATCAGCACCTGCTCCTGCTCCGACCAGCATGGCGCATCCGCCGGGTCCAGCACCGTGGCGTCGATCTGTTGCGGCGTCAGGGCGGCTGCGGCTGCGAAGGTTGCGACATGGACGCCCCATTCATATTCGCAGGAATTGAGCGCGCAGGTGCGGTCGATGACGATCTCGCGGACGCGCAGCGATAGCGGACCGCGATCCAGCAGGCTGCCGCTGCGGAATTTGTCCCAGGCGCGCGTGTGGCCGGCCATGACGCGGAACAGCATCAAGGGCGGCGCGCCGCGCATGATCTGATCGAACTGGGCTTGAATGTCGGGTGCGTAGGGCGGCTGCAGAGCCGCAATGCGTGGCATGATGACGTCCTTTCGGCCGGTGTGCTACATATAACGTAGCAGCATGCTACGCTTTCCGTAGCGCTTTACAACGCCCGGGAGATCACGAAATGTCGCGCTCCACCAAGCCTCCTCGGGTGCGCGGGTCGCGCACGGGCCGGCCGATCATGGTGCTACTCGATCTGCTCGGCCGGCGCTGGTCGCTGCGCATCCTGTGGGAGCTGCGCGCCGGCGCGCTCACGTCGCGCGCACTTCGCGCCGCCTGCGATGATGTGTCTCCGACCGTGCTGCAGACCCGGCTGGACGAACTGCGCGGGGCCGGCTTCCTCGAACTTGGGGACGATGGCTATGGGTTGACGCCGCTCGGGCGGGAGCTGCTGGAGAATTTCCTGCCGCTGCATCGTTTCGCCGACCGCTGGAGCAAGCAGGTGGAATGAGCGGCAGGGCAGGGCCACCATGTTGATGTACGACTGTCTGCCTCCGATCCATCGTGGTATGGCTCCTGGAATGACCCAAAGGCGGGGCAATGCCTGACCAATTCGATCTCGACAAATATCTCGCGCGCATCGGTTATCGCGGGCCGCTGACGCCGACGTTCGAAACGCTGGCCGGATTGCAGGCCGCGCATGTCGACGCGATCGCGTTCGAGGGGCTGGATCCGCTGCTCGGCCGCCCCGTGAACATCGATCTCGCATCGGTGCAGGCCAAGATCGTCGACGGCCGCCGCGGCGGCTATTGCTTCGAGCAGAATGCGCTGCTGAAGGCGGCGCTCGAGACGATCGGCTTCGCCGTCACGCCGCTCTCGGCGCGGGTGCGCTGGCGGCTCGATGCGGTCGCGCCGCTGACGCCGCGCACGCACATGATGCTCAAGGTCGACCTGCCCGAGGGGCCTCATCTCGCCGATGTCGGATTCGGCTCCTGCCTGCTCGATACGCCGCTGCAGATGGTGCCCGACATCGAGCAGCCGACCGCGATGGGCACGTTCCGCCTGACGCAGGCTGACGGGCTTCATTGGCTCGCGGCGAAGCAGCCGGCCGGCTGGCGCACGATGTATGCGTTCGACCTCGTGCCGCAGATCCATGCCGACTACATGCTCGGCAACTGGTTCACCTCGACCAGCCCGTTGACACCGTTCACCTCGGTGCTGATCCTGGAGCGGTTGACGCCGGAGGCGCGCTACAAGCTGGTCAATCGCCGCCTCGTCATCGAGGCGCGCGACGGCGAGGTCAGGAGCGAACAGATCATCGAGACGCCCGCGGCATTGCGCAGCGTGATCGACGAGTTGTTCGGCGTGACGCTGCCCGTGCCTGTGGAAGACGTCTGGGCGCGGATCGGGGACTGACCAGGATGCAGGACGCGCTTCGGCTGGATTCTTATCTCGCGCGCATCGGCTATCAGGGGCCGCTGGCGCCTGACCTGTCGACACTGACCGCGTTGCAGGCCGCGCATGTCGACGCGATCCCGTTCGAGGCGCTCGATCCGCTCATGGGACGTCCCGTCCATGTCGATCTGCCCTCGGTGCAGCAGAAGCTCGTGCTCAGCCGGCGCGGCGGCTACTGCTTCGAGCAGAACGTGCTGTTCCAGGCGGCGCTGGAAGCGGTCGGCTTCGAGGTCACCGGCCTCACGGGGCGCGTGCGTTGGCGCTCCGCACCTGACGATCCGCTCGGGCCGCGCCAGCACATGATGCTGCTGGTCGAGGTCGATGGGCGGCCGCATCTCGTCGATGTCGGCTTCGGCATCTGCATGATGGATGCGCCGATCAGCCTCGAGATCGGGCTCGAGCAGCAGACGGCGATGGGCACCTTTCGCATCGGCACCTGGAACGGGCTCACCACGATCAGCGCGAAACAGCCGGCGGGCTGGCGCATGATGTACGCGTTCGACCTGGTGCCGCAGATCCATGCCGACTACGTGCTCGGCAGCTGGTACACGTCGACCAGCCCGAATGTGCCGGCCACGCACACGCTGACGATGGAGCGTGTGTCGCGCGGCGTGCGCCACAAGCTGGTCAATCGCCGCTCCATCGTGGAGGCACGCGATGGCGAGCTCATCGAGGAGCGCGTGATCGAGAGCGCCGCCGAGCTCGGCCGCGTCATCGACGAGATATTCCGGGTGACGCCACCGGTGCCGGTCGAAGACATCTGGGCACGTACCAAGGCCTGATCATTCGCGGATTGCGCGAGCCAATTCGTGTGTTCGCGTTCTCAGCGCAGACATCATCACGTGCGAACTGCATTTGAATGGAATGTCGGTGCGGCCATTGTGCTTATCTTAAGAGTCGCAGCTTTAGGTTGCGGGAACCAAGGGGGCTCGCGGCGTCCTGCCGTCGAACGTTGGGGACCGTCAACCATGACTGACATCGTGATGCTCGCGGCGCGCGCAATCCTTGAGGGCACGCCCGCTGCAGAGCCGGGCCGCTGTCGCTGCATGCGGCCTCATCCCGCCTGACATCAGAGCCGCGCGAGCCGCGGCTCATCCGAGCTGGCCTGATGGCCAGGACGGGTGGGGGCTTCACGGTGAACCGTCGACTCTGACGCTTCGACGCTCATCCGATCGATCATGGAACGTCGACCTGACCTGCCACTTCAGGCCGTGCGGGGATTCATGTCGACGAAGCCCCCACCCCTTTTTTGTTTCACGCTCTGCCGACTGGACGCGATCTTGACCCCACAGACGGTGCGCTCCCCTCCCCCTTGCGGGGAGGGGTCGGGGGTGGGGGTCCACGAGTCGCGCTCTACGTGATGAGAGCTAAGCCATAGCTCCGCGGGCGAACCGCTTATTGGAGTCTACTTCCTCACCGCGTCATTGCGAGCGCAGCGAAGCAATCCAGAGTCGCTTGCTTGGCCCTGGATTGCTTCGCTGCGCTCGCGATGACGGACGTAGCTAAGATAGAGAGCGTCCGCGAGAGCTGCGATTGCCGCACGCCAGTTCAGGCGACCGACGAATTTTACGCCGTTCAGCGCCCGGAGACCCCCACCCCCGACCCCTCCCCGCAAGGGGGAGAGGAGTGCACCGACATCGCGGCGAGAGGTGGAGTCCAACTAGTATTCACGCCGCTCAGCGCGGCAGCTCGGTCTTGCCCATCAGGAACTTGTCGACCGCCTGGGCGCAGAGGCGGCCCTCGCGGATGGCCCACACCACCAGCGACTGGCCGCGGCGCATGTCGCCGGCGGAGAACACCTTCGGCAGCGAGGTCTGGTAGTCCGTCAAATTGGCCTTGACGTTGCCGCGCGGGTCGAGGTCGACGCCGAGGCTCTTGAGCAGGCCTTCGTGCACCGGATGCACGAAGCCCATCGCCAGCAGCACCAGATCGGCGGCGAGCGCGAACTCGGTGCCCGGGATCGGCTTGAACTGGCCATCGACGCGCACGCAATGCAGCGTCTTGACGGCGCCGTTCTCGCCCTCGAACTTCTGCGTCAGCACCGCGAACTCGCGCACGGCGCCCTCGGCCTGGCTCGACGACGTCCGCATCTTCAGCGGCCAGTTCGGCCAGGTCAGCGCCTTGTTCTCGCGCTCCGGCGGCGCCGGCATGATCTCGAGCTGGGTGACGGACTTGGCGCCCTGGCGCAGCGAGGTGCCGATACAGTCGCTGCCGGTGTCGCCGCCGCCGATCACGACGACATGCTTGCCGCCGGCGAGGATCTCGGTGGCGTTCACAGGCTCATTGCCCACGCGGCGGTTCTGCTGCGGCAGGAAGTCCATCGCGTAGTGGATGCCGGCGAGATCGCGGCCGGGGATCGGCAGGTCGCGCGGCGCTTCCGCGCCGCCGGTCAGCGCGACGGCATCGTAGTCCTTCAGCAGGCTCTTGGTGTCCAAACCGTCCTTGCCGCCGACGTTGACGCCGTAATGGAAGGTGATGCCTTCGCCCTCCATCTGCCCGACGCGGCGGTCGATGATGCCCTTCTCCATCTTGAAGTCGGGAATGCCGTAGCGCAGCAGACCGCCGGCCTTGGCGTTCTTCTCAAAGACATGAACGTCATGACCGGCGCGCGCGAGCTGCTGCGCGCAGGCCATGCCGGCCGGGCCGGCGCCGACGACCGCGATCTTCTTGCCGGTCTTGACGGCGGCCGGCTCGGGCTTGATCCAGCCCTGCTCGAAGGCCTTGTCGACGATGGCGCATTCGATCGTCTTGATGGTCACCGGATTGTCGTCGATGTTCAGCGTGCACGACGCCTCGCACGGGGCCGGGCAGATGCGCCCCGTGAATTCCGGGAAGTTGTTGGTCGAGTGCAGGTTGCGCGACGCCTCTTCCCAGTTGCCGTTGTAGATCAGGTCGTTCCAGTCCGGGATCTGGTTGTTGACCGGGCAGCCTGGCGTGCCCGGCGCGGCCGAGCCGGTGCCGTGGCAGTAGGGAATGCCGCAGTTCATGCAGCGCGCCGCCTGGTCGCGCAGCTCCTTCTCGGAGAGCGGCACCACGAATTCGTTGAAGTTCTTCAGCCGTTCGGCAACCGGCGCGTACTTGCGATCGTGCCGCTCGATTTCGAGAAAACCTGTGACCTTGCCCATGACCTGTGACGTCCCTGACTGCTCGGGCCTCACGGTTCGAGACGGCGCCTGCGCGCCTCCTCACCACGAGGGTTTAGTTTCCTGCTTCTCCTCACCCTGAGGAGCGGCGCTTGCGCCGCGTCTCGAAGGGCGAGGCCCGTCTGCTTCATTCCGTCATTGCGAGGAGCCGGAGGCGACGAAGCAATCCAGACTTTCTTCATGGCCCTGGATTGCTTCCGCCTACGCCCTAGGGGCTTCGGCGGACAAGTCGCTGCGCTCGCAATGACGTCCTTGGTTAGTGCCGTGCGCCTCAAGCCCCGATCGCGATCTTCGGCTCGGCGTCGGCGTTGGCCGCGAGCTCCTTCAGGGCCCGGCGGTACTCCACCGGCATCACCTTGCGGAACTTCGACGCATAGTCCTTCCAGTTCGCCAGGATGTCGGCGGCGCGCTTGGAGCCAGTGGCCTTGGCGTGACGCGAGATCAGGACGTGCAGGCGCTCGATGTCCGAGGCCAGCAGGTTCTTGAACACGTCGACCCGGCCATGCGCCTCGAGATCACCCATCTGGTGATAGGTGTCCTCCGCGATCATCTCCTCCGACAGCACCGGCTCGAGCTCGACCATCGCCATGTTGCAATGCTTGTCGAAGTCGCCGGCCTCGTCGAGCACATAGGCGACGCCGCCCGACATGCCCGCGGCGAAGTTGCGCCCGGTCTTGCCGAGCACGACGACGATGCCGCCGGTCATGTATTCGCAGCAATGGTCGCCCGCGCCCTCGACCACGGCGACCGCACCCGAGTTGCGGACCGCGAAGCGCTCACCGGCGATGCCCCGGAAGTAGCACTCGCCGGAGATGGCGCCATACATCACGGTGTTGCCGACGATGATCGATTCCTCCGGCACGATGCCGGAGTTGCGCGGCGGCTTGATGATGATGCGGCCGCCGGACAGGCCCTTGCCGACATAGTCGTTGCCTTCGCCTTCGAGCTCGAAGGTCACGCCGTGCGCCAGCCAGGCGCCGAAGGCCTGTCCCGACGTGCCCTTCAGGCTGACATGGATCGTGTCCTGCGGCAGGCCGGCATGGCCGTAGATCTTGGCCACCGCGCCCGAGAGCATCGCGCCCGCCGAACGGTCGGTGTTGTTGATCTCGGCCTCGATCTTGACCGGCGCGCCGCGATCGAGCGCGGGTCTGGCCTGATCGATCAGCGTGCGGTCGAGCACGGCTTCGAGATGATGGTTCTGCTGCTCGGCGTGATGGATCTTCTGGCCCGGCTCCGCCTTCTGCTTCACGAACAACTTGGAAAAGTCGAGGCCACGGGCCTTCCAATGCGCCACCAGCCTGGACTGGTCGAGCATCTGGGTCTGGCCGACCATCTCGTCGAACGAGCGGTAGCCGAGAGCAGCCATGATCTCGCGGACTTCTTCGGCGACGAAGAAGAAGTAGTTGATGACGTGCTCGGGCTGGCCGGTGAAGCGCTTGCGCAGTACCGGGTCCTGGGTCGCGACGCCCACGGGACAGGTGTTGAGGTGGCACTTGCGCATCATGATGCAGCCGGCCGCGATCAGGGGCGCGGTGGCGAAGCCGAACTCGTCGGCGCCGAGCAGGGCACCGATGACGACGTCACGTCCGGTGCGGAAGCCGCCGTCGACTTGGACCACGATGCGGCTGCGCAGCCGCTCGCGCACCAGGGTCTGGTGGGTTTCGGCAAGGCCGATTTCCCACGGCGAGCCCGCATGCTTGATCGAGGTGAGGGGAGAGGCACCGGTGCCGCCCTCATAACCCGCAATCGTGACATGGTCGGCGCGCGCCTTGGCGACACCGGCCGCGACAGTGCCGACGCCGATCTCGGACACCAGCTTGACCGAGACCTGACCGTCGGGATTGACGTTCTTCAGGTCGTAGATCAGCTGCGCGAGATCCTCGATCGAGTAGATGTCGTGATGCGGCGGCGGCGAGATCAGGCCCACACCCGGCGTGGAGTGGCGCACGCGAGCGATGGTGGCGTCGACCTTATGGCCGGGCAATTGGCCGCCTTCGCCGGGCTTGGCCCCCTGCGCCATCTTGATCTGCATCATGTCGGAGTTGACGAGATACTCCGTCGTCACGCCGAACCGGCCCGAGGCGACCTGCTTGATCGCCGAGCGCATGGAATCGCCGTTCGGCAGCGGCTTGAAGCGATCGGCTTCCTCGCCGCCTTCACCGGTGTTCGACTTGCCTCCGATCCGGTTCATGGCGATCGCGAGCGTGGTGTGCGCCTCGCGCGAGATCGAGCCGAACGACATCGCACCGGTGGCGAAGCGCTTGACGATGTCCTTGGCGGGCTCGACCTGGTCGAGCGGCACGGGCTTGCGCTTGTCGTCCTCGGCCGACCTGATCCGGAACAGGCCGCGCAAGGTCAGGAGCCGCTCGGACTGCTCGTTGAGCAGCTTGGCGAACGCCTGATAGCGCTCCTGCGAATTGCCGCGCACCGCATGCTGCAGCGTCGCGACCGACTCCGCGGTCCAGGCGTGGTCCTCGCCGCGGGTGCGGAAGGCATATTCGCCGCCGACGTCGAGCGCAGTCTTGTAGACCAGCGCGTCGCCGAACGCATCGCGATGGCGGCGCGTGGTCTCCTCGGCGATCTCGGCAAGGCCGACGCCTTCGATCCGGGTATGGGTGCCGTAGAAGAACTTCTGCACGAACTCGCCGCGCAGGCCGACCGCGTCGAAGATCTGCGCGCCGCAATAGGACTGGTAGGTCGAGATGCCCATCTTCGACATGACCTTGAGCAGGCCCTTGCCGATCGACTTGATGTAGCGCTTGACGACCTCGTAGTCGCTCAGCGCACCCGGCAGCTTGTCCTTCAGCGCGACGATGGTCTCGAAGGCCAGATAGGGGTTGATCGCCTCGGCGCCGTAACCGGCCAGGCACGCGAAGTGATGCACCTCGCGCGGCTCACCGGACTCGACGACCAGACCGACGGAGGTGCGCAGGCCGGTGCGGATCAGGTGATGATGCACGGCGGCGCAGGCGAGCAGCGACGGGATCGGAATCCGGTCGGCAGAGACCATGCGGTCGGACAGGATGATGATGTTGACGCCCTCGCGCACCGCGGCCTCGGCGCGGCCGCAGAGATCGTCGAGCACCTGCTCGAAGCCGGCCGCGCCCAGGCTCGCATCGAAGGTGGTATCGAGCGTGCGCGAGACGAAGTGGCTGTCGGAGACCTCCGAGATCGAGCGGATCTTCTCCAGGTCCGCATCGGTCAGGATCGGCTGATGCACTTCGAGCCGCTTGGTCGAGGCGACGCCTTCGAGGTCGAACAGGTTCGGCCGGGGACCGATGATCGAGACCAGGCTCATCACCAGCTCCTCGCGGATCGGATCGATCGGCGGGTTGGTGACCTGGGCGAAGTTCTGCTTGAAGTAGGTGAACAGGAGCTTGGGCTTGTCCGACAGCGCCGAGATCGGCGCGTCGTTGCCCATCGAGCCCATGGCTTCCTCGCCGGTCGCAGCCATCGGCGTCATCAAGAGGCTGATGTCTTCCTGGCTGTAGCCGAACGCCTGCTGGCGATCGAGCAGCGGCAGGTTTGTGCGCGCGCCCTTGGTCGCCACGTCCGGCAGCTTCTCGACCTGGATCTGGGTGCGGCCGAGCCACTCGGTGTACGGATGGCTGGCGGCCAGCTGTGCCTTGATCTCGTCGTCGGGAATCAGGCGGCCCTGCTCGAGATCGACCAGCAGCATCTTGCCGGGCTGCAGCCGCCACTTGGTGACGATCTGGTCCTCCGGAATCTTCAGCACGCCCATCTCGGACGCCATCACGATGCGGTCGTCCTTGGTGACGAGATAGCGCGCCGGCCGCAGGCCGTTGCGGTCGAGCGTGGCGCCGATCTGGCGGCCGTCGGTGAAGGCGATCGCAGCCGGGCCGTCCCACGGCTCCATCAGCGCGGCGTGATATTCGTAGAACGAACGGCGCTCCTCGCTCATCAGCGGATTGCCGGCCCACGCCTCCGGGATCATCATCATGACCGCGTGCGGCAGCGAGTAGCCGCCCTGCACCAGGAATTCGAGCGCGTTGTCGAAGCAGGCGGTGTCGGACTGGCCTTCATAGGAGATCGGCCAGAGGCGGCTGATGTCCTTGCCGAACAGCTCCGACGACACCGAGGCCTGCCGCGCCGCCATCCAGTTGACGTTGCCGCGCAAGGTGTTGATCTCGCCGTTATGCGCGATCATTCGGTACGGATGCGCCAGCGACCAGGTCGGGAAGGTGTTGGTCGAGAAGCGCTGGTGCACCAGCGCCAGCGCGCTCTCGAAGTCCGGCTCGTGCAGATCGGCGTAGTACTTGCCGAGCTGGTCGGCCAGGAACATGCCCTTGTAGATCACGGTCCGGCACGACAGCGAGCACGGGTAATAGCCCGACATGCCGCGGTCGCGCCGTTGGTAGATCGCCTGCGAGATCGACTTTCTGAGGATGTAGAGCTTGCGCTCGAACTCGTCCTCGGTCTTGGCGGCGCCGTTGCGGCCGATGAACACCTGCATGGTGCGCGGCTCGGTCGGCTTCACGGTGACGCCGAGCGAGGAGTTGTCGGTCGGCACGTCGCGCCAGCCGAGCAGCACCAGGCCTTCGTCCTCGATCTGGTCGGCGATGATGCTCTTGATGACGTTCCGCCACGCTTCGTCGCGCGGCATGAACAGCGCGCCGATGGCATATTCGCCGGGGGCGGGCAGGGTGAAGCCGAGCTCCTTCGCCTTGCGCGAGAAGAAGGCGTGCGGGATCTGCACCAGGATGCCGGCGCCGTCGCCGAAGCGCGGATCGGCGCCGACGGCGCCGCGGTGCTCGAGATTGCACAGGATGTTCAGCGCGTCGGAGACGATCTGATGCGACTTCTGGCCCTTGATGTTGGCGATGAAGCCGACGCCGCAGGAATCCTTCTCCTGCGAGGGGTCATAGAGGCCCTCGGCTTCGGGGCGCCACGTATGCAGCTCGCGGGTGATCTCGGCCGGTTTTTCACGCGAATCCACAGCCTGCACCGCGCCGCCCAACTTTCCGTGCTCGACCTTCGATCCGCTCATATCCGTCCCCATCAATTATTGGTCAGGGCCTTCACCACAGTCCGGTACAGTCCGGCGCACCCCGGGCGCTGCGCGGCCCCTCTCCGGAACCAACGCTCGTCCTTCTCAGCGAGCCGCATTTGCAGAATTCAGGCCAGGGTCCGGGGGACTAAGTCCCCTCTGGACGATCACGGCCTGTTCATGTCGCAGCGCCCCATGTCGTAACGTGATTGGGCGCCGTAACATCATTGCAAAGTCTCGGTCACCTTTGCAACGAAATTTTAGACAGCATTTCTGTCCTAAAACGCAAGATGCCAAACTTTAACCTATCACACAAGCGCGTCCGAGTCCTTCGGCCAAGCCGCTCTCCAGGCCATAAACCCCGGCAAATCTTCCGGCTGGGAACGCCGCACCGGCGCCTGCCGATCACGCGTTGCGCGCGATTTTGAAATCCAACGCCTCGATCCCGCCCCCTCTCCGACCCAGGACCGCCGGAATCACGGCAGAACTTCCGCGACACTTGAGAAGAAGCGAACAGCTTCACGTGCGGGGGCATGCAGGAGCTTTGAGCCATGAAGTTGCTAGTTGGAGCCGTCTCAGCCTCTTTGATCGCGGCATTTGCCGCGCAGGCCGAGCCGCTGCCGCCGTCGGGCATCCGCGCGCCCTATACGGCGGTCTCCGATTTCGATGCGCCTTATCCGGATCTGCCGCCGCCGGCCGTCGTGCCCGCGCCGCCGCCGCGCTACGGCTACCGGCCGGGCCCTGACTACGGCTACCGCGACGAGCGCTATGTGCCGCCGGCGCCGGTGTACCGCCAGGATGGCTATCGAGACGGCTACCAGCCGGACTATGGCTACGCGCCGGCCTTCCTGCCGGTGCATGAGGTCTATGCGATCCTGCGCGACAACGGCTTTTCGCCGCTCGGCGCGCCGCGCCAGCGCGGCAATGTCTATGTCGTGGCGGTGCTCGACCGCGAGGGCGAGGACGGCAAGCTCGTCGTCGATGCCCGCTCCGGCCGCATCCTGCGCTTCGTGCCGGCATCCCAATGGGGCGACGACTATGAGCGGATGCGCTACGAGCCGGCGCCGCGCGGCGGCCTCGATCGTCTGCCGCCGCCGAGCGTGATCCGGGCCGATCCGCGCCTGGTGCCCCCGATGCCTGCCACGCCCCGGGTGGCCAATGCGATGCCGGCCCAGCTGCCGAAGGTGCCGACACCCGCCGCCCGGCCGGTGGCGCCCGCGCCGCAGACCGCCGCGCTCAATCCGAAACCGGCCGAGGCGGCCAAGCCGGTTGCGCCCCGGCCCGCGGACATCAAGCCGGCCGAGGCCAAGCCTGTCGACGTAAAGCCTGTCGACGTGAAGCCCGTCGAGACGAAGCCGGTCGAGGCCAAGGCGGAGCAGCCGAAAGCGGTTGAGGCCAAGCCGGTTGAGGCCAAGGCACCGGAGGCGAAGGCACCGGAAGCGAAAGCATCGGAGGCGAAGCCGGCCGACGCAAAGCCTGTCCAATCGGCCGCGGCCACACCGCAGACGACCGCCTCCGTGCCCCCACCGGCTGCGAAGCCGGCGCCGCAGATCTTGCCGACGGCAAAGATGCCGCCGGCTCAGGGGCTGGACTAAGCCGTTCAGAGGTTCTGCCGTGCTGTCACCCCAACCACACCTGTCGTCGCCCGGCTTGACGGGGCGATCCAGTAGCCACCGGCATCTCGGCTCATCACCACCGCCTCGGCGTACTGGATGCCCGCCTTCGCGGGCATGACATTGTGTTTGGAGCGGCTGCGGAGCATCAGAGCATTCCAATCCTTCCGCACAAAAACGCCCCGGTCCCCCGGGGCGGCGCCTTCGCAGGCCGGCATCCGCTCCGACGATGGCCAGTTCGGCGGGCGCGTCGGCGTGCAGATGAGATCAGGTCGATCTGATCCAGCAACAGAGGTGCACCTCTCCTCGCGGGCGCGCGGGGTTGTGGCTGAGCTAATATTCGCGTCTCGAGTGTGGCGAATGGTCACGGTTGCGGTCTGACGGTGAACCCGAGGCCGGCGCGATGGAACGAATATTTGCCAGTCAGATGAAGGGCATCCGTAAATTTCATTGCACCCCAAAAGGAGTTATTCCCATGAAGCGCATTTCCCTCAATCGTGTTTCCGCTTTCGCCGCGGCAATCTCTGCCACGTTCCTGGTTACCGCCGCCCACGCGACCGTCCCGTCCGCCGCTCCGTTCGATACGATCGGCGCTCCGGTGCAGACGGCAGGCCTCACCTGGCGCTGCGGCAAGAACAACCCGGCCTCCTGGGGCACGTTCGGCAACGGTTGCCTGAAACAAAAGCGCGCGGCCCGGCGCAATGCATCCTTCACCGGCCCGGAGCTGTCGCAGCCTGCGTGACGGGGACCATTGTCAGACCCCGGAGGCAGGCGGCCTCCGGGGTCTCCCCTGTACCAGATCGCCGCGTGACTTCATCGTTAAGCCACCGCGATCTGGCGAGGCGCGGGGCAAACCTGCCAAATGATACGCACCCGACCCCCTCCGTCACCGACCCCGCCGTCGTCGGCGAGCTTGTGCAAGCACCGCCACCGCTGGCTCTCGGCGTTGCCATCGCACGACGATGGATGACTCGACACATGCAGCATGATTTCGCCAGAGTGCGGCGGGTCACGTCGCGGTCCTGACGCAGCAGCCTCCTATCGCGAGCATGACAGCGTTACTTGTTGGGCCCGGGGACGAGTCCGGCACCATCTGTCGTCTGTCGCATCACTCGTGCTGCCCGGCGGCCTTCAGGATCAGATCCGCAACCTCCTTCGGATGCGACACCAGCGACAGGTGCCCGGCATCGAGCTCGATCGTGGTGGCGTGCATGCGGCTGGCCAGGAAGCGCTCGAAATCCGGATCGATGGTCTTGTCCTGCTTCGACACTGCGTAGAAGGAAGGCTTGTCGTGCCACGCTGCCTGTGTGGTGCGGTTGGCGAAGATCGTCGCCGCGGTCGGCCACTGCACCGCATAGAGAGCCTTCGCCGTCGTCGCATCGACGCCATTGGCGAAGTACTTGAGGAAGGCTTCCTCGTTGAGCTTGGTCTCACCGTCATGATCGACGATGCCGGCGCGCGCCGGCGGTGTCGGATATTGGCCGGCGAGCTTGACGAAGTCCTCGCCCGCATCGGGCCCGCGGGCCGCGATATAGACCAGCGCGCTGACCTTCGGATCGGTGCCGACCTCGCTCACGACCGTGCCGCCCCAGGAATGGCCGACCAGCACGGCCGGCCCATCCTGCTCCGCCAGCGCGCGGCGGGTGGCGGCCGCGGAGTCCGCAAGCGAGGTCAGCGGATTCTGCACGGCCGTGACCTTGAGGCCGGCAGCCTGCAAATAGGGGATGACCTTGGCCCAGCTCGAGCCATCGGCCCAGGCGCCGTGCACCAGCACGACGTTGTGGACCTTGGGCGGCGGGGCGGGCTGCGCCAGGGCAGGGCCGGCCAAGGCCGTCAGGGCTGCAACGAGCGAGAGGGTGCGAAAGACGTTCATGGCGAGGGCTCCAGTGTTCGGGAGGATGAGGTGATCACTGGCGTCTTCGCGGGCAGGGCGCAGGCCGTTACCGCGGGTCACGATCGTTTGATTGCACTGCAGCACGCACAAAAAAAACGCCCCGGTTGTCCGGGGCGTTGGCATTCCCAAAGTGCGTATGCCGGTTAGGCGGCGGCCTTCTCGGCCGATCCTTCGATCACCGGCTGCTCGGACGCCTGCGCCGAGGTCGAGATCGGAATCGAACGGGGCTTCTTCGCTTCCGGAATCTCGCGCACGAGGTCGACATGGAGCAGGCCGTTCTCGAGGCTGGCATTCTTCACCACCACGTGGTCGGCAAGCTGGAACGAGCGCTCGAACGCACGGGCGGCGATGCCGCGATAGAGCAACTCGGCCTTCGCCTTGCCGTTCTCGTTGGCGGCCTTCTCGCCCTTGATCGTCAGCGTGTTTTCCTTCGCGACGAGGGAGAGCTCATCCTTGCCAAAGCCGGAGACGGCGACGGTGATGCGGTAGGCGTTCTCACCGGTGCGCTCGATATTGTAGGGCGGATAGCCGGGGCTGGGCTCGGCGGTCGCCTGGTCGAGCAGCGAGAACAGACGGTCGAAACCGACGGTGGAACGATAGAACGGGGTGAGATCATAGGTACGCATGGTCGAAGTCCTCCATTGAGCGACTGTTGGCTAACCCGCCCGCCATCGGGCCGGGCTGTCGTGCAGCCTGATGCGGCCTGCACAATCTCGATATGGGTCAGACGTTTCGACGTTCAAGAGCGTCCATGACCTGCTCTTTTTGCCGTTCCACCCCTTGATTCCCGCTGCCTTTCACCTATTCGATGGGCGCCTCATGACGCTCGTCTCGATTCCCGCCAATCCCGTCCCCGAAGACGTCACCGCCGGCACCATCAAGACTCCCGATGGTGCCGAGCTGCGCTTTGCGCGCTGGGCCCCGCCGGCCGGGCGCAAGGGCACGGTCTGTGTGTTCACCGGCCGCAGCGAGTCGATCGAGAAGTATTTCGAGACCGTGCGCGACCTGCGCGACCGCGGCTTTGCGGTCGCCATCATCGACTGGCGCGGCCAGGGCCATTCGTCGCGGCGGCTGCGCGACACGCGCAAGGGCTATGTGCGCTCGTTCTCCGACTACGAGATCGATGTCGAGACCTTCGTCACCCAGGTGGTGCTGCCGGACTGTCCGCCGCCTTACTTCGCGCTGGCGCATTCGATGGGCGGCACGGTGCTGCTGCGGCTCGCGCATTCCGGCAAGCGCTGGTTCGACCGCGTCGTGCTGTCGGCGCCGATGATCGACCTGCCGGGCAGCCGCACCTCGCTGCCGGCGCGGCTGTTGCTGCGGGCGATGCGCATCGCCGGGCAGGGCGGCCGCTATGTGCCGGGCGGCAACGACGAGATCAGCGGGCTCGCGCCCTTCGTCAACAATCCGTTGACCTCGGATCCCGTCCGCTATGCCCGCAACGCCGCGATCCTCGAAGAAGATCCGACGCTCGGCATCGCCTCGCCCACGGTCGCATGGGCGGACGCGGCATTCTCCGCGATGATGACCTTTCGCGGCATGAGCTATCCGTCGCAGATCCGCCAGCCGATCCTGATGCTGGCGGCCTCCAGCGACACGGTGGTGTCGACGGCGGCGATCGAGGAGTTCGCCTATCATCTGCGCGCCGGCTCGCATCTCGTCATCGCCGGCGCCAAGCACGAGATCCTGCAGGAGCAGGACCGCTACCGTTCGCAGTTCTGGGCCGCGTTCGACGCCTTCGTGCCGGGCACGCCGCTGTTCGGCTGAGCCTTCGCGCCGTCTGCTGGACACCCCTGGGCCTTGCGGGCTAGAGCTATCGCTCCCCACGTGTCGTGACGGCTGGTTGTGAGCAAGGCGCAGAACAGATTGCAGGCGCAGGCACTGCAGGAGGCGATCCACGCGCTGCGTGCGCGGCAGTTCGCCCGCGCCGAGCAGATCGCCGTCTCGATCCTGCGCACAGCCAAGGCCGATCGGCCTGCGCTCCTGGTGTTCGCCCATGCGCTGCTCGGCCAGCAGCGCGCGAGCGAGGCGGTTGCGCCGCTGGAGAAGGCTGTGCTCCGCGGCAGCGATCCGGAACTCGAGACGCTGCTCGGCGCAGCCTTGTGCGAGTCCCGGCGCGCAGCGGACGGCATCGCGCAGCTGCGCAAGACCGCGGCGCGGCGGCCGCCCTTTCTGCCGGCGTTCCAGGAGCTGGCGGGGCGGCTCGCCCAGTCCGGACAGCTCGGTGAAGCCATCGCCGTCATCGAGGAGGCGCTGACGCTGTCACCCGACAACGTCGACCTCGCGCTCGATCTGGCGCGGCTCTGCCTGCGGGCCAATGATCGCGTCCGTGCCCGGACGCACCTGCTGGCGGCGCGCGACGCAGCGGCGGGACGGCCCGACATCCTGATCGAGCTCGCCCAGGTGCAGTTCCTCGATGGCGACTATGCCGAGGCCGCGGGTAGCTACCGCCACGCGCTCGGGCTGCGGCCCGAGGACACCCAGACCCGCGCCCATCTCGCGATGTGCCTTGCCGAGATGGGCGATCGCGACGGCGCCCAGGCCGCATTGCGCACGGTGGTGCGCGGCCGTCCGCATCTGCTGTCACGTGCGGCCTACATCATGGCCGTGACCTCGCACGGCCGCTTCTTCTTCCGTCCGAGCGCCGCCGCCAAATTCCTTGGCGCCGACGGGACGCTCAAGCCCTGAACCGCTTGCGATAGACGCCGGTCTCGCGCTTCAGCGCATCGCGCACCTCGTGGATCTCGGCGACCTCCTCCTCGGTGAAGGCCGAGGTCTGCATCGTCCATGCCTGCCGCTTCACCGGGATGCATTGCGCGACCGGCGTGCCCCTCGGGATCACGCCACGAAACGCCGTGTCGTGCCAATGCGCGGGAAAGTGCACGAACGAGTCGTGAAAGCGATCGCTGTCGACCAGCCCCGTCGCCGTGGTGAAGGGCAGGTCGAAGCGGTTGACGGGATGGGTGAACAGCAAGGCCCAGCCCTCGGGCGACTCGATGGTCCAGAGATTGTGAAACTTGAGCAGGAAACGGTCGGCCTCGAACAGCGGCGAACCCGTGACCTGCGCGACGTCGTGAAAGCTGATCGGCGAGCGCGGGAAGTCGATCGCGCCGCCCGGCGGCAGCTCGTTGTCCCAGCTGATGCCGCCATCCTCGACCTTGAGATCGCAGATCAGCGGAATGAGAAAGCCCGTCGTCATCGCGTCGATGAAGGGCGGGCAGCGCTTGACGGTCTGCTCCTCGGCCTGGTTGAGCGCGCTGAACGCGGTGGCCGGCATCGTCTTGACCCAGTCGGGAACGCCCATCGGCGCCGGCACCGGGGGGGGAATGAGGCCCTCGAGCTCCTTCGGACAGCGGAATTTCAGCGTGAGCGGATCGTCGTCCGACATTGGTCCTGCTGCTCCTGATGGCGACGTGAGAATGTACCTGAGCGCGCCGCTTGTGTCAGACACTTTCAGTGCGCGATGGCGCGCTCAACCGGTCAATCTCACCTCGTTCCGTTCTTCGTCTCCGACGCGAAACTGCATCGTGCAGCGCAGGCCGCGGGGATCGAAGTCGAGGTCGACGGACCACCCGGCTTCGGAGCCGAACATGGCCATGATCATCTTTGTGCCGAAGCCGCGCCGGGTCGGCTTGCGGACCAGCGGCCCTTCCGTCTCGATCCACACCAGACGGACGACATCGCTCTCGTCGCCGGTCCAGGCGATGTCCAGCTTTCCCGACGGCGTCGAGAACGCGCCGTATTTGGCGGCGTTGGTGCTGAGCTCCTGGATGGCTGCCGACAGCGCCAGCGTCAGCTTCGGCGGCAGCAGCAGGCCCGGACCGCTGACGGTCAGCCGGTCGGGGCCGGCATAGGGGGCGAGCGTGCGGTCGACGATCGCCCTGACGTCGGCGCCGACCCAGTTGTTTTCAGTCAGCAGATTATAAGCCTCGGACAGCGCCAGGATGCGGCCCTCGAACGCGACAACATACTGATCGATGTCGCCGGCGCTCGCGCGCGACAGGCGCGCGATCGACTGGACGGTGCCGAGCGTGTTCTTGACGCGATGATTGATCTCGTCGAGCAGGTCGCGTTGCTGGCGCAGCGCGCTCGCCAGCTCTCCGCCCACCCGGTACAGCACCTTCTTCATGCGGTTGACCTCGCTGATCCGCCCGACCCTGGGCGGGGCGACGCCGGCCTGCAGCCCCGACACGTAGCGCTCCAGGTCCGAGAACTCGGCGAGAAAGCGATGGGCGAGCAGCCGCGCCAGCGCCATGCCGAGCGCGAAGGTGAAAAGGGTCAGCGCGACGATCCATTCGACCGTCCGGTGCAACGGGCCGTCGATGGCATCGCGCGGCACGGCGAGGTTGACGGTCCAGCCGCTCTGGTCGGACCGCAGCAGCGAGGTGTAGGTGGCGATGCCCGAGCGCGACACCGCCTTGATCCACCAGGCCGATGCCGCGCCAAGATGCGATCTCACCGCCGGGATGGTGGGCTGGCCGATCAGCTCATCGCCGTCCAGCAGCGGCCGCCGCGCCAGCAGCAACCCCTGCTGGTCGATGATGCTGCCGACGAGCCCGGCCGTGACGTAGTCGTCCAGCAGGGTCGACAGGTATCGGGGCGACAGCCCGACGTTCAGTGCGTAGCGGATCTGCCCCGCAATGCGCACGGGCACCGCGATGGTGACGATCGGCTGGCCATCGACGACGGCCTTCTGTAGGCCGGACACTTGTGGGCGGCCGGTCTCGATCGCGCGGCGTTCGGCATCGAACGCGACCCGCTTCGGCAGCGGCGTGCCGAGGTCGAGCCGGGTGTTCACGAGTTGCTGCCCGTTGGGCTCGTACAGGGCAATCGCCACGCCGCCGATCAGCTTGACGGCGTCGATCGCGTGATCCCTGAATTCGGTAAACCGTCCATCCGCCAGAGACGGCGACAGCGCCAGGACCTGAAGGTCTTCGATGATGTTGGCGACCCGCAGCTCGGTCGCGTTGCGCATGAGCCGCAGCCGGTCCTCGTACTCGACCTTCCTGTATTGCGAGGACTCCGCAACGAAGTGATAGGCGAGAAACGCTGCACAGGCGGTGATCGGAATGGAGGTCGCGAGCGCGAGAATGAGGAGATACGCCGAGATGGGCCAGGTCCCGAACCTCCGCACGATTCGGAATGCCCCTCGCAGCACCACATGTCTCCCCGCTCTCGCCCTCTGCGCGGCTGACCATGGCGTCTGCCGCAAGAACTGCTACGCCGGACCCCGCAGAAGGGCAGGCCGCTCCCGAACTGAAACTATCTTGCGGAACTTTTGTTCCAGTGAGCGCAGGGCTCATCAACGCGAACCGCGTACGTCGCGTTGTTGCGCGCTCCTGTCAACTCCTGTGCGGCCACGGTGTCGCAACGCCGGTGGATTGCCCGAGCGACGCTAACAGCCCGCCGCGGCCCGGGTCTGCGTAAGGGGTGACCGATCGGTTCCGCCGCTGGCTATTTCGTCGACAGCACCTCGCCGAAGCGCTCCCACTGCTTGCCGGTGAAGCGCATGAACTGCACCTGCTCGACCGGGAGGTGGTCGGTCTCACCGGTATTGACCTTGATGCCGGGCAGCAGCATCGGCAACTCCAGGTCCTTGATCGACAACGCCTGCCGCAGGATGTTGTCGCGACTCAGATCGTTCCCGGCCGCCTTCAGCACGTGCTCCAGCACCATGCCGTTGTTGTAGCCGTTGACGTAGTTGGAATCGCGGAGGTCGCCGTCGGGTACGTATCTGGCCATGTAGTCGCGCCATCCCTTCACACCGGGATCGTCCGCCCAGGCCGGATCGAGCGGGTCCTTGACATAGGCCGTCGAGATGATCCCGATGCCGGCCTCCAGTCCGGCCGGCTCCATCACCGAAGACATCCACACCGAGACGTTGCTCAGAAAAGTCATCGGGCGCCAGTTGATCTCATGGGTCTTGCGTATCGCCTGCGCGGCGAATTTCGGCGTCGCGGCGATTACCAGCGCATCCGCGCCGGTCGATTTCAGCTTCACGATCTGGGAGTCGATCGTCGGCTCGGTCGGCTCGTAGGTCGCCGCTGTGACGGCCGTCTCGAAGCGCTCGCCGAGCACGTCCTTCAAGCCGGCGAGATAGTCGCGGCCGAAATCGTCGTTCTGCGCCAGCACCGCGAAGCTCGCGTCGGGCTTCCTCTCCAGGGCATAGCGTGCATACATCCGCGCCTCGTTGCGGAACGGCGCCATGACGCCCATCAGCGCGAGAGGAAACTGCGCGGGGTCGCCGAACTTCGAGGCGCCGGAGGCCACGAACAGCTGCGGCACCTTCTTGCCCTGCAGATATTTCGCGATGGCGGTGTTATGCGCGGTCCCCATGGTGGAAAATATGAAGGCGACCTCGTCGCTCTCGACCAGCCGGCGCGTCTGCTCGACCGTCTTGGGCGGCACGTAGCTGTCGTCGAGGGAGAGCAGGTTGACCTTGCGGCCGTTGATGCCGCCGCGGTCGTTGACCATCTTGAAATAGGCGACCTCGCCCTTGCCGAGAATGCCGAAGGCGGACACCGGCCCGCTATAGGGCATGGTCTGTCCGATCCGGATTTCACTGGCGCTGATGCCGGGTTGATCCTCCGCCCGGGCGCTCGCGCCGAGCACCGCCGAGACGGCTAACAGCCCCGCGGCTGCGATGGTGCTTCGCATGGACACCTCCCTGACAGGCCGCGCTGACGGCGGCGTGTCCCGAAGCATAGGGGCAGCGCGACTTTGCGGCAATAAAAATATACTTTTCTAAGAAAATCTACTTTCGGTCTGGTAATATGGAATGACGTCCATCGAGATGATTCCATGTCCGGAAGCGCCACCCAGACCGTCTATGAACAGCTCCGCGCCGGCCTGCTCTCCGGACTCTACCGGCCGGAGGAGAAGCTGAAGATCAGCGAGCTTGGATCGGCCTTCTCGGTCAGCACGGGGGCGATCCGCGAAGCGCTCGCACGGCTCACGGCGGAGGGGCTCGTGACCGCGATGCCGCAGCGCGGCTTCCGCGTCGCGCCGATGTCGGTCGCCGACCTCAACGATCTCACCGACATGCGCATCGAGATCGAGGCCAAGTGCCTGCGCCGCGCCATTGCCCAGGGCGATCTCGCATGGGAAACGGCGATCGTCGCCGCGCATCACCGGCTGGTCGCGACGCCGATTGCGATTGACGACGGCAGCTTCTCGCCGGCATGGACCGCGGCGCATGGCGACTTCCATGTCGCGTTGGCCCAGGCCTGCGGCAGCGCATGGATGCTGCGGGTGCGCGATCTCCTGTTTGCTCATAATGAGCGGTACCTCGACCTCGCGCGCAAAACCGATCGCGGCAATCGCGACGCCGCGGGTGAGCATCGCGAACTGATGGAGGCGGCGTTGGCGCGCGATGGCGAGCGCGCGGTCAGGGCCATGACCGCGCATATCGGCAAGACCCGCGACACGATCGAAGCGGTGCTGGCGCGAGCCGAGACGAATGGCGTGGTGTGAGAGGCGCGTTGCAGGGCGCGCAGATTGCGGGCCTCTCATGGACGCGCGGTCCGGCCTCGGGCAAGCGGTATTGCTGACCGGCCTACACGGACTCATTCGATGATGGCGCCCGTGCAGATTGTTTCGCGCAACGTTGATGCTGGAAATACCGGTCCTTTGGGCCGCGTGGTCGAGAGACTACAACTCGCCGACGGTATGGAGTTGCCGCACACGCAGATTTAAGATCAAAGTTAAGCGAATTTCACTGCGGTCTCGTTATGACTCCAAGGATGCATTCACCACGGAACCATCCTTCCAATTCTGGAAACCACCCGGTAACGCACCGGCTCTCTAGTGCTCCTCACTAATCTCAAACAGGAGGAGCCCTTCGTGACTATGATGGCAAGATATCTGCTGGTGAACAGCACGCTCAATTCCGGATTTGGCCTCGTGACCCTGTTCGGGTTGACCGGCGTCATCGCTTCTCTCGCGCTGATCCAGCAGGGCATCGATATCAGCCCGGCAGGGATGGTCTGACGATCTGCTCGGCGATAGGGTCTCTGTCTCCCGTTTCGGAATGGGAATCGGGAGCTGATCCTATCACTCCGCTCTCTCGCATACGGCTACGAGGCGCATGTCGACCGCGCCTGCGCGCGGTGGATGATCCCGTATCATCTACCAAGCGCTGCGACGAGATCGGCGACGGTCGCCGGACGTTTTGCGAGAAGCCTTCATGTCGAGCTCCATGGGCGCCGCGCGCGGAACGGCCTCCAACAGGAATTTCTAGTAGTTGACATTCTCGGGCGACGTGAGTTTCGGCGTGTAGGCCTGGACGTATTTGCGGCAATTCGGAATGATCGCACGATCCAGTGTGTTGAGTGACACGGTCTTGTTCGAATTGTTGGTCTGCGACTTCAGCCGCGTCTGAATGTTATCGAGAATCGCCAGGGTATTCTTCATCGAACTCGAATCCTCTCGCCCGATCTGTCCGCCGATGTAGTCCCTGGTCTTGTCGATGTTCTCGTAATTCTCCTTGTAGGCCCATGGCGCGACGACTGAAACGACGCCCAGAAGGTTCGCCCTTCCGCTCGGGGCTTCTGCCGCCTTCATGAACTCGGGATCGTTCAGCTGCGTCAAGGGTACGCAGACGAAGCGATTGTCGATGACGTTTCCGAGCAGCAGCGTCGAGCTGAGGCGGAGATCCTTGTTGTCGCTCCGGGCCGCATAGGTCAGCGCAGAGATCACGTTGATGTTGTTGCGCTCCCTGAACAGGGTGATGAAATTGTTCAGGTTGCTGGCGCTGTCGAGCCGGGTCATGATCGCTCGGAGCGCGCCGGTGGCCGTGAGCAGTCTGCTCTTGACGTCGGGTTCGACCGCCGGGCTGTTGATCTGGCCGCCGAGCCTCTCGATGACCTGGATCAGGCAGGGCACCGCGGTGTTGATGTCCGCGAGGTAGGCTTCCTGGATGACCGCGGGATTGCCTTTTTCCGGTGTCGTCGAGACGAAGTAGATGGAGCAGCGATCGTCTGTTTGCGCGAACGCGCCGTCGGACCGGACGGTCGTCAGGATGATCGCCAGGAGGCAGAGGAGCAGTGCAATGGGGCTGCTGTGCGGGTTGTTCATTGTGGGATGAGCTTCGCGGGTTCGGAACTGATAGGGGGCTCGGTGTTGGGAGCGGGCTTGAGCCCACGAAGGGTTGCAGATTCCTCGCTCACCGCGCTCTTCGCGTTTTCGTTCGACTTGTCGCTTGAAACCATGTCGATCGGCGGATCGAGGCGAAACAGCGGAAAGTCGTATCCTCCATTGCTGGGTTGCGCATCTGCCAGCCTGATCTCGAACTCCGACTTCAGCTTCTCCGTGAGCAGAGCCGGCCGGTGAGCTGGGTCCGTATGCTTCAGCGTGTACGTCACCCTCTGCCTGACATCGCCCACAGCTTGGCGAAATGGCACGAAGACGAATATGTTGTCGCCGTTCTTCATCGCGGGCACTGGATTGCCTTCGATGTCGAAAATGGGGAAGTAGTTGTCGAAGGTCGAGCTGCCGTCCTTCTTCGGCTTGAGCACGGCGATGACGTATTTGGTCTGCAGGTTGAAGGCCATCTGCATCTTCTCGTAATATTCAACGATGCCGAAGGCGACGCAGAACGCGAGCACGCCGGCGCCGCCGGCAAGTGCGACATTGTACTTTGCCGAATTTTCGTCGGTTTCGAAGCGGGCCATTCCCTGGGTGCCGGTGCCATAAAGCAGAATGGCGACGCCGAGCACGATCAGAACAAAGCTGAAGGACGTGTGGACGACGCCGAGGCCGTAGGCGGCGATGAACAGCAGGCCTAATCCAAGCAGGATGAAGAAAAATCCGCTGGAGGCGAACTGAGCGAGGCCTCTAAAGGGGTCCGGCATATCGGGAGGGGCGCTGATTTTCGCTCGCAATTGCTCAATCGCAGCCAGTATCTGAGCGGAGGACGGGTCCGTGGCGCCGCCGGAGGGATCTGGCGCTTGCTGCGTAACCAAAGGCGGCCGTGCATTGGAGCTGTCAGGCGACGGGGATGGATCGGGCTGCTCCTCAGCCATTGAACTCTCCGAAGAAAAAAATCGATCGGCGATGTTGCGTCGTCTGGAAATGCATTTGCAAATGCCGCATTCAGGCAGGAATGATCGTACGGAAATAATGGAGTAAGGAGGAGCTGAGCCGTACCCGGTTGAACGGCGCGTGCCCTTCCATGCAGTCATCTGCTCGCAGTTGAGCATGGACGCGCGCTACAATCAAGGCGGGTGCGCTGCAGCAGTCGTGATGTTTCTCTCTTGTGCGCGCGGCTCAGGTAAAGCCTATCAGGTCCGGTCCGCCGTGCTGCAGCCGCCGCAGTTCGAGCGCGAGTGCCGCCGTTGTCCGGCGTCACGCCTGATGGCCTGATTTGCCCGACGACCACCCTCCACCAAAACCTGTCCAGCCCTTCCGCGAAAAATATTTCGATTTACGAATTTCGGAATTCGTGTAGTCTGCGCGTCGTCCGGCTTCCGCGAGGAGGGGCGTATCGCGGTCGTCACGAGCGTGGGGAGCTGGATGCGGTGGGCGCGGCGGTCGCAGCGTGATCTTTCATGCCGACGAACGACGTGTCGTGCACGGCGAAATCGCGTGGTCCTGGCGCCCCGATGCTGGCGTCAAGCTCGTTGCGCCTTCCTTGACGAAGCGCGCGGGCGACGGTGGCTATCAAGCCCGGTACACCGAGGAGAGCGCGTATAAGCCGTAAAGCCATCGCGCAGGGAGGGCCGGGTCATCCGGCTGGACCTGTGGTTCCTGCCCCGTGCATTCTTTCCGCACGGGGGCCACGGGCCTCAGTCGAGGTCCGGCCTTCCCTGCGCCCTCCCGTCATTGGCGAGGGTGATGAGGCGCAAAGCTCGGGCTGTCAGGCCGCGAGAGTGCGATCCCATGTCTCTCGCCGCTGTTTGACATCCGTGCAGGAATGTTTGCGGATCGTGATCCGCCCATCGAACGTTGCGAACGAGCGCGCCGATCGAGAAGCATGTCTCTCGCCATTGGACTCCGGCCCTGACCGGAATGGGTAGCCGTCCTTCGAGACGTCCGCAGGGATCCTCAGGACGAGGCTGATGTCGCGGCGAGATCTAGCACCTCATGGTGAGGAGCGCCGCTTGCGGCGCGTCTCGAACCATGCGGCCGAGACAGCGCGGCGTCACATCCGCTTGCCCTGAAAGGGCTGGATATCGAGGCAGGCGCGTAGCTCGAATGAGCGTCAGTAATATCCGGGATGTGGCTTCTCGCATGTCGCTGCGCTCACGCGCGACATCGTTGGCTCAACCCGCCTTCTTGCCGCGCGATCCGATCAGCTCGGCCACCAGCGGGTTCGGATAGCGGCGCTGCTGGCTGACGGCGAAGAACTGCTCCTTCAGCGCGCTCAACCGGGCCCGCTCGACCAGCACGCCGGACCGCAGCTCGTCGATCACGACGATCGACGGCACCACGGTCACGGCGCCGCTCTCGCGCGCCATCAGGCGCAGCATCGCCATGTCGTCGACCTCGGCGGCGATGGTCGGACGGATGCCGTTGCTGCCGACCAGCGCATCGAAGGCGGAGCGCAGCGCGCTGCCGCGGCCGGGCAGGATCACCGGCGTTGTCGCGAGGTCCTGCGGAAAACGGAAGCGGGCAGGCTTGTGCGGCTTGCGGCTGACGAGGCTGACGCGCTGCTCGTCGATCAGCGTGTTCTCGAAACTGCTGCGCGTATCCGGCGCCGCCGGATGATTGGCGAGCACGAGGTCGAGCTTGTGCGCGTCGAGCTGCTCCAAGAGATCAGGGAATAGCCCGGTCCGGATGATCAGCTCGACGTCGCCGCGCCCGATCAGCGGCTTCAGGAACGCGATCTGGAAGTTGCGCGACAGGTTCGCCGCTGCGCCGACCCGCAGCAGCTGCCGTCCGGGACGCAGGCCCGACAAGGTCTCGATCAGCTCGTGGCCGGACTTGAACACGCTGCCGGCATAGTCGAGCGCAATGCGACCGGCCTCCGTCAGCTGCAGGGTGCGGCCGACGCGGTCGAACAGCTTCTGTCCGAGCTGATCCTCCAACGCCTTGACCTGCACCGACAGCGAGGAGGGCGAGACGTTGAGGCGCCGGGCCGCACGGCTCATGCTGCCCTCGCCGGCGATGATCCAGAAATAACGCAAATGATGGTAGTTCAGGTGCGGCATGGCATCGTTCTATATTTTATAACGATCGCGTTCAATGATTGAAATTTTAAGAAGGCTCAGCGGCCGTTAAGCAGGCGCCGTCATCTCATCCAATCCGGTGCCCGAGCCGTCATGAACCCGATCCCTCCCTGTCTCGCGGCGCTTGCGCCGCTCACGCTCTGTGTCGCCGCGATCATCGGCGCAGACGCCGGCGCCAGGGTCGTCGCCCGCCGCGCGATCGCCGCCGCCGCGCTCGCCTTCGGCATCACCGCTGCAGCGAGCCTCGCCGCGGCCATCCTCGGCGCAGGGCGCACGCCGTTGGTCGGTGCCCATGGACTCGGGCTGTCGTTGCAGCTCGATGCGCTCGGCGCGATCCTCATCGTGCTGGTCGGCTTCATCGGCTTCGTCGTCATCAGCTACAGCCGCAACTATCTCGACGGTGATCCGGGCCAGGTCAGGTTCACGCGCTGGCTGCTGCTGACGCTGGCCGCGGTGCTGACCCTGCTGATCTCGGGCAACCTCGTGCTGCTGCTGGCCGCCTGGATCGCCACCAGCCTCGCGCTCGGCAAGCTGCTGCTGTTCTATGGCACGCGGCCGGCCGCGATCCGCGCCTCACGCAAGAAGTTCGTCGCCAGCCGGCTGGGCGACGCCATGTTCGCGCTGGCGGCGCTGCTGCTCTACATCCGGTTCGGCACGCTCGAGATCGCAAGCCTTGCCGCGCAGGCCCGCGGTGGCGAAGGCGCGGGATCGGCGCTCGTCACCATCGCGGCGCTGCTGATCGTCGCGACCGCGATGCTGAAATCGGCGCAACTGCCGCTGCATGGCTGGCTGATCGAGGTGATGGAGACGCCGACGCCGGTGTCGGCGCTGCTGCACGCCGGAATCATCAATGCCGGCGGCTTCCTGGTGTTGCGGCTCAGCGACGTGCTGCTGCTGGCGACGCCGGCGCTCGATGTGCTCGCGGTGGTCGGCGGCACCACCGCGCTGTTCGGCTCGCTGGTGATGCTGACGCAGACCTCGGTCAAGGTGCAGCTCGCTTATTCC
Organism: Bradyrhizobium oligotrophicum S58; assembly: GCF_000344805.1. NCBI lineage: Bacteria > Pseudomonadati > Pseudomonadota > Alphaproteobacteria > Hyphomicrobiales > Nitrobacteraceae > Bradyrhizobium > Bradyrhizobium oligotrophicum. The sequence goes on along the minus strand of NC_020453.1, from coordinate 7,207,220 downwards.
ACGGTGGCGCAGATGGGCTTCATGCTGCTGCAATGCGGCCTCGGCGCATTCTCCGCGGCGCTGCTGCACATCGTGGCGCATTCGCTCTACAAGGCGCACGCCTTCCTGTCGTCCGGCAGCATCATCGACCTCGCCCGCGCCTCGTGGACGCCGAGTCCCGGCGGCCAGCCGCACGCAGCCCGGCTCATCCTGGCGCTCGCCAGCGTCATCGGGCTGGCGCTCTCGATCGGGTTCGCGTTCGGCATGACCCTGCGCAGCAATCCGGCGCAGATCGCGCTCGGCTCGGTGCTGCTGATGGGGCTGGTGCATCTGATGGCCAATGCCATCGACGAGCGGCCGAACGCCTTCGTCGTCGCCCGCGCTGCGGTCACAGCTCTCGGCGTCGCCGTCGTCTACTTCGCGCTGCAGGCGGTGATGGCGTGGCTCGTCGCCGGCAGCTTGCCGGCATCGCGGCCGGTCGACGGCGTCGTACCGATGCTGATCGCGGCCGCCGTCGTGGTGTCGTTCGCGGCGGTCACGCTGTTCCAGAACCAGATGATGCGCCGCGCCGATGCGCCGTTCTGGATCGCGGCCTACGTCCATCTGCGCAACGGACTCTACCTCAACACGCTCGCCAACCGTCTCGTCCTGACGCTGTGGCCGCGTGGCGCGACCTCGCGCTTCAATTCCAACCCGTGATCCCGAGATGATGATGACCCAGGCCGCCCTCGCGATGTCCATGACTGCACCCGATCCGGTCGAAGCCCGCCCCGATGCACGGCTCGTCGCCCGCATCGACAGCGCCTGCCAGCGTATCGCGCCGCTATGGCCGCTGAAGCAATTCGTCGCCGTCAACCCGTTCCTCGGCTTCACCGGGCAGAGCTTCGCCGCGACCGCCGCCACCTTCGAGCGCGTGGTGCGGACGCGGATGCTGATGCCGCGTGCGTTCTATCGACAGGCGCTCGACGACGGCCTAATCGACGACGCGGCACTGACGCAGGCGCTCAGCGTTCATCCATCGGCGGGGCTCGATGTCGACCAGCTCATGCAGAAGGCGCGCGTAGAGGCCGGGCCGTCATCGCCGCCTGCGGTGGTGGCCACCGTCGCCGAGGTGCTCGACCGGCTCGCCCAAGGCGATCGCTACGTCTCGCTGGTCGCGTTCATGATCGACGAGATCTCGGCGTTCTGCGCCAGCTATTTCGACGAGGGGCAGGCGAATTGGCCGAACCCGGCGCGCAAGCTCAGGCCCTACGCCGCCTGGCGCAAGCTCGCGGCCTACGATCGCAATCCCGAGGTGATGGGCCTCACGGGCTTCCGCAAGGCGGTCGCCGGGCTGCCGGCCGACCCGCTGCAGGCGATCGGCCTGATCATCGATCGGCTGGGGATTCCCGAGCGTGCGGTCGAGGACTATCTGGTGCGGGCGCTGTTCGATCTCGGCGGCTGGTCGGCCTATGCGCGCTACATCGGCTGGAGCGCCGCGCTCGACGGCAGGCGCGACGATACGCTGCGCGAGCTCATGGCAATCCGGCTTGCCTGGGGCTTTGCACTGTTCCAGGCGCGCACCGACGCCGCATTCAAGCTGGCCTGGGCACAGGCGATGGAGGAGGCGGCGAGGCTGCCTGCTGATCACCGGCTGGAGGAGACGCCCGAGCTCGCCGTCGATCTCGTCCTGCACGAGGCCTATGAGATCGCGGTCCGCCAGAAGCTCGTCGCCAAGCTTGCCACGGCCGCGCGGGCGAGCGCGCGGATGCCGGAGCGGCCGCCGCTGCAGGCCGCGTTCTGCATCGACGTGCGCTCGGAGATTTTCCGGCGCGCGCTGGAGACGGTCTATCCGCACGCCGAGACGATCGGCTTCGCCGGATTCTTCGGCTTCCCCATCGAGTATGTTCCGATCGGCCACGCCAGCGGTGGCGCGCAATGTCCGGTGCTGCTCAAGCCGGCTTTCATCGTCTGCGAGGCGGTCAAGGGCGCCGATGACGTTGCGGAGGCCGAGGTGCTCGGCTTGCGGCTGTTGCGGCGGCGCGCGGCCAAGGCGTGGAAGTCGTTCAAGGTCTCGGCCGTCTCGTCGTTCTCCTTCGTCGAGACGGCCGGCCTGGGCTTCGCCGCCAAGATTGCGACCGACAGTGCCGGGGTCACGCGTCCGGTGCCGTCGCCCGTCGTCGATGGCCTCGATCCCGAGATCGCCGCGCGTGTCGGGCCGCGCTTGACGCCGGGTGAGCTCGGCGGTCGCGTGACCGGCTTCAACGACGCGCAGCGCGTCGCGATGGCCGAAGCTGTGTTGAGGGCGATGTCGTTGACCGGACCGTTCGCGCGGCTGGTGCTGCTTGCGGGACACGGCAGCACGACCGTCAACAACCCGCATGCGTCGGGGCTCGATTGCGGCGCCTGCGGCGGCCACACCGGCGAGGCCAATGCGCGCGTCGCCGCCGCCGTTCTCAACGATGCCGGGGTCCGCGAGGGCCTGCGCGCCAAGGGCATCGACGTTCCCGCCGATTGCTGGTTCATCGGCGCGCTGCACGACACCACGACCGACGCGGTGACCCTGTTCGACGAGGACGACGTTCCGGCCGGTCTCGCGCCTGACTTGGCGCAGCTGAAGGCGCGGCTTGCGGATGCCGGGCGGCTGGCACGGCGCGAGCGCAGTGCGCTGCTCGGCATTCGAGACGCGGTGGACGTCGACGGCGCCCTGATCGCACGCAGCCGTGACTGGTCGCAGGTGCGGCCAGAATGGGGGCTGGCCGGCAACGCTGTCTTCATCGCCGCACCGCGGAGCTTCACCCGCGGCCTCGATCTCGGGGGCCGCGCGTTCCTGCACTCCTACGAGGCCGGACGCGACGACGGCCATCGCACGCTCGAGCTGATCATGACGGCGCCGATGGTGGTCGCGAGCTGGATCAATCTGCAATACTACGGCTCGACCGTGAACAATGCGGCCTTCGGCAGCGGCAACAAGGTGCTGCACAACATCGTCGGCCAGCTCGGCGTGCTCGAAGGCAATGCCGGCGATCTCAGGAGCGGACTGCCCTGGCAGTCGGTGCATGACGGCACGCGCTTCATCCACGAGCCGGTCCGTCTCAACGTCTTCATCGCCGCGCCGGAGAGCGCGATGGACGAGATCATGCAGCGCCACGAGGGCGTGCGCGATCTGGTCGGCAATGGCTGGGTGATGCTGCACTCCTTGGGGGATCAGGGAGCGACGATCCGGCGCTGCGTTCGGCCGGGTGTGTGGAGGCCGCATGAATGCGCCGGCGCGCCTCGCGCTGAGCGAGACGCGCCGCGTCATGTCCTCACAGCGTCTTGAGATACTCGATGAGATCCCAGCGCTCCTCGTCGGAGAAGGCGCCGCCGATGATGCCGTTCGGGTAGTCCTTGTTGGGCTTCGCAGGCCCCTCGAAGGAATGGCCGAGCGTGCTGTTGCCCTTGACCGGCTTGCCGCTGGAATCCTTGGTCACGAACAGCGTCTGGCCGACCTTGCACGAACTCTCGCCACCCTTGGGTACGGCGAACCCGACCTGCTTCGGGTCGTAGTCGCGGGCGCCCTGGCAGAACGACGTCGGCCGTTCGGCCGCCGGCGTCAGCATCCAGTACAGCGACGGCACCGAGCCGTTGTGCAGATAGGGCGCGGTCGCCCAGACGCCGTTGAGCGGACGGGCGCGATAGGACTTGCCGGCCGGATTGGGGCAGTTCTTGCGGTCACCCCACAGCGCCGCGCGCTCTGGCTCCGTGAGCTTGCGATCCTCCATCCACTTCTCGCCCGCCTTCTGCACGACGGCCATCAGCGCCAGCGCATAGGGCATGTCGGTGGTCGAGCCCTGCGGCAGGTTGCAGCCCTTGAGGTCCTTGGCCGGATCGATATCGAGGAAGCCCGGCACCGTGACCTTGCGGGTGGCGAGAATGCTGGCTTGTCCGGGATCGGTCTGCATCGCATCGACCGGCTTCTGCACCAGGTCGAGGATCGGCCCCTTGGCGTTCCAGCCCTTGCTCTCCCAGTCCTCCGCCGGCTTGATCTTCCAGAAGCTCTTGTCGGGATAGGTCTTGTCGAACACGGGATCGGCGACCGGGCCGAGATGGCACTCGACGCAGATGGTCGCGTAGAGCTTGCGGCCGCGCTCGACGCGGGCCGGATCGAGCTTCCAGGCATCGTCGCCGTCGAACAGCTTCTCCGGCCATTTCGGCGAGGTGAGACCGCCGAAGGCGGGCGTCGTGGTCGCGAACGGGTCGGGGCCGCGCAGCATGTCCTCGATGTGAACAAGGTTCTCCAGCGCCATCGACGAGCGCCACAGCTTGTTGCTGGCCGGCTCGGGCGACAGGTTGATCTGAGCGAACACGCCGAGCGCCTCGCCGGCGTTGCGGATCAGGGGCTGCGCGATCGAGCCGTCATACTGCGCCCAGGAGAACCAGGGCACGGTCCAGATCGGCGGATAGGACACCGGCGCGTCGATCGCCTCCTGGTTGCCGAGCATGTTCGGCAAGCCGCTCGCGGCCATGTCGAGATAGAACACCTGGTTGCCGATGCGGTTGAGCGCATCGAGCCGGCCAAAGCCTTCCTCGGTCTCGGTCTGACCCTTGGCCTCGATCGCAGTCTGATAGTTCTTGGCCTGCATGTTGAGCGCGAAGTCGGTCGCGGCCTTCAGCCCCTTCTTCAGGGTGTCGCGATCGGCATCGGAGGCGTTGGGGCCGAGCACGCGCTCGGCAAAGCGCGCGAAGCGCCCGGGCACATATTGCGTGAAGATCATCGCAAAGCCCATCGCCTCTTCCAGCTTGCGCAGGTCGGCCATGCCAGGGCCGCCGTCGAAGCGGACGCTCACGCCCTTGTAGTGGATGCTGCCGGTGTGACAGGCCGCGCAGGTCAGGCCGATCTTGTCGGACTCGGCGGCGCCGGTGGCCGGATTGGTGGCGCCGGTGAGCCGCGCGAAGCCGACGGGAAGGCCGCCTTCATTGCCGGCCGGCGTCGGCTTCAGGCCCGCGGGCAGCGCGGGCGCGGTGTCGGTCTTCGCGGCGGTGGTCGCCGCATAGCCGAACGGCCTGAGTGCGCTGGGGTCGCCCTCGACGCTCTTCGGGCTCGGAATGAAGCCGAAGCGCTCCAGATAGGCGCTGTCGGAGATCAGTCCGGGCGCGCCGAACAGCGAGAGATAAGGCTGCTCCATCGCCATGAACCAGGCGTAGGGAATCGGGAAGGTCGCGGTGCCCTGCGTCACGTGGTGGAACCAGTGCCGGTCCTTCGTGGTCCAGCCCTGGTCGAGCCAGTAGGCTGCCTTGGTCGGCTCCGTCTCCGGCAGCGCCGGCGGAATCAGGGCGGCGACCTTCTTCGGCAGGACCTTGCTCAGCGTGTCGCTGACTGCGTCGGGGGCAGCCATCCACGCGACCAGCACGGCGACTGCCGCCAGCACTGCAGTGCCGACCAGCGCCTTGCCAATGCGCCAGACGATGCTTGCCGGCTTCGGCTTGGTCATCAGGCGCGCGACGATACGCTGCGGAAAGCGGCGCTCGACGAACAGGGTACGCACCTCGGCGACGGAGAGATAGCGGCTGTCGCCTTCGCCCTTGCCGAGGATGTTCAGCAGCACCGGCCACTCGCCCTGCATCAGCAAGGGATAGTACCAGCGCGCCCGGTCGCCATCGCGCTTCAGGTTGGCCTTCATGAAGGCCTGCACCTGCGCCTCGTTCAGACCGCGCTCGGTGCTCCCATTCGGATCGGGATAGTCGCTGCCGAAGCTCGCCAGCCGTTCGATTTCCCCGGGCTGGACGTTGGCGTCGGCATCGAGGATCCGCGAGCCGCCGCCATGCTTGTCGAGCGGCCCGTTGCGCAACTCGTCGAGATCGGCGCCCGAGAACAGGCTCTTCAGCAGTCGCAACGGCGACAGACCATTGGCGATCAGTGCGACGCCGAAAGTCTTGATGCCGACGACGCGCTTCTTGAAGCCGGTCTCGCCACTCGCCGCTTCGATGTTATGAGCGATCGTCTTCAGCGGCACGGTGTGGCCGTCGACGAAGCCGCCGGCGACCAGTGCGCGCAGGAAAGGACAGGGATTTTCGGGCGAGACGGGAATCTGTCCGGGCAGGGCGTCACGGACGCGGGCGCTGTCTTCTTGCATCGAACGACATCCTTGCAAAGCACCTGAGTGATGAAAACGGAATTACGCAAACAATCAAAGCCGGCGCCGAATTGCGCCGAGGAACGGGCGGAGCACACGCCGTCTAAACGTTACAATGCAATTATGAATGATTGGCGTAACCCGGTCCGGTGTCAACCTCAAGTCGAGATTGCGTTATTCGCCCGCGTATTTTGCCTTGGTGTCGATCAAGGTCAGCTTGGTCAGCGGCACGCCGGCTTTGGCGAGGCCGTCGCGATAATGGGCGACATCGGCCGGATTGCGCCAGCGAATGTTGCTCAGAAGACGCTCGATCGTCATCCATGGATACTGGCTCAGCAGACCGGCGACGGCCTCGCCGGCCTCGCTCAGCCGTCCGAGCTGCGCCAGGGCCGCGGCGCGAATGGCCAAGCATTGCAGATGGTTCGGATTCTGATAGTGCGACTCGCGCGCCCACGACAACGACGCGTCGTACTGGCCGAGCATGTAGTGGCTGAACGCGCTGAGCACCGACCATTGATAGCGCGGGTCGCTGTTGCCGCGCTGGGCTGCGACCGAGAACAATTCGATGGCCTGGCGGTGCTCGCCGCCAATCAGATGGCACACGCCGAAGACGCCGCGCGCGCCCATGTCGTAGGGATTGAGCTGCAGCGCCTTGCGCGCCGCTTCCATGCCCGCCTCGACGCGCCCCTGCATGGCATGGACATAGGCCAGCAGCGAATAGGAGAACGACGAGCGGGAATCGAGCCGGACGCCGGCCTCGGCGAGCGCCATCGCCTCGTCCCACAGCTCCCGCGAATTCCTGATCCAGCCGAAATGAATGCCCTGCAGCAGGATCGTGCCGAGATAGGTGTGGGCGATCGCAAGACCTGGATCGATGGCGATCGCCTCGCGGAACAGCGAGATCGAGCTTTTGTAGTCGGCCTTGGTCGGCTGGTAGTAGTGCGACAGTCCGCGCAGGAAGCGGTCCCACGCCGTGAGGTCGGTGGTGACGGACCGCACCGGAATCGCCGCCTCGGCGCGGTAGATCTCCGGGATCAGCGCCGTGCACAGATTGGCGGTGATGTCATCCTGCACGGCAAACAGGTCGCCGATGTCGCGGTCGTAGCGGCCGGCCCACAGCTGCTCGCCATTCTCCGGCGCCACCAGCTCGGCCGTGACCCTGATCTTGTTTCCGGAGCGCCGCACCGAGCCCTGGATCAGGTAGGTCGCATCGATCTCGCGCGCGATGAGACGGGCGCTCATTCCCGCATGCTTGAAGGCGAAGGTGGAGTTGCGGCTGAGCACCCGGAAGAAGGATTGCAGCGACAGCGCATGGATGAGGTCTTCGGCCAATCCGTCCGAGAAATACTCGTCGGTCTCGCTGCTCAGATTGGCGAAGGGCAGCACGCCGACGATGGCCGTGCGGTATTGCGCTGGCAAAGACGGGGTGGGGCGAGGCTCGCGGGTCTTCTCCGGCGAGGTGGGATCCCAGGTCCAGACGTTGATGGTGTCTTCGATGTTCTTGAAGCGGAACGGGCCGCGGTCCACGAAGGTGACCGTCAGGTGCTTGCTCGCCTCCTGATGAGCTTTGTGCGACAGAGCGATCCCGCCGGGAGGGGCTGCGGCTTCAAGTCGCACGGCGGTGTTGACGCCGTCGCCGAACACCTCGTCCTCATCGAAGATCACGTCGCCCATGTTCACGCCGAGGCGGAACTGCATGACGCGCTCGGCCGGCAGGTGAGCATTGCGCTCGGCCATCAGCCGCTGCACCTCGATCGCGGCTGCGATGGCGCCGACGATGCTCGGAAACTCCAGGAGAAACCCGTCGCCAGTATACTTCACGATCCGGCCGCCATGATTGAGGATGACCGGGTGAATGGCGCCGCGATGCGCCTTGAACGCGGCATGGGTTCCCGCCTCGTCGGCGCCCATCATCCGCGAGTAACCGACCACATCGGCACAGACAATCGCGGCCAGCCGTCTCTCCATCGGTTCCTCGCTCTTACTGAGGGCGATAACACGGCAACGTTGCTCGAATCCAATGATTTTGCGGAAGCAATGTGTAGACCGTGTGGCAGTCTTGGGGCGAATGTCGCGACTCGATCAGGTCAGTCCGGCCTTCGTCAGCCCGTCGCGGTAGTGCTCGATGTCGCCTCTCATCTTCCACCGGATGTTTTTCAGGTGACGGTCGAGCGTGATCCAGGGATATTGCTCGCGCAGGGCGGCGACCGCGTCGCGCGCCTGGCCGGTGTCGCCGATCTGCCCCAGGGTCGCCGCCCGGATCGTCAGCGCCTGCAGATGATTGGGGTAGAGGAACAGCTCCTCGCGCGCCCACGACAGCGCCGCCTCGTAGCGGCCGAGCAGATAGTGGCTATAGGCATTCAGTGCCGGCCATTGATAGCGCGGATCGCTGTTGCCGCGCTGGGCCGAAATGGTGAACTGATCGATCGCCTGCTGATGCTCGCCGGTGACCATGTGGCAGAGACCGAGCACGCCGCGCGCGCCCATGTCGTAGGCATTGAGCTCGGTCGCCTTGCGCGCTGCCTTCATGCCGTCCTCATGGGCGCCCTGCATGGCCTGCACGAAGGCAAGGATGGCGTAGGCAAAGGAGGAGCGTGCGTCGAGCCGGACGCTGTCCAGCGCGAGACTCTTTGCCTCCTCCCAGAGTTCGCGCGAGCCCTTGATCCAGCCGAAGCTGATGCCCTGCATCAGTATGGTCGCCAGATAGGCGTGCGCGATGCCGAGCGTGGGGTCGAGCGCAATGGCTTCGCGGAACAGCGCGATCGAGATCTCGTAGTCGGCCTTGGTCGGCCGGTAATAGTGCGACAAGCCGCGCAGGAAACGGTCCCAGCCGGTCGGGTCCGTGGCCGGCGAGCGGATTGGAATCGAGGCCTCGACGCGGTAGATTTCCGGCATCAGCGCCGCGCAGAGGCTCGTGGTGATCTCGTCCTGCATCGCGAAGAGATCGCCGAGGTCGCGGTCGTAGCGTCCGGCCCACAATTGGGCGCCGGTCTCGGGCGCAATCAGTTCGGCCGTGACGCGGATCTTCTGCTGAGAGCGCCGCACCGTCCCCTGGATCAGATAAGTCGCATCGATCTCGCGGGCGACCAGGCGGGGGTCGAGGTTGCGGTCCCTGAAGCGAAACGTCGAGGTCCGGCTCAAGACACGAAAGAACGATTGCAGCGACAGCGCGTGGATCAGGTCATCGGCAAGCCCGTCGGCGAGGTATTCATCGGTCTCATCCGCGAGATTGACGAACGGCAGCACGCCGACAATCGCCGAGCGGTATTGCGGTGGCAGGCTGGTCGCGTTCGCGCTCCCCCGGACCGCCACGTCGCCGCTGGGTTCCCAGGTCCATGCCTGGACCGGCTCCTGCAGATTCCTGAACTGGAAGCTGCCGGCGTTGGTCAGGCCGATGGGGAGCTGCGGCCTCGCCTCCTCGTAGGCCTTGCTCGAGACGGCAACGCCGCCCGGCGTGGCGATGGATTCGAGGTTCACGGCGACGTTGATGCCGTCGCCGAATGCCTCGCCCTCATCGATGGTGACCTCGCCCTTATGGATGCCGAGGCGAAAGCGCATATTGCGATCGACGGGAAGGTGCGCATTCCGCTCCGCCATGAGCGACTGCATCTCGATCCCGAACTGGACCGCGCTGCCGGCATTTGCAAATTCCAGCAGGAAGCCGTCGCCGGTGTGTTTGACGATACGGCCGGCATGATTGAGGATGATCGGATGAATGGCGCCGCGATGAGCCTTGAAGGCGGCGTGCGTGCCCGCCTCGTCGATCCCCATCATGCGCGAATAGCCGGCGACGTCGGCGCAAAGGATGGCAGCGAGGCGTCTTTCCATCACGTCGTGCTCCCGCCTCGCGCATAGCATGGCCGAGGCGGCTCAATCCAATGCTTTTCCGGAACCAATCGCGGCACCTTCGACCATGCGGCTTGCGGCCCGCCGTTCAGGACGGCAACACTCAGCATAGTGGATATTGGATCGATTTCGTTAGGAAACGTTCAATCATGTTCGGAATTCACGATCTTCCGCTGTTTCTCGTCTCCGGGCTGCTGCTCAACATCACGCCGGGACCGGATACGGCCTACATCGTCGGCCGCAGCGCGCAGATGGGGTGGCGCGGTGGCGCGGCTGCGGCGTTCGGCATCAGCACCGGCTGCCTGGTCCACGTGTTCGGGAGCGCGATCGGGTTGTCGGCCCTGCTCACGGCGTCGGCAACGGCCTTCGCAGTGGTGAAATGGGCCGGTGCCGCGTACTTGGTCTATCTTGGGCTGACGCAACTCCTGGCGCGCCGCCACGACGCGGCAGAAAAGAACACTGCGATCGCTGCGCCGGTCGTGCTGCTGCGCCAGGTGTTCTGGCAGGGCGCGCTCACCAACATTCTAAATCCGAAGGTGGCGATGTTCTTTCTCGCCTTCCTGCCGCAATTCGTCGCAGCCGATGCTCCGCACAAGCCGCTCGCATTCCTGCTGCTCGGCACGATCTTCATCGTCAACAGCACGATCTGGTGTCTCGGCGTGGCCGTCGTGGCGGCCCGGGCCGCGCGCGGCGTGCGGCGCTCGTCCGCCGCGCTGCAATGGCTCAATCGGGCCATCGGTGGTCTGCTGATCTATCTCGGCGTGCGCATTGCGCTGCTCGAGGCGCGCTGATCACCAGATCAGCTCGATCAGCGCGCTGCCGGCGAGATAGAGGCCGAGAACGATCATCGCGATCAGGAACACGCGGCGGAAGGCTTCGGCCGGCAGCCGCGACCGCATGGCCTGGCCCGCGAACATGCCGAGAAAAGCGCAGGCCATTGCGATTGCGCCGGGCAGGGCGGTGGCCGTGTTGAGCAGGCCGGAGTTCGTCAGGTTGAAGGCGAGCGTGACCGTGGCGACCGTGAAGAACACGCCGAGCGCCTGGACCAGTTCGTCCTTCTCGAGCCCGATGGCCTGCATGTACGGCACCGACGGCACGACCTGCACGCCGGTCGCGGCGGAGATCAGCCCGGTTATCAGGCCGACGATGCCGCCGACCCATTTCTCGTGGCGCGGCGCCACCTTGAAGGCGAAGCGGGTGAGCCCGAGCAGGGCATACAGCATCAGGAGCGCGCCGAGCGCGATATTGCCATAGTGCGTCGATGAATGGCTGAGGGCGCCGGCGTTGAGGCAGATGCCGATCGCGGTGCCAGCCATCAGCGGCCACAGCCGTTTGGCGATGTCGCGCAGATAGGGACCGGCGAAGGTCTGCCAGACGTTGGTCACCACCGCCGGCACGATGACGATCGCGAGCGCGCGGCCGGGCGGCATGGCCACTGCGAGCAGACCGACCGAGATCGTCGGCAAGCCGAGGCCGAGCGCGCCCTTGACGAAGCCAGCAAGCGTGAGCGCGAAGGCGATGAAGATGAGGAGCGGGTCGATCATGGCCCGACATTGACCAAACGGCCGGCGCGGCACAATGTGGAGGTTACGGAGCCAGCCTTCGTTTTGGACTGAGGCAGAAAAGATGCGTTTCGACCTCGTCGATCTCAGGCTGTTCATCGCGGTTGCCGAGGCCCGGAGCATTACCGGCGGCGCTGATCGTGCGCATCTGGCGCTGGCCTCTGCCAGTGCCCGCATCAAGGGGCTCGAGGATGCGTTCGGCGTGCAGCTGTTCAAGCGCGGCCGTCGCGGTGTCGAGCTGACGGCGGCTGGCGAAAGCCTGCTCGATCACGCCCGCATCATCATGGCCAATGTCGAGACCATGCAGGGTGAGCTCTCGGCCTTCGCGTCCGGCCTGCGGGCGAATGTGCAGCTGCTTGCGAATACGGTCGGCCTTGCCGAGCATCTGCCCAAGGCACTCGCCGCCTTTCTGCGCGAGCATCCCGACATCAATGTCGACGTCGAGGAACGCGAGAGCACCGAGATTGCGGAGGCGATCGCATCCGGCCGGGCCGATCTTGGCTTCGCGGCGGAGCATGCGCTGCCGGAGACGATCGAGCGGTTCGCCTTTGGCGAGGATCGGCTGATCCTGGTGGCGGGACGACCGAGCCCGTTCACGGGCCGCAGACAGATCGATTTCAGCGAGACCGCGGGGCAGGACTTCATCGGTCTCACCCAGGGAACGGCGCTCAATGCCCATATCGGCCGGCATGCCGCGCGGCTGGGCATCCGCCAGCATGTCCGCGCCCGGCTGCGCGATTTCGACGCCATCTGCCAGATGGTGGCCGCCGGCATCGGCATTGCCGTGGTGCCGGAAGCGGCCGCGCGGCGTTGCGTGCGGTCGATGCCGATCAGCCTGATCGCGTTGCGCGATGCCTGGGCCAATCGGCGGCTCGTGATCTGCGCCCGCAGCTTCAAGGCGCTGCCGCGTCCGGCAAAGCTGCTCGTCGAGCATCTGCGCAGGGCGGCGGCCTGAGGCGGCTCAGGCTGCGCGCACGTTCTCCAGGAAGCGGCCGACTTCGAGCTTCAGGCGGCTGCTTTCCTCGGACAGCGATTGAGCCGCCGACAGAACCTGCGAGGAGGCCGAGCCGGTTTCGGTCGCGCCCTGCTGGACCTCGGTGATGTTGTCGGAGACGCGCTGCGTCCCCTGGGCGGTTTGCTGCACGTTGCGGGATATGTCCTGCGTGGCCGCGCCCTGTTGCTCGATCGCGGCTGCGATGGTCGACGAGATATGCGACAGCCGTTCGATCGTTCCCGAGATCTCGCGGATCACGTCGACCGACTCCTCGGTGGCACTCTGAATGCTCGCGATCTGCTGGCCGATCTCGCCCGTCGCCTTCGCGGTCTGCTCGGCCAGCGCCTTGACCTCGGAGGCGACGACGGCAAAGCCGCGACCGGACTCGCCGGCGCGCGCGGCCTCGATGGTGGCGTTCAGCGCCAGCAGGTTGGTCTGGCCGGCAATGGTGTTGATCAGCTCGACGACGTCGCCGATCCGTGTGGCGGCCTTGGACAACTCGCCGACCCGGTCGTTGGTGCGGCGCGCCTGGCCGACGGCTTCGCCTGCGATCCGCGCCGATTCCTGCACCTGTCGGCTGATCTCGTTGACCGACGCCGACAGCTGCTCGGTCGCCGACGCCACGGATTGCACGCTGGCCGCCGCTTCCTCGGATGCGGACGCCACGGTGGTCGCCAGCGACTGGCCGTGCTGGGCATTTCTGGTCAGCGTCGTCGCGGATGCTTCGAGCTCTGTCGAGGCGGAGGACACGGTCTCGATGATCTCGCCGACGGCGGCTTCGAAGCTTTGTGCGAGTGCCGCCATGTCCGCCTTGCGTTGCGCGGTCTGGCGTTTCTCGATCGCGGCCTGCTCGGCTTGCAGCCGCTCGGTCTCGACGCGGTTGCTCTTGAACACTTCGACCGCGCCGGCCATCTCGCCGATCTCGTCACGGCGCCCGACGCCGGGAATCCGGATCGAGGTGTCTCCGTTGGCGAGCCGCGTCATCGCCTGCACCATGCTGCGGATGGCCCTGGAGATGCCGCGGCTGATCAGGAAGGAGACGCAGCTCACCAGCATCAGCGAGATGCCGAGCGTCAGCAGCATGCCGCGCTTGACCGCGTTGCCGGTCTCCGCCTCCGTTGCCTGTGCCGAGGCATATTGCTGAGCAACGGCATTGCCGATCTCGGCGATGACGGGCTCGATCTCGGCAAAGGCCTTGGACATGGCCGCGCCGTGGCGCGCCGCGTCCTGGGATCCTTCGGCCCAGGCAAGGAAGTCCTTCTGGTACTTGTCGAGCTTCTGGCCGATGTCCGCCTTCATCGCGGGCGCGAGATCGGCAGTGGCGACGGCCTTGCCGAACTCGGCGGCGGCGGTCTTCAGCTCTGCGACGTATTTCGGGTCGCGGCGCAGCATGAAATCCTTTTCATGCCGGCGCAGCATCAGCATGCCGCTCGTAAGCCGGGGATCATTGACCTCTTTGAGCTTGGCTTCGATGTCATGAACGGCCGAACGCAGCGAGCCGGACAGGCCGAGCGTCTCGTTCAGGCCGAGACGGACCTCCGACTTTTCGGCTTCGGCAAACTCGGTGCTGTAGGCGGCAAATCCTCCGGCAGCGGTGTCGACCTTGTTTCCGATCGATGCGTCGCCGATCCCGCGGACGGCGCTGCGCAGCTCGTCGAGCTCCCGCTTGATCGCGCTGCTCAGCTCTGCATGTCGCGCTGTGTATTTCTGGTCGCGCCGCAGCAGGAAGTCCTTTTCCGTACGTCGGGCCTCGAGCAGGTCGGTCAGGAGCTTCCGGTTGAGGTCTGACGTCGCGCGGGCATTGTCGGCGAGCCGGCGGGAGGACGCTTGCGACGCGTTGCCGACCAGATAGATGCCCCCGAACACGGCCAGCGCGGCGACGCCGATCAGCGCGATGGCCATGACCTTGTGAGTGAGCCGGAAGCTGAAACGAGACATCGAGGTGGCCTTCCCAGGAAGCAGTCATGTGCAGCCGCGCGATCGGGCGCGTTTTCATAAAACTTACACAAAGCCTAGGCAGGCACGGTCAATGCGCCGTTAATAATGTATCCTGAGGTGCTTTTCCCGTAATTGTACGCACTCCGATGAGCGCCTGAAATCCATCACGCGATGGTCAGCCTCCACCGGTGAGCCGCTTCAGCGCGGCCTCATGCACGCGCTTGTCGCCGGCGGCGATGATCCGTCCGCCGTTCTGCGCCGGGCCGCCGTCCCAATTGGTGACGATGCCGCCGGCGCCGTTGATGATCGGGATCAGGGCTGCGATGTCGTAGGGTTTGAGCTCGGTCTCGATGACGAGATCGAGATGCCCGGCGGCCAGCATGCAATACGAATAGCAATCGCCGCCATAGCGCGACAGCCGCACCTCGGATTCGACGCGGCCGAAGGCGGCACGATCGGCCTCGCTCATCAGCAGCGGGCTCGTCGTATAGCAGACGGCGTCCTGCAGCCGCTCGCAGCGGCGCACCGCGAGCCGGCGCTCACCGGCTGCGTTCTTGTAGTTTGCGGAGCCGTTGTCGCCGGCGAAGCGCTCGCCGATGAAGGGCTGGTGCATCATGCCGAACACCGGCATGCCCTTGTGCAGCAGCGCGATCAGTGTGCCCCAGATCGGAAAGCCCGCGATGAAGGATTTGGTGCCGTCGATCGGATCGAGCACCCAGACATAGTCGGCATCCTCGCGCTCGTTGCCGAATTCCTCGCCGACGATGCCGTGCTGCGGGAAATTGGCCTTGATCAGGCGGCGCATCACCGCCTCGGCGGCGCGGTCGGCCTCGGTCACCGGATCGAAATCCTGCCGGTTGCTCTTGTTGTCGACCAGCAGCGAGGTCCGGAAGAACGGCAGGATGGTTTCGCCCGAGGCGGTCGCCAGGCGGCCGATGAAGGCAGAGAAGTCGATGACCGTCACAACGCGTCCTTCGATCAGGGAATCGGATGCAATGAGCCGATCATGCCTATCTCAAAGCCGTCGGGCGCGCATCCGGTTATGGAACGAGGAATTGGCATCTTGGATATCATTCGATGACCAGCGCCTTCGCACTGGTGCGGGTTTTCTGCCCTCGCATGCGATCCGAAACCGAAAGTGAACCCGGCCAGCCGTTTTGGTTGATCTGACTTTTCAATCAAGCCATTGACGTTTCTGATGAAAACATCCGTTCGGGTCGCGTCGGGTGCAAACCCGGCCTGTGTTTTTTGCATGGAGAAGGGCCGAAAAACCCTTGCGCTTTGTGCAGCGCGAATGCATATTGTTGCGGTGCGGTAGCGCTCTGCGTTATCGCTGCCCTCCTTGGGCGTTTCCTCCCTAGACTTGGGCCGCTTGTCATTCAAGCGGCCCTTTTTTTTGTGCCGACGGCTCGCGTGCCGATCCTTCAGTGGCGACGCGCGGCGGCGCCTCCAGGACGGAAAGGCGGCGCAGCTATTCCGCGGCAGCCTGGAACGGGCCGAGATCGCCGAGCGGCACCGTCGCCAGCACCTCGGCGAGAACAGCGAGGTCGGAGGCGACCTGCGCGAAGCGCGGTCCGCGCTCCCGCCGGCGCTCGTCCATGTAGATCGCGCGGTTGAGCTCGATCTGGATCGCATGCAGGCCCGAGGCCGGATTGCCGTAATGCTCGGTGATGAAGCCGCCGGCATAGGGCTTGTTGCGGCCGACGGAATAGCCGAGCCGGCCGAGCACGTCCTCGAACAGCTCCGGCAGCAGCGACGCGCAGCTCGTGCCGTAGCGGTCGCCGATCACCATGTCGGGGCGCCGCGGCTCGTCGCGCGAGACGCCGACCGAGGGCATCGAGTGACAGTCGACCAGCACCACTGTGCCGAACTGCTGGTGCACGCGGTTGATCAGGCGCCGCAAGGCGCGGTGATACGGCTTGTACAGCGTCTCGATCCGATGCAGCGCCTCGTCGACGCTGAGCCGGTCGCGATAGATCTCCTGGCCGTCGCCGACCACGCGCGGGATGGTGCCGAGGCCGCCGGCAACCCGCATGGAGCGGGTGTTGGCGAAGCTCGGCAGCCGCCCGGTGAACATCCGCGGATCGAGCTCGTAGGGCTCGCGATTGACGTCGACATAGCAGCGCGGAAAATGCACCCGGACCACCGGAAACCCGCGCGACAGCAGGTCGGCGATCAATTCATCCATGAACGAATCTTCCGAGCGCCTGAGCGACGGCAGATCGATTCGCGACGCCCTGAGGAAATCGTCCGGATAGGCGGAGCCCGAGTGCGGCGAATTGAAGATGATGGGCGCGCGCCATTCGGCCGGCTCCATGATCTCGAACGGCGGCGATTCGCCATCAAAATCCGTCATCTCTCGGCGCCGTCCCCTTGGTCACGTCCGTTGATGTGCCGGTATCCTCCGGCCAATTGCACTGGACAACGCACGCAATTCTCTCTGCCAACCTGCATCTTCGATAATCCGGGCCGTTCTGCCAAGCGAAAAGCAATGAAAAAGATCATCCGTCGTTTGGAACAACTCTGAGCTGGCGTGCTCATCCAGGTGAACGGCGCGCGCGGCCCTCAAATTGCCTTGCCGATGTCGGATCAAAAGGCGCAATCTTTCACCCGAAATTTACCGCCCGTCAGGCTTAGTGGCGGCAACGCTGCGCCTCTCACCCGGACCAGACCGCTCCCCGCCATGCACAAGATCCTGCTCGCCGAAGACGACAACGACATGCGCCGCTTCCTGGTCAAGGCATTGGAAAATGCCGGGTTCCAGGTTTCCCACCACGACAACGGGATGTCCGCCTATCAGCGGCTGCGCGAGGAGCCGTTCGAGATGCTGCTCACCGACATCGTGATGCCGGAGATGGACGGCATCGAGCTGGCGCGCCGCGCCTCCGAGCTCGACCCGGACATCAAGATCATGTTCATCACCGGCTTCGCCGCGGTCGCCCTGAACTCCGATTCGGAGGCGCCCAAGAACGCCAAGGTGCTGTCCAAGCCGGTGCACCTCCGCGAGCTCGTCAGCGAAGTCAACAAGATGCTGGCGGCCTGAGCCGCCGGGACAGACGTCGGGAAGCTTGCGGATTATTCCCATTTTCTCGTCTTTGCGTCCTTGCCTGCCCGCGTGGGAGCCGATATAGGGACCCCCACCCGACAAGACCTATTGGATTAGGGCACGTAGCTCAGCGGGAGAGCACTACCTTGACATGGTAGGGGTCACAGGTTCGATCCCTGTCGTGCCCACCATCGGCTGATCCGGCCGGTGATTGATCCTTGGTCCAACCTCACTGTCGCTGAAATCAAAAGTTGCTGAAATCAAAAGTCGCTGGAATCGAAGTCGCTGCATCCCAGGGCAGCGCGCCTGGCGCTGCGTTGACGTGGCCTGCCCGGCAGAAGCGGCCGCGCGGCACGCCCGGATGTAGCGGAACGTGACGTTGCGACCATGACGTCGCGGGCATGATGTCCAGACATGATGTGCAGACCTGGTCGTCGGGCATGGGCTCGCTCTCTCGCGGCGCGATTCGCGCCCGAGCTGTGCTGATGGACGGCCCTCTCCGGGAAGAGGGCACGGGGAATGCCGGGCGCTGGCCGCACCCATGGCCCGCCTGCGAAAAAAATGCAGGCGGCAGGAACCACAGGTTCAGCCGAGAACACCCGGCATTCCCCGCGCAATGGTTTTCACGGCTGCTTCGCGTTCTCCCCGGTGCGCCGGGCTTTTTGGCCACCGTTGCCCGCGCGGCGCGTGAGCGCCGACACGAACGTGACACCAGCGTCGGGGTGTCAGGACCACGCGACTTGACCGTGCGCATCGCCGCCGTTCGTCGGCGCGGATCAACCACGCTGCGACAGCAACACGCCCACCGCATCCCGCCTCGACGTCCGTGACGACCGCGAAGCGCCCCTCTTGTGAGACGGGACGGGCGTAGGAAATCATGATTTCTGTAAAAAAGAAATAGAGATTTTTCTGCTCGAAGGCCTGGACAGAGGGATGTGTCTGAACCGGCACGCGAAATGAATTTTCCGGCGCATGCGATTTGCGGGGCGCGGGAGCTGCGGATATTGCGCAAATGAGCTGGCGCAGGCGATTGGGGCAGCGGCGATTTGCCCGTCGGGTCGCGGACGCTCTTCGCTTCTGCCGATGCGTGGGCTGAAGCGCGCGCATGACGAACAGACAGAGGGTACTCCGTGTGCAGCCGCTGCAATGGACGTCATCTTTCAGTGGGATCGTCCAATGCAATCCAGCCTGGTCCGTACAGGTCCTCAAATGTCCGTACCAAACCGCAAATGGCTGATAGCAAACTGGTGGAATTTTCCTCCAAATGACGCTCGTAAGATCTCGGAGCGTCCGCAATGATCTCGCCTCCAATCGGAGGTCTTGCTGCGAGCGCCTGTGATAAGAACCCTAATTGCCTTGCTGATCGCACCCTTTGCTTTGGCGGGACTTCTCTTGTCAGGCCTGCTTGCCTACTTCTATGCGTCAACCAAGCTCAGCCCTGCGTATGTGTCGAGTGCTTCTATTCCCGCACTGAAGGCGACCATCAAGCTCGAGTTCTACCGGATTTGGGACGTAGCTGAGGAAAGCGGAAGATTTCTAACGATCTCGGCGCCGACGGGCTCCTTTCGAGGTGAAATTAGCGGCTTCGACTGGTCGCACAATGCGAGAACAAGCGTCTACCAAACACCGGACCACAAGATCGCCGTCCTTGGGCCCATGGAAAGCGACTACCTTTTTGATCCTGAGATGGTGGAATTGAAGGAGCTCTCCTCCTACGCATCCAGTCTTCATTGGAGCTATGTCGGAGCATTCGATTTCGGAGGCGCCGATCACAGACTTTCTTTTTTTCCAGCGTCGCAGCAATCGGAATGTATCCCGATGCGCACATCGGATGATGGGAACTGGCGGAAGATGTCGCGCGGCGAATATCGGAAGGAAAACTGCTATTGACGTTGGATGCATGGACGTCTCGCGATCGGGGACGTCTTGCGATCGTGCAGGCCGCCCGTTGGCCCAAGACGCCGCTTGAGATCTCAAACGAGACGTCCAGGGTGACAGCCGGAACTACGTGGCGGTGGACCTCAGAAGTTGTTATTGCCCGAAGTGACATTGATAGCCGATCCGAGCTTGGGTCAGAACACGTCGATGGTCGGGAAACGAGGTTCTCCCGTGATGCAATCCCACAGGTAGATCGCGAGGCCGACGTCGCCGGTCCACAGCGAATAGCGGCCGCGGCCGGCGACGAGTTTTGCGCCCTGATACTGGACGATGGCCGTCATGGCGAACTGGCGTGCGCGGTCGAGCCAAACCTGGTCCTGCGTGCGGCGATAGAGCTTGAGGAAGGCATAGCCGTTTCCGCCGGTGCCGTGGCAGAGGTTCGAGCCCTTGCTCAGCGGTCCGGCGGCCCAGGCGAAGCGCCCGCCATCGCGCAGTAGCGCGTCGAGCTCCGGCGTCGCGAACGGTGCGTCGGCGAAGGTCGTCACCATGCCCGGCGCGCCATGGCAATGCTGGCAGATGAAGAGCCGCTTCTCGCGCTTGCTTCGCGGGCCCCAGGTGGTTCCGATGTCGTAGTGCCATGCATTCGCCTCGAGCGCCTTCGGCACGAATTCGGCGACATCGGCTTGCTGGGCCGCTGTCAGCCAGTCCCATCCGAGCAACAACGGAATGACGTTGCCGGCGAAGCCGTGAACGGGCCCGAGAAAGCGATCTTTGGCACCATAGAGATCCTGGGTCCAAAGCGGGCCCTGCGGCGTGTCCTCCAACTCGGACAACAGCCGTGCCGCCTGCACTTCGAACAGGCGGCGCCATCGCTCTTCCCCCGTCATCTCGGCCATGTGGACTGCCGCGACCATCGACCCCGGCATGCCCCACATCAGCTCGCGGATCGGCAGCTCATTATTGGCTTCGGCGCGCCGATAAACCAGATCGGCGAGATCAACTGTCGGCGCGAGGCGCATGGCGAGAAGGGCCGCGCCCATGTCGCCACGTAGCAGCGAGCCGTGCTTCTCGTAGTCGGCAGGCGAATTGGCGGCGTGGTCGATGACCGTCCGCTCGATCAGCCTTGGCAGCACGGGACGAAAATCTTCGGCGACGTGGGCCGCGCCGATGCGATGCAAGTAGTCCAGTGCCCAGATGACGCCTGCGGCGCCCTTGTAGAAGCTGGGGGCGCCGTCGCCGACCCCATCGTCACTCGGGTGAGCCGGCCAGAAGGTGTCGGGGTCGAAATGCGCGATTGCGTCGGCCACAATGTCGTCGATTGCAGCCCGTACCGCGGATTCATCCCATTGGCTCTGCGCCAGCGGCCGATGCCGTCCGGGGGTAATCATCGGGTGACTCCTCGGGCGCTGTCCGTCGGTTCCTGCGAGGTGGCAAGCAACGGATCGCGCGATCTGGAGCGAGCCTATCCAAAAGCCTGCCGGCCGTACACCGGCGCCACGCCGCCGATTCCAATCAGATGGATATCGATCTCGACATCACATGACGCCTCCGCGATAGTGATGCGGGCGAGGGGAGTCCGGGCGCGATCGGACAGCCGAGCAGGGACTGGATGATGCAAAAGGCCCTTTCGATCAGCCGCCACATCAACGCGCCTCGTTCGGTCGTTTATCGCGCGCTCCTGGATCCGCGCGCGATAGCAAAATGGAAGGTGCCGGACGGAATGTCCTGTCAGGTGCATGCGTTCGATGCCCATGAAGGCGGTTCGTTCCGGATCTCGCTCACCTATGACGTGCCCACCGGGACCGGCAAGACGACCGCGCACACCGACACCTATCGCGGGCGCTTCGTGAAGCTCGTCCCAGATCAGCAGGTCATCGAAGTCGACGAATTCGAAACCGCAGATCCTGCGCTGCAGGGCGAGATGACGATCACGATCACGCTCGCCGATGCGGACGGCGGCACCGAGCTTCTCGCCACGCATGATGGACTGCCACGCGGCGTCTCGCCTACCGACAACGAGACGGGCTGGCGGATGGCGCTTGCCAAGCTCGCGGCGCTCGTCGAGGCGCGATAGATCCGACGTCCGATCATGCCCGAAGCAGGCACGGCTGCGCCGATCGCTGACGACGTTGCTCACTGAAGCGAAAGCACGCCCTGAAGAACGAGGACGATCAGAAAAAGCCGGGGCTCAGATCTGTG
The DNA here is from genome assembly GCF_000344805.1 of Bradyrhizobium oligotrophicum S58. Taxonomy (NCBI): domain Bacteria; kingdom Pseudomonadati; phylum Pseudomonadota; class Alphaproteobacteria; order Hyphomicrobiales; family Nitrobacteraceae; genus Bradyrhizobium; species Bradyrhizobium oligotrophicum. The sequence continues at coordinate 7,185,683 of NC_020453.1, read as the reverse complement.
CCGTAGGTCAACGCCATCGCCGAGACGAGCAATACAGCCGCGCCGAGCAGCAAGAGATGTTTGAGAAATGTGCCTTTCGTACTATCGGAAGATTCTGAAAATGCCTTGGAAAAAACTCTGGCGAGAGTAGTCATTTATAACCTCTACCTCCTCCTCCTGCCCCTAAGTAGGTCAGCCCGGGGGCAGAAAGGTTCACCTCGGCACAGGAGTTGGCCTCGGGCAGACGCGAAGAACCTTCGGCGAAAGCCGCCCGGCCTCAGGGCATGGCGGCAACCCCGATCAGGACGATGAAGGCGCCCAGTGGTACGAGGTGCAGGACATCGCGGTGGCGCAGAACCGTCACCACCGCAGCGGCGATGATCGCCGCCGCGAGTGTCAGGCCGACGCTGCGAGCCGCGGGAAGCGCAATCAGGGCGGCGGTGACGATCTCCAGCCCGCCCGTCAATTTGCCCCACCAGCGCGGGTAGCCCCAGCGGGCGAAATCGCTTCGCGTCCCGGCCGTGCCGACCGCGTTGAGCAGGCCCGCGCCGAAAAAGGCCGCGGCAAGCAGCCAGATGGAAACAGCGTGCACCATCTCAGGCCGCTCCCACGACCAGGGGCAGGGCGGCCAGGATCATGATCACGGCCGTGACGCCGTGCATGCCGAAAGCGCTGGTCTTGGAGCCGTTGGCAGCAAGGATGACCAGCATGTCGCCGACGGGAATGACGGCTTCCGCGAGCAGAACGAGGCCGAGCGCGCTCGACGTACCCCACATCATCAACGCCAGCACGGTCAGACCCGAGGCGATGTCTCTCACGCCCTTGAGCCGAAGCCACCATGCGATGTTGGCGCCGGTCTCCGGCAGCGGCAGGCCGAAGCTGCGCGTCGCAGCGAATGGGCGCGCCACATATTGGAGGCCGATCGCGATGATCGCGACAGCCAGCAGCAATGCGAGTCCGAGCGAAAACCAGTGCATTTTACTCTCCCGTTCTAACGATGAACGATAATTTAGCGTCGCTAGGAATATAATCTAGCGTTGCTAGATCGTCAAGCGTCGGTATGATGCCCGCGTCGTTGGGAGATCGAAATTGGGCATCGCGGAGCGGAAGGGGAGGGAACGGGCCGAGCGCGAGCAGCGCATTGTCGCGGCCGCGCGGGCGATCGCCGAGCGCGAAGGATGGGGCGCCGTGACGATCCGGCGCCTGGCCGAGGAGATCGAATACAGCCAGCCGGTGCTCTATTCGCATTTCGCCAACCGGGACGCGATCGTGGCCGCCGTTGCCGTCGACGGCTTCAAGCAGATCACCGTTGCGCTTCGGGAGGCGGCCGGTGAAGCGATTGGACGACAAAACGCGCTCAGGAGTGTCGCCACTGCCTATCTCGCCTTCGGGCTTCGTCGTCCTGCCTTGTACGAGGCGATGTTCGTGCTGCCGACGAACTTGCGGTTCGCCGAGGCTGAAACGAGACCGGAGCTGCAGGCCGCGTTCGAGGCCCTTGCGGCGGTCGTCTCGCCGTTCTGCGCCGATGTCGCCGTCGCCACCGAGACGTTCTGGGCGGCGCTTCATGGGCTCACCGAGCTCGAACGCTCGGGCCGGATCAGGCCCGCGGCACGTGACGAGCGCATCGCCCGTGTCGTTGGCGCGGTTGTCGGGGGCGGACGCAAGCCGGCTGCCCGCGGCTGACGGCGCGCAGTGGGGCGCTATTTCAAATCGGCTGATCCATGTGATGGCACCTGTCGGCCCAGACCGAAGCGTGGCGGCGCCTGACGCCGCCCGGTCGTGACCTTCAGGCGATGTCCGTCGCAGGACGGAAGTCGAGCGCCATATGCACCTGGTCATAGTACCGATCGCCGTATTTCAAGCCTTTCAGCTCCAGGCCGAATTCCAGAAAGCCGACGCTTTCATAAAGCCTGCGGGCGGGCAGATTGTCGCTGACGACGATCAGCTGAATCAGCTCGACCTGCTCGCGGGCCGCGTCCAGGAGAGTATTCAACAACAGCCGCCCGAGCCCGAGCTGCCGCGAGCCCGGTCGCACGTACATGCCGAACATCCGGCCCTTGTGGGAATTTTTCGGCCCTTGCTGGACGACGAAGCCGACGGTCCCGACGAGCTCGCCGCCTCGAAATGCGCCGATCGTGTGCGAGTCCTCGAGGCGGCCAGCGAACCATCCCACGTCCAGTCCGTTCTCCAGCTCGAAGGTGCTGCCCAGCGATTCCGGGTTGATCGTCAGGGCCTCCAAGCGAATGGCCTTGAAGGGCGCCGCATCGTCAGCCCTCAGGCGTCGGATCGTCGCATCGGCGCGTAGGGGCAGGCTGCTCATCGAATGTCTTCTTTGTCCTGTTCGCCGCGTTGGACGTTGCAGCGGGCCCAGGCAGCATTGATGTTATCGACGCTGCACTCATGATAGGATAGTGCCGATCGCGGTGGACCAAAAGGTGACAGCCGGTGAAGTGTCTTCGGATCTACGCGACCCCGGACGGCGAATCCCACTTCGGTGAAGTGGAAATCCCGATGACGGCAAAAGTGACCGTCGCGCCCGGCGCCAAGCCGTTTCAGGTGTCCAAGCGCTATCTCGCGTCGAGCATGGAGTTCACCCAGATCCCCGCCGGGATGCGGCAGGTCGATTGGCACACCGTTCCGGCGCGGATATTGACCGTCAGACTGACCGGTGCGGTCGACTACGAGACGAGTGACGGCGAGGTGCGGCATGTCTCCGCCGGCGAGTTCGTGTTGGTGGAGGACACGCACGGCAAGGGCCATCTGTCCCGTCACTCCCCGGACGAGCAGACAGTTCTGTGGATCAGGCTGCCCGACGGCTTGGATATTCCGCCCGCATAGTCTGCGGGGGTTCGCTGTTGCCTAAGACGCCAAGTCCGAAAATTGCCTGTCGTGTCAGCCGGCGCCGCGAAGCAATGCGTGAGGTCAAGCGGTCGACCGGCCACATGGCGCAGTGGTCCACGCAATGAAATTGAACGTTTCGAGCCCATCGGACTCGTCCCGCCCTTGGAAGTTCCTATGGAGCCGGTACGGCCGAAGCTGCTAGAAACGAATTCACGCCCTCACGAGGATGAAAAAACAAATGACAACAAAACGCGTGGTGTTCACAGGGGGAACCGGCAAGGCGGGCAGGCACGTGCTGCCGCATCTCAAGAGCAAGGGCTACGAGCTGCTCAACGTCGACCTCAAGCCGTTCGATCATCCGGGGATCAACACCCTGATCGCCGATCTGACGGATAGCGGCCAGGCTTTCAACGCCCTGACCACGCATTATGGCTTCGGCGGCTTCAATGCCGGCCGGCCGGCGCAGGCGCCGGATGCCGTGGTGCATTTCGCTGCGATCCCGCGGGTGCTGATCGAGCCCGACAACGAGACCTTTCGGGTCAACACCATCAGCACATACAACGTCATCGAGGCCGCAGCGAAGCTCGGGGTGCGCAAGATCGTGATCGCCTCCAGCGAGACTACCTATGGCGTCTGCTTTGCGGAGGGCGACAAGGATTTCAGGAGCTTCCCGCTCGAGGAGGACTACGACACCGATCCGATGGACTCCTACGGCCTGTCCAAGGTCGTGAACGAAAAGACCGCGCGCGCCTTCGCCATGCGCTATGGCATCGACATCTACGCATTGCGCATCGGCAATGTCATCGAGCCGCATGAATACGACATGTTCCCGCGCTTCCTCGCCGATCCCTTGTCGCGCAAGCGCAATGCCTGGTCCTATATCGACGCCCGCGACCTCGGCGAGATCGTGCATCTGGCGATCGAGAAGGACAGGCTCGGCTTCCAGGTCTTCAACGCCGTCAACGATACGGTCACGGCCACCATCCCGACGCGCGAGCTGCTGCGCCGTTATTGCCCTGACGTGCCGGTGACCCGCGAGCTCGGCGACAACGAGGCGCCGCTGTCGAACCGCAAGGCACGCGAGGTGCTGGGATTCAAGGAGGCGCACGACTGGCGGAAATATGTGATGGCGGGATAGGGCAGGCGTAGGGCGGATTAGCGCAGCGTAATCCGCCATTCCGGCTATCGTGCTCATAGCGGCGGTTCGCGCGCGGGTGGGCGGCGGATTACGCTGCGCTAATCCGCCCTACGGACCGGCGCCTTCCTTCACGACATCCTTCGCCGGATCGCGAGCATCGCGAGCGACAGCACGATGGTGCCGACGATGAACACCGCCGCCGCTGACACGATCGCGGGGCTGATGTTCTCGCGGATGGTCGCGAACATCTGCCGCGCCAAGGTGCGCTGATTGGGGCCGGCGACGAACAGGGTCAGCACGACCTCATCGAGCGAGGTCGCGAAAGCGAACAGGGCGCCGGAGATGATGCCGGGCAGCGCGATCGGGAACGTCACCGAGCGCAGCACCACAGCCGGCGAAGCGCCGAGGCTCGCGGCGGCGCGCTCGAGCTGGACATCGACGCCCTGCAGTGCGGAGGAGACGTTGACCAGCACGAACGGGACCGCCACGACGGTGTGCGCGATGATGACGCCGAGATAGGTGTTGGTGAGCCCGTAGCGCGAAAACATCAGCTGCATGCCGACGCCGAGCACGACGGCCGGCACCACCATCGGCAGCAGGAACACGGTCCGCAAGGTCGAGACCAGCAGCGAGGCGCGCTTGCCGCGCAGGCCGAGCGCGGCCAGCGTGCCCAGCACGGTCGCAAGCGCCGTGGTGCCCGAGCCGATCAGCAGGCTGTTGACGATCGACAGCCGCCAGGAATCCGCGGTGACCAGTTCGCGGAACCAACGCGTCGAATAGCCTGGAATCGGATAGTTCAGGAACACGCTGTCGGTCAGCGACAGCGGCAGCACGGCGACAAGGGGGCCGAGCAGGAACGCCACCACCAGGATCGCGAACGAGAGCTTGACGAGCGGCAGCAGCTTCATGCGCGCTGCTCCTCGGCCGAGGTCAGCCGGATATAGACGGCATAGAGCAGGATGGTCATCGCCAGCAGCACGAGGCCGAGCGCGCCGGCCATGCCCCAGTTCGCGGCGGCCGTGGCATAGTAGGCGATGACGGAAGAGATCATCTGGTCGTTGGCGCCGCCGATCAGCGCCGGCGTGATGTAGTAGCCGAGGGCGGCCATGAACACGAGCAGCGCGCCGGAGACGACGCCGCGCATCGACAGCGGCAGCAGCACGTGGACGAACGCGCGCAGCGGATGGGCGCCGAGCGAGGCCGCCGCCGGCATCAAATTGCGGGGGATCGCGATCAGCACGCTGAAGATCGGCAGCACCATGAACGGCAGCAGCACATGGGTCATCGCGATGACGACGCCGAGCCGGTTGAACATCAGCGGGATCGGCGCCGACGTGAGACCGAGCCCTTTCAAGGTCGCATTGATCAGGCCGTTGTCCTGCAGCACGACATACCACGCCGCTGTGCGCACCAGCAGCGAGGTCCACAGCGGCAGCAGCACGGCGCCGAGCAGGATCTGCCGGCGCCAGCCTTCGACCGAGGCTGCGACCATCGCGAAGGGCAGGCCGATCAGGATGCAGGCCAGCGTCACCAGTGCCGAGGTCACGAAGGTGCGGATCATGATTAGCCGGTTGGCCGAGGCGCCCTCCGGCATCGCGCTGATGCTGCCTGCCGCGTTGCGCTCGAGGTCGACGGCGGCGAGCAGGTTCTTGTCGGTCCAGGGCGAGGCCACGGCCTCGGCGATGGTCGACCAATAGGTGCTCTCGCTCCAGCGCGAGTCGAGTGCGGCGAGATCGACCGCGCCCGAGGTGCCGTCGAGCGCGCGGCGGGTCTTGCCGAGCAGGCTGCGGAAGCCGGATTGCGCGCTGTTCAGCCGGCGCACGAGATCACCGAACTGCTCGTCATTGCTGACGCTGCGGATGTCGTCGACCAGCGCCGCCTGCGATGGCGCAGGGGGAACACCCGCGCGGTTCCAGCGCGCCAACGCCTTGGCGGTGCGGGGCAGGGCCTCGGTCGCGACCGGATCTGACACTGCCGACTTCATCATCGTCACCAGCGGCACGACGAAGAACGCCAGCATGAACGCCAGCAGCGGCGCCAGCAGCAGGAACGCCTTCAGGCGTTGGAGGAGGGCTGGTTGCATGATCCCACCACCCAGACATCCGACGCCGCGAACGACAGCGCGACCTCGCTGCCGACCTCGGCCGCCTCACTCGTTCGGTCGCCCTTGACGATCAGGCGCTGCGCGCCGACCGTCGCCACGAGGCGCATGTGATCGCCAAAATACACCGCGTCCATGATCCGCGCCGTGAGCCGGTTCGCCGTCGCCGCGGCGTGATCGTTGATCCGGATCGCCTCGGGGCGAATCGAGACCTGGACCTCCTGGCCATCGATGCGGCCGGCGCCGGTATGGGCCGACAGCGACAGGCCGGATTCCGTGGTCAGGCGCACCGCCTCGCCGGCCTGCTCCTGAACGGTGCAAGCCAATAAATTGGTCTCACCGATGAACTCGGCGACGAACGGCGTGCGCGGCAGCTCGTAGATCTCGCGCGGCCGGCCGATCTGCTCGATCCGGCCGTGGTTGAACACTGCGATGCGGTCCGACATCGTCAGCGCCTCGTCCTGGTCGTGCGTCACGAACACGATGGTGAGGCCGAGCCGGCGGTGCAGGTCGCGGATGTCGAGCTGCATCTGCTCGCGCAGCTTCTTGTCGAGCGCGCCGAGCGGCTCGTCCATCAGCACGACCTGCGGCTCGAACACCAGCGCGCGCGCCAGCGCCACCCGCTGCTGCTGGCCGCCCGAGAGCTGCGCAGGCTTGCGCTCGGCCATGGCGGCGAGCTTGACCATGTCGAGCACGCGGGCGACGCGCTTGGCGATCTCGGCCTTGGGCGTGCCGCGCATCTTCAGCGGAAAGGCGACGTTGTCGCGCACGCTCATATGCGGGAACAGCGCGTAGTTCTGGAACACCACGCCCATGTTGCGCTTATGCGGCGGCAGCCCGTCGACCCTGACGCCGTCGACATGGATGGTGCCGCCGGTCGGCTGCTCGAAGCCGGCCAGCATCATCAACAGCGTCGTCTTGCCCGAGCCGGAGGGCCCGAGCAGGGCGATGAACTCGCCGCGCGCGATGTCGAGGTCGAGATGATCGACCACGGTCAGCGCCGCGAAGCGCTTGACCACCTGCCGGAACGAAATGAAGGGGGTGTCCATGACGGAGGCTTTCGGCGCCGATCGCGCCGGAACTCATGACCGAGGCGAGCGCGCGCGAAAGATCGCGCGCCCGATTGACGATGCGCCTCAGCGCGCGAGCCAGGCGTTGAAGCGCTTCGACAGCGCTTCCGAATTGTCGGTCCAGAACCCGACGTCGAGCGCAATCGCCTGCTTCAGATTGTCCGGCGTTGTCGGCAGCTCCCCGGCATATTTCTCCGGCACGAGCTTCGCAGCCGCGATGCTCGGCAGGCCGTAGGCGATGTATTCCGGCAGCTTGGCCTGGTTCTCCGCCTGGCTCGCGAAGGCGATGAAGTTCATCGCCGCGTCCTTGTTCGGCGAGCCCTTCAGCACGACCCAGCTGTCGACGGCGTAGATGCTGCCCGGAAACACGAAGCCGAAATGCTTGCCCTCGGTGCGGTTGATGGCGCTGATGCGGCCGTTATAGACCGAGGTCATCGCCACCTGGCCGGACGACAGCAGCTGCAGCGGCTGGGCGCCGGCCTCCCACCAGACGATGTCGGCCTTGAGCGCGTCGAGCTTCTTGAAGGCGCGCTCGACGCCTTCGGGCGTCTTCAGCACCTTGTAGACCTCGGCGGCCGGCACGCCATCGGCCATCAGCGCGAATTCGAGCGTGTATTTGGCGCCCTTGCGCAGGCCGCGCTTGCCAGGAAACTTCGCCGTGTCCCAGAAGTCCGCCCAGGTCTTCGGCCCGTCCTTGATCTTGTCGCCGTCGAACGCCATGCCGGTCGACCACACGATGGCGCCGACGCCGCAATCGCTGACGCCGGCCGGGATGAAGCCGTCCTTGCCGCCGAGCTTGCTCCAATCGATCTTCTCATAGATGCCGTCGCTGCAGCCGAGCTCGAGCTCCTCGGCCTCGACCTGCACCGCATCCCAGTTCGGTACGCCCGCCTTGACCTTGGCCTGCAGCACGCCATAGCCGCCGTCCCAGCTCTCGTCGAGCACGGTGGCGCCGAGCTTGGCCGCGAACGGCTGGAAGTAGATCTTGCGCTGCGCGTCCTGATAGTTGCCGCCCCAGGACACCACGGTGAGGTCGCGCGCCTGCGCCGATACGGCGAGGCTCAGCACGGCTGCGGCCGCCATCAGCACCGTCTTCGAGACGGTGAGGGCTGCGCGTGTTGCGGTCCGCCCCGGTTCGTTCGCCACTTTCGCAGTTGTAGGGCTGGTCCGCCGTGAAAACATGCTCGATGATCCGTCGCGCTTTGAAAGGTACAAAAAAGCTATCGGCTGTCCCCAGCCGTGGCAAGCGCGAGTTTTGATCGTGAGGTGATGCTATTTTGGCGCTAACGCGCTGCATCAGCGGCATTGCGGCATGGGACCGAGCCTGCCCGGCGTCGCCGAAGATTGCGTCGCGCGCCCGGGCCGTCCGCTCCGGGGCCGTCAGGGCCGCGCATCGGCGCGCGGCCGATCGCGCGTCTCCGTCCTAGAGTCGCCTGCGGGAGTCCTGATCGCCGGGGCAGGCGTGCGCTGAATCGCCGGCGCCGGAATTGTCGATGATGAGACCCAGCGCCGGCCTGTTCGATCCGAGCGCATGGGACGGGCCGGGCAGCTGTCGTGCGGCCCCATGGGCGCTGATGCGCTCGAACCCCTCTGCCGTCTTCATCAGCCTGGCTGCGACCAAATGATTCAAAAAATCCATGTTGCAACTCCTTCGATCGAATGACCCGGCGGCCTGGTGCGGGACAGGCCGCCGGGTCGGCGCAACGTGCTGGAGTTGGCGTCCTCCATCTCGCTGCGCTGGTCTGTGATCCGTTTCACAGTCGATCAGATTTGATCGCGCTGGGCCGGATCGTCCGTGCCGCGTGAGGGAGGCGCTAACCATCTTTCGCCCGTACGGACAAAGAGACGATTAAGTTTCGCGCATTCGACATCACGCAATATCAATTGATTTCTACTCCGCGGGTTGGGCGGCCACGGTGCCGTGGCCGCCGTGCTGGGTGAGGGGCTTCATGCCGGTGAGCGTCCGCAGCAGCACGTAGAACACCGGCGTCAGGAACAGGCCGAACACGGTGACTCCGATCATGCCGGAGAACACCGCCACGCCCATGGCGCGCCGCATCTCCGAGCCGGCGCCGGTCGAGAGCACCAGCGGCAGCACGCCCATGATGAATGCCATCGACGTCATCAGGATCGGCCGCAACCTGAGACGGCTCGCCTCGATCGCGGCGCGCAGCGGCGTGCGCCCGGCGAATTCGAGCTCGCGCGCGAACTCGACGATCAGGATCGCGTTCTTGGCCGACAGCCCGACGAGCACGATCAGGCCGATCTGGGTGAAGATGTTGTTGTCGCCCTTCGAGAGGTAGACGCCGAACATCGCCGCCAAGAGCGCCATCGGCACGATCATCAGGATCGCGAGCGGCAGGGTCAGGCTCTCATAGAGTGCTGCCAGCACCAGGAACACCAGGACGATCGCGAGCGGAAACACCCACAGGCCGGAGTTGCCGGCGATGAACTCCTGATAGGTCAGGTCGGTCCATTCGAAGGCGAAGCCCGGCGGCAGCACCTCTGCTGCGACCCGCTCGGCGGCGGCCTGCGCCTGGCCCGACGAGAAGCCGGGTGCGGCGGCGGCGTTGATGTCCGACGACAGGAAGCCATTATAGCGGATGGCGCGTTCGGGGCCGGCGCTTTGCCGGACCGTCAGCAGCGCCGACAGCGGCACCATGTCGCCGGAGGCCGCGCGGACCTTGAGCTGGCGGATGTCGTCGGCCCGGGCCCGGAACGGCGCGTCGGCCTGCACGCGCACCGAATAGGTGCGGCCGAACTTGTTGAAGTCGTTCACATAGTACGAGCCGAGATAGATCTGCAGCGTGTTGAACACTTCGGTGACGGGAACGCCGAGCTGCAGCGCCTTGGTGCGGTCGATGTCGGCGAACAGCTGCGGCACGTTGACCTGGAAGCTCGAGAACGCGCCGGCGATCTCCGGTGACTTCTGCAGGGCGCCCATGAACGCTTTGGTGACGTCGTTCAGCGCGTCGTAGCCGAGCCCGGCGCGGTCCTCGATCTGCAGCTTGAAGCCGCCGATCGTGCCGAGACCGTTGACCGGCGGCGGCGGGAACATCGCGATGAAGGCATCTTGGATGCCGGCATATTTCTTGTTGAGCTCCATCGCCAGCGCACCGCCCGACAGCGACGGATCCTTGCGCTCGTCGAACGGCTTCAGGCCGGAGAAGACGATGCCGGCATTTGAGGAGTTGGTGAAGCCGGAGATCGACAGGCCCGGAAACGCGATCGAGCTTTCGACGCCGGGCTGGGTCAGCGCGATGTCGCTCATCTTGCGGATCACCTCCTCGGAGCGGTCGAGCGTCGCGCCGTCAGGCAGTCGCGCGAAGCCGACCAGGTACTGCTTGTCCTGGCCCGGCACGAAGCCGCCCGGCACCTGCTTGAACAGGACAGCGGTGGCACCGACCAGCAGGACATAGAGGATCATCACGCCGGCCTTGGCCGTGATGACCCGGGAGACGCTGCCGCTGTAATTGTCGGAGGCGCGCACGAAGGCGCGGTTGAAGCCGCGGAAGAACCAGCCGAGCGAACGATCGAGAATCCGCGTGAGGCGGTCCTTCGGCGCGTGATGGCCCTTGAGCAGCAGCGCCGACAGCGCCGGCGACAGGGTGAGCGAGTTGACCGCCGAGATCACCGTGGAGATCGCGATCGTCAGCGCGAACTGCTTGTAGAACTGCCCGGTGAGGCCGGAGATGAAGGCGAGCGGCACGAACACGGCGACCAGCACCAGTGCGATCGCGATGATCGGGCCCGACACCTCGCGCATCGCCTGGTAGGTGGCGTCGCGCGGCGACAATCCGCTCTCGATGTTGCGCTCGACATTCTCGACCACGACGATGGCGTCGTCGACGACGATGCCGATCGCGAGCACCAGGCCGAACAGGCTGAGCGCGTTGATCGAGAAGCCGAACAGATGCATCACCGCGAAGGTGCCGACGATCGATACGGGCACCGCCAGAAGCGGGATGATCGAGGCGCGCCAGGTCTGCAGGAACAGGATCACCACGATCACGACCAGCACGATGGCCTCGAACAGCGTGTGCACGACGGCCTCGATCGAGGAGCGCACGAACTGGGTCGGATCGTAGACGATGTGATACTCGACGCCTTCCGGCATCGTCTTCTTGATCTCGGCCATGGTGGCGCGGACATTGTCGGAGATCTGCAGCGCGTTGGAGCCGGGTGCCTGGAAGATCGGGATCGCCACCGCCTGCTTGTTGTCGAGCAGCGAGCGCAGGCCATACTCAGACGCGCCGAGCTCGATGCGGGCGACGTCGCGCAGCCGCGTGACCTCGCCATGTGTTCCGGTCTTCACGACGATGTCGGCGAACTGGTCCTCGTTGGAAAGCCGGCCCTCGGCATTGACCGAGAGCTGCAGATCGAGCCCCTTGACGCTCGGCGACGCGCCGACCACGCCGGCCGCGGCCTCGACGTTCTGGGCCTGGATCGCCTTGACGATGTCGCTCGCCGACAGGCCGTGCTCGGCCGCCTTCTGCGGATCGACCCACACCCGCATCGAATAGTCGCCGGCGCCGAACAGCTGCACGTCGCCGACGCCATCGATGCGCGCCAGCCGGTCCTTGACGTTGAGCACCGCGTAGTTGCGCAGGTAAGTCGTGTCGTAGCGGCCGTTGGGCGAGATCAGGTGCACGACCATGGTGAGGTCGGGCGAGCTCTTCTTGGTGACGATGCCGAGCTGGCGCACGACGTTGGGCAGCCGCGGCTCGGCCTGCTGCACCCGGTTCTGCACCAGCTGCGTGGCCTTGTCCGGATCGGTGCCGAGCTTGAAGGTCACGGTCAGGGTCAGCGCGCCGTCGGTGGTCGCCTGGCTGCTCATATAGAGCATGTTCTCGACGCCGTTGATCTGCTCCTCGATCGGCGTCGCCACCGTCTCTGCGATCACCTTCGGATTGGCGCCGGGATAGGTCGCGCGCACCACCACCGAGGGCGGCACCACGTCGGGATATTCCGAGATCGGCATCGCAAACAGCGCGATCAGGCCGGAGAGGAAGATGAGCGTCGACAGCACGCCTGCGAAGATCGGCCGGTCGATGAAGAATTTCGAGAGATTCATGGGAGGCCCCGTGGTCGGGATGTGTCAGTAATGGCCGCCTGACTCGGTCATTCGGCGTGCGCGATGCTCACCCTCCCCTGGAGGGGGAGGGTCGGCTCGCATGAGCGCAGCGAAATGCGAGCCGGGGTGGGGTGGCGGACTATCCGTGCGTTCGGTGCTGGATTGGTCGACACCGAGTTATGCGAAGCTGAGAGTGGACAAGCAGGCTCTTCTACCAACTGGGACTGTCACCCCATCCCGCCGCGCGCTCCCCCTCCAGGGGAGGGTGGGCGCCGCGTGCTTGGTGACCGCCTTTGTTGAACATGATCAGCGCTGCGCGAGCTGCTTCGCCGCAGCTCCATCCCTCGCCCCCATCGCCGCAACCTGCATCTTCAGCAGCGCACCCGGACGCACCCGCTGCAGGCCGTTGACGACGATGCGCTCGCCGGGTTTGAGGCCGGAGGAGATGATGCGCAGGCCATCGACGCTGCCGCCGAGCGTGACCGGGCGGTACACGGCGCGCTCGTCGTCGCCGACCACCATCACGAACTTCTTGTCCTGGTCGGTGCCGATGGCGCGCTCGTCGAGCAGCACCAGCGATTGCTGCTGCGGCTGGCCCATGCGGACGCGCGCGAACTGCCCCGGGATCAGTCTGCCCTCCTCGTTCCTGAACACGGCGCGGACGCGGATCGTGCCGCTCTGCCCCTGGACCTGGTTGTCGATCAGCTGGATGTGCCCGGAGGCCGTGGTGCCGCCCGACGTCGTCATCTCCACCGGGATGCGGTCGAGATTGCCGCGTTTGCCGGAAGTGTCGGCGACGGCGTGCAGCGCCCGCAACACGACGTCCTCGGTGGCGTCGAAGCTCGCATAGATCGGGTTGACGGAGACCAGGCTGGTCAGCACCGGCGACGCGGAGCCGGCGGCGACGAGGTTGCCGACGGTGACCTCGATCCTGCCGACCCGGCCGTCGACCGGTGCGCGCACCTCTGTGTAGTCGAGATTGAGTCTGGCGGTCTGCAGGGTCGCCTCGGCGGCCTTGACGTTGGCGATCGCCTCGCGATTGCCATTGTCGCGCTGGTCGTAGTCGCGCTTGGTGACGATGGAATTGCCGACCAGCTGCGCGCCGCGATCGAGCTCGTTGGCGGCAAAGGCGGCGCGGGCGCGCGCGGCGTCCAGCTGGGCTTGCGCCCGGTCGACCTCGGCGGCATACGGCGCCGGATCGATCTTGAACAGCACGTCGCCGGCCTTGACCAGGGAACCTTCGGCGAAATTGGTGCCGAGGATGGCGCCGGCGACGCGGGACCGGACCTCGACCCGCTCGACGGCTTCGAGCCGTCCGGAGAACTCGTCCCACAGGCTGGCCTGCCGCGGTTCCACCACGGCGACGGTCACCGGGACGGCTTGTTCCGGCGCCGCAGCCCTTGCGGCATTCGGAGCGCTGCTGAGGTTGAAGTAATGAGATCCGGCATAGGAGCCGGCGGCAATCACCACACCGGCGATGGCCACGGTGCTCAGCCACCGCTTTAGACGGCCGGCGGAACGGAATTCGGACGAAGGCATTGGCGCGCTCCAGATTTGTAGTGCTCGCTACAAATGTGGCGCTGGCAACCCGTTCGCAAGAGACTTATGTATCGGATGCTACGAAAAGCCTAGCCAAACTTTGGTCAGCTGCGGCAGATCAAAGAAATGGCCAGAGAAAACAAATAGATAAGAATCTGATTGGGGCGGAGACGGGAACAGGAGTTTTGCACATGGCCATCGGACGGCCCCGGACATTCGACCGCGACACCGCACTGGAGCAGGCCATGGAGGTGTTCTGGCGCCATGGCTATGAGGGTGCGACCATTGCCCAGCTCACCGACGCCATGGGCATCAATCCTCCTAGCCTGTACGCGGCGTTCGGCAGCAAGGAAGCCCTGCTCAAGGCCGCGCTCGACCGCTACACGGCCCGCCGCGAGGAATGGATGGAGGAGGTGCTGAGTGCGCCGACGGCCCGCGAGGTCACCTCGCGCATGCTGATGGGCGTCGCCGAGAAGCAGACCGATCCGTCCAATCCGCCCGGTTGCCTGCTGGTGCAGGGCGGTCTGGCCTGCGGCTCGGGCTCGGCCAATGTCCCGTTCGAGCTCGCGGCGCGCCGCGCGCAGACCGAGGAGCAGCTCCGGCATCGCTTCGAGCGGGCCAAGGATGAAGGCGATCTGGCGCTGGGCGCCGACCCGGCCGCGCTCGCGCGCTACGTCTCGGCCGTGATCACCGGCATGAGCGTGATGGCCTCGTCTGGGGCCGATCGCGAGGCGCTGGCGCAGGTGGCGACGGTGGCGATCAGGTCGGTCGAGGAGCAGTCGGTGCGCGCGTAATTGCCCGTCGCCGTCGAAACGCACCTTCACGATGCGAGGCTTCGATCTCAGTTCGGCTCGAACAAGGCGCACAACCGCCGGCCGCTCAGTCCCGGCGGGTCCGACGCCGCTCGATCTTGTCCGAAGGAGGCCTGTTCTGGAGCGCCGTCCGCATGATGCCGGCGAACAGCAAGACTGCGACGGGCCAATGAAACCAGATCCTGTGCAGACCGCTGAAAACGTTGATCAGAATCAGAAAGCCGGAGACCGTGAGGGCTACGGCGAGGGGACGCGGCAGGCTCGCGAAGTGATCCGAGATGGCGGTGATCCACGTGGATCGCCCATCGCCGTCGCGAACATCAGGCGCGCGCGAGGCCGCGAATGCGCGCGCATGGAAGGCGCCGCCGTCAAGCGGGAGATCAGGCGGCTGGCCCGAACGGCCGCCGACCGTGACCCGATAGCTGGTGACGGGAGCGACGTTCTTGAGCTGTTGCTGGCCGAGACAGTCGAATCCAATGGATAGTTTGTTGTGCACCTGATCGTAGACCGGGGCGGAGACCACGATGCCGCCGGGCTCCGCCAATTCCTGCAGCCGCGCCGCGATGTTGACCCCGTCGCCAAAGATGTCGGAGCCGTCCACCATCACGTCGCCGAGATTGATGCCGATGCGAAATTGCATCTGCTGCGCGCCAGGGGCGTTCGATGTCTGACTGGCGATTTCCTGCTGAATCTCGACCGCGCATTGCACGGCTTCGACGACGCTGGGAAACTCGGCGATCACGGCATCGCCCCAGGTGTTGACGATGCGCCCCTCATGGCGCTCCACCAATCCCGCAATCGCCGTGCGGTAGCGGCGCAGCGTCTCCAGCGTACCGGCTTCGTCTGCTCCCATGAGGCGGGAATAGCCGTGCACATCCGCGCACAGCACTGTCGTCAACCGCCGCTTCAATTTATCGTCCGTCATCGTTCCCATGGTAGCCTCACTGACGGCCAAATGCATCAGACATCGTTGATTGCGGCCGGGCGGCTGCCAGAGGCTCGCCGGACGGGACGATGTGCGCCTGCCTTCCCTCAAGACCGAACGGGTCAGTTCTTCATGCGTGTCTTCTCCGCCGCTCTCGCCACTGAGACCAATACGTTCGCGCCGATGCCCACCGGGCTCGCGACGTTCCATGAGCGCGCCTACTTCCCGGCCGGCCAGCATCCGGACAAGATGCAGATGCATGGCGGGCCGCTCTGGGCGGCACGGCAGGTCGGGCCGTCCAGGGGCTGGACCCTGATCGAGGGCCTCGTCGCGGCCGCCGTGCCGAACGGCGTCGTCACCCGCTCGGCGTTCGAGACCCTGCGCGACCAGATCCTCGCCGATCTCAAGGCCGCGCTGCCGGTCGACATGGTGCTGATCGGCCTGCACGGCGCGATGATCGCCGACGGTTATGATGATTGCGAAGGCGAGCTGCTCGCGCGCGTGCGCGAGATCACAGGTCCTGACGTGGTAATCGGTGCGACGCTCGATCCGCACGTCCACATGAGCGAGCGGATGGTCGGAAGCGCCGATCTCCTGATCTGCTGGAAGGAATATCCGCACACCGACATCTTGGAGCGGGCGCAGGATCTGGTGAAGCATTGCACCGAGCTCGCCGAGAAGCGGCTCAAGCTGCAGAGCGCCCTGGTCGACACCGACATGATCGTGACCCTGCACACGACGCGCGAGCCGGTGCGCAGCTTCGTCGACCGCATCACGGCGCTGGAAGGCAAGGACGGCATCGTCTCGGTCTCGATCGTGCATGGCTTCGGCTGGGGCGATACGCCTGACATGGGCACCAAGGTGCTGGTCTATAGCGATGCCGCCGTCGATCCCGATGGCGTCAAAGCAAAGGCGCTGGCGCGGCGGCTCGCCGACGAGCTGATCGCGATGCGCGAGACCGTGACCGAGCGCATGCCGGGTGTCGATGCCGCGCTCGACCAGGCGCTCGCCAAGGACGGCACCATCGTGCTCGGCGACGCCAGCGACAATCCCGGCGGCGGTGCGCCCGGCGATTCCACCTTCATCCTGCGCCGGGTGCTCGATCGCAAGATCGACAATGTCTGCCTCGGCCCGATCTGGGATCCGATCGCGGTGCGCATCGCCTTCGATGCCGGCGTCGGCGCCAAGCTGCCGCTGCGGATCGGCGGCAAGATCGGGCCGCTGTCCGGCGATCCCGTCGATGCGACCTGGGAGATCAAGGCGCTGAAAGAGAACATGGTGATGACGGGGCTCGCCGGCACGCCGGCCAAGCTCGGCGATTGCGCGCTGATCGCGAGCGACGGCGTCGAGGTCGTCATCACGACCTTCCGTTGCCAGGCGTTCGGTACCGATCTGTTCACGCAGCTCGGCTGCGATCCGGCGACGCACAAGCTGGTCGTGGTGAAATCCGCGCAGCATTTCCGTGCGTCGTTCGCTGCCGTTGCCGCCGACATCATCATGGTCGATGCGCCCGGTGTGGTCGCGCGCGACGTCACGACGTTGCCCTACACCAGGATCAAGCGTCCGAAATGGCCGCTCGACGAGCTGCCGCAACTTTTCCGCGCATGATGTCCCACAATGCGACGCTGATGGCACCAGCGTTAACGTTCGGAACGCGGCTGGAACGAACCACGTCCGAATCAGCGGCGACTCACGGTACGGGCTCTGTTCACGGCTAGATATCGTGCCCGGATGAATGAGCACGCAACATCCGGCGCATACGTTCGGACCGTGCGGCTCGGCCTGCATCAAAAGGTTAAACGCAAAGGCCCGGCGTCAGCGCCGCGCCTTTGTTGTTGTTGGTCTTGTCGTTGGAATAGGAGCTGCGTGCGCACCGCGACCTTCGAAGCGCCTCCACGAGTTGCCGTTACTTACAGCTGAATGATGTTTCATAATGCGACGCTGACGGCGTCGGCGTTAACGTTCGGAACGCGGCTGGAACGAACCGCGTCCGAATCGCTGGCGAATCACGATACGTCATCTGTTCACGGCTAGATGTCGTACCGTGCCGTGACGGCCCACCACATCCAGCCGACCTCTGCGCGTTCGCGATCTCGACTGACGGCAGAAAGTTAAAACGCAAAGGGCCGGCTTCAATGCCGGGCCTTTGTTGTTGTGCAGTCCGATCCAAGATTGCTTCGTGTAGCGCTTGGTCTCATGTCGGAGATGATCCGAAACGCCGCAGCCATGCGGACCTCAGGCTGATCGGCGTCGGTGAGAACGGGCCGGGCGGCGCACGCGTGATCAGCGCGACGAGCACCAGCGCGGCGATGGCGAGCCAGAAGCACAGCCAGAAGCCGTCGATATAGGCGAGCACGTTGGCCTCGCGCTGCACCTGCGCGGCCAGTGTTCCCACCGCGCGGGCCTTTGCCTGTCCGGCGCCATGGCCGGTGAAATAGCCGGCCAGCCGCTGCAGCACGCGCATCACGTCGGGATCGCCGCTCTGGATGTTGAGGCCGAGATAGGCCGAGTGCACCTGCTCGCGCACGCGCAGCCAGGTGCCCATCAGCGCGACCCCGATCTCGGCGCCGCCGAGCCGCATGATCTGGATGTAGGCGGCAAAGGTCGTGGCGCGGGCGGGATCGGAATTGGACAGCGCCATGATGATGATCGGCAGCAGGGTGAAGGCCTGGCCGATCGACTGCAGCAGCACGATGGGGATGAAGTCCTCGCGCGCCCAGGCATGGGTCAGCTGCGTGCCGAGCAGATTGGCCGCGGCGAAGGTGGCGAGGCCGAGCACGACCACGACGCGCGGATCGACGTGCCGGAGCGCCGCGATCGACAGCGGCACCAGCACGATCATCGGCAGCGCGCCGTAGATCAGCAGCAGCGAGCCGCTCTGCTCGGGGCGCAGCTGGGTGATGGTGCCGAGAAAGTTCGGCACCAGGGATGCGTTGGACAGGCTGGTCAGCGTGTACAGCAGGATCACCGCCAGCGAGATGCCGATGTTGCGCGAGAACAGCACGTTGAAATGCGCCCACGGCTGCCGCACCAGCGTCTCGTTGACGAGGAACATGGCGAACAGCACGGCGCCGCTCGCGAGCAGCGCCATGACGGTGCCGGATTGCAGCCAGTCGAGCCGGTTGCCCTGGTCGAGGCCGGCATAGATCATCGACACCGCGCTGCCGAGCAGCAGCATGCCGCCCCAGTCGGCATCCTCGATAAGCGTGCGGTTGACCGGCTCGTTCGGCGTCCCGAGGTAAACCATCAGCGCCATCAGCGGCGCCAGCACGACACCCTGCCAGTACAGCCATTGCCAGCCGAGATGCTCGACATAGAACCCGACCAGCGAGGTCGAGCTATCCAGCGCGAAGCCGACCCGGATCGAATAGATCGAGATCGCCGGCAGCCACCAGCGGATCGGCAAATTGCGGAAGATGATCATCAAGGTCGCCGGCACGAAGGTGCCAAGCAGCATGCCGTGCACGATCGCGAGCGCGATCAAGGTCGGGTAGTCGTGGACGAACGGGATAATCAGGGAGATGACGGCATATATCAGGCTGGGAATGCCGAGCACGCGGCGCAGCCCGAACGCGGTCGCGAGCCAGGCCACCGCGGGCGCGACCAGGATCTGTGAGCCGATCGCGGCCGTCGACAGCCAGGCGCCCTCGTCGAAGCTCAGCGAGAATGCGCCGCGCAGGTCGGGCAGGCCGACCGAGGTCAGGCGGCTGTCGAAATTGGCGAGAAAGGAGCCGAGCAGTACGGCGCCGACCGCGAACAGCGGCTGTGGCGCGATGCCGCCGCGCGACAGCGGCCCGCGGTCGGAGGTCGCTGGTGCGGCGTCATTTGGCGCCATTGGCCTCGCCGCCATCGGTGTGGATGTGGGTGACGACGGACATGCCGGGCAGCAGCCGCGCCAGCAGCGGCTGGCCGTCCTCGAAGGCGATGCGCACCGGAATGCGCTGCACGACCTTGGTGAAGTTGCCGGTCGCGTTGTCGGGCGGCAGCAGCGCGAATTGCGAGCCGGAGGCCGGCGCGATCCGCTCGACGCGGCCGCGCAGCCTTTCGCCGGGGAAGGTGTCGACGGTGATGTCCACCTTCTGCCCCGGCGTCACATGCGTGAGCTGGGTCTCCTTGTAGTTGGCGATGACGAACACGTGCGGCAGCGGCACCACGGCGAGCAGGTTGCTGCCGATGTTGACGTAGTCGCCGGTCTGCACCTGGCGCTGGCCGACGACGCCGTCGAACGGCGCCGTGATCGTGGTGTAGCCGAGCTTGAGCCGCGCCGCGGCCAGCGCGGCCTTGGCGCCGGCGAGGTCGGCGCCGCGCTGCTTCTTGGTTCCGGTGAGCACCTCGAGCTGGTGGCGCTGCGCGGCGATCACGGCGCGGCTGGCGCGCACGTCGGCCTGCGCCTTGGCGTAGCCGGCGGTGGCCTGCTCCAGCCGCTGCCGCGTGCCGGCCTCGCTCTGTGACAGCGATTGCTGGCGCTCTTCCTCCTGGCGGGCCTGCACTTCGGCGGCGCCGGCCGAGACCTGCTGCGCCTCGGCCTGCGCGATCGTCGCATATTGCAGCTCGACCTGGTTGCTGAGATTGTCGAGCGCGGCCTGCGCCGCTTCGACGGTGGCCTCGGCCTGCGAGACCTGCGCCTGGTAGTCGGCCGGATCGATCTGCACCAAGACGTCGCCGGCCTTGACGCGCTGGAAGTCGCTCACCGCGACCTTCAGCACCTCGCCGGCCACCCGGCTCGACAGCTGGGTGAGATCAGCGCGGACGTAGGCGTCGTTGGTGGTCTGCGTCGTGGCGTTGCCGAGCCAGGCATTCCAGCGCGTCGTGGCCAGCGCGACGAAGGCGAGGGCGACGACCACCGCGAACAGCGGAATGCCCAAGCGCGCCCAGCTGCCTGCGGACGCGGCCGGCGGGGGTGGTGCCGCCGTGGGCGCGCGCGAGGCGGCGTCTGCGCCGGTCGAAGACTCACTCAAGACATGCCTCCCCGCATCATCCATGAAAGTATGATCATACTCGTAATTTCAGCACACGTACCAGCTGAACGAGGGGTGATCAGCCATGCGGCATGATCGGCCCGCCAGATGCCACGCAAGCGCGCCGCGTTCGTGATGACGATGATGGTATACTGTCCCGGCAGATCACCTGAGGGACGTCCAGGTGGCCGCGCGGGAGATGAGGGACACATGGTCGCCACGCGTGCAATCCTGGTCGCCGGTGGCGCCGGCTATATCGGCGCACATTGCTGCAAGGCGGTCGCCGAAGCGGGCTTCACGCCGATCTGCTATGACGACCTGTCGACGGGGCATCGCCGCTTCGTGCAGTGGGGCCCGCTGGTGGTCGGCGACATCGCCGACAATCTCAAGGTCACCAGCACGATCCGGCATCACGACATCATGGCGGTTCTGCATCTTGCGGGCCCGAGCACCGTCGGCGAATCCATTGCCGATCCACAGAAGTACTACCTCGCCAATGTCGCCGGCACGCTCGGCCTGCTGCAGGGCATGCGCGAGGCCGGATGCCGGCACCTGGTGTTTTCGTCGAGCGGCGCGGTCTATGGCAATGCCGGGCGCGATCCGATTCCGGAGAGCGCGGCGGGGCCAAGCGTGAATCCGTACGGCCGCTCGAAATACATGATCGAGCAGATCCTGTTGGACTATCGCGCGGCCTATGGCTTTTCCGCCACGGCGCTGCGCTACTTCAACGCCTGCGGCGCCGACGCATCAGGCCTGATCGGCGAGTTGCGCGATCCCGAGACGCATCTGATCCCGCGCGCGCTGATGGCGATCCTCGGCCATGTCACGGATTTCGCGATTCTAGGCACCGACTACGAGACGCCCGACGGCACCGCGGTGCGCGATTTCATTCATGTCGATGATCTGGCTGCGGCCCATGTCGCCGCGCTCAAGCGGCTGCTGGCGGGGCATCCCGGCGACGCCTACAATCTCGGCACCGGCCGCGGCCATTCGGTGCGCGCGATCGTCGATGCCATTCGCGACGAGACTGGCGAGCAGGTGCCCTTCGTGTATCGCGCGCGGCGCGCCGGCGATCCGCCGGTCCTGGTCGCCGATCCCACCCGTGCCGAACGGGAGCTCGGCTTCAGGCCGCGCAAGTCGGACCTCGGCCATATCATCCGTTCCGCCTGGGCGTGGCACCAGACGGCACATCCGCGGATCGTGTGAGGAACGGCTATCCGCCCGCAGCAGCGGGACGACGGCGCGAGAGGACGCTACGCCGCCGCCGGCGGCGTGCGCGCGCAGGCGTCGATGAAGCGCATCTCCGCGCGCTCGTCGTCGACCGACCAGCGGCCGATCTCGGCACCGCCCCGGAAGAAGTGGACGCTGTGGACCGGCGAGCGGAAATCGTCGCCGCGAAGCATCCGCAGCAGGGTCTGCGCCACGCACGAATGATCGCCGGGGAGCCTGAGGTCGAAGAAATCGTCGCCATAGCCCGGCAGCGTGGTGCCGGCCGAATCGCGAACTTCCATGCGCAACTGTGCCATGCTCGCATTCAACGACAGCAACCGTTTCCGCCCGGTAAATGCCGCCGCGCCGGCGCAGATCTGGACCGGCGTCTTGGCGTCACCGTGGTGCGCCCGTCTTCCTCTGGCGCGCGCCGGCGAGGTGCGCTGACGAAGAGGCGGCCGTGCGAGGGAGAGGCCGCCACCGTCTGCAGCTGGTGGCCGTATCGACGGTCACGATGTCATCGATCACCAAGTCATCGGCTGCGGTGGCCTGCGATGATCTCACATGGGATCACCGAGCCTTCTCCAGTGCCGGGCGCTCTGCGGTGACGAGGGCTGCCGGGACAACCGCTTCATTGCGGGGGAGGGTCGGCAGTTCGAACAGGACACGCGTGCCAGTCGGCTGGTTGGCGCTGACGGTGAGGCGGCCGTGAAGCTGCTGGACCATCCCCTTGACCATCCGGAAGCCCAGGCTCGCGCGCGGTTGATCGATGTCGAAACCGTCCGGCAGGCCGACGCCCTGATCGGACACGCTGAGCTGCAGGCAACCGTCGATGTCGCGGGCGGAGATGTCGATTGGTCCGTCCCGGCCAGGATAGGCATGTTTCACGGCGTTGCTGACCAGCTCATTGAGCAGGAGGCCGAGAGGCACGGCTTGATCGGCCGACAGCCGTATCGGGTCGGCGTTGTAGCGCAGGACATGCGCTCCGGCGACGCGTTGCAGCCTCTTGCAGAAGTCGATGAGGAAGACGTCGACGTCGATGGAGCCGATCTGTGACGCCCGCGAGAGATGATCATGAACCTGGGCAATGGCTGCCACGCGCGATCCGGCCTCGCTCAGGGCAAGCTTGGCCGCGACCGAATCCGTCCCGAACGCCTGCATGCGGAGCATGGCCACGACGGAGGCGAGGCTGTTCTTGACGCGGTGGCCCATTTCGCGCGTCAACATGGCCTGATGATCCAAGGCTTCCCGAAGCCTGCTCTCATCGCGCAGGCGCTCGATGGCAATCCCGACGATGTCGGCGAATTCAGTGAGGAAGGCGGCGTCCGCCTCGTCGAAGCGGCAGGCGTCCGGACCGTCGACCTGGAGCACGCCGAAATAGCCGCCGCCTTGTCCACCGCGTTCGATCCGGACGCTGATCGACCGCTCAATGCCGCGATCCACCAGAAGCCCCGGAGTCTCGAAGCGGCCATCAGAGGGGCCGCGATTGGTCATGATGGCTTGACCTGTCTGGAAGGCGCGTCCAGCCGGCGACCCACTGTCCATGACAAACGATAATTGTTTGATCGAACCCTGCCATCCGTGGCCCGCACGGAGCAGCAGTCTCGTGCCATCCGCCACGAATTCCAGTGCCGTCGCGAACGGGGCATCGAGGCCCTTGGCGCAGAGCGCAGTGGCACGCTGAAGAACGATGTGGATGTCGCGGGTCTGCAATGCGGCGCGGCCGAATTCGGCGAGCACGGATTGTTGCATGAGCCTATAGCTGCGTATTTCGTTCCGGACGCCTGTGTGCTCGAGAAACATCGGAAAAGCGGTATCTTGGCTCTGATGTCTCAACATGCGGCTTCTCCAAAACAGGACGCACCCCAGCTGCGAATTCCCCGCTGCTCTCTCGTCCCTACGTTTTGATATTCTGCGCATATTGTGCTGCGTTCGCCGGTCAGCGTCTGAGCAAAAGCGGACATGGGTCCAGTTTGCCGCAGCGCAATCATCGCGAGCCGAATCGAGGAGAAAGGTCCCCCGGCTCGCGTCGAGAGGCAGCGCCCGGCAATTGCATCTGACGCCTGCTCGGTGCCACCGCGCCCTTGCAGAGACCTTCAACGGAGAGCGGCACTGACGCCGTGGCAAGGCGCGTGGTCATGCCGGCCTGTCAGAGAGCGGGCCGCACCGTCATCACCGGGACAGCCATATGCGATCGGCCGGCCTTGGGCCGGGCTTGAGACCGGGTTTGCGCATCGGCCAGATCCGCTCATTCGGCGGCAATTCTTTTGGGCCGCTCCGTGGTGTGGCCCACCGACAGCGAGCCGTGCGGCGTGTGACAGATGGATCCCGTCGAAGGGGTGTGTCCTGTCCAACAACGTCAACGACCTCAACTTTAGCAGGGAATGCCTGCGTCTGGCCGCGGATTTCACCCAGCTTGCGCGTGACATCCTCGATCCGGAGGTGCAGGCGCATTGCCTGCGGATGGCTGCCTTCTGGACTGACCGGGCGGCCGGAAATCCCGACGCAGCGTCAGACGATCCGGGTCAGTGAAATCGTCGTTTGAACGGTGAGCGCCAATCCTCGCCGGGGATGAACCGTTGTATAGGGGGAGCCCGTGAGCAATTTTGCTCAGACTTGCCGATCGAGCGGGCTCAAAAGGCGGGTTAGCTGACAAATTGCACCGCCCGCCTCCCAGCCGCGGTTGGGCACGGCCGGACGCTCATGGGTGATCGATGAAGCTCGAATGATCAAGGCGCAAACCGATCGGGACCTGCGGAGCAATCAGCTGCTCGATGCCCTGGCGCCGGAGAGCCGCAGCCGTATCGATCCACATCTCGAGCCCGTCGACTTCAAGCTCGGCGCCGTGGTCTGCGAGGCCGGCGGCCATCTTCGGCATGCCTATTTTCCGAGAGGATCGGTGCTGTCGCTGTTGACCGTGCTGGAGAACGGCGACGCCATCGAGACGGCAAATATCGGTCGCGAAGGCGCCTTCGGCCTGTTCGCCGCGATGTACAGCCGGGCCTCCTTCAATCGTTGCATCGTTCAGCTCGAGGGGCATACCGTCCGCTGTCCGATCGAGCTGCTGCAGCACGAGTTCGACTCCAGCGAGCACGTGCGCAACCTTCTCGTCAGCTACTCGGAGACGCTGCTGTCCCAGGTTCAGCAGACGGTGGCCTGCAATGCCATGCATTCGACGGAAGAGCGCATCTGCCGATGGCTGCTGATGATGCACGACCGGGCCGAAGGGGCCGTGCTTCCCTACACGCATGAATTCCTGTCACAGATCCTGGGGGCCAATCGCAAATCCGTGACGCTCGCCGCGCAATCCATGCAGGCGGCCGGCCTGATCAGCTATCGTCGCGGCACCATTCAGGTGCTCGACCGCGCTGGTCTCGAGAAGACCTCGTGCGAATGCTACGCCATCGTCAAGCAACGGTTTGATGCGTTTCTGACGCCGCCCACGACGGCGGTGCGCAGTCAGTTGCAATGATTTGGTGGATCGAACCGAGCTGGGCATGGCCCAGCTCGATCTCGAGATGCCGGATCACAAGCTCTTCAGCGCACCTTTGCCTCCAGCCGACTTGTCGCCTTCAATGTGCGGTTGATCGTGCAGGACGACGTTCAGCAGGGAGCTGTTGATCTCCAGGTGGCCGTTGTAGTCGATGAAGCCCAGCTTGCGGAACTTGTTCATGAAGTGACTGACGCGCGAGCGCGTCGTGCCGATCATGTCCGCCAGCATCTCCTGGCTGACCTTCGCGATGACCCTCTGCGGCTTGCCGTCATTGCCGAAATTGGCCAGGAGCAGCAGGGCCCGCGCGAGGCGCTTCTCGCTGGAATTGAACAGCTGGTCGATGAGATCGGCCTCGACGCGGATCGTGCGGGCGAGGATGTGGGACACGAAAATCTCGGAAAACGCCGGCTGGTCACGCAGGGCGCTCATTGCAGCCGATTTGGTGATCCGCAGGATTTCGCCGTTCGTGATGGCCGACGCTGCCGACAGCCGGTGAGACTGGCCGGCCAGGCACCCTTCGCCGAAAAAGTCGTCCTGTCCGAGCAGCGCGATGACCGCCTCCTTGCCCTGCTCGGAATGGACGACGATCTTGACCGTGCCCGTGATGATATAGAACAGCACATCCGCAGTGGCGCCCTGCGAGAAGATCTGCTGGTCTTTTCGATATCTCCCAATCGTTCGGCCCGGGCCCTCGGTTTTGAGGAAGACCGCCGGATCGAAAGCCTGCTTCGCCTTTGGCGGCGGCTTTACGGCCGTCGGCGGCTTTACGATGAGTTGCTTCGCCATGCGTTCTCCCGGGGGTGAAACGCGAGTGCTGGATACGACAAAGCCAAACCGCGGCGTCGTAGTTGCGCAGGCGTGAACGCAGTCTAGCGCGTTTCCCATTCGGTTGACAGCGCTGCGTGCGTCCTGACGCTGACACGCACCATTGTTTCATGTTCCAGCGGCGTGCATTTAGTTAATGCATGTTATTCTGGGTGCCGGAAAAGCCGCGCAAGCGAGGGCGCGTGACACGGACGAGAGTTCGACGCGGAGACCGGGGCGAGGAAGCTCCGATCGGCACGCGCGGACTGCGGAAGAACGGGCCGCAGAACCTCACGTCGACGCCGGCCCGATTGCGACCATCCGAGGCGGTTTGTCCTGACGGGCGCGCCGGCCGTTGAGCAGCCGTCCGATGAAGCTGTTGCGCACGAGCAGGTGATAGCTGGTCAGCATGATTGGGATCGCGACCAGCAGGATCAGCCCGTATTTGACCGGCCACGGCCAGTCGAGCTGCGACACCGCAAGCTGCAGCGCCATTACGATCGGCATGTGGATCAAATAGAGCCAGTAGGACGCGTCGGCGAGATAGCGCCGGGTGCGGCTGAAGCCCGCCATGAAGCGTAGCGCGAGCCCAATCGCCGCGAAGGTCGTGGTCCAGATTGCCAGCGCATAGACGATGGCGCCGGCGAGCCGGATGGTGGCGAGATCGAAATGCGCAACCCAGACGCGGGTTGAAACCAAGGTGACGCCAAGCGCCAGCGCGAAGCTGAGCGCAGTCAGCCCGAGCGCGACGACAGCATTGATGAGCCAGCGCCGCTCCAGCACGCGCAGCAGCGCGAGCTGCCGGTGCAGCAGCCAGCCGACGCCGAAGGCGCTGCCGAAGCCGATCCAGGCCTGGCCATTGGTGATCAGCGACTGGTCCGGCGTGCGCACGCCGATGAAGCCGACCCAGTTCGGGTCGAGGCTGAGCGCGGTCAGGATCGGCAGCGCCAGGATCGCAGGCGCAAGCCGGCTATGCATGACCGCAGCGAACAGCCGATCGGCGGCCGCGCGCAGCCGGCCTTCGGTATCGATCGTGGTCACGGCCCAGCGCAGCAGCAGCACCGCGCCATAGAGTTCGAGCAGCACGTAGAGAAACCACAGATGCGCCAGCGGAAAGCGCGGCAGCATCGGCGGCCAAGCGGCCATGCCGGGCGCCGGTCCGCCGTGTGGAAACTGGCTCGCCCATATCACCACCACGACCATCGGTGCGAACACCAGCGGCCAGGCGATGACGAGCGGCAGCGCGATCCGTTGCAGGCGGTCCATCACGAACCCTGCCGGACCGCGCCGGTGCAGGCTCATGCGGGCGAACAGGCCGGCCATCACGAAGAAGGTCGTCATCCGGAACACGTGAATGGCGAAGGTGAGGATGCCAAGGATCCGGCTTGGATGGGTGTCCTCGATGAACCAGAACCGGCTCGCCCCCGGCGGCAGGAACGACATCGCCGCATGCAGGACGATGCCGAGCAGCAGGGCATAGGCCCTGACCGCATCGAGCGCATGCAGCCGTTCGGAGCTGGGGGGAGGGGCGATGGTGCTGGGCATGGCTTCCTCGAAAGCAGAGCGTTGACGCCCCTCTCTGCCCTCGCGCGCCACGCCGTGCTGGCCGGATCACGAATTCGGCCAGCCGATTCGTTCAGTCGGCTTGCCGAATCCTCAAATCGCTCGTGCTCTCAGCAATGGCCGGTGGCTGCCCCAGCGCCTGCCGGCGGAATTCGGTCGGGGTGAGCCCGGTCGCCGCCTTGAAGGCGCGGTTGAACGGACCGATCGACTGGAAGCCGGCATCGATCGCGATCGTCAGCACCGGCACCTCGCGCTGGCTCGGGTCGGACAGCGCCGCCTTGGCGTCGTCGATCCGGTAGCGGTTGAGGAAGGCGTTGAAATTCCGGTGGCCGAGGCCTTCGTTGATGGCCTGCCGCAATCGATATTCGGGCACGTTGAGCTGCGCCGCGAGACTGCCGATCGACAGCCCTTCCTGCCGATAGATGCGCTCGACGCGCATGAGCTGGTCGAGCCGGCGCAACAGCAGCGGCGCCACCGCCGGGCGCTCGGCGGCCATGGTCTCCGTGGCGTGCGGCTCGTCGGCATGGCCGGCTGCCACGACTGCCGGCGTCGGCAGCGCGGTCGCTGCATTGGCCCCGAACAGGTTCCAGCTTGCCAGCACCGCCAGCACGCACAGCGTGAGCGCGGTGACGAAGCTGCCGGGCCCGCCGAGATTGGCGGTCAGGCCCAGCGGCGCCACCGGCAGCGGCAGCAGCGACGGCGCGCTGACGAAGGCGATGAAGCCGAGGTTCAGGATCAGCACGGCCATGCGCAGCCGCCGGCGCCGGGCGACGAGATCGTCGCGCCAGGTCGTCACCGTCTGCACGATCGCGAGCAGCGCGAAGGTGAGCGCAACGACCGACAATCCCTTGGCGCAGACCTTGGTCACGGCCGGCCACATCGGCCAGCTCAGCGACGCCGTGAAGCCGAGGATGATCACCGCCAGCCAGACCAGGCCGTGCCAGCGCCTCGGCGCGAAGTCATCGTCGAAGGCGGCGCGGGCCCACAGCCAGAATACGACCGGCTGCCCCGACAGGATCGGCAACGTCCACCAATATGTGGACGCTGGGACGAACGGCGCCGTCGCGATCGCAAACCCCGCGCCGCCGGCCGACATCGCCAGGCCGAGAATGGCGTGGGCATTGCCCGGGCGCAGCCTGATCAGCACGAGCATCATCATCACGAACAGCCCGCTCGCCGCGCCGCGTAGCCCGAGATCCAGCGCCGTGAGACCGATGTCGTTCACGTGTGTCGTGCCCCGCCGTTGCGTCGGTCATGATCGCATATCTGTCGGGGCGCGAACAGTGTGCGGGGCGGCCGCCATGCTGCCGGTTGCACTGGCGCGGCCACGTCAAGCGGACGCAGACGTCGAAGACGAAGCGAGGACAAACGGCGACCAAATTCAGATGCTGGTGGCCCAGCCTTGCTGGACGAGCGTTTCCAAAGTCCTGATCACATTGATATGGACATGCAGACCCCCGCTGTCATCGTCCGCCACCCGGTCCGGCCTCCGGCCGGCCGGATGACAGGCTCCGGCGGACGATCCAGTACGCCGTGACATCTCGGTTCAGTATCTTCGGCCGCGGAGTACTGGATGCTCCGCCTTCGCGGAGCATGACAGGGGTGGAGACGGCGAGAACTCAACCCGGAAACGACCGCCGGTTCCAAGGAAACGCTCTTCTGGTGGGCGGCCGCTCAGTCCAGATCGATGGCGTGATATTGCCCTGATTTGTCGAGCTGCGTGCCCCAGACCTTGTGCAGCGCCTGGTGGTCGGAGGGACCAAAGCTCACCTTTGGTCCGAGCCCGAGTTCGTAGTTCTGCATGCTCTCCAGCACGTTGACCAGCGCTTCCGTATCGACGGCGGGACCGACGCGTTTCAGGCCCTCGATCAGAATGTTGGCGGTCAGGTAGGCTTCCAGCGAGGTGTAGTCCGCCGGCTCTCCCGGAAAATACTTGGCGAGCGCCTTCTTGTAGTTCAGCGTGACGGAGGCGTAGCTTTCGACCGCCGGCGTGACCTGGGTGCAGATGATGCCATCGGCGTATTTGGGGCCGAGCACCGTCAGCTCGCTGGCGAGGCCGGTGCTGCCGACGCCCGAGATCGTCGCGTAGATCATGTCCGGATAGACGTCGCGGGTCTTCTCGATGAACTTCGCGGCGGCGCGGAAGGTGGCGACCAGCACGACGGCCTTGATGGCATGCTTCTGCCGGCGCAATTGCGCGATGGCGTCGTCGACGTTGACGGTGTTGCGGTTGTAGCTCATGCGGAAGACATCGCCTGCGCCGCCGCCGCGCAGCCCGCGCATCGCCTTGCTGACGCCGTCCCATCCGGCATCGCCATAGGCGTCCTGCTGGGTGAGAACCCCGATCTCCTGCGGACGCAGCTTGCGGCTCTTGACGAGATAATGGACGAGGGCGTCGGCCTCCTCGGCATAGCCGGCGCGGTAGTTGAAGACGTAGCGGTCCGGCGGATCGTGCCGCAGCGAAGGCGCTCCGGTGAAGGCTCCGAAATACAGCGTATGACGCTCGAGCGCGTAGGGAACCGAGATCAGAGCCGTCGGACTGCCATAGTTCTCGACGAAGCCGAACACCTTGTGCTGCTCGTAGAGCTCCTTCATCGCGTTCAGCGTTCGCGTCGGCTCGTAGGCATCATCGGCGGTGTAGAGCTTGAGCTGGCGGCCATGCACGCCGCCTTCCTCATTGGCCTGCGCGAATGCGAGGTCGATGCCGAGCTTGAGCTGATGACCCATCTCCCGGGCCGGACCCGAGAATGGCGCGGCCATGCCAAAGCGGATTTCGCTATCTGTGACGCCCTGGACCGGAGGCTGAGCACTTGCCTGCGCGGCCGCCGTTGCATTGGCCATCCGCGTGTCGAACTTCGGCAGGCGGTCTTCCTCCCTCAGGCGGGCGTTCGAGTCCGCCACGGCGGCGAGAGCCGTGCTCGCAGTCGTTTCGATTGAGGGAGCATCCTGTGACGGTGCAATAGCCTGCGGCGCGCGAGCGGGCGGCGGCGGCGCCGTCGCGGCTACTGCAGCATCCCGGCTGCTGTCCGCGGAGATCGCACCGGCCCAATGCATCGGGAACTTTGTCGCGGCCATGCCGGCTACGCCAGTGGCCCCGACCAGCAGACCCAGAATGCTCAGCCAGCCCAGGGATCGTCGTTCCCGTGGCGGCGAAGGAATGTCCTCCACGCCGAAGCGTGAGGCAAATTCGGACGGCGTCGGCCGGTCGTGCTCGTTGCGCCAGGATTGTTCATACAGCGGACGCCGGTCGTCTTCGTCATCAGACGGAAACGGCGGATTACGATGGTCGTTGGGCGCACGCAAATGTCTCACGATTTCCCCCTTGCCCCGCGCGTCCTGTCGTCGTTGGAATTTTTTCTTGGATCGCGCGGCGGCCATACATTGCAGATGCTGCCGGCCAGATAGACGTAGCCTTGCGCCAACTCGTGCGCAAATCCCACGGGCTCACACTCATCATCGAGTGTTTGATTGCTTGTCGATCGTCAGGTTCCCCGACATGTTGTCTGGAACAAGTCCGAACGTCGTCATCATACTGCGAAGCAATGCGGCAGCAGTTTGTTCTGTTCGTCAATTCCGGCTGAAGTCGGATGAAGTTACGCCGTTGCGAGACCTCAACTAGCAGAGACACTGCGAGATACAGTCGTATTTGGTTGTTAGCTGCAGCGACGTCTGATTGTCCCTGATCGCGACACTGCGTTCGACTTCAAGCTTCTCGTCACCGGCCGGTCTTCTCCTCCGCCACCAGCCCCGTCACCATCGCCTTCACCATCGTCGCGATCTGCGCGCGCAAGGCTGCGAGCGGCACCGCGATCAGCTTCTGCTCGAGCCCGAGCGCGACCATGCCGTGAACGGCCGAGAACAGGCTGCGCGCGGTGACGCTGATGTCGTCGAACGACCGCTGCGGAAACAGGGCGGCGAGCGGCTCGTGGATGTGGCGGAACAGATGCATCTGGTCGGCTATCGCCCAATCGGGCAGCGGCTTCTCGGACGGCATGCGATGCTCGAACAGCGCGCGCCATAGTTCGAGATTGTGGGCGGCGAAGTCGCAATAGGCGATGGCGATGCGCACCAGCGCCGCCTCCGGGCCGGGCGGGCCGGCGCTTTCGGCAGCCGACAACTCGGCGTCGAGCCGCGCCAGCGTACGTGATCCGATCATCAGCACCAGCTCGTCGACATCGGCGACCAGATTGTAGACTGCGCCATTGGCGACCCCGATCTCCTGGGCGAGCTCGCGCGTCTTCAGGCCGGCAAGGCCCTTGGTTTTGATCATCCGCTCGGCGGCCTCGATCAGGGCCTCGCGCTGTTTCGCACGTCTTTCCAACGTTTTAGACATCGTTAACCAAAATCTTGAGCGGTGCTCATAAAATCTCTTGAGCGGCGCTCATGTTTGCGCTACAAGAAAACCCATGAGCGATGCTCATAACAGGGAGCTCACAATGTTCAAGACCGTTCTCACGCTGTTTCGGGGCACAGTGGCCGTCGCGGAGGAGGAACTGCAGGACCGTACCGCACTGCTGATCCTGGATCAGCAATTGCGTGACGCGGCGGCCGCGGTCGATCGCAGCAAGCGCGCGCT
The DNA here is from genome assembly GCF_000344805.1 of Bradyrhizobium oligotrophicum S58. Taxonomy (NCBI): domain Bacteria; kingdom Pseudomonadati; phylum Pseudomonadota; class Alphaproteobacteria; order Hyphomicrobiales; family Nitrobacteraceae; genus Bradyrhizobium; species Bradyrhizobium oligotrophicum. Next base: position 7,153,601 of record NC_020453.1, on the reverse strand, counting down.
GGCGCTGGCCATCGCACAGGACCAGCAGGAGGGCAGGCGGCTCGAGGCCACCATGGCGCGGATCGTCGACCTCGAAGTGCGCGCGACCGCGGCGCTCGACGGCGGCCGCGAGGATCTGGCCCGTGAGGCCGCGCACGCCATCGCCGGCCTCGAAGCCGAGCGCGACGCCGCCAGGACGGCGCGGGCGCTGTTCGCCACCGAGATCACCCGGCTGAAGCGGCACGTCGCCAATGCCGAAGCGCGCATTGCCGAGCTCGACCGCGGCCGGCGCATCGCCCGCGCTTCGGAGGCCGTCCGCAATCTCAGGCGCGGCGGCATCGAGGCGGCGCGTCCCTACGAATGCACCTTGCCCGAGGCCGAGGCGACCCTGAAGCGGCTGCGCGAGCGCCAGATCGAGGCCCAGGCCGCCGACGAGGCGCTGATGGAGCTCGACGCCGCGACGGGGCCGATCACCACCGCCGAGAAGCTTGCCGAGCAGGGCTTTGGCCCGCGCATCAAGACCACCGCCGACGATGTGCTGGCGCGGCTGAAGGCCGGCCGCACCGCCCCCGCCAACTGATCTTCGTCACCACAGATCACAACGCACTCAACCAACCAACTGTCATCACAGGAGCCGACCATGAACCAGAACGCCCAGCCCCACAGCAGCGCCTTCGTCACCTTCTCCTACGCGTCGTTCGGCGCCTCCGCCTTCCTCGTTGCCCTCGGCGTCTTCTTCATGCCGATCGACCTCTGGATGAAGGGCTATCTGACGATGGGCATCGTCATGCTGGTGCAGACCTGCGTCACCCTGACCAAGACGCTGCGCGACCGCCACGAGAGCGGCAAGCTCGTCAACCGCATCGAAGACGCCCGCGCCGAGCGCCTGCTGATGGAGGTGTCGAAGGCGGCGTGAGCCGGCGGAAACCTCGCTTTCTTCGCCTCTCCCCGCGTGCGGGGAGAGGCCGGATTGCATTGAAGATGCAATCTGGGTGAGGAGGACTCTCTGCTGGGCTGGTGCGCGTGGCTGCCCCTCACCCCACCCCTCTCAGCGCGAGCGTAGCTCGTCGCGGCCCCGCGAAGAACGGGGAGAGGGAGTAGACCGTCACTGCGGTGCTAGCCCGAGGCCATCATCCGAAGAACTGGACCTCAGTAGACCCCTGGACAAGAGGGGTCACTGAGTTCGCCGATGACGCTTCGAACCAGCACGGTCGGCGTGCGTGCAGGCGGTGGATGCGATGGTGTCCACCGCTTGCGGTCGTTCAACCTGCGTTTACCCTTGCAAAGGCTCCGCGCCTCCTCGTTATCGTGAATTAACAGCACCAAAGTATAGATCGACCAGGGCAGGCCATGATCCCGGCTGCGCCGTTCGGATCACGCCGTGTTAGGTTGAGGCATGAACATCGTCGCGGTGGCCGGGCGTATCAGGGACAATGTCGGCTTCTGGCTGAAAGCGCTGGGGCAGGAGGCGATGGACCTGTCGCTGCGCACCCATGCGGAGTTGCGCACGCGCATCGTCGAGAGCCCGGGTACGACGTTGGACGATGCGGCGCTCGCCGCGCTCGTCGCCGATCTCCGCACCATTGCCGGCAGGACGCTGCCCGCCGGCGATCTCACCTATGGCATCTTCTCCGGTCAGCGCGAGGCGCTCGCCCGCGCCATCATCACGCTGGTGTCCGAGGAAGCGAGCGGCCGGCCGATCGCCTTCAATGCGCTCGCGGTGATGCAGGTCGCGCGCGACGGCGAGACGCAGCAGGTGATCCATCTCGGGCTGGTGATGGTCGATCCGGAGGCGCGCGGCAAGGGTCTCTCCGGCGTGCTCTACGGCCTGACCACCCTGCTGCTGTTCATCCGCGACGGCCTGCGGCCGAAATGGATCTCCAACGTCACGCAGGTGCCCGCGGTGGCCGGCATGGTCTGCGAGACCTTCTCCGACGTCTATCCGTCGCCGCTGCCGCAGGCGCGGCAGAGCTTTGATCATCTGCAGCTCGCACGTGGCATCATGCGGGCGCATCGGGCGGTGTTCGGCGTCGGCGACGAGGCCGGCTTCGACGAGAACAGCTTCGTCATCACCAATGCCTATACCGGCGGCTCTGACGCGCTGAAGAAGACGTATGACGACGCGCCAAAGCATCGCGACGACATCTACAACGGCTTCTGCGCCCGCGAGCTCAACTATGTCAGGGGCGACGATCTGCTGCAGCTCGGCCGCATCGATCTCGCCGCCGCCCGCCGCTATCTGCTGCGCGAAATTCCCTCCGGCTCGCTGCCGGCGCTGCTCGCGGCATCCGCCATGCTGGCGCTGCAGCGGATGATCCTGCCGCTGGTGCATTGGCTCGACGACAAGCGCAGCTTCGGCACCTTGCGTCCGCGCCTGCCGTCCGGCGAGGTCGCGCCATGATGCCGAGCGTGGTTGCCGACTCGCTCGTCAATCTGTGCGGCGCCATCGGCCTCGCGGTTGCCGCCGCGATGCTGCACCGACGCGACCCGAGGGGACCGCTGACGGCGCGGCTCGTGGTCATGCTCGGACTGGTCGCGGCGCTGTTCCTGCTGCGCGGCGTGGCCTGGTGGACCGACAACACCACACTCGATCGCATCTCGCTGATTCCGGCAGCGCTGATCCCGCTCGGTGCGCTGATCGTCACCGAGGGCCTGTTGCGTCGGCATGCGCGGCGCCGGCTGAAGGCTGCAGCGCTCGGCGGCGGCGTGGTTCTCGCGCTCGCCGGTGCGCTCGGTCCGGTCGAGTTCGAGAACCTTCATACCGTGGTGCTGTCGGCGTTTCAGCTCGCCGGCTTTGCGGTCTGCGCGCTGCTGCTGCTGCGCCGTGACCGGACGAGCCTGCTCGCCTGGGAGAATCGCGCCATCGATCGCGTCGCCTTCGGCGCGATCATTGTCATTCCCTTCATCATCACCGATTTCCGCGTGCTGGCGCCGGACATGCCGGTGCGGCTCGGCGCATTGGGCGCGCTGCTCGCGGTCACCGCGATCCTCATTGCCGGAGCGAGCGCGGAAGCGCAGCGCCAGGGAGTGCTGCTGACAGTGTTGCGGATCACCGGTGCGGCCCTGCTCGGCGGTGCCGCCGCCGCGCTGTCGCGCGACGTCGATGCGGCGCAATTGATGCGCTTCTGCGCGGTGACCGTCGCCGGCGTGCTCACGATCGGGCTGATGACGGATGCGTTGCGGGCGGTGCTGGACGCGCGCGAGCCAGGCGTGCTGGATTCGATCGGCGCCTCGACCGCGACAACGCGCGACGAGCTGATTGCCGAGCTCACGCGGCAGCCGATCTTCGAGAGCGCGCGCCGCTATCGCGAGGCTGAGCTCGCCGCCTATGATCCGCCGCTGCTGCGCGAGTTTCTCGCGTCACGGCGCGTGCTGCGCCGGGCCGATGCGCCGTGGGGGCTGGCTGCGACCGATCCCGCGGTCGAACGCATGGTGGCGCTGATGAAGGCGCGCCACGCCACGCATGTGGTCGTTCTGTCGCACGAGCCGGTCGATCTGATCGTGCTCGCGGTCTCCGTGATCTCGGCCGACCCGGCCACCGAGACCGCGCTCGCACTCGTCAGGCGCCTGTTGCTGCAGGCGCCTGAGTAGCTCGTGATCAGGCCCACATGTGATGGTGGGCATGCTGTTGCGACATCTCGATCTGCGACATGTCGAGCTGTGGCGCCTCCATTGCCGCCATCGCCGGCCCGGCGCTGGCATGGGATGACGGCATCGCCCCCGCCAGCATGATCACGTTCGTGCCCGGCGCTGCGGTGATCGCCGCCAGCAGCGCGGCGGCATCGGCGCCGCCGCCGGTGGTCGCCAGCACCTGGGCGGCCGTGGTGCCGTCGACATTGTAGGCGCCGCCATTGACCGGGATGTTGTTGCCGCCGACATCGGCCGCGTTCTGGTGCATCTGGTCGGCGGCGGCCGCGACCAGCGCCTTGTTGCCGGTCTGGAAGCCCTCGAGGATTTTTGCGATCTCGGCGCCGAGCGTGCTCTGGTCGCCGAGCAGCTCGTTGTCGAAGCGGGCCTGGAAGATGCCGCCCTGCGCCGCGTCGAAATCGGTGACGTCCTTCTTGAAGGTCATCAGGTCGGCGGTGACCTGCGCCATCGCAGCGGCATCGCCCGACTTGACGGCCGCGATCGCCGCCTTGCCGAGCGCGTTGGACTGCGCGATGAACGTGGCCCAGAACTCGGTCTGCGCCTGGTTGTCCTGATAGGCCGGAGTCGGATTGAGGAAGTCGCCGAACTGCGACCAGCCGTTGAGGCCGTTCTGCTGCGCCATGTTGGCGAGGTTGGTGTCGCCGGCGACGATGTCGATGATGTCGAGGAAGTCATCGTTGAGCGCGCGGCCGATGTCGACATTCCCCGCCGCGCCGTTGATGTGGGTGTTGACGAGCGCGAGCTGGTCGATGATCGCGAGCGCGTGCACGCCAGTCAGGCCGCCGAACTGCAGCGGGTTGGCGGCGACGAGCGCATTGAGGCCCGCGATCAACGCATCGACGTCGTCCTGGATGATGTCGACATTGCCAGCATTGACGCCGCCGAGCAGGCGGTTGGCGGCATCGTTGAAGATCAGGCCGAGTTCGGCCAGCGTGCCCTTGGCCGCATTCGCTGCCGTCACGCCCTCGGGCAGCAGCGCCGGCACCTGCAGGAAGCCGGTGACGCCGTCGGCATTGGTCGCTTGGCCTGAAAGGTTCGCGTCCCTGCCGACGATGTCGAGGATGTCGAGATGGGCGCTGCGCAGCGCGGTCTCCGCCGCGGCGATGCTGCCGAAGCGGCCGCCGCCGTTCACCGACGCCGTGGCGGCGTCGATTGCCACGGTGATGTCGGCGAGAATGGTGTTGACGTTGGCGAGCGTCTGGCCACTGAACTGGCCGGCGGCAATGGCCGCCTTGAGGCCGTCCTGCACCACGGTGAGATCGCCGGTGTAGTTGAAGACGCTGCCGAGCCCTTGCCCGCCTTCCTCGACGGCATTGCGCCACAGCCCGCCCTCGAGGAAGCGCGTGGCGTCGTTGAACACGACGCCGAGATCGGCAAAGCCGAGCGCGGGCGGCTGCGGCGTCGGTGTTGGCGGAGTAGGAGGGGGCGGCGGAGCGGGAGGCTGCGGCTGGCAATGATGATTGTGATGATGCGCGTGGTGATGATGGTCGTGATGATTGTGGTGGTGATCGTTCTGGTGATTGTCGTGATGGTGACGGTGATGGCGCGTCATGTCCGACGGACTCCCCTGAGCTACGCCGCATCGCGAATCGGCCGACGCTCGGGAGGTCGTGGCCGATCGGGGGCGTGTGATGCCGCCATCTGCCGATGTCTTCGTGGCTGCTTCGCGCACGGTTTGTGAAATGCGTCTGCGTCAGATTGCCGTGCGGCGTGCCGGCCTGCGCAGCGCCCTTGCTGCGACATCGCGGAGCTTGACGTTGCTCTGCGCGTAGGGCTCCGCGCGACGCAGCGTGAGTGGGAAATGCGCAAACTACAAACGTTTCCATCGCGCCGATTCGATCGGGCGCGACGGAGGCTTTGCAACCGTCCCCGCCCCTTGCGACGATCCGACGCGTCGGGGACCCCGCGGCGGGACGCGCCGGCTACGACACGCCGCCGCCCCGACGTGGCAGGATCATGGCGATTTCTTTACAAAGGCGGCGAACGCCTCGGCATGGTCGGCATGCCAGCGCGACAGCGGCGGCCGGTTCTCGACGATGTCGCCGGCCGCCCACAGGATGCGCCGCTCGTCGAGCGCGCGCGGCACGTCGTTGTCCGGGCACAGCACGTAGAAGTCGCCGGCCTGAACGCGCTCCAGCATGAAGTCGACCGTCTGCTCGGGCGTCCACGCCGCGGCGGGCTTCTCGAGCCGGCCGTTGGCGGTCAGCGGCGTGAACACGAAGCCCGGGATGAACAGATGCGCCGTCACCTTGCAGTCGGCCATGTTGCGCAACTCGTGCTGCAGCGCCTCGGTGAACGCCTTCACCCCGGCTTTGGAGACATTATAGGCGGGATCGCCGGGCGGCGTCGTGATGCCCTGCTTGGAGCCGGTGTTGATGATCAGCGCCGGCCGTCCTTGCGCGATCATGTTGGGCGCGAACACCTGCGAGCCGTGAATGATGCCCCACAGGTTGACGCCGAGAATACGCTGCCAGTTGTCGTCGGCGAGCATCCTGCTGCCCGGCTGGATGCCGGCATTGTTCATCAGCACGTCGACCGCGCCGAAGCGGGTCCGCACCGCTTGTTCGAGATCGATCACATCGTTGCGCCGGCTGACATCGACCTTGACGGTCATGATCGCGGCCTCGCCGCCCTTGGCCACGGCGGTGAGCCGCGCCCGCGTCTCGCGCAGCCGCGCCTCGTCGGCATCGGCGACGCAGACGTTCATGCCGAGATCGGCGAAGCGCAGCGCCGCGGCGAGGCCGATGCCGGAGGCGCCTCCGGTGACGACGGCGGTGTGGTCGGGCGACAAGGCAGGGTGGGCCACGGCGTTTCTCCGGCAGGACGATGGAGGATGGGTCTATGACGTCTCAGTGCGGCCGTGGGATCATCGGCCGTTTGCATGACAGGTCTTCCGGACGAAGCCTTGCGATCGCAACGCGAGGCCTGTCCGTCCAGTTGCCCGCCAACGCAATTCAGTTGGAACGGGTTACGACGCGGCCTTGCCACCGCGCGCCTTTTTCGGCTTCTCGATCTCGCCGCGCAGCGCCGCGAGATCCTTCTTCACGGCATTCGCGGCGTCGCGCTCGATGCGGCGGTAGCGCTCGACCAGCAGCGCGCCGAACGGCGTCAGCGCAGCGCCGCCGCCGTTCTTGCCGCCGGTCTGCCGCGCCACCACGGGCTGCCGGCACACCCGGTTGATCTCGTCGACGAGGTCCCAGGCGCGCTTGTAGGACATGTCCATGGCGCGGCCGGCCGCTGAGATCGAGCCGTGCCTGTCGATGTTCTCCAGCAGCGCGATCTTGCCCGGCCCGATCCGGCTGCCGTCATCGAGGTCGATGCGCAGGCTGAGGGAGGGAAGGGCGCTCGGTTTCGGCATGGATGGTCTGCTCGCGCGACGGTGGTGCGGACATTGCCACTATCATCTTTTGCGAACAAGATGACCCCAATCCACAACCACATGATGGAAATCGGGGAAGAAATGCCGGCTGCACTGTTTTCACCGCTCACGATCGGACCCTATCGCCTCGAGCATCGCGTCGTGATGGCGCCGCTGACCCGGATGCGCGCCGACAAGGCGACGCTCGCGCCGCGGCCGCTGAACGTCGACTATTATGCGCAGCGTGCGACGCCGGGCGGGCTGATCATCGCCGAGGCCACGCCGGTGCTGCCGACCGGCACCGGCAGCCCGAACGTGCCGGGCATCTACAGCGAGGCGCAAATCGCCGGCTGGAAGCACGTCGTCGACGCCGTTCACGCCAAGGGCGGAGTGATCTTCCTGCAGCTCTGGCATGTCGGCCGCGTCTCGCATTCCTCGTTCCAGCCCGGCGGCGCGCTGCCGGTGGCGCCGTCGGCGATCGCGATCTCCGACGATCTCAAGGCGATGACCGCGGACGGCAAGGTCGCGGCCTACGAGACGCCGCGTGCGCTGGAGACGGATGAGATTCCCGGCATCGTCGCCGCCTACGGCCAGGCCGCGCGCAACGCGATCGCCGCCGGCTTCGACGGCGTCGAGGTGCACGGCGCGAACGGCTATCTGATCGAACAGTTCCTGCAGACCCGCAGCAACCAGCGGACCGACCGCTATGGTGGATCGATCGAGAACCGCTGCCGCTTCCTGCTCGAGGTGACGCAGGCGGTGATCGATGCCTGCGGCGCCGCCAAGGTCGGCGTGCGGCTGTCGCCCTATGGCATCGCCAACGGCTCCGGCGAGGCCGAGCCGATGCCACTCTACACCTATGCGATCGAGGCGCTCAACCGGCTCGGCATCGCCTATCTGCACCTGATCGAGCCGCGCTCCTCGGGCGCCGGCCGCGCCGACGTCAACTGGCAGAACGTCCCCTCGGCGCTGGCACTGTTCCGTCCGGTCTGGAAGGGCGTGCTGATCGGCGCCGGCGGCTTCACCGGCGAGCCGGCGGAAGCGGCGATCAAGGGCGGCCATGCCGATGCCATCGCGTTCGGCCGCTACTTCATCTCCAATCCGGACCTGCCGCAGCGTCTCGCACATGGCTGGCCGCTGACGCCGTATCATCGCCCGACCTTCTATGGCGGCGAGGACAAGGGCTATACCGACTACCCGGCCTATGACGAGATGGCGCCCGCTTAGCTCGACTGCGCCGCCGAATATTGAGTCATTGGGTGTTGATTGTCATTCCGGTTCAAGGCCTGCGGCCTTACCCCGGAATGACGCCGTGGATGGATGCCTGTAATGCCCAAATCCGCTTCCGCCGGCATCGCCTCCGGCCAATGCCTGTGCGGTCGCGTCGCCTTCGAGATCGACGTCCCCGCGCGCTGGGCCTGGCACGATCATTCCGCGACCAGCCGCCGCGCCCATGGCGCGGCCTACGCCACCTATGTCGGCAGCTGGCGCAAGCGCTTTCGCATCGTCTCGGGGGCGGATGCAATCTCCCGCTACGAGGACGGCACCGCGAAAGCCACGCGCAGCTTCTGCGGCAGTTGCGGGTCCCCCCTGTTCTACGAGCGCGTCCGCTCGCCCCACATGGTGAACATTTCGCGCGCGCTGTTTTCGGCACGAACCGGCCGCGAGCCGCTCTATCACGTCGCCATCGAGGAGGCGCCCGACTGGGCCTATGCCGGCGCGCCCCTGGTGCCGCTGAAGGGCTTTCCCGGTGTCGTCTGGCAGCGCGCGCAACGCAGGAAACGCGGGCAGCGCGAAGGGATGTTCTGATGCTGGGAGCCTCTGATCGCAGACCGGATGACACCGCAGAAGACCGCACCACCGGCCCCTCCACCGTCATTGCGAGCGGAGCGAAGCAATCCAGGGCCGCGCAAGGACTCTGGATTGCTTCGCTCCGCTCGCAATGACGCGGTGAGAGTTTTGCTAATAAAACTGCGAGCTCGTGCTCGAAAGGAAGCCCATCATGAAGAACCGCACCACGGGACGCTCGGCCTTCCTGGCGCTGCTCAAGGATGAGGGCATCACGCATCTGTTCGGCAATCCCGGCACCACCGAGTTGCCGATCATGCATGCGCTGAAGGATCACCCCGATCTCACCTACGTGATGGCGATGCAGGAGAGTCTTGTCGTGGCGATCGCCGACGGCTTCAGCCGCGCTTCCGGCCGTCTCGTCGCCTGCAACGTTCATGTCGCGCCGGGCCTGGGCAACGCGATGGGCGCGCTCTACAACGCGCAGTTCACGGGCACGCCGATGATCCTGACCGCCGGGCAGCAGGAGCAGGGCCACGGCCTGATGGAGCCGCTGCTCTATGGTCCTCTCGTGCGGATGGCCGAGCCGCTGGTGAAATGGGCCGTCGAGGTGACGAGGCTGGAGGATCTGCCGCGCATCGTGCGCCGGGCCGCCAAGGTCGCGACCACGCCGCCGACCGGCCCTGTCTTCATCTCGCTGCCCGGCGACATCCTCAATGCCGAGGCCGGCATCGAGCTTGGCCGCAGCACGCGGGTCGATGCGCGCGTGCGTCCGTCCACTGAGGCCTTGCAGGCGCTGGCGCAGCGCATCCTCAAAGCGCAGCGGCCGGTGATCATCACCGGCGACGAGATCGTCAAGAGCGATGCGCTGCAGCAAGCGGCCGATTTCGCCGCGGCGATCGGCGCGCCGGCGTATCAGCAGTCTGCGCCCTATGGCGCGCATTTCCTGTCCGAGCATCCCTGCTACATCGGCGCCCTGTCGCGAGCGCAGAAGCAGGTGCGCGAGCTGCTGGCCCCGCACGATCTCTTGATCGTGCTCGGCGCCGATCCCTTGCGGATGTCCGTGCACAGCGAGACCGAGCCGCTGCCCGAGGGCCTGCCGATCGTGCAGATCGGCCTGGTCGATTGGGAGCTCGGAAAAAACTTCGGCGCCGAAATCGCGCTCAAGGCGGACGTCCGCGAAACCCTGCGGCAGCTGACGCCGCTGCTGCGCGAACTCGGCGGCGGCGCTCTGCAGGCGCGGGCGCAGGAGCGCATGGCCGAACTGTCGGCGAAGAACTGGAGCGCGCGGCGCCGCGCGCTGGTGGCGCAGATCGAGGCCGCGCGCGAGCGGACGCCGATCGATCCGGACTATCTGGCGCTGCAGGTCGCCGACGCCATGCCGCAGCACGGCATCCTGGTCGACGAGGGCCTGACCTCGGCACGCTACATGACGGCGTTGTGGCCCTATCGCGACCGCTACAACTACCACGGCCTCGCCTCGGGCGGCATCGGTTGGGGCCTGCCGGCCTCGGTCGGCGTCAGTCTCGCCAATCCCGATCGCCCCGTCGTCTGCTACTCCGGTGACGGCAGCGCGATGTACTCGATCCAGGCGCTGTGGACCGCAGCCCATCACAAGCTGCCGCTCTCGGTCGTCATCGTCAACAATGGCGGCTACCGCATCATCAAGCAGCGTCTGTTGTCGTTCCACGGCGACGACAACTATATCGGCATGGACTTCGCCGATCCGCCGGTCGATTTTGCTGGCCTGGCGCGCTCGCTCGGCTGCGAGTCGCTGCGCATCAGTGATCCGAATGAGCTGAAGCCGACTTTGTCCGAGGCGTTCGGCCGCCCCGGCACCAAGCTGATCGAGGTGATGGTCAGCAATGCCGTGAATTGAGGGACGCTGACTCATCCGCACCGCCGTCATTCCGGGGCATGCAGATCGCGGACAGCGCAGCTGTCTGCGACCTGCGTGAGCCCGGAATCCATACTCACAGGCGGATGTGGCGATGCGAGCTGGACATGGCCACAGTCTCCTCATGACCGCCTGGTTATGGATTCCGGGCTCATCCAAGTGCAGGACGGCTTCGCCCTCCTGCACTTGGATGCCCCGGAATGACGACCTCATGAGAAGCGGCCCAAGAAATCGCTTTACGAATATCCGAATGTATGCTTTATTCCCGAAATCCCGCCTCGACACGGAGGGGCGTTGCGCGCGATCGTCACGACACGCGGGGCGGGGAGCGATGGCTGCAGTCCGCCGCAGCGTGTCTTCGGGCGCGCCGACGAACGGCTGGACTGCGGACGTGAAGTCGCAGCGTCCTGACACCCCGATGCTGGTGTCCCGCGCAAGGCGCGAAAGCGCGTTGTCGCGAACGGTGGCCAGAAAGCCGGGCACCGGGGAGACTGCGTATAAGCGTGAAACCGTCGCGCGGGGAATGCCGGAGTGTTCGGCTGAACCTGTGGTACCTGCCGCCTGCATTTTTTTCGCAGGCGGGCCATGGGTGAGGCCTTCACCCGGCATTCCCCGCGCCCTCCGTTTCATGAGGGTGTCCGTTGCAGCAGCTCGGGTGCTTCACCGCACCGCGAGGACGAACTCGCTTGATCTCGGTGATGGTGCATTTCCATCGAAGCGGCATCACGGTTCGCGCGGCATAGTTCCAGAATCCGAGACGAGCGCGTTTGCCCATTGAATTCAAAGCGAGCCTCTTTCGCTCGCGACCCGATCCCGATATGACGCCGCCTTCGTTGTGACTGGAAAAGCGCCATGACCAGGATTGATGCAATTGCCCGTGCCCGTCAGGCCCTGACCAGCGGTGATTTTCTGGCCGAGCTCGGCCGTCGGGTCGCCTACCGCACCGAGAGCCTCAATCCCGAGCGCAAGGATGAGCTCGCGGCCTACCTGACCGACGAGCTGACGCCGTCCCTGGCCGCCCTCGGCTTCTCCTCGGAGATCGTGCCTTCGCCGAGCGGCAAGTCGCCGTTCCTGATCGCGACCTATCATGAGAGCGACAGCGCCCCGACGGTGCTGAGCTATGGCCACGGCGACACCGTCGACGGCATGGCCGGCGAGTGGCGCGACGGGCGCGATCCCTGGGCGGTGACCCCGGCCGGCAACCGGCTCTATGGCCGCGGCACCGCCGACAACAAGGGCCAGCACAGCATCAACATGGCGGCGCTGCGCGCGGTGCGCGAGGCCCGTGGCGGCAAGCTCGGCTTCAATGCAAAATTCATCATCGAGATGGGCGAGGAGATCGGCTCGCCCGATCTTGCAGAGGTGGCCGATCTGCATCGCGAGGCGCTGAAGGCCGACGTCTTCATCGGCTCCGATGGTCCGCGGCTGTCGACCGCGCGCCCGACCATCTTTCTCGGCTGCCGCGGCGGCATCCGGCTGCATCTCGACGTCGCCTTGCGCGAAGGCGGCAATCACTCCGGCAATTGGGGTGGTGTGCTCGCCAATCCCGCAACCATCCTCGCCAATGCGATTGCCACGCTGGTCGACGGCCATGGCCGCATCAAGCTCGAGTCGCTGAAGCCGCCGCGCCTCACCAATGCGATCCGCGCCGTCCTCGCCGACGTGAAGGTCGAGCCGACCGCGGACGAGCCGGCGCTGTCGGACAATTGGGGCGAGGAGGGGCTGACGCCTGCCGAGCGGCTCTATGCCTGGAACACGCTCGAGGTGCTGGCGATCTCCTCCGGCAATATCGACAAGCCGGCGAATGCGATTCCGGGCCGCGCCCGCGCCGTGCTGCAACTGCGCTACGTCGTCGGCACCAAGGTCGACAGCATCGTCGCGGATGTGACAAACCACCTTGCAGCGAACGGCTTTCCGATGATCGAGGTCAGCATGGCGCAGAGCTTCATGGCCTCCCGCGCCGACATCGACAGCCCCTGGATCAAATGGGCTGCGGACTCCATCCGGATGAGCACCGGCAAGGCGCCGGCCGTGCTGCCGAACTTCGGCGGCTCGCTGCCCAATGACGTGTTTGCCGACGTGCTGAAGATGCCGACGATGTGGGTGCCGCACTCCTATCCCGGCTGCTCGCAGCACGCGCCGGACGAGCACATTCTGCTGGACGTCACGGAGGAGGCGCTCGGCCTGATGGCGGGGCTGTTCTGGGATCTGGGTGAGCTGCGGAAGCCGTTGTGAGGACGCTTGGGCCACGGTGAGCACACATCTTGCGGCTTGCTCGGTCTGCGCCTCTCCCCGCCTGCGGGGAGAGGTCGGATTGCATCGCAAGATGCAATCCCGGTGAGGGGGGACAGGTCTCACCACAAACGCTTCCCGTGCGTCTGCCCCTCACCCCAACCCTCTCCCCGTAAGAACGGGGAGAAGGAGCGCACTGCGACTGCGGTAACGGCTGGACTCAAAATGCGAGGTCGGGGGGCTCATCGCGGGGACGGGAACCGGAGGCACCATCTAATGAGCAGGCCGCGCGTCCCATTGAGACTTTCGTCTGGTCGCCGGACCCGTGCGGCCTTCGTAGTTTACCATCACGGCGTTCGGCGCGGCTGCGTCAGCCCGAATGTCTTGTCTAACGGGGCGCAGGGCAGGCAATTTGTCGCAAGCGTCCGAGAACTTCCCGCCGCGGGGCGGTCTATGGTGCCCGCGCCTGCCCGGCCGGCGATTGTCCGGGGCCGGGCAGGGGCATTTTGAGTTCGCTCTGGTTTATGCAAGCATCCGGCCATCAGCCGGATTGAGGAGATCAGTTATGAAGCAGTTTCGCCTATTCGGTCTTGCCGTTGCCGCCGCGCTCTGCGCCGGCCAGGTGCAGGCCGAGGACCTGACGGGGACCTTGAAGAACATCAAGGAGACCGGCGCCATCACGCTCGGCGTTCGCGATTCCTCGATTCCGTTCTCCTATCTCGACGACAGCCAGAAGCCGGTCGGCTTCGCCATCGACATCTGCATGGGCATCGTCGATGCCGTGAAGAAGGAGCTCAAGCTCGACAAGCTCGAGGTCAAGCTCAACCCGGTGACGTCGTCGACCCGTATCCCGTTGCTCGCCAACGGCACCATTGATCTCGAATGCGGCTCGACCACCAACAATGCCGAGCGCCAGAAGCAGATCTCCTTCACCAACACCCACTTCCTGACGGCGAGCCGCTACGTCACGAAGAAGGCGAGCAAGATCAACGCGATTGATGATCTCAAGGGCAAGACGGTCGTCTCGACCGCCGGCACCACCAACATCAAGCAGCTGACCGAGGCCAATGCCGCGCGCAATCTCGGTATCAACATCATCCCCGCCAAGGATCACGCCGAGGCCTTCCTGATGGTGGAGACCGATCGTGCCGTCGCCTTCGTCATGGACGACATTCTGCTGGCGAGCCTCGTCGCCGGCTCCAAGGATCCGGCCGCCTATGTCGTCTCCAAGGACGCGTTCTCGAAGCCGGAGCCCTACGGCATCATGCTGCGCAAGGACGATCCGCAGTTCAAGAAGGTCGTCGATGCCGCGACCGCCAAGATCTACACCAGCGGTGAAGGCGCCAAGCTGTACGACAAGTGGTTCATGCAGAAGATTCCGCCGAAGGGCCTGAACCTGAACACCCCGCTGTCGCCGGAGCTGAAGGCCGAGTTCGCCAAGCCGTCGGATTCGCCGGATCCGGATTCGTACAAGCCGTAAGGCTTTTCTTACCTCTCCCCGCTTGCGGGGAGAGGTCGGATCGCATCGTCAGATGCGATCCGGGTGAGGGGGTACAGGTCTCTCCACGGACACTACCCGTGCGTCTGCCCCTCACCCCACCCCCGCCCTCTCCCCGTGAAGAACGGGGCGAGGGAGCGCACCGCGAGTGCGGCGACGGCCGGGATCCAATTTGAAGTGAAAGCGGCAACACTGGCCTATTGATTGCATCAGCTGGACGAAATGAGCTTGATCCAAGGACCTCGATCATATCAGCTGCTCGCATCGGCCCGGACCGGCGCTAACTCTTTCTGGATGTCCCCGTGAACTACACCTGGAATTGGCACATCTTCCTGGAGCCGAACCCGACCGGGGCCGGCACCTATTTCGACATGCTGCTGGCGGGGCTGAAGGTCACGATCGTGACCTCGCTGACCGCCTGGGTGATCGCGCTGATCTTCGGCACCATCGTCGGCATCCTGCGCACCCTGCCGTCGAAGCTGGCGACCTGGATCGGCTTCGCCTATGTCGAATTCTTCCGCAACATGCCGCTGCTGGTGCAGCTGTTCCTATGGTTCTTCGTGCTGCCCGAGCTGCTGCCGCAATCGGCCGGCCTGTGGCTGAAACAGATGCCGAATGCGCCGTTCTATACGGCGGCCGTCGGCATCGGACTGTTCATGTCCGCCCGCGTCGCCGTGCAGCTCGCGGCCGGCGTCGGCTCGCTGCCGCGCGGCCAGAAGCTGGCGGCGACCGCGCTCGGCCTCACCACGTTGCAGGCCTACCGCTACGTGCTGCTGCCGATGGCCTTCCGCATCATCCTGCCGCCCTTGACGTCCGAATTTCTCAACACGGTCAAGAACAGCGCGGTCGCGATCACGATCGGCCTGATCGAGCTGACGGGCGCCGCCCGCGCCATGCAGGAGTTTTCGTTCCAGGTGTTCGAAGCGTTCAGCGCCGCCACGCTGATGTACCTCGTCATCAACGTCGTCGTGGTGATCGGCATGCGGCTCCTGGAGCGCGCCGTGGCGATCCCTGGCTACATCACGGGCAAATGAGATGCTGGCCAATTTCGATTTCGACGTCATCCGCCGCTCGCTAGCGTACCTCTTCATCGACGGCATGACCTTCACGCTGACCTTGACCGCGCTGGCGGCGACAGGCGGCCTCGTGTTCGGTACCATGATCGCGCTGATGCGGCTGTCGGGCTATCGCGTGATGGGCTGGATCGCCGGGCTCTATGTCGACTTCATGCGCTCGCTGCCGCTGGTGCTGGTGATCTTCTGGTTCTACTTCCTGGTGCCCTATATCGGGCAGTGGATCACCGGCTCGTCCCGCCCGATCAAGGTCGGCGCGTTCGCGTCCTCGCTGATCACCTTCATTCTGTTCGAGGCGGCCTATTTCTCCGAGATCATGCGCGCCGGCATCCAGTCGATCTCGCGCGGGCAGCCGGCGGCGGCCTCGGCGCTCGGCCTGACCTATGCGCAGACCATGCGCTACGTCGTGCTGCCGCAGGCGTTCCGCAACATGCTGCCGGTGCTGCTGACCCAGACCATCGTGTTGTTCCAGGATACGTCGCTGGTCTACGTGCTCTCGATCCCGGACTTCCTCGGCGCCGCCTCGAAGGTCGCGCAGCGCGACGGCCGCCTGGTCGAGATGTACCTGTTCGCAGCCCTGATCTACTTCACCATCTCCTGTGTCGCGTCCTACGGCGTCCGCCGCCTGCAGTCGCGCATCGCCATCATCAGGTAGTCGGCTCCATGATCGAAATCAGCCACGTCAACAAATGGTACAGCCCGAGCTTCCAGGTGCTGAAGGACTGCACCACCTCTGTCGCCAAGGGCGAGGTGGTGGTGGTCTGCGGTCCCTCCGGCTCCGGCAAGTCGACCCTGATCAAATGCGTCAACGCGCTGGAGCCGTTCCAGGATGGCGCGATCACGATCGACGGCCTCAAGGTCAACGATTCCAAGACCAACCTGCCGAAGCTGCGCTCGCGGGTCGGCATGGTGTTCCAGCACTTCGAGCTGTTTCCGCATTTGAAGATCATCGACAATCTCTGCCTCGCCCAGCAGAAGGTGCTGGGTCGCGGCCATGAGGAAGCGACCGCGAAGGGCATGAAGCTCCTGGACCGCGTCGGCCTCAAGGAGCAGGCGCAGAAGTTCCCGGCGCAGCTCTCCGGCGGCCAGCAGCAGCGCGTCGCGATCGCCCGCGCGCTCGCCATGGACCCGATCGCGATGCTGTTCGACGAGCCGACCTCGGCGCTCGATCCGGAGATGATCAGCGAGGTGCTCGACGTCATGGTCGATCTCGCCCGCGAGGGCATGACCATGATGGTCGTCACCCACGAGATGGGTTTTGCCAAGAAGGTCGCCCACCGCGTCATCTTCATGGATCGCGGCGAGATCGTCGAGGATGCGAAGAAGGAAGACTTCTTCGGCAAGCCGCGCAGCGAGCGCGCGCAGCAGTTTTTGTCGAAGATATTGTCGCATTAACAGCGTCGGTTTTCGAGCCATCGCATCGATGACGGTGCACTCCCTCTCCCCGTTCTTACGGGGAGAGGGTCGGGGTGAGGGGCAGCCGCACGGGGAGTGTCCGTGGAGAGACCTGTACCCCCTCACCCGGATTGCATCTGACGATGCAATCCGACCTCTCCCCGCAAGCGGGGAGAGGTAAGAGAGAGCGGTGTGCTCGTTGCACATCATGCAACTAACAGGAGATGTTGCCTTGGACCCCATTGCTTACGTCAACGGCGCCTTCGTGCCCCTGTCCGAGGCCAAGGTCTCGGTGCTCGATCGCGGCTTCCTGTTCGCCGACGGCATCTATGAGGTCGCAGCGGTGCTCGACGGCAAGCTGGTCGACAGCGCCCCGCATCTCGCACGCCTGGAGCGTTCGGTCGGCGAGATCGGGCTGGCCCTGCCGGAGAGCCTGGCGCGCATCGAGGAGCTGCAAAAGGAGCTGGTCGCGCGCAACCATCTCGACCAGGGCATGGTCTATCTGCAGGTCACGCGCGGCGCCGACACGAGCCGTGACTTTCCGTTTCCGAAGGGAGACGTCAAGCCGACGCTGGTGATGTTCGTCACGGCCAAGAACATCGTCGATGCGCCTTCGGCGAAGAGCGGGATCGCTGTGATCACGGTGCCCGACATCCGCTGGGAACGGCGCGACATCAAGAGCGTCGCGCTGCTGGCGCAGGTCCTGGCCAAGCAGGCGGCTGCGGCGGCCGGTGCCGCCGAGGCCTGGATGGTCGAGGATGGCCACGTCACCGAGGGCGGCTCGTCATCGGCGTTCATCCTGACCAAGGACGACGTCATCGTCACCAGGCCGAACTCGAACGCCATCCTGCCGGGCTGCACCCGCAAGGCGGTGGTGAAGCTCGCCGAGGAGCGCCAGCTCAAGGTCGAGGAGCGGCTGTTCACGGTGGACGAAGCGTTGGCCGCCAAGGAAGCCTTCATCACCAGCGCGAGCTCGTTCGTGCAGCCGGTGGTGTCGATCGACGGCAAGACGATTGGCGACGGCAAGCCGGGGCCGGTCGCGACGCGCTTGCGCGAGATCTATGTCGATTTTGCGCGCACCACCGCAGTGTGAGGCGCGGCCAAGCGACAGAGCAGTTGCAGCAACGAAACTCGTTTGCATTGTCCGGCGCTTTGCTATCGTGCCGCCGAACCAAACAAAAACAGGGAGGAGTTTCGATGCGTTATATGTCGGGTGTGCTTGCGGCCGGACTGATCGTTGCCGGCGCGGCGTTCAGCCTCGGGGCGGCATCGGCCGATGATGGCTGGGTTACTCTGGTCGACGCCACGACCAAGGCCGACTTCACCGAGGTCGGCAAGGCGAATTGGGAGATGAAAGACGGCGCGCTGTCGGCCGACAAGCTCGACGGCAAGGACCTGTCCTATCTGGTCACCAAGACCAGCTACAAGGATTTCCAGATCAAGGCCGAGTTCTGGGTCGACGACGCCGCCAACAGCGGCATCTTCATCCGCTGCGACCAGTCCGACAAGATCGACTCGAACATCTGCTACGAGGTCAACATCTTCGACAAGCGGCCCGATCCGAAATACGGTACCGGCGCGATCGTCGACGTCGCCAAGGTCGAGCCGATGCCGAAGGCCGGCGGCAAGTGGAACACCTATGAGATCACCGCCAAGGGCACGCGGCTGACGGTAATCCTCAACGGCGAGAAGACGGCCGATGTCGACGACAGCAAGCACGCGGCCGGCCCGATCGCCCTGCAATACGGCTCGGGCGTGGTGAAGTTCAGGAAGGTGCAGATCAAACCGCTGTAGTGGCCTTGGCTGTTGAAGCAGCCGTGCATTCCGGGCAGCGGCGCTGGCCGCGGCTCGCGCGGTAGAGGCTCTTGCAGTACCAATGGCGCGCCATCATCTGCAGGGGATGACGCGCCAGCCTGGCCAGCGTCACCAGTTCGAGCATGGCGGGCATTGCGGACTCCTCTACTTTCTACTTCCGACGAGATGGGGCGGCACTTCGATGACAGAAGTGCCGCCCCAGTCGCATCAGCCATGCAGCTTCTTTGCGGTCTCGGCGATGACGCGGCCCTGATAGCGCGCCCCCGCCAGCTCGTTCTCGCTCGGCTGCCGGCTGCCGTCGCCACCAGTGATGGTCGTGGCGCCGTAAGGAGAGCCGCCGGTCACCTCGTCGAGCTTCATCTGGCCGGCGAAGCCGTAGTTCAGGCCGACGATGGTCATGCCGAAATGCAGCAGGTTGGTGATGATCGAGAACAGCGTGGTCTCCTGGCCGCCATGCTGGGTCGCGGTCGAGGTGAAGGCGCCGCCGACCTTGCCGTGCAGCGCGCCCTTGGCCCAGAGGCCGCCGGCCTGGTCGAGGAAGTTGGCCATCTGCGAGGCCATGCGGCCGAAGCGGGTGCCGGTGCCGACGATGATCGCGTCGTAGTTCGCGAGCTCCTCGATCTTGGCGACCGGCGCGGCCTGGTCGAGCTTGTAGTAGGAGGCCTTGGCGACATCAGCGGGCACCAGCTCCGGCACGCGCTTGATGTCGACGGTGGCGCCGGCCTCACGGGCGCCTTCGGCAACCGCATTGGCCATCGCTTCGATGTGGCCGTAGGCGGAGTAGTAAAGAACGAGAACCTTGGTCATGGCAGTCTCCGTGGGAACAAGAGGAAAGGGGCAGGGCATCCCGGCCGTGTGAGCGGCCGTGGCCGTGAAAGCGAATTAGGCGGCGTCGACCAGCACCAACTCGGAATCCTCGAGCGCGGTGATCTTGAGCGTGGCCTCGTCGCGGATGGCGGCGCCGTCACGGGCGTTGACGCGGATGCCGTTGACTTCGATGCTGCCGGCCGCCGGCACGAGATAGATATGCCGGGCCTTGTCGGCACTGTATTCGGCGGTCTCGCCGGCCTTCAGCGTGGTGCCGAGCACGCGCGCCTTGGCGCGGATCGGCAGGGCGTCGCCGTCGTCGGCAAAGCCGCTGGCCAGCGTCACCAGCTTGCCGGAGCGGTCGGACTTCGGGAACGGCTTGGCACCCCAGGTCGGCTGGCCGCCATCAGTGGTCGGCTCGATCCAGATCTGGAAGATCCGCGTCGTGGTCGGCTCGAGATTGTACTCGGAGTGGCGGATGCCGCTGCCGGCGCTCATCACCTGGACGTCGCCGGCCTCGGTGCGGCCCTTGTTGCCGAGGCTGTCCTGATGCGTGATTGCACCCTCACGGACATAGGTGATGATTTCCATGTTCTGGTGCGGATGCGCCGGAAAACCGGTGTTCGGCGCGATCTCGTCGTCGTTCCAGACCCGCAGTGCGCCGTGGCTCATGTTGTTCGGGTCGTAGTAGCTCGCGAACGAGAAATGATGCTTGGCCTTCAACCAGCCGTGGTCGGCGCCGCCCAGCGCCGCAAAGGGCTTCAACTCGATCATGGGTCTGCTCCTGTTGTTGCAACGGTCGGCTGGGAGCCGCCGTGCTGTTGGGCTTTGAATAAGGGAGCGACCGGAGTATATAAATAGAAACTATTGAAACCTATTGTTTCCAAAAACGAGATTTGAGCTAATGGCGCGACTTCCGGACTTCGAGGCGATGGCGATCTTCGCCAAGGTGGTCGAGCTGCGCTCCTTCGCCGGCGCGGCCCAGGAGCTGAGCCTGTCCAAGGCGTCCGTCTCCAAGGCGGTGAGCCGACTGGAGGAGCGGCTGGGGACGCGACTGTTCAACCGCACCTCGCGCCGTCTGGCGCTGACCGACGCCGGCCAGCGCCTGTCGGAGCGCGCGACACAGTTGCTGGTCGATGGCGAGGCGGCGGAGACCGAGGCGCTGGCGCAGTCGCTGACACCGCGCGGACTGGTGCGCTTCGCCGTACCGATGACGTTCGGGGTCAAGAAGATCGCGCCGCTGCTGCCGGCCTTCCTGGAGCAGTATCCCGAGGTCTCGATCGACCTGCACATGAGCGATGCGACCGTCGATCTCATCGGCGAGGGTTTTGATCTCGCGCTGCGCATCGCGCGGCTGCCGGACTCATCGCTGGTTGCGCGCCGGCTCTGCGCGATGCCGCGCTACACGGTGGCGGCGCCGTCCTATCTGGAGCGCCATGGGCGGCCGACGCATCCGATGCATCTGGCCGAGCATAAATGCTTCGGCTACGCTTATCTCTCGACTGCCGGCGTCTGGCACTACACCAACGCGGCCGGCGAGCAGGCGAGCGTGCGCCCCGCGGGGCAGCTGCGCGTCAACAATGGCGAGGCGCTGCTCCCGGCGGTGCTCGCAGGGCTCGGCATCGCCGACCTGCCGGACTTCATTGTCGCCGACGCGATCGCGTCAGGCGAGGTCGAAGTTGTGCTGAAGGGCTGGAGCCAGCCCGAAGGCGCGATGCATCTGGTGATGCCGCCTGGTGGCCCGCGGCCCGCGCGGGTCGAGGTGCTGACAGAGTTTCTGGTCAAGGAACTGGCGAAAGGGAAAAAGGGGCGGTCGAACTAATTACGTCGTTGCAGTGCAATCTTCCTCAGCGGAACCCGCGCAGTCAAATCTCGCTTTGCCCGCGCGCAATTCTTCGCGCTAGGATCACGCGACAAGAAGACTTTCCTGGGAGACTCCCGATGGACCGCCGTGGGTTCCTGCGGACCGCCGCCGCGTTGCCGCTGATGCAGAGCCTGCT
Source organism: Bradyrhizobium oligotrophicum S58 (assembly GCF_000344805.1). NCBI lineage: Bacteria > Pseudomonadati > Pseudomonadota > Alphaproteobacteria > Hyphomicrobiales > Nitrobacteraceae > Bradyrhizobium > Bradyrhizobium oligotrophicum. The sequence continues at coordinate 7,132,111 of NC_020453.1, read as the reverse complement.
GCCGGGTCTCGCCGCCGCGGAGGATGTCTACCCCAGCCGCAACATCACGATGATCGTGCCGTTCCCCGCCGGCGGCCAGGCCGATCTCGCGGCACGGCCGGTCGCCGCTGCGCTGGAGCGAATTCTCGGCAAGCCCGTCATCGTCGACAACCGCGCGGGCGGTGGCGGCGGCTCGGTCGGCAACGCGCAGGCGGCGCGTGCGACGCCCGACGGCTATACGTTGCTGATGACGCTGTCGTCGCTGGCCGTGCTGCCGGAGGCCGACCGGCTGTTCGAGCGCACGGTCGCCTACGAAGTGTCGCAGTTCGCGCCGATCGCGCGGGTGCTGGCGGATCCGACCTTGCTCGCCGTGCCGGCGTCCGCGCCGTGGCGGACGCTGAAGGATTTCATCGACGACGCGCGCAGGCGTCCGGGCGAGATCCCGTATGGCTCGTCGGGGCCGTATGGGACGCTCCACGTCGCCATGGAGATGTTTGCATCGAGCGCGGGGATCAGGCTGCTTCATGTCCCTTTTCGCGGGGCCGGCCCGGCGCTGACTTCGTTGCTCGGCGGCACCGTGCAAGCGATGGCCGGCGCGCCCGGCACGCTGAAGCCCCAGGTCGAGGATGGCAGACTGCGCGTGCTCGCCAATTGGGGAGCGGAACGCATCCCGAGCTTCCCCGGGGTGCCGACCTTCATCGAACTCGGCTACCGGGACGTCGAGATGTATATCTGGGCAGGGCTGTTCGGGCAGCGCGAATTGCCGGCACCGGTCATGACACGATTGCGCGGGGCGATGGCGCAGGCGGCAGCAAGCCCGGAGGTCGTGAAGACATTCTCAGCCGTCGGCAGCGCCGTCGCCTATCAGGATGCGCCGGAATTCGCCAAGTTCATGGATCGCGACAGCGCGAGACTGATTGCGGCGGTGAAGCGTATCGGCCGGGTGGAGTAGCCGCTACTTCGCGATCTCGCAGACGTCGACCCATTCCGCGGATGTTAGCTCGGCCATCCGGTCCGGCGTGATCTTGACCGCGCTGTGGGTCGAGCCTGCGGCGGGCACGACGATGTCGAAGGCTTTCAGCGAGACGTCGCAATAGACCGGGAGCGGTGCTTTCAGCCCGAACGGGCAGACGCCGCCGACCTCGTGTCCGGTGATGTCGGCGACCTCGTCGAGCCCTAACATCTTGGGCTTGCCGCCGAACAGCGCCTTGACCTTCTTGTTGTCCATGCGGGCGTTGCCGGCCGCGACGATCAGGATCACGCGCTCGCCGACGCGCAGCGAGAGCGTCTTGGCGATCCGCGCTGGCTCCACGCCAAAGGCTTCCGCCGCGAGCGCCACGGTCGCGGAGCTCTGGCTGGAGACGAGGACGTCGATGTCGGGAGCTTTTTCGGCGAAGAAGGCGCGTACGGATTCAAGGCTCATGCGTGGTGACGATCTCAGGCAATTCGGACAGCGCAGCAATACGATAATCGGGCGCAAAACCCAACTCGTCCATCTGCGTGCGGAGCGCCTTGAACAAAGTGAGCGGCGCCACGAGGTCGGTCTCGAGGCAGGCCGCGGCCATCGCCTCAGGGCTGACGCGCTCGATCCAGGCGACGTTGAGGCCGAATGCCTTTGCGCCGCAGACGTCCCAAGGATTTGAGGAGACGAACAGGACTTCGCTCGGCGCAAGTCCGAGCGTCTCCTCGATCAACGCGTACGCTTGTGGGCTTGGCTTGAAGATCTTTCGGGCATCGACGCTGATGACTGCGTCGAGCAGCGTGTCGAAGCCGCTGGCTTTGGCCAGGCCGTCGAGCATCGCAGGGCTGCCATTGGAAAGGATCGCGAGTCGACGATCCTTCATTGCGGCGAGCGCGGCCCGCGCGTCGGGGTAGGGATCGAGATCGAGATATTTGGCGATGATGCGGTCGAGCGTGGCCGCATCCGTTCGCAGTCCGAGAACGCGCAGCGTGTAGACCAGGGAGTCATGGGTGACGACGGCAAAGTCCTCGTAGCGCTGCATCAGCGAGCGCAGCCAGGTGTATTCGAGCTGTTTGATGCGCCAGAGTTGCGTGATGATGTCACCGTGGCCCGGGAAGGCCTGCTCGGTGACGGCTGCGACGGATTGGACGTCGTACAAAGTGCCATACGCATCGAAGACCACGGCTTTGAAGGGCACGGCGCTCACCTGATCAAAAAGAAACAGGCGCGATGGCTGATGGCCACCGCGCCTGCGGATGATAGCACGATCCCGGCCAAGACGAGCCTCGGCCGTCGGACGAAGTCAGATCCCGAGCAGCTTGCGCGCGTTGGCTTTCAGGACCTTCGGGCGGATCTCGTCGCGGATGTCGAGCTTGGCGAAGTCGGCGAGCCAGCGATCCGGCGTGATCACAGGCCAGTCCGAGCCGAACAGCATCTTGTCCTGCAGGATCGAGTTGATGTAGCGCACCAGGATCGGCGGGAAGTATTTCGGCGACCAGCCGGAGAGGTCGATGTAGACGTTCGGCTTGTGGGTCGCGACCGACAGCGCCTCCTCCTGCCAGGGGAAGGAGGGGTGGGCGAGGATGATCTTGAGGTCGGGGAAGTCGGCCGCGACGTCGTCCATGTACATCGGGTTGGAATATTTCAGCCGCATCCCCATGCCGCCCGGCATGCCCGAGCCGACGCCGGTCTGACCGGTGTGGAACAGCGCAATCGCGCCGCCGTCATTGATCGCCTCGTACAGCGGATAGGCCAGTCGATCATTGGCGTAGAAGCCCTGCATGGTCGGGTGGAACTTGAAGCCGCGGACGCCATACTCCTCGATCAGCCTGCGCGCCTCCCGGACGCCGAGCTTGCCCTTGTGTGGATCGATGCTGACAAAAGGGATCAATACATCGAGATGCTCGGAAGCGATCTCGAGCATCTCTTCGTTCTTGTAGCGGCGGAAGCCGGTCTCGCGCTCGGCGTCGACCGGGAAGATCACGGCCGCAATGTTCTTGGAGCGATAATAGGCCGCGGTCTCCGGCACGGTCGGCGGGTGCTTGTGCGGCGACTTGAAGTAGTCGGCCATCTGCGCCTGGAAATCGTCATAGCCGTCGTCGGCATGCATGCCGCACGGCTCCTCGGCATGGGTGTGGATGTCGATGGCGACGACGTTGTCGATCTCAGGCAGAGCGAGCTTGGGCATGGGCGTTCCCGGCGGTTGGTTTCTGGCTTTGTAAAATTGATTATACGATATAACAAATTTGGCAATCGGCAATTGGTCCGGCGGTTGGGTTCCTGCCTCCGGCGCCAGGCCCTGTTGAAGTCCGCGCCACAATCGTTGACATCCGTTGGGCTGGTGGTTAGAAACCGGCCGCTCCGGGCGGCTTCGTCGCTTGCGGAATTCCAATTCTATTTGCCACTTCCGGCCTGTCCAACACGGCCTTTCAACGTATCAGGATGTCCCATGAAGGTCCGTAACTCGCTGAAGTCGCTGCGTGGCCGCCATCGCGCCAACCGTCTGGTTCGCCGCAAGGGCCGTGTCTACGTGATCAACAAGGTCCAGCGCCGCTTCAAGGCGCGCCAGGGCTGATCCGGGCTCGGGTCGCCGACAGCTCTGCTCACAGGTCTTTGACGCGCCTGCTGCTTTGCAGGAGGCCTGCACTGCGTCTAGACTTCGTCCATGGCAAAGCGATCTTCCTGGGCGATTCTGCTCGCCGCCGTCGTCATTTCCATACCGCACCTTGCGTACGCGCAGGGTGAACCGCGTGCGGCCGCCAAGCCGAAGCTGCCCGAGGCGCCTTCGAAGCTGCCCAAGGTTGGCGCCGACAAGACCAAGGGCCTCGATTTCCTGTTTGGGGCTCTCAAGGCTGCCCCCGACGACATCAGCGCCAAGCATGTGGAGGCGCGGATCTGGGCGATCTGGCTGCAGACCCCCAGCGACACCGTCGCGCTCCTGATGTCGCGCTCGAAGGCCGCGATGGATGCGAAGCAGAACGAGGTCGCGCTCAAGCTGCTCGATTCGGTCATCAAGCTCCGGCCCGATTACGTCGAAGCCTGGAACCGTCGCGCCACCCTCTATTACCTCCAGAACGATTACGGGCGCTCGCTCGCCGACATCCAGCAGGTCCTGCTGCGGGAGCCGCGGCACTTCGGCGCGCTGGCGGGTCTCGGCATGATCATGCAGGACCTGGGCGAGGAGAAGCGGGCGCTGGATGCGTTCCGCAAGGCGCTCGACGTCAATCCGCATCTGGAAAAGGTGCCGGAGCTGGTCAAGACGCTGACCGAGAAGGTCGAGGGCCGCGACATCTGAGCCTTCACAGCGCGTTAACCATGCTGCGACGGTCCTCCTTGCCGGCCCATCCGCGCGCCCCCAATTGCCGTTTGATCGGACGAAACCTGGCCAGGAGACGGCGCGATGAGGCGTGCGGTGCTGACGGCAGCGCTGATGGGAATGACGGCGACGGCCGCCTGGGCCGAGGGCCTGTTCTGGGTGGTCGGAAACCGCGCCACCAATCGCTGTGAGATCGTGACCAGCAATCCCGTCATCATCGGCGACATCTGGTTCGCCGACGGACCCTACAAGTCGCTGGCTGACGCCAAGCTCGCGCGATCCACGATCAACGCGTGCCCGAACAAGGACATGACGTCCGAGGACTGATCGGCGGGAGGCGCCGGTCAGGCCGCCTAGTGGAACGCGGTGCTGCGGCGGTCCGGCAGGCCGTATTGCGCGGCTGCGGCATACAGCTGCGCGATCTCGGCCTCCAGATGCTCGTTGACCAGCAGCAGCGCCTTCAGCGCGCCGCGAAGATCGCCGTTGCAACTGGCGACGATCTCGTCGATGGCCGTCTCGCTCGAACGAACACTCATCGGTAACCCCCTCCCAAAACAACAAACTAAACGCAGGGCCGGTCATCGCAGGTCGCATCCTGCAATGACCCAACCGGAAGTAATTCACGGTCATCGGCCGATTGCGAGGAAAAGTCCCGACCATGGTTATAAAATGGCCGACGACGCCGTGATGACAGGATTTCCGGTCGTAACGACGAAACACGGCCGCTGGATCTGCAACTCCCGCCGATCTGGCTCGTAACTGTCAGTGTGGCACGCAGAAAACTATCAATGATTTCAATGTTCTTGGTGGGCGCATTGGCCGTCCTCGCGCTGCTGACCCGAGCCGGTGTCGCGGTGGTCGAGCGCCGCTATCCGGCGCAAGGGCAGGCCATCGACGTCGATGGAGCGACTATCAATCTTGTGGATATCGGCCCGCGCGATGGCGAAAAGCCGCCGCTTCTGCTGATTCACGGCGCGAGCTCGAACCTGGAGGCGATGCGCCGGCCGCTCGGCGAGTTGCTGGCGCAACGCCACCGGGTGCTGCTGGTGGACCGCCCCGGCCACGGCTGGAGCCCGCGGACGCGGCCTGAGGATTCCACCCCCGCCGCGCAGGCACGCATGCTGGACGAGGCGCTGGCCCGGCTCGGCATCGGCCAGGTCGTCCTGGTGGTGCATTCCTGGAGCGGCGCGCTGGGCCTGCGGATGGCGCTCGACTTTCCCGATCGGGTGGCCGGCCTCGTCATGCTGGCGCCGGTCGCCTATCCCTGGCGCGGCGGCGTCGGGCAATACAACGCGGCCGTGGCGACGCCCGTCATCGGGCCGCTTCTGGCCCATACGATCACGCTTCCGCTCGGCCTGGCGCTGATGGCACCGGGGGTGCGCGGCGTGTTCGCGCCGCAAGAGATGCCCGACGACTTCGTCGAGCGGACGGCGACGCCGCTGCTGCTGCGTCCCAGCGAATTCCTGGCCAATGCGCGCGACCTGGTCACCCTGAAGCAGGCGGTGATCGAGCAGGCGCCGCGCTACGGCGAGATCAAGGTGCCGGTCACGATCGTGGCCGGCGAGGCCGACCGGACGGTCTACACCGACATTCATTCCCGCCCGCTCGCGCAGGTTGTGCTGCAGACCCGCCTGATCGTGCTGCCGGAACTCGGGCACATGGTGCAGAACGCGGTGCCGGAGCTGGTCGCCAGCGAGGTCGAGCGCATGGTCGCCGCGATCGCGCCGGCCGAAACGCTGCAGCCCTCGCCATGAAAAAAGCCCCGGCGGATCGGCCGGGGCTCTGCAGTCCAGATGGCGTATCGGCCGGCAGCCGGTTACTGCTTCTGCTTGCCGTCCTTGTCGAACGACGACACATAGGCCCAGAGATTGTTGATCTCGGTCTCGTTCTTGATGCCGGCGAAGGTCATCTTGGTGCCGGGGATCTTGGCCTTCGGATCCTTGATGTATTCCTTGAACACCGCCTCGTTCCAGGTGATGCCCGAATTCTTGTTGGCTTCCGAATAGTTGTAGTCCGGCGCGCTGCCCGACTTGCGGCCATCCAGGCCGTTGAGTTCCGGGCCGACCTTGTTCTTCGCACCTTCGCCGATCGCATGGCAGGGCAGGCACTTGTTGAAGGAGGTCTTGCCTGCGGCGGCATCCTGCGCCAGCACGGCCGAGGCCAGCGACGACGAGGCGATCACGACGAGCGCAGTCAAAGTCAGTTTCTTCATGGATCAGGCTCTGTGGTTTCGGGACAAAAATCGTGCGCAGGTTTGTGGCATGGCCGCCGCCCTCACACAAGTCGCCCGGCCCGATCGGGTTCGGCAAAATCGACGCGATCTTTGTCCGGCGACAACCAGCGAACCGGCCTTGGCCGCCTACCCAAACCGCCGCTGTTGTGATTGATATGGCGGCAGAAATCGACCTTGGGAGACGCGCGCGATGGCGATCATGATGCCGGAGGCTGATCAGGCGGTGCTGGCGCGCCGCGACGGAATCGTTGCTGCACTGCGTGCGATCGTGCCGGGCGAGGGCGTCATCGACAGCGCCGCCGAGATGCTGCCTTACGAGTCCGACGGGCTGATGGCCTACCGGCAGCCGCCAATGGTCGTGGTGCTGCCGGAGACGACCGCGCAGGTCTCGCATGTCCTGAAATACTGCCATGAACAAGGCATCAAGGTGGTCCCGCGCGGCTCCGGAACGTCGCTGTCCGGCGGCGCGCTGCCGCTCGCCGACGGCGTGCTGCTCGGGCTCGGCAAGTTCAAGCGCATCCGCGACATCGACTTCGACAACCGCGTCGTCGTCACCGAGCCCGGCGTCACCAATCTCGCCATCAGCCAGGCGGTCGCGCATGCCGGCTTCTACTATGCGCCGGACCCGTCGTCGCAGATCGCCTGCTCGATCGGCGGCAACGTCGCGGAGAATTCCGGCGGCGTGCACTGCCTGAAATACGGCATGACCACCAACAACGTGCTCGGCTGCGAGTTCGTGCTGATGACTGGCGAGGTCTTGCGCATCGGAGGCAAGTGCACCGAGAACGCCGGCTACGACCTGATGGGGCTGATCACCGGATCGGAAGGGCTGCTCGGCGTGGTCACCGAGGTGACGGTGCGCATCCTGCAGAAGCCGGAGACGGCGCGCGCGCTGATGGTCGGCTTCGCCGAGGTCGAGGCGGCCGGCGAATGCGTCGCCCGCATCATCGGCGCCGGCATCATCCCCGGCGGCATGGAGATGATGGACAAGCCGGCGATCCACGCCGCCGAGGCCTTCGTCCATGCCGGCTATCCGCTCGACGTCGAGGCGCTGCTGATCATCGAGCTCGATGGCCCCGGCGTCGAGGTCGACGAGCTGATCGGCCGGGTCGAGACCATTGCAAACGGCTGCGGCTCGACCACCTGCCGCATCTCGACCTCCGAGGCCGAGCGCAATCTGTTCTGGGCCGGCCGCAAGGCGGCTTTCCCGGCGGTCGGCCGCATCTCGCCGGACTACCTCTGCATGGACGGCACCATCCCGCGCGGCGCGCTGCCGAAGGCGCTGGCGCGCATCCGCGAGCTGTCGGAAAAATACCAGCTCGGCTGCGCCAACGTCTTCCACGCCGGCGACGGCAATCTGCATCCGCTGATCCTGTACGACGCCAACAAGCCGGGCGAGATGGAGCGGGCGGAAGCCTTCGGCGCCGACATCCTGCGCTGCTGTGTCGAGCTCGGCGGCGTCCTGACCGGCGAGCACGGCGTGGGCATCGAGAAGCGCGATTTGATGCCCGAGATGTTCACCGAGATCGACCTCAACCAGCAGCAGCGGGTGAAGTGCGCCTTCGACAGCCAGGGGCTTCTCAATCCCGGCAAGGTCTTCCCGACCCTGCATCGCTGCGCCGAGCTCGGCCGCATGCACGTCCACGCCGGCAAGCTGGCGTTTCCCGATCTGCCGAGATTCTGAGCCGGGTGGAGGCCTCTCCAAATCGTCATTGCGAGCGAAGCGAAGCAATCCAGAGTCCCGGCCACGACTCTGGATTGCTTCGGCGCAAGCGCGCCTCGCAATGACGGCGGAGAGTGTCGTCCATACCATCCACATCGCACCCCGCAGACACACGTCATCGTCCCCGCAGCGCCTCGCGCCCAGGTGAAACAATCGACACCGCCCTTCGAAACCATCGAGAGGGCGCAGGGAATGCCGGGTGAAGGCCTCACCCATGGCCCGCCTGCGAAAAAAATGCAGGCGGCAGGTACCACAGGTTCAGCCGATCAACCGGCATTCCCCGCGCGGCGGTCTTAACGCTTATACGTGATCTCCTCGGGGACCGGCGTTCTTGCCCCCGTCGCCTGCATGCCCGTCACCGAGCATCGCAGAGCTTGGTCTCAGCACCGGGAGACCAGGACCACACGATTTCACGTCCGCATCGAGTCGTTCGTCGGCATGATCAGATCACGCTGCGACCCGACACGGCCACCGCATCCCCACCTCGCATATCGTGACGACCGCGCGTACGCCCCTCTCGGTGAGGCGGGATGGGCGTAGTGAAGCATAATTTTCGGAAAAACGAAAGATGAAAATTTCGGCGCTTGGGACAGGCCGGTCGCTCGGCGTTGAAAGTGCTCGCCAAATGAGTTTCTCGGCGCGGGGGCGATTTGGCTTCGGCTGGCCGCATATGCAGTGAGAATCGCGCAAATTCTCTTAGGTGATTTGCCCGACGCCTCGGAGGCGTCTGTTCGCGTAGGCTGCGGGCTATACTGCGCGCGGCCTCAGCCGCAGACCTGATCACGGTCTGCGTCCTCGCCGATCCAAACAGCAAAGCGTCTTGCTCAATATATGGGAAGCGCTAGTGTCCTGCGATCGCCTATGCTGATCGTGGGGCAGCCATGGGAAATACTCTGACTCTGAAATGCCCGGGTTGCGGGGAACGGACCGAGCAGAGGGTTACCAAAACCGACCCTTATCATCGGTATACCCTGTCTCAGCGACGGCAGTCGCTAGGGTTTGGCGAGTATCGTGAACGCGAGCGTCAATGCGGCTCTTGCGGCCACAAGTTCTCGACCGTCGAAATGGAAAGCGATGCGTTCTTCGGGACAATCGGCACGCTGGAGGCCGCGCAGCGCGCGCTAGCCGAGCTCGTGACCAGTCAGGAAGTCAACGCGCTTGTAGCACGATGTACGCCGATCGCGATCCTGATAGGCGCAATATTTGGCGGAGGCGTTGACACGGCACGTTTGCGCCGACTTGACGTCGCGCAGCTCCGTGCCATGGTAAAAGGGAGCGAAAAGGCTTTGAGCACGCTCGAGCCTGATGAGCGAAATTGCATAATCGATTTTTTCGGGCTTGGCTCGATCGAAGGCTTTGAAAAAGATGCTGCTGCGCCGGTCAATCCCGATACGCGTCTTGTTGTGATCCTGCGCAAGATGAAACATCCGAGTCGCTCAAGGCTGCTGCGTACTTCGTACGATCTCGTGGACCCGGAAAGCCCAAATAGGCTCGCCAGCGAATCACGAGGCGGCGGCTCAGGCAGCAACTCCTAAATGATCCATTGCGACTGAACGGAGTATGGGTAACAAATGGGCAAATGACTGTGCTGTTCACTCTCGAAGCCACTAGGCCCGGCGGTCCGATCTATCGTCTTGGCTTTGGGTGCTGGTTGCCCTTGGCTTTGATTGTTGTCGCCATGCCGTGGCTGTTCTGATTCAATTAGGGCACTACGGGAGACCGAGGCGCCCTTTGCCGTTAGGCCAAGTTCCACGTCAAGAACCGGCCGGATCGAATACCTGCTCCGGTTTCTTAGCGGCAACCATTGAAGCTTCAATATGAGTCGGCTTTGACCTGCTCAAACCCGCCGCGTGAATCGTTGCCTTGTTTCGATTCCATGCGTCGTTCACGAGGTCTTGCCATTGAATGACTTCAATCGAACCGCGGTATTGATTTTTAAGCGGTCGAATGCGCCCCTGACCATTGGCAGTCGTCTCCCAATTCGACAACTGCTGCTCCAAATCTCCAACGATATCCGCGACCACATAGCAGTAGAAGATACAATCTCCCGCGACCCTGATCCGGGCACGATCGAACGATTCGAGCTGACCACCCTGTAGCTGACCCAGGTACTTTATTATCTGCGCCTCGATTTGGTCTTCGGCTTCTTTATAGTCTCTGCGGCCTGGCCTCTTAAACTCAACGATCATCATCGTGCGGAGCGGTTCGGATGTATCCACGGACTCAGTCTCGGTCACACCCAAGCCATACGCTAGATTCCAGACCAAGAGGTCCGGTCGCTCAGCCGATCCACCATTCGCCATGATGGCGTCAAGGCGCTTGTCGGACGAGAACGCTCGTGTAAACGCCAACCGCTCGTCCACAATCCATAGTTCATGAGCGCGGCTCTTAACCTCAGTCGGGTCGTCGCCCCGAACGTTCATCGGACAAATGAAGGAGTGCAAGGTCTTCTCCAGGAAGTGATCGTCCTCTTTTTCTTTTCGAGCGCGAAGACGCTTGATCAGTTTCTCCATCAATTCAAGCGCAAGCTTTCGACGGACGACGTGCTGCGCTAGTGCTAATTGCTCCGACGTTTGGATTTCTCTTGCTGCGTCACTAACGGCCTTGTCGAAGTCTTGAGGAATATTTTGCAATTCCAGCGTGTCGATAAGCGCCTGCAAAGTTTTCTGGCGATCTTCCTCTCGACGAATCTGATACTTCACCAATCCAGCCGCAAAATCCTCGGCGGTGGTTGCGTGAAACGGTACTCTCTGTAGTTGAGTGTCGTCATCATCAAAGCCGAAGGTCGGATACCGACTGACAAAAGATTGGTAGTTTTCCTTGCGTGCCTCGACATAGGCTTCGACCTGGGCCGGGAGCAACTTTGTGCGGACCTGCTCCATGCAATTGCGGCTAATCTCGTTAAGCGTCTTCTCTGTCAGATTAAATGCAGTGCGGCCTTCATTCACCCGCAAATCGAGGTATTCGCCAGAGACACAGCCATGAAAGACAAGGTCTTTGTTAGCGTCGCGTGTGAGATCGGTCACTCCGAGCAAACTATCGACCTTGCGCGTTTCGACCGTTCGACCATTGGCGAGAAGGTGGAGTTGATGTTTTCCGTCAAGCCCCGTGCTTGCTTCGGCCTTGCAAGTGAAGCCGATGATCGACAGCTCGCCGAACTGCTTTAACTCGAACGCTCCGGTCTTTAGTGGCGCGCCTATTGTGAGCTCCGCGACGGCGTTGGGATAAGTGGTAACATCGCCATCGAGATCGACGATAATCGCCGGACCGCTTCCTAACAAAAAGTCTGCGATGAAGTGTGCACTGAAGTACCGAAGGAAAGTGTCAGCTCGCTTCGGAAACGTGTCCGCATATTCTTTTGTGCGTAAGCCGCGGAACGTTATCGTTGTGCCGGTCGAAGCACCCGGCGCGGGCTCGTCTTCCTGACTCGGCTTTACTTGGTCATCGTTCTCTAGAACGAACGAGAAGGCCCGACGAAGCCTCCCGCTTGGGCTGTCGTAGACGCTCTCAACGAGGATCGAGCTAAAGGCATCCAGCCAGAACAAGCGCCCAACACCTTTGCCGCCTTTGGCACGTTTGAAGTCCGTGTCAATTTCACAGAACGCTTCGTAACGTTTAGCGTCGAGGCCTATTCCGGCGTCAGCCACAACAATCTCGATCTTGTCGGAGTCCGACAGTGATTTGACGCGGATGGAAACCTTGCCTTTGGCGACGTTTGCCCCCAGCAGGTCTTCAATCGCGTAGATTGAATTGCTCACAGCCTCGAAGAGGGGCTGCAAGCCCTGCGTTGCATTGGACGGCTTGGGGAGCTTTCGAACACGATTTTCAATGTTCTGAGTAAGGGTTGCCACGATAAAATCCCGATACGTGCGAATGCTGTACCATGCACGCCGTGGGCGGCGTTGTAAACGGTTTCGCTTGGCTCACGCCACCCCGCCGCGCCTGCCACGCGGCGTGCACTTTGTTGCCCGCGTAGCGCTCGACCTTCTTCTGTGTCTTCGTCCGGTGGCCAGTTTGCGGTCGCGGCGACTTCGTCCAGTCCGCGTAGAGCCCATAGGGAAGATCGGCAGAGTGTTGATGGACTCAATCAAAATGTTACGGTGACGATGCACATCGCCGGCCGGGATTTCTTCGTCGGCCCTGGTATCGCTGACCTCAGCCTCGAAAGCGTCCAGTTCCTCACCGTCCCGAATGTCGAGCTTGTTCTTCAGGACGGTCGTGCCGGGATAGCAATACTCGTCGGCGACCGCGTCGTACATTGCGGCTTAAGCCTTACGGTAGGCTTCGATGATCGACTTCCGGCGTTCCTCGGGGGAAAGGGCCTTGCCCTTCGAAGCCGACGCGCCCTTCATCTTGGGAGAATACTGGATTCCCTCAGCGGCGCTGATCTTGCGAAACCGGGCGCTGCCAATCACAAAGCCTCCGGCTTTGGTCTTTTTTTTGAAGAGGGTTTCTTTGGGGCCATGACAGAACCTAGCATGAACGGGGCGATCTCGCACGAAAAGACAATAGGAGATCGAGCCAGGCAAGGATGACTTGGAAGCCGTAAAGGAATGCCGTAGGTGAGCCACTTCCGCCGATAAAAGGGGAGCCTCGCGACCTCAAGTGCGCCGTGGCGTCTCTGCTTGCTGAGGTGCGCTACGCCCGAGAAGCCTTACTCGGTGAAAGAAATCTGGTTCTGGAAGCTAAAATGAGCTTACGCGCTTTGGGCCATATGAGGCTTTTTATCCTGCTCGTTTTGGGTGGTCTCTATAACGAGCCCACCCAGGCGGACGAGCAGAAATGTAGTGCGTCTCAACTTTACGGAAACCTGATGAGATCTGGCAGCGAATGGGAGGTTGAGGCAGATCCACTCCCGCCGAAAGCAAGAATGGAGGTGGGGTCCATTGCATTTCAGCCAATTCAACGGCTGACTGTTCATAGTGGCGCGATCTGGGTGGCTCCATTCAGAACAGACTTCGAGAAGGCCAGGATTCGAGTGGTGGGTAACGATGTCAGCCTCGATCGAATCCGATTCCAGTATGCACTCGGTCCCGAAATGTGGGAGGCCTTGATGGTGGAGAGGTACGCTCAGCCAACTGTGCAGTTTACACTTTCCGCGCCGGATGGCGAGTGCGGAGCGCGAGCGCTCGTTCTGACAATTGACGGTACGGCGGCTTCTAAACCATTCCCGATCCAGCGGTGGCAGTTCAAACGAAAATAGTGCAATTGCTGCGACGTCCAGTGCACTTAACTCGAAGCGAAGCAGAGCGCCGGACCTTGCCGCTGAATAGCGTTCTCTGACGCGGACTGTCCCTTCCAATAGCAAGAAACGGACAGACCGCTATCCACCCAACCCGATCTCGATGGGTTAACGGCCTAGATCAGCCCGTACTGCATCCGCTCGCGCCGGGCCAGCAGCGGCAGGGCCTGGCCGGCGATGGAGGTCTTGAAGTGGTCGCTCTCCTGGTGGGCCTTGAACGCGGCTTCGTCGCGGAACAGCTCGTAGGGCGGGTTAGCCGGAGGCGTAACCCGCCGCACAGCGCTTCCCGGCCGGCCGGGGCGGATTACCGCTACGCTAATCCGCCCTACGCGCAAATCCGGTGGACGGTGAGCATCGTAGCTCACCGCCGATATCGAAACGGCCTTACCTGCGATTCCTGGAACGACTGCAGAAGCGCCGTGCATCGCCCTCCTGGATGTGGATCTTGCTCACGGGATCCGTGATTTGCATCTGCCGCCGGATGCAAGCAGCTTCCGACTCCCCCGTCTGCACGGGGGTGGGCGCGGCGTACGTCGGCGCGAAAGCATTCGGCGAACGCGCCGCTGCAGGGGTTGCCGCAGCCAGCACGAGAACGGCGACGCCTAGAAAAGTGAACCTCTCCATGATCTTCCTCCATGGGAGCGCGTAGGACGGGTCAGTTAGCCGACGGCGTAACTCGCCGCGCGGCGTTCCTGAGCCGATTGTGGCGGATTTCGCTACGCTAATCCACCCTACGGACTGTCACCGCGATACCAGTTGCGCCGTGGGCTTCGCCGGGGATTACGGCCAGTGCACTTAGTTGTGGTAGTTTACGGGAGCGGTTGCCTTATCGCATTGTCGGATTTTTCGGCCATATCAAATGCCGTCACGGCTATTCCGCGTTCAATCACCGACGCGGAGCCGCTTCGCGTCTCCGCATTGACGTTGCCCCGGAATGGCGGTGAAAACGCGTCCGCTTAGCTCTCTCGGAACTTTGACGACGCTGCACCCGCACCGCCGATCATCTGATAGAATGACGACATGGTGGCGGCCGCGCGATGTTCGCGGCTGCGGTCCGATCATTCGCACAGCGGGGTGAACCATGACAAAGCCGTTTCCGTCAAAAACCCATATCGGCAACCATGCGCTGCATCCGGAAACGCTGATGCTGAACTACGGCTACGATCCGCAGCTGTCGGAAGGCGCGGTCAAGCCGCCGGTGTTCCTCACGTCGACCTTCGTGTTCAAGAGCGCGGAGGACGGACAGGATTTCTTCGATTTCGTCTCGGGCCGCCGCGAGCCGCCTGAGGGCGGCGCGGGCCTGGTCTATTCGCGGTTCAACCACCCCAACAGCGAGATCGTCGAGGACCGGCTCGCCATCTACGAACGCACCGACAAATGCGCGCTGTTCTCGTCCGGCATGTCGGCGATCGCGACCACGATCCTCGCCTTCGTGCGTCCGGGCGACGTGATCCTGCACTCGCAGCCGCTCTATGGCGGCACCGAGACGCTGTTCAGCAAGACGCTGGCCGGCCTGTCCATCGGCGCGGTCGGCTTCGCCGACGGCGTCGACGAAGCCGCGGTCGACGCGGCGGCGCAGGATGCGATGCGCAAGGGGCGGGTCGCGATGATCTTCATCGAAACCCCGGCCAATCCCACCAACGGCCTGGTCGACATCGCGATGGTGCGCCGTGTCGCCGACACGATCGGCCGGGCGCAGGGACATACGCCGCTGGTCGCCTGCGACAACACGCTGCTCGGCCCGGTGTTTCAACGGCCGATCGAGCACGGCGCGGACATCTCGCTCTACTCGCTGACCAAATATATCGGCGGTCATTCCGACCTGATCGCCGGCGCCGCGCTCGGCGCCAAGTCCATCATGAAGGACGTGAAGGCGTTGCGCGGCGCCATCGGGACCCAGCTCGACCCGCACTCCTGCTGGATGCTGAGCCGCTCGCTCGAGACCTTGAGCATCCGGATGGAGAAAGCCGATGCCAACGCGCGCATCGTCGCGGACTATCTGCGCGACCACCCCAAGGCGGCCAAGGTTCATTACCTCGGCCATCTCGAGCAGACCTCGGCCGCAGGCCGCGTCTTCCGGCGCCAGTGCACCGGCGCCGGCTCGACCTTCTCGTTCGACATCGAAGGCGGTCAGGCAGCCGCCTTCAAATTCCTCAACGCGCTGCAGATCTTCAAGCTGGCCGTCAGCCTGGGCGGCACCGAGTCGCTCGCAAGCCTGCCCGCCAGCATGACCCATTCCGGCGTGCCGGCTGCCGTCAGGCAGAAGATCGGCATCCTGGATTCGACGATCCGATTGTCGATCGGCATCGAGCATCCCACCGACCTGATCGCCGACATTGCCCAGGCCTTGAACGCGGCCGCGCCCACCCCGGCGTGACTGCGCTCCGCACCGGCGGGTAGGGCGGATTAGCCGAAGGCGTAATCCGCCGCGTGTCTCGAAAGGTCGGCGGATTACGCTTCGCTAATCCGCCCTACGGACTGCGCTCCGCACCGGCGATTACAGAGAAGTCATGAGGTGATAATGGCCGCTCCAAGACAGCGTCGGCGCGCCGAAGGTGAGACCCGTGGGGGGAGCATGACCGCATTGGGGGGGGCGAGAGCTCACCCCCAATCCACGCGGGCCGATTTCAGGAAAGCGACGTCTAAATCAGCCCGTACTGCATCCGCTCGCGCCGGGCCAGCAAGGGCAGGGCCTGGCCGGCGATATAGGTCTTGAAGTGGTCGCTCTCCTGGTGGGCCTTGAACGCGGCTTCGTCGCGGAACAGCTCGTAGAACAGGAACTGCGCCGGGTTGTCCTTGGCGCGGGAGATCAGGAACAGTTTTGCACCGGGCTCGCGCTGCGCTTCGGGCAGGAAGCGCGACAGGATCTCGGCGACGCGGTCGGCTTCGCCGTCCCGGGCCTCCCATTGTGCCACCACCAGCAGGCCGCCGCCGCTGACGGCCTCGTTCACGGTTTTCGTGTCGTTTGCATATCCGGTCATGGGGATTGGTCCTCTCGTTGATGGTCTGCGAGGGGATTGATAGCCCGGTTCGTTGGATCGATCCTTCGATAGCGGACGAAGGATGGATGCGCATGAGGGCGTAGGGCGGATTAGCCGAAGGCGTAATCCGCCATGTGTCTCGACAGGTCGGCGGGTTACGCTTCGCTAACCCGCCCTACGGGCTGGCTTGAGGTCTCGCCGTCTCCACCGCTGTCATGCTCCGCGAAGGCGGAGCATCCAGTATTCCGTGGCAGAAGGTATTGAACCGAGACGTCACGGCGTACTGGATCGTCCGCCTTCGCGGACGATGACAGCGGGGGTCTCCATGTCCATATCAATATGACCGGACCTTCGAGACCGTCGTCTAGGCCGGCCATGACGACGTCAAAACAGCTTGGCCAGCTTTGGCGGTGCCAGATGTGCGATGGCCCTGCAGCCGACGGAGCGCCACGCATATCGCGCGTGGGCGTTCCATCCTGCCCGCCCTTGTGTCCGGCACGCAACGCTTTAGAAAGGCTGCAACGCCGGTGGCTGCGCGTCGCGCTGGACCGGCTGTCATCATCAACAAGCAAGGCCAGCAGCGGTGGACGCCCTGAAAGTACGCAACGCAGCCGATGTGGAGGAGGTGGTTCGCGCCGCGATCGCGAGCGAGCAGCCGCTCGATGTCGTCGGGCATGGCTCGAAGCGCCGGATCGGCCAGGTCACGGCGACCAATGCCGTGCTCGACCTGTCGGCGCTGAGCGCGGTCATAGGCTATGAGCCGAACGAGCTGATCATCACGGCGCAGGCCGGCGCGCCGCTGGCCGACCTGCTGTCGCTGATCGATTCGAAGAGCCAGCAATTCGCGTTCGAGCCGATGGACACGGGGCCGCTGCTCGGAACCACCGGACGCGGCACGCTGGGCGGCATGATCGCGGTGGGCTTGGCCGGCCCGCGGCGCATCCGCGCCGGCGGGGTGCGCGATCATCTGCTCGGGGCGCATGCCGTCTCCGGCTTTGGCGACAGCTTCAAGACCGGCGGCAAGGTGGTCAAGAACGTCACCGGCTACGATCTCTGCAAGCTGCTCGCAGGGTCCTGGGGCACGCTCGCGGTGATGACCGAGGCGACCTTGAAGGTGATGCCGCGGCCGGAGGCCGAGCGGACGCTCGTGCTGCGCGGGCTCGACGACCTCACCGCCAACCGGGCGATGACGGCGGCGCTGGGCTCGCCGTTCGACGTCTCCGGCGCCGCCCATTTGCCGGCCTCGGCGCTGCGGCCGGAGGTCGACGGATTGAGCGGGATCGGCTCGCCGCGTGAGGCGGTCACGGCGATCAGGCTCGAGGGCATCACGGCCTCGGCAAAACATCGTGCGGCGTCGCTCGCCCAGCAGCTCGCGACGTTCGGTGCGGCCGAGATCGTCGAGGACGAGGTCTCCGCCAGGCTCTGGAGCGCGATCCGCGACGTGCTGCCGTTCGCGGCCAATGGCCAGCTCGGCGCCTGGACGGTGTGGCGAATCGTCTGCCCGCCGGTGTCCGGCGGCACGATCGGCCAGGCGCTGACGCGCCAGACCGGCGGCGAGGTGATCTATGATTGGGGCGGCGGGCTGCTCTGGGCGGCGCTGCCGCCGACGTCCGACGCCTCGGCGGCCCTGGTGCGCAAGCTGGTGGATGCCGTGGGCGGCCATGCGACGCTCATTCGCGCCTTCGACGAGGTGCGTTTCGCCGTCGATGTGTTCCATCCGCAGTCACCGGGCGTGGCCGCGCTGGAAGAGCGGGTGCGCGTGTCGTTCGATCCGAAGACCATTCTCAACCGCGGCCGTATGCGTCGCAGCGTGGCGTCATGAAGACCGAATTCACCCTCGCGCAGCTCGCCGATCCCGACATCGCGGTCGCCGACAAGATCCTGCGCGCCTGCGTCCATTGCGGCTTCTGCACCGCGACCTGTCCGACCTATGTGCTGCTCGGGGACGAGCTCGACAGCCCGCGGGGGCGGATCTACCTGATCAAGCAGATGCTGGAGAAGGACCAGGCGCCGACGGCTGACGTGGTCAAGCACATCGACCGCTGCCTGTCGTGCCTGTCCTGCATGACGACCTGCCCGTCGGGCGTCCATTACATGCACCTGGTCGATCAGGCGCGGGTGCGAATCGACGAGACCTATCAACGCCCGTTCACTGACCGGCTGTTGCGTGCGGTGCTCGCCTTCGTGCTGCCCCGGCCGCGCGAGTTTCGCATCGCCATGACCCTGGCGCGGCTCGGCCGGCCCTTCAGGGCGCTGCTGCCGGCGTCGTCCGCGACGCAAGGGCCCGCGCCGAGCCTGTTGCGTCGTCTCAGGGCGATGCTGGATCTCGCGCCCACGGCCGCGCTGCCGCCGCCGGGACCCTCGGGCGGCACGGTGTTTCCGGCGCAGGGCGAGCGTCGCGGCCGCGTGGCGCTGCTGCAGGGCTGCGCGCAAGCCGCGCTGGCGCCGCGCATCAACCAGGCTGCGATCAACGTCCTGACGCGGCACGGCGTCGAGGTGGTGCTGGTCAAGGACGAGCAATGCTGCGGTGCGCTGACCCATCATATGGGGCAGGACGAAGATGCGCTGGCGCGCGCGCGCGCCAATGTCGACGTCTGGACGGCGGAGGCTGCGCGCGGCGGCCTCGACGCCATCCTGGTGACGACGTCGGGCTGCGGCACCGTCATCAAGGACTACGGCCACATGCTGCGCGAGGACGCGCAATATGCCGAATCGTCCGCTGCTGTATCCGCCATGGCAAAGGATATCAGCGAGTATCTCGCCGGTCTCGATCTGAGGCCCAAGGCGCAATCCAAGGCGCAGCACGACGACATCGTCGTGGCCTATCACTCCGCATGCTCACTGCAACACGGACAGAAAATTACGAGCATTCCGAAAGAATTGCTTTCCAAGTCCGGATTCGTGGTGAAAGATATACCGGAGAGTCATTTGTGTTGCGGTTCGGCGGGGACCTACAACATTCTCCAGCCTGACATCGCGATGAGACTGCGCGATCGCAAGGTCGCCAACATCGCGACCGTCAAGCCGAATGTGATCGCGGCGGGCAATATCGGCTGCATGATGCAGATTGCCAGCGGCACGAGCATCCCCGTCGTCCACACCGTTGAGCTTCTCGACTGGGCGACGGGTGGTCCGCGACCAGGTTTGATTTGATCGATGGGCGCGTGCGGATTGCCGGCCCGTCTCGCCGGATGATGTGATCGCTCGGCGGCAACAGGAGGATTCGATGGCGAAGGACAAGACGGCCAAGGACGACAAGAAAGAAAAGAAGGACAAGAACAAGCTGATGGCGCAGGCCAAGTCGACCAAGGGGGCGGCGAAGAAGTCTGCCAAGAAGGCCGCCAAGGCCGCGAAGAAAGCCGCCAAGAAGGCTGCCAAGGCTACGAAGGCCTCCGCCAAGAAGGCGAAGAAGGCCGCCAAGGCTCCCGCTAAGAAGGCTCCCGCCAAGAAGGCACCGGCCAAGAAGGGCGCTGCAAAGAAGGCCGCCGCGAAGAAGGCGCCTGCCGCCAAGGCACCCGCGAAGAAGGCTGCCAAGGCCGCTTCCAAGTCTGCTGCCAAGTCTCCGGCTGCACCCAAGAAGGCCGCCAAGAAACGGGCTCCGAAGAAGGCTCCGCTGGTCGAGGCCCCCGAAATGAACGAGACCGAATCGGCTGGCGAGACCAGCTGGGCGACGCCGAGCGCGGCTCCCGAAGCCCATGAGGGCGAGGACGGCACGGGCTCCGAGAGCTGACGTCCGCTCGACGATGTCGAACTGATCGACGAGACGAGGCCGCAGCGGCGACGCTGCGGCCTCGTTGTTCGTTGGGGATGAATTTGCTGCTCGAAGCGGTCGCGCCCGCAAATTTACGGCCGGGCGAATCCGACCTCCGCGCGATGCGCTGTTTTGCCTGCCGCTGGACGATTTGCGATGTTTCCGGACACCCGAATGTGCTCGTTAGGGTGCCCAGGCACACGTAGATTTGTTGTTCAAATGCAACAGGCGCCGACTACCTGCCGTAGAAATGTCAAAACGCCCAAAAAGGCGGCAGATGCCGCGCTTTTTTGCTTCACCTGCGGCGGGACCCTGGCACAAATTGCACCTGGATGACACAGCCGGTCTTGTTTGAGCCCTGGGGGGCCGAATGTCGGGGCCGAGGTCTGAAATTAGGGTGATGGGGATCGTCATGAAAAAGTGGGCTTTGTTGGCAACGGCGCTGGCAATGGTTTCGGGATCGGCTTCAGCGGCGGACATGGCGGTCAAGGCCCTGAAGGCGCCGCCCGCGCCGGCATTCGATCCCTGGGACGTCGCCTTCGGCGCCGCGATCATGAACGACTACGTCTTCCGCGGCGTCACCCAGTCGAACCACAAGCCGTCGGTCGCCGCCTATTTCGAGCCGCGCTTCAACGTCAACAAGGACCTGCAGTTCTACTTCGGCGTCGCCGGCGAGAGCATCTCCTTCGCCAACCGCGCGGCGGCCGAGATCGACGTCTACGGCGGTATCCGCCCGACCTTCGGCGCCTTCGCCTTCGACATCGGCGTGTGGGGTTATCTGTATCCGGGCGGGACCTGCCAATACGGTGCAGCCAATGCCTTCAATGGCGGCCTGACCGATTCTGCTGGCCGTCCGCTGAGCGCGGAGTGCTTGGGGAACGCACTGACGAACGCGAACACCATGAAGAAGGACGTCAGCTTCTTCGAGGTCTACGGCAAGGGCACCTACACGGTGAACGACAACTGGTCGTTCGGTGTGACCGAGTTCTATACGCCGAGCTTCCTGAATTCGGGCGCCTGGGGCAACTACACCTCGGTCACCGGCAAATACACCGCGCCGAGCACCATCTTCGGATCGAGCGGCGTCGGCATGTACGTCTCCGGCGAGTTCGGCCGGCAGTGGTTCGGCACCACCGACAGCTTCTACGGCACCGCGGCGTTCCCGAACGGCATCCACTATGCCGACTACAACACCTGGAACGTCGGCATCGGTTTCACCTACAAGGTGTTCACCTTGGACCTGCGCTACTCCGACAGCAATCTTTCGAAGGGTGATTGCAGCGTCTTCACCGGTGCCTTCAATGCGAGCGTCGGAACCGCGCCCATCACTGGCAACAATCCGGCCGGAAACAGCTCGAACTGGTGCGGTGCGACCGGCATTGCCAAGCTCTCGGTCGACCTGACGGCGATGACCAATCTGAAGTAATCACCGCCAGGCGGATCGAACTTCCAAGCAAGGGCGGCAGAGAAATCTGCCGCCCTTTTCGTTTGCCGCGGGGCTCTCGAACGGCGCGTCGGCCTGGTCAAGGGAGCGAGACACCTTGCGCGTGGAGCCGTCTTGCGGCGCCCGAGGCGCCCCGGTGCGAGGCAGGGCTATCGCATTTGCGATCGGAGCTTGCGCCGCCTCCGGGCCTCTGGGGTTATGAGGCTGTGGCGATCAACGATCCTGCCGGTGAGTAGCTCCGTCATGCCCGGGCTTGTCCCGGGCATCCAACTCGTTCCCAGCACGCCGAACGACGTGGATGGCGGGGGCCATGACGACCGGGGCGATAGCCCTGCGGTGCGAGGGGGAACGGGACTTGCGCGGCTACTCCGCCCCGCCTGCGGGGGCATCGGCCGCCTGGGCGGCCGGCCGCAGCGCGAACCGGTCGCCATCCCGAATCAGCTCGACCTTGCGATCGTGGAAGTCGTGAAGGGTCGAGCGGTGTCCGATCGAGACGACCGTGGTCTGCGGGAGGCGCTCGGCAATGACCCGATAGAGCCTGGCTTCGCTCGGCTCGTCCAGCGAGGCCGTGGCCTCGTCGAGGAAGAGATATTGCGGCGCATGCAGCAGCGCGCGGGCGATGCCGAGCCGCTGCTGCTCGCCGAGCGACAGCATCCGATTCCAATGCCCGTCCTCGTCCAGCCGGTCGGCCAGAAGCGGCAGGCCGACGGCCACCAGCGCCTCCTTGACCTGCTCGGCGCTGAAAGCCTCCGCGGCCGCGGGATAGACGATTGCCGCCTTGAGCGCGCCGATCGGGAAATACGGCCGCTGCGGCAGCATCATCAGCTTGGCATGCGCGGGCACGCTGATCGCTCCGATCCCGAACGGCCAGATGCCGGCGATGGCGCGGAACAGCGTCGACTTGCCGGCGCCGGAGGGGCCAGTCAGCAGCGTGCGCTCGCTGCTCTTGAGGCTGAAGCCATCGGCCGCGATCAGCGGCAGGCCGTTCGGCAGCTTCAGCAGCAGCTGGGCGAGCTCGATGCTGTCGCCTCCGTGGCTGACGACATCGATCGTCTGCGGCTCGGTGGACAGCGACTTGGCGCTCTCGATCGACATCTCGAAGCCGTCGAGGCGGGCGACCACTGAACGCCATTCGGCCAGCGTGCGATAGGTTGAAATAAAGAACGACAGTGCACGCTGTACGCTCGAGAAAGCCGAGGCGGTCTGCATCATGCCGCCCAGTTGAACCTTCTTGGCGAAATAGGCCGGCGCGACCAGGACGTAGGGAAAGATCACGGCCGCCTGCGAGTACCCGCTCGTAAGGGCCGTCAGTCGCTTGGTCCGGCTCATGATCTGATACCAGTTGTTCACGACGCGGCCGAACCGACCGGACAGCAGATTTTGCTCGGCGCCTTCACCGCGCAGCAGCGCGATCTGCTCCGAGTTTTCCCGGACACGCACCAGATTGAAGCGAAAATCGGCCTCGAAACGCTGCTGCTCGAAATTGAGATTGACCAGCGGTGACCCGATCCAATGCGTCAAGACGGTGCCGAGGATCGCGTAGAGCAGGGCCGCCCAGACCAGATAGCCCGGAAGCGCATATTCGGTGCCGAACAGCGTGAGCGGAGCCGCTTCCGAAAGTCCCCAGAGAACGACGACGAAGGAGGCCAGCGTCACGACCGAGCTGAGCAGGCCGACGGTAATCGTGAGAGTACGGTCGACGAAGAGCTGTACATCTTCGGCGATGCGCTGGTCGGGGTTGTCGGCGGCGTCGCCCTTGAGCTGCATCCGGTAGTGATTGGCGTTGCCGAGCCAATGCCTGAGGTAGGTCTCGGTCATCCACCGCCGCCAGCGGATCTGGAGCCATTGGTTGAGATAGAGCTGATAGATCGCGAGAACGATGAAGGTCGTCGCGAGCACGGCGAAGACACCGATCTCCCAGATGAAGCTGTCCCAGTTGTACTCCTGCAGCGCGTTGTAGAACCGCGCCTGCCATTGGTTCACCAGCACATCGATCGCGACCAGCGCGAGTTCGATCGCGATGACGGCGGCGAGCAGGGTGCGGCCGGCGACCTTGTCCTCCGAGCGGAAGTAGGGAATGGCGATCCGCCAGACGATGGCGAGGGTCGAGCGCAGATTGTTCACAGAAAGGCTGCTCCTGGGAAAAAGGACTTAACAGGCTGAAGTCGAACGAGAATTTTTGGTCCCGGCCGTTTGCATAGACTAAAGTCGTAATGAGCCCGGCGACCACCGGCTTGTCGGTCGGCTGTGGCAAACCGTAGCATGCGGCCGGGGAGAGGGACCGCGGCCGCTGCCAGATTTCGCGAGAATTTGAGCAGAGTTTGGCGTTGCCGGTTTTGTGATCTCGTTTCCCGGGATTCTTGCCCGGCCGTGCCGGCGGCAAGCAGGCCTGATCCGCGCCGACGGATCGGGTCCAACAAGAACGTGGGGGGAGAAATCACGATGTGGAATCAAATCTACGACCCGTTGGGGAGCCCGGCGCTGTCGACGCTGGCCGCCGCCGTCCCTGTGGTGACGCTGCTGGTCCTGATCGCCAGCGGCAAGGTGAAGGCGCATATCGCGGCGATCATCGCCGTGATCCTGACCAACGTGATCACGATCTTCGTCTTCACCATGCCGGCCAACATGTCGATCCGCGCCACGTTCTTGGGCGTCGTCACCGGCTTCTTCCCGATCGGCTGGATCGTCCTGAACGTCATCTTCCTCTACCAGGTGACCGTCTCGACCGGACGCTTCGAACTCTTGAAGCGTGCCATCGGCGGCGTCACCGAAGACCGCCGGCTGCAGCTGCTGCTGGTCGCGTTCTCCTTCGGCGCGTTCTTCGAGGGCGCGTCGGGCTTTGGAACGCCGGTGGCGATCACCGGCGCCGTGCTGATCGGCCTCGGCTTCTCGCCGCTCGCGGCCTCCGGCCTGTCGCTGATCGCCAATACCGCGCCGGTCGCCTATGGCGCGCTCGGCACGCCGATCCAGGGCCTCGCCTCGGTGACCGGTCTCGACCCCTATATCCTCGGTGCGATGGTCGGCCGCCAGCTGCCGATATTCTCGCTGATCGTGCCGTTCTGGGTGGTCTGGGCGTTTGCGGGCTGGAAGGGCATGAAGGACATCTGGCCGGCGATCCTGGTCACCGGCGTATCCTTTGCGGTGCCGCAATTCCTGATCTCGAACTACATCAACCCCTGGATCGTCGACATCGGCGCCTCGCTGATCTCGATGGGGGCGCTGATCCTGTTCCTGAAGGTGTGGCAGCCCCGTCAGCTGTGGCTGTCGCCGGCGCTGCGTGGCCGCGACGAATCGGCTGCGACCATGGCGGCGGCGAAGCCGCTCGACCGCACGCCGCTGACGCAGGCCGAGCTGTGGGGCGCGCTGCTGCCCTGGATCATCGTCTGCGTCATCATGCTGATCTGGGGCAACGGCGCCTTCAAGACCTGGGCGAACTCGATCTTCACCTGGAGCTATCCGGTGCCCGAGCTCGACAAGCTGATCAACAAGATGCCGCCGGTGGCTGCGAAGCCGACGGCTGAAGGCGCCGTATTCTCCTTCACCTATCTGACCTTCACCGGCACCGGCATGCTGATCGCCGCGATCATCTCCGGCTTCCTGATGGGCGTCGGACCAGGCAGGCTGATCGCCGAATATGGCCGCACCATCCGGCTCTGCGCGATCTCGCTGATCACGATCTCGGCGATGCTCGCGATCGGCACGCTGACACGGCTGTCGGGTGTCGACGCCACCCTCGGTCTCGCCTTCGCCGCGACCGGCGTGCTCTATCCATTCTTCGGCACCTTGCTCGGCTGGTTGGGCGTGGCGCTGACGGGATCGGATACGGCGTCGAACGTGCTGTTCGGAAACCTGCAGAAGATCACCTCCGAGCAGCTCGGCCTGTCGCCGGTGCTGATGGCGGCGGCCAACTCCTCCGGCGGCGTGATGGGCAAGATGATCGATGCGCAGTCGATCGTCGTCGCCTCGACCGCCACCAACTGGTACGGCCACGAGAGCTCGATCCTGCGCTACGTCTTCCTGCATTCGATCGTGCTGGCCTGTCTGGTCGGCCTGTTCGTCACCCTGCAGGCCTATGTCTATCCGTTCACGGCCATGGTGCTGAAGTAGCGCCACTGACTGCGACAGAAACCCCGCGCCGCCGCTGCGGCGCGGGGTTTGCTATGTCCGGGTCACATTGTTCAGGTCACATTTGTGCGGGCGTGCTGGCGGCCAGGCAGAGGATCGCCTACAAGGCGGCCCCTGCGCGTAATGATGAGTCGAGAGGAACGATGCGAGTGGTGAAGCGAGCCTGTGCCGGCCTGGTGGCGGCGTTGTGGATGTCCGGTCTGTCGATCACCGCCGCCGCGGCCGAGGATTTTCCCTTCGGCATGGAGATGACGCTCGACGCGCCGCCGCAGCCCGGCTCGAAGCGGGTGCCGGATCTCGACATCGGCGACAATGGCGACACCGTGCTGGAGCTCTGGTGCAAGGGCGGGAAGGGCCAGTTCTCGGTCGCGGGCAACACCATCGTGTTCATCGCCGGCAAGATCGAGGATCGTAACTGTCCGGCGGCGCGTGCCCAGGCCGATGACGACCTGATCGCGGCGCTGAGCGCGGCGACCAACTGGAAGCGCCAGGGCGACCTGATCATCTTCGTCGGACCGAAGACGCTGCGCTTCCGGCTCAACACCAATTGAGCCGAGACGGCCGGCTGCAAAGTCCTGGTCACATCGATCGGCGCGCAGGCCCCGCTGTCACCCTCCCCTGGAGGGGGGGGGCGGCTCATAGGCGCGAAGCGCATGTGAGCCGGGGTGGGGTGATCTCTCCACTTGCACCGGTTTCCGCGGCCCACCCCACCCCGCTCGCCCGCTTCGCGCGCGATCGACCCTCCCTCCAGGGGAGGGTGAGACCGACATCGCGGCGCCTCGTGGTCATCATCGAGCGACGGTCGAGCAGTGCGGCCGTCCATCCAGATCCAAGCACCTGCCGTCACGGCTCGGCTTACTTCCAGACCGAGTTGTCCGCGTCCCAGCGCTTGGCCTTGAAGGCCTTCGCCAGCTCGTCGATCGCGCCGCCATCATCGCGCGTATCGCTTTCCTCATCGCCCGACGATTCGTCCGACAGGATCAATTTGGCCGCGGCGGCTTCATCGAGAGTGGTCGTGGTCGGGCTGCTGATCCACAGCATCAGCGCATCCGCGCTCCCTGGCTTGTCAGGCGAGACGAGGCCGCTGACTTCGATGACGTCGGTCAGCTCGAGCGCCGGCATCAACTGGCTCGGCCGCTTCAAGGTCAGCTTGAGTTTGCCGGTGACCGGGTTCCAGGCCACGCTCGTCGGCTTGGCGTTGTAGGTCTTGGCCAGCACGTCGGAAATCGCGCTGCCCAGCTTGTCCCGGTTGATCTTGTCGCCGTCGCGCCAGTCCGCGGCCGGGAAGCGGATGGTGCGGTCCATCTCCACGGTTCCGGCAGTCCAGCCGGCGGTCACGACGCCGTTCATGGCCCGTGCCTTCGCGATCAACGCGCCGGCGCGCTCGGGATCCACCGTCATGCTGATGGTCTGCTCGCCCGCGCGCAGTGCGTCGCAGGTCACGATCAGGCTGGAGAGCGAGATCTCGACATCCTGGCCCTTCAGGCTCTTGAGGAACTCGACCACCGCGTCCAGCTTGAGACGGACCGAGACCGCCTCGGGCGAGACGTCGGTGAAGTCCTTGGGCTGTGCGGTGATGCCGTCGTCGCTCGACTGGCTCTCCTGGAATTCCTTCTCGCTGACGTCGGAATTGTCGGTGGACGCCACCTCGGTCACGGTCTTGCCGATCGCGATCTGGCCGCGGAACTCGAAGGTGTCCCCGGTCGGCTTGCGGTTCAGCTTCACCGTGACCGGCTCCTTGGCGCCGTTGCTCTGGGTCGCACCGGTCAAGGTCTGGCCATTGACGGTGAGGCTCACCACGAAACGGTCCTTGCGGTCCGAATTCTTCGCCACGGGATAACAGACATCGAGCGTGGCCGCGGTGACGTTCTTGCCTTGGCGCGTCTCCTTCAGGATCACGTCGGCATTGCCGTCCATCAGGCCGTCGATCGCGGTGAAATAGCGTGTCTCGTTGGCGGGGGCCGCCTTGGTCCCGCTCTTGCTCTGGGCCCAACCGAGTTCCGGCGCGGCCGCAGCAATCACGGCCAGCGCAAGCAAAATCGCGCGCATCTGAAAATCCTTATGGGGGCAGAATCGGCCTTAAGCTGTAGCGCCGATTTGCGATCCCTGCACCCCCGGCGCGGACACTCGGCCAAAAAGAAGGCCGCCCGGAGGCGGCCTTCCTGAACGTCCCGGTGATGGAAGCGATGGGCTCAGAAGCCCATGCCGCCCATCCCACCCATGCCGCCGCCGGCCGGCATCGCCGGAGCCGCGTCCTTCGGCAGCTCGGCGACCATGGCTTCGGTGGTGACCAGCAGGCCTGCGACCGACGAGGCGTCCTGCAGCGCCGTGCGGACGACCTTGGCGGGGTCGATGATGCCCTTGGCGACCATGTCGACATAGTCCTCGGTCTGGGCGTCGAAGCCGAAGGTCTCCGACTTCTCGTCGAGGATCTTGCCGACCACGATCGAGCCCTCGACGCCGGCGTTCTCGGAGATCTGGCGGATCGGAGCTTCGAGCGCCTTCAGCACGATGTTGATGCCGGCCTGGACGTCCGAATTGGCGTTGGTGATGCGGCCGACCGCCTTCTTGGCACGCAGCAGCGCGACGCCGCCGCCGGGGACGATGCCTTCCTGCACCGCAGCGCGGGTCGCGTTGAGGGCGTCCTCGACGCGGTCCTTCTTCTCCTTGACCTCGATCTCGGTCGCGCCGCCGACGCGGATCACCGCGACGCCGCCCGCGAGCTTGGCCAGGCGCTCCTGCAGCTTCTCACGGTCGTAGTCCGAGGTGGTCTCCTCGATCTGCGCCTTGATCTGGCCGACGCGCGCCTCGATGTCGGCCTTCTTGCCGGCGCCGTTGACGATCGTGGTGTTCTCCTTGTCGATCACGACCTTCTTGGCGCGGCCGAGCATCTTCACCGTGACGTTCTCGAGCTTCATGCCGAGATCTTCCGAGATCAGCTGACCGCCGGTCAGGATCGCGATGTCTTCGAGCATGGCCTTGCGGCGGTCACCGAAGCCCGGCGCCTTGACGGCTGCGACCTTGAGGCCGCCGCGCAGGCGGTTGACGACCAGCGTGGCCAGCGCCTCGCCCTCGACGTCCTCGGCGATGATCAGCAGCGGACGGCCCGACTGCACCACGGCTTCGAGCACCGGCAGCATGGCCTGCAGGCCCGACAGCTTCTTCTCGTGCAGCAGCACGTAGACGTCGTCGAGCTCGGCGGTCATCTTCTCGGCGTTGGTGACGAAGTACGGCGAGAGATAGCCGCGGTCGAACTTCATGCCCTCGACGATGTCGACCTCGGTCTCGAGCGACTTGTTCTCCTCGACCGTGATCACGCCCTCGTTGCCGACCTTCTGCATCGCCTGGGCGATCATCTTGCCGATCGCGGCGTCGCCATTGGCGGAGATGGTGCCGACCTGGGCGACCTCGGCGGAGGAGGCGACCGGCTTGGCGCGCTTCTCGATATCCTTGATCACGGCGGCGACGGCAATGTCGATGCCGCGCTTGAGGTCCATCGGGTTCATGCCGGCGGCAACCGACTTGGCGCCCTCGCGGACGATGGCCTGGGCCAGCACGGTCGCGGTGGTGGTGCCGTCACCGGCGGTGTCGTTGGTCTTGGAGGCGACCTCGCGCAGCATCTGCGCGCCCATGTTCTCGAACTTGTCCTCCAGCTCGATCTCCTTGGCGACGGTGACGCCGTCCTTGGTGATGCGCGGAGCGCCGAAGCTCTTCTCGATGACGACGTTGCGGCCCTTCGGGCCGAGCGTCACCTTGACGGCGTTGGCGAGAATGTCGACGCCGCGAAGCATGCGGTCGCGCGCGTCGCCAGCGAATTTGACGTCCTTGGCTGCCATTTCAAAATTCTCCTGGAGTGGACCTCGACGGCCAGGGGCGCGATCGCCCGTCTGTCGCCTGAACGAGGTTGCAGAGCATTGTTGCCCGGGGCGGCTGACCGCCGCCCCCGGCGGGGCGGCATCAGGCGACGACGCCCATGATGTCGGACTCCTTCATGATCAGGAGTTCCTCGCCGTCCAGCTTGACCTCGGTGCCGGACCACTTGCCGAACAGCACGCGGTCGCCGACCTTGACGTCGAGCGGGATCAGCTTGCCGCTCTCGTCGCGGCCGCCCGGGCCGACGCCGACGACTTCGCCCTGCGAGGGCTTTTCCTTGGCGCTGTCGGGAATGATGATGCCGCCCTTGGTCTTCTCTTCAGCGTCGATACGCTTAACCACGACGCGATCGTGCAGGGGACGAAACTTCGATTTGGCCATGACGGATCCCTTTTGGGGTGCTTCGATGAGTGTTGCTGTCGGAGGGAATCTGAATGCGGCCACATTTGGCGCCCACTTGGCTCCAACTGACTCGCGGCCTTAGCAATCGTGCCCTCCGAGTGCTAAAGACCGCTCGGGGAAATATGGCTTGCGGCTGTTCCTGTCAAGCAACGGCCGGCGGTTAAGCCCTTCTTGAGGCTGTTAGGGGATGTTGTCCCGGGCCAGACATGTTAGTGGAGCGGCGTCGTCATCCGACGTCATTGCTCTGACGCGCGTTTTGCGCTTGGTTGCCGGACGGGGCAGCCATGATCTTGTTCCTAAGGGGATGCCATGACGAGTTCACGGTGCGCGCGGCCGGTTGCCAATCTCGCGATCGCGTCGGCGCTCACGATGCTTCTGGGAGCGTGCACGGGTTTCAGCCTGTCGCCGTCGACGCCCATGCAGACCGAGGCGCCGGTCGAGCCTGAGGTTCCGGCGACGATCCGGGCGGAGGATCTGGTGGGCAAATGGGGCCTCGCCGCTTACAACAATCCGAATGACCGCGTACGCACCGAGAAGATGGCGCTGGCGCAGTGCAAACAGCCCTATACGATCGGGGCGGGCACCGCCGGCGGCGTGGTGATGCATCTGGCCGACCAGGCAACTCCGCAGGAGCTGCGGCTGAAGGGCTCGGCCGGCGGCAAGAATTACATCGGTCCGGCCGGCCCCCCCGGCGGCGAGCAGGATCGCGAGGTCGTCTCCTTCGACGGCCGGGTGCTGATCACCCGCTTCGTCGACAAGGATGCAGCCACCCGTTACCAGACGATGGTCTACGTCCGCTGCGGGCCGCGCGCCTGAGGTCCGGGCGACCATCCCGCTACGATCGAGAGACGAACGAAAAACGCCGGCGAGAGCGCCGGCGTTTTGCTTGGTGCCATGACCTGTCGGAACCGTCGCTGGGACGGGCCGACGGGCTCAGTTGAACAACGCGTCGATGTCGTCCTGCGAGGCGTGGCCGACATCGCCCTCCGCCTTCGGTCCGTTCAGCAGCCTGGCGTCGCCCTCGCGGGTGTCGACGATCGGCGGCACATGCGCCTTGATGGCGTCGACGCCACCCCAGATGTCCATCATCACCACGATGTGGTGCTCGATGAACTTCATCGTGGTCATGACCTTGTTGATGCGCTGGCCGGTCAGGTCCTGGAAGTTGCAGGCCTCGAAGATCGAGACCACGCGCTCCTGGATCTCTTCGCTCAGGATCTTCTGCTGGTCGGCCGAGTCCACCTTGGAAAGCGCGCTGGCGGCCTGGTCGATCGCCTCCGCGGCTTCGAGGATCTGCTGCGTGGCCTGCTCCGTGCCGCCGACGACCGCGCCGAGCTCGCCGTTGACCTTCGCCATCTCCTCGCCGTTGAAGCTCTTGGCATGGAGGGTCGCGATCTCGCCCTTGGTGCGGTTGATCGCATCATGAATGAGATCCAGCTCGACCTTCAGCTTCTCGCACTGTTCGATCTGTGCGCGATAGGTCTCGAGCAGCGCGCGCGCCTCGGCGACCTCGCGTGCGGCAGACTCTTCGATGGCGGCGTTCGCCGTGCCGCCGCCACCGCCGTTGCGCATGGCGTGGGCCATCTGAGAGCGGATCGCGCGGAGCTCGTCCATGATTTCCTTGTGATTGGGGCCGATCTCGCCGCCGACGAAGTCGGGCTCCGGCATATGGCCGATAATTGCTTCTTCGATACGGAAACGCTTGCGAACAGCCATGACAATATCCCTGACCTCTTGCTCGGATCAGTTCTACGCGGAGGCTATTTAACATCGCGTTCACGCCAGGAACCGCGATTGCGCAACGCCCGCGTGCGCCGTGCGTCAACGATTAACCATGCCCCGCCGGCCTTCACGCAAAATAAACGCTAGCTATCAAAACCGCCGCCGCCTGCGGCGATGGTGAATCCCGGAGCCGTCCGCGTTTACCAAAGCCATCGGGTTTTGCTCTTTATTGACGATACGCGTCGGCATCACTGCCTTGCGCCACGAACAGTCTTCAGACGAAACAGTACAGAGTACGTCGATGTTCAAATCATTCTCCATGGCGCTGCTGGCCAGCGCATGCGTCTTCCATGCAGGTCTGGATCGAGCCGCGGCCCAGGGATTTCAGCAGCCGACCGTGATCTATAGCGGTCCGCCGCAGCAGACTGCGCCGGTGCGCACCGCCTATGTCGAGCGCCCGCGGATGGGCGGCGGCTTCATCGAATTTTTGTTCGGCGATCCGCAGGGCGGACGAGGTGTCCCTCCGCCGGGGCAGCCGATGTACCAGCAGCAGCCGTCCTATTACGGGCCGCAGCAGTCGATGCCCGGCGGCGCGCCCCAGCAGGGATTGCCGGACGATGAGGCCTATGAGCAGACGCAGCGCCCTCTCGATCCCAAATACGAGAAACAGATCGTTGACTACGACGGCAGAGAAAAGGCCGGCACGATCGTCATCGATACACCGAACAAGTTCCTCTATCTTGTCCAGGGCGAGGGCAGGGCGCTCCGCTATGGCATCGGCGTCGGCCGACCCGGCTTCACCTGGTCGGGCGTGAAGACGATCTCCGCCAAGCGCGAATGGCCGGATTGGACGCCGCCGGCGGAGATGCTGGTGCGCCGGCCGGATCTGCCGCGGCACATGGAAGGCGGACCGCAGAACCCGCTCGGCGCCCGCGCGATGTATCTGGGCTCGTCGCTCTACCGGATCCACGGCTCCAACGAGCCATGGACGATCGGCACCAACGTCTCGTCGGGATGCATCAGGATGCGCAACGATGACGTCATCGATCTCTATAGCCGGGTGAACGTCGGCACCAGGGTGATCGTGCTCTGAGGTCGGCGGCAGAGACGGTCCCGATGCAGGAAGGCCGCCCTGGAGGGCGGCCTTTGTTTTTCATCATTGCTCAGGACCGGGATGTTTCAGGCGTAGTCGCTGCCGCCGTCATCATCGTTGCCAGAGCCATCGTCTGCGTCTGCGTCGAAGTCCGCTTCGTCGCTGTCGTTGCCGCTATCATTGTAGCCCGCCTGGTCGAACAGGCCGGCGCGGCCGCCGCCATCGCCGGAGCGGCCGATGTCGTCGAGGCCGGCGTCCCGCGCCAGCGAGCCGCCGGACTGGTCGCTCCACGGGCTGGCGCCGCCGCCACGCTCCTCGATGATGGTGGTGTCACCGAACGCCTGATGCGACCCGCCACCCATCATCGAGCGGATGCCGCCGAGCAGCAGCGAGCCGCCGACCATGCCGGCCGCGGCAGCTGCCGCGGTGCCCAGAAACGAGCCGCCTCCGCCGCCGAACATGCCGCCGCGCGGCTGCCCGAAGCCACCCTGATCATAAGGGCCGGGCTGACCGGGATAGCCGGGCTGGCCCTGGTACCCCGGAGGCATCGCCTGTCCGCTGTTCCAGACCGGCCGGCTCTGCGAGGGCGGCGGCACGTTGGGAACCGATCCGCGGCTGCTGGAGCCGAAGATGCTGTCGCGCATCGAATCGAGGAAGCCGCCGGACTGGCCCTGCTGGGGAGCCTGGGCGTGCTGCAGCTCCTCGATGCGGGCATTGGCGCGCTTCAAGGCTTCGTCCTGCACCAGCACCGTCTGCACCAGCGCGTAGACGGCATTGGGAGCCCGCTGCAGCGCCTGGGCGATGGCGGCGGAAGCCTCCGGATCACGCGGCGCACTCTCCAACTTGGCGAGCCGGTCGAACAGATCGTCGATGAGTTGGCGTTCTTGCGGTGTCATGTGGTTCTCCTGCGGCTTGCCAGGTTCCGGCGAGGCGCGGCCAAGATTTAGGGGGACTTTGTGGTCCGGCCAGTCGGGCCGCGGATTAAATTTCCGTATGCGACAAAGCGTCGTTGGACTTGCGAAGCGCTTCGGACGTCCATGTCGTGTCCCTTGGATGAGAAACGCTGGCAAACGGCATTTCGTTCGTCGTCGAGGCGGGAAAGATCCGTCAGGCGAGCGTCACCCGGCGGCGGTCCAGCAGGCTGGGGAAGTGCTCCCCGGCGAGATAAGCGTGCTCGTGCTCGCGTTGCACCGTCAAAGGATCGAGCTCGATCAGGACGTCGTCGACGAAGCCGGGATGGCACATCACCAGTCCGTGCTCCGGAAGCTCGTCGAGGAAGCCGTCCATCAACGCCGCGAAATCCGAGGCCTTGGTGAAGTCATAGGCGCCGGCGAACGCGGGATTGAAAGCGATGTCGGCGCGCCGGGCCTGGCTGCGGAATTGCGCGCTGAGCACATCCAGTAGCAGTGCCTTCGGCGCCGTCAGCCGCGGCAGCCACGGTCCCTTGCGGCCGCCCTGGCGGACCCAGGCCGACGGTGCGGCTTCCTTGACGGCGGCGAGAAAGCCCTCGCGGACCTGCGGATAGAGCTGCGCATGCTGGTGGCCGTCGACGAAATCGGGCGTGCGGCCGAACAGCTCGCCGAACGTCGCCAACTGAACCATCACCTCGGCGCGGATGATCTCGGGATCGAGCCGGCGGGTCAGTCCGGCCCGCAACAGCCTGGGAAAGGGAGGAAACATGCCGCCTTCAGAGGGACGGAAGTGCATCGTCAGCGGCCGGAACGGCGCGGTCAGGGTCACGTGCAGGCCGATGGCGCAGCGCGGACTGTCGGCAGCGACCTTGGTCAGCTCCGTCACCTCGTCGCGGCCGATCGCCGTGCCCACGGTCATCACCGAGGTCGCGTTGAGCCGGCCGCGTGCGATCAGGTCGCGGATCGCGCTGTTGACCCCGGGACTGATGCCGTAGTCGTCGGCGCACAGCCAGATGCGCCGGTGCGGCGCCTCGCTCATTCGGCGGCATTCCTCTCGGCGCCGTCGCTCCGCGCCTCGAGCTTTGCGCGCTTCTCGCTGTGCTCGGCGACGAAGTAGATCGGACGTGCCTTCAGCTCGGACAGGATCTTGCCGATGTACTCGCCCATGATGCCGATCATGATCAGCTGCACGCCGCCGATCGTCATCAGGCCGACCATCAGCGAGGGATAGCCGGGCACGGACTTGCCGGTGGTGAAGGTCTCCCAGAGGATGGAGAGGCCGAACAGGAACGCGCCCGACGCGAGCAGGATCCCGAGCAGGCTGGCAAAGCGCAGCGGCGCGACCGAGAACGAGGTCAGGCCTTCGATCGACAGGCCGAGCAGGCTGGTGACGTTGAAGGTGGTGACGCCATGGGCGCGGGCCGCGGGCTCGTAGTCGACGCGGATCTGGCGGAAGCCGATCCAGCTCGCCAATCCCTTGAAGAAGCGGTTGCGCTCGGGCAGCTGCCGCAGCGCCGCCACCGCGCGCGGCGACAGCAGGCGGAAGTCGCCGGCATCCTCCGGGATCTTCTGGCGCGCGCCCCAATTGATGAGGGAATAGAAGCCGCGAACCGCCACGCGGCGCAGGAACGGCTCGTTGTCGCGGTGCGCCTTCGCGGTGTAGACGACGTCGTAGCCGTCCTTGATCCAGTGCGAGACGAGCTGCTCGACCAGCGCCGGCGGATGCTGGCCGTCGCCATCCATGAACAGCACGGCGCCGCGCCGGGCATGATCGAGGCCCGCCATCAGCGCGGCCTCCTTGCCGAAATTGCGCGACAGCGACACGACCTGGACGTCGAGCGCATCCGCCTGAAGAGTGCGGGCGATCGCAAGCGTGTTGTCGCGGCTGCCATCGTCGACATAGACCAGCTCACAGGCGAGGCCGAAGCGCTGCCGCAAGGTGCTGGCAAGGCCGTTCAGCCGCTCGTGCAGCGACGTCAGTCCCGCGCCCTCATTGTAGAGGGGGATAACGATCGACAGTCCCTGCGACGCGGCGTCGGCCGCAGTCGTGGTCAGATCCGACACGTCGGTACCCAGCATTGCTCAGCGTCCTCGTTCTCCTACCAACATATGGTAGCCGTACCAGCCTGTCGCTACGATGAACGGCGATTTATGATCGCAGGAAGGCCTCGAGACGGGCAAACAGCGGATTCTCACGATCGAGCACATAGTCGAGCGAGGCGACCGAGACGGTTTCAGCGCCATGCTCGCGCAGAAAGCTGCCGAGCGCGTAAATCTGCGCCGGCGGGCAGTGCAGGGTCAGCATGCCCGACGAGGTCGGGCCGCCGAACGGTGCCACGACGCCGAACCGGTTGTGCGCCTCGGTGAGCATTGCTGCGTCGCACCCTTTGAAGCGGGTGCGGACCTCGCGGTATTTGCTGGCGCGGGCACGGGCATGGATGTGGTCGAGAATGATCCGGGCGCTCTCGCGCGGCCCGTCCCACCAGTCGGCGTCGCGTGAGGCGACCAGATTGGCCTGGCTGCGCAGGATCACGCCGTCGTCCAGCACCTTCAGCCCGTTGGCCGCGAGCGTCGAGCCGGTGCTGGTGATGTCGACGATCAGCTCGGCAGCGCCGACCGCAGGCGCGCCCTCGGTCGCGCCGGCGCTCTCGACGATGCGGTAGTCGACGATGCCATGGGCAGCGAAGAAGCTGCGCGTCAGGTTGATGTACTTGGTCGCGACGCGCATGCGCCGATTGTGCTGGGCGCGGAAGCCGGTGGTGACGTCGTCGAGATCGGCCATGGTGCGGACGTCGATCCACGCCTGCGGCACGGCAACCACGACATTGGCGCCGCCGAAGCCGAGCGTATCGATCAGCAGCACGCGCTTGTCGGCGTCGGTGATGCTCTCGCGCACCAGATCTTCGCCGGTGACGCCGAGATGCACGGTGCCGCGCGCCAATTGCGAGGCGATCTCACTCGCAGAGAGATAGGCGATCTCGACATTGTCGAGACCGGAAATGGTGCCGCGATAGTCGCGCGCGCCGCCCGGCTTGGACAGGTTCAGCCCGGCGCGGCCGAAGAACGCTTCCGCATTCTCCTGCAGGCGGCCCTTGGAGGGAACGGCGAGGACGAGGGGGCCGCTCATGATGTTCTCCCGCGCGCGGCGTTGCCCGCGGCGCTGCTCTGGGCCAGTCGCTCGATCCAGATCGAGAAGCCGACGGCCGGAATGGATTCGGCCGCGCCGAGCTGGGTCAACAGTCCGTCGTAACGGCCGCCGGCGACCAGCGGCTCATCGCCATTGCCCAGATGATGCAGCTCAAACTCGAAGCCGGTGTAGTAGTCGAGGCCGCGACCGAAGGAGGTGGCGAAGCGGACCCGGCCGAGGTCGATGCCGCGCGCCGCCATGAAGCCGGCGCGGGCTTCCAGCGCGTCGATGGCTGCGGTGATGTCGAGCTTGGCGTCGGCGGCGAGCGCGCGGAGCTGTTTCACCGCCTCCGTCGGGTTGCCGCCGATGGCAAGGAATCGCTTGATCAGGTTGAGCGCGTCGCGCGGCAATGCGCCGCTCTTCAGCGTCGACTGCTCCAGGAAGCGATCGGCGATCTCCGCCACGGTGCGGCCGCCGACCGCGGTCGCGCCTGCGATCGACATCAGGTCGGTCACCAGGGCGAGCGCGGCCTTGCGATCAGAGCCGGCCAGCGCGGCGAGCACGCCCTCATATTCGTTGCGCGGCGCCACCGCCGCGATCGCCAGCCGCTCCAGGTCCTGCGCCAGGGTGCGCTTGCGGTTGAAGTCCTTGATCAGCCGGCGGCGCCACACGGGATAGAGATTGAGCGCGTCGATCAGGGCCGTGAACAGCGCGACGTCCCCGGTGCGGATGTCGATGTCGGCAACGCCGGCGGCCGCGGTCGCCTCGATCGCCAGCGCCAGCATCTCCGCATCCGCGGCGGGACGATCCTTGCGGCCGAACGATTCGATGCCGGCCTGCAGGAACTCGCTCGGGCGGCCGCCACGGTAGCGAAATACGGGGCCGAGATAGCTGAAGCCGGCCGGCTGGCCGGCGCGGGCCGAGCCGAGATAGTCGCGGGCGACCGGAATGGTCAGGTCGGGGCGCAGGCAGAGCTCCTCGCCGCCGGCATCCGCGGTCAGATACAGGCTCTTGCGGATGTCCTCTCCGGACAGGTCCAGGAAAGGTTCGGCCGGCTGCAGGATGGCTGGCTCGGCGCGGTCATAGCCGGCGTCGACGAACGACTGCAGCAGCGTGTCCGCCCACGCAGCGGGTCCGGTTGGAGCGGGTCCGGTCATGTCGATTTGGTTCCAATAAGGGATGCGGCCGCCATGGGGAGCGGCGGCAGCCCCTTAGCATGGCCGGCCAGCGGTTTCGACCGTGAATGGCCGAAGCTAGGCCAGAATTGGCGCAATGGCTTAACCTGCCCGGCTGCCCCAATCGCCGAGCGTCGCCTGCACCAGGGCGAGCGCCGCGACGCCCGCGGTATCGGCGCGCAGGATCCGCGGCCCGAGCGCCAGCCGGGTCACGTGCGGCTGCCGCAGCAGCAGTTCGCGCTCATCGGCGGCGAAGCCGCCTTCGGGCCCGATCAGGAGGTCGATGCCGGCGCCCCCGGCACTGCCGCCCCGCAGGGCCTGCAAGGGATCGGCGATCTCGGCCGCCTCGTCGCAGAACACCAGCATCCGCGAGCCGGGGCGCTCACGGATGAAGCGCTCCAGCGGCACCGGGTCCTTGACCTCGGCCAGGCTCAGGATGCCGCATTGCTCGGCGGCCTCGATCACATTGGCGCGCATGCGCTCGCCATTCACCCGCGACACCTGGGTGTGGCGGGTGAGGACCGGCGTGAGCGTCGCGGCGCCCATCTCGACGGCCTTCTGCACCATGTAGTCGAGGCGCGCGTGCTTGAGCGGTGCGAACACATAGGCGATGTCGGCAAGCCGATCCTGCGGTCGGACCCTTTGTCGGATCGTCAGCCCGTCGGGCCGCTTGCGGCCCTCGATCGCAGCCTGCCATTCGCCATCGCGGCCGTTGAAGATCAGAACATGATCCCCGGCGCCGAGGCGCAGCACATTGCCGAGATAATTGCTCTGGCTGCGGTCGAGCGCGACGGCGCCGCCCTCGATCAGGGGCGCATCGACGAACAGGCGCGGGGCGGTGAAGTCATAGTCGGGCATGGCGCAAAGCAGTGCGAGGGACGGACGTTGCTTACCGGACCGGGCGTCGGCCGGGAAGCCGGCGTCGTGCTCGGGGCTGCACCGGCGATGGCCCGTTTTGGCCGTTCTGTCGACAGATTTTACCGGTTGAATCGCAGCCGAATTGGCGATCGTCCATTCCGGCGGAGTTCCGGACGATGCCGGAAGCCTTGGCCCCGAACCTTTGCACCGAGCCTCTGCCCCGAGCTCTGGCGAGGAGAACAGCCGTGATCTGCAAACATTCGACTTGGGCTCTGTGGGCCCTCGCCGCGCTCGTCGTGGCGATATCGGCCGGGCCGTCCCGGGCTGACGACAAGAGCATCAGCGCGTCGCCAAAGGCGGAGCCGGTGGCGCCCGGCGGAGCCGCAACGGCGACGATGGGCGGCTTTCGCCCTCCCCAAAGCTGCCTGAAGGACTTCACGCCGCTGCGCGACGAGACCGCCCGCCGCGCCAAGCTGCTGAAGGTTGCGACCGAGCGCCGCTTTACGCCCGGCGAGGCCTGCCAGCTGGTGCATGACTACGAGCTCGCCCAGACGAAGATGATCGACTACGCGGTCGCGCATGCCTCGTCGTGCGGCATCCCTTCCAAGATCACCGATCAGCTGAAGGCGAATCACGAGAACACCCTGGCGGTGATGCGCAAGGTCTGTACCGTGACGTGGAACGTCGCGCCCATGCCGGGCATCGGCTCATCAGCACCCGTGGCTGGATCGATGGGGCCTTCTTGATCGTGGAGCCCTAGAGGAACGAATTTCCGGCTTGGAGCTGGGACTGCAAATCAATGGCGGGGCGGTTCAGCCACTTGGAACTCCGGCTGCGTCTCTCCGCCGCGGACGTGATCAACTCCGCGGTTGTGCTGGGCGGACGAGAATCGTAAAAGCCACGGATCGGATCGCGCTTTCGTCCGGAAGTGTTGAGGATTCTTGGTCTTGCCGGAGAACCAGCCTTGATCATCCGCCACCCCGTCCTGCCGTTCGTCGTCGCTGCCGTCCTGCTCTCAGCCGGGCCTGCATCGGCGCAAAGCTCGTTTCCCGCGCCGCTGCCGGGCCAGACCCAGACCAGCGCGTCGCCGTTTCCGCCCATCAACGGCAACGCGCCGCCGCCGATGGCGGCGCCCGCGAATGCGTTCCCCAGCGCCGGTCCGGCGGCCTTCGGAGGCGGCGGAGGCGGCTTCGCACCGCCGCAGCAGGCCGGCCCGTCGGACAGCTGCATGAAGGATTTCGCCCCGCTGCGCGAGGAAGCCGAGCGTCGCGGTAAATTGATCCAGGCGGCAAGTCAGAAACATGCCACCCCGGACGAGGCCTGCAAGCTGTTCAGGAACTTCAGCCAGGCCGAGATCAAGATGATCAAATACGTCGAGACCAACTCGGCGCGATGCGGCATTCCCGGCCAGATCGCCGAGCAGCTGAAGACCAACCACAAGGGCACCGAAAACATCCAGACGAAGGTCTGTACGGCGGCTGAGCAGATGAAGGCGCGGGGCAACCCGGCCGCGCCCAGCCTCAGTGACGTCCTCGGCTCGTCGGCCTCACTGCCCGAAGCCACCAATACGGGCAAGAAGGGCGGCTCAGCGTTCGATACGATGACCGGCAACGTTCTCACCCGATGAGCGACAGCGCCGTCCGCGTTGCTGACGCGACCGGCAATTGGGTCGACACGCTGGCGCCGGTCTGGTCGCGTCCGTATCTGCGGCTCGCCCGCTATGATCGTCCGATCGGATCCTGGCTGCTGCTGATGCCGTGCTGGTGGTCGGCGGCGCTGGCGGCGGGGATGTCGCGAAACCTGGCGATGTTGCCGGCCTGGATCGGGCTTTATTTCATCGGCGCCTTCGCGATGCGTGGCGCCGGCTGCACCTGGAACGACATCACCGATCGCGATCTCGACGCCAAGGTGGAGCGCACGCGCTCCCGGCCGATTCCCGCCGGGCAGGTGGGCGTGAAGCAGGCGCTGGCCTTCCTGGTGGCCCAGGCCCTGATCGGCCTCGCAGTGCTGCTGCAGTTCAACCGCTTTGCGATTGCCACCGGCATCGCCTCGCTGCTCATCGTCGCGATCTACCCGTTCATGAAGCGAATCACCTGGTGGCCGCAGACGGTCCTTGGGCTCGCCTTCTCCTGGGGCGCGCTGATGGGATCAGCCGTCGCGTTCGGCCGCATCGACGCCACCGCTCTGCTGCTCTACGCCGGCTCGATATGCTGGGTGATCGGATATGACACGATCTACGCGCATCAGGACGCGGAAGACGATGCGCTCATCGGCATCAAGTCGACGGCGCGGCTGTTCGCCGACCGCACGCATCTGGCGCTGGTGATCTTCTATGCGCTTGCCGTCGCCTTGATTGCAGGGGCGTTCGTCACGGCTCATGTGCACGTTGCGGCCTGGCTCGGGCTCGCCTGTTTCGCCGTGCATCTCGGCTGGCAGATCCGCCGGCTCGACATCGCCGATCCGGCGCTGTGCCTGCGGGTGTTCAAGTCGAACCGCGACGCGGGGCTGCTGTTGTTTGCCGGCCTGCTGGCCGATGCAGCGCTGCGCGCGAGCTGATCAGTTGCGCGCGATGATCTCGCGCTCGCCATGATGGACGGAAGCGGGATTGA
Source organism: Bradyrhizobium oligotrophicum S58 (assembly GCF_000344805.1). Lineage (NCBI taxonomy): Bacteria > Pseudomonadati > Pseudomonadota > Alphaproteobacteria > Hyphomicrobiales > Nitrobacteraceae > Bradyrhizobium > Bradyrhizobium oligotrophicum. The sequence continues at coordinate 7,090,586 of NC_020453.1, read as the reverse complement.
GCAAATGTCCGACGCGGCGTCGCATCAGGAAGCGCGGACGGCGCGAACGGATCGCATTGCGGCGGCGGCGGCGTGGCGTGGCCTCGCGCCTGGTGTCCTGCAGCTGGGGCAGCGCGAAGGTCTCGCTCCACATCGCCCAGGCCGCAACGATCTCGTCCTGGTCGTCGCTGACGCAGAGCGGGATGGTGAGCGACGGGTCGTGGTGGACGAGCACCAGCATCACCTGCGTGTCGTCGACTTCGCGGAGCGCGATGCCGAGGAAATCACTGACCCGGACGTTCACGGCCATCCGCATGCCGCTGACGGCACGGCGCAGGACCACGCGTTCCCGGTGCAATTCGATCTGCCGGATCCCACCATCGGCACGGGTGTCGTGCGCGCTGTACGAGACGGGCAGGGAAAGAGGGTCGAGCCGCAGGACGCGGCCCGACCCAGCGGAATTGCTTCCGCCTGTTGCTGTTTGACGCCTCACGGCCTGGTCTCCCCGCCGGGATTATTTTCCCGGTCGATGCGTGAGACCTTGCCACGCGCCTCGCCCGTATCGCCTTAAGAAGGCTGGTTAATCAGACGTCACGCATGATCCTCTTACCGTCATGATTGACAACCGCTTGCCCCGCATGATTGACGAGACCTTGCCGATTTGCCGACAATCCGATGTGCCATCTGCCGTCCTGCTTGAAGTCGGCGTGTCCAGGCCACATTTCGTTTGGATTGAGCCGTCTTCGCCGCCACCTGACATCGATCGGATCGTGTTCGTGACCTCTTCCCCTTCAGCCTCTGCATCGTCGAAATCCGTGCAATCAGATCTGCTCGATCAGTCCGCCCTCAGAACGCTCGCCGAGCGCCTGGTCGAGGCCGCGCGCAAGGCCGGCGCCGATGCCGCCGATGCGGTTGCGGTGCGCGGCATCTCCCAAGGCGTCGAGGTACGCGACGGACGTGTCGAAGAATCCGAACGTTCGGAGGGCGACGATGTCGGCCTGCGGGTGCTCGTGGGCAAGCGCCAGGCGGTGGTGTCGACCAACGACGTCAGTGGCGACGGCGTGGCACGGCTGGCCGAGCGGGCGGTGGCGATGGCGCGGGTGGCGCCCGACGACAAATATGTCGGTCTCGCCGATCCCGAGCTGCTGGCGCGCGACATTCCCGAGCTCGATCTGCTCGATCCTCAAATCCCTTCGACCGCGGAGTTGGAGCGCCGTGCGCAGGAGGCGGAGGCTGCCGCGCTCGGCGTGAAAGGCGTTACCAAGTCCGGCGGCGCATCGGCCTCGGCCGGCATCGGCGGCATGGTGCTGGTGACGAGCAGCGGCTTTCACGGCGCGTATCTACGCTCGAGCCAGAGCATCTCGACGACGGCGATCTCCGGTGAAGGCACCGGCATGGAGCGCGACTACGACTACACCGCAGCACCTCATGGCGCCGATCTGCTGGCGCCGGTCGCAGTTGGGCGCAGCGCCGGCGAGCGGGCGGTGGCACGCGCCAATCCGCGCAAGGTCGCCACGTGCCAGGTGCCGGTGGTGTTCGATCCCCGTGTGTCCGGCTCGCTCGTTGGCCATCTCGTTGGCGCCATCAACGGTGCCTCGATCGCGCGCAAGACCAGCTTCCTGAAGGACAAGCTCGGCGCGCAGCTGTTTGCCAACGGCATCCGCATCATCGATGATCCGCTGCGCCTGCGCGGCCTGCGCTCGCAGCCCTTCGACGCCGAAGGCGTCAAGGTCAAGAAGACGGCGCTGGTCGACGATGGCGTCCTGACGACGTGGCTCTTGGATTCGGGCACCGCCCGCGAGCTTGGCATGGTGACGACAGGCCATGCCCATCGCGGCGTGTCGTCCTCGCCGTCGCCGGGCCCGTTCAATCTCCATCTCGAAGCCGGCGTGGTCACCGCCAAGGAGCTCATCTCGGACATCAAGCAGGGCTTCTACGTCACCGACCTGATCGGCTCCGGCGTCAACGGCGTCACCGGTGACTACAGCCGGGGCGCCTCCGGCTTCTGGATCGAGAATGGCGAGATCGGCTATGCGGTGAGCGAAGTGACGATCGCCGGGCACCTGTTCGAGATCTTCAAGTCGATGACCCCGGCCAGCGATCTGGAATTCCGTTATGGGGTCAATGCGCCCACCGTGCGCATCGAAGGATTGACGCTTGGCGGACGGTGAGATCGGCGACACGAGCCTGGCGGCAGATGCCGCGCTTCTGAAGGAGGCAGTGCGCGAAGCCGGCGAGCTGGCGCACGCGATGTTCGGCACCGAGCTGCGCAAATGGACCAAGGGAGCGTCGTCCCCGGTGTCCGAAGCCGACATGGCCGTCAATGCGCTGCTCGAACGCCGGCTGAGATCGGCGACCCCCGCGTATGGCTGGCTGTCCGAAGAGAGCGTCGATGATCCGGCGCGGCTGGACCGGTCGCGGGTCTGGATCGTCGATCCGATCGACGGCACCCGTTCCTATCTCGGTGGTCGCACCGACTGGTGCGTGAGCGTCGCGCTGGTCGAGCATGGTGCGCCGATTCTTGCCGCGGTCCATGTCCCCGTCAGCAACGAGTTCTTCTTCGCCGCGCAGGGAAGCGGCACCACGCTCAACGGCGAGCTGGTTCACGCCGCGACCGGGACGGGGCTCGACTTCTCGCGGGTGGCCGGCCCAAAACCGCTGGTTGAGCGGCTGGCTCCGGATTCCACGCGAATCGAGCTCCATCCGCGAATCGGATCGCTGGCGCTACGCCTGTGCCGTGTCGCGCATGGCGAACTCGATGCCGCTTTTGCAGGCGGGCAAAGCCGCGATTGGGATCTTGCGGCGGCTCATTTGATCGTGCAGGAAGCGGGTGGTAAAATGAGCGCATTGTCGGGCGAGGCGATCCTCTATAATCGTCCGGACGTGGCCCATGGGGTGCTGGTAGCAGCGGGACGCGACCGACATGCTGACATCGTCAGCCAATTTCGCCGTTTGCCGCAGAGCTGATTGCCCCTCGGACCGCGCCGCCAGGCCGCCCGCAAGGCGCGTTGATTAGGAAACGATACCGATGACAGATAGCGCCTCGCAGCAGCTCCTTCACCTCGTGATCGGCGGCGAGCTCATCAACCTCGAAAAGAACGAATTCAAGGATCTCGACAAGGTCGACATCGTGGGCGTGTATCCGAACTATGCGGCGGCCCACGCTGCCTGGCGAGCCAAGGCGCAGATGACGGTCGACAACGCCCACATGCGCTATTTCATCGTTCACCTGCACCGGCTGCTCGATCCCGGTCAGGACCCGAAGTAAGACGCAAAGCCCGTCACTTGAAACATCTGATCCGCAATACGCTGCGCAGCGGCTGGTTCCAGCGCGCCGTCGGGTTCCTCGCAGCCGAGTACCTGCGTCTGGTGTGGTTGACCAACCGCTTCACCTACGAGCCGCCCGAGGTCTACGACATCGTCGAGCCGCAGATGCCGGCGATCTTCGCGTTCTGGCACGGCCAGCATCTGCTGACACCCTTCATCAAGAACAAGCCGAGCTACCGCGCCAAGGTGCTGATCTCGCGGCATCGCGACGGTGAGTTCAACGCGATCGCAGCCGAGCGGCTCGGCATCGGAACCATCCGCGGTTCGGGCGATCATGGCTCCTCCTTCCACCGGAAAGGCGGGGTGGGGGCGTTCAAGGAGATGGTGCGGGCGCTGGAAGACAACTATAATGTTGCATCGACCGCCGATGTGCCGAAGCGCGCGCGGATTGCGGGTCTCGGCATCATCATGCTCGCGCGTGAGTCAGGACGCCCGATCATGCCCTTCGCAATGGTCACGAGCCGCTTCGTCCGTCTGAAGAACTGGGACAGCACCACCATCAATTTGCCATTCGGCCGCGGCGCTTTGGTGGGAATCAAGGAAATCAACGTGCCGCGTGATGCCGACGCCGCGATGATGGAGCAGGCGCGCCTCGACCTCGAGGCCACGCTGAACGAATGCATGCGCCGGGCCTACGAGATCGTCGGCCGGCCCGATGCCTGTCCCCCGCCGGTGACATCGGGAGCCTCCAGTGGCTAGCCCGCTGCCGATGGCCCTGCGTGTCTACCGCGGGTTGTCCTCGGCGGCATCGCCGCTTGCGCCGGCCCTGATCAGGCAGCGCCTCAAGCACGGCAAGGAGGATCCGGAGCGGACCGACGAGCGGCGTGGCCTGAGCCACGACACGCGTCCGCTGGGGCCGCTGGTGTGGATCCATGGGGCCAGCGTCGGCGAGGTGCTGGCCGCCGCCGCGCTGATCGAGCGGCTGCGTGCGCTGAACATCCGCATCCTGATCACCTCGGGCACCGTGACGTCGGCTGCGATCGTGGCGAAACGCTTCCCGCCCGACGTGATCCACCAATACGTGCCCTATGACACGCCGCGCTTCGTGGAGCGCTTTCTCGATCACTGGCGCCCCTCGCTCGGACTGTTCATCGAATCCGACCTCTGGCCCAATTTGATCCTGGCCGGGGCCTCGCGGCGGGTGCCGATGGTGGTCATCAATGGCCGCATGTCGCCGCGCTCGTTCCCGCGCTGGCGCCGGATGGCGGGCACGATCTCCGCGCTGCTCGGCCGTTTCGACATCTGCCTCGCGCAGTCGCAGGCCGATGCCGACCGGTTTTCCGCGCTCGGTGCCCGCAACGTGATGACCACCGGCAATCTCAAGCTCGACGTTCCGGCGCCGCCGGCCGATCCGACCAAGCTCGATCGGCTGATCGCGATGACGCGGGGGCGTCCGGTGATCGTCGCGGCGTCGACGCATCCGGGCGAGGACGAGATCCTGATTGCGGCCCACAAGGCCCTGGCCGGCTCCTTCCCGTCGCTGCTCACCGTGATCGTGCCGCGACATCCGCATCGCGGTCCTGCGGTCGCTGAGCTCGTCGCCGGTGCAGGATTGCAGGCCGGCTTGCGCTCGCGCGAGGATCAGCCGCTGGCGACCACCGACGTCTACGTCGCGGATACAATGGGCGAGCTCGGGTTGTTCTATCGGCTGGCGCCGATCGTGTTCATGGGCGGCTCGCTGGTCGAGCACGGCGGCCAGAACCCGATCGAAGCTGTCAAGCTCGGCGCGGCCATCGTGCATGGCCCGCACGTCTTCAATTTTGCCGAGGTGTACGAGGCGCTCGACAAGGCCGCCGGCGCGCGGCTCGCCCACGACCAGGAGGCGCTGATCCGCCAGCTCAGGCAGCTGCTCGCCGATCCCGACGCCTGCAACAGCCTGGTCGCCGCGAGCTCGCGCGTCGTCGATCAGCTCGGCGGCGCGCTGGAGCGGACGCTGTCGGCGCTCGAGCCGTATCTGCTGCAGGTCAGGCTGGAGATGGGGGCTGCCAGAGATGCGTGAGCCGGCCTTCTGGCATCGGCCACCCTCCTGGCAATCGCGTCTGTTGTCTCCGCTCTCGAAGCTGTACGGCGCCGTCGCGGCGCGCCGCATGCAACAGGCAGGGATCGACGCCGGCCTGCCGGTGATCTGCGTCGGCAATTTCCATGTCGGCGGCGCCGGCAAGACGCCGACCGTGTTGGCCCTCTGCGGCCTGCTGCGCGAATTCGGTGAGCGGCCGGTCGTGCTGAGCCGTGGCTATGGCGGCCGGCTGCGTGGGCCGGTGCTGGTCGATCCCGCAACTCACGAGGCCGCCGATGTCGGCGACGAGCCGCTGATGATGGCCGCCCGTGTGCCCGTGGTGGTGTCGCGCGCGCGGGCCGAAGGTATCGGGCTGGCCAAGGCGCAGGGCGCCAGCGTGATCGTGATGGATGACGGCTTTCAGAATCCGTCGATCGCCAAGGATCTCGCGCTGATCGTGATCGACGGCGCGCGCGGGCTCGGCAATGCCCGGGTGTTTCCAGCCGGCCCCTTACGCGCGCCGCTGTCGCCGCAGCTGGACCGCACCGACGCATTGGTCATGGTCGGCAGCGGCGATGCAGGCGAGGCTGTCGCAGCCCGCGTGGCGGCGTTGGGAAAGCCGGTATTCAGGGCCCGGCTGCAGCCGGATGCGCAGGTCGTCGCGGCGCTTGCAGCGCGGCCGATCCTCGCCTTTGCCGGGATCGGCGATCCCGGGCGATTCTTCAGGACGCTTCGCGCCAGCGGGCTCGAGATCAAGGTCGAGCGGGCATTTCCCGATCATCATCCGTTTTCGCCGGATGAAATCGCCTCCCTGACCCAGCAGGCGAGGCGCCAAGGTTTGACCGTGGTCACGACCGAGAAGGATCTCGCGCGTCTCAGCGGCAGCAAGCCTAGCCGGTCCGACCTTGGGGTATCAGCATTTCCGGTGACGCTGCAATTCAGCGATCCCCCGGCCTTCCGCGGCTTCGTCGCGCAACGGCTGTCTGCCGCGCGGAAGCGCTAGCCGCTCGCCTTCAACGCGCCGGGATAATGCCGCTGCAGCACGGCGGTCGGCAGCGCATAGGCTTCCTGCAGATCGACGCTCCAATATTTCAGCTCGTCGAGCGGTATCCGCGCGTCGGTCACGGCGCAACGCACATAGCTTCCAGGTGAAATCACGCGGAAGTCGCCATCCAGATACTGCACCTGTGCTTCGCCCTGGCCCGAGGGAGCAAACTTGTTGAGCACGTCCGCGATCTCCAATCCCCGCGCGCCGCACAGCGCACGACACGCCAATTCTGGTGGTTTCGTAGCATAGATAGGGGGGCCTGTCCCTGCCGCAAACCCACCGATTTGTGATGCGGCGGCCGGAAAGTCCGTGCTAGCTACGCCCAATGCAGCGGATTTTGATGCCAACATTCGCTAACGTGGTTGCCGGAGGGTGTGCGAAAGTTGGCGTGGGGACGCGAGACGTCCGCCGCTCGTTCCGCCCGGCTGGCTTGATGCGCTCCCTCATCACCGTTTTCGTCGCCTTGCTCTGCGCGGCCACGCCCATGGCCGCCGCGGAGCCGTTACCGACGCCTGTTGCAATCGAGATCCCCTCGGGCGGCTACGTGCTGCACGCGCAGCTCTATCGGCCCGGCGGCGCGGGACCGTTTCCGACCGTGATCGGGCTGCATGGCTGCGGCGGCCTTGCCGGCCGCTCCGAGCCGGTCTTGCCGCGCTATCGCGACTGGGCCCAGGAGTTGGTCAAGGACGGCAAGGCCGTGCTGTTGCCGGACAGCTACGGCTCGCGCGGGCTCGGCCCGCAATGCCGCGTGAAGGAGCGTCGCATCAGCGGCCGGCGCGAGCGCGTCGCCGACATCGTCGCCGCCCAGAAATGGCTGACCCAGCAATCCTGGGCGATGCCCGACCGCGTCAGCCTGATGGGGTGGGCGAGCGGTGCGAGCGCGCTACTCTGGGCCGTTCGTCCGCAATTGCCCGAGCATGTCTTGCCCGACTTCCGCTCTGCCGTGGCTTTCTATCCGGATTGCCGCGCCTCGTCCGGCCTCGGCTGGAGCGCACGCGTTCCCACCCTGGTCCTGATCGGCGGTCTGGATGATGTCTATTCGCCGCCAGCGTGCCGGCAGATGATCGACGGCGCGCGCGGCCGCAGCGCGCTGACGCGCATCGTCGTCTATCCCGGCGCCTATCATGATTTCGATCGGATCGATCTTCCGCTGCATCAGGTGGCTGGCGCCGATGCGGCAGCGCCCGAGCGCGGCCATGTCGGCTCCGATCCCGATGCCCGCGCCGACGCCCAGAAGCTGGTGTCCGACTGGCTCGCGCGTTGAGGCTTCGTCAGAACAGATTGCCCTGATCGGCAGGATCCGGCGTGCGCTTCGATGGCGCCGGCTTGGTTTCGCGCGCGAGCTTGGGCGTCGCCGGCGCCGCTGCGGGGGCGGGGCGTCCCGCACCGGCGGTTGCCGCGACCGCGCCGTCGGCAAATTCGATGGACAGCGTGGCGCCCGGACCGATGCTTGCCGCATGATGCAGCGGATGACCGGCCTCATCGCGCACCAGGGCGAAGCCGCGCGCCAGCACGCTGCGATAGGACAATGCCGCCAGCAGCTGGCCGGCGTGATCGACCCGCGCCGACAAGCGGGAGATCGAGGTCGTCAGCGCGCGTCCGGCGCGCTCGGCCAGCCGCTCCGCACGCTCGCGCTCGCGGCTGATGGCCTGGCGCTTGGCCTGCGCATAGGCGACGCGCGACGCCTTGAAGCGCGCGTCGAGCGTTTCGAACCGCTCGCGCCGCCGGTGCAACAAAGCGCGCGACGACAGCGACAGCCGCTCGGAGGACACGACGAGGCGATGGTCGGCCTGCGCGATCTGCGCGTGAAGGACGCCTAAGGTCAGCTTGGCGCTCGCAGCGGCGAAGCGACGGAAATGCACATGGGTGTTGGTCTTGAGCGCGCGGGGAAGCGTTGATGCCGCCGAATCCAGCCGCTGCCTCGGGATCGCGAGCAGCTCCGTTGCATCCGGCAGCGCGCGGGCGGCTGCGCGCAGCTCGTTGCGCCGGCTCTCCAGGCCGCGCTGCCAGCAGACGCCGACGCGGCGGGCGAGGCTCGCCACCTCCAGCATCAGCTCGCTGCGCACCGGGACCGCCATTTCCGCAGCTGCGGTTGGCGTCGGCGCCCGCTTGTCGGCGGCGAAGTCGATCAAGGTGACGTCGGTCTCGTGGCCGACCGCCGAGATCAGCGGGATCATGCTTTCGGCCGCGGCGCGGACGACGATCTCCTCGTTGAACGACCAGAGATCCTCCAGCGAGCCGCCGCCGCGCGCGACGATCAGCACGTCGGGACGGGGAATGGGCCCATCCTCGGGCAGGGCGTTGAAGCCACGGATCGCGGCCGCGACCTGCTCGGCCGAGCCTTCGCCCTGCACCTTGACCGGCCAGACCAGCACGCGGCGGGGAAAGCGGTCCTCGAGCCGGTGCAGAATGTCGCGGATGACGGCGCCGGTGGGCGAGGTGACGACGCCGATCACCTCCGGCAGCCAGGGCAGCAGCTGCTTCCGTGCGGCGTCGAACAGGCCCTCGGCCGCGAGCTTCTTCTTGCGCTCCTCCATCAGCGCCATCAGCGCGCCGATGCCGGCCGGCTCCAGCGCCTCGATGACGATCTGGTACTTGGACGAGTTCGGGTAGGTCGTGAGCTTGCCGGTCGCGATGACCTCGAGCCCCTCCTGGGGCTTGAAGCGCATGCGGCCGTGCACGCCTTTCCAGATCACCGCCTCGATCTTGGCGCTCTCGTCTTTGAGCGCGAAATAGCAATGGCCCGAGGAATGCGGTCCGCGAAAACCGGTGATCTCGCCGCGCACGCGCACATGCCCGAACTGGTCCTCGACCGAGCGTTTCAGCGCGGAGGACAGCTCGGTGACGGTGAATTCGGGCGCGTTGGGCAGGGCTTCCGCAGGCGGCATCGCTGGCTGATTCGGGTTTGGGAGCAGCCGCCAAGGTAGGGGCTTTCCCCGGGGATCGCCAATCAAGCCGTTGCCTTTTCTATAACTCTGTAATACAGAGTACTCTAGATAAAGTCGGGAAACGGGGGGAGACCATGTGGCGGAGCATCAAGATCGCGTTTCGCGCCGTTCGCTGGGGATTGGCTGTCGCCGGGGTGCTGGCGCTGGTTCTGACCGCAATGATCGCGACGCCGCTGGTGCGCCCGCCCGAGCTGAAGTCGATCTCCGAGACCGTCGGGCGCGTCGATCGCAGCACGATGCCGGCCCTGCAGCGCTTCAGCGCCCGCGACGGCACCGAGCTCGCCTATCGCCATTATCCGGCCCGGGCGACGCCGGTCGGCAAGGTCGCCATCGTGGTCCACGGGTCATCCGGCTCGAGCGTCGCCGTGCATGCCCTGGCCGACGCGCTGGCCACTCGCGGCATCGATACCTTCGCGCCTGACATTCGCGGCCATGGCGGCTCCGGCACCCGCGGCGACATCGGCTATCTCGGCCAGCTCGAAGACGACCTCGGCGATCTCGTGGCGGAGGTCAGGAAAACGGCGCCGGCGCTGCCGATCGTGCTGCTCGGGCATTCGGCCGGCGGTGGCTTCGCGTTGCGCGCGGCGAGCGCGCCGATCCAGGACCTGTTCGCGCGCACCGTCCTGCTCTCGCCCTATCTGGGCTATGATGCGCCGACCAATCGGGAGAATTCAGGCGGCTGGGCCAGCCCCGATATTCCGCGCATTCTGGCGCTCGGCGTGCTCGGTCGACTCGGCCTGCCGTGCTGCGAGGCATTGCCCGCGCTCGCCTTCGCCGTTCGGCCAAACTCCGAGAAGTATGTCGCTTCCACCTACAGCTATCGGCTGCTGCGCAATTTCGCGACCCGTAGCTACAAGTCCGATCTCGCCGCGGCGAAGCACCCGGTGACCCTGATTGCCGGCGCCGACGATGAGCTGATGCTCGCCGACAAATATGCCGACGCCGTGCATGCGGTTGCGCCCACTGTTGACGTCAAGCTGATCGCAGGCGTCAATCACATGGAGATCGTGTCGGCGCCGCAGGCCGTCGGCGCGATCGCCGAGGACGTGGCCACGCGTTGAGGGTTTCATCCGCATGATCGACAGCCTGGAAGCCGCGCGTGCGCTCGATGACATCGAGGATGTCACCAGGCGCGTGCGCCAGTCTCAGATCTACCGGCTCTCCAGCCTGCTGATGATCCTGTGGGGGGCGCTGGTCTTCGCCGGCAATCTCGTCACCTACCTGACACCCCATTACGCGGACAAGGCGTGGCCGTCGGTCTATGTGCTCGGTCTCGCCGGCTCCGTCGCGTTGGGCGCGGCGGAAAAGGCGCGTTCGGGAATGCGCAGCTTCGATCTCAGGGCGCTGCTCGCCTTCCTGATGTTCTTTGCGTTCGGCTTTTTCGTTCAGGTGATCGGCCATTTCGGGCCGCGTGAGATGGGCGCGTTCTGGCCGATCTATTTCATGCTGTTCTACGGCCTCGCAGGATTGTGGTTCGGTATCGCGTTCACGATCTTCGGGCTCTGCGTCACCGCCTTGACCCTGATCGGCTATGTCGGCATCGGCGCGGCGTTTCCGCTGTGGATGGCGTTCGTCAATGGCGGCGGCCTAATCCTCGGCGGGTTGTGGATGCGGCGGGGCTGACGGCTTGGCGGAGCTCGACGAGATCATCCACCAGCCGTTGCGGCTCAAGATCATGGCGGCCCTGAATGCACTGCCTGCAGGCACGGGCCTCGAATTCGCCCGGCTGAAGAAGCTGACGGGGGCGACCGACGGCAATCTCGGCGCCCATATCGACACGCTGGCGCGCGCCGGCTACGTCACCGTGGACAAGGCCTTCGTCGGCAAGAAGCCGCAGACGACGGTGACCGCAGCGGCCTCAGGGCGCGCCGCCTTTGCCCGTCATGTGGCGGGCCTGCAGGAGATCATTGCCGGGGCGGCCGCAAAACCGGCCGAGCCCTGATTTGACTCTGCTGCGAGGGCCGGGCAATTGGGGCCTCCAAATTGACCCACATCCCCTGCGACGGCATCGACTATGCACATTCTCCTCATTGGTTCCGGCGGCCGCGAACACGCTCTCGCCTGGAAGATTGCCGGCTCCCCGCTGCTCACCAAGCTGTGGTGCGCCCCAGGCAATGCAGGGATCGCCAAGGAGGCTGAGTGTGTCGCGCTGGACGTGACTGACCATGTCGCGGTGATCGCGTTCTGCAAGGCGAACAAGGTCGATCTGGTGGTGGTCGGCCCGGAGACGCCGCTCGCGGCCGGCTTGGTCGACGATGTCGAGGCGGCCGGGATCAAGATTTTCGGCCCGCGCAAGCTCGCCGCCCAGCTGGAAGGCTCCAAGGGCTTCACCAAGGATCTGTGCGCCGAATACGGCATTCCTACCGGGGCCTATAGCCGCTTCGACAATGCGCCGGAAGCGCTGGCCTATGTCCGTGAGCATGGCGCGCCGATCGTCGTGAAGGCGGACGGCCTGGCGGCCGGCAAGGGCGTGGTGGTGGCGAAGACCCTGACCGAGGCCGAGGACGCCGTCAGGATGATGTTCGACGGCGGCTTCGGCGTCGCCGGCACCGAAGTCGTCATCGAGGAGTTTCTCGAAGGCCGCGAGGTTTCTTTTTTCGCGCTGTGCGACGGCGAGACCGCGATTCCGCTGGCGTCGGCCCAGGACCACAAGCGCGTGTTCGATCACGATCAGGGCCCCAACACGGGCGGGATGGGCGCCTATTCGCCGACGCCGTTCGTGACGCAGGAGATTCATGACCAGATCATGAATAGGATCATCCTGCCGACCATCGCCGGGATGAACGCGCGCGGCACGCCGTTCAAAGGCATTCTCTATGCCGGTCTGATGCTGACGGCCCAGGGCCCGAAGCTGTTCGAATACAATGTGCGGTTCGGCGACCCGGAATGTCAGGTGCTGATGTTGCGCATGATGTCCGATCTGGTGCCGGCCCTGTTGGCGGCATGTGATGGACAGTTGAAGAACTTCGATGTGCGCTGGTTTCCCGAGGCGGCCGTGACCGTGGTCATGGCGGCGAAGGGCTATCCCGGCGATTACAGCAAGGGCAGCGTGATCGAAGGCCTCGACGAGGCGGCCGCGATCGAGGGTGTGGAAATCTTTCACGCGGGCACGGTCGCAAAGGACGGCGCCATTCTGGCCAGTGGAGGACGCGTCCTCAACGTCTGTGCGTCCGGCAAGACCGTCACCGAGGCGCAGGCGCGGGCCTATCAGGCCGTCGATCGCATCCGGTGGGCGGACGGCTTCTGTCGGCGCGACATCGCATCACAGGCGCTGGCGCAGGAGCGCGGCAACGGCTGAATCGAGGGTTCTCGATTTCGTTACGGCTCCCGGTCTGTGCTTCAGGCTATGTTTCCCGCGAAAATTGTGGCAGTTCCATACTCTCATGCCTGTGATGGCATGAATCAGTTCCGTCGTGGAACGGGGTGGCCATGGAATGCGCGCGGTGCGGAAAGCAGAACCAGCCGGGGAGGGCCACGTGCGAACTCTGCGGCGAGCCGCTCGGCCTCAAATGCGAGGCGTGCAACCATACGAACGGCCTGACGAATCGCTTCTGCGGCCAATGTGGCTCGCCGCTGCCGGGGCGGCTGGCCCCGCCCGATCAGACCGCCCAGCGCGTGCTGCGCACCCTGAGCAGCAAGGGCGGCGAGCGTAAGCGCCTCACCATCCTGTTCGCCGACATTCGTGGTTCGACGCAACTGATCGACAGTCTCGGCGATCCCGAACTCGCGATGCAGCGGCTCGATCCGGTGCTCAACCTGATGAAGGAGGCGGTGCACCGCTATGACGGCGTCGTCAACAAGACGCAGGGCGACGGCGTCATGGCGCTGTTCGGTGCGCCGGTGCCGCATGAGGATCACGCGGTCCGCGGCTGTCTCGGTGCGCTGGCGATGCAGGACTCGATCGCCCGTCTGGCCGATCCCCATCTGCAGGTCCGCGTTGGCCTGCACACCGGCGAGGTGATCGTCCAGGTCGTCGAAAACAGCATGTACCAGACCTATGACGCGGCCGGGGCCAACGTTCATCTGGCCAACCGTCTCGAGCACATGGCCGAGCCGGGGGCGATCCTGATCAGCAAGGAGACCTATACCGGGGCCAGGCAATTCGTGGAGGCCGAGTCGCTCGGCACCCACACCGTGCGCGGGATCGCCACGCCGGTTGCGATCTACAAGCTGATCGGCCGCCTCAATGCGCCGGCGAGCGATGTCTTCCGCAGCGGGCAGCGGCTGCTGCCACTGATCGGGCGCAACGCTCAGCTCAAGGTGCTCGAACGAGAGCTCGAGAACGTACTGGCGGCGAGGGGCACCGTCGTCGGGATCGTCGGCGATGCCGGCATCGGCAAGAGCCGGCTGTGCTTCGAGTTCGCCGAGAGCTGCCGCCGCCAGGGCATTCGCGTCTACGAAGCCCGCGTTCTGGCACATGGTCGCGCCACGCCGTTCCAGCCGGTGCTCGAACTGCTGCGCGACTTCTTCGGCATCAGGGCCAAGGAACCGGTCGAGGTGTCACGGCAGCGCGTGGTCGAAAAGCTCGAAGCGATCGGGATTCCGGACACGGCGCTGGTCCTGCTGCTGGATTTCATGAGCCTCGCCGATCCGACACGGCCCGCGCTCCGGCTCGATCCCGGCGTGTTCAAGACCCGCCTGCTGAACGTGTTCAAGACGCTGTTCCGCTCGGCGCCGGCCGATGCAGCCGCCGTGATCATGATCGAGGACCTGCATTGGGTCGACGAGGCGAGCGAGGAGTTCGTCGAGGCGCTCGCGGAGGCCACGATCGGCACCAAGACGCTGCTGGTCGTGAACTACAGGCCCGGCTTCGCGGCGTCCTTCATGCAGCGGGCCGCTTTTCACGAACTGCACATCGTGCCGCTCGCCTCCGCTGAGACGCGCGAACTGCTGCGCGGCGTGTTCGGCGACGATCCTTCGCTGGAGGCGCTGGCCGGCGACATCGTCGAGCGTGCGCAGGGCAATCCGTTCTTTCTCGAGGAGCTGGCCAGTGCGGTCTCCGAGAGCGGCGGGGTCGAAGGTGAGCGCGGTGCCTATCGGCTCAAGGGCGGCATCGGCGCCATTCCGCTGCCGCCGACGGTGCACGCCGTCGTGGCCGCGCGCATCGATCGCCTCAGCGAGACCGCCAAGAACGTGCTGGAGACGGCGGCCGTGATCGGCCGCTCGGTGGCGCTCGCGGTGCTGAGGCCGGTGACGGGTCTTGCCGACGCGGAGCTGTTCGACGCGCTCGCTCAGTTGCGCAACGCCGATCTCCTCTACGACCTGCCGCCGTTCGACATGGGCGTGCTCGCTTTCCGCCATCCGCTGATTCAGGAGGTGGCCTATTCGATGCAGCTGCGCTCGCGGCTGAGCAGCGTGCACGTGGCCGTGGCCAAGGCGATCGAGGCGCTCGATTGGGGCAGCCAGGACGAGTTCGCCGCCCTGATCGCCTCGCATTACGAATTCGCCGGCCAGACCATGCAGGCGGTCGAGCACCTGCAGCGCGCCGCGCGCTGGATCGGCCGCACCAACACCGCGGAGTCGCTGCGGCTGTGGAGGAAAGCCCGGTCCATGCTGCAGACGCTGCCGCAATCGGAGCACGTCGACCGCATGCGCGCGCTGGCGAGCGCTCAGATTCTCAACTGCGGATGGCGTGAGGGCATCTCCGCCGAGGAGGTCAGGCCGTTTGCCGAGGAGGCGATGCGTTATGCCCGTTCCTCCGACAAGATGCATGAGCCGCTCGTGATCGGTGCCTACGGGCGGGTGCTAGCCTCGACCGGTGCGGTCGACGACTACGTCAACCTGGTGCAGAACGCGGTCAAGCTGACGTCCGAGGACGGCGACATCGGCCCCTACGCGACGGTCAATGCGATGCTCGCACAGGCGTTCTTCATGTCGGGGCGCCTGAATGAGGCATTGAGTGCCGTCGAGACGGCACATGCCGCGATCGCGGAACATGGCGGTTTCGACAGCAACGTCACCTTGGGCCTGAACCCCAATCAGCTTCTCGGTTTCGACATCGGGTACTGGATCAAATGCCTGAAGGCGCGCATCCTGGTTCAGTTCGGGCGCTTTGCCGAAGCTGAGCCGCTCGTCGCCGAGCTGTTGCAAGCCGACGCCGAGATGGCGCCCGTGGTGCGCTTCATCCCGCATTTCGCGTCGGTCGAGATGGCCTGGGCGCGCGGTCATGGCGATCTGCTGCGCCGGCACGCCGCCTGCGTGGCCGACGTCGCCGAACAATCGGACATGCCCTACATTCGCGTTCTGTCGCTTTTCGGGCTCAGCCTTTCGGACGCGGTGGCGGACGATCTGGCCGCCGCCGTCGACAGGCTGCACGAGACGATAGCCTTCGCGCGTCGGGTCAAGGCGGCGCTGGATTTCGAGGCGCGCATGCTCGCCGGCTATGCCGATCTGCTGTTCCGGGCCGGCCGCCTCGACGAGGCGCTCGACGTCTCCCAGCAAGCGATCGATCTCGGACGGCTTCGCACCGATCGTATCGCCGAGCTACAGGGATCGCTGCTGCGCGGTCTCATTCGCGCATCGAGCTCTGCGCTTCGCGATGACGGGGAGGCGCGCGACTTGTTAGAACGGTCGGAGCGCCTGTTAGATGTTTCGGCTGCCGGACTTTACCAACCTCTGTTGATGGAGCTGCGATCTGCCCTTGAACGTGCGAGGTGACTCACGCAAAGTACCGCTGTTTAAGGTGATCATTTGATTAGGGGATGGAAATATGGGCGCAATGATCAAGGACAGCACGACGCTCGATATTGTCGTGCAATTGAACAGGCGGTTCGATGCTGAGGCCTTGGCCGAAATGGTTGAGCTGCAAAGGGAATTCGGTGTCTTCTCGCGGGCGCATGGTCTGCAGCAGTCATTTGCTCTGCTGGGCATCGTGCCCTCCGATTGGTCCGAGCGGCGGCGCTGGTACAAATTCCTCGATTTCCTCAAGACCTATCCGTCAGACATCGCGTCCGTGAACGGGCATGATCGTGTGATCCAGGCGTTCAAGGATGACCTCGAATGCGAAAGGCCGCTGCCTGTCTCGATCGTCTGTCACTCCGCGGCAGAAGACCCCCGCGTCACCGTCACGCAGGGCCGTCCGATCATTTTCTCTCTGGACACGCACGTCATCATCTCGATCCCGACGACGCCTGGTCGCGAAGCACGCAAGCAGGCGGCTGAGACGGCTCGGACAAGACGGGTTGAGAAACGCAAGAAATGAGCGGGGCCGCGGGCCACGTCGTCGGATACGAGGCTCCTTCGCTCGATGCCATCTGCTCCGACGTCGATGCCTACTACACGGCGTGCGTCGCGCGTCACGGTGCGACGCCGCGTGGCGTCGACTGGTCGTGTGAGGCGACGCAGGGCCTTCGCTTCGTACAGCTGATGAAGCTGTGCGATGCGTCGGCGCCGTTCAGCCTCAACGACATCGGCTGCGGCTACGGCGCGCTGGTGCCGTTTCTGGCCGCGCGCTTCCCGTCCTGCGTGATCGACTATCTCGGCGTCGACCTGTCGCGGGCCATGATCGGCCGGGCGCGTCGGCGCTTTTCCGGTCCGCAGCGACGTTTTGTCGTGGCAGCGGAAAGTCCGCGCATGGCCGATTATTCGGTCGCTTCGGGCATCATGAACGTGAATGTCGGCTATTCGCGCGACGCCTGGGAAGATTACGTCAAGGCGATGTTGCAGCGCATGTTCGCGACCAGCCGGCGCGGCTTCAGCGTCAACTTCATGCGCGCTGCAGACGACGAGATGGACGGCGATCCGGCAGCCGCGCGCCTTTATCGGACAACGCCGGACGTCTGGACCGCCTACTGCGAACATGACCTTGCCGCGCAGGTCGAGGTCATCGGCAACTACGGCATGAAGGAGTTCACTCTCCTGGTGCGGCGCAGGCCAGAGGCCGCATGGCCGATGGCGGCTCCGTCGCACTGATGCCAGCGGCCCCGCTGCCATCTTCGAAAGCCGATCGACGTAGCGCCGCTATCGAGCGCGCCGTGGAAGTGCTGATCTCTTCCCGGGGGCACGCCAGCCCGTCGCGACTGGAGCGGGCCTGCGCGCTGCTGCGCAGGGAGGCGCCGCTGCATTGGGTCGAGCGTCCGGACGTGCGGCCGTTCTGGGCCGTCACCCGCTACGCTGACATCGTTTCGATCGAGACGCGAAGCGGACAATTCGCAGCAGGACCGCGTACCTATCTCGCCAGCGAGACCTCCGAGGCCGTGCTGCAGCGGGTCACCGGCAAGCCGCAGCTCGTGCGCAGCCTGACCGAGATGGATCCGCCCGATCACGCTGTCTATCGCGCGATCATCCAGGGAGCGTTTGCGCCACCGGCCTTGCGCGAGCTGGAAACCTGGCTGGCGCGATGGGCGGCGGAGATCATCGATCGCATTGCTGCATGCAGCGGCCCCATCGATTTCGCCGCCGACGTCGCGCTGCCGTTCACGTTCCGGGTGATCGGCCGCATGCTGGGCACGCCCGAAGCCGATGACGCGCGGCTCGCAAGGCTTGCCCAGGCCTTCGTGGGCGCCGAGGATCCGCAGCGGCGGCTTGCCGAGTCGCCCGGTGACACCATGCGCATGGCCATGCTGGCGCTGCGCGACTATTTCGAAGCCGTCGTCGCCGATCGCCTCGCCTATCCGCGCGACGATCTCACCAGCCTGATCGCGCGGGCCGAACCGCACGGTGCAGCGATGCCGCACTACGAGTTGATCTCCTACTTCATCCTGCTTGTGACCGCCGGCCACGATACCACGGCGCTCGCATTGGGCGGCGGCCTGGAAGCGCTGCTCGCAGCCCCCGATCAGTTCGCGAGGCTGCGCGCCGAGCCGGACCTGCTCGACAGCGCCATCGAGGAGATGTTGCGCTGGACCACGCCGGTGCGCCATTTCATGCGGACCGCGCTCGGCGACACCGAGGTCGCGGGCCAGCCCATTCGCGAAGGCGACGCGCTGGCTCTGTTCTTCCACTCCGCCAATCGCGACGAGTCCGTATTCGAGAGCGCCGGCGCGTTCCTGATCGATCGCAGTCCGAACCCGCATATCGCCTTCGGCCGTGGTCCGCACGTCTGCATGGGCTTGCAGCTGGCGCGGATGCAGATGCGCGCGATGTTCGCCGAGCTGCTGCGTCGCACCGAGCGGATCGAGCGGGCCGGACGCGTCCGTCGCGTGCAGTCTCCGTTCATGAGCGGCGTCTCCAGGCTCCCCGTCCGCATTGCCTTTCGCGCATCGTTCGACGCGGCGGCTGAGTAGGCATCACCGCCGCGCCTTGAAGAACGCCTTCAGCATCTGCGCCGCCTGCTGCTCGCCGACGGCGGAATAGACCTCCGGCGCGTGATGACAGGTCGGCGCGGCGAAGAAGCGGACACCGGACTCGACCGCGCCGCCCTTGGGATCGGCCGCCCCGTAGTAAAGTCGGCGGATCCGGGCGAAAGAGATGGCACCGGCGCACATCGTGCAAGGCTCGAGCGTCACGTAGAGGTCGCAGTCGACCAGCCGCTCGCTGCCGATCGCCTGGGCGGCCTGCCGCAGCGCCAGGACTTCGGCATGGGCGGTCGGGTCCCGGTCGGTCAAAGTGCGGTTGGCGGCGGTGGCGATGACCACATTATCCCGCACCACGACGCAGCCGATCGGCACCTCGCCGGAAATTGCGGCCGATTCGGCCACTTTCAACGCCAAATCCATGAAAGAAGGGCCGTTCATGGCTCGTCATACCCGCCCAAGTCTGCTACTGCATCGCCCTTCAGCAAAACCGGACACCGATTTCCCGCGTGACATGCGCTGCTCAGAGCGCGCGTATCACCCCGCGTCCTGCACCTCGAAGCGAGACCTTCATGCCCCGTACCACCGACAAAGACAACGATTCCCGCGGCAGCCGCGACCGGGCCCCGCGGGCGCGGTCCGAGGGCGGCAAGGGACGCTCGGGTGCCGCGCGCGGCCCTGACAAGAAGTTCGCCAAGCGCGGTTCCGGGCCCAAGGAGTTCGGAGCCAAGGACTTCGGCGCCAAGGAAGGCGGCGGCAGGGGCAAGCGCTCCTTCGACGAGGGCCGTCCGCCGCGCCGCCGTGAGGACGGCGATGCGCCGCGCAGGTCCTACGGTGACAAGCCCCAGGGTGCCAAATCCTATGGTGCCAAGCCGTATGGTGCCAGTGCCTCCGGCGACAAGCCGCGCTTCAACCGCGATGAGCGGCCGCGCGGCGATCGGCCGTTCAGCTCTCGTCCCGCACGGGACGGTGATGGTGAAAAGCGTGCCTTCAAGCCGCGCGGCGACCGGCCGAAGTTCGACCGGGATGAGCGCGGCGGCGAAAAGCGTCCTTATACGCCGCGCGCCAATCGCGATGAGGCCCGTCCGGCGGGACGATCGTCCGAGCGCAAGTTCGGCGAGCGCAAGCCTTACGCCCCGCGCGAGCGCGACGGCGACAAGCGACCCTACACGCCGCGCGGCGAAGGCGCCCGCGATCGCGGCGACCGTCCGCGCACCGAGCGCAGCTTCGGCGACCGTCCGCCGCGCACGGGTGATCGGCCGGAGCGCAAGTTCGGTGGTGAGCGGAAGTTCTCGCGTGGCGCCGAAGGCGATCGTGGCGAGCGCAAGTTCGGGGCCGGACCGCGTGGTCCGCGCAAGGAATTCGGCGATCGTCCGGCGCGTGGTGACACCAAGCCCTGGCAGAAGCGCGGTGCGGATGGCGATCGTCCGGAGCGCAGCGCGCGTCCGCCGCGCGACGGCGCACGCAGCTTCGACCGGCCGCGATCCGACCGTCCGCGCGAGGATCGTCCGAAGTTCGACCGGCCAGGTTTCGACAAGCCCAAATTCGATCGCCCGCGTGATCGCGGCGACGACCGCGGCTTCGACAAGCCGCGTCGCCGTCCCGAGGGCCGTACCGACTGGCAGGAGCATCCGCGCAGCGAGCGCCGCGGCGGTGAGTTCGGCGATCGGCCGCGCCGCGACAATGAGGACGACAGCAAGGTCTTCGCCAAGCGTCCGGCGTTCGGCGGCCGCGGCGCCTATCGTGAGCGCAAGCCTGAGACCGACAAGCGCAGCAAGCGCGTCGTGCCCGACGAGGCGCCCAAGCCCGGCAAGACTGGCGAGCGCATCGCCAAGGTGCTGGCCCGCGCAGGGCTCGCCTCGCGCCGCGATGCCGAGGAGATGGTCACGCAGGGCCGCGTCAGCGTGAACGGCCGCATCATCAATTCGCCGGCGCTCGACGTCACCGAGAGCGACGTCATCCAGATCGACGGCGCGCCGTTGCCGGAGCGCGAGCGCACGCGGCTGTTTTTGTACCACAAGCCGCGCGGCCTGATGACGACGCACAGCGACCCCGAGGGCCGCCCGACGGTGTTCGACAATCTGCCCGAAGGGCTGCCGCGGCTGATCTCGATCGGCCGGCTCGACTTCAACACCGAGGGCCTGCTGCTGCTCACCAATGACGGCGGCCTGGCGCGCGTGCTCGAACTGCCGGACACCGGCTGGATGCGGCGCTATCGCGTCCGCGCCCATGGCGAGGTGACCCAGGCGCAGCTCGATCAGCTGCGCGAAGGCGTCGAGGTCGACGGCGTCAAATACGGGCCGATCGAGGCCACCTTGGAGCGTGACCAGGGCGCCAATGTCTGGCTGGTGGTCGCGATCCGCGAGGGCAAGAACCGCGAGGTGCGCAATGTGCTCGGCCATCTCGGTCTTGAGGTGAACCGCCTGATCCGCGTGTCCTATGGTCCGTTCCAGTTGCTGGAGCTGCCCGAGGGCGAGGTCCAGGAGGTCAAGACGCGGGTGCTGCGCGAGCAGCTCGGCGAGAAGGTCGTCGCGCAGTCGGGCGCGGATCTCGGTCCGGCGCCGACGGGCAAGGGCGATCGCGAGCCGCTGCCGGATCCGAAGCCCAAGCCGAAGCGCGAAGTCGTGGCGGATCGCAAGGGCCGGCGCGTGCTGGTGCAGCGCACCGGCAGCGACGAGGCGCGTGCGCGCAATGAGGCCGATTCGGCTGGCTACGGGCCGCCGCGGCGGCCGAAGCGCGGCTATCACGGCAAGCGCGATATCACGCCGCGGGATGAGTAGGGCTCGGCGATGCGTGTCGTCGGTGGTCGGCTGAAGGGCCGCAACATCGCTTCGCCCGCTTCGCGCGACATCCGGCCGACCCAGGACCGGCTGCGCGAGGCGCTGTTCAATATTCTCGTCCACGCCTATGACGAACCGATCGAGGGCGCCCGCGTGCTCGATCTGTTTGCCGGCACCGGCGCGCTCGGCATCGAGGCGGTGTCGCGCGGCGCGGCGTTCACGCTGTTCGTCGACAACGGCGCTGAGGCGCGGGCGCTGCTGCGCAACAATGTCGAGGCGCTCGGGCTCGGCGGTGTCACCAAGGTCTATCGCCGCGATGCCACCGATCCCGGCCCGGCGCATCCGGTCGAGCCGTTCTCGCTGGTGTTTCTCGATCCGCCCTATGGCAGGGGCCTGGCCGAGAAGGCGTTGGCCTCGCTGCGTGACGGCGGCTGGCTCGTGCCATCGGCGCTGCTGGTGGTCGAGGAGGCCAAGGCTGCCGCGTTCAAAGCGCCCGACGGTTTCGAAGAGCTCGAACGCCGCGCCTATGACGACACCGAGTTCGTCTTTCTCCGCGGCGCTTGATCCTTGCTCAGTATCGCCCCTGCGAACGCAGGGGCCCATAACCACAGGGTCACGTTGGGACGCGTGCTGCTCGCCACGTCGATCTTTTCCCCCACTTCTGCTGCGGCGTATGGGTCCCGGGTCGGCGCCTCCGCGGCGCTTTGCGCCGCTACGGCTTACCCGGGACGACAGCTCGTTTGTATCTGCCGTCGTGCCACTCCTCGTCGATCGCCAGGTCGTCGTCGCTACCTCCGCCCGAACAGCTTCTCCACATCCGCGAGCTTGAGCTCGACATAGGTCGGGCGGCCGTGGTTGCACTGGCCGGAGTTCGGCGTCTCCTCCATCTCGCGGAGCAGCGCGTTCATCTCCTCCGGCTTGAGGCGGCGGCCGGCGCGGACCGAGCCGTGGCAGGCCATGGTGGCGGCCACATGCATCAGCCGGCGCTCCAGCGGCAGCGCCTCGCCCCATTCCTCCATGTGCTCGGCGAGGTCGCGCAAGAGCCCCGCCGCATTGATCTTGCCGAGCAGCGACGGCGTCTCTCGCACCGCGACCGCGCCGGGGCCGAACGACTCGATGGCAAGCCCGAACGAGGCGAGCTCATCGGTCCGCGCGAGCAGCGTCTCGACGGTGGCTTCGTCGAACTCGACGATGTCGGGGATCAAGAGGATCTGCCGCTGCACGCCATGCGCCGATAGCGAGGCCTTCAGCCGCTCATAGACGATGCGCTCATGCGCGGCGTGCTGATCGACGATGACGAGGCCGTCGCGCGTCTGCGCCACGATGTAGGTGTCGTGGATCTGCGTGCGTGCGGCACCCAGCGGACGGTCGAGCAGGTCGGGCGCGGCCGGCTGCTCGTGCAGGCGCAGATCGGCGCGCGGCGCGCCGACGTCGAACGCCGCTTGCGAGGATTCCGCGAGCCCGAACGAGCCTGGATCAGGTGAGGGCGCAGCCGACGGGAACGAGCCGCCGAAATGCGGCATCACCGGCGCCGATGGCGAGCGCTGCCAGTCCCAATTCATCGGGCCAGGATTGGGTCGCGGCGGCGGCGTGAACGCCGGACGGAATGCGGCGATCGTCGCGCCGCCATCATTGGCGGCGGTACGTCGGCCCTCGCGCGCGAGGCCTTCCTTCAGCGCGTGGATGATCAATGCGCGCACCAGGCCGGCATTGCGGAAGCGCACCTCGGTCTTCGCCGGATGCACATTGGCGTCGACCTCGCGGGGATCGAGCGTGACGAACAGCGCCACCACCGGATGGCGGTCGCGCGGCAGATAGTCGGCATAGGCCGCGCGCACCGCGCCGACGATCAGCTTGTCGCGCACCGGGCGGCCATTGACGAACAGATATTGTCCGAGCGCATTGGCGCGCGTCAGCGCCGGCGCTGCGGCGAAGCCTTCGACGGCCACTCCGTCGCGCTCGCTTCGCACCGCGATCGCATGGCTGCGGAAGTCGGCGCCCAGGATGTCGCCGAGCCGCGTCAACTGGCCGGGGGCGCCGGGCAAGGCTGCCGTCCACGTCACCGGCGCGCGCTCCTCGCCGGCCAGGGTGAAGGCGATGTCGGGCCGCGCCATGGCGAGGCGCCGCACCACCTCGCGGATCGCTTCGGCCTCGGTGCGGTCGGTCTTGAGGAACTTCAGCCGCGCCGGCGTGGCGTGGAAGAGATCTGCGACCTCGACGCGGGTGCCTTGATTCAGCGCGGCCGGCACGATGTCGGATCTCACGCCGCAATCGACCGCAAGCGACCAGGCATGCGGCTCGCTCTTGTGCCGCGTCGTGATCGACAGCCGCGCCACCGAGCCGATCGACGGCAGCGCCTCGCCGCGGAACCCGAGCGTACGGATCTGCAGCAGGTCCTCGTCGTCGAGCTTCGACGTCGCGTGGCGCTCGACCGCGAGGGCGAGATCGGCGGCAGTCATGCCGCCGCCATCGTCGGTGATGGCGATCTTCCGCCGGCCGCCGCCATCGGTGAAGATGTCGATGCGGCTGGCACCGGCGTCGATCGCGTTCTCGACCAGTTCCTTGACCACGCTCGCGGGCCGCTCGACCACCTCGCCGGCGGCGATGCGGTTGATGATCTGTTCGGGAAGCTGGCGGACGGGCATGAGGTGGTCTGTCGCAAAGATTCGGATGCGCTGTTGTAGCCGCCAAGGCGGCGCGGAGCCACGCTGCCGCGGCGCCACATATGTGGCCGGGAGAATAGCCTTTTTCATGCAGTGCGGCAGGCGAAAGCCGCGTTCTCCAACGGGATTGTGAGGCGGGCGGGGCCAGTATATCGTTTCCCGAAAATCACAATCTGCCGGAGGAAGCCCATGTGCCGTCTGTTCGCACACCAGCCTCAGCGCGATTACGAGTCGCAGACCCGCAGTTTGCGGATCGGCGGCCATAGCACGTCGATCCGGCTCGAAATGGCGTTCTGGGACACGCTCGAGGAGATCGCCGCCAAGGAAGGCATGAGCCTCGCCAAGTTCGTGACCACGCTCTATGCCGAGGTGCTCGACCATCACGGCGAGGTGAAGAATTTCGCGTCGCTGCTGCGCTGCTCCTGTCTGATCTACCGGGCGAAGGCCACCGCCGCGCTGCCGGACTTTACCGCGGCCGCGATCATGGATGCGGCTGAATAGTCGCCACGAACGCGCTCTCTCGTCTCCCTCCCCCGCAAGCGGGGGAGGGCGGGGTGAGGGCGCCACACGGGTAGTCTTGGCTACGCGCCCTTCATGAGTAGTCTTTGCTGAGCGTTCCCCCACCCGCATCGCATCTTCGATGCGATGCGACCTCCCCCGCAAGCGGGGGAGGCACTGACCGTCTTTGCGGCGCGTGAGGTTCACGCCACTCAGCCTTTCAGCTCTAGATCTCCTTCTTCTGCATCGCGCCGGCGATGTAGTCGGCCTGGCGGATCGCCAGCGCCACGATCGTCAGCGTCGGATTGCACGCCGCACCTGTCGTGAACTGGCTGCCGTCCGACACGAACAGGTTCTTGACGTCGTGGGTCTGGCCGAACTTGTTGACGACGCCGTCCTTGGCCTTCTCGCTCATCCGGTTGGTGCCGAGATTGTGCGTCGAGGGATAGGGCGTGGTCGGATAGGTCACGGTGGCGCCGACCGCTTCGTAGATCGCCGAACCCTGTCTGTAGGCGTGGGCGCGCATCGCGACGTCGTTGGGGTGATCGTCGAAATGCACTGATGCCACCGGCATGCCGAACTTGTCCTTGGCGGCAGGGTCGAGCGTGATGCGGTTGGTCTCCTGCGGCATGTCCTCTCCGACCAGCCACATGCCGGCCATGCGCGGATAAGTCTCCATCGCCGCGGTGAAGCTGCGGCCCCAGGCGCCGGGATTGAGGAACGCCGCCATGAACGGAAGGCCGAGCGACAAGGTCTCCATCTCGTAGCCGCCGACGAAGCCGCGCTTCGGATTGAACGCGGCCTCGTCGCGGACGATGCCGGCCATTGTGGTGCCGCGATACATGTGCACGGGGTTCTCGAACGTCGCATAGACGCTGCCGGTCATGTGCCGCATGTAGTTGCGCCCGACCTGGCCCGAGGAGTTGGCGAGGCCGTCCGGGAACAGGTTGGAGGCGCTGTTGAGCAGCAGCCGCGGGCTCTCGATCGAGTTGCCGGCGACGGCGACGATGCGGGCCTTCTGCAGCTGCATCTTGCCCTGGCCGTCGGCATAGACCACGCCGGTCACCTTGCCCGAGGCGTCATGCTCGATCTTGATCGCCATGCTGCCCGAGCGCACCTCGAGATTGCCGGTGGCCTCGCCCTTCGGAATCTCGGTGTACAAGGTCGACCATTTCGCACCGGACTTGCAGCCCTGGAAGCAGAAGCCGATCTGCTGGCAGGCGCCGCGGCCGTCGCGCGGCTGCGAGTTGATCGCCATGTTGCCGGTGTGCACGGTCTTGTAGCCGAGCTTGCGGGCGCCGGCCTCGAGGACCTTGAAGTTGTTGTTGCCGGGCAGACCCGGGATGTCGTTGGTGCGCGTCACGCCCATTTTGAACTCGGCCTTGGCGTACCATGGCTCCATCTCGGCGAGCGTCACCGGCCAATCGTGGAGGCTCGTGCCGGGCACGCCGCCATAGGTGGTGCGGGCCTTGAACTCGTGCTCGTCGAAGCGCAGCGAGGCGCCGGCCCAGTGCACCGTCGAGCCGCCGACCGCCTTGACGATCCAGGCCGGCAGATTGGCGAAGTCCTTGGCGACGCGCCAGGTGCCTGAGGTCGTGCGCATGTCGGTCCAGGCGAGCTGGGTGAAGCTCTCCCATTCGTCGTTGATGAAGTCGGGAATCTCGTAGCGATTGCCGGCTTCGAGAATGACGACCTTGATGCCCTTCTGTGCGAGCTCGTTGCCCAAGGTGCCGCCGCCGGCCCCCGAGCCGATGATGACGACGACGCTCGAATCGTTCTGATCGAATTTTGCCATGGTGGTGTCCTCCGTGTTTTCTGTTGTTCGCCGGCGTCAGGCTTTCGGCAGCCAGTCGATGTCGGAGAAGCCACGGTTGATGTAGCCGCCATGCTCGGCGGAGGAGCCCTCGTAGCCGAACTTCGGCCAGAGCTCTTTCTGATTGTAGAGCGACACCACGAGGTCGCCGCGGATGGTCTTGAAGAAGGTGGTCTGCTCGATGCCCTGGAGCAGCGCGACGCGGTCGGTCTCCCACGGCACCTGCGCATACGGCACCTTGTGGCGGTCGCGCGCATCCTGGTCGAGCCGGGCGATCCCGTCATTGATCATCGCCTTGACCGCGGCGTCCTCCGCGGCCTTGCCATCCCACGGCATGACCGCGGTGATGTAATAGCGGTCGGCGAGGAAGTCGTGCGGATAGATGTCGCGCGCGACCTTCACCAGCGTCTTCAGGGTCGCCGGCGTCAGCGCCTTGGCATCCTCGGCCCAGGCGTCGGTGACGCCGAGTCCGGTCGCGGAGGCGACGGCTGCGGCCGGCACGGTCGCGGCCGCGCCCCTGAGAAAGACGCGGCGGTCGTATTTGTTGCGGCGATCGACTTCTCTCATGGGTATCCTCCGTGGGTTTTTTGTTTATGTATTTGCGTCGTTCTGCGGCTAGCCGAAGCGGCCGCCGCGCTGGATGACCTCGATCTTGTAGCCGTCGGGATCGCTGACGAAGAAGAAGCGCGCCAGCGTCGCGCCATTGTGCTTGAAGTCGCGCAGCGGGCCGGGCGCCAGGTTCTCGCGCTCGAAGCGGGCATGCTCGGCATCGAGATCGTCGACCACGACCGCGAGATGGCCGTAGCCGTCGCCGAGCGTATACGGCTCCTTGCGATCGTAGTTGACGGTGAGCTCGACCTCGAACGGCGAGGAGGGATGGCGCAGATAGATCAGCGCAAAGCCGTCGAAGCGAAGGTTGTCGGCGATCTCCAGCCCGAAGGCGCGCTTGTAGAAGTCGAGCGCCTTGGCCTCGTCGAGCACGCGGATCATGGAATGTACGGGCTTGGCCATCTCAATTGTCCTTCAGATAGTTGATGATCGCGGCGCGCAATTCGGGCTTGGCCTGGCGATAGGCCATCACGGCGCCGGGGATCAGCTCTTGCGGATTGGTCAGCCAGGCGTCGAGCCTGGCCTCGTCCCAGGTGAAGTCGGCCTTGGCGAAGCCGGCCGAATAGCGGAAGCCGTCGACCGAACCGGCGCGGCGGCCGACGACTTTCGACAGCGGCGGCCCCTGTCGCATCGGCTCGCTGCTGCTCAGCGTATGGCAGACACCGCATTGCTGCTTGAACAAGGTCGCGCCGTCGGCCGGCTTCGGCGAGGGCAGCGCCATTTGCGCTGATGCGGTCGCCGTGCTCAGCACCGCGCCGACGAATGACCCGCAAACAAGACGCGCATATTGCGCCGCACGCCGTCCCGACATCGATCCTCGCTCGCAATTTTTTCCGAGCGTAGGTCGCAGGGGATGGGGCGTGGTAGTAGCGGGCTGTTTCAGCGAGAACAAAGCGTGCGCATGGCGGCGCGCGTCGTTGGATATGTCAGCGCTTCGGACTAATCGTCGAAGCGGCCGCCGCGGCCGGCCTTGACGTCGCCGCGGCGCTTCTTGCCTTCGAGCCGTCGCTGCTTGGAGCCGAAGGTCGGCTTGGTCGGCCGCCGCGCCTTGGGCCGCACCATGGCTTCGCGCAGCAGCGTGGTCAGTCGCTCGATGGCATCGGCCTTGTTGCGCTCCTGGGTGCGGAAGCGCTCGGCCTGGATCACGATGACGCCGTTCTTGGTCATGCGCTGGCCGGCCAGCCGCGCCAGTCGCTCGGCCGCATCTTCGGGCAGCGTGATGCGGCTGGTGTCGAAACGCAGCTGCGCCGATGTCGACAGCTTGTTGACGTTCTGGCCGCCGGGGCCGGAGGCGCGGACGAACGAGATCTCGATGTCGTTCTCGTCGATGGCAAGGTCGCGGGAAATCCGCAGCATGGGGCACCAGGTGGAATCGATGTTTTCGCGTGCACCATAGCGGGTTTAGAGCCGGCGCGCGCGGGGACGAACAATCGGCGGTCGGCCCGGGACGCATGCCAAAATCTCCACTGTCATCCCGGCGAACGCCGGGATCCATAACCCCGGGGAGTGGTTTGTGGCCGGCTGCTCGTTGACACCTTCCACGTCACAGCCGGCACGGCGTATGGGTCCCGGATCGGCGCCACGCCGCGCTTTGCGCGTCGCGGCTTGTTCGGGACGACAGCGGAGGTGAGGCGGATTCGCGGTTCAAACAGCCGATGGAATTTGAGGTACGCGGCATGTCGGGGACATGTCAGTACAGTCTCGCGGCGCATTGCGCCCGAGCTGTCCGATCCGTTCGTCCCTCTTGAAATGCAGAGGGCGCAGGGAATGCCGGGTGAAGGCCTCACCCATGGCCCGCCTGCGAAAAAAATGCAGGCGGCAGGTACCACAGGTGGTGCCGATCATCCGGCATTCCCTGCGCGACGGTCTTCACGCTTATACGCAGTCTCCCTGGTGCGCCGGGCTTGTTGGCCACCATCCCCAGCGCAATGCGTTGGCATTGCGCCAGGTTGATACCAGCGTCGGGGTATCAGGACGCTGCGACTTCACGTCCGCAACATGCCGTTCGTCGGCGCAGGTTCCCCCACGCTGCGGCACATCAGCGGCCATCGCATCCCCACCTCGCGTGTCGTGACGATCGCGCGCAACGCCCCTCTGCGGTGAGGCGGGATGGGCGGATACAATCACGATTTCCGAAAATGCGCAAGCGGTTTATTTTTATCAGAAGTTATGGATGGGTTTGCGGACCTGGAACTCGAGTTGGCCCTCCGCCATGCCGGCCGACGCACCGACGTATTATGCCCGCGATGCGGGCGGCCTGCTCGGTGAATAGCGGGGCGATTGGCCCAAAAGCCGAGGCAGATGGCTCGCCGACCGACCGTGTCTTGCGGAGGATGAGAGGCCACATCGTCGTGCCAAGCCGAAATTTTGCGAGCGCGATGGAATAACCCCTCTCCGCGCACGTCCACCCCGATGACCGTCATTTTCGCATCTGGAGCTGGACCGCATGTCTGTTTCATTTCTGCCGCGCGCGAGCGCTCTCGCGCTGGCCGCCGCGCTCGGCTTTGCCGTCAGCCCGCTGTGCAGCCGGGCACAGACGGGCCATGCGGATGCCAAGGCAGCTCCGGTGCCGGCAGACGCCGCGATTGCGGCCGAGGCGCCGTTTATCGCCGAGAACAATGCGGCGATGGACAAGATGATGGCGGGCATGGACGTCAAGCCCACCGGTGACGTCGACGTCGATTTTGCCGCGATGATGATCCCCCATCATCAGGGCGCCATCGATATGGCGCTCGCCGAGCTCCGCTACGGGACGAACGAGCAGCTCAGGCGCATTGCGCAGGAAATCGTCGTCGAGCAGCAGCAGGAGATCAACGCCATGCGCCTTGCGCTCGGCCAGCCCCTGCCCACCCAAACGGCCGCGCCAACGCAAATGGCGCCCGCGCCTGCATCGGCGCCGGCAGCCATGCACAACCATTCGTCCATGTCGAAAGACGGCATGACGATGCCCCGACCCGCCGCCACGAAATAGGAGCATGAACAGATGAAGCGTAGTTTGTTGACCGCAGGTCTGCTGGCAAGCACGATCCTGGCGTGCTCATCGGCCTGGGCGGGGCAGGCTCCGGCGGCAGCGTCCCCTGACATCGCCGTCAGCCATCGCGACCGGGTCTATGCGGCCGAGCAGTTCTCGAACACGGTGTCGGTCACCGATCCCGTCGACAACAGGCTTCTCGGCGTGATCCGCCTGGGCGATCCGCAGCCCGTCAATTTCAGCCCGCTCTACAGGGGGCAGGTGCTCGTCCACGGTATGGGCTTCTCGCCGGACCACAAGACGCTCGCCATCGTCTCGATCGGGTCCAACTCGGTGACCTTCATCGATACGGCGACCAACGCCGTCAAGCACACGACCTATGTTGGCCGTTCGCCGCACGAAGCCTTCTTCACACCGGACGGCAAGGAAGTCTGGGTGACGGTCCGCGGCGAAGACTACGTCTCGGTGCTCAATGCCTCTAGCTTCGAGGAAAAGACCCGCATCCGGACGCCGAACGGCCCCGGCATGCAGATCTTCTCGCCCGACGGAAAGTACGGCTACATCTGCTCGTCCTTCAATCCAGAGACCGATGTTGTCACAGTTGCCGATCACCAGATCGTCGCGCGCGTGAAGCAGGAGAGCCCGTTCTGCCCGAACATCGCGGCGACGGCCGACGGCAAGCAGGTCTGGTTCACGCTCAAGGACATCGGCAAGACGCAGGTCTTCGATGCGCAGCCGCCGTTCAACCTGATCAAGACCCTGAATACCGGTCCGATCACCAACCACGTCAATTTCGCGGTCAACGGCAACGGCTCGTTCGCCTATGTGACTGTCGGCGGCCTGAATGTGGTGAAGGTGTTCCGCACCGACAATTTCGAGCAGGTCGCGACGATCCCAGTCGGCAATCTGCCGCATGGCGTCTGGCCGTCCGGCGACGGCACCCGCGTCTATGTCGGACTGGAGAATGCCGACGCGCTGGCCGCGATCGACACGCTGACCAACAAGGTCATTGCGAACATTCCGATTGGCCAGGCGCCGCAGGCGATCACCTATGTTCCGAATGCCGTTCCGGAAGGGGCAGGCACCGATAACCTGCAGCCGCTCGGTGTCGCCGGGCAGGCGGCTCATCTGACCTTGGCGGCGGCGGGCAAGGCGGCAGAGCAGGCTCCGACCAGCGTCTCGCTGTTCGACCAGGGCCTGATCCAGGTTCTTCAAGCCTCGGTGACGGGTCTCGAGCCGAAGAAGCCATATATGCTGGCATTGTCGCCCTCCCCCGAGGGCCATGGCGAGCTGCAGGCGCTCGCCAACTTCATGACCAACCCGGCGGGGTCGGCGATCGTCAATGCCGCCGGTCAGATCCGGCAGATCGTGCAGAGCGAAGTCAAGGACGAGAGGCGCTATCTTGTCATCGCCGAGAATGCGGCAGGCAAGCCCGGCAAGATCGTCCAGGTGCAAGGCCACTAACGACCTCAGTCTGACCCGGCCGGGCCATCGGCCGGGCAGCGACCTCCCGAAGGGGATCGGCCATGAATGACATGGTGCGCCTGATCGAGCCACTGATTCCGGCGTTGCGCCGCTATGCCCGAGCTCTCGTCCGGGATCGCTCCGCTGCGGACGATCTGGTGCAGGACTGCCTCGAGCGTGCAGTCAGCCGGTGGCATCAGCGCCGTCTCGACGGCGATCCGCGGAGCTGGATGTTTTCGATCCTGCATAATCTGGCGGTCAACCGCTTCCGCGGACAGAAGCGACGTCCCGTCCATGTGGAGATTGACGAGGCGCCGGGGGGCGAGCTGTCCCATATGGCGACCCAGGACAGAACGATAGAGGTCCGGCAGATGCTGCGCTGTGTCGATCAACTGCCCGAGGAGCAGCGCTCGGTCCTGCTTCTCGTCGTCGTCGAGGATCTCTCCTACGCGCAAGCCGCCGACGTTCTCGGCATTCCCGTCGGCACTGTCATGTCCCGCCTGTCACGGGCGCGCGACCGGCTGGTCGAGTTGATGGATGGTACCGTTGCAGAGCAGCCGCCGAAGCCTTTTCTGCGGAGGGTGAAGTAATGACGCGGCCAATGACTGAGGAAGAGCTTCACGCATTCGTCGACCAGACGCTCGACGTTCGGCGCAAGGACGAAGTCGCCGCCTATCTCGATGCTCACCCCGATGTTGCCAGGCGCGTGGCAGCCTATCGCCGTCAGCGCGAGCTTCTGAAGGTGGGATATGGTCCGATCGCCGACGAACCCATTCCTCCGCAGCTCAATCTCACCCGGATCATCGCGCGTCAGCGGCGTCCGGCCCGGGTGTCATGGTGGATGGCCGCCGCGGCTGCGGCCGTCCTGCTGTGCGTCGGCGGCGCCGGCGGATGGTCACTGCACAGCGTGATCCAGTCGCCGGAAGGCATCGCTGCCCTCGCCGAGGAAGCAAGCGCAAGCTACGCGGTTTACGCGCCCGACCATCTGCGGCCCGTCGAGATCAAGGCGTCCGACCGCGATGCGCTCATCGATTGGACGACGCAGCGCCTCGGCCGCGCGGTCGCCATCCCTGATTTGTCGGCCTCCGGCTTCCGCCTGATGGGCGGGCGCGTGGTTGCCACCTCGCACGGACCGGCGGCGATGTTCATGTATGACGACGATCATGGCACACGCCTCGTGATGCTTGCCCGTCGCATGGTCGTGGACCGGAACATGCCGATGGCGCCCCAGACGAATGGGACGCTGAACGGCTACGCCTGGGCCGACAAAGGGCTCGGCTTCAGCCTTGTCGGCCCTGCGTCGCCCGAACGGTTGCATCCGCTCGCGGATGATGTGCGCAGACAAACGTCGCGCGACATCTAGCCCACGAGGCGCCGAAAGGAGGGAGGAGGCGCGTGGCTGGCACGGCGAGGCGACCGTGCCGCCTCGCTCAGTTCGTCTTCGTCATCGGTGCCGTAGCCGGCGCCTGGGCCGGCTCGGCGGCGGCCTGTGGCGTGCGGCCGACGACGGCCGTCAGCAGGCCCTGGCTCCAGAGCTGCCTGGCCGCTTTCTTGGCGTCGTCCAGGGTCACTGCGTTGACGATCTCGCTGCGCTTCTCGATGTAGTCGATCGGCATCTTGTCGAGCTGATATTGCAGCATCGCCTGCGCGAGCTTGGAGGAGGTGTCGAGCGCCAGCATCTGCGAGCCGTTGATGTAGGACTTGGCCTCGTCGAGCTCCTGCTGGGTCGGGCCTTCGTCGGCGATGCGGCGGATTTCGCCCTCGACGGCCGCGATGGTCTCGCCGGCGCGGTCGAAGCGCGTTGCCGTGTTGCCGATGAACAGCGCCGAGTGATCCATCCACAGCAGCGCGTCATACACCGAGTACGCCAGGCCGCGCTTCTCGCGCACCTCCTTGTACAGCCGCGACGACAGACCGCCGCCGCCGAGGATGTGGTTGACGACGTAGGCCGCCATGAAGTTCGGGTCGTGGCGGCGGATGCCGGGACCGCCGAAGGTGATCACGGTCTGCGGCACGTCGAGCGGCACGAGCACCCGCTGCGGCGGCTTGGTCGCGACGACGTCGGGCACCGCCGTCAAGGTGGCCTTGGCCGGCAGGCTGCCGAACGTCTGGTCCAGGAGCTTGCCGAGCGTGGCCGGATCGACGTCGCCGACGACAGCGACCTTCAGCGTGTCCTTGGCGAGCACATGGCCGACATAGTCCTTGAGATCGTCGACGGTGATCGTCGGCACGCTCTCCAGCGTGCCGTTGGCCGGCCGGCCATAGGGATGGTTGGGGAAGGAGAGCTCGAGGAATTTGCGTCCCGCCAGCGAGCTCGGATTGGTGGTCTCGCGGCGCAGGCCGGAGATCACCTGGGAGCGGATGCGCTCGACATCGGCGCTGTCGAAATGCGGCGAGGTCAGCGCGGTCCGCAGCAGCTCGAACGCCTCGTCCTTGTTGTCGCGCAGCATGCGCAGCGAGCCGCGGAAATTGTCGCGCGCGACCTGGAACGAGAGCTCGATGGCGCGGCGGTCGAGCCGCTCATGGAAGGTCTTGGAGTCGAGATCACCGGAGCCTTCGTCGAGCAGATCGGCGACGAGATTGCCGACGCCGGGCTTGCCAATGGGGTCCTGCGAGGCGCCGCCCTGGAAGGCGTATTCCATCGCGATCAAGGGCACGGTGGCGTCCTGCACGAACCAAGCTTCGATGCCGCCGGGCGAGACCAGGCGCTGAATCTTGGTGGCGGCGTCTGCAGCCGGAGCGAGCGCGAGCGCAGCAGCGGCGACAGCGAGCGTGCAGGCAAAGCGGCGGGCGAAGATCATTGTGTTGCTCACGACCGCTTCTCCTCGCGCTTGGCGGCATTGTCCTTGATCAGATAGCCGGTGACCGAGCGCTTCTTGTCGAGCCATTTCTGCGCCGCCGCGCGCACCTGCTCGGCGGTCACGGCGCGGATGCGATCAGGCCAGCTCCTTATGTCCTCGATGCTCAGCCCCGTGGTGAGGCCGCCGCCATACCAGCGCGCCATCGTCGCCTGGTTGTCATTGGCGTAGATCGCTTCCGCGATCAGCTGCGTCTTGACGCGTTCGAGATCGGAGGCCGGGACCGGGTTCTGCGCGATCTCCGCGATGACGCTGTCGACCACGGCCTCGACCTGGGCGAACTCGACGCCCGGTCGCGGCGCCGCCGCGACGGAGAACTGGCTCGGATCGAGCGACGTGCCCTGATAGGACGCACTGGCGTTGACCGCGAGCGGCTTGTCGATGACCAGTGCGCGATAGAGATAGGAGTTGCTGCCGGCGCCCATCAGCTGCGCCAGCACGTCGAGTGCGGCGGACTCGCCGGGCGCGGCGGTGGTGGCCGATGGCACCAGATAGAAACGGCGCATCGAGGGCTGCTCGACATGCGGGTCCGACAGCGTCACGGTGCGCGGCGCGACCGGCTCGGGCTCCTGCGGCCGCAGGCGGCGCGCGGGAATGTCGGCCTGCGCGGGGACCTTGGCGAACGTCTGCTCGACCAGCGGGCGCACTTCCCTCGCGTCGGTGTCGCCGGCGATGACCAGGATCGCATTGTTGGGCGCGTAGAAGCGGCGGTAGAACGCCAGCGCATCCTCGCGGCCGAGCTTCTCGATCTCGGGCCGCCAGCCGATCACCGGCCGGCCATAGGGATGGTTGACGTACAGCGCCGCCATGACCTGCTCGGTGAGACGGGCTTCCGGAGAGTTGGCGACGCGCATATTGTACTCTTCGAGCACGACATCACGCTCGGGCAGCACGTTCTCGTCCTTCAGCACCAGGCCGGTCATGCGGTCGGCCTCGAACTCCATCATCTTCGGCAGCTGATCGCGCGGCACGCGCTGGAAGTAGCCGGTGTAGTCGACCGAGGTGAAGGCGTTCTCGTTGCCGCCGATCTTCAGCACGGTCTTGGAGAACTCGCCGGCCGGATGCTTCTCGGTGCCCTTGAACATCAGATGTTCGAGGAAGTGCGCCAGCCCCGACTTGCCGGGCGTCTCGTCGGCGGAGCCGACCTTGTACCAGATCATCTGCGTCACCACCGGGGTGCGGTGATCCTGGATCACGACGACCTGCAGGCCGTTCGGAAGGGTGAAGCTGGCGGGCGGCTCGGAGGCGAACGTCGTCTGCGCCGAAGCGCCGGCCGTGAGCGAGGTGAGGGAGACGAGCGCGGCGGCGACGGAAATGAACCGGTGCGAGGACATCATGATCCTTCTGAAGGCCCGCGGACGGGCGATCGGGTTTGAGCGCAGCATGCTACACCGCGCGGGACGGAGCCCGGCGTCACAAAACAGCGACGGGATGGTGCCGCCGCAAGACGTTAAATTTCGCTAATTTCGGCGCGGCGGACAATTCCGGGGGCACTCGGGCGAGCAGCCGCCGTTACCGTTCCTTGCCGGTCATGATGTCCATCTGCTTGGCGCCAAGCGGCTCCCGCGGGCCGGTGCCGTAGGCATAGCCGGGCGAGGGGGTCTGATAGCCCGGAGGCGGCTGGGTCAGGCTTTCGCGCTGTGGCTCGGAGGTGAACTTCGTCTCCTCCTTGTCGTTGCCCTTGAACATTCCGAACAGGCCGCCCTTGAAGCCGAGCTGCGCCGGGCTGAGCATCGGATTGTTGGTGACACCCGGCTGCACCGGCTCGGTCTGCTTCGCCGCCGCGGTCCGTCCCATCTTCATTTCGGCGGGGGTCAGCGGACGGGCCGCGTTGACGGGGTCCTTGTTGTCCTTTTTGCGCGCAGCGGCGGCGGCGCGGCGTTGCTGCTCGTCAGGGTCCTTCGGCCAGTTCGGCGCGGTCGCCTTGGCCTCGGAGGCCGGCGGGGGCAGGTCGATCTTGGGTGGTACGACCAGCGGCGAGCGCTCGCGGTAATTGATCGTCGGCGTTTCCATGTTGGTGCCGCCGATGCCGCGCATCAGATTGTCGATGATCTTCTCTTCGAAGGTCTTGTCGTCCTCCTCGTCCTCCTGGGCGCGGGCGACGCCCGCGGCCATGATGACGCCGATGCCGAGCGCGACGGCGGACAGCCGCAGGGTGCGAATGGCCGCGCTGGTCACGATCCGGCCGCTGACTTCGGTCTTGCGCATGGCTTTCCCTGTCCTCGCTTGTCCAGTGCTCGTGTTCCGACGAACCGGCTGCGACCCCACTGATTTGGACCCTCGCCGCACACGGGCCGCCCGGTCACCGGGCCGATCCCGAAAATGTGAAGAACCTCAGGCCCTTGGCTCCAGGGCGCACCGGCCGGTATCGACCCGGATCAGGGCGCTTTTGCGGCATGAGTCCCGAAGAAGGAGTCATACAGCAGGCCCGCCACCCCGGCAACGATGGCCACATCGGCCAGGTTGAAGATGTACCAATTGTAAACGGTGCCGCCGATCTGGACGTGGAACAGCGCGAAATCGACCACCGCGCCGTAGGCCAGCCGGTCGATGCCGTTGCCGATGGCGCCGCCGATGATCATGCCGAGCGCCGCCGTCGCCAGCTTGGTTTCCGAGCGCGCCATCCAGACCGCCAGCAGCACCACCGCCACCGCCTTCACCGCCATCAGCGCATATTGCGCGAGCGCGCTGTCGTTCTGCAGCCAGCCGAAGCTGATGCCGATGTTCCAGGCCAGATAGAGGTCGAAGAACGGCGTGACCCTGACCGTGCCGCGGCTGGGCAGGTCGAACACATACAGCAGCCACAGCTTGCAGGCCTGGTCGATGACCAGGGTGGCGAAGCCCGCGATGAGGCCGAGGCGGAGGCGGGAGGTCATTGCTGGCCGGTGAGGGAGGCGCGCAGGGGGCCACAATCACAGCTGTCGTCCCCGCGAACGCGGGGACCCATACCGCGGAGGGCCAGTTGCTGAAAAAGGCTCGGAGTCATCTGTCTTTGTCTACCAGGACGATCGGTGGTTATGGGTCCCCGCGTGCGCGGGGACGACACTTTTGGATGTCGCGGCAGCGCGACTCACACACCCACCCCCAGCGCCTTCCACTCCCGCAGCGCGTGGGCGTCGCGGGGGGAGACGTCGGGGTATTCGGCGTCCTCGCCGACGCTCTCCAGGATCTTCCAGGAGCGGGCGCACTTCCTGCCCACGGCTTTCTCCACGACCACGGCCACGCCCGGCACCGCATCGAGCCGGAAGGCCTCCGCCGGCGCATCGCCCTCGCGGACCTCGTAGTTCGAGGTGATGCAGACCTCGGCCAAGTCCGTGTCGAACAGCGTGCCAATCAGCGCGCGGTCGGCGACGTAGATGATCGGCGACGCCTCGAGCGAGGAGCCGATGGTCTTGGCGGCGCGGGCGAGCTCCAGCGCGCCGGTGACGACGCGCCTGACGTTGCGGATGGTCTCCCATTTCGCGGCGAGCGCGTCGTCGCGATAACCGTCCATCGCGTCCGGGAACAGCGTCAGATGCACCGACGGCTCGGCGTCCGGCCGGTACATCCGCCACGCCTCGTCGGTGGTGAAGGACAGCACCGGCGCCAGCCATTTCAGGATGGCGTCGCAGATCAGGTCGATCGCGGTCAGCGCCGCCTTGCGCGCCACCGAGGACGGCGGATCGCAATACAGCGTGTCCTTGCGGATGTCGAAATAGAACGCCGACAGCTCGGTGTTCATGAACGCCGCCAGCGAGGAGATCACGGTCTTGTAGTCGAACGCGGCATAGGCACGGCCGATGACCTCGGCATGCTGGCCGAGCTGATGCAGCATCAGCCGCTCCAGCTCCGGCATGTCGGCCAACGCGACCGCGTCGCTGCGCTTGTAGTGATGCAGCGTGCCGAGCATCCAGCGGATCGAGTTGCGCAGCTTGCGATAGGTCTCGATGGTGTTCTTGAGGATCTCCGGGCCGATGCGCTGGTCGTCGGCATAGTCGGTCGCGCACACCCACAGGCGCAGGATGTCGGCGCCGGAATCCTTGATCACCTTCTGCGGCTCGATCGTGTTGCCCAGCGACTTCGACATCTTGCGGCCGTTCTCGTCGAGCGTGAAGCCGTGCGTCAGCACGACGTCATACGGCGCGCGGCCGCGGGTGCCGCAGCTCTCCAGCAGCGACGAGTGGAACCAGCCGCGATGCTGGTCACTGCCTTCCAGGTACATCACCGTGTCCCGGCCGCCATCGACCTTGCGCTTGATGCCGGCGAGGCCGGGGAAGTGCACGGGGTCTTCGAGCACGAAGGCGTGGGTCGAGCCGGAATCGAACCAGACGTCGCAGATGTCGTCGACCTTCTTCCAGTCCTCGTTGGCGCGTGACCCGAGGAAGCGCTCGCGCGCGCCGTCGGCATACCACGCGTCGGCGCCTTCCTTCTCAAACGCGTCGGCGATGCGGGTGTTGACGGTCTCGTCCTGCAGGATCTCGGCCGAGCCGTCGCCGGTCTCGCGCACGAACACCGCGATCGGCACGCCCCAGGCGCGCTGACGCGAGATCACCCAGTCCGGGCGGTTGGCGATCATGCCGTTGATGCGGTTCTGGCCGGCGGCCGGCACCCATTGCGTGACCGAGATTGCGCGCAGCGCGCGGGCGCGCAGAGTGTCGCCGGACTTGGACTTGCCGTCGTCGGCAATGTCCTTGTCCATCGCGATGAACCATTGCGGCGTGTTGCGGAAGATCACCGGCTTCTTGGAGCGCCAGGAATGCGGGTATTGATGCTTGAGCCGGCCGCGCGCGAGCAGCATGCCCGCGTCGGTCAGCGCCTTGATGACGGCCTCGTTGGCGTCGCCCTTCTCGCCCTTGTCGTTGATGACGCGCTTGCCGGTGAAGCCCGGGGCGTGATCGGTCAGCGCGCCGTTCTCGTCGACGGTGTAGGGGATCGTGGTCGCGATGCCCCTGCCATCGAGCTCGCGGGCATTGGCCATCCAGACGTCAAAATCCTCGCGGCCGTGGCCGGGGGCGGTATGCACGAAGCCGGTGCCGGTGTCGTCGGTGACGTGATCGCCCGGCAGCAGCGGCACGACGAAATTGTAGCCGCCGGCGAGACCCTTGAACGGATGCGCGCATTCGACCGCATCCAGCGTGTCGCCGGGGATGTCGCGCAGCTTGTTGTAGCTCGTGACGCGCGCCTGCTTGAACACGCTGTCGGCGAGCGCGTCGGCGAGAATGAGCTTGTCGCCGGTCTTCGCCCAATTGTCGGCGGGCGCGTCGGTGACCTCATAGAGGCCATAGGCGATCTTCGGCGAGAACGAGATGGCGCGGTTGCCGGGCAGCGTCCAGGGCGTGGTGGTCCAGATCACCACCGACGCGCCGGCCAGCGCGCCATGCGCCGGCGAGGTCACCGGAAACTTCACCCACACCGTGTCGGACTGATAGTCCTCATACTCGACCTCGGCCTCGGCCAGCGCGGTCTTTTCGACGACGCTCCACATCACCGGCTTGGAGCCGCGATACAGCGTGCCGTTGGCGGCGAACTTCATCAGCTCGCGCGCGATCTGCGCCTCGGCCGGATAGGTCATGGTGGCGTAGGGATGGTCCCAGTCGCCGATCACGCCGAGACGCTTGAACTCCTCGCGCTGCACGTTGAGCCAATGCTCGGCATAGGCGCGGCACTCCTTGCGGAACGCGACCATGGCGGTGCTATCGCGGAAGTCGGGCTTGGTCTTGCCCTTCTTGCGATAGTTCTCCTCCTCGATCTTCCACTCGATCGGCAGGCCGTGGCAGTCCCAGCCCGGCACGTAGTTGGAATCGTGGCCGAGCATCTGCTGGCTCTTGGTCACGACGTCCTTGAGGATCTTGTTCAGCGCGTGCCCGATATGGATATTGCCGTTGGCGTAGGGCGGGCCGTCATGCAGGACGAATTTCGGCCTGCTCTTGGCGGTCTCGCGCAGCTTGCCGTAGAGGTCGATGTCACTCCAATATTTCAGCAGCTCCGGCTCGCGCTGCGGCAGGCCGGCGCGCATCGGGAATTCCGTCTGCGGCAGATAGAGGGTTTTTGAATAATCAGGAGCGTCGGACTTTTGCGGCTTTTCGGACATCGTGGATCTGGCTGTCTGAGAGATGGGGCGCGGAGGCGCGATGTTAGGATCGCGGGCGGCGGAACGAGCAGAGACATCCCGGTCTTGCGCCGAGCTCGAAAAGCTCAGGCGGAAGCCGGGCCGCTAATGCCGATGATGCGCCGTATCAACATGGGGCTCCCTCATAGCAGGGAGCCTGCGAAATCGCAAAGTGATCGTGCGGGCCGGCCTGGTGAGGGCCTATCCGATCTCGCCGAGCCGGGGGAAGAGGCCGGGATTGGCCGCGAGCAGGGCGCGCGCCTGGGCACTGTCGTCGTCCATCTGCCGGATCAGAGCCTCGATCGAGGTGAATTTGGCCTCCTCGCGGATGAAGCCGATGAAGGCGACATCGAGGACCTCGCCATACAGGCTGTCCTTGAAATCGAACAGGAAGGTTTCCAGCAGCGGCGCGCCATTGTCGAAGGTCGGCCGGCGGCCGAAATTGGCGACGCCGTCGATCAGCACCCGCTCAGTGCCGCGGCCGCGGCCGACCCTGACGGCGTAGATGCCGTGGCGCAGGCCGCAATCGCGGTCGAGCCGCATGTTGGCGGTGGGATAGCCGAGATCGCGGCCGCGCTTCTCGCCGTGGATCACCTCCGAGGTCACGAACCAGGGGCCGCCGAGCATGGCGGTCGCCTCCGTGACCTGGCCCTCGGCCAGCGCCTCGCGGATCGCGGTCGAGGACACCGGCCGCTCGTCGATGTCGACATGGGCCTGGACGTCGACCTCGATGCCGAGCTTCGGCGCCTCGTTGGCGAGCAGGCTGGGCGAGCCGACCCGGCCCTTGCCGAAATGGAAGTCGTAGCCGACCGCAATCCCGGACACGCCGAGCCGTCCAATCAGGTCACGGTGAATGAAATCCTGCGCCGTGGTCTGGGCGCGGCCCTTGTCAAAGGTCATGACCACCGCGCCGGCCAGCCCCATTCCAGCCAGCAGCCGCAGCTTGGCGGTCTCGTCGGTCAGCCGGAACTGCGGCGTATTCGGGCTGAAGAAGCGCCGCGGGTGGGGTTCAAAGGTGAGCGCCAGGGCCGGGCGCCCATGGGTCTTGCCCATCTCGATCGCCGCCCCGATCACGGCCCTGTGGCCGAGATGGACGCCGTCGAAATTGCCCATCGCCACCACCGCGCCCTTGAGGATGTCGGACGGCGGCGTGGAATCGCGGATGATCGAAAAAGCAGGCATGTTACGGAAATATCTCGCAGATTTCGTAAACTCGCCGACCGGCGGGTGGTCCGCTCGACCGTGGGCGGCCGGCTCCGCGAAGTCAAGCCAAAGGGGTTCCGAGCTTCATGCAGTGCAGCAATAGCGACATGCAGCCGCGGGGCAGTTAACGCGCTGTTTAACGGCTGATGCTACAGCTTGGAGCGGATGGCAGGGTCGTCGAGACCTGTGCCGCAAGAGCCTTTCGGTAACAGTCTGCGCGTTGTGTTCGCGTCTGGGGGAGTCAAGAATGGCGGTTGATTTGACGATGCCGGTGCTCGTCGTCGACGATTACAGCACCATGATCCGTATCATCAGGAATCTTCTGAAGCAGATCGGGTTCGAGGACATCGACGATGCCAGCGACGGCTCGATGGCGCTCAACAAGATGCGCGCCAAGAAATACGGCCTCGTGATCTCCGATTGGAACATGGAGCCGATGACCGGCTATGACCTGCTCCGCGAGGTCCGCGCCGATCCGAACCTGGCGACCACGCCGTTCATCATGATCACGGCGGAATCCAAGACCGAGAACGTGATCGCGGCCAAGAAGGCCGGCGTGAACAACTATATCGTCAAGCCGTTCAACGCGGCGACCTTGAAGACCAAGATCGACGCCGTCTTCCCGGACATGGCGACGGCCTGATTCAATCCTCGTCACCGGCAAGGTCCCCGATGCCCGGCTGAATGGCCGGGCATTTTTCTATTCGACAGTCCGGTTCGTGGATCAGGAGCTTGCGCTGCCTGTCAGGATTCGGGGCGGCCGCCGACGGCAAGCCGGGCGTTTCGTTGCATGGGCCTGCTGCACGTCAGTTCTGCAACAGCACCAAAAGCTCTTCGCGGCCGTCGTGCTCGACAAATCCCAGCATGACCGCCGCGGCTGCTGCGCGTGCACGCCGGCCCAGCGCCGGATCGGCCAATTCTCCTGCGGTCCAGAACGATAGCACACCGCGAAATGCGACGGCGAGCTGATCCGGGAGCGTGGACAATGCAAGGACGCGCGTTGCCGCCGCAAGCCGGTTCCCACTCCCCAGGGCCGCAGCCCACAAGGCACTCGAACGTGACGACACATCGCCAGGCGCGTCGCTTGGGGCGCTGATTGCCCCCATGACGGCGCGGTTGACGGTCGGCGCCATCAGCATGACGGAAGCCGCGATGTCGACAGTGGCCAGGACGCGGGCGGCGGCGGCATCGGGAAGGTCGGCCTGCGCGAGCCGCTCGTGCATCAGGGTGATGCGCCGCGCCGACAGCGCCAGCATGATCGCGCTCTTGCTGCCGAACTGATTGAACGGGGTGGCAAAGCTTACCCCCGCTGCATCGGCAAGCTCTCGCATCGAGAACGCGGCGCTTCCCTGCGACAACAGGTGTTCGGCGGCATCGAGAACGCGCTCCCGCATGGGCCGCTTGGTGGTGTCAGGACGGATCTTGTCACGGGCCATGGAAGATTATATCATGATATAAATCGAAACCAATAGCCTTGTGAGCCTTGCAATGACAGAGACCAAGACATTCCTCATCACGGGCGTCAGCTCCGGCCTTGGGCGCGCCTTCGCTGCGGGCGCCCTGGCGGCCGGCCATCGCGTGATCGGCACCGTGCGCCGGGCCAAAGACGCGGACGCCTTCCGCACGTCTGAGCGGGCCTTCCCGCTCCAGCTCGACGTTACCCATTATGCCGCGATCCTGGACGCGGTGCAGAAGGCCGAACGGGACGTCGGCCCGGTCGATGTGCTGGTCAACAATGCCGGTTACGGCCACGAAGGCGTGCTGGAGGAATCGTCGATGGACGATCTGCAGCGCCAGTTCGCCGCCAATGTGTTCGGACCGGTGGCGATGATGAAGGCGGTGCTGCCAGGCATGCGCGAGCGGCGACGGGGACATATCGTCAACATCACCTCGATGGGCGGTTTCATCACCATGCCGGGAATCGCCTTCTATTGCGGCAGCAAGTTCGCTCTGGACGGGATCTCGGAAGCCCTGAGCAAAGAGCTGGCGTCCTTCGGCATCCGCGTGACCGTCCTCGCACCGGGGCAGTTCCGCACCGACTGGGCCGGCCGCTCGATGGACCGAACCCCGCGCAGCATTCCCGATTACGATGCGATCATGGACCCGATTCGTGCCGCACGGCAGGCCAAGAGCGGCAATCAGCCCGGCGACCCTGACAAAGCGGCACAAGCCCTGC
This sequence comes from Bradyrhizobium oligotrophicum S58, assembly GCF_000344805.1. Taxonomy (NCBI): domain Bacteria; kingdom Pseudomonadati; phylum Pseudomonadota; class Alphaproteobacteria; order Hyphomicrobiales; family Nitrobacteraceae; genus Bradyrhizobium; species Bradyrhizobium oligotrophicum. The sequence continues at coordinate 7,046,932 of NC_020453.1, read as the reverse complement.
TGCGGCTGGTCGAGGCCGAAAATCCGCCGACCCGCCTGTTCCTCGGCGAGGATGCGCTGGGCCTTGTGCTGGAGAAGCTCGATCAGATGAAAGCGGGCATTGCAACCTGGGAGGCCGTCTCGCGCTCCACCGGCTTTGCCACGTGACAACGGGGCGATGCGACAGCATCGACCGACATGCGCAATTGCGCGTCTGAGTTCGGTCCTGACGGGCTGCCGGGTAAGGACGGCGGCTCTGACGCAGTCAGATCAGGCAGCGCGTCATTTCCCCAATTTCACCACTTCAATTCGCGCATCAGGGCGCGGGGCGGGTGGCCGAACAGCTCCTTGACCGAGGCGGGGTCGAGCTGCTCGACGCCGGCGAACTCCTCGGAATGGATGCCGCGGGTCACGAACAGGCAGTCGATGCCGAAGCCGTGCGCGCCGGCCAGATCAGTACGAACGGAATCGCCGATCGCCAGCACCTCTTCACGCGCAATCGGCCGGCCGGCGTGCTGCTCGGCCAGCATCATGGCGCGGTCGTAGATCGGCCGGTGTGGCTTGCCGTAGAAGATCACCTCGCCGCCGAGCTCGCGGTAGAGCTCGGCGATGGCGCCAGCGCAGTAGATCAGCCGGTCGCCGCGCTCGACCACGATGTCGGGATTGGCGCAGATCAGCGGCAGCTTGCGCTCGCGCGCGCGCAGCAGCATCGGCCGGTAATCTTCGGCGGTCTCGGTCTCGTCGTCATAGAGGCCGGTGCAGATGATGTAGGAGGCGTCCTCCAGCGGCGACAGCGCCACGTCGAGACCGCGATGGATGGAATTGTCGCGCTCGGGGCCGAGCCAGAACACCTTGCCGCCGGGATGGTCGGCCACGTAGTGCCGGGTCAGGTCGCCGGAGGAGACGATGGCGCTGTAGACCTCGTCGGCGACGCCGAGCTTGCGCAGCTGGCGCTGCACCGAATCGGCCGGCCGCGGCGCATTGGTGATCAGGATCACCGTACCGCCTTCGTGGCGAAAGCGATGCAGCGCCTCGCAGGCCTCGGGGAACGACTCCAGCCCGTTATGGACCACGCCCCAGATGTCGCTCAGCAGCACCTGCTTGCGGCCGACCAGATCGCGCAGCCGCTGTTCGAAGTGCAGTCCGGTCATGGCAGGCGTCTGACGTCAGATGGTCCCGGCGATGCGGCGGGCCAAAGCGGCGTTGCCGCTGCGCGTCGGAGCGTTGGTGTTCGACGCATCGAGTGTGGTGTGGCCGGCGGCATTGGGGTCCTGAATCTTGAGGTCCTGCCCGCCTGGGGCGCCGGCAGCGGCATCGCCGGTAGCAGATGCGCTCTCGGGTCGCAATGGGCGGGGCGGCGCGAACAGGAAGCCCTGGCCGAAGCGGACGTCGTAGTCGAGCAGGTCGACGACGCTGTTCTCGCCCTCGATCCGCTCGGCGATCAGGTCGATGCCGAACCGGCCCAGCAGATCGGAGAGGTCGGTCGGATGGATGTCGGACACCGAGCTCTGCTTGGGGTCGAGCAGCAGCGCGGCCGGCACCTTGATGAAGCGGACGCCGCGATCGGCGAGCTCGCGCGGCTCGAACCTGAGGTCGGTGACATGGTCGATCGAGAAGCGGTAGCCGCGCTGGGCCAATGCCGCGAGGTGCTCGGTCTCGGTCGGACCCAGGCCGCGCAACGTCGACTGCTTGAACTCGAGAACGAAGGACGGCGCCAGCGCGCGATTCGCTTCGAGGAAATCGAGACACTGCGCAAAATTCGCCGGACTGCTCAGGGTCGCCGACGAGATGTTGCAGAAGATCCCGACCTCCTTGTTGCGGACCATCAGGCGGCGCAGCACCTGCACGCAGCGAAGCAGGACCATGTGGTCGATCCGTCCGACCAGGCCGGCCGCTTCGGCGATGCCGATGAAGTCCTCGGCCGCGACCACCTGGTCGCGGTCGTCGCGCAGCCGCGTCACCGCTTCGTAGAACCGGACCTTGCGCTGGGGCAGCGTCACCAGCGGCTGCAGGTAGATGTCGAGGCGGTTGTCCTCGATCGCGCCTTTGACGGCCGCGAGGATCTGCGGCGGGCTGCGCGGCGCTGATGGTGCCGCGATCGGGGACATCGCCGGTGCGGCATTCACCGTCGGCGCGACCGTCGGTCTCGTGGCAGGGGCGGGCGCCGCTACGGCGCCCGAGCTGATTGCCGCGGGGGCCTCGGGCCCCTTGATGTCGAGGCCGCTCGACGGGGCGGCCTTCATGTCCGGAGCAGCGGCGGGGGTCGGGTGAACGGTTTCGCGAACGTCAGTTGCCGCCGCGGCTCCTGCCGTCGCCGGCGGGATGGCTGCGATCAGGTCCTCATGCTGGGCGACGGTGACGGCGAGCTGCTTCATCAGCCCGCCGAGCTCGTTGATCTCGCCGATCACGCCATGCAGGCGATCGGCACTGACCGAGCTCGACGACACCACGCGCCCCTCGACCGCCGACAGCCGCCGGCCGAATTCGGCGACCTGACGCGCGAGGTCGGCGGTGCCACGCGAGAGATCGGCGATCTGGCTGCCGACGTCGGAGCGGTCGCGCAGCCGCATCGAGACGGCGTTGTACAGAATCAGGAAGGTCAGGGCGGCCAGCGCCACGATCGCGGATTCCGAGCCACTGATGCCGGCCACCGAATACAGGATCAGGCCGAGCGATGCCGCGACCAGAACCATGCAGACGGCGATGAAAATCGTGGAGATACGGATCATGCTGCGCGACGCTCCCAACCGAACGCAACCTTACCACTTCTGTTGATTCGCGAGGATAGTCGTCAGGATTCAAATACCGGGGGAGCCCGACGATTTCCCCGGCGCGTGTCATTTACGCAATTTCTCGTCAAAAGGCGGAGTGTCATCGTAGTGGCGCATACCGTAGAACAACGGTGACGCGGCTCACGCCGGGGCGTGAAACGTTTCGACACATAAACGTTTCGACAAAGTGGCTGCGTCGTAGAACGAGGCCGCCCCGGGAAACTGATCAGCTCAGATACTTCGTCGCAGATCGATTGATGGTGGATACGTCATGTCGGCATCACATGCGGAACATGCGGATGTGTCACGCGTCCCGATTCTGCCGCCGGCGCAAGGCTGCGACGCCGAGCAGCAGCGCCGCGACGGCGACACCGACCGGCACGTTGACGCGTCCGAGCCCGCGCGTGTGGTTCATCGACGTCGCCGAGGGCGCGAGCGGAATCGTATCCGGATCGATCTCGTCGGCGTCGGGTTCTTTGGCCACCGGCGCAGCGATCGCGACACGCAGCCGGCTGCCGAGCGACGGATAATGCGGCGCGGGCCGTCGCAGCTTGATCGCCGCAATGGCCGCGCAGACCAACGCCAGCGCGACCAGGAGGCCGCCGACCACGGCGAACGCCGTGAACAGGCCGTAGGACATTTCCACCCAGCGGAACAAGGCCGTCAGTCCGACGATGCAGGCGCCGATCAGGAAGATGCCCGCTGTCGCGAACAACCCGGCGGCGACGGCATAGGACGTCATCGTGCCCGTGGCCTGCCGTGCGCGATCACGCATGTAGGATTGCGTGGCGCGCTTGACGCGGTTCAGCCGCTGCTCGAGCCCCAATCGCAACAGCTCTCCTGGCGGTGCGAGCATGCGCGTCCTCCAACATCCCTCGCCGCGCGCGAACCGCCGGCTCGCGGGATGAACGTGGAGGATTTGCGAAGGTTCCCGATAACGGGGCGCGGGGACGGGTGTTCGGGCAGCCGGTTGCCGCTTGCCGCGGCTAGCGCCGGCGTGCCCCGGTCAACGAAAGTCAATGCCTTAGCTGAATGGATTTTCGGTGCTTCCGATACTATAGTGACCAGAGGAGAATCCATGTCCATCCGACGTGTCACCACAACCAAGCCAGGCTATACCGCCGGCGTGATTCAGAGGCTCGCAAGGACCAAGAATGTCGCGGTCGTTGTGTCCTCGAACGATCTCTTTGCTCACCATGTCACACGCCTGTCCGGCGATGACATCGATTTCGACTCCATCGAGAACACGATCGTAGCGTTGCAACGCGCCGGCATTCTTGATCGCGTTCAGGCTGTCCGGCTTCAGGCCCGCTACCTGCGCGAAACCGTCCGTGACCTTTGATCCTTTCGGGGACTTCGAGACTCGTGGCTACTTGCGCAACCTCGCGAAGGCTAAGGACCGCGCGCTCGTTCAGCGCCTCCAGCACAATTCCTTTCTGACCGGAATCGATGCCGGATTGCGATATCTCGAAAGTCGCTCGTTTCTGACTTACGCTGACGTCCTGCAGACCCACAAGACACTATTCGAGGCTGTCTTTCCCTGGGCAGGCGAAGATCGTCTCACGAATGCTCCGACGATCTTCGTCAACAAGGGTACGGTGCTGTTCGCCCACCCGAAAGACATTCGCCGTGCGGTGGACCACGCACTCGTAAAGGGACAGGACAAGCCGTTCATGGCCGAAAAGCCCGGCGAGATAATGGGCTATCTTGCCTACGGTCATCCGTTTCTAGACGGCAATGGACGCACGATCATGTTGATTCACGCGGAACTTGCGCGGCGAGCCGGCTTTGGCATCGACTGGTCCGCGACCGACAAGGAGCAGTACCTCGCGGCGCTGGCTCGAGAGATCGAAGCTCCTAATCAGGGGAAGCTCGATATGTATCTCAAACCTTTCATCCGAAAAATTACGGGCAAGGACGACCTGGTCACCGCCATCAAGGCGGCGCCCGGTCTCGATGGCGGCAACGCCGATGCGGTCGCTGGTCCCACCGGAGACCCGGCTCTTGAGGCTCGCTATGAGGCGCAGGAGCTCAAGCGCAAAGGCCCGGCCTCCTGAGACGACAAGCCATCCAAAAGAAAATGGCGGCCGCAGGGCCGCCACTTCCATTGTTGCTGATCCGGTTTCCGCGTGCGGCTTACGCCACGGCCTTGATCACCTTGCCGACCTTCTCGATGATCTCGCCGATCTGATCCTCGCTGATGATCAGAGGCGGGGTCAGCGCCAGGGTGTCGCCGGCGATGCGCAGCATCAGGTCGTTGTCGTGGAAGGCGGTCTCCATCGCGGAGTAGCCGCGCTTGCCGGCTGCGTCGGGCAGCGAGGCGAGATCGATGCCGGCGGTGAGGCCCACGGTGCGGATGTCGAGCACGTTGGGCAGGCCCTTCAGGCTCATCACGGCATCGGCGAATTTCGGCTCGATCGCGCGGGCGTGCTCGAACAGCTTGTCGTCGCGATAGATGTCGAGCGTGGCGAGACCGGCCGCGCAGGCGATCGGGTGCGCCGAGTAGGTGTAGCCATGGGTGAACTCGACCATGTGCTCCGGGCCGCTCATGAAGGCGTCATGGATGGTGTCGCGCACCAGCACGCCGCCCATCGGCGCCGCGCCATTGGTGACGCCCTTGGCGAAGGTCAGCAGGTCCGGCGTCACGCCGTAGCGCTCGGCGGCGAAGGCATAGCCGAGGCGGCCGAAGCCGGTGATGACCTCGTCGAAGATCAGGAGGATGCCGTGCTTCTGGGTGATCTCGCGCAGACGCTTGAGATAGCCCTTCGGCGCCGGGATCACGCCGGTGGAGCCGGCCATCGGCTCGACGATGACGGCGGCGATGGTGTTGGCGCCGTGCAGGGCGACGAGGTTTTCCAGCTCCTCGGCGAAGTGCGCGCCGTATTCCGGCTCGCCCTTGGTGAAGGCCTGCTTGTCGCGGTCATAGGTGGCCGGGATGTGGTCGACGCCGGTCAGCAGGGTGCCGAACAGCTTGCGGTTGTTGACGATGCCGCCGACCGAGGTGCCGCCGAAGCCGACGCCGTGATAGCCGCGCACGCGGCCGATCAGGCGGGTGCGGCTGCCCTGGCCGTTGATCTGGTGATAGGCGAGCGCCATCTTCAGCGCGGTGTCGGCAGCCTCCGAGCCGGAGTTGCAGAAGAACACGTGATCGAGGCCTGATGGCGCGAGGTCGGCGATGCGGGTCGCGAGCTCGAACGCCTGCGGAATGCCGAACTGGAACGGTGGTGCGTAGTCGAGCGCCGCGGCCTGCTTGCCGATCGCCTCGGCGATCTGGCTGCGGCCATGGCCGGCGTTGCAGCACCACATGCCGGCGGCGGCGTCGATGATCTTGCGGCCGTCGACGGTGATGTAGTGCATGTCCTTGGCGCCGGCGAGCAGGCGCGGGTTCTTCTTGAAGGCGCGGTTCGCGGTGAACGGCATCCAATGCGCGGCAAGATCATTCGGAACGGAGACGGCGGGGCGGGGGCTCTTGTCCAGCATGGGGACCTCTTCGGACGTTCAAGGCAGCGTGGGCGACGGCGGCAGCATGATCCGGAAAGGTGGCGAACCGGTGCCAGAACGGCTTGCCGAAACGGATCGTGCTTGATGGGCCTGAATGCGCGCGCCGACGTGGTCAGCCGATGATCCGGGCCAGCGGCAAGCTATCAGTTTCGCAGGCCGACGGAAACGTCAAAGGTCCAGCGTTCGCTGCTGCCCTGGTGAGCGGTTTCTGCACAACGGCAGCGGAAAGTGCCGGATATTGGAAGTCGCTGCGTCATTTCGTGGCAGGCCGTCATGGCCTGCCGATCAAACCAGATCGCGCGCGCTGATCCAGAACACTTCGCCTTCGGAGTCTTCGGTATCGAGCCACAGCAGCGGCAGGTCCGGGTAGGCCGCCTCGATCTGCGGGCGGTCGCGGCCGACCTCGCACAGCAGCCCGCCTTCGGCGGTCAGATGGTCGCGTGCCTGGCCGAGGATGCGGTGGATGATGTCGAGCCCGTCAGCGCCGCCGTCGAAGGCGAGCGCCGGCTCGGCGCGGCATTCCCTCGGCAGGCCGGCCATGCCCTCGGCATCGACATAGGGCGGATTGGTGATGATCAGGTCATAGCGGCGCTGACTCAGCGGCGCGAACAGGTCGCCGCGATGCAGCGAGATCTGCTCCGCGAGGCCGTAGTCGGCGACGTTCTTCGCGGCGACCGCGAGCGCATCCTTGGAGATGTCGACGGCGTCGATCACGGCGTTCGGAAAATGCCGGCTGGCGAGGATCGCGAGGCAGCCAGAGCCGGTGCAGAGATCGAGCACGCTGTCGACGGCGAGGGGATCGTCGATCAGCGAGGTGCCGTCGCCCTCGGCGCCGCCGAAATGCGTCTCCAGCAATTCGCCGATGAACGACCGCGGCACGATGACGCGCTCGTCGACATAGAACGGCAGGCCGCGCATGTAGACCTTGTTGACCAGATACGCCGCCGGCTTGCGGGTGGTGATTCGGGCGGTGATGAGGTCGAGGATCGCCTTGCCCTCGGCGGCGGTGACCCGCGCCGTGATGAAACTCTCGAATTGATCAGGGCGCAGATGCAAAGCCTCTCCGATCAGGAAGGCCGCCTCGGACACCGGGTCGGTGGTTCCGTGCGCGAACACCAGGTCGGCCTGCTGGAAGCAGCTGACGGCATAGCGCAGGTAGTCGAGCAAGCTGACGAGCTCGCCCGCATTGACCTTCGGCAGCTTGGGCGCCGGCGCCTTGCGCGGCGCTGCCGTCTTGATCGTCTTCGCCATCACGATGTCCAGCGCGCCGTGGCGGCGTCGTCATGGCTCTTGGCCTCGACCCAGCTGCCGCCATCGGCGGTCTCCTCGCGCTTCCAGAACGGCGCGTTGGTCTTGAGATAATCCATCAGGAACTCCGCGGCCTCGAACGCCGCCTGGCGGTGGCTCGAGGCGGTGACCACCAGCACGATGTTCTCGCCCGGCTTGATGCGGCCGTGGCGGTGGATCACGGTCAGGCCCTGCAGCGGCCAGCGCGCCATCGCCTCCTCGGCATGGCGCATGATCTCCGCTTCCGCCATGCCCGGATAGTGCTCGAGCGTCAGCGCGGCGATCGGCGTGTCGTGGTCGTTGCCGCGGCACAGGCCGGAGAAGCTGACGACGGCGCCGATGTCGGTGCGGCCGTGGCTGAGCGCCGCAATCTCGGCTGCGGTGTCGAAATCCTCATGCTGTACGCGGACGGTGACGATCGCGGTCATGGATGGGTCTTCTGGCGGCTTCGCTTCAGCCGCCGGTCATCGGCGGAAAGAACGCAATCTCGCGGGCGCCGGAGATGGCGGCGTCGGCCTGGACATGGGTCTGGTCGATCGCGGCGCGGATCACCTTCGGCTTCTCGAACGCATAGGCGTAACCCTCGCCGCGCGCGGTCAGCCAGGTGATCAGCTCGCCAACCGTGCGGACATCCGCCGGCGGCTCGATGGTCTCTTCGGCCTTGCCGATCCGCTCCCGCACCCAGGCGAAATACTTCACCTTCATCGCGAGTCTTCCTCGATGAGGTGGTGGATGCCGGCGCGGAAATAGTCGTAGCCGGTGTAGATGGTGAAGACCGCCGACAGGCCCAACAGCCAGATTCCAATCCCGCTCACGATCGGGCCGACGGCCGTCGAGATCTGGGCGACCGCCGTGTCGCCGGCCTCGCCCGCGAGCAGGAAGCCGATCGCCACCAGCTGCATCGTGGTCTTCCATTTCGCGACCTTGGTGACCGGCACCGAGACGCGCAGCGCGGCGAGATATTCGCGCAGGCCCGAGACCAGGATCTCGCGGCACAGGATCACGATGGCAGCCCACAGCGACCAGTTCTGGATGGTGCTGTCGGCCGCCAGCATCAGCAGGCACGAGGCGACCAGAAGCTTGTCGGCGATCGGGTCGAGCATCCGGCCAAATGCCGATTGCTGGTTCCAGATCCGCGCGAAATGACCGTCGAGGTAGTCGGTGATCCCAGCCGCAATGAACACTGCGACGGCGACCCAGCGGAGCCACAACGGATACTGCCAGACCGACTGCGCGTAGATACAGCCCACCACGACCGGTATCGCAGCAATGCGCGTATAGGTCAGGATGTTCGGCAAGGACGTCGACGTCTTGCTGGGCACGCGTGTGGTCGCAATATTCATCCGGTGTACCAATACTGCCGCCGTACGAACGTCAACCTCCGAGCCGAGCCGTTCCGGCAGGATGACGCAGATATGACGCTGTTCGCAACGAAGTCCTGCGGAGATAGGAACTCTCCCGCTGGAGACAAAGAGAGCGATAAACGCTTCCTTAAGCAACGGCGCGCGCCGGCGCCAGTCTCCAGATCGGCGGGTGGGTGTGCACGGCCGACCGACCTTATTGCGGTGCAATGACAGGGGCGCGAATGTCGCAGCCCGGCGTCAGATCGCCTCCGCGCCATGCACCGCGCACCAATGCGCCTGGCGCTCCGCGAACGCGCGGTCACGGACATAGGCCAGCGTCTCCTCATCGAATGTCTCCAGCACCTCCAGGCTGAACGCGTCAGCACCGTGAGCGGTCCACGCCGCCTGCAGCCCGCCGCGGCGGTGGCCGCCCTGGCGCAGGGTGAACCACAGCCGGTTCTGGATTTTGTCGAGATCGGGCGCGCAGCCGATCCAGCGCTCGCCGGTGGCGGCACAGGTCACGGCGAAGATGCCGGCGGGGGTCTTGCGTTCCTTGTAGGCGGCCACGGCCGCCTTGCGCTGATCGGGGGTCATGGCCGCCTCTCGTGAATATTGCCCGGAGACAATACGCGATATTTTCATCCGGGTAAATATAGGATCAACACGGCTCACATCGTCATCACCGTCCGTCGATGGCCGGACTCGCGCGTCCAGCTCTGGTCGATATCGCTCAGCGGAGCCGGATCGACCGCGACCCGAAGCCCGGCCGGTACGGCGGCCTGCAGCAGCTCGGCGGTCAATGCGACCAGACGTTCGAGCGGAATGCTGCCGATGCCGCTGCCCATCAGCGTGATGGGGGAGGCGCGCAGGGCCGCGCTGGGCAGCGTGATGTCGCCGCCGCTCGCCGAGCCGATCTGCACGAAGCGGATCGGCACCGTGCCGGTGGCCGCGCGCGCGGCCGCGATCAGCAGGCGCTGGGCACTCGGTCCCCAGAGATAGTCGAGGACGATGTCGACGCCCGCCGCGACGTGCGGCTTGAAGCTCCGTTCCAGGGCCTCGCCGTCCTCGACGAGGGCAATGGTGGCGTCGGCGCCGAGCGCAGCCAGCTCGTGCAGAGCCGCGCTGTCACGTCCGGTCGCGATCACCTTCGCCGCGCCGAGATGCTTTGCGATCTGGATGGCGAGCCGGCCGGAGATCCCGGTGGCGCCGTTGATCAGCACGGTCTCTCCGGTCCGGAGCCGCGCTCGTTCCTTGAGTGCGGCCCAGGACGACAGGCCCGGATTGGCGATCGCGGCTGCGGTGATGTCGTCGAGATCCGCCGGCAGGGGCAGGCAGCGTGCGGCCGGCACCACGGTCTGCTCGGCCATGGCGCCATGCGGCGCGCGCGGCAGCACGAAATAGACACGGCCGCCATCCTCGCGCCGGCCGACGCCGTCGATGCCCGGCACGAACGGAAATGCGTTGTCGGAGCTGTAATGCGTGCCGGAGGCGCGGCCACGCGTGAGCGGGCTGATCGCGGCGGCGCTGACGTCGATGAGGTGCTCGCCAGCGCTGGCGACCGGGCTCTCAAAATCTCCATATGTCGGCGTCTGGCCGGCGTGGCGGACGATGGCGGCTTTCATGATGGTGCTCTGTGATTATATGTGTATAATGCACATATATCGGAGGGGATCGATGTCGGCAACAAAGAATGTGCAAAATACACATATTAGTGAAAACCTCCGCAAGCTGCATGCGGCGCTGCTCGACATCGTCGCCGTGATGAACCGGCCGCAGCGCGACGAGGCCATGATCCAGGAGGCGGGGATCGCGCTCGATCGGGCGCTGTTTCCGCTGCTGGTCGGGATCGAGCGCTTCGGTCCGATCGGCGTGGTGGAGATGGCCGATCGCGTCGGGCGCGACTACACCACCGTGAGCCGGCAGGTCGCCAAGCTCGAGAGCCTCGGCCTGGTCGCGCGGCAAGGCAGCGCCGCCGACCGGCGGGTGCGCGAGGCGGTGATCACGCCCAGAGGGAAGGCGATGACCGACATGGTGGATGCTGCGCGCGACCGCATCGGCCGTGCCATCTTCGAAACCTGGGAGGCGCGCGACGTCGACGAACTGGTGCGTCTGATGCGCAAGTTCGCCGATGCGGTAAAGGACGAGCCGCCGACTGCGGCATGAGCCGGCGATCGTTTCATTCGGATGGCCGTGGCAGCTCGCGGTGCCGTCGATCACGAACCGAAGCGTCATGTGAAATATTTTGCTGACATATGTTTGAGATGATTGACGCTGGCGCTCTCTACCTGTAAGAAAATCATGACAGGTGGAGCGCGGCGCGTGCCGAACACGGGCGATCAACTGCTGGACAGGCTGGCGGCGCTGGCCAATCCGCATCGGCTGCGGGTGCTGGCGGCGCTTCAGAACAAGGGGCGGACCTATGTCAGCCAGCTCGCGCGCGAGCTCGGGATCAGCCGGCCGTTGCTGCACCTGCATCTCCGCAAGCTCGAAGAGGCGGGACTCGTCACCAGCCGGCTGGAGCTCTCTGCCGACGGCAAGGCGCTGAACTACTTCGAGGTCGCTCCCTTCGAGATCGCCCTGACGCCGTCCTCGATCGCCGAAGCCGTCGAGACGCTGTCCGTCGTCCCATCCTCCATCAAACCGGAAGGAGACCAACATGGCTGACAAGGCCGCCATCTTCCTGCTCGTGACGATCCTCATCCTCGTCACCATCATCCTGGTGTTTGCGATGAAGTATTTCGCGGCCGCCCGGCAGGCCGGACTGCAGGCCGCGACGGAAGAGAGCTATCGCGCGCTGACCGAGCGAGCCGTGCGGTCGCAGGAGACCAGCGCCGAGCTGCTCGCTGCGCTCAAGGGCAGTCTCGGGCAGATCGAGCTGCGGCTCGCCCAGGTCGAAAAGGTGCTGAAGGAGGTCGAATGATGACATCCCCGGACCACGCCGAGGAGCTGTCGCAACTGAAGCGGATGCGCGCGCTTTCGCTGATCGAAGGCAGCACGCTGCTGCTGCTGGTGCTCGTCGCGGTGCCGCTGAAACATCTTGCCGGCTTCGCGATCGCGACCCGCATCATGGGGCCGATCCACGGTCTCGCCTTCCTGACCTACGTCTGGATGCTGATCCAGCTTGCCACCAGTGGCGGCTGGTCGCGAGCGGAGATCATCCGGATGACGATCGCTGCGCTGGTGCCGTTCGGCGGCTTCGTCAATGCCCGCGTCCTGGCTCGACGCGAGACGCGGCTGGTCGCGCCATGATCTATGAGTGGCTCAAGGCACTGCACGTCGCGGCGGTGCTGTGCTGGAGCGGCGGGATGCTGGCCGCCGCGATGACCATCGCGGTGCATGCGGCCAAGGTGGATGCGGCAGGCAGCAACGTCATGATCGAATTCGTCAGCCGATGGGATCGGCGCGTCACCACGCCGGCCATGCTCATCGTGTGGGGCGCAGGGCTTGCACTCGCCACGCAAGGCCAATGGTTCGGTTCGCTGTGGCTGACGGTCAAGCTCGGTGTCGTGGTCGCGCTGTCCGCGCTGCACGGCGTGCTCGCGGGGATGCTGCGGCGGCTCGCGCGGTCCGAGGCGCCGGCGCCGCGCTGGTTCTCTCATCTGCCGCCGCTGATCGTCGGTAGCACGGCTGCGATCGCTGTCCTCGTCGTCGTCAAGCCGTTCTGAGCGGCGGTCGCGAACGGAGCAAGGCCTCCGTCAGCTCGCGTTGCTGTGAAAGTACTCAAAAATCTTCCGCGCGCTCTCCGCGGAGACGCCCGGCACCTTGCCGAGGTCGGCGATCGAGGCGCGCTCGATCTCCTTCAGGGTGCCGAAATGGTGCAGCAGTGCGCGCTTGCGCGAGGGGCCGATGCCGGGGATCTCCTGCAGCCCTGCCTCGCGGATGTCCTTCTTGCGCAGCTTGCGGTGTGAGCCGATGACGAAGCGATGCGCCTCGTCGCGCAGCCGCTGGATGAAATACAGCACGGGGTCGCGCGGCTCGAGCTTGATCGCCTCGCGCTCCGGGATGAACAGCGTCTCGCGGCCGGCGTCGCGATCCGGGCCCTTGGCGACCGACATCAGCGCGACGTTGGTGACGCCGAGCTCGGTGAAAATCTCGCGGACGGCGTTGAGCTGGCCGCGGCCGCCGTCGATGATGACCAGATCAGGCCATTGCGGCACGTCGTCCTCTTTCGCGGCGCGGGCGACATCCTTCTCGGACGGCGCGACCAGCCGCTTGAAGCGGCGCTGCAGCACCTCCTTCATCATCCCGTAGTCGTCGCCGGGCCTCAGCCCCTCCGACTTGATGTTGAACTTGCGGTATTGGTTCTTCATGAAGCCGTCGGGGCCGGCGACGATCATCGCGCCGACCGCGTTGGTGCCCTGGATGTGGCTGTTGTCGTAGACCTCGATGCGCTTCGGGGTGTGCGGCAGCGCCAGCGTCGCGGTCATCGCCTCCAGCAAACGGCTCTGCGTCGCGGTGTCCGCGAGCTTGCGGCCGAGCGCCTCGCGGGCATTGGTCAGCGCGTGCTGAACCAGCTCCTTCTTCTCGCCGCGCTTCGGCGTGGAGACCTCGACCTTGTGGCCGGCCTTGACGCACAGCGCCTCGGCGAGCAACTCGGCCTCCTCGATTTCGTGCGACAGCAGGATCAGCTTCGGCGGCGGCTTGTCGTCGTAGAATTGCGTGATGAAAGCCGACAGCACCTCCTCCGGCAGATAGCTCTTCTCCGCACGCGGGAAGTAGGCGCGGTTGCCCCAGTTCTGGCCGGTGCGGAAGAAGAACACCTCGACGCAGGAATAGCCGCCCTCCTGGTGGATCGCGAACACGTCGGCTTCTTCGACGGTGCGCGGATTGATGCCCTGCTGCGACGAGATCGCCGACAACGCCGCGAGACGGTCGCGATAGACGGCCGCGGTCTCGAACTCGAGCTCGCCTGACGCCTTCTCCATTTCGGTCGCGAGCAGCGCCTTCACCGCCTGGCTGCGCCCGGACAGGAAGTCGGTCGCCTCGCGCACCAGCTCGGTATAGCCGGGGAAGTCGATCTCCTGCGTGCAGGGACCGGCGCAGCGCCGGATCTGGTGCAGCAGGCAGGGACGGGTGCGGCTCTCGAAGAACGAATCGGTGCAGGAGCGGATCAGGAACGCGCGCTGCAGCGCCGTGATGGTGCGGTTGACGGCGCCCGCCGAGGCGAACGGGCCGAAATAGCGCCCTGGCCTGGACTGCGCGCCGCGATGCTTGAGGATCTGCGGCGCCCAATGGTCGCCGGTGATCAGGATGTAGGGGAATGACTTGTCGTCGCGCAGCTGCACGTTGAAGCGCGGCTTGAGCTGCTTGATGAGATTGGCTTCCAGCAGCAGCGCTTCGGTCTCCGTGGTCGTGGAGACGATCTCGACGGTCACGGTGGCCGCGATCATGCGCAGGATGCGCGCAGGCAGCGGCGCGTTGGCGCGCGCATAGGACGACAGGCGCTTTTTGACGTTCTTGGCCTTGCCGACATAGAGCACGTCGTGGGCCGCATTGAGCATGCGGTAGACGCCGGGCGAGGTCGGCGCCAGCCGGACGGCGTTCTCGATCGCGGCATGGCCGGTCGCGAGCGGGCCTTCGCCGACCGCCTCCAGGCTCTCCTCGGTCAGCTCCGGCAGGCGTGCCTCGTCGTCCTCGTCCGCAGCAGGGGCGGCGGGATCGAGATCGGGGGTATCGAAGGGCTCGGGCGGCAGGTCGGCCGTGCCACGGCGGCTGGCGGGCGCCGGCGCCTTGGGTGGATCGGAGCTGTCGGTGGTCATGTCCAGCAAATTAAGCGTTCGCAGCCGCTCCCGCCAGCGCGGGGACGCGCCATGCACAGGCGCCGCGGTAACGCTCCGTTAAGCACATTAATCGGCGGGTAACCGGGCTTAACAACGGCTTAACCTAAAACTCTCGATAAATGCTCACGAAAAAAGATGGAGTTCCGTAACCACACCGGCCCCGCATCGGATCGCGCGGCGCAGGCCCGGTGGGACACGGCGAGTTGCGTGGAGTGAGCGATGAAAAGGTTCATGGTCGGTGCGGCCGCCGTGGCGGCTCTGGGATCGATGACGGCGCAGGCCGCCGATTTCAACTACGGGCGGCGCGCGCCCTATACGGTGAACCAACCCCTGAACGCCTATAGCTGGGCCGGGCCCTATCTCGGCGGCACGCTGGGCTATGAATGGGGCTCGGTCGCCAACAACCCGACAAAGCCGTCCGGCCTCGCAGGCGGGCTGACGGCCGGCTACAACTGGCAGACCGGGCCATGGGTGTTCGGCGCGGAGGGGGACATCAACATCACCGGCGCCAACGACACCTTCGCGCCGTGGAAGTTCTCGAACCCCTGGTTCGGCACCATTCGCGGCCGCGCCGGCTACGCCTTCAACAACATCCTGTTCTACGGCACCGGCGGTCTCGCCTTCGGCTCGTTGCGCGCGGAGACCTTCGGTCTTTCGGAATCGCACACCACGGTGGGCTGGACGCTCGGCGTCGGCACCGAATTCGGCCTGGCGCAGAACTGGAGCGCCAAGATCGAGTATCTCTATGTCGATCTCGACAGCAGCAATTTCGTGATCACGGGGGCGAAGAACGACTATCGGTCTGGCGTGGTGCGCGCAGGCATCAACTTCCACTTCTGATAGCGACACGGGATAGGAAGAAGAAACGTCGAACGACAACCTCCCGGCCGCTCGCGCGGCCGGGATTTTTCTGTCTCGCGGATCTGCGGCGTGAAGGCGCGCGCCGTCGCGGGCAGCAACGCCCCGCGCGCAAGCCGGCGGGGCCGCCGGCAGCTTCCCGACCAACGGCTTCCAGACCAACGGATGAATTGACGTCGATGCGCCCGCTGCGACCGACCGCTCGGATGCGGCCGTGGTCGAGCGGGCCTAGTCTACGACGACAGCACCAGGTTCACGGCCTTCGGGCCCTTGCCCTTCTTGTCCGGCTCGACCTCGAAACTGATACGCTGTCCTTCGGTCAGATCCTTCAGGCCCGCGCGCTCCACCGCCGTGATGTGCACGAACACATCGCGTCCACCGTCGTCCGGCTTGATGAAGCCGTAGCCGCGCTCACCATTGAAGAACTTGACTGTCCCAGTCATGGCCATCGGGAAACTCCTCCCCCGCAATGCTTCCTCCACTGCGCGCTTTGCGCAGCGTCCGACCGGACATCACTTTGATCGGAAAGCGTTGGCCACCTTAACGCCCAGCGCTCGCCACGCCGGATCGTCGGATCTTGTTAGGCCTTGATCACCCCGCCGCAACCATTCGCGGAAGCGGAACGTAAAGCCAGTCTTACAATCAACCACTGTAATACGGTTCCGCGGCGATTGCCTATGGCTTTTCGACCAGCGCCCGCTTCAAGCTTTGGGGATGTCCAGCCTGAAGCGTGCGGGGCCGCCCTGGCCGAGCGGCCGTTGCAACTCCTGCAGGATCAGCTTGAGCTCATCATGCAAAGTCCAGGGCGGGTTGACGACGAGCAGCCCGGTCGAGGTCAGCACCTCGCCTTCGATCTGCGGGGCCACGCTGAACTCGATCCGCAGCACCTTGCCGGGCGGCTTGGCCGCAGCTGCGAAATGCGCGACGCGGTCCGCGAGCTGCTCGGTGGCGCGCCGGCTCTTGACCGGATACCACAGCACGTAGATACCGGTCGTCCACTTCGCGAAGGCCGCAGCGAAGCGGTCGGCGAGGCGCTCGAACTCATCCTTCGCCTCGAACGCCGGATCGATCAGCACCACGCCGCGGCGCTCGTTCGGCGGCACGAAGGCGGGCAGGGCAATCCAGCCGTCGAGATCGACGACGCGGGCCTGCGTATCGCGGCGCAGCGAATCGATCAGCTGCTTGCGCGGACCGGGCGCCAGCTCGCACAGGGTCATGCGGTCCTGCGGCCGCAGCAGTGCGCGGGCGATCAGCGGCGAGCCGGGATAGGCGACGAGCTCGGCGGTCGGATTGAACGATCGGACGATGTCGAGATAGGGCGCGACCAGCGCATAGGCCTGATCCGACAGCCGCGCCTGCAGAAGCCGCGCGATGCCGGTCAGGAACTCGCCGCTGCGCGTCGCCTCGTCGCCGGTGAGATCATAGAGACCGGCGCCGGCATGGGTGTCGATCACCCGGAACGCCGCCGGCTTGTCCTGGAGGTAGACCAGGATGCGCGTCAGCACGATGTGTTTGATGACGTCGGCGAAGCCGCCGGCGTGAAAGGCGTGTCGGTAGTTCATGCGATTGGGGTTACGCCGTTCCGCGTGAAAAGGGTACCCCGTCGTTGAGGCCACGCCCGCCGCCGCGGCGGAGGACGCTACGCGGCGGCCGCTTGGCGAAGGCGGGCTATCCGCCGCGCATCGGCGGCATGTTGACCTCGTCGCGCCGGCAGGCCTGGCGGTCGACCTCGTCGCAGTTGCGGAATTCGAGGTCCTTGGTCAGGCAGATCCTGATCTCGCTGAGCCGCGTGCGGTTGCAGGTCACGGCGATGGCCGATGTCGTGAGCTTGGGATTGACCTTGATGAAGGCGTCCTCGATGGCGGCTGGGGACACCGTCTTCGCCTCCGTCAGGTCGAGGAATTCCTGCGGGATCTTGATCGCGGCGCGGGCCTTGCGGATGGTCTCGAAATAGCTCTTCGCCGACAGGCCGGCGCAGGTGCCGTGCTTGTCCCACTCGTTGTAGATCAGGCCCGGCGCCGGCATCAAATCGAGCATGGAGGTCATGATGTTGCGCGGCAGGCGTGGCGAAGGCTGCTCGCAATATTCCGGATAGCCGGCCTCGTATTGCGGCCACAGCCCGTGCACGACGAAGGAGTAGGGCCGTCCGCTGCATTGCTGCGAGCGGCTGCCGCGGCCGCCGCGCTCTTCGGCCTCGGCACAAAAGGACGGCGACCAGGACAGCGACAGCACGTAGAAGTCGAACGCGCCCGGCGCGTTCTGGCGGCGGTCCTGGGCCGCCACTGGCGCAGCGGCGAGAGCGCCGAGCAGCAGCGCGAAACAGGCGATCGTTGTGGCGAGGCGGGCGGGGCGGCGCAGGCAATCGAACATGGCGAACTCCCTGGACTATTCCAGGAACTTACCAATGCCTTGGAACATTACAAGAACAAAAACGGCTGCCGAGCGGCAGCCGTTCCAGCGCATAGTCGTTGCCGTGATCAGGGCTTGGCGGCGCGGCAGGCCGGGTTGAACGCCCAGTTGCGGTCGAGGCCGACGACGCAGAACTCGACGCCCTGGTCGTAACCGGCGAAGCCGCCATCCTCGATGATCGAATAATTCAGCGTCCGCACCTTGCCGTCGCTGACCATCACGCTGCCGGTGCAGAACCGGCGCGGGATGTTGTCGGACTGCCAGGACCGGAAGGCGATCTCGCGGACGTTGGCGACGCCGGTGATCGTCAGCGAGGAATTCCAGAAGGTGCTTTCCTTGTCCTGGAAGCGCGAGACGATGGTCGGGATTGCCGCCTCGCAGGGGGCGACCCGGCCTTCATATTTGGGGCCGGAGAGCCAGAAGTTCATCTCGAGCGGGTTGGCGGCGTGGGCCGGCGCGGTCGCGATCATGGCCGCGAGCAGCGCGCCGCCGGCAGCGCCGGTCGTCTTGGCGCCGATCGTCTTGAAAGGTGTGCTGAAGTCACGCATGGGCCGTCCGCAAGGCTGATCCGGGAGCGTGGACCGTGCCGCGGCGGCCACAGGAGGTCAAGTGCAACGCGGCAACACTCCACGATTAGTCCTGTTAACGCGAGGCCGGTGTTCTTTTCTTGGCCGGACAGGACCTTTAGGATGGCACACCAGCGCGAAGGAGAATGCAATGCGGATGCTAAAGGTCGGGACCGCGAACGCCCGAGTCGTCAAGGCTGCCGGCCTGTTGGCCGCTGTGGCGGTGCTCGCCGCGGCGCCGGCATCGGCCGACACGGTGCCGGCCTTCAGGGGCAACGACACCGGCGGCATCATCGCCTACCCGCTGGCCCAGACCACGGATGCGCGCCAGGTCGCGGTCGATCACTGCGCCTCCTATGGCAAGGTCGCCAAATTCCTGGCGGTCGACGCCCGCTATGGCGGCTACGTGTCGTTCGCCTGCCGCTGGGTGCCATATGGCTCGGCGCAGCGGCCGCTGCGGACGCTCTACTAACGCCATGATTCGGCGTCATCGGTCCGCCGATCGACATCAAGCCGGAACACGATCATGACACGCCATCGCCTCGCTCTCGGACTGCTCTGTTTCGGCGTGCTCGGCGGGGCGGCTGGCACCGCCGTTGCGCTCGATTTGCCGGTGCGCAAGCCCGGCCTGTGGGAATTGAAGATGATCAGGTCCGGTGGCCAGCTGCCGGAAATGACCATGCAGCATTGCACCGACGAGACCACCGACAAGGACATGAACAACATGGCCTCGCCGATGGCGCAGCAGGCCTGCTCGAAGCAGGACATCCAGAAGACCGCGGCCGGCTATGTCAGCGATTCCGTCTGCAGCTTCGGCGGCATGAACACGACCTCGCATGCCGAGATCACCGGTGATTTCAACTCGGCCTATACGGTCAAGACCAGCTCGCACATCCAGGGCGGCACGACCGGCCCCGCCGGCAAGGACACGGCGATGACGATCGAGGCCAAGTGGCTCGGGGCCTGCAAACCCGACCAGAAACCCGGCGACATCGTGATGCCCGGCGGCATGAAGATGAACGTCAAGGACATGAACAAGCTGAAGGCCCTGATCCCGGGCGTGAAGCAGTAGGCGTGCGCTCGTTGCGCGTGGCGAGCGCAGAGACGTGGGTTGGCGCTCATCCGCGGACGCGAAGTACGATCTTCCCGATGTGTCGGCTCGTCTCCATGCGTTCGTGCGCATCGGCTGCCTCGGACAGGCGATAGGTCCTGTCGATGTGCGGCCGAATGGCCGTTCCGAGAAGGGGTGAGATGCGTTGCCTCAGGTCGGTTGCGATGCGCCGCTTGAGATCGAGCGGCGTCGACCGCAGGAATGCGCCGGTGATGCTGGCCCGGCGCGCCATCAGGCTGCGCAGTGGCACTCCGAGGTCTTTCCCGCCTCCAGCCGACAGCAGGGCGATCCGTCCGCCCATCGCGAGCGCAGCAAGGTCCTGCGCGATGTGAGCGCCTGCGGAGGTGTCGAGGATGCAGTCGACGCCGCGCTTCCCCGTCGCCGCGCGGATCTGCCCGGCGAGATCGGGATCGGCATAGTCGAACACGGCGCTGCAGCCGAGCCTGAGCGCCGCGGCGCGCTTCTCCGCGGTGCCGGCGGTGGCAAAGACCGGATGACCGAGCGCGCGCAGCAGCTGGATCGCGATGGTGCCGACACCACTGCTGCCGCCATGAATCAGGGCCGTCTCCCCGGGCGCCATGCGCATCAGCTCGAAGAAGTTGAACCAGGTCGTGAACATCGCCTCGGGCAGGGCGGCGCCCTGGATCCAGTCGAGGCCGTTCGGCAAGTCCAGTGCAAGATGCTGATCGGTGGCAACGTATTGCGCGTATGAGCCGCCGTCGGTCAGCGCGATCACCGCTTCACCCAGTCGCTCCGGGTGAACGTTGGCGCCGCAGGCCACGATGCGCCCCGAGGCTTCCAACCCCGGCACGGGATTGGGCTCCCGCGACGGCCCGGCGGCGCGCTGGTTGCAGTCGTGACGGTTGATGCCGGCGGCGGCGACCTCGATCAGCACGTCGTCGGGTCCGAGGCGCGCCGGGACCGGCCAGTCCTGCCGCTCCGACAGGACCTCGGGGCCGCCGGCGGCGGTGATGATCACGGCGCGCTGATGGTTCGGAATCATGCCTGGTCGCTCATGTGCTCACTTGCCGACCAGGCTGCATTTGCTGCGGTCGAGCGGACGAAACGCCTGATCGGGAGCGATCTTCGTCACCAGCTTGACGAAGTCCCAGGGCGCCTTGGATTCGGCCGGCGTCTTGACCTGGACGAGGTACAGGTCGTGCACCATGCGCTGGTCGTCGCGGATCTGGCCATGGTCCGCATAGGCGTCCGAGACCGGCGTGGATTTCATCTTCGCCATCACGCTCGCGCCGTCATCGCTGTCGGCATCCTTCACCGCCTGCAGATAGTGCCGCACGGCCGAATAGACCCCGGCCTGGATCTGTGACGGCATTGCCTTGCGGCGCGCGTAGAACGCGTCGGAGAAGCGGCGCGCGGCGGGAGAGGCATCCTCGAAGAAGCTGGTGACGATGAGATCGCCCTGCGTCGCCTTGAGGCCGATGGCTTCGATGTCGACGTTCTGGAACGACATCGGCACGATCTTCATGCCCTGCGCCGCAAGCCCGAATTCCTCGGCCTGCTTGATCGCGGTGGCGTTGTCGCCGGCGACGTTGAGCGCCAGGATCTTGGCGCCGGAGGCCTGGGCCTGCAGCAGGAACGAGCCGTAATCCGGCGTGCCGAGCTGCGCCTTGACGCTGCCTGCGACGGTGCCGCCGAGCGCGGCGATGCGGGCCCGCGCGGTCGCCTCGACCGAATGGCCGAATGCGTAGTCGCCGGTGATGAAGAACCATGGCTCCTTGCTGGTCTGCATGATGCCCGACACGACCGCGGTCGCGGTCGAATAGGCGTCGTGCGTCCATTGCACCGAGGTCGGGGCGCAAGCCTCGTCGGTGAGCTGGTTGGCGCCCGCCCCCGAGATCAGGAAGATCCTGCCATTGCTGCGCACCAGCTCCTGGACGCCAAGCGCCGCGCCGGAGCTGCCGCCGTCGGCGATCGCCTGCACGCCGTCCTGCTCGAACCAGCGCCGGGCGATCGAGACCGCGATATCCGGCTTGTTCTGATGGTCGGCCTGCAGGATCTCGATCGGCCGGCCGTTGATCTTGCCGCCGAACTCTTCGGCCGCCATCCGCGCCGCCTCCACCGAGCCGGGGCCCATCGCGGTTGCGAAGATGCCGGTCATGTCGGTGAGCACGCCGATCCGGATGGCTTTCTCTTTGATTTCGGCCTGCGCGGATGAGCCTGCAACCAGCAACAGCAGAGCGATGCCGGATGTGAGACGGCGCGACATGATGATCCTCCCCGGATTCAACGACTTTGTTTGTTATGTCGTGTTTGGTTGGTGCGCCTCGCGGTTGTCCGCGAGGCGAAGAGTCAGGCTGCCGGTTCGGCGGCCACGGGATTGCGCAGCACGCCGATGCCGGAGATCTCGACCTCGACCGTATCGCCGGGCTTCATGAACAGCGGTGGCGTGCGCTTGAAGCCGACGCCTCCCGGCGTGCCGGTGACGATCACGTCGCCCGGCAGCAAGGTCATGATCGTCGAGCAATAGACGATCAGATCAGGCACATCGGTGATGAGGAGATCCGTGGTGGTCCGCTGCACGGTCTCGCCATTGAGACGGGTCTGCAGCGTCAGCTTGGACGGCTCGGGGATTTCGTCAGCGGTGACCAGCCAGGGACCGAACGCGCCGGACTTGTCGAAGGTCTTGCCCGACAGGAATTGCGACGTATGGCGCTGCCAGTCGCGGATGCTGCCTTCATTGTAGCAGGAATAGCCGGCGATGTGGGTGAGCGCGTCCTCGCGCCGGACATGCCGGCCGGCTTTCCCGATCACCAGGGCGAGCTCGCCTTCGTAGTCGAAATGATCGGAGACAGCAGGGCGAACGATCGGCTGCAGATGGCCGACCTGGCTGGTCGGAAAGCGCGCGAACAGCGCAGGCTTCTCGGTGACGGTCCGCCCGGTCTCGGCGACGTGGTCACGATAGTTCAGGCCGACGCAGATGATCTTGCCGGGATCTGGGATGACGGGCGCAAAGGCGATCGCATCGAGCGGATAGTCGACCTGTTCGGACGCGAGCAGCGCGGCGGCGTCGCGAAGCGCATCCGCCTCGAGCAGCGCGCGCAGGCTCTTCGCCGGGAGCCGCCGGCAGAGGTCGACGACACCGTCTCCCTTCACCGCGCCGTATCCGGGACGCCCGTCGATCACAAAGGAAACCAGCTTCATACGTGAACCCTCTCAAAAAGAACGGAAACGCTCAGGCCGCGCTCGGCAGCGGTGCGAGGAAGGCGAGGCCTGACAACAGCGCCGCGGGATCTTCGCCCGTGCGGACAGCACCCAGGATGTAGCGGTCGGGGCGCATCAGCACGGCGTCGAAGCCGTGCTGATCGAGCCAGCCGTCGAGGCCGCCAGCTTCCTCGCCGCAAATGACGGCGACGTCAGCGGCCGTCAGGCGGGCATGATGCTGCTCGATAATTGCGGTCCCGAGACCGGACCGGCAGAGCAGCGCAAAGCGATAGCCGACGCGGTCGTCGCTGCGGCCGTGATCACGGCTGCGGAATTGCGGCGCCAGTCTTCCCGTCATGCTGCGTTCGCCGCAGGCAAGGCCCGGGCCGAGCGCCGGCTTCTGCACGTCGAGCTTGAGCTGGCCGTCGCCCTGTGCCGTGCCGGTCGCAAGCGCCGCCTCGACCGCCTTGGTGTTGATGAGCCCACCCAGCCGGATCGCGAGCTCGATGAATTCGCGCACATGCGGCGCGCGTTCGCTCTGATAGGTGTCGAGAAGATCGGGCGTTGTCTTGCCGGCGATCACATGGGCCAGCTTCCATGCGAGGTTGGCTGCGTCGCGAATGCCGGCACACATGCCCTGACCGAGGAAGGGCGGAGTTTGATGTGCGGAATCGCCTGCGAGCAGGAACCGTCCGGCGCGCCATTGCTGGGCCACTGCGGAGTGGAACGTGTAGACGGCGGCGCGTTCGATCTCGGCCTCTGCGGGCCGGAGCCAGGGCGAGAGCAGCTCCCACACGCGAGCCGGTTGGGTGATGTCGACCGTGTCCTCGTCAGGGTGAACCGCGATTTCCCAGCGCCGGCGGTTGCCGGTGCCGCGAATATAGGTCGCGGGGCGCTGTGGATTGCAGTGCTGGACGCTGAAATCGCCGAGATCGGGCCGCTCCTGCTTCAGCAGCACGTCGCAGACCAGCCAGCGCTCGTGAAAGCCGAGATCGTCCAGCGCCGAGCCGATGAAGCGGCGCACCAGCGAGCGCGCCCCATCGCAGCCGACCACATAGGCGCAGGAGATGTCGACGAGCCGGCCGGTGGCGAGATCCTCATAGCGAACGCGGGCGCCGTTGTGGTCCTGCTCCAGCGCGAACACATCGCAGCGCGTGCGAAGTTCGACATGCGGCCAGCGCTCCAGGCCATTGTTGAGCACGGCTTCGAGGTCTGGCTGGTGAAAGCGGTAGCTCAGATTCCAGCCCATCGCCGTCAGCTCGCGCGGGCGCGGCCAGTCGAGCAGCAACCGGCCCTCCGCATCGACGAAGCGCATGCCGGGACTCAAGCTGAGATGGGGCAGGATGGCGTCGGCGAGGCCGATGGTCTGGAACACGCGCATGCATTCGTCGTCGAAATGCACCGCGCGCGGCAGATGATAGGTCTTGGCTTCGCGCTCCAGGATCAGGGTGCGGATGCCGCAGAGGCCGAGCAGATTGGCGAGCGTCGAGCCGACCGGTCCGCGACCCACGATGACGACGTCGAAATTTTGAGAGTGTGCGCCCGTGTTGCTCATGGTCGCATCTGATCCGCAACCGCCTCGCAGCTTCAAGGCGCGGTCACGAACTGTCCGCCCTGCGGACGCTTAACGCTCGACGGGAATAGCGGCTGCGGCGTCGCGCAACGGCGCCGCGTATTGAGCGACAGCCTCCTCCAGGCTCATGGCGGAGCGGATCCAGATGATCGACATGCAGCCGAACACGACGTCGTCCCGTACGATCGGCACCGCGATCGACGACGTCTTCGGATTGAATTCACCCTCGTTGCGGATCGCATAGCCGCGCTGAGCCGTTTCCGTCACCATGCGCTGCAGCCGCTCGGGCGCCAGGAAGGAGACGTCCTCGGCATCCTCGATGCGTCGCAGGTGATTGATGATGAGGTCGCGCTCGGCGGGCGGGCAGGCGGCCAGATAGGCCCGGCCGGCCGAGGTCCGCAGCATCGGCAGCCGCTTGCCGATCATGCTGCGATCGATCGAGAGCGGGCTGCGCGCATGCGTGGTCTCCTGGATGACCATCGCGCCGTTCTCATAAGTCGACAGGTCGACGGGCCAGACCAGGGTGCGGCTGAGCTCGGCGAGATAGGGCGCGGCCGCCTGGCAGATGACGGTGCCGGGATCATAGCCGTCGCCGAGGCTCAGCGCATGGCGCGTCACCCGGAAGCGGTCGTCGCTGGCGCTGCGCGCGACGTAGCCGAGCTCCTCCAGTGTTTCGAGCAGACGATAGACCGTGGGCCGCGGCAGATCGAGCAGGCGGGCGACGTCGCCGGCGCGAATGCCGCCGGACCGATTGACCGCGCGCAGCACGTCGAGGCCCCGCTTGAAGGCGCGGACACCCTCCGCAGGACGGGCTTGCGGAGATCGCGTCCGTTGCTTGGACACCTGGAAAATCCTCCCTGTTCTTCGTTTCCGTCCGCCGATACCGTCTTGAGAACGCGAGCCGGATGCAGGGGCGGCAGTCTACTGCAGGACCGCGCGGAGCTGATACGAATATTCCGCCCGCGCCTTTCGGGAGAAAACAAGATGGACATCACGGCGCTGGGTTACATCGGCATCAAGTCGTCGCAAGCGGAGCAGTGGGGACGGATGGCGACCGAGCTGCTCGGGATGCAGCGCATCGATCGCGCGGCCGGGATGCAGGCCTACCGCATGGACGACCGCAAGCAGCGGCTGATCGTCGATGGCGGCGGCGATGGCGGGCTCGCCGTCATGGGCTGGGAGGTCGGCGACGCCGCCGCGCTCGCGCGCCTGGCGGGCCGGCTCGAAGACAACGGCGTGAAGGTCATCAGCGGTTCGCAGGCACTGGCCGACGAGCGTCATGTCACCGAGCTGATCTGCTTTCAGGATCCCGCCGGCAACATGATCGAGGTGTTCTGGGGAGCAGCCGTCGCCTCGGATCCCTTCAGGCCGGGACGTCCGATCTCCGGCTTTCGCACCGGGGCGCTTGGCATGGGACACGTGGTGCTCAACGTCGAGGAGGTCGAGCCGCTGCTGCCGTTCTATCGCGACCTGCTCGGCTTCCAGGTGTCCGACTTCGGCCTGACGCCGTACAAGCTGTATTTCTTCCACGTCAACGGCCGCCACCACAGTTTTGCGATGGTCGGCTCCGGCCGCCGCACGCTGCATCATTTCATGGTGGAGCTCGGCAGCCTCGACGATGTCGGCCAGGGCTATGACCTGGCGCAGCTCGACGACGGGCGCGTGGCCTACACGCTGGGCCGTCACACCAACGACCACATGACCTCGTTCTACGTCAACACGCCCTCGGGATTCTTCATCGAATATGGCTGGGGCGGCCGGGTGATCGATCCCACGACCTGGCAGCCGCATGAGACCTTCGACGGTCCGTCATTGTGGGGACACGAGCGGTTGTACCTGCCGGACGAGCCGCGCAAGCGCCTGCGCGACATGCGGCTGTCCGCTGCTGCGCGCGGCGTTCGCGTGCCCGACCCCAATGTGCCGCCGCTGAACTGCGCGTGGCTCGACGCTGTCATCGCGCAGGAATGAGCCGAACTGGCGAGGGCTACACCGGAATCCGCACGCTCGCGCGCAGGCCGCCCATCGGGCTGTCGCCCAGCGTAATGTCGCCGCCGTGCGAGCGGGCGATGTCGCGGGCGATGGCGAGGCCGAGGCCGGTGCCGCCTTCGTCCTGGTTGCGCGCGTCGTCGAGGCGCAGGAACGGCTTGAACACCTCCTCGCGCATGGCGGCCGGGATGCCCGGGCCGTCATCGTCGACGGTGATGGTGAGATAGCGGTGATCGCGATGGCCGGTGATGGCGATCGCATCGGCATGGCGCGCGGCATTGGAGACGAGATTGCCGAGGCAGCGCTTCAGCGCCTGCGGCTTCACCGTGACCACCGGCAGGCCATGGAACGACACCGTGGCGGAATGGCCGTTGCGCTCGGCGTCGCTGCGCAGCTCCTCGAGTGCATTGGAGATGTCGGTCGGCTGCGCGATCTCGCCATTGTCGCCGCGCGCGAACGCCAGATAGTCCTCCAGCATGTGCGACATCTCGTCGACGTCCTTGCGCATGGCGTCGATCTCGGGACTGTCGCCGAGCAGCGCCAGCTCCAGCTTGAAGCGGGTCAGGATGGTGCGCAGGTCGTGACTGACGCCGGCCAGCATCGCCGTGCGTTGCTCGAGGGTGCGCTCGATGCGCGCCTTCATCTCCAGGAAGGCGTGGGCCGCACGCCGCACCTCGCGCGCGCCGCGCGGCCGGAAGTTCGGCACCTCGCGGCCTTTGCCGAAGCTCTCGGCGGCATCGGCGAGCCGCAGGATCGGCTTGATCTGGTTGCGCAGGAACAGCACCGAGACGATCAGCAGGATCGACGACGTGCCGACCATCCAGAACAGGAAGATGTCGGTGTTCGAGGCGTAGGCCGCGCCGCGCTGCGCGAACACGCGCATCACGGCATCGTCGAGCGCGATGCGGATCTCGACCAGGTTGGAGCGGCCGACGGTATCGATCCAGAACGGCCTGCTGATCTGGCGGCCGATCTGGCTCGACAGCGACTGGTCGAGCAGGTTGAAGAACGGTTTGGGTCCGGGCGGCGGCATGTCGCCGGCGGGCAGGAAGTCGACCACGAGGTTCAGCCGCTGCTGCGCGATGCGGCGGAGCAGCGTGCGGTCCTTGTCCTGCGGATAGCCCTTGTAGATGTCGATCAGCGCCGCGACGTCCTGCACCACGGCGGCGGAGAGGCGGCGCGTCACCGTGTTCCAGTGGCGCTCCATGAACACGCCCGCGACGACGGTCTGCAGGATCACCATCGGCACGATCATGATCAGCAGCGCGCGCGCATAAAGGCCGGTCGGCATCCAGCCCTTGAACGCATTGCCGACCACGCTGTTGACGCGCGACACCCGCCGCGATGCGGTGCGGATGAGAGTGAGGCCGGTGTCGAGCGTGGTCATGAGGGGGCGCTCTCGCTGCTGCCGTCATTGCGAGCGAAGCGAAGCAATCCAGAGTCATCGCGGGAATTGCTTCGCTTCGCTCGCAATGACGGGGAGAGGGCAGGGCCTCTCTGCTCTCGCGGTGAGGATGTGAGCGCAGACGGCTTCGAAGATGAAGACGTAGCTCCCGCGCCAACGGCGGTGCGCTCCCTCTCCCCGTTCTTACGGGGAGAGGGCTGGGGTGAGGGGGGGGCGCACGAGCGGTGTTCGTGGTGAGACCTGTACTCCCTCACCCGGATCGCATCTGACGATGCAATCCGACCTCTCCCCGCAGGCGGGGAGAGGTTGAGACCGCGCTCGGGGTGAGAGCTCGAATCCAACCGGAGAGAATGAGCGTCCTCACTGGCGCAACGCGCGAGAAGAGCAACGTGGTCGGAGCGGCCTATCATCAACCCGCTCTCAACCCGACGTCATCAGCCGGTAGCCGATGCCGCGCACGGCCTGCAGGAACAGCGGATTGGCCGGGTCGCTTTCGAGCTTGCGGCGCAGGCGGTTGATCTGGACGTCGACGGCGCGCTCGTTGACGGTGCCGTTGCCGGTCAGCGCGCCGCGCGGGACGGTCTCGCCGCGGGCATTGGCGAGGATGCGCAGCATCTCGCGCTCGCGGTCGGTCAGGTGGACGATCTCCTCGGCCTGCTTCAGCTCGCCGCGCGCCAGATGATAGACGAACGGCCCGAACGTGATCTGCTCGATGACCTCCTCGGCCGGCGGCGGCGCCGCGCGCTTGAGGATGTTGCCGATGCGCAGCGCGAGTTCTCTCGGTTCGAACGGCTTGGCGACATAGTCGTCGGCGCCGAGCTGCAGGCCCTCGATGCGGCTCTCCGGCTCGGCCCGCGCCGTCAGCATCACGATCGGCACCGAGGACTGGGTGCGGATGAAGCGGGCGAGATCGAAGCCGCTTTCGCCGGGCATCATCACGTCCAGGATCAGCAGGTCGAAGTGCAGCCCGGTGAGCTTGGCGCGGGCATCGCTCGCGCTCGCCGCCGTGGTGACGCGATAGCCTTCGCCGCGCAGGAAGCGCGACAGGAGATCACGGATGCGGCGGTCGTCGTCGACCAGCAGCAGATGCGGCGCGTCGTCGGCAGGTGTCTGCGGCGTGCGGGTGGCGATGGCGGCGATCGTCACGGTCATTCCTTTGCGGTGGCCGAATTCGTGCCGGCCAGGGGCGTCCTGAAAATCGCTTCCAACACCTTGTCCGGGTCGTCGCGATCGATCATCGCGCGCAGGAATTGCCGGACCTTCTCGGCGCCGGCCGGTCCGATCTGCTCCAGCGCGCGGTCGATGCGTCGCGTCTGCAATCCGGCGAGCTTGGCCACCAGCGCCTCGCCCTTGGGCGTGGCGAAAAGAAGGCGCTGCCGGCGATCATTGTTGCCGGTCTTCTGCACGATGTAGTCCTCGTCCAGCAGCTGCTTGAGCACGCGGCCGAGCGACTGCTTGGTGATGCGCAGCACGTCCAGCAGGTCGGCGACCTTGAGGCCGGGATAGCGCGTGACGAAATGCATCACGCGGTGATGCGCGCGGCCAAAGCCGAATGCTTCCAGCTCATGATCCGCATCGCCGACGAAATCGCGATAGGCGAAGAACAGCAGCTCGATGATGTCCCAGCGCAGCGGGGGAGCGCCGTCGGCCGCTTGGGGCTCGACGGCCCGCAGTTCGGGGCTCAATACCGGAGACGAGAAATTTATGTCAGCCATATTGACGTTTCTGCGGTTCAATGTTACAAAACAATCGTCCGCTACGAAATTTTAGGTCGTTTCATCGGCGGGCGATCGTCTCAGGACGTGTCATAACGGGCCTTTGGCAACCCGGACGGGCAGCCTGGGCCGCGCTTGGAACTACCGTGTGATGTCGAGCGGCATTTCGGCAAACCATACTGGACTTCCGCCGGGCGCAAAAGCATGTCCTGTGGTGACACGCTTGCCCGGAGAGCGGCTCAAAAGCCGGTCGCGGCAGGTCAGAAATTCAAAAGCCGACCGGCCCGAACGGACGGGTCGGCGCCAGAACTCGCAAATGGCGACCAGAGCGGGGGAAGCAAGGACATGACATTGACATTCGACATTAGGCCTTCGACGAGCCCGACCTCCGATCAGGAGCGCGCCACCAGGCTCGCTAACCCGGGTTTCGGCCGGGTGTTCACCGATCACATGGCCGTGGTCCAGTACAGCCAGGACAAGGGCTGGCACAGCGCGCGCGTCGAATCCCGCGCCAACTTCCCGCTCGATCCGGCCGCAGCCGTCCTGCACTACGCACAGGAGATCTTCGAGGGGCTGAAGGCCTACAAGCGCGACGATGGCGGCGTGAACCTGTTCCGCCCCGATGCCAACGCCAAGCGGTTCTGGAATTCGGCCGAGCGCATGGCGATGGCGCAGCTGCCGCCGGAGGTTTTCATCGAGGCGGTCGAGCGGCTCGTTCAAATCGATCGCGCCTGGATCCCGGGCGGCGAGGGCAGTCTCTATCTGCGCCCGTTCATGATCGCCAACGAGGTATTCCTGGGCGTGAAGCCGTCGGCGGAATACATCTTCGCGGTCATCGCCTCGCCGGTCGGCTCCTATTTCAAGGGCGGCCCGGCGCCGGTCTCGATCTGGGTCTCCGAGAACTACACCCGCGCCGCCGTCGGCGGCACCGGCGGCGTCAAATGCGGCGGCAATTATGCGGCGAGCCTCAAGGCGCAGGCCGAGGCGATCGCGCATGGCTGCGACCAGGTCGTGTTCCTGGACGCGATCGAGCGCCGCTATGTCGAGGAGCTCGGCGGCATGAACGTGTTCTTCGTGTTCGACGACGGCTCGCTGTCGACGCCGCCGCTCGGCACCATTCTGCCCGGCATCACCCGTGACTCCATCATCAAGCTGGCGCGCGACGCCGGCCGCGAGGTGCGCGAGGAGGCGTATTCGATCGACCAGTGGCGCGCGGACGCCAAGAGCGGCAAGCTCAAGGAAGCCTTCGCCTGCGGCACCGCCGCCGTGATCTCGCCGATCGGCAAGGTGTGCTCGGCGAGCGGCGACGTCCTGATCAACGGCGGCGAAGCCGGCCCGGTCGCCATGGGCCTGCGCAAGCAGCTGGTCGACATCCAGTACGGCCGCAGTCCCGATCCGCATAGCTGGATCCGGGATGTGAAGTGAAGGGCAGGGCTCCCTTGCGCTTGAAGGTTCTGGGCACAGTCTGGCCGCGCTGACGCTGCGCTCCCCTCCCCCTTGCGGGGAGGGGTCGGGGGTGGGGGTCCCAGGAAAGACTTCCCGTGTGGACCCCCCACCCCGACCCTCCGCCGCAAGGGGGGAGGGGGCGCACCGTCCGTGCGGCGAAAAGCTCGGCTTTCATTGAGACGCTCAAGCCAGCGTCACGCGCTAGCGTGTGATCTCCCCGCGGGTTGCTGCACCCTGTCTCGGCTGCTACCAAAGCCTTCAACGAATTCCATCCCGTAGGGTGGGCAAAGGGCCGCGAAGCGGGCCGTGCCCACCGCTACGGCGTCATCCAGCCATGGTGGGCACGCTGCGCTTTGCCCACCCTACGTTCCGGTCCCCATGTCCGACAAACCCAAAAAAACCCAGAAGCTGAAGGCGCGGCTGCCGCGCGGGCTCGAGGATCGCGGCCCCGCGGCGATCGCGGCCACGCGCGAGATGGTCGAGAAGATCCGCGCCGTCTATGAGCGCTACGGCTTCGAGCCGGTGGAGACGCCGGCGTTCGAATACACCGACGCGCTGGGCAAGTTCCTGCCCGACCAGGATCGTCCGAACGAGGGCGTGTTCTCGTTCCAGGACGACGACGAGCAGTGGATCTCGCTGCGCTACGATCTCACTGCACCGCTGGCGCGCTATGTCGGCGAGAGATACGGCACCGACAGTCTGGTGCTGCCCTATCGCAGCTACCGTTCCGGCTACGTCTTCCGCAACGAGAAGCCGGGCCCCGGCCGCTTCCGCCAGTTCATGCAGTTCGACGCCGACACGGTGGGCTCCGCATCGCCGGCGGCCGATGCCGAGATGTGCATGATGGCGGCCGACACGATGGAGGCGCTGGGCATTGCCCGCGGCGACTACGCGATCAAGGTCAACAACCGCAAAGTGCTCGACGGCGTCATGGAGTCGATCGGCCTCGGCGGCGACGAGAATTTCGGCCGCCGGCTGACCGTGCTGCGCGCGATCGACAAGCTCGACCGGCTCGGCGAACGCGGCGTGCGTGAGCTGCTCGGCGCCGGCCGCAAGGACGACAGCGGCGACTTCACCAAGGGCGCCGGCCTCGACGACGCGCAGATCAGGAAGATCGAGACCTTCGTCAATGCGCGCGCGCTGGTCGCGCCGCCGACGCTCGCTTATGCCGGCGACAAGGATGTTGCGCAGCGTCTCGCCGGCGATGCCGATCGCAAGGAGAGTGAGTACGACGTCGCGCGCCGCATCGTCGACATGCTGCGCGAGACCTTTAGCGACTCGAAGCTCGCGGTCGACGGCCTGAACGAGCTCGTCGAGATCGCGCGCCTGGTCGATGCCGCCGGCTACCAGAGCCAGATCATGGTCGATCCGTCCGTCGTGCGCGGTCTCGAATACTACACGGGGCCGGTGTTCGAGGCGCAGCTGCTTGCCGAAATTCCCAACGAGAAGGGCCAGCCGGTCGTGTTCGGCTCGGTCGGTGGCGGCGGTCGCTATGACGGGTTGGTCTCGCGCTTCCGCGGCGAGCCGGTGCCGGCGACCGGCTTTTCCATCGGCGTGTCGCGCCTTCAGGCCGCGCTGACCATGCTCGGCAAGCTCGACACGCGGCCGGCGTTCGGGCCCGTTGTCGTCACCGTGTTCGACCGCGATCGCATCGCCGACTATCAGAAGATGGTCTCGACCCTGCGCAGTCACGGCATCCGCGCCGAGCTCTATCTCGGCAATCCGAAGAACATGGGCAACCAGCTCAAATATGCCGACCGTCGCAACGCGCCCTGCGTCATCATCCAGGGTTCGGACGAAAAGGCGCGCGGCGAGGTGCAGATCAAGGACCTGATCGAGGGCGCCAAGGCGGCGGCCGCGATCGCCTCCAACCAGGAATGGCGCGAAAGCCGTCCGGCGCAGTTCTCAGCCAAGGAGGATGAACTCGTCGCCGGCGTCCGCGAGGTGCTCGCGCGCCATGACGTGAGCTGGGGGTAGGGTAGATCGTCATGCGCGGGCTTGACCCGCGCATCCATCACTTCAAACGACGCTGTCGATTTTGGCTCGTCATTGCGAGCGAAGCGAAGCAATCCAGGGCCAAGCAGAACGATCTGTCGGAGAAGCCCTGGATCGCTTCGTCG
Source organism: Bradyrhizobium oligotrophicum S58 (assembly GCF_000344805.1). Taxonomy (NCBI): domain Bacteria; kingdom Pseudomonadati; phylum Pseudomonadota; class Alphaproteobacteria; order Hyphomicrobiales; family Nitrobacteraceae; genus Bradyrhizobium; species Bradyrhizobium oligotrophicum. Next base: position 7,013,921 of record NC_020453.1, on the reverse strand, counting down.
CTTCGCTCCTCGCGATGACGAGAGCCAAAGGGATTGATTTGAAAAGGTCTGTCGTGAGAACCACGGCAAATAGAGGAGACCGCGAATGCCTGAGATCACCGTGAGCATGGCCGCCGGCCGCACCGACGAGCAGAAGGCCAACATGATGCGCGACATCACCAAGGCGCTCGTGACGCATCTCGGCGTCGATCCCGAAGCCGTGGTGATCCAGATCAACGAGGCGCCGCTGACGCACAAGATGAAGGGCGGCAAGACCTTCGTCGAGCGCCTGGCCGAGCAGAAGAAGTAGCTGGTCGTCCCGGCGACGCGAGGCCATCACATCGCTCTCGACAACCACCGCTGTCGTCCCGGCGAACGCCGGGACCTATACCCCCAGGGGAGCTGTTCGAGGCAGGCCGGTCATTGGCCTTTTGCCCATCACGACCGCCGCGGCGTATGGGTCCCGGATCGGCGCTACGCCCGCGCTGTCGCGCGTCGCAGCTTGTCCGGGACGACGTCTGAACTTGGAGCAGCCATACTTGGAGCGATCATGGACGCACGTGAGATCATCAAACCGGGCATGCGCGCCGAGCGGCTGCTGGTGGTGCCGCCGGAGCGCACGGTCGGGCACTTTGTTCCTCATATGCCGATGGTCTATGCGACGCCGATGATGATCCTGGAGATGGAGATGACGTCGGGCGACGCCATCAATCCGGTGCTGCCGCCGGGCTGGGTCACGGTCGGCACCGAGGTCAATGTCCGGCATCTCGCGGCCTCGCCGGTCGGCGCCACCATCCGCACCGTGGCCGAGGTGATCGAGGTCGAGCGCCGCGTCATCCGCTTCGTGGTCGAGGCCTATCATGGCGCGACGAAGATCGGCGACGGCCGCCACGGCCGCGGCCTGATCAATGTCGCGCAGTTCAAGAAGCGGTTTGCGGTGCCGTAGCGGCCGCCTCCGTCATTGCGAGGAGCGTAAGCGACGAAGCAATCCAGAGTCCCGCACGCGACTCTGGATTGCTTCGCTGCGCTCGCAATGACGGAGGATGGAGTGGGGCCCTACTTCGCCAATTCCTTCGACCTCGCCGTGGCCGCCGCAACCGCCCGCTCCAGCAGCGGCTGAAAACCGTCCGCGCCCATCAGCACCGCCAGCGCTGCGGCGGTGGTGCCGCCGGGGGAGGTGACGTTCTGGCGCAGGGTTGCGGAGGACAGCTCCGAGCGATGCAGCAACTCGCCGGCGCCCGACACGGTGTCGCGCGCGAGCCGCGTCGCCAACGCCTCGGGCAGGCCAGCGGCCACGCCGGCGCGGGCGAGTTCCTCGGCAAGCAGGAACACATAGGCCGGACCAGAGCCGGAGACTGCGGTCACCGCATCCATCAGCGCCTCGTCGTCGACCCACTCGACTGCGCCGGTGGCGAGCAGCAGCGCATCCGTCAGTGCCCGCTGCGCGGCGCTGACATTGCCGGCGGGCACCGCCACCGTGATGCCGCGGCCGATCGCGGCAGGCGTATTCGGCATCGCGCGCGCCACCGCGCCGCCCACCACCTCCTGCAGGGCCATGATGGGCGTGCCGGCCATGATCGACAGCACCAGCGTGGACTCGCTCACCCATGGCTTCAGCGCCGGCCCGGCCGCGCGGAACATCTGCGGCTTGACGGCGACGACGACGACCTCGGCCGGTGCAGCGTCGGACGGGTTGAGGCGGATGCCGTTCGCAGCGAGGGCGGTGATCTCGGCCGACGGCATCGGCTCGATCACGACGACGCGCGCGGGATCGAGCCCGCCGGCCAGCCAGCCTGTCAGCATCGCCCCGCCCATCTTGCCGGCGCCGGCGAGGACGAGGGTGCCGGTGAGGTGTTGAAAGGGATTGTTGCTCACTGCTGTCACCACAACAAAGCTGTCGTCCCTGCGGAACGCAGGGACCCATAACCACCGGCGGTTCTAGTGGAGCGAGGGCAGGGCGACAAGCATCGCGCGCCACACCGGCATCACGCGGCTTGCGACGAGCGCCAAAGGCGCTCGCGCAGGGGTCCCTGCGTCGCAGGGACGACACCAGGGATGGGGAAGCGCCGCCGCCTTACGCCTCGCCTTCCGTATCGAACAGCGCGGCCGCCATCGCCTCCTGGGTCGACTTGCCGGCCCAGACGACGAATTGGAACGCCGGGAAATAGCGCTCGCAGGCGTGGATGGCGCCGGCCAGCATGCTCTCGCATTGCGGACCGGAGGCGGTGATGCCGCCCGGCAGCACCAGCGCCTGGCGGTGCATCACCATGCCGGTATGGGTCCAGATGTCGAAATGGCCGAGCCACAACTGCTCGTTGATGGCCGCGATCAGCCGCTGCACCTCGGCGCGGCGCGCTTCCGGAATCTTCATGTCGAAGGCGCAGGCCAGATGCAGCGCCTCGATCTCCGCCATCCAGGTGAAGGAGATCTGATAGTCGGTCCATTGCCCCTTGGAGGCGATCGTGATCTCGTCGTCGCCGGAGCGCTCGAACATCCAATTGTTGTCGGAGGCGATGTTCTCGACCACGCTCAAGGGATGATCTCCGGAATCGATAGTGCTTTCGAGCAGGGACATGCCGTCTCGACCTCGTCTTCTTGATCTCGTTGGTACTTACGCGGCGACCCGGCCCGCGCCCTCTGGCGCTTCGAACCCGGCTTGCAGGCTCGGAGTTGTCCGGGCGTGCGCGGACAAAGTGATGTGATTTGCGGAATCCGCGCAACGGGGGGGCGAGTCCGTCCACAGCCAAACACCGTTTCGTCCACAACTCCTGTCCGGACTGTGGAATCATGGCCAAAAGAGAACAAAACGGAATCGGACTGGCCGCCGCAGCGCCGCTCGACCCTCCGGAGGCCCGCAAGCAGGCAGGGGCGGGCTCCGGGACGGCATGGCCGCCCCTCGCGCCGTGCGGGTGTCAGCCCTTGTCCGGGGCACGGACCCCCTGCATAGTTGGTTTGGGCCGTCCATCCGGGTGGCTCATGTTCTCAGGGCGGGGCGAAATTCCCCACCGGCGGTAAGCGTTCTCTGTCGAGGCGCGAGCCCGCGAGCGCCTTCTCTCTGGGGCGCGATTCGGGGAATCCTGTTCCCCGGATCGCACCAAATGGAGAAGGGTCAGCAGATTCGGTGCGACTCCGAAGCCGACGGTCACAGTCCGGATGAAAGAGAACGGGTCCCGGCACCCCGCGCAATTCAGCGTGGGGGCGTCGTCGTTCCGTGTGCCCTGATTCTGGCGTCTTACGAGGACAACCATGAATCAGATGTTGCAAGACACTTCCATCGACACCGCTACCATCGACACCACCGCAGCCGGCGGCTCACCGCCGGACGCGCTCACCGTTGCCAGTCCGCCCGACGAGTCACCGCCGGCGCCGTCGCACCCGCGCTTCAGCAAGCCGCAGCGCATCGCCTTCGTGCAATCGGCCTGGCATCGCGACGTCGTCGCCGAATGCCGCATCGCCTTTCTCGACGAGATCGAGGTGCGCCACATCCCGCGTGACCGCGTCGACATCTTCGAGGTGCCGGGCTCGTTCGAGATCCCGCTGCATGCGCAGCTGCTCGCCAAGACGCGGCGCTACACCGCGATCGTCGCGGCCGGGCTCGTCGTCGACGGCGGCATCTACCGCCACGAGTTCGTCTCCGACACCGTGATCAAGGCGCTGATGGACGTGCAACTGCGCACCGAGGTGCCGGTGTTCTCCGCAGTGCTGACGCCGCAGCAATTCCACGAGACGCAGGCGCACTACGATTTCTTCCGCAAGCATTTCGCGACCAAGGGTGTCGAGGTGGCGGAGGCCTGCGCCAACACGCTGCTCAGCCTGGAGCGGCTTCGCGGCCAGGTGGCGGCGGGGATCATCTGAGCGGGTCAGGGCGTGTGGCTGGCGAGGCCAGCCACACGCATGCCGCTGAGACGTTGGGATTCTGCATCTTGCGGCACGGGCAGTGAGCTCCCCTCCCCCTTGCGGGGAGGGGTTGGGGGCGGGGGTCTCCGGGCGCTGAATTCTATGAGAGGCACTGTCGCCGTGTTCGGGTTTTCACGGAGATCGATGATCGAGAGTTGCTGAGCTCACAGCCAAGAGCGGGACTCGCGGACCCCTGCTCCCGACCCCTCCCCGCAAGGGGGAGGGGAGTTCACCGCCGTCGCGGTTCGATCTCCTGTCCCAAGCACAGCTCCACGCAATCGTCGTCGCACATCTGTCTCGCTCGCCCAGCGACAGCACGCCGCCTCACGCTCCCCGCCTTGTGTTGTCAATCTCCTCGCCACCCCTGTAGAATCTCCCCGGGAGGAGGCCTGCCCGTGGCGACGGGCGGCCGACAAGGATGATCGAAGGATACGATCCTTATCTCGTCGCGCTCTCGGTCGTGATCGCGAGCCTGGGTGGCTATACCGGTTTCAGTCTCACCGCGCGCATCCGCAGCGGGCCGGGAGAGAATGCGCGCGTGCTGTTGTCCGGCGCCGCAGGCATTCTGGCCGTGGGCATCTGGACCATGCATTTCGTGGGCATGATGGCGGCGCCGCTGCCGGCCGATGCCGTCTACCTCGTGCTGCCGACCATCATCTCATTCCTGATCTGCGCGCTCGTGATCGGCATCTCGCTGTTCTTCGTCAGCATCGGCGACCCCTCGCCACAGCGCGTCATTCCTTCGGCGCTGCTGCTCGGCGCCGGCATCGCCAGCATGCATTATGTCGGCATGCATGGCCTGTCCGGCTCGTTCGGGCTGACGCATGATCCGGCGCTGGTGGCGCTGTCGGTCGGCATCGCAATCGTGGCCGCCTATGGCGGCCTGCGCATCTTCCTGGCACGGCAGGACGGCCTGCGGCTCGCCATCAGCGCAGTGGCGTTCGGCATCGCCGTGTCCGGCATGCATTACACGGCGATGCTCGGCATGCATGTCGTGCCGGCGGGCGAGGGGCACCACCACGTCGCAGCCGGTCTTGCCGCATCGCCGCAGGCGCTCGCGATCGTGGTCGCGGTGCTGTGCTTCGTCATTGCTGCCGGCTTCCTGCTGTCGCTGGTGCCGGACCCGCGCCGTCAATCGCAGCCGCTACAGGCCGTTGCCGAGGCTGCGCCGCGATTGGCGCCGGAGCCGGCCGCGACGGCGAGCGAGCCGGTGGTCGAGGTCGCCGCGCCGAGCCGGGTCATTGCCGCGCCGCTCGGCGGCATCGGCCAGCCGCCGCGGGTGACCGCGGCGCGGCTGCCGCTGGAGGGCGCCAACGGAACCCATTTCATCGACGCCGGCGACGTCCGCAGCGTGCGCGCCGATGCGCACTACACCCGGATTCACGACGGCACCCGCGAGCGGATGTGCCCGTGGTCGATCTCAGAGGCCGAGGCGCAGCTCGATCCCGGCCGCTTCATCCGCGTGCACCGCAGCCACATCGTCGCGATCGAGCATGTGACCTTCGTCGGCAAGGAGGGCGAGGGCGCGATCATCGAGCTCGACGGCCCGTCGAAGCCGCGCGTCCCGGTCAGCCGCGCCAAGGTCGCCGAGGTCAAGGCGCGGCTCGGGCTGGTGCGACGGCAGGCCTGATCCCCTTCTTCAGTTCGCAGCTGCAGCGACGCGCGCCGTGATGCTCGCAACGCTCGCACAGCGATGGGCGGCGAGTGGCTGCCGTTCTGCGATGTGCGTCCATTCAAGCCTCGACGCGCGCGATTGGGGCGTCCTGGCTGACGCAGTTCGTGCGCGTTCTCCGGCAGTTCGTGTGATTTCACGGTTGTCCGTGCCGGCCTCGTTGCGCAGCCGGCTGTCACGATCGACCCTCCACGCCAGCAGCGATCATCGCCGACGTTCACATCTCGCTCTTGCAGCATGAACGTCGGCCGCATCAGCGCAACCAAGCCAAGCCGACAAGGCATGCCAGCACAGGAGGGGAAACACGATGATTCCTGGCCCGTTCGACTATCACCGGCCCGCGAGCGTCACCGACGCCATCAAGCTGCTGGCTGATCTCGGCGACGAGGCGCGCCCGCTCGCCGGCGGTCACAGCCTGCTGCCGATGATGAAATTGCGGCTGGCGACCCCTGCGCATCTGGTCGACCTGCACGGCATCGCCGGCCTGAAAGGTATCCGCCGCGACGGCGACCGCATCTTGATCGGCGCAATGACCACCCAGGCCGAATTGCTGGCGTCCGCCGACATCGGAAGCAGCCTGCCGATCCTGCACGAGACCGCGCTGGTGATCGCCGATCCGCAGGTACGCTACCGCGGCACGCTCGGCGGCAACGTCGCCAATGGTGATCCCGGCAACGACATGCCGGCGCTGATGCTGGCGCTGGATGCAAGCTACCGTCTGGAAGGGCCGAACGGCGCCCGCGAGATCGCCGCCCGCGAGTTCTACCAGGGCGCCTATTTCACCGCGCTGGAGCCCGGCGAGATCCTGACCGAGGTCAGCGTGCCCGTTCCGCCCGCAGGTCACGGCTACGCCTATGAGAAGCTGAAGCGCAAGGTCGGCGATTATGCGACGGCCGCAGCCGCCGTCGTGCTGACGATGGCCGGCGGCAAGGTCGCGACGTGCATGATCGCGCTCACCAATCTGCACGAGACGCCGCTATTGGCGACCGACGCGGCCAAGGCGGTGATCGGCACGGCACTCGACGATGCCGCGCTGAAGGCCGCCGCGAGCGCCGCGCGGGACATCATGCAACCCGCGTCCGACGCGCGCGGCCCGGCCGAATACCGCAAGCATGTCGGTGGCATCATGGTGATGCGCGCCCTGCAGCGCGCGGCAAGCCGCGCCAAGTAGCAGAGCGTGGCGATGCCGTCGCGGTTTAGGCGGTGCACCTCGACACTCGGCAAGCTCTCTCATCTCCCTCCCCCCTTGTGGGGGAGGGTCGGGGAGGGGGGTAGCCCCAAGCGACACTGCCGCTGTGGACCCCCACCCCCAACCCCTCCCCGCAAGGGGGAGGGGAGCGCACTGACACCGCGGCATTAGCCGGGCCCAAACAGCAGTTTTCGACGGAGCACCAAATGCCCAAAACCCACGTCACGATGAAAGTGAACGGCAGCGAGGTCGAGGGCCTCGCGGAGCCGCGCACCTTGCTGGTTCACTTCCTGCGCGAGCAGGCGCAGCTCACCGGCACCCATATCGGCTGCGAGACCAGCCATTGCGGCGCCTGCACCATCGATATCGACGGCATGAGCGTGAAGAGCTGCACCATGCTGGCGGTGCAGGCCAACGGCGCCGAGATCACCACGATCGAGGGCATGGCCAATGCCGACGGCACCTTGTCGCCGCTGCAGGAAGGCTTTCGCATGATGCACGGCCTGCAATGCGGCTTCTGCACGCCCGGCATGATTCTGCGCGCGCATCGGCTGCTGCAGGAGAATCCGTCGCCGACGGAAGCCGAGATCCGCGCCGGCATCTCCGGCAACATCTGCCGCTGCACCGGCTATCAGAACATCGTCAAGGCGATCCAATACGCCGCCGCCAAGATCAACGGCGTTGAATTCCAGGAGGCTGCGGAATGAATGACCTCACTCCCACGCGGGAACAACGCGAAGCCGCGCTCGAAGGCATGGGCTGCAAGCGCAAGCGCGTCGAGGATATCCGCTTCACCCAAGGACGGGGCAACTACGTCGATGACGTGAAATTGCCGGGCATGCTGCATGGCGACTTCGTGCGCTCGCCGCATGCCCATGCGCGGGTGAAGTCGATCAACAGCGAAGAGGCGCTGAAGGTGCCCGGCGTGCTCGCCGTGATCACCGCGGAGACGCTGAAGACCGTCAACCTCGCCTGGATGCCGACCCTCGCCGGCGACGTGCAGATGGTGCTGGCCGACGGCAAGGTGCTATTCCAGAACCAGGAGGTCGCCTTCGTTGTCGCGACCGACCGCTACGCTGCGGACGACGGCGTCGCCAAGGTCGTGGTCGAGTACGAGGCGCTGCCGGTGCTGGTCGATCCGTTCAGGGCGATGGACGCGGACGCGCCCGTGCTGCGCGAGGATCTCGCCGGCAAGACCTCCGGCGCGCACGGCCCGCGCAAGCACCACAACCACATCTTCGAATGGAGCGTCGGCGACCGCGAGCTGACCGACGCCGCCTTCAACAAGGCCGAGGTCACGATCAAGGAGATGATCTCCTACCATCGCACCCATCCGTCGCCGCTGGAGACCTGCCAGTGCGTCTGCTCGTTCGACAAGATCAAGGGCGAGCTGACGATCTGGGGCACGTTCCAGGCGCCGCATGTGATCCGCACCGTGGTGTCGCTGATCGCCAAGCTCCCCGAGCACAAGATCCATGTGATCGCGCCCGACATCGGCGGCGGCTTCGGCAACAAGGTCGGCGCCTATCCCGGCTACATCTGCGCTGCCGTGGCCTCGATCGTCACCGGCAAGCCGGTGAAATGGGTCGAGGACCGCATCGAGAACCTGACAGCGACGTCGTTCGCCCGCGACTATCATATGACGACTGAGATCGCCGCGACCAAAGAAGGCAAGGTCACCGGCCTGCGCGTCCATGTGCTGGCCGATCACGGCGCCTTCGATGCCTGCGCCGATCCGTCGAAATGGCCGGCCGGCTTCTTCAACATCGTCACCGGCTCCTATGACTTCCCGGTCGCGCATCTCAGCGTCGACGGCATCTACACCAACAAGGCGCCGGGCGGCGTCGCCTATCGCTGCTCGTTCCGTGTCACCGAGGCGGCCTATTGCATCGAGCGCGGGATGGACATTCTGGCGCAAAAGCTCGGCATGGATCCGGCCGAACTGCGGCTGAAGAACTTCATCAAGCCGGAGCAGTTTCCCTATCACTCGGCGCTCGGCTGGGAATACGATTCCGGCGACTACCACACCGCGATGCGCAAGATGATGGAGAGCGTGGACTACGCCGGCTTGCGCAAGCAGCAGGCCGAGAAGCGCGAAGCGTTCAAGCGCGGCGAAACCCGCGAGATCATGGGGCTCGGCGTCTCCTTCTTCACCGAGATCGTCGGCGCGGGACCGTCGAAGAACTGCGACATCCTGGGGATCGCGATGTTCGATTCCTGCGAGATTCGCCTGCATCCGACCGGTGCCGGCATTGCGCGCGTGGGGTCCAAGAGCCAGGGCCAGGGCCACGAGACCACCTGGGCGCAGATCATCGCCACCGAGATCGGCATTCCGGCCGACAACATCATGGTGGAGGAGGGCAACACCGACACCGCGCCTTACGGCCTCGGCACTTACGGCTCGCGCTCAACACCTGTGGCTGGCGCCGCCATCGCGATGGCCGCGCGAAAAATCAAGGCCAAGGCGCAGATGATCGCGGCCTACAAGCTCGAGGTCCACGAGGACGATCTCGAATGGGACATCGACGGCTTCCGCGTCAAGGGCCTGCCGGAGAAGGCGATGTCGATGAAGGATATCTGCTGGGCAGCGTATAATTCGGTGCCGCCCGGCATGGAGCCGGGGCTGGAGGCAGTGAGCTACTACGATCCGCCCAACATGACCTATCCGTTCGGCGCCTATCTCTGCGTGATGGACATCGACGTCGATACCGGCGTCTACAAGATCCGGCGCTTCTACGCGCTCGACGATTGCGGCACCCGCATCAATCCGATGATCATCGAGGGCCAGGTCCATGGCGGCCTCACCGAAGCCTTCGCGATCGCGATGGGCCAGGAGATCCGCTACGATTCCGAGGGCAACGTGGTCACTGGCTCGTTCATGGACTTCTTCATGCCGACCGCCGTCGAGACGCCGCATTGGGAGACCGACTTCACCGTCACCCCGTCGCCGCACCACCCGATCGGCGCCAAGGGCGTCGGCGAAAGCCCGAACGTCGGCGGCGTGCCGGCGTTCTCGAATGCTGTCAACGACGCGTTCTCGTTCCTGGGCTCGACGCACATCCAGATGCCGCACGACTTCTGGCGCAACTGGCAGGCGGCGAAGAATCTGCGCGTGTTGGCGTAGGCTCGATCCAACAGCACAACCGTCATTGCGAGGAGCGAAGCGACGAAGCAATCCAGAGTCCCGCCCACGATCTACGCTCGCAATGACGCCGAGGGAGCTGAATACATAACGGCATAGGCCGTGCGTTCCCTCCCCCCTTGTGGGAGAGGGTTAGGGAGAGGGGCACCCCACGGGCAGTGTGCGTGGAACCCCCCACCCCAACCCCTCCCCGCAAGGGGGAGGGGAGTTCATCTCCGATGACGCAGCAGTTGATCTCGACATGAAAACCCGCGACGACATCGCTCAATCCCTCGCCGCCTGCGGCTACATCGCCGACGGCGAGCTTTCGACTGCGGTTGCCCTGATGCAGCTGCTCAAGCGGCCGCTGCTGCTCGAAGGCGAGGCCGGTGTCGGCAAGACCGAGGTGGCCAAGGCGCTCGCCTGCGTGCACGGCACCGAGCTGATCCGGCTGCAATGCTATGAGGGGCTCGACCAGAGCGCCGCGCTCTATGAGTGGAACTACCAGCGCCAGCTGCTGGCGATCGAGGCCCATCGCGGCCACGCAGATGCCATCGAAGATCAGATCTTCTCGGAAAAATACCTGCTGGAGCGGCCGCTGCTGGCGGCGATCCGCCGCGCCGCGCCGCCGGTGCTGCTGATCGACGAGATCGACCGCGCCGACGACGAGTTCGAAGCGTTCCTGCTGGAACTGTTGTCCGACTTCCAGGTCTCGATCCCCGAGCTCGGCACCATCCATGCGACCAGCATCCCGCATGTGGTGCTGACCTCCAACGGCACGCGCGAATTGTCCGACGCGCTGCGGCGGCGCTGCCTCTATCACTACGTCGACTATCCCGACGTCGACCGCGAGGCCCGCATCATCCTTGCACGGGTCGATGGCGCCTCGGCCACGCTCGCTCTGCAGATCGCGCGCCTGGTCGAAGGCCTGCGCAAGGAGGAACTGCGCAAGCTGCCCGGCGTCGCCGAGACGCTCGACTGGGCGGCGGCACTGGTCGGGCTCGATGTGAGAGACCTCAAGGACCAGCCGGAGGTCGTGCATGACACCCTGATGTGCCTGCTCAAGACTCACGAGGACCGTTCGCGCGTCACCCGCGAGGTCGCGGCGCGGCTGTTGGGGAAGGTCGCATGAGCTGCTGTGGCGCCACACCCGACCACGAGGACATGGACGCGGTGGCGCGGCTCGTCGCGGGACGCCTGGGTGCATTTCTCAAGACGCTACGCGACAACGGCTTTGCTATTGGTCTGGCGGAGGGGCAGGACGCAGCGGCCGTCATGGCCGAAGGCTATGCCGACAGGCCCGGCCTGCTGCGCTCCGCCTTCAAGCATCTGTTTTCGGCGCGCAAGAGCGAGTGGGATCGTTTCGACGGCCTGTTCGATGCATTCTGGCTCGGCAAGCGCGTGCGTTCGCGCTCGCTCGTCGCGGGATCGCCGCCGGCGGCGAACAGTCCGTCGCTGAAGAGTCTGCACGATGCGAGTGCTGGTTCGCACGGACCGCAAGGCGCAACCGATCAGATTCCGTCCGACGAGACACCACGCGAGGCAGGCGGCGAGGGCGTGCGCGAAGGCGCATCGCGCGTCGAGACGCTGGCCGATACCGACTTCCGCAAACTCGCCGATCCCGACCAGGTCGCGGTGGCGCACGAGGCGGCGGAGCGGCTCGCCAAGGCGATGCGGACGCGTCTGACGCGCCGCGATCAGTTGCGCAGGAAGGGCGATCGACTCGACCTTCGCCGGACCATTCACCGCAACATCAGCCATGGCGGCGTGCCGATTGCGCTGGTGCATCGCCGTCGCAAGCACAAGCCGCTGCGGCTGGTGGTGCTGCTCGATGCCTCCGGTTCGATGAGTCCCTACACCGCCGTGTTCCTGCGCTTCATCCACGGCGTGCTCGACGCTTTCCGCGAGGCCGAAGCCTTCCTGTTCCATACCCGGCTCGCCTACGTCTCCGATGCGATGAAGGAGAAGGACGCCGCGCGGGCGCTCGACCGTCTCTCCATGATGGCGCAGGGCGCGGGTGGCGGCACGAAGATCGGCGAGAGCCTCGCGACCTTCAATCGCTGGCACGCCGCGCGCGTCATCCATTCGCGCACCTGCGTGATGATCGTCTCCGACGGCTACGACACCGGCGATCCCGCGCTGCTCGGCCGCGAGATGGCGCAACTGAGACGCCGCTGCCGCCGCATCGTCTGGCTCAATCCGATGCTCGGCTGGGACGGCTACGCGCCGGAAGCGCGTGGCATCAAGGCGGCGCTGCCACATGTCGATCTCTACGCCCCGGCGCATACGCTGTCGTCGCTCGCTGCGCTCGAGCCATATCTGGCGAGGTTGTGAGACCATGCCGCCGAGAGGAGCTCACCCATGACCACCTCCCCTGAACTGCTCGATCTCGCCGCGCAGCTGAAAGCCAACGACGAAAGCTTCGTGCTCGCCACTGTCGTCCGCACGGTGTCGGTGACCGCGGCGAAGGCCGGCGCGAAGGCGATCATTCGTCCCGACGGCACCATCGTCGCGGGCTGGATCGGCGGCGGCTGTGCGCGCGGCGCCGTGCTGAAGGCGGCGCGCGAGGCGCTCGCCGACGGTGTCCCGCGCATGGTCTCGGTGCAGCCGGACAATTTGCTTGCCGAGCTCGGCGTCAAGCCGGGTGAAACCAAAGAGGGCGTGCGCTTCGCCAGCAACATGTGCCCGAGCAAGGGGACCATGGACATCTTCGTCGAGCCGGTGCTGCCGCATCCCGCGCTGGTGATCTTCGGCGCGAGCCCGGTGGCGCTGGCGCTGGCCGCGCAGGCCCGGCCGCTCGGCTATCATGTCACCCTCGTAGCGCCCGCTGCCGATCTCATCACCACGCCGGAGGCTGACCTGGTGATCGATGGCTTCGCGCTGGAACAACAGGGCTGCGGCAGCCGCTTCGTCGTGGTATCGACGCAAGGCAAGGGCGACGAGGCCGCGTTGCGCGCTGCGCTCGCTTGCGATGCCGCCTATCACGCCTTCGTCGGCAGCCGCCGCAAGATGGACAGCCTGCGCGACAAGCTGATCAAGGACGGCATCGACGCCGCGCTGCTCGACAAGGTCAAGGCGCCGGCAGGCCTCGATCTCGGCGCCATCACGCCGGAGGAGATCGCGATGTCGATCCTGGCCGAGATTACGCTCACACGAAGGCGCGGCCAGCGCGGGTGATCACGCCGTCAGCGGCAGATCGAACGTCACCTTCAGCCCATCCGGCGCGAAGTCACGCGTGACCTGGCCCTTCAGCGCTGCGCCGAGGATGCGCTCGAACAGCAGCGAGCCGAAGCCGTTGCGCGCGGGCGGGGCGACCTCCGGCCCGCCGTTCTCCTGCCAGGACAGCTTCAACCGTCCGTCGGCATGCGTCCAGCTCAACGCCACCCGTCCCGCATCGTTCGACAGTGCGCCGTATTTCACCGCATTGGTGACGAGCTCGTGCAGCCCCATCGACAGATACAGCGCGACGGCGGGCGGGAGCTGCACGGCAGCGCCGTCGACCGCGACACGGTCGCCCTGCAGCGGCGCGAGCTCGGCGCAGACCAGCTCATCGAGGGCGACCGCCTCGCGGCCGCGATCGAGCGCCAGTGCGTGGCTGCGGGTCAGGGCGGCGATGCGGCCGCGCAACGCCTCGCCGAACTCGGCCAGCGCGGAATCGGCGCGGATGCTGAGCGCGATGACGCTGTCGACCAGCGCGAGCGTGTTCTTGACGCGATGATTGAGCTCATGGACCAGCACGCGATGGTGCTGTTCGACCGTGCGCCGCCGGGTATTCTCGGTGCGCAGCGCGATCTCGTCCATCACGATCTCGCTGAGCTCGGTGAGCTGGGCGATGTCGTCATCGCTCCACGGCCGCGGCTCATGATCGATCGCACAGAGCGCGCCGATCACCTCGCCGCTCGGCAGCCGCAGAGGGACGCCGAGATAGGCGATCACGCCGAGAACCGGCACCGCGAGATTGTCCTTTACCAGCGGATGCTGGTTGGCGTCGCTGATCACCAGCGGCTGCGCCGACGTGACGACGTGCTGGCAGAACGAGTGGCTGAGCGGCGTCTCGCGCAGCGAGGCCCACGGCTCGCACAGGCCGACCGAGCTTTTGAAGAACTGCCGGTCGCGATCGACCAGCGCGATGATCGCGGCCGGCGCCTGCAGCAGCCGCGTGGTCAGGCGCGTGACGCGATCGAAGCCCGGCTCGGGCGGCGAGTCGAGCAGGTCGGTCTGCAACAAGGCAGCCAATCGGTCTGGCGCGGAGGCGTCGCGATCGGACGTCATGAAGCTTTCGTCGGTCGGGCGTTCAGCCGGTGATGGGTTGCACGACGGACCGGGCGGGGCGCAAATCCGCAGCCGGTCGATCGTGCGGCGTAGTGGTATTCGGCTGGAACGAAGCCGCACTCAGACGAGATGAAACCAGCAACGCGATCACCGCCGCTGCGCTTCAGGCGCGTGGCGAATCCCGGTTCCATGCAGGTAACCAAGGGGCAGACTGTGGCCTGACGAAGGCAAGTTCGACATTCCGCCGCAGGTTCTCTATGGCATGCATTATACCGAGAGATCATCCACCGTTCGGCTGAGGCGATGGTCAGCCGCCCTTCACGGCTCCTGCCGTCAACCCCGCGACGATCTGCCGCTGCGCGAATACCGTCAGCAGCAGCACCGGTAAGGTCACGATCAGCGCCGCTGCCGCCAGCGGTCCCCAACTCAGCTGATCGAACGAGATCATGTTGTAGACCGCGACCGGCAAGGTGCGTGTCTCGCGGCCGGCCAGCACGATGCCGAACACGAAATTATTCCACGAGAAGATCACCGCGAGGATGAAGGCGACCGCGAGCCCTGGCTTGGCGACAGGCAATGCGACGTGGCGAAAGACCTGCCAGCGCGTGGCGCCGTCGATGCGCGCGGCCTCCTCGAGCTCGATCGGCGTGGTCTCGAAATAACCGATCATGATCCAGATCACGATCGGCACGGTGACGACGAGGTGGATGATGATCTGCGGCCACAAGGTGCCGAGCAGGCCGAGCCACTGGAACATCAGGAACAGCGGAATGAGATAGGACAGGCCGGGCGTGATGCGCGCGATCAGGATCACGATCGCCGATTTGTGTGCGGCCATGCGTGCGATGCCGTAGCCGGCGGGCACGCCGACCAGCATCGCCAACGACGTCGCGCCGCCGGTCACCAGCAGGCTGTTCTTGAAGTAGGTGAAGAAGCGGTTCGAAGACAGCACATCCGTGTAGTTCTTCCAGGCGAAATGCTCCGGCCAGAACACCGGCGGATAGGCGGCATTGTCGACCTCGAACTTCACCGACAGCGAGATCATCCAGAGGAAGAACAGGATCGCCGGCGAGACGATGAGGAAGACGCCGAGCGCCAGCCCAAGCCGGCCGAGAATGCTGCGCGCGCTCATGTGTCGTTCCCCAGCGCATTCCATTGCGCGCGGCGGCGCAGCACCAGCAGCAGTGCGGTGAGCGCCACGATCAGCGCGAAGAACACCACCGCGATCGCCGAGGCATAGCCGAGGTCGTAATAGACGAAGGCGACGCTGTAGAGATAGAGGTTGATGGTCTCCGACGCCGAGCCGGGGCCGCCTTGGGTGATCGCGAAGATGATGTCGAAGCTCTTGATCGCGTCGATGGCGCGGATCATCGCGGCGATGAACAAAAACGGCATGATCAGCGGCAAAGTGATGTAGCGGAACATCTGCCAGGTCGAGGCGCCGTCGATCTGCGCGCTCTCGTAAGGCTCGGTCGGCAGCGAGGCGATGCCGCCGAGCACGATCAGCATCACCAGCGGCGTCCATTGCCAGGTCTCGACCAGCACCAGCGACGGGATCACGGTGCCCGGGTGAAACACCCAGAGCTGCGGCGGCAGGCCGACCAGCGACAGCAGATAGTTCAGGATGCCGAGTTGCGGATGGAACATCATCGTCCATACCAGCGCGATCGCGACCGGCGTCGCCATCATCGGCATGATGAACAGCGCGCGCAACAATCCGCGTCCGGGGAAGCGAGCGTGGAAGACCACCGCGGCGAAGGTGCCGAGCACCAGCGGCAGCAGCACCGACAGCGCCGTATAGGACAGCGTGTGGCCGACCGACTCGACGAAGCGCGGATCGGCCGGCAGCCTGAAATAGTTCGACAGGCCGACGAAGGTCGTGGGCGAGCCGACCTTCCACTCCTGGAAGCTCATCCAGATCGTGAACAGCCAGGGAAAGATGATCACCGCGAGCACGGTGACCAGCGCCGGCACCACGAACGGCCAATAGGATGGCGGCCGCAATGCACGTTCCGGCGCAGCAGCCTCCGCTGCCGCGCCGGCCTGTTCGACGATCGTGCTCACGCTTTTTCGCTGCGCTCCAGGATCGGGCGGAACTGTTCGTGCGCCTTCTTCAGCTCGGTCGCGGGATCGGCGCCCGACAGCGTGGCGGTCAACGCCGCGCCGACGAGATCGCGGAATTCGGCCACGGGGATGATCACCGGCAGGCCGAGCTTGGAGATCTTGCCGGAGTCGATCGCCGACTGCAGCCACTCCTTCGGCATCTTCACGCCGCCCTGAACCTCCGCATCGTTGAGCACGGAGTTGCGGAACGGCACGCCGCCGCCGGCCTGCACGAGGCGGGCGCCCTGCGCCTTCGAGACCATCCATTGGCACAGCAGCCAGGCGGCCTCCTTGTTCTTGCACGCCGCGGGGATGCCGACGCCGTCGCCATAGGTCGCCGAATACTGCCCTTTGGGACCGGCCGGCACCACCGTGTAGCCGACCTTGCCGACGATGCGCGAGGCGTTGGCATCCTCCAGCGGCGGCGCCCAGCCGACGCCGTCGATCCACATCGCCGATCGGCCTTGCGTGAACGAGGCCATCGACTCCATCCAGTTGAAGCCGGCCACGCCCGGAGGCGCGCAGGTGGTCAGCAGCTTCTGGTAGAGCCTGGTCGCTTCGACCGCTTCGGGACCATCGGTCAGGATGTTGCCCTTGGCATCGAGGAACTCGCCGCCATAGTTGAGGAAGAAGTTCGTCCACAACGTCATGTTGGCGTTGCGCAGGCCGCGCCCGACGAAGCCGAAGGTGCCGTCCTTGGCATCGGTCAGCTTCTGCGCGGCTGCGACCATCTCGTCGAGCGTCTTCGGCACCTCGACGCCCTTTTTCGCGAATAGCTCCTTGTTGTAGTAGAGGATGAAGTAGTCCACCGACCACGGCAGCGAGAACATCCGGCCCTTGTCGTTGCTGGCGTAAGTCAGCCCAGCGGCAGAGAAATCGCTCTGCACGAGGTCCGGCGCGGTGAGGTTCGGGTCCTTCATGAAGTCGGTGATGTCGGCGAGCCAGCCCGCCTTCTCGAACTGCCGCTTCTGCACGTGATAGCTCAGATGGACGACGTCGAAGCTTGGCTTGCCCGACGACAGCTCGATCACCACTTTCTGCCGCTGCTGCTGCTCGGGGATCTGCTCGGATTCCACCTCGATGCCGGTCAGCGCGGTGAATTCCTTGATGTTCTTCTGCAGATTGTCGCCGCGCGGCCCCTTGGCCAGGATCACCTCGAGCTTGGTGCCGGCGTATTTCTTCCACTGCGGCTCGGACCAGGCCGGTCGGCCGGTCAGCGCCAGCGCGCCTGCTGCTGCGGTGCCTGCAAGCATGTTGCGGCGCGTGATCGCGGTCATCAGTGTCCTCCCAGGGTCATTCTTGAGATCATTCTTCTTTGGTCTGGAAGTGTAGCGCGATCCAGCGGCGCTGCAACAGGGCGTTGTCCGTTCGGCTGGGGATGCGACAAGAGCGCGTGATGCGATGCGGCAATCAGCTCAAATATCAGCTTCGGTCGCGAAATCCGCCCGCTCCAGCAGCCACGACAGCGCGAAGCCTGCGACCAGTCCCCAGAACGCGGCGCCGATGTTGAGCAGCGGCACGTCGGCGACGGTCACCAGAAAGGCGATCAGTGCGCCCAGCGAGAACCGCGTCCTGAACGCTGTCACGAACGCCGTCTGCAGCACGCGCAGCATGGCAAGCCCTGCCAGCGTCGTGATCAATGATTTGGGCGCGATCAGCAGCAGCGTCGTAAAGGTCGGCGCCAGCAGCCCGAAGCCGAGCGCGAGCACGCCGACGGCCATCGCGGCGGTATAATGACGCTTGCGCTCGCCGCCCGAGACGACGATGGCGTTGGTTGGCCCGGTCAGGCAGGTCGAGACGCCGCCCACGACAGCTGATAGCGCCGAGCCGATGCCGCAGGCCACGGTGACGAGATTGACCGGCGGCTTGTGGCCGGCGGCGGCCAGCACCGCAAAGCCCTGGCCATTCTGCACCACCAGCACGGTGACCGCGAGCGGCACGATGAGCTCGATCATGGCCGCGAGTGACCAGGAGGGCGTTTGGATCACCGGCCGGATCAGCGCGATCTGGAGTGGCGCGCTGTGGTCGTATTTGCCAAATACGATCGCTGCCAGTGTGCCGACGATGAGCGCGCCGATGATCGGCGGGCAGCGCCGGCCGAGTGCGGGCAGCGCGGTCAGCAGCAGCCAGAGCACGACCATCGGCCCGGCGATGGCGAAATCCGCGAATACGGCGCGCACCAGATCGAGGCCGAAGCGCAGGAACACGCCGGCGACCATGCCCATCACGATCGGCATCGGCACCAATTGCATCGCGCGCTTGACCCAGCCCGTGAGCCCGAGGATCAGCATCAGCAGCGCCGTGCCGTAGAACGCGCCCACGACCTGCGCAAAGCTGAGATGCGTCAGCGACTGGCCGACCAGCACGGTGCCCGGAATGGTCCAGAACAGCACCAGCGGCTCGCGATAGCGCCACGACAGCAAGAGCGTGATCAGCCCGTTGATGAAGAACACGCCAAAGATCCACGACGCGATCTCCGCCTGCGTCAGCCCGCCATTGGCGCCGACCGAGAGAATGATGGCGACGGGCCCGGTGATCGCGAACAGCCAGCCGACGAAGCCGTGCGAGGCATAGAGCGGGCCGAAGTCGGCAGCGATCTGGGCAAGGCCGGGCGGCGGGCCCGGCGGGCGTTCGATGGCGCTGAACATGATGGGGCGGGGCTCGTGATGAGTTCTTGTTGTTGTCCTTGGTGTCGTAGGGGATGTTTTGACTGAATGGGGCGAGCCGTGCAAGGCGCGGGGAATGTAGACGCCGGTCAGCCGGATGGTGTCTCGTTCGGCCGCCTCTCTCTCCACATGTCATTCCGGAGCATTCGCGTTCGCAGAACGGCGAAGCCGTTGTTTGAGCGCGAATGAGCCCGGAATCCATAACCACGGGCCGACATTTGGGACGGGAAGATAGCCGCAGGCAGCTATCTCGATGGACCGCAGGCCATCGTCGATATGGATTCCGGGCTCGCGCTCACGCGACTTTGTCGCTCCGCGCGCCCCGGAATGACATGTGGAGCGAGAGTCTCTGCTACTTACGACCTAAGTGAGACGGGGGCGCGCGTGATACCAGCTCAAGGCCTGGCTCGGCCACTTCGTAGTGGATCAGTCCGTAGGTCGGAAACCGAATGAGAGCCCCCTTTCGGAGATAAGTCCACTCGACCTGCGGAAAGTCGGCGCTGAATTGGCCGGTATCGATATCCGCGACGACTAGGCCGCCATCATCGCCGCCGAGGCGGACGCGATCTCCCAGCGCTACCAGTTGCCCGTCGGCATATCTCATCCTTCATCTCCCGCAACCCAGATAGGTACGCGATCTGCGCCCGTCGGGCAAATCAGTCTGCGTCCCGAAAAGCTGTCTAGCCCTTCGGATAAAAATAAATCGTTTGGCTACTTCGCCAAATCAGCATTATGGTCCCGCTCATTCCGTTGCGTCGGAGGGGACGTATCGCGGTCGTCATGGACGTCGGCAGCGGAATGCGGTGGGCGTGTCGGGTCGCAGCGTAATTCAGTTTGCGCCGACGAACGATCCGGCACGCACGGTCAAGTCGCGCGGTCCTGGCACCCCGAAGCTGGTGTCCCGCGTAACGCGCGATAAGCGTGTTGCGCGCACGGTGGCCAAAAGCCGGTGCACCGGGGAGAACGCGAAGCAGCTGTAGAGCCATCGCGCAGGGAGGGCCGGGTGTTCTCGGCCAGACCTGTGGTACCTGCCGCCTGCATTTTTTTCGCAGGCGGGCCACGGGCGCGGCCGGCGCCCGGCCTTCCCTGCGCCCTCCACCAAGAGGGCGATGCTGTGATCAAAGCTCGGACGCAACAAGCGCCGCGAGATCGCGGAGGTGTATCAGCTCCTGCGTAGCCCGGATGAGCGCAGCGATATCCGGGTTCTTACGCGTATCAGCGGTGACCCCGGATGTCGCTGCGCTCATCCGGGCTACGGGGACGGGGCGCGCGGCGGCCTTTGTGCCACCAACGCTTTGCTCCTCGCAATGACGGAGTGTGGGGCAGGCCCTCCGCCCAAACACCAGTGTCATCGCCCGGCTTGACCGGGCGATCCAGTAAAGGGAGATGGTTGTGATTGATCGAGGAGCCGCGGCGTACTGGATTCCCCGCTTTCGCGGGGAATGACGGCGGTGTGCGATGTCGACGTTCTCGCTCGCAAGAGCGACAGCCTCAGTCGAACAGGCTCGATACCGACTCTTCCGCAGCCGTCCGGCCGATGGCTTCGGCGATCAGCGGCGCGATCGGCAAAGCGCGGATGTTCGGAGCGTTGCGGACGGCTTCGGTCGGCATGATGGAGTCGGTGATGACGAGCTCCTTCAGCCGCGACGAGGTGATGCGGGTCGCGGCGCCGCCGGAGAGCACGCCGTGGGTGATGTAGGCGTAGACTTCCTTGGCGCCGTATTTGAGCAGCGCATCGGCCGCGTTCACCAGCGTGCCGCCGGAATCGACGATGTCGTCGATCAGGATGCAGGTATGGCCGGAGACGTCGCCGATCACGTTCATGACCTCGGACTCGCCGGGGCGCTCGCGCCGCTTGTCGACGATGGCGAGCGGCGTGTTGATGCGCTTGGCGAGACCGCGGGCGCGGGCGACACCGCCGACGTCGGGCGAGACGACCATGACGTTGGAGAGGTCGAACCGGTCCTTGATGTCGCGCACCATCAGCGGCGCGGCATAGAGGTTGTCGGTCGGAATGTCGAAGAAGCCCTGGATCTGGCCGGCATGCAAATCGAGCGTCATGACGCGGTCGACGCCGGCATGGGTGATCAGGTTGGCGACGAGCTTGGCCGAGATCGGTGTGCGCGAGCCGGACTTGCGATCCTGCCGCGCGTAGCCGAAATAGGGCACCACGGCGGTGATGCGGCGCGCGGAGGCGCGGCGGAGCGCATCGGTGATGATCAGAAGTTCCATCAGCAGGTCGTTCGCCGGATACGACGTCGACTGAATGATGAAGACGTCGGAGCCGCGCACGTTCTCCTGGATCTCGACGAAGATCTCCATGTCGGCGAAGCGCCGGACCACGGCTTTCGTCAGCGGCAAGCCGAGCTCGGCGGCGATGCCCGCGGCCAGAGCCGGATTGGAGTTGCCCGCTACGAGCTTGATGGAGCCGTTCTTGGCCGACATCGCGAATTCTCCTCGCGTCTCGCTGGAGACCTTATTCAGCATATCGGGCTATCCGTGGAACCGGCACTTTTGCACGGGCGAGGTGATATCAAGGACACTGCGCGGCTGGCAACCCGCCACGCGTGTTTTCCCGGTCAAAAAACGGCGCAAAATGCGCCGCTTTGCCTAATGGTCGGTGTAGCCGAGGGCGGCGACGCTGGTGCCGCCCGCGGAAGGCGAGGCCGGTTCGGTCGCCGCGACCGCAGGGCCGCGCGTGGCCGGCGCCGCCGCTGGCGCGCTCCCGGCCGGCGCCGTGCCGTTCAGCATGCCCGAGAGGCCGCTGAAACCAGCCTGCGCGATCTTCCGCAGCACCATGTCGTCGACGGCGTTCCAGGGATCACGTCCGCCGCGTCCGATCGGCTCCTCGCCGGACAGGCGCAGCGCGCGCTGCTGGTTGCGGTCATAGACGTCGAACACCCAGGAGATCACGCTCTTGCCGCTGACGACCTGCGCCGAGAGATAGGTGCGGACGCGATAGGCGGCCGGGGCCTCGCGCGAGACGATGGCGAGGCTGCGCAGCTTGGATTCGCTGTCGAGCACGCTGACCATGCGATCGAAGATCTGCGGCGGCGGACCGTCGATCTGCTCGAAGGCGATCGTGGCGCTATCCGATGCGGGCGCCATCGCATAGGCGTTCGCCGGACCGCCGCTGCTGCTCGCGCAGCCGCCGAGCGTTGCGGCAGACGTGATCAGGACGGCGGCAACGCAGGCGTGCTGCGCGGCGCGGCTGATCAGTCGAAGTGGTGTCGGCGCTCCCCTCATCATCGGGAGCGATATCGTTAAAATCGATTAACGTCTAGGTCGCCGCTGCCACAGATCGGGACAGAACGTCGTCAGTTGTAGAGAAACGGTTAAGCAATCCACATGCGGCCACAATCGCGCCCAGCTTCAGCCTTCGAGCATGATGGCGTGGACATGCCGGCCGTAGTCCGGCTCCTTGCGATGGACCGAGCGGCGGTAACTGAAGAAGCGCTGGTCGGCATAGGTATCGAGGCCGAGATCGTCGATCAGCAGCACGCCGGCTTTTTCCAGCCGCATCCGGATGAAGCCGCCGAGATCGAACATCGCATGCCCGTCGCGCGGCGAGGGCAGGAAGAAGCGCGCGTGCTCCGCGTCATCGTCGACGAAGCGGGTGACGAACTCGGCGCCGACTTCGTAGCTCGGCTGGCGGATCAGCGGACCGATCGCGGCGATGATCCGGCCGCGCTCTGCGCCGAGCTCCTCCATCGCCTGCAGCGTGGATTCGAGCACGCCGGTGAGCGCACCTTTCCAGCCGGCATGGGCGGCGCCAATCACGCGCCTCTCGGGATCGACGAACAGGATCGGCCCGCAATCGGCCGTTGTGACGCCGATCGCGAGATTGGGCGTCGCCGTCACGATGGCGTCGGCCTTCGGTCTGACAGGACCATCCCACGGTCCGGCCGCAACCACGACATCGGGCGAATGGATCTGGTGCAGGCTGAGGAACTGCTCGGGTGTCACGCCGAGATGCGCCGCCATGCGGCGGCGATTTTCCCGGACGGCCTCCGGCACGTCGTTCGATCCCAGTCCGCCATTCAGCCCGGCATAGATGCCATCGGAGACACCGCCCTCACGGGTGAAGAAGGCGTGGCGCAGGCCCGGGATAGCGGACATTACATCCGATGACACCAGCATCATGCGCCTCCCGTCTTCTCGTTGGTGTGCTCGTCGCTGATTCCGGCCAGGACCGGAATCGCCGGATCGGACACGCCGAGCACCTTGAACAGCGAGCCCATGCCGCCGCGGCCGCCGCCGGTCAGGCGCTTCAGCCCGCTGGCGATGTCGGCCGAGACTTCGGGCGACGCCTTCTGCATCAGGGTCAGGGCCCGCGTCTCGATGCCGAGCCGCTGCAGGAATTCGCCCTGCGTGACCGGGCCGTGGACGCGCGCGCCGACCGCTTCCGCCGTGCGCGCCAGCGCGTCGAAATCGACATGGGCGGTGATGTCGGCAAGCCCCGGCGTCTTCAAGGGGTCGGCGAAGCTGTGGCGGGCGATGGCCTGGAAGGTATCGCCGACGTCGCTGCGGACATGACCGTAATCGATGACGACGGCGGCGCCGCGCTGGTCGCGGAGGCGCTTGGCCAGCGCCATCATCTGCGTGTTCGGCCGCCATTCGAAGATCGCGCCGGCCGGCGCGGCGCGCACCAGCGGCGGCAGCAGCAGCTCGAAGCCCGGGGTCGGATCCGCGGCGGCGCCGTAGACGAAGTTTTCCTCCTCGTCGAGCTCGACCACGCGCTCGTGCCAGCCGGTCTCGCGCCTGATCATCTGGTGGATCGGCAGCACGTCGAAATACTCGTTGGCGAAGATGACGCTGGGGCCCTCGGGCACCTCGTCGAAGCTGTCGTGCCAGGTGACGTTGCGCAGGCCGGTCAGGGTCGCCTTCTGCTTCTCGCGCAGCACCGGGTTGACCTCGACCATGTGCACCGAGATCGTCTGGTACAGCGGCGGCAGCACGCGCAATGCGCGCAGCGCATCGGACATCATGGTGCCGCGGCCGGGTCCGATCTCGATCAGCCGAAACTGCTGCGGCGATCCCGTCGCCTTCCAGATCGAAGCCGCCCACAGGCCGAGCAGCTCGCCGAACATCTGGCTCACTTCCGGCGCGGTGGTGAAGTCGCCCTCACGCCCGAGCGGATCGCGCGAGATGTAGTAGCCGTGCTCCGGATGCATCAGGCACAGCTCCATGTAGCGCCAGACCGGCATCGGACCGGACGCCTTGATCAGCCGCTTGATCTCGGTGTGGAGCGGAGACGTTTCGATCACGGATGGGCCTGCAGCGGGGGAGTGGCTTGATGAGTCGCAGGCTTGCGCAGCGCCCGGGCCACCAGGATGGCGCCGACGATCAGCATCGGTACCGACAGCAGCATGCCCATGGTCATGCCGCGCCAGAGGAAGCCGAGTTGCGGATCCGGTTCGCGGAAAAATTCGCTGACGATGCGGGAGAGGCCATACAGGCCGATGAAGCTGCCGAGGATCAGCCCCGGCCGCTTCAGCGCGCCGAACCGGATCATGATGGCCAGCACGATGAACAGCACGATGCCCTCGAGGCCCGCTTCGTAGAGCTGGCTCGGATGGCGCGGCAGCTGGGTGGGATCGGTCGGAAAGACCATGGCCCAGGGCAGATCGGGATCAGCCGCCCTTCCCCACAATTCGGGTTTGATGAAATTGGCGATGCGGCCGAGCAGCAGGCCGATCGGCGCGACTGCCGTGGTGACGTCGCCGAGCGAGAGGATCGGCAGGCCGTTGCGGCGGGCGAACCAGATCACCGCGACCACGCAGCCCATGAAGCCGCCGTGGAACGACATGCCGCCGTTCCACAGCTGGAAAATATCCAGCGGGTCCTTGATGAAGTGCGGAAGATTGTAGAACAGCACGTAGCCGCTGCGGCCGCCGAGGATGATGCCGAGCGTGGCCCACAGGATGAAGTCGTCGAGCTGGGGCAGCGAGATCGGCGCCGGTCCGCCCCACAGCCGCTCCTTCTTCAGGAGCGAACGGGCATAGAGCCAGCCGATCACGATGCCGCAGATATAGGCCAGCGCGTACCACCGGATCGCGAGCGGGCCGAGTGCGATCGCAACCGGATCGAACACGGGAAAGTCGATGAGGAGAGGCGTCATTCACAGGCTTTCGTGGGCACGGCGTTCCGCGTCGGGAGGCACGCGGGCGATGCGGGCTTTGACCCACATGAACGTACGCGGCTCATATGGTCCTTCGGCCGCTCATACAGCGCGGCGGGCTGGCGCAACAAGTACGATGACAAGGAAACCGAGGCATGACAAGACGAGCCCATCTTGAAGCCGGCGGGACGGATCGCCATTGTGTGATCGAGCGCGTCGCGGGAAGCGGAGTTTGAGCATGACCCAGACCAACAACCGGTTTTTCGATGAACTCGGCCGCCTGATGAACGATGCCGCGGGCGCTGCCCAGGGCATGAAGCGGGAGGTCGATTCCGTCATCCGCAACCAGGCGGAAAAGATCCTGAACGACCTGGACATCGTGAAGCGCGAGGAGTTCGAGGCCGTCAAGGACATGGCCCGGCTCGCCCGTGAGGAGAACGAGGCGCTGAAGGCCCGGATCGCGGTGTTGGAAGCCAAGCTTGGCGGTGCGGCCGGCGGCTCGCCGGGGGCCGGCAGTGCGGATGGCTGATGCCGCAGGCCGTACGAGGATGGGACGAAGGGGCAGCCGGCCCCTTCATTTCCTTGTCATTTCCCAGGTTTGCGGCTAGAACCCCGCCACGTCCGCGGCCCCCGCACCCCTGGAGGCTTGCCAAGGACGAACCAAACGGGCCGCGCTGCGGCCTTTAACTTTTTAGAAACAAGGACTTAACACGATGGCGACCGTCAGAGAACTGAAGGCGACCGCCCGTCCGTCAGTCGGCAAGGGGGCCGCACGGGCAGAGCGTCGCGCCGGGAGAGTGCCCGGAGTGATTTATGGAGACAACCAGCCCCCGCTGCCGATCTCGGTGGAAGACCGCGAGCTGCGCCAGCGCATCCTGGCAGGCCGGTTTCTGACCACGATCTTCGACGTCAGCCTCGACGGCAAGAAGCACCGCGTGATCCCGCGCGACTTCCATCTCGATCCGGTCAAGGATTTCCCGATCCACGTCGACTTCATGCGGCTCGGCCAGGGCGCGACCATCCGCGTCAGCGTGCCGTTGCATGTGGTGGGTTCGGAGGCCGCGCCGGGCGTCAAGCGCGGCGGTACGGTCAACATCGTGACCCATACGCTTGATCTGGAGTGCCTTGCGGAGAACATCCCGCAGTTCATCGAGGCCGATGTCAGCGCGCTCGAGATCAACCACTCGCTGCACATCTCCGACGTCAAGCTGCCGACCGGCGTGAAGACGCTGTCGCGCGACGACGCGACGCTCGTCACCATCGTGCCGCCGTCGGGTTATGGCGAGGAGCAGAAGGCCGCCGCTGGCGCTGCCGCGGCTCCCGCTGCTGCCGCTCCGGCTGCCGGTGCCAAGGCTCCTGCCGCCGCCGCGAAGGCCCCTGCTGCCGCGGCCAAGCCGGCCGGCGGCGACAAGAAGAAGTAAGCCGATCTGCTTTCGGGAAGCGCGGGCTGGTCCCGTGCTCCCGGGAGCGACGGCGGGTGCGGATGCCGCGTCATGCTGCTGTTCGTCGGCCTCGGCAATCCCGGCGCGAAATATGCGCGCAACCGGCACAATATCGGCTTCATGGCCGTAGACGAGATTGCGCGGCGACATCATTTTTCGCCGTGGCGCCGCAGGTTTCAAGGCGAGACCTCGGAAGGCACGCTCGACTCCGAGCGCGTCATCCTGCTGAAGCCCACGACCTATATGAACGAATCCGGCCGTGCCGTGCAGGAAGCGGCCAGCTTCTTCAAGCTCGGTGTCGGCGACGTCACGGTGTTTCAGGACGAGCTCGAATTGCCGCCCTGCAAGCTGCGCCTGAAGGTCGGCGGTGGCATCGCCGGTCATAACGGGCTGCGCTCGATCTCGGCGCATATTGGCAACGAGTATCGCCGCGTCCGGCTCGGCATCGGCCATCCCGGCGTCAAGGAGCTGGTGCATGGCCACGTGCTGTCGGACTTCGCCAAGGCCGACATGCCCTGGGTCGAGGCGCTGTGCGCGGCGGTGGCCGACAATGCAGGATTGTTGACGGGCAAGCGCGACTCCACCTTCGCCAACAAGGTGCATCTGGCGCTGCAGGCCAAAGGTTTTCTGGACAAGGGCGATGCCGGCGCCGCGTGAGCGCTTCGGGCCGTCGTCTAAAAGGATGCGGGACGGGTCATGGGATTCAAATGCGGGATCGTCGGGTTGCCCAACGTCGGCAAGTCGACGCTGTTCAATGCGCTGACGGAGACGGCGGCGGCGCAGGCGGCGAACTATCCATTCTGCACCATCGAGCCGAATGTCGGCGAGGTCGCCGTTCCCGATCCCAGGCTGGAGAAGCTCGCGGCGATCGCCAAGTCCGGCCAGATCATCCCGACGCGGCTGACCTTCGTCGACATCGCGGGCCTGGTGCGCGGCGCCTCGAAGGGTGAGGGCCTCGGCAATCAGTTCCTCGCCAACATTCGCGAAGTCGACGCGATCGCCCATGTGGTGCGCTGCTTCGAGGATTCCGACATCACCCATGTCGAGGGCAAGATCGCGCCGCTCGCCGACATCGAGACCATCGAGACCGAGCTGATGCTGTCCGATCTCGACAGTCTCGAGAAGCGGGTCGACAACCTGTCCAAGAAGGCCAAGGGCGGTGACAAGGACTCCAAGGAGCAGTACGAGCTCGTTACCCGGGCTCTGGTGCTGCTGCGTGACGGCAAGCCTGCGCGGCTGTTGGAGCGCAAGCCCGAGGAGGAGCGCGCCTTCGGCATGCTCGGCCTCCTGACCTCGAAGCCCGTGCTCTATGTCTGCAACGTCGAGGAAGGCTCGGCCAAGGACGGCAATAGCTTCTCGCAGGCGGTGTTCGCGCGCGCCAAGGAGGAGGGCGCGGTCGCCGTCGTGATCTCGGCCAAGATCGAGTCCGAGATCGCGACGCTGTCGCGCGAGGAGCGCGTGGATTTCCTGGAGACGCTCGGGCTCGAGGAGGCTGGCCTCGATCGTCTCATCCGCGCCGGCTATCAGCTGCTCGACCTGATCACCTATTTTACCGTAGGTCCCAAGGAAGCCCGTGCCTGGACCATTCACCGCGGCACCAAGGCCCCGGCCGCGGCGGGCGTCATTCACACCGACTTCGAGAAGGGCTTTATCCGCGCCGAGACGATTGCCTATGCCGATTATGTCGCGCTCGGCGGCGAAGCCGGCGCGCGCGAGGGCGGCAAGCTGCGCCTCGAAGGCAAGGAGTATGTCGTCGCCGACGGCGACGTCATGCACTTCCGCTTCAACAACTGAAGGCCGTGCGGGCGGTTACATCCGCCCGTGCTCGCGGATCGCGCCGAGATGCTCGTTGATGCGAAAGACGATCAGCACGAACTCGGCGATGATGCGGGAAAATACCATTCCGACGATGATGCCGGCGAGCGATGACAGCAGCATCAGGAAACCGCCGAACGGGCTGATCGCCATCTCGCTCAGGCCCGCGAAGATGCCGCGGATTCCCGACAGGATGATCAGGGCGATGACGAGCCAGTAGAACGTCTTGATGATCGTGGGCGTGATGAAACGGTCCCACTGGAACAAATCACGAAATTCCAACATCCTGATCCCCCAGCAAATTCCGAATCGCAGGCGAGTTCGTCTTTAAGTCGTGCTCGACTCTTCCGCCAGATGACGATCAGGCGCGGCCGATATCGTTCTCAAATGTGGAGCCTTCTGGCACTCTTGTGCGACCGGACCGGGCCTCAGCCATGCGAGCGGCCCGGTTGTGATTGCTGCAAAGTGCGGCCACAATCAGGCTTCTTTCAGCCATTCCCGACCCCATGACCCTCACCTTCGAAGATTTTCCGCAAGGCCCGTTCGGCAGCTTCGGTCCGCGACACGTCTCCCGCGACGAGATCGTCGCTTTCGCGTCTGAGTTTGATCCGCAGCCGATGCACCTGGACGAGCAAGCCGCCCGGCAGTCGATGCTCAGGGGTCTCTCGGGCTCGGGCTGGCATCTCTGCTCGCTGATGATGCGCATGATGTTCGACGGCTTCATCGGACGCACCGCCTCGCTCGGCTCGCCGGGCGTCAACGAGGTCAAATGGCTGTCGCCATTGCGTCCCGGCGACGAACTGATGCTCGATGTCGAGGTGTTGGAGGCGCGGGCGTCGCGGAGCCGCCCGTCGACCGGGATCGTCACCTTCCAATGCAGCGTGCGCAACCAGGCCGGCGAACGACTCTGCGAGATGGTGTCTCCGATCATCGTCGAGCGGCGCGAGACAAGCGGGCAGGTGGGCTGATGCGCTTCTTCGAGGATCTTCAGGTCGGCCAGCGCCGCGAGCTCGGCTCTTACATGTTCACCGCCGAAGAGATCAAACGCTTCGCGCAGCAGTTCGATCCGCAACGCTTTCATCTCGATGAGGAGGAGGGCCGCAACTCGCTGTTCGGCGGACTGGCCGCCTCGGGCTGGCATGTCGGCTCTGTCTGCATGAAGCTGATCGTCGCCGACAATCAGCGGCTCGCGGAGATCGCGCGCTCGCGCGGTGAAGCGATCGCGGTGGGAGGTCCTTCTCCGGGATTTCGCGAGCTGCGCTGGCTCAAGCCGGTACTTGCGGGTGATACGATTACCTTCTCCAGCGAAATCGATTCGCTTCGCGCATCGGCATCGCGTCCGCAGTGGGGCATCCTGCAGGCGCGCAACACCGGCACCAATCAGCGTGGCGAGCTGGTGTTTTCAGTGCTTGCATCAGCCTTCGTGCCGAGACGGAACAACGGTTGAGGCGAAAAGGTCACGCTGCGTAGGATTGTCGGCGCGGAACGAACTTCGCGCTAACGCATTCTGAACCTCGACTCTATAAGACAGCCAATCAGGGATCAGGATGTGGGGGATGAGTATGGCAGATCGTAGCGGTCTGAAGCTCCTCGGCTTTATCTTTGCAAGCGTGACGCTCGCGGTGATGCTCGCGACAGGGATGGTCGTGAAGGGCTACGCCGACGGTTCGTATTCGCTGGAGACGTCGGCCTCGATCAACGAGTGATCGTTTAACTCCTCGTTAACCGGGACGGACGGCACCTTGTCCCTAGAGACGGTCTAGCGGCTCCAGATGAGCACCATGACCGCCATCGCAATCACCAGCAATCCGACGAAGCGGACCATGATGGTCCCGATCCTCTGTGGCTGCGGCCGCAGAGGTATCGGATCGGTGTTTTCCGGACGGATCGTTTCCATCAAAATGACAGCCCCTGACGCAACGTGCCCGCAAAAAGAACGGCACGGGTTGGTCGCGGGGCCGTCACGCGACGTTCAAGGATTCGGCGTCCCAAAGACGAAAACCGCCACGCGATGGCTCGCGTGACGGTCCCGTTTCAGGCTCGAAGGAACGCTCAGCTGCCGCGCAGGCCGTCGGCAGCGCGCTTCCACTGCGTGACGTTCTCGGCAATGGCGCGGGTCGACTTCATCGCCGCCTGGCTGAGCTGGGCATAGCTCGCGATCTCGCGCTGCACGCGCTGACCCTCGGCATGCAGCAATTCGCGCAGGCTCTCGAGCTCGCCGATCAGGTTCTCGATCTCCGACAGCGAGGTGCCGGCGACGCGCTGGATCAGCGTGGTGACGCTGTTGACCGCAGCATCGGCATCGATCGCAGCCTCAGCCGTCGCGGCCGCATTGGGGCGGCGCAGATAGGCGATATCATTACGGACGAAATCACGAATGCCGGCCTCGACTTCGGAGACCGCGGCCAGATCCGTATCCAGCTCGGCTTCAGTTCCTTCGATCTTGTCCGGACGAATGACATTCATCGGCTATTTCCTCATTTCGCGTTCAAACGAGCGCGGTGTCCCCGCACGACGAACTTCTCAAAGCCTATCAGTGCGGCCAAATTGGGCCGCAACGCGGCGAAGTTGCGGCGACCGTTCGATCATTCGTGGCGGTCTGCCGCAATTCGTAACGATTACCAGCTCCGCTTAAACCCCGCCGAGATGCTCTTGCTCGTGCCGCCCTGCGCAGTCTCGCTGACCGAGCCGGAGACGCTCAGGCCATCCGTGAGCTTCTGCTCGGCGCCGACCTTGCGCAGCCATTTGTCGTCGCTCGAGGACAAGGTCTGTCCGGCGGTGACGCTCGTGCCCGTATCCTGGATCGAGAGCTTCGCGGATTGCTCGGTGTCGAAGCTGCGGCTGGTCTTCGGCGCAGCACCAGGGATCGGCACCATGCCCTGCTGGGTGACGTTGTAGCCGTTCTGCAGGGTCAGATTGTAGTGATCGATCGGCACCGCCTTGGTGAGGGTGGTGCCGAGCCGGCTCTGGTCCGAGCCCGGATCGACGCGTGCCTCGATCGCGGTCTTGTCCCAGATCGCGCCGGCGCCCGGGGCGGTGACGGACGCCCAGGCGGAGCCGCCGGATTGTGGGGCGTTGCCGCCGTTCTCGGCCTTCTCCGCCAGCAGTTCGGACATCGTGCTCGGCTGCCGCGCGACCGTCATGTCGGCGCCGACGCGCGCGTCCCAAAACGGCGACACCGACTGCTTGACCGAGACGCCGGAGGCGAGGCTGCCCTTGTTCTGGTTGGACCAGTCGAGCGCGGCAGCCTTCTCGGCGGCCGCCTTGCGCTTCGCTGCCGCCGCTTCGGGGCGATCGAGGAAGGTCGTCTCGTCGATCGCGAGCTGGCTCCAGTCGAGATTGGCGACGTCGACATCCTTCATCGGGTCGGCTGCCGCGGCCTGGTCGTCGGGCTTGTCCTCGTCCTCATCCTGCGGCGCGGGCGCGATCTGCTGCCACGGCACGATCTGCAGCGGCTGCGGCGCCTGGATCAGCGTCTGCGCCTGCGCGGCGGACGCAAAAAGCCCCAGGCCGGCGGTGAAGAACGCCAGCGCGCAACGATACGATGTCATGAGAGCAACCCCCGCCGCCCGAACCTGTGTGCCGGAATATGGTGGAATCTTGGCGCAAAATTATGGCCGCGCCAGTCACGATGTGTTGGGTTGTCGGTGATTGTGACTGCAATCCAACAGCCGATCGGCGGCTTCAGGCGAAGCTGCCGATCCGCGGCAGGTCGATCGGCCGGCCGAGTGTCTGCTCCACCAGATCGAACGTGTCGATCAGGATGCGCAGCCGCGCCAGCTTGCCGGCGCGGAATTGCAGGAATTGCGCGAGCCGCGCCGTGATCGGCTTGTCGGAATCCTGCGCCGTCATGGCGCAGCGGACCATGGTCGCCGCACTGGTCTCGTCGAGCATCAGCGTCTCGCGTTCGAGCCGCCGGATGTGCACGTTGTCCGCGATCTGCCTGACGGCATCGAGCACGGCTTCCTTGCCGTGCCGGGCGCCGAGGAAGGGAAACATGTCGATCGGGCCGTAGATGGCCCAGTCGATCTCGTCGTCGAGAAGCTCGGCGAGCGCGTCGAAATGGCGGTCGTTGATCGCGCGATGCAAGGCGCGCGACAGACGCCAGAGGCTGTGCTCCGTCATCCTGGTCGTGATCCTGATTTGGCGTGCAGGCGGCGCACCAGCCTTCAGGCGACCTCGTCAAATGAGATCGCGCCGGGCACCGGGCCTGACTTTCTGATCTCTCAGATACGCCAATGGAAAGCACGCGCAACGGTTGTTTTTGCATTGCACAAATGCGCACTGCGGCGCGGTTGCGACAACCGGTTCACACACCCTTGATGCCCTGGTGCGGCATCCTCTTGCCGTCGATGGCGAGCTCGTGATCGCGGAAGGCCGCCATCCCGAACAGGGTGGCGCCGCCGAGCCCGCCGATCAGGGCACCGAGCGGCATGAAGGTGAAGAACACCAGCATGCCGGCATAGCCTTCGAACTCGCTGGTGTTGAACAGCTCGATCCAGGCCAGGCCCAGCCCGATTCCAACCGTCGCGCCGCCGACGACGCCCATCACCAGTCCTGCCATCGCCAGGAATGCGATCTTCATGTTTTCAAGCCCCGTATACCCACCCGCTGATGGGGTGCGGAGCCCGACCGCGAGGTTCAATGGGACGAGGCTGAGGCTGGTGACGTTTCCGTGATCGGACGCGCTGGGGCGCGGCGGCTGCGCTCAGGGCCGAGCGGTCCCCGCGATCAGCAGCCGGCTGAGGTCGCATTCGAGCACCTGCTGCACCAGGTCGAACGTGTCCATGATCTCGCGGATGCGGCTGATGCGGCCGTCGCGCAGCGTGTAGAAGGCGGCGAGGTCATATTGCACGATGCGGTCGTTGTCGCGCTTGCGCAGGAAGATGCGCAGATCGACGGCGACCTGGTCGCCTTCGCAGATCATGGTCTTGATCTCATGCCTGACATCGGCATAGCGGCTGCGCGCGGTCTCCCACATCTGTCGCACCTCGGCCTTGCCGTGGCGGCGGCCGAGATGGGGGAAGATGTCGATCGGCGCCGAGGCGAAGTGCTCGAGGTCGTCGTTGCAATGCGACAGCACGCTGTCGAAATCGCCGGCGGCATGGGCTTCGAGCAGTCTGCGCACGCGCTGCTTGTTGATGTGCTCGATCATCCTGTCTCCACTGACGGGAATGCCCGCGTCCGCGCCATGGGTTCTTGCGGAGATCGGCGCGCGACCGTCAATCACCTGCGCTGACATCCTGCTGCAAAATGCGACGGCACGGTGAACGGGAGCTTGGCGACGTCGGGCCGGCACCATCAATTTTCTCAAGCGATAGGTCACGGGCGCGGCCAAAAGGTTCGCCGGGGGCGTCCCGTTGCGCGTGGCGGGAACCGCGTGGTGATGCTGCAGTTAGAGAGCAACATCCTCGCGGAGCTCGATCATGAAGACCATTCTTGCGTTGTCAGTCGCCGCCGTTGCGCTGCTCTCGACCCAGGCCGCCGAGGCCAAGGGCTGCATCAAGGGCGCCATCGTCGGCGGCGTCGCCGGTCACTATGCCGGCCATCACGGCATGCTCGGCGCCGCTGCGGGATGTCTCTACGGCCGTCACCGCGCCAAGGAGCAGGACCGCCAGCAGCAGCAAGGCCAGGTGAACGGGCAGGGCCGGACGTAGCTGATCGTCTGCGTCGTTCGGCCGTGACGTAACGCCGCGTCAGGTTGGTGCGACACTCTTCGTGACCGCCCTCACGGTACGCATCACGGGCGCCGGCTACACCGGAGCGGTCTGGTCCTCGCCGAGGACCACCGCAACCGGATTTCGAGCCATGTCCGCCATCGCCTCTCCCAGCACATCCGCACCGAAGGCGGCGCTGTTCAATTTGCTCGAAGGCATGGCGCTGACCGCGCTGTTCCAGGCCATCCCGACCTATGCCGGCGCTGCGCTGATCCTCAAGCTCGCGCATAGCAGCGCGCTGCAAGGCAGCATCATTGGTTTCGTGACGACGGCAACGATCATCCATGTGCTGATGAGCTCTGCTGCCGGGCCGCGCTATCCGCGTCTGCTCAAGCAGGCCTACACGCCCGTGTTCTACGACGCGACGCTCGGCGTCGCCGACAAGGTGCTGCGCTGGCGCACGCAGCCGGACGGATCGCTGCAGCTGCTGAGCTCGACCGTGATGCTGGCGCTGCTGTCGGTCGCGGCACTCGCGATGGGTTGAGGCGGCGGCGCTGCACCGACAAACACTACTGTCGTCCCGGCCTAGTGCGCAATTGCGCACGCGGCGCCGAGACCCATACCCCCAGGGAGTCGTTTAGGGCAGGGTGCCTATTGGCTTTTTTCCCCTCACGACCGCTGCGGCGTATGGATCCCGGACCGGCGCCACGCCGCGCTACGCGCGTCGCGGCTTGTCCGGGACGACAGCGGAGGGGAGGACGGATTTACGATTCAAACAGCCGAGGGATAGGTCAGGGACATGGCTGCGCAGCCTCGCGGCACGCGATGCCCGAGTGATGTGATCAGTTCGTCCCTCCTGAAATGCAGAGGGCGCAGGGAATGCCGGGTGAAGGCCTCACCCATGGCCCGCCTGCAGAAAAAAATGCAGGCGGCAGGTACCACAGGTGGTGCCGGTCAACCGGCATTCCCTGCGCGACGGTCTTCACGCTTATACGCAGTCTCCCTGGTGCGCCGGGCTTGTTGGCCACCATCGCCACGCGGCACATCAGCGCCATCGCGGCTTGATACCAGCGTCGGGGTATCAGGACGCTGCGACTTCACGTCCGCAAGACATCGTTCGTCGGCGCCTTCGTGAGAAGACGCTGCGATCTCTCGCGGCCATCGCATCCCCACCTCGCGTGTCGTGACGATCGCGCGCAACGCCCCTCTGCGGTGAGGCGGGATGCGGGGATACAATCATGATTTCCGTAAAAGCGCAAGGAATTTATTTTTTTCAGAAGAAATGTGCCTCATGTCCTGGGCTGCCACGGGCAGTCTGGCAGAGCTTGATCGGGCGCCTCGGCCACTACACCCCGAAAGGGGCAAGCAACTTCGCGCGAGCTTGATGCGCTCGACTTGCGGCTCGGCCTGCAGCTCGTATGCTTCGGCGTTCAAACGCGAAGGCGTGCCAAGCGCTTCGATCATGATGGGAGGTTCCACGTGACGACAAGATCGTGCATTGCCTCAATCGCCGCGCTGCTGCTGATCGCCGGCCCGGCCGCCGCCCACACCCCGCAGCAGCCGCCGCACCAGTCCTACGCCGAAGGCGACCTCAAGCTCGAAAGCGGCGAGGTGATCAGGGATTTCGCGATCTCCTACGTCACCCACGGCGAGCTGAACGCGCAGAAGTCCAACGCCATCCTGATGGTGACGGCGATCTCGGGCAATCATCACCGGCTCGACTTCATGATCGGGCCGGGCCGGGCGCTCGACACCAACAAGTATTTTGTCATCTGCACCGATGCGATCGGCAACGGCCTGTCGACCTCGCCGAGCAATTCGAAGGCGCAAGCCCGCATGGCGTTTCCGAAGTTCGCGATCCGCGACATGGTGGAGTCGCAATACCGCCTGCTGAAGGAAAAGCTCGGCATCGACCACGTCGTCGCCGTGGTCGGTCCCTCGATGGGCGGCATGCAGACCCTGCAATGGGGCGTCAGCCATCCCGAGTTCATGGACTCGCTGGTGGCGATAGTGCCGCTGGCGAAGACGCCGGCCTGGTCGGTCGCGGTCATGGAGGCCTCGCGCAAGGCGATCATGAACGATCCGGCCTGGAAGGACGGCAACTACGAGGCGCCGCCGGAGAAGGGCATCCGCCTGTGGCGCGACATCGTCGCCCTGCTCGCGGCGCGCACGCCGGACATGTATGCGGCGCAGTTCAAGAACGGGCTCGACGTGCTGCCCTGGATGGAGCAGCAGGAGACTGCGCTCGTGAAGGCGTTCGACGCCGATGACTGGATCTACCAGACCTGGGCCTATGACAGGCACGACGTCGGCACTACGCCCGGCTTCGACGGCGACACCGCGAAGGCGCTGGCCTCGATCAAGGCCAAGACCCTGATCCTCACCGGCACCAAGGACCTGCTCAATCCCGAGTTCGAGCCGATCGAGAGCGCGAAGACCATTCCCGACGTGACCATCAAGACGATCTCCCCCGGCAGCGTCACCGGGCATGCCGCGGCGTCGGGGCTGTTTCCGGCGGATGTGGAGTTTTTGAACCGGGAGGTCGGTGCGTTTCTGGATGGTGTCGCCGAAAGCGGCAAGCGGCTTCACTATGATGCACGGGCGCCGAAGGGGCGGGCGTATTGAGGCCGGAGAGAAGCGAGCATGATCCATGGCAGTTGCCTGTGCGGCCGCGTCAAATACAGGATTAATGGGGCGCTGTCCCGTGCGCTCAACTGCCACTGTTCGATGTGTCGCAAGGCGCAGGGCGCGGCGTTTCGAAGCCGCGCCAGTGTGAAGGCCTTGGAGTTCGAATGGCTCCAGGGATTGATCAGCAAGCCGTCATCGGCGCGGCGCGCAAGCTGGCGGTTGATGAGGCTGCGAGCGGCAACATCGGCACACGGTTGAATCCGCAGGCCGTGACGTGGCTCAATCAGCAGAGATGGGATGATCATGCGGCGGTCGCTGTTGCGCTGGGTGCTCTGGCTGACGAGGCTGAGCACCTTGATGTCGCTGTGCGGATGTTCGCTCGGATCGGCCGGTGGTCTTGCTGGGCTGGTCTTGGACCCGGAATGATCGGCTGCCGTGCGTCGGCCGGATTGCCGGCGCGGCACGGGCTTTCACGTGAAGGGTGGAAATTGCCGGCGGTTTCGGCTGCGGCGTGGGGGCGGAATGTTGGTTCTGGATTGACGCAGATCAACTTTCGATTGCGTGGAAGTCTTAATAGTATCTGCCTTTGCGAGAAGGGAGAAGAGCATGATCAAGTACCAACTCGTCGCTATCGCGGCGCTTTGCTGCTGCGGCTCAGGTGCTTTTGCCCTTGACGGGTCGGAACTCTCCTCCCTGACCAATACTGTTCGAGAGATGTGTGTTCATCCAGATCGCGTTGGCGACTACCTAAAGACGGAGGGAGAAGTCAAGGTTGGCGCACCAGTGCTAATCAAAATCATCAACGCCGATCTTTCTGGCAAAATCGATTATGAAAAGTGGCGAGGTATCTCGATCACGGCCGACAAGTACAAAACAGATCCGCGCCAGTGCTCAATCGAAATACTGAAGATCTTGATGCCAGAGCTTCATTCCGGAAGGCAAGGCAATGTTACCCAGTCAACAGATGGGCCTTGTAGCCCTGCAATTGCCAACGTGGGCGGCAACGTTACGGTTAAAGGCGATTGCAAATAATGTCCAACTTTAAGTGGCCTTGGCGCATCGTCTTAGTTGTCGTCGCCTTCGCTCCCGCGAGAGCGCAAGAGCAGAAGACATTGGGGGCCTGTAGCCCGGCAATTGCTAGCGTTCAGGGCGATGTGTCGGTTACATGTATAACCGGAGATCGACGAATTCGTATAGCTAAGTACTTAGGCGAGATTGACGCGGACAAAGGTCTCAAGCTTGGCTCATTCTTGGAGGCCAATTGTGGTCACATCGTTCATGTGCATGCTTGGGCAGGTGCCCTCGGCAAAGGGCAACGATACTCCGCCGGCCGTGATTTCGCGTATCTCGAGCTTGAACGCAAATCCCATGAAGCACAGTGCGTCCGGCTGGATAAGCCGGACGTTAGTGATGACTGTCTATCGATGGACGTCGATTTCACTAATGAAAATGGTGCAGTCAAGACTGCCAATAGATATCATGGCTCGTGGGTATACGAAGGGTACTATATTGTTTCATGCAATGGCATTTTCACTGGAACTCAATCGGTCACCCTGCGTCAGGTCGATGATAAGGAGGTCTTGCTGTCGGACAAGTACGACACGAACGTCGATCCGAACGCAACAATCATGCATGGCAAATAGATGTCCAATTTTAGCTGGCTCTGGTGCATTGCCCTAGTTGCCAGCGCGCTCGCTCCCGCTAAGGCGCAAGACCAGAAGACATTAGGGCCTTGCAGCCCAGCGATTGGGGGCGTTCAGGGCAATGTGTCAGTAACGTGTCTGACGGACGCTCATCGAATTCGAATAGCTAAGCTTGTTGCAAGAATAGAATGCGATGAAAACCGCTGCGACGTGCGGGAGCTTAAGAAGTTTATTGAAGCAAATTGCGAGCGAGTAGTTTCTCTCGATGTTTCAATTTACAAGCTTGGCCACTCTAAGATTTACAGTGAAAAATTTGGAAACTTCCTATCGCTGCCACGTCTCGCCATCACATTTGATGAAGATCGTCAGAGGGTAAAATTCCAATCAAATTCTCTTTTTAACTTCTACGGATATTACTTTCTTGTCTGTCAATACAACCTGGATAATACCTTTAGCGAAGGAGGCGCAATCCATCTAACGTGGATTGATAGGAGGGACATAGCGCTTTCAGACAAGTATGAGACGAGATGATGCCGGGCCAATCAGGAGTCTGAGATTTCCGGCGAGACTGCGATTGCTCGAAGTGAGGAGTTCCTCGTGTTCGCGAACGCGCCGTGTTCGCCGCCGACGCCGCTGCGGTCCCGGCATCGACCGGGGATCTTCGTTTGCCATATGCCATAGAGGGTAAGTCGAATATCCCCCACTGGCCCATTTGAGACGCTCGCGACGGAGCTGAAAATCTAGGCTCACGGGCCTGAGCTGCCATCGTGGCTTGCGGGCCTCATCGGCCTATCCAGAGGCTAGTGATCCTGCGCCGCCCCTCAATATTGTCCCGGTTATTCCGGTTACTGACAGGTTCGATCCATTGAGCCGTCCGAGCGCTTCGCGTTTGTCTCGTAACGCGCGGGGTGGAGCAGTTCGGACAACTCGGGGCGTTCATGCCGCCTAGGTCGCCGGTTCAACTCCGGCTCCCGCAGCCAATTCGCTCAATGCGGGCTCGGGATGACTGTTGCGGAGGATCTCAAGGCGTGGCTCGCGGATGTGCCTGACGATCTTCCGCAGTTTCGCAAGGGCCGGGTGATGTGCCGCTTAAATCGGGTGAGTCATGGAATGGTGCGGGCCTCATGTCGTTGCGGACGCTTGCTCATGATCGTCAGTGCAGTCCATTGTCTGAATACATACTGATCTCACCGCTTCTTCCACCCACCCCGCTTCCCCGGGGCGCCGCCGGTCGAGCGCGGGGCGGGGCCGAATTCGGGGCCGGACTCGCGCGAGTTGGTTGGCTGGATGATGCGGCTGCTGCTGCCGAAGGGCTTTTCGGGCAGTGCGCGGTTGGGGCGGTAGGGCAGAGACTCCGGGCCGTGCATCTCGTCGAGATGGGGCTTGTGGACCTTTGAGCCGGTGTTCACCTCACGACCGCTGGGACTCGTGGACCCCCCACCCCGACCCTCCCCCGCAAGGGGGGAGGGAGAAGAGGCAGCGCCTTCGTGGCGCGAGGCGCCACCGATGATGTCGTCTATCGTCGGCCGCAGAGGGTCTCGTTCTCGAGACTTTGCTCGCCCGCCACCGCCGCGGCCCTTCAGCGCCGTGGTCGGCAGATTGGCGGCGTCGCCGTATTTCTTGGTGCCGGCGTAGGCGCCGGCCTTGCCTTGGACGGTGCGCTGCTTGGCGGTGGGGTCGTCGACGACGGCGAGTTCGGTGGCGCGGAGGCGCTTGACCTCGTCGCGGAGGCGGGCGGCTTCCTCGAAGTTCAAATCGGCGGCGGCTTCGCGCATGCGGGTTTCGAGGTCGGCCAGCACCGTCTCGAAATTATGCCCGATCGAGATCGCGTCGTCGGTCGCGGTGCCGCTGCCGGTCTCGATCAGGACGTGGTCGCGCTCGTAGACCGAGTTGAGGATGTCGCCGATCGACTTCTTGACGCTCTCCGGCGTGATGCCGTTGAGGGTGTTGTACTCGACCTGCTTCTCGCGGCGGCGGTTGGTCTCGGCGATGGCGCGCTCCATTGAGCCGGTCATCTGGTCGGCGTAGAGGATCACCTTGCCGTCGACGTTGCGCGCGGCGCGGCCGATGGTCTGGATGAGTGACGTTTCACTGCGCAAAAAGCCTTCCTTGTCGGCGTCGAGGATGGCGACCAGCGCGCATTCGGGAATGTCGAGGCCCTCGCGCAGCAGGTTGATGCCGACCAGCGCGTCGAACGCGCCGAGGCGGAGATCCCGGATGATCTCGATGCGCTCGATGGTGTCGATGTCCGAGTGCATGTAGCGGACGCGGATGCCCTGCTCGTGCAGATATTCGGTGAGGTCCTCGGCCATGCGCTTGGTCAGCACCGTGATCAGCGAGCGATAGCCGGCCTGCGCGGTGGCGCGGACCTCGCCGAGGAGATCGTCGACCTGGGTGCGCGCGGGGCGGATGTTGACGGGAGGATCAATAAGCCCGGTCGGGCGGATGACCTGTTCGACGAACACGCCGCCGGCCTCGTTGATCTCCCAGCCGCTCGGGGTCGCCGACACCGCGACCGTCTGCGGCCGCATCATGTCCCACTCCTCGAACCGCAGCGGGCGGTTGTCCATGCAGGACGGCAGGCGGAAGCCGTATTCGGCGAGCGTTGCCTTGCGGCGGAAGTCGCCGCGGAACATGCCGCCGATCTGCGGCACCGTAACGTGGCTCTCGTCGGCGAACACCAGCGCGTTGTCGGGGACGTATTCGAACAGGGTCGGCGGCGGTTCGCCGGGCAGGCGTCCGGTGAGATAGCGCGAGTAGTTCTCGATGCCGGCGCAACTGCCGGTCGCCTCCATCATCTCGATGTCGAAGGTGGTGCGCTGTTCCAGCCGCTGCGCCTCCAGCAGGCGTCCTTGCGCATGCAGCTGGTCGAGCCGCATCTTCAGCTCGGCCTTGATCGACTTCATCGCCTGCACCAAAGTCGGGCGCGGCGTAACGTAGTGCGAATTGGCGTAGACCTTGATGAATTCGAGCTCGTCCTGCTTGTGGCCGGTGAGCGGATCGAACTCCTCGATGTTCTCGACGCTGTCGCCGAACAGGTTCACGCGCCAGGCGCGGTCCTCATAGTGCGCCGGGAAGATGTCGATGACGTCGCCCCTGACGCGGAAGGTGCCGCGCGTAAAATCGTGCTGGGTGCGCTTGTATTGCAGGGCGACGAGGTCGGCGATCAGCTGGCGCTGATCGATGCGCTCGCCCTTCTTCAGCGCGAAGGTCATCGCGGTGTAGGTCTCGACCGAGCCGATACCGTAGATGCAGGAGACGGAGGCGACGATGATGACGTCGTCGCGCTCGAGCAACGCGCGCGTCGCCGAATGGCGCATGCGGTCGATCTGCTCGTTGATCGAGGAATCCTTCTCGATATAGGTGTCGGTGCGCGGGACGTAGGCCTCCGGCTGGTAGTAGTCGTAATAGGAGACGAAGTACTCGACCGCGTTGTCGGGGAAGAAGCTCTTGAACTCGCCGTAGAGCTGCGCGGCCAGCGTCTTGTTCGGCGCGAGAATGATGGCCGGGCGCTGCGTCGCCTCGATCACCTTGGCCATGGTGTAGGTCTTGCCGGAGCCGGTGACGCCGAGCAGCACCTGGGTGCGGTCGTTGCGCGCGATGCCCTCGACCAGCTCCTTGATCGCCTGCGGCTGGTCGCCCTTCGGCTCATAGGCCGACTTGATCTCGAAGCGGACGCCGCCTTCCGATTTCTCCGGGCGCGGCGGCCGGTGCGGGGTCCACACCCGCAAGCTGCCGTCGTCCTTGCGGAACTCGGGGCGGCCCTCGCGGATCAGCGACTCCAGCGCTTCCGCCGTGGCCTTGACCCCGAGCGCCTCCATCTTGTTGCGCGGCGGACGGGCGAGGGCCTCGTCGTCGTCCTCGGCGGTGGGCAGGCCGAGCTGGCGCGCGAGTTCCGGATCGAGCGTCGGGATGGTGGCTGTCGTGCCGTAATTGGCCTGCGGGGCCTCGGAGAGGCCGGGGTGGGTCGCGGCGTCATCCTCCACGAGCGGCTGGTGCGGATGAGAGAGGCCCCCACCCTGACCCTCCCCCGCAAGCGGGGGAGGGGACGCGGGTTGCGCAGCTATCGCTTCAGAACTGCTGCCTTCGCCCGGCTCTTGCCGCCGGGAGCCCTCCCCCGCCTGCGGTGGAGGGTTGGGTGGGGGCACGCCACGGGTGTCGCTGGTGGATGTTTTGCGAACCCCCGCCGGCTGCGGATTCGGCCGCAGCGGCATCGGGCGATCGGACGTGTCGCGGGCGGCAACATCCTGGCTCTTGCCCTTCGTCGACGCGCGCGCGCGATGGGCGGCGGCTTCGCCGCCGGCGCGGCGGTCCCAGGAATTGTCGGGCGGAGGCTTCAGTCCGGTCGAGGAACCGATGCCGCTCTCGCCGCGGTTGATGGCGGGATTGAGCAGCTCGGCGAGCGCCGGTCCGATCGGCTGGACGTCGGGCCGGTGCGCTTTGGATTTCGGAGTTCGGCCGGGCTTTTTGGGGGTGTCGGGGGTCTTCGCCATGGCCCGAATATGGGGCCGGAGCCGCCGACATGAAAGAGCGATCGCGCGTCGTCACCAGCCCTGCTGACAGCATGGTGGCAGCAGCGCCGTCGTGGAAAATCGCCCGCGGAGCAGCGGGGCGCGACGACGATCTCTCGCCGCGTCGCGCCGCCACGGCCGCGTCGCCGTGAGTCTGTCAATGCCGGGTCGGCGGATCGACGATGTCCAGATGCACGCCATGACAGGCGACGCATTGCAGGGCCCAATACTCAGAGCCGCCGCGACCGTTGATGACGCTGAGGATGCTCAGTTCCGCATCGCAGTCCGGGCATCGCGTGCGAACCGAATAGGTGAGGTGTTTGACGGCAGGCTCAGCCATGAATTGCAGTCCGCATTACGAATACACTCGGCATTTCGAATTGGCGTTGTGAATGCTGGCTTGGAACCAGATGGCG
Source organism: Bradyrhizobium oligotrophicum S58 (assembly GCF_000344805.1). Classification (NCBI taxonomy): domain Bacteria; kingdom Pseudomonadati; phylum Pseudomonadota; class Alphaproteobacteria; order Hyphomicrobiales; family Nitrobacteraceae; genus Bradyrhizobium; species Bradyrhizobium oligotrophicum. Next base: position 6,970,789 of record NC_020453.1, on the reverse strand, counting down.
CGGGGGTGGATTCTCGGGGACTTCACTCTCGGAGATTGTTCCACGCTGCGCTATCCGTCTTTTCCCGGGGGTCGTTCGATATCCTCCGTTGGCTGCAAAAGCGCCGCACTACCCCCAACGTTTCCGGAACCGGTCGATGTGGCTCTTGGCATCGGCGATCGCCATGTCGGCATTCGACCAGGCGAAGCCGACTTCGAGAGAGGGAAACGAAACACCATTGATCACCACTGGAGTCATGTCCGCGCGGCGGATCCGCGCGTGCCATAAGCCTTTTCCTGCTTCGAACGGCTCGATGGCAAAGTCCTCGTACAAGTACGTCATTGCGCAGTCCTGGATGTCCCGAACGGCAATGACAGCATGAATTCGTCTGTTCACTTGTGAATGGGTTCACATGGTGGCGTCTTTTTTGATGGAATCTCTTCGCTGCGAATTTCGTGTCGCGGACTGCGCCGCTGCGCGCATGATCCAGCGCCGAAATGCGGTGAAATCGCGCTGTCCGGCCTGGAAGCTGCGATAGACCAGATACCAGCGCTCGCCTTTTGGGACGGTCAGCGCGAACGGTGCAACCAATCGTCCCGCCGCGAGGTCGTCATCGATGTAGGGGCGAATGCCCATCGCGACGCCGAGCCCGTCGATCGCGGCCTGCAGCGCATGGCCGTAGTACTGGAACTCGGTGCCGCGCGCGGTCACCCGGGTGACGCCGGCGGTCTTCAGCCACAGCGGCCAGTCCTCGGCGGCGTGAGATACCCGCAGCAGGGTCGGGCCCTTCAGATCGCTCGGCCGCTTCAAGGTCGCGGCCAGCCGCGGCGTGCACACCGGCACGAGGTCGGCGGCGAACAGCGGCTCGGCCACCAGACCCGGCCATGCGCCATCGCCGAGCCGGATGCCGCAGCTCCAATCGTCGCCGAACGGCACCGCCGCGCCGCCGGTGGTGATGCGCACCTCGATGTCGGGCTCCACGGTGCTGAAATCGGCGAGCCGCGGGATCAGCCATTTCATCGCGAAGGTCGGTCCGACGCCGAGCGTCAGCACGCGCATCGAGGACGGCGCCATGATCTGCGCGGTCAGGCTCGACAGCGCGTCGAAGATTGGCGTCAGCCCGCTCTGATAGGCGCGGCCGGCCGCGGTCAGCGCCAGCCGGTTGGCCTTGCGCTCGAACAGCACCACGCCGAGCCGCTGCTCGAGCAGATTGACCATGCGGCTGATCGCGGCCGCGGACACGTTGAGCTCGCTGCCTGCCGCGGCGAAGCTGCCGCTGCGGGCCGCCGCCTCGAATGCCTTGATGCCGTTGAGGAACAGAAGCCGCCGCATGCGGGCCCTCAGGAAAACTGATGGAGGGCAAGATAACTCGGTTTGTGCCGCCGCCGCCAGTGCGACAAATTGCATGCAAAGGAGACCAGCCATGACACCCGTCCTGATTGCAGCGCTCGGATTGCTGATGGTCGCGACGGCGTTCCTGTCCGGGCTGTTCGGCATGGCCGGCGGGCTGATCCTGATCGGCGTGCTGCTCGCGATCATGCCGCTGCCGGCGGCGATGGTGCTGCACGCGATCACGCAGATGGCCTCCAATGGCTGGCGCGCGGTGCTGTGGCGGCGGCACATCCGCTGGCGGCCGGTCGCGGTGTATCTCGTCGGTTGCGCGCTGGCGCTCGGCCTGTGGTCGCTGATCCGCTATGTGCCGGATACGCCGGTGGCGCTGCTGATGCTCGGCGTCACGCCGTTCATGGCGCGGCTGATGCCGGCCGGTCTCAAGCCCGATCCGGACAGCGTCTGGCAGGGTGCGATCTACGGCACGATCTGCATGGGGCTGATGCTGATGACCGGCGTCTCGAGCCCGCTGCTCGATACGTTCTTCCTCGGCGCGCGGTTCGACCGCCGGTCGATCGTCGCCACCAAGGCGACATGCCAGGTCGCGAGCCATCTCACCAAGCTGATCTATTTCGGCGGCATCATCGACCAGGCCGCGAGCCTCGATCCCGCGCTCGCGCTCGTGGCGGTCGCGGCCTCCATGCTCGGCACGACGCTGGCGCGGCGGCTGCTGGAGGCGATGAGCGAGCAGCAGTTCCGCACCTGGGCCAACCGCATCATCACTGCGGTGGCGAGCTACTACATCCTCTATGGCGGCTGGCTGGTGCTGGCCGCGCGGACGTCGGCGGCGGCAGAATGAGGTGACCATGGCCGTATCAGCAGATCCCCTGGTGCTGGACTTCGTCGAATGGGTCGCGCGCGAGCCGCGCAGCCATGCCGAGGTGCTCGCAACCTGGAAGACGTCGTGCCCGCGGCTCACGATCTGGGAGGACGCGGTCGATCTCGGCTATGTCGCGCGGGCGATGATCGCCGACGTCGGCGCCGCGATCGTGGTGACGCCAGCGGGCACGCAGCTCCTGCGCGACAATGGCCGCGTGGTCAGCTAAGAAGGCTCCCAGCAAGTGAAGGGAGTTGGGCATGTCGCTGAAGCTGTTCGAACTGGTCGGCACCGATGCGGAGCGGCCGTTCAGCCCGTATTGCTGGCGCACACGCATGGCGCTGGCGCACAAGGGGTTGACTGCCGAATCGATCCCGTGGCGCTTCACCGAGAAGGCCGCAGTCGCCGCGCATGGATCGGAGAAGGTGCCGGTCATGCTCGACGGCGACCGGGCCGTGGCCGATTCCTGGGCGATCGCCAACTATCTCGAGGACAGCTATCCGGACCGGCCGTCGCTGTTCGGCGGCGCCGGCGGCCGCGCCATGGCGCGCTTCATGAATGCGTGGGGCGACATCGCCGTTGTCGGCGGCATCTTCCCGATGATCATCGCCGACATCCCGAACAACCTCGCCGCCGAGGATGCTGATTATTTCCGCACGTCGCGCGAGGCGCGGTTCGGCAAGCGCCTCGAAGAGGTCATGGCCTCGCGCGACCAGGCGGTCACGGGCTTCCGCAAGTCGCTGGAGCCGCTGCGCCAGACCTTGAAGACGCAAGCCTTCATCGGTGGCGATGCGCCGGATTACGCCGATTACATCGTATTCGGCGGCTTCCAATGGGCGCGCGTCGTCAGCCCGTTCCTGCTGCTGGAGGAGAGCGACAGCATCCACGCCTGGCGCGAGCGGCTGCTCGATGCGTTCGACGGTCTGGCGCGCAAGTCGCCGGGCCATCCGGTCTAGCCCAGGAAACGCGGCGGCCGGCGCTCGCGCCAGGCGGCCAGGCCTTCGGTGAGGTCGCGGCTGCCGACCAGGCTCGCGAACTGCTCGGCCTCGACCTGCAGCCCTTCACTGATCGCCATGTTGAGGCCGCGCGTCGCGGCGGTGATCACGCCGGCGACGGCGTCCGGAGAATGGCGGATGATGCGCCCGGCGAGCGCGCGCGCCGCCGGCAGCAATTCGTGATGCGGCACAACCGCATTGACGAGGCCGATCTCCAGCGCGCGTTGCGCCGGGAATGGATCGCCGGTCAGCAGCAGTTCGAGTCCGCGCTTGCGGCCGACCAGCCGCGGCAGCCGCTGCGTGCCGCCGAAGGTCGGCGGCATGCCGAGCCGGATCTCGGGCTTGGCGAAGCTGGCGCGCTCGCTCGCCACAGCGAGATGCACCGCCTCGGTGATCTCGCAGCCGCCGCCGAAAGCGAGCCCGTTGATCGCGGCGATGACCGGCTTGCTGAACGCTTCGAGCCGGGCCGTCATCGCCTGGCCGCGGCGGACGAAGTCGCGCAGCGCGGTGGCGCGGCCCTGGCGGACGCTCGCAGTGAACTCGTCGATGTCGGCGCCGGCCGAGAACGCGCGCTCCCCGGCGCCGGTGAGGATCACGGCCCTGATGCCGGGATCGGTTTCGATGCGGTCCAGCGCGGCCATCAGCGCATCGATGAGGGCATAGCTCAGCGCATTCAGCCGCTCCGGCCGGTTGAGCGTGAGCAGGGCGATGCGCTCGGAGATGTCGAGCAGGACGGGATCGGTCATGGCGGCACCTCGCGGGCTGACGTTGAAGTGCGCAAAGACTAGGCGCGCGGCGGGGCAAGGTATATTCACTGGTCAGTATACCTGAGCCCCGAGTTGCCATGGCCCGTTCCTCCGATCCGACCCGCGCCCGCATCCTCGCTGCCGCGAGCAAATTGTTTTATGCGGAGGGCATCCGCGCCGTCAGCGTCGATGCGGTGGCGGAGCTGGCCGGGATCACCAAGAAGACGCTGTACTATCACTTCCGCAGCAAGGACGACCTCGTCGCGGCGTACCTCGCCGCGCGCGACCAGCCGAACCTGGAGCTGTTCAAGCGCTGGTTCGACGAGACCGAGGGCGGGCTGCCCGACAAGATCGCGGGGATATTCAACCAGCTCGCGCGTGCCGCGCGGCATCCGAAATGGCGCGGCTGCGGTTTCCTGCGCACGACCGCGGAGCTCGCCAACCTCCCCGGCCATCCCGCGATCAGGATCGGTGCCGCGCACAAGAAGAAGTTCGAGGCCTGGCTGCAGGCGATGTTCGCGGCCGAAGGAATTGCCGGCGCGGCCGAGCTCGCGCGCCAGATGCTGCTGCTGCTCGACGGCTCGTTCGCCGTCGTGCTGCTGCATCGTGACGCCAGCTACATGGAGACGGCAGGCGAAGCGGCGCACCAACTCGTCAGGGCAGCGCAGTCGGCGCGTGGAGGTCTCAATCCTGTCTCGCGCGCCAGCGGTGCGCAAGCTGACGCCAGAGCGCCAGGCCGGCGGCGAGCAGCAGCAGCTAGGTCGAGACCGGCATGATCAGCCGCGCCACGGCATCGGGCAGGAAGATGTCCGATTGTGTCCGGTCATCGCCGGCGAACCGGTAGATCAGGCTGGAAAGCAGGCATTCGCGGCCATTCAACCACCAGAGCACGCCGATCAGCGATGGGACGGCAATCGCAATCTGCAGCCGAAACCCAGCGGTCCGGCCGGTGACGCTGCAGCGCAATGCATAGAGAATGCAGGACGAAGCGAAGACGAATACCGCCGTATGCAGCGCCTTGATCAGGATGATCGCCGTGTGAGTCGCCATCGGCCGATCAGCTATTTCGGAAACCCGACCGTCTGCGACAGCAGAACCTCCTGGTCATGGCTGAGGCCAAGCGCGTTGGCGATGGCGTCACGGTCGATCCAGGCGCGGATGACGCTGACGAGCCCGTTGGATGCAGCGAACAGATAGACGTTCTGCGTGATCGCGCCGGCTGCCACGTTGGCGTAGCTCGCACGCATGCTCACCGGCACGAGCTTCATGCGGCTGTGGTCGGCGACATAGACCAGATCGAGCGGCGCATCGTCGACAAAGTCCTGATAGCCCGTGACGCGCCTGACATCGCTGCCCGCGACGAGTCTGAGCGTGTTCGCGCCAGCATCGTATCGATATGCGCCGGAGGGCAGGGCGACGTAGACGTCGATCTCCTGCGCGTTCATCGCCGAGGGCGCAGTGCGCCCGCCGTCGTCGCGGTTGACGCCGTCGGCAGCCCACAGCAGGTTCGACAGGATCGGCAAAGGCAGCTCGGCGGCGGCAAACTCGCGCGACGAGCGCCGCTGTGCCAACGCCTGCATCAGCGGCAGGCCGCCGCTTCTGTCGGGAGGTGGCAGTGGAATCGTCGGGCTGGCGTCACCGTGCGCCGGTGTCGGACGAAGGCGCCCCATCGCGCCGAGTGCGAACTTGGCCAGGGTGCTCACGATTGGACTCCTGAAGCGGGCGTTGCGGGAAGCTCATCACGCTCCAGAGCCGGACATCGCGCATTGCGTCAGGTCAAGGAATGGGCCGAACCATGGAAAACGCCTGATGCCGTCGCAGCAGGTCGACGACCGCGTTGAGATCGGGCAGCACGGCACTGCAACGCTCTCGCGTCTCGGCCGTCGGCGGCACGATGTCCGGCACCATCAGCGTGATCGCGCCGGCGGCGTGGGCCGCGGCGACACCTGGATTGGAATCCTCGATTGCGATGCAGGCTTGCGCGCGTGCCTGCAGCCGGTTCGCTGCGAGCAGATAGAGGTCCGGATGCGGTTTGGCGCGGGTCACGTCGTCGCGCGTGAGGATGGCATCGAAGCGGTGGTCGATGCGCGCGAGGCGGAGATGCTCCGCCGCCGTGCTGCGCGAGGACGAGGTGACGATGGCCTTGGGCAGACCGGCCGCTTCGATCGCATCGAGCAGCGCGATGACGCCGCGCTTCAGCGGCATACCTGCTTGGAGGATCTCGATGGTCTTTTCGGCGAACAGGCGATTGACTTCGACCAGCGGAAAATTGTCGCCGAAATGGTTGCGCAACGTGTGTTCGTTGTCGGGCCCGGGAATGCCGATCATGGCGTGGCAGAGCTCGACGACGCCGTCGCGATAGCCGAGCGCATTCAGTGCTGCGATCGAGGCTTCGAGATAGACCTTCTCGGTGTCGAGCAGCGTTCCGTCCATGTCGATCAGGACGGCCTCGACGTGCCAGCGCGTCATGCGCCCGCTTCCTGCTCGCGGGCCAGCGTCGCCAGGCATTTGGCGCACAGGCAGTCCTTGAATTGGCTCTGCGCGGCCTCCGGCAGCGGCAGGCGAACGGCTTCCTCGAAGCACCAGCAGGAACCGCCGGGATCGCAGGTGAACTCCGATCCGCAGGACTCGCAGGTGAGCTGCCGCGCGGTAACGTTTGCTAAACGATTTGTCACGTTCGGAACCACGTCCGGCCAGCCCTTTTCATGTCCGGTTCATCTGCCGGGGCAAGTATAGTGCGCAGCAACAGCCGGCGCCAGCACGGGCCGAACCGACTCACGACGTCAGCGCACTCACGTGAGCGCGCGAATTTGATGAGGACTTGGCATGGCCAGGGATCCGCAGGCAGCTCTGGTGGCGATGAACCGCTTCGGCTTCGGCGCGCGCGGTGGCGCCTCGGGCGATCTCGTCAATGCAGCGTCGGATCCGCGCGGCTTCGTCAAGGCCGAGCTCGGGCGTCCCAACGGCGCGCTGCTCGAAGTGCCGGGCCTGCAGCCGACGCCGGCATTGGCGGACGCGGTGTTTGCCTATCAGGACGAGGTCAAGCGAGCGCGCGAGGCTCAGGCCAAGGCGGCGAGCGAGACGCCGGAGCAGCCGGGCCAGACGCGCGGCCTGTCGATGACCGCTGCGGATGCGCCGATGACCGCGCCGCCCGCCGCGGCCACGACGGCGGGCACCAGCATGACGGCGCCGGCGGGCGAGCCCGCGCCGGCAACGCAGGCGACGCCGGCCAAGCCACAACAACAACAGCAGCCACCGAACGTCGTCCAGAAGACGTTTCGTGCCGAAACGCTGGCACGGCTGCAGCGCGCGGTGCTCGCCGATTGCGGCTTCACCGAGCGGCTGGTGGCATTCTGGTCGAACCATTTCTGCATCTCCGCGGGCAAGGGCGAGCTGGCGCGGATGTGGGCCGGGTCGTTCGAGCGCGAGGCGATCCGGCCCCATGTGCTCGGGCGTTTCGCCGACATGCTCAAGGCGGTCGAGCAGCATCCGGCGATGCTGTTCTTTCTCGACAATCAGGACTCGCTCGGGCCGGACTCGCGCGCCGGACAGAACCGCAAGCGCGGCCTCAACGAGAACCTCGCGCGCGAGATCATGGAGCTGCATACGCTGGGCGTCGGCGGCGGCTACACCCAGGAGGACGTGACCTCGCTGGCGCGCATCATCACCGGCTGGAGCTTTGCGGGCCGCAACAGCCGAAACGGCGCGCCTGGCAGCTTCGTGTTCAATGCCAATGCACACCAGCCGGGGCCGCAGACCCTGCTCGGCAAGGTCTATCAGGACGATGGCCTCGCCCAGGGCGAGGCGTCGCTCTCCGACATCGCGCGTCATCCCTCGACAGCGAAGTTCATCGCCGGCAAGCTCGCGCGCCATTTCGTCGCCGATGAGCCGCCGCCTGCGCTGGTGGCGCGGCTGGAATCCGTGTTCAAGAAGAGCGACGGCGACCTCAAGGCGCTGACGCTGGCGCTGATCGATTCGGACGAAGCCTGGTCGGCGCCGCTGACCAAGATCCGCTCGCCCTATGAATTCCTGGTCGCCGGCGGCCGGTTGCTGGCCCGCGTGCCGGAGGATCCCGGCTTCTACCTCAATTCCCTGAACACGCTCGGCCAGCCGCTGTGGGCGCCGGCAGGACCAAACGGATTTGCCGACAGCAATGCGATGTGGGCTGCGCCTGAGGGCATGAAACTGCGGCTGGACATCTCGGCGCAACTCGCCGCGCGTCTCGGCAACAATCTCGATCCCCGTGACCTGCTCGATCTCGTCGCGGGCGATGCGACCTCGGCGGAGACGCGGCGCACGATCGAGCGCGCCGAATCCCGTCAGCAGGCGCTGGCATTGCTGCTGATGTCACCGGAATTCCAGCGGAGATGACGATGGACCAGATCACGACATCGCTGTTGACCTCGCGACGGCACTTGCTGCTGGCAGGCGCGTCGTTTGCCGCCTGGGCCTATGTGCCGAAATTCGCCCGCGCCGCCGACCAGCGCGACCCGCGTCTGATCGTCGTGATCCTGCGCGGTGCGCTCGATGGGCTCGCCACCGTCGCGCCGGTCGGCGATCCCGACTACGCCGGATTGCATGGCGCGATCGCGCTGACGACGGCCGGGCCCAATCCGGCGCTGCCGCTGGATTCGTTCTTCGCGCTGCATCCGTCGATGCCTGAATTCGCGCGCATGTATCGCGACAAGCAGGCGGCAATCGTCCACGCGGTCGCCACGTCCTATCGTGAACGCTCGCATTTCGACGGCCAGGACGTGCTCGAGAGCGGCTTCGCCGGTCCCGGTCGGGTGCAATCCGGTTGGCTCAACCGTGCCCTCGAAGCATTGCCGCGCGGCCCGCGCATCGCCGGCGCCCTTGCGGTCGGGCCGACCGCGCCGCTGGTGCTGCGCGGCGCCGCGCCGACCGTCGGCTGGGCGCCCGTGACCTTGCCGCAGGCCGATGACGACACCGCGATGCGGCTGGTCGACCTCTATGCGCATCGTGATCCCATGCTCGCCGCCGCGCTGTCGCAGGGGCTGAAGCTGGAGAAGGTTGCGTTCGGCGACGACATGAAGCCCAAGCCCGGCGGCAACCAGATCGCGGCGATGCGCCAGGTGGCGCGCGGCGCGGCGAAGCTGATGGCGGCCGATGACGGCCCGCGCATCGCGGCGCTCGCGTTCGACGGCTGGGACACGCACGCCAATGAAGGCGGCGCGGTCGGCCGGCTTGCGCAGCTGTTGTCGGGTCTCGATGGCGCGCTCGCCGAATTCGAGAGCGGGCTGGGGGCGCGTTGGCGCGATACGGTCGTCGTCGTCGCCACCGAGTTCGGGCGTACCGCGAAGATCAACGGCACCCAGGGGACCGATCACGGCACCGGCACGATTGCGCTGCTTGCAGGTGGCGCGGTGAAGGGCGGACGGGTCATCGCCGACTGGCCGACGCTCAAGATGGCGAGCCTCTATCAGGGCCGCGATCTCGCGCCGACCACCGATCTGCGCGCGGTGTTCAAGGGCGTGCTCGCCGATCATCTCGGATTGAGCGAGCGCGCACTCGCCGAAACGGTGTTTCCCGAGAGCATTGCCGTCAAGCCGATCAAGGGCCTCGTGGCGTAAGGCTGACCCGATCCTGTTTGATCGTCGCTGCCTTTAGTTGCTCAAAACAACGCCGCATCAGCGACGATCACGCCCGGCGCATATCGGTGCAAAGTCTGCTATCCCTCCCGGCTGCGGCACTCATCCAGGAGATCAGCATGTTCATCGCCATGAATCGTTTTCGCATCGCCAAGGGCTCGGAGGCCGCTTTCGAGCAGGTCTGGCTGTCGCGCGACAGCCATCTCGACAAGGTGCCCGGCTTTGTCGAATTCCATTTGCTCAAGGGACCGGAGGCCGAGGACCACACGCTCTACGCCTCGCACACGATCTGGGCCTCCAAGGCCGCTTTCGAAGACTGGACCCAGTCGGAAGCCTTCCGCGCCGCGCACAAGGGCGCCGGCGACAACAAGCCGCTCTATCTCGGCCCGCCGCAGTTCGAAGGGTTCGAGGTGCGGCAGACGGTGGGTGGGAAGAAGTAGGCCCTGCTCATGATCTGGATTCGAGTTGCCGCCGTGCAGACGGTGTGCTCCCTCTCCCCGTGAAGAACGGGGAGAGGGAGCACACCGTCGTCGTGGCTACAGCGCACAATGAAATATCCAGAAATCAGGCCAGCCAAAAAAATGCGGCCCCGGTCAGAGACGGCGACTGACGGGGACCGCTGAGACGCGTGATCGGGGGACGGGGGGATGATCAGGCGCTTCAGGGAGCGTAGGCCTGCGGCGTGACGGCTGCGTGACAGCGTCTCGCACGAGGGCGTCCGCTCTCACAGCGCCTTGCGGTAGACGATGAAGCCGGAGCGTTCGGCGAGCTTGTCGTAGAGCGCCCGTGCGGTGGCGTTGGTCTCGTGCGTCTGCCAATAGACCCGCGGCGCGCCGGCCTGTTGGGCCTGTGTGTACACCGCTTCGATCAGCGCGCGGCCGACGCCCTTGCCGCGCGCGGCTTCGCTCGTGAACAGGTCGTTGAGATAGCAGAGCGGCGCGATCGTGGTGGTGGCGCGGTGAAACAGATAATGCGCGAGCCCGATCAGTTCGCCGTCGCTCTCGGCGACCAGGGCATGCACCGGCTCGTTCGGGTCGAAGAAGCGCGCCCAGGTCGTGGCGGTGATCTCCGCGGGCAGCGCGGTCGGGCCCGAACGGCCGTAGAAGGTGTTGTAGCCGTCCCAGAGCGGCAGCCAGCGATCATAGTCTTCGCGCGCCACGGTGCGCACAGTGGGTGCTTCATGCATGAAAGGCTTCGCCGTCAGTTGGAATTGCGACGGCCCTTCGATACGCCAGAGCTGCGCCTGCGATCAATCCGGGACTGGCACCTGCGGGTCCGAGGCGGGCGGCCTCAACAGCTGAACATGGATCGTTTGAGCTTCTTCGGTCAGCGGCGAGAGCGAGAGTTCGCCTCGCCGCTCGATGATGATGAGCAGTGACGCCGCCAGCAAGATCGCGAGTGCCAGCGTGAGGGCAACGATTACGACCGTTGATTTCATCGCCATTTGGAGCGCGAGAATCATCGCCTGTTGTCGCGAAAACCGCGAAGGGTTGTCAAAATGGCTTCCGGCTAAGCGGGGATCGACAAGAGGGCGCGGATCGACATCATGGCGATGGTGGCGCTGATGCCCAGCGACAGCGTGCCGGCTGCGATGCTTGCCGCGACCACGCTGGTCAGGCGCGGCGAGAGGGTGAGCGTGGCATCGTCGTGAAAGCCTGCGTCCGCTTGGAAACGCTCATCAGGGCGTTCCGCTTCCAAGGGCGAGGCGAGGCCTCGGAGCCCAAGACTGTTCGGAACGGAAGCACGACGCCACCGGTACATGAAGTCGAATCCCTTACCCATACATGCGCGAGCGAATCACTCGCAGAGGTAAATTCTGCAGTAATGACAGGCAGGATTGGGGCGCTCAGGTTCCGAATAGGGCAAAAAAATGGCGTCGGCGGTATCTGTTCCCGCCAAAGCGTGTATTTTCCCCGCTGTTCTACGGACAGTCGGTAGTCTTACGGTGAAGCTCAGTCGTAGTCGGCGGCAATGCCGGCCGAATCGATCATGGCCGGCAGCCAGTCCATGGCGACAAAGCCCGGCGCCTGCTCGACCCGGCGCAGCCAGCTGCGAATCTTCGGGAATGTCGAGAGATCGAAGTCGCAGCGATCGGCAACGTGAGTATAGCCGTAGAGCGCAATGTCGGCGACGGTGAGCTGCCGCGCGGCGAAGTAGTCGTTGTCCTTGAGATGATTCTCCATCACCTGCAGCGCGGCGTAGCCGCGCTCCATCCAGTCTTCCAGCGCATGCGTCTGCAGATCGCGTCCGCCTTTCACGAGCAGCAGCCAGAAATAGGCAGCGCCGATGTTGGGCTCCAACGCATGCTGTTCGAAGAACATCCATTGCAGCGCCTCGGCGCGCTCGATGCGCTGCTCCGGCACCAGCGGCGTGCCGCCCGCGACATACCACAGGATCGCATTGGACTCGGCGATGTAGCGGTCGTCGCCGACCTCCAGCAGCGGCACCTGGCCGCTCGGGTTCTTGGCGAGGAAGTCCGGCGTGCGGCTCTCACCGCGCAGGATGTCGATTTCGATCGCTTGGTAGGGCGCGTTCAGGAGAGCAAGCGCAAGGCGGACCTTGTAGCTGTTTCCCGACCGCTGCATCGAATAGAGCTTGTACATCCGGCCAATGTCGAGTTCGAGGAATCATCGCGTCGTAGAATCACACGTCAGGACGCGAGATCGTCCCGCAATGCGGCCAGACAATGATGCCGATATGCCCAGGCCGCAAGACCTGGCCGATGGAAAAAGTCGAAAAGCGCTACTGCACTGCACTCGCGAACAACAACTTTCCAACATTTCAAAACAACGGAGATCACGCCTGCGCGATGCGTGCGTGCCCGCCGATCTCGGATGTGCGATCGGCCAGCGCGCGGTGCAGGGTCAGCGCAAACAGGGTCATCAGCACGATGAGGCCGAGCGGGATCGTCGTCAGTCCGGCGACGCTGCGTGACAGCAGCGGCACCATCCAGGCGGCGGCGAGCACGCTGAGTTCATAGTCGCGAAAGCCATGGGCGAGTCCGTGGCGCACGAAGAAGATGATCGCGACCGCCGCGACCACGAGGTCGTAATCGAGTACGTAGGGGGTCGCCAGCAGGCTCGCGCTGGCGAGCGCCGATGCCTTCAGATCGAAGGCGGCGTCGCTCTGCCAGAGCCAGGCGATGCCTGCCGCGAGCGACAGCGCAAGGATCGTCTGTACCGTGTAGGCGGTCCCGATGTCAGCGCCCCAATGGCGTGCGGCCGAGAAGGCCGACTGGATCTTTTCCCAGCCGGTGCCGCCTTGTTCGAGAACCACGCTCTGTGTGAATGTCATCGACTGGAAGAAGGCGTGCCAGACGTCGCTGCCGAGCGCGGCGAAGCTGATGGCAATGAGCGTGACCACGGTGGCACCAGCTGCCGCAATGGTCGGCCATCGCGCGCCCGCGACCAGGGCCACGGGGATGAGGACGCCGAATTGCGGCTTGTAGGCGAGAAGCCCGATCAGAACGCCGGCCGTCCACGGTCTGCGCTCGATCAGCAGCAGCGCGCCGCCGAGCAGCGCGGCGGTGAAGCACGCGTTCTGACCGTGGCCGATGTTGACGAACACGGCGGGAAAAGCAGCCGTAACCAACAGCGTCTCGGGACGAGGCAGGATCGCGCGCATGACCGCGAGATAGGCGAGCAGGCTCGACACCACCCAAAGTGCCAGCCCGCCGGCGTAAGGCAGCATGGCCGTGATGGCGGCGATCGCGAAGAAGAACGGCGGATAGTGCCAGCCGAAGAACGGCACGTCGCGGCCATCGAACACGGCCTTTTCCATCGCATGCTGTCGCGGCGGATCGTAGGCGTCGCCGGCCTTGCCCTGAAGGGTGAGCACACCTGCCGCATAGACGTTGGAGAAGTCGGTGCCGATCGGCTTGCCATTGCGGTCGACCAAGCCATCGGACAGCGCGATCCAACCGACCATGGCCGCGATCGTGAGCGCCAGCAGCAGCCAGCTGTAGGTCTTGATCCGCGCGCCTGTCAGCCAGGCGCCGGATCGCAGGGCGCATCCGAGAGTGGTCATTTCGGCCTGAATTCATGGACAATTGTTCGAGGCAGCCTAGCCGCGCGGCTTTAACGTTCCCTAAAGTCTTGGGAGCCATGTGCCCAAGCTTCTTGCGATGCAGCGCAAGGCGCCTTACAAATGGGCGTTTCCCTGACATGACTGGTCGTGGCCCGAAAAAGGTGATCCACGACGCCTGCATAGGAGCTGATGATGTCCTTTCTCGCCGCTGCGCTCGACCGTGTGAAGCCGTCCGCGACCATCGCGGTCACGGATAAAGCGCGCGTCCTCAAAGCGGCGGGCCGCAACGTCATCGGGCTGGGCGCCGGCGAGCCGGATTTCGACACGCCCGACAACATCAAGCAGGCCGCGATCAAGGCGATCCAGGACGGCAAGACCAAGTATACCGCGGTCGACGGAATCCCTGAGCTGAAGGAAGCCATCATCGGCAAGTTCCAGCGCGAGAATGGCCTGTCCTACAAGCCGAACCAGGTGATCGTCGGCGTCGGCGGCAAGCAGGTGCTGTACAATGCGCTGATGGCGACCATCAATCCGGGTGACGAGGTGATCATCCCGGCGCCGTACTGGGTCAGCTATCCGGAGATGGTGGCGCTCGCCGGCGGCGAGCCGGTGCCGGTGGTCTGCACCGCGGCGCATGGCTTCAAGCTGCAGCCTGCCGCGCTGGAGAAGGCGATCACGCCGAAGACCAAGTGGCTGATCCTGTGCTCGCCGTCGAACCCGACCGGCGCGGCCTATACCAAGGCCGAGCTGAAGGCGCTCACCGAGGTGCTGGTCAGGCATCCGCATGTCTGGATCATGACCGACGACATGTATGAGCACCTGGTCTATGACGACTTCGTGTTCACCACCCCGGCGCAGGTCGAGCCCTCGCTGTACGACCGCACGCTGACCGTGAACGGCGTCTCCAAGGCCTATTGCATGACCGGCTGGCGCATCGGCTATGCCGGCGGCCCGGCGAGCCTGATCAAGGCGATGGCGACGATCCAGTCGCAGTCGACCTCGAATCCGTGCTCGATCGCGCAATGGGCGGCGGTCGAAGCCTTGAATGGTCCGCAGAACTTCATTCCTGCGAACAACAAGGTGTTCAAGGAGCGCCGCGATCTCGTGGTGTCGATGCTGAACCAGGCGAACGGCATCGAATGCCCGCGGCCGGAAGGCGCGTTCTACGTCTATCCGTCGTGCGCCGGCACGATCGGCAAGACCGCGCCGTCGGGCAAAATGATCGACAATGACGAGACGTTCGTCACCGAACTGTTGGAGACGGAAGGCGTCGCCGTCGTGCAGGGTTCGGCCTTCGGCCTCGGCCCGGCGTTCCGGATCTCCTACGCGACCAAGACCTCGGACCTGGAAGATGCCTGCAAGCGCATACAGCGCTTCTGCGGTAATCTGAGGTAATCGGGCAACAACTGGTCCGAATTCCGGATTGTCAATTTCCGCCCAGGAAAGCGCCATGTTTTCAACATGGCGCTTTCCTTTTGTCCGACGGTAAGTGTGTTGCGTAGGGTTCGAGTTCGATGCGGCTGCAGGTGCTGTCGATTGTGTTGCTTGTGTTGGTTGCGCCATCAGCGCAAGCCCACGCAAATCGGCCGATGCGCGTCGGCGTGCTCGAATGCGAGGGACGGAGGACATCCGGCAAGCTCGTGATGTCCCAGGCCCGCCTGCGCTGCGTGTTTCGCAGCCAGGGTCGCGAGCCGGAGCGCTATGTCGCCAAGGTCCGCCGTTATGGCGTCGATCTCGGACTGACGGACGAGACCCGGATGGCGTGGGCGGTGAACGCGCCCGTGAACGATTTCGGTCGCAGCGAGCTGCGCGGACGCTATGGCGGATTGGCTGCCAATGCCGCCGCCATCGTCGGCTTCGGCGGCAATTTCCTGGTTCGTGGTTCGAGCCGCGCCGCCGCGCTGCAACCGATCAGCCTGCAGGGGCAGACCGGTCTCAACCTCGCCGCCGGGGTCACCGAGGTCGAGCTGTATCCGGTGCTGCCGATGCACCCGAGCCCGAGCCGCGCTTCGTCGTATTTCTCCCGGATCTATCGCTGAGCCATCTCGTCGCGTTGGCCACGCGTGCGTGGCCCGTTCACGAGAATGCCTCGCATCCGCCGAGCCAGTTGGACGCGCGGCCGGACTTGCCACCGGACTTGCCAGATGAACGGCGCGTGCAATCTGGTGTGGCGGTAGGGCTTATGGCATAGATGTGATGGCCCGTGATCAAGCTCCCGATCAGCGGGCCTGCATCACATCTGTCATTTCAGCCGGAGTTTATTCATGCGCTCGACCATTCTCGCCGGGCTCTCTGCCGTGCTGCTCTGCATGACCGGCGCCGCCCATGCGCAAGATCGCGTACGGGTCGGTGTCCTCGAATGCCGCGGCGGCACCAGTGTCGGCTTCGTCGTCGGCTCGGTCACCCATCTCGGCTGCGTGCTGCGCGCGGACGGTCTGCCGGAAGATCGCTACGTCGCGACGATCCGCAAGGTCGGCCTCGATCTCGGCATCACGCAGGAATCGCTGCTCGCCTGGGTGGTCTATGCGCCGGTCGCACGGCTCGGGCAGGGCGATCTGTCGGGCGATTATGCCGGTGCGCAGGGCTCGGCTTCGGTGGGCGTCGGGCTCGGCGGCAACGTCCTGATCGGCGGCTCGGCCAACTCGATCGCGCTGCAGCCGCTCAGCGTGCAGGGACAGGTCGGTCTCGCGGTCTCGGCGGGGCTCGAAAGCCTCGAATTGCGCCCGGGCCGTTGATCTTCCATTTGCTGTGAATAGGCGTTTGCTGAGAACGCCGCTCTTCCCGCAATTGTGCGGGAAGAGTGACGCCTCCCTCGCACTGCAGCAACGTTTTTCGTAGGCGTCCTGCTTGCCAAAGCGGCAGACGAGGCAGAGCATTCGGCTTTGCCGACCCAATCAAGGGCCGAGCTCCACAATGAGGAGGCGGCGAAATGGGACAAGACCTGAGAAGTCCCCGCGGTCCACGGTGCATTGCGCTGGTGGGCCCTTTCCAAAGCGGTAAAACCACTCTGTTGGAGGCGATCCTGGCGCGGACGGGCGCGATCCCGCGCGCGGGCAGCGTCGATGCCGGCACGTCCGTCGGCGATGCCAGCCCGGAGGCGCGTCATCACAAGATGAGCGTCGCGATGACGGCGGCGACCACGACCTTCATGGGCGACAGCTACACCTTCCTCGACTGTCCCGGCTCGATCGAGTTCATCCACGACATGCGCGCCGCGCTGCCGGCGGTCGATGCCGCGATCGTGGTCTGCGAGGCCGACGAGAAGAAGCTGCCGCAGCTGCAGCTCATCCTGCGCGAGCTCGAAGAGCTGCGCATCCCGCGCTTCCTGTTCCTCAACAAGATCGACCGCGCCAATGCGCGCGTCAGGGAGACGCTGGCGACCTTGCAGCCGGCGTCGCGGGTGCCGCTGGTGCTGCGCCAGATTCCGATCTGGAACGGCGAGCTGATCGAAGGCTTCGTCGATCTCGCACTGGAGCGTGCCTTCATCTATCGCGAGCACAGAGCGAGCGAGGTGATCGGGCTCGAGGGCGGCAATCTCGACCGCGAGAAGGAGGCGCGCTTCTCGATGCTGGAGAAGCTGGCCGACCACGACGATGCGCTGATGGAGCAATTGCTGGAAGACATTCCGCCGCCGCGCGACGCCGTATTCGACGATCTCGCCCGCGAACTGCGCGACGGCCTGATCTGTCCGGTGCTGCTCGGCTCGGCGCTGCGCGAGAACGGCGTGCTCAGGCTGATGAAGGCGCTGCGCCACGAGGCCCCCGGGATCGCCGAGACCGCGAAGCGGCTCGGTGTCAAGGAGGCCAAGGAGGCGCTCGGCTACGTCTTCAAGACGCTGCACCTGCAGCACGGCGGCAAGCTGTCGCTGACGCGGGTGCTGTCGGGCCATCTCGACGATGGCGCGACGGTGCATGCCGCCTCCGGCGAGACGGCGCGTGTCTCCGGCATCCTCGCTGCGACCGGCGCCAATGACAGCAAGCGCCCGGTGGCCGAGGCCGGCGACACGGTCGCGCTCGGCAAGCTCGATACGGTCAAGACCGGTGACACCGTCGCAACCGGCAAGGCGGTCCCCAAGGCATTGGCGAAGGTGGATCCGTGTCCGCCGGTGCTGGCGATCTCGATCGCCGCCCTCGACCGCAAGGACGACGTCAAGCTCGGCCAGGCTCTGCTGCGGCTCAACGAGGAAGACCCGTCGCTGACGATGGTGCAGAACCAGCGCACGCATGACACGGTGCTGTGGGGGCAGGGCGAGATGCATCTGCGCGTCGCGCTGGAGCGGCTGCGGGAGCGCTTCGGCGTCAATGTCAAATCGCACACGCCGGCGATCGGCTACCAGGAGACCATCCGCAAGGCGATCACGCAGCGCGGCCGGCACAAGAAGCAGTCCGGCGGCCACGGCCAGTTCGGCGACGTCGTGCTCGACATCAAGCCGCTGCCCCGCGGCGAGGGCTTCCAGTTCGCCGAGAAGGTGGTCGGCGGTGCGGTGCCGCGCAACTACATCCCGGCGGTCGAGGAGGGCGTCGTCGATGCGCTGGTGCGCGGGCCCCTCGGCTTCCCCGTGATCGACGTCGCGGTGACGCTGACTGACGGCTCCTATCACAGCGTCGATTCGTCCGACCTCGCGTTCCGGACCGCGGCACGGGCCGGCGTCAGCGAGGGCCTGCCGCAATGTGCCCCGGTGCTGCTGGAGCCGATCCACACCGTCGAGATCGTCTGCCCGACGGAGGCGACCGCCAGGATCAACGCGATCCTGTCGGCGCGGCGTGGCCAGATCCTGTCGTTCGACACCCGCGACGGCTGGCCCGGCTGGGACTGCGTTCGCGCGATGATGCCGGAGGCCGAGATCGGCGAATTGATCGTCGAGTTGCGCTCGGCCACCGCCGGCGCCGGCAGCTTCACCCGCCAGTTCGACCACATGGCCGAGGTGACGGGCCGCGCCGCCGACCACATCATCGCCTCGCATCGCGACGCGGCGTAGAGCCGCCATCCCCTGATCCGGCCGGCACCGGCCCGCCATCCCCCCGTCAAAGGGGATGGCGGGCCGGTCCGCTTTGCGCCGTCACTTTGGGGCGTGACGCCGCAACTCAGCGCCGGGTTACGGCTTGCTTTATGTTGCCGTATGTGATGTATTTTACATCATTGTCTTTGTCTCAGACATCAATTATGGTGTGTGTTACGTGAGGCCATCGTGATCACGTCGTTCCAGATGCGGGCAGCGCGTGCGCTGCTCGGGATAGATCAGAAAACCTTGGCCGAGCTGGCCGGCGTGTCATTGCCGACGATCCAGCGGATGGAAGCCTCGACAGGCAACGTCCGCGGCGTCGTGGACTCGCTGACCAAGGTCGTCGATGCGCTCAATCGTGCGGGCGTGGATCTGATCGGTGAGCATACCCGCAGCGAAGCTGGCGGGCGCGGTGTTCGCTTGAAGGAGCCCGGTCCGCCCCGCCGTATGGGCCGTCAAACTGACACTGCGCGCGATGGCGCGGCTTGAGGCTCATCGCGCGGCACGGGGCACCTGAACGCTCCGTGTGAGACGCGTCGTCGGCTGCATGGGCGGCCCGATGATGCGACGGGAGCGTGATGGGCATGAGCATCGCAAGCGACAACGGCACGCGGGGGCGGGTCGGACATCATGAGCCGACCTTTGCCGAGCTGTATTCCCCGAAACTGCTGACGGTGTTCCGCGAAGGCTACAGCCTCGGCGACTTGCGCGCCGATGCGCTCGCAGGCCTCACCGTCGCCATCGTCGCGCTGCCGCTGTCGATGGCGATTGCCATCGCCTCCGGCGTCTCGCCCGGGCGCGGCCTCTACACCGCGGTCATCGGCGGCTTCCTGATCTCGCTGCTCGGCGGCAGCCGCTTCCAGATCGGCGGTCCGGCGGGCGCCTTCATCGTGCTGGTTGCCGCGACTGTCGACCGGCAAGGCGTCGACGGCCTGTTGCTGGCGACGATGATGTCCGGCGTGCTGCTGGTGATCGCCGGCTATCTGCGGCTCGGCACCTACATCAAGTTCATCCCCTATCCGGTCACGGTCGGCTTCACCGCGGGCATCGCGGTCATCATCTTCGCGAGCCAGCTGAAGGACCTGTTCGGCATCACGCTTGCGGCCAAGGAGCCGGGCGAGCTGATCCCGAAGCTGACGGCGCTCGCGCACGGCGCGCCGACAGCGAACCTGTCAGCCGTCGCGCTGGCCGCGCTGTCGATCGTGATCATCGTCGGCCTCAAGCGCCTGCGTCCGACCTGGCCCGGCATCCTGATCGCGGTCGTGGTCGCCGCCGTCTTCACCTTCGCGCTGCAGCTGCCGGTCGAAACCATCGGCACGAAGTTCGGCGGCATCCCGCGCGAGCTGCCGGCGCCGGCGCTGCCGGTGATGTCGCTCGCCAAGATCCAGGCGGTGTTTCCCGATGCCATCGCCTTCGCGCTGCTGGGGGCGATCGAGTCGCTCCTCTCGGCCGTCGTCGCCGACGGCATGACCGGCCGCCGCCATCGCTCCAATTGCGAACTGGTGGCGCAGGGTTTTGCCAATGTCGGCTCGGCGCTGTTCGGCGGCATCTGCGTCACCGGCACCATCGCCCGCACCGCGACCAACGTCCGCGCCGGCGCGCGCGGGCCCGTATCCGGCATGCTGCATTCGGTGTTCCTGCTGGTCTTCATGCTGATCGCAGCGCCCTTGGCGAGCTACATCCCGCTGGCGGCGCTGGCGGCGGTGCTGGTCGTCGTCGCCTGGAACATGGCAGAGAGGCATGAATTCGCGACCCTGATCCGCTCATCCTGGGGCGATGCCACGGTGCTGCTCGCCACCTTCGGGCTGACGATCTTCCGCGATCTCACCGAGGGCATCCTGGTCGGCTTCGCGCTCGGCGCCGTGCTCTTCATCAACCGCATGGCGCAGATGACCGGCGTCGAGGACGGCACACCGCTGGTGGCGAAGGACCGTGCCGACTTCGAGGACGGCGCGCGCGTGCCGTATAATCCGAAGCTCAGCGCCGACAAGGACGTGCTGGTCTATCGCATCACCGGCGCGTTCTTCTTCGGCGCAGCATCCACCGTCGGCACCGTGCTCGACTCCATCGCCGACCGCCGCAAGGCCTTCGTGGTCGATTTCGCCGCGGTGCCGTTCCTGGATTCGACCGCGGCCAACGCCATGAGCCGGGTCGCGGCCAAGGCCCGGCGCCAGGGCATTCGCCTGTTCATCACTGGCGCATCGCCCACGGTGCGCCGGGCGTTGTTGACCCATGGCGTGCGGCCGCCCTCGGCGCGCTTCCGCGAGACCATCGAGCGCGCGGTGGCCGACATCAAGGGCAAGGAGACGCCGCAGGAGGACATCTCCGCCGACGGGCTGGCGGCGAGCTGAGCCTAGGGTCAACGGTCGGGCATTGACTCAGGGCCCGACCTTGTCCGATGTCACGGCCATGACCCTTGCCGCCAAAGCCCCCGCTGCGTGCCTGATCGGCTGGCCGGCCGCGCATTCGCGCTCGCCGCTGATCCATCATCATTGGCTGCACGAACTGGGGATTGCCGGCGGCTACACCATCGAGGCCGTACCGCCGGAGGAACTGGCGGATTTCGTCACCCGTCTCGACCGGCGCGGCTTCATCGGCGCCAACGTCACGATCCCGCACAAGGAGCGTGTGCTGGAGCTCGCCGAGCCGGACGCGCGCGCCCGCGCGGTCGGCGCCGCCAACACGCTGTGGTACGAGCGCGGCAGCTTGCGCGCGACCAACACCGATGTCGAAGGCTTCATCGACAATCTCGACGCCGCCGCGCCAGGCTGGGACCGTACCGACGAGGCCCTGGTGCTGGGCTCCGGAGGCTCCGCCCGTGCGGTGGTGTTCGGCCTGCTCGAGCGTGGCGTCGACCGCGTCCGTGTCATCAACCGCACCGCCGCGCGCGCGCAAGCGCTGGCTGATCAGTTCGGCAGCCGCGTCGTTGCTGAAGGCTGGGACCGGGTTCCGGCGCTGCTGCCGCAGGCGGGCCTGTTCGTGAACACCACCTCGCTCGGCATGCACGGCCAGCCGCCGCTCGTGCTCGACATCGAGCTGCTGCCGCACTGGGCCGTGGTCGCCGACATCGTCTACGTGCCGTTGGAGACGCAACTGCTCGGTGCGGCACGGGCGAGGGGGCTGCGCACGGCGGACGGGCTTGGCATGCTCCTGCATCAGGCGGTGCGCGGCTTCGAATTGTGGTTCGGCCGGCGTCCTCAGGTGACGCCCGAGCTGCGTGCATTGGTCGAGGCCGATCTCACAAAGGCTTGAGCGCGGAATAAGCGCTGCAATCCGGCGTCTCACTCCTCGTGTGTTCGCGAGCCACCAACCGGAAGGCGCACGCACCTGTTACTACGGCAAGCCCCGGAGCCCCCCGCCAATGTCTGCTCGTCTCGCCTTGATCCGCCCGGCCGCTGCACTCGCCATGGTTGTGGTGACCTCCATGCTTGCGATTGCCCAGCAGGCCCCCGTGCCGACGCGCGTCCGCGGCACCATCGAAAGCGTCGACGGAGATATGCTGACGGTGAAGTCCCGCAGCGGCGAGGCCTTCAAGCTGCACATGGCCAGCGACCTGCGCGTGGTCGGCGTCGTCAAGGCGCAGTTGTCCGACATCAAGCTCGGCTCGTTCATCGGCGCCACCACGGTGCCAGGACCGGACGGCGCGCCCAAGGCGGTGGAAATTCACATCTTCCCCGAGGACATGCGGGGCACGGGCGAGGGCTCACGGCCCTACGATCTGAAGCCGAATTCGAGCATGACCAACGCCACCGTCTCCGAAAGCTCGGTGTCGACCGACGGTCACACGCTGCTGATCAAATACAAGGGCGGCGAGAAGAGGGTAGACATCTCGCCCGAGACTCCCATCGTCACCTTCGTGCCCGGCGAGACATCCGAGCTGAAGGCCGGCGCCAAGGTGATCGCCTTCATCAAGCCGTTGCCGGACGGCTCATTCGAGACCAGCCGCGTCAGCGTCGGCCGCGATGGCGTGACGCCGCCGATGTAACAAGCTGCGGCTCAGTTGCGTATCATCGTGAGTCCCGCGCCGCAGAAGAATGGCTTGCTGTGGCGGATCTGCGGGACCGCAGGTCGTCCCCAGCGCCCCGAATAGGAGTGGTCATGTTGAAACTTTTGTCTTTGAAGTCAGCCCTTGCGGTGCTTGCGCTAGGCTTGGCCTCCACGCTTGCGCTCGCCCAGCAGGCGCCCACGACGGTGCGTATTCGCGGCCAGATCGAGGCGGTCGACGGTCCGGTGCTCACCATCAAGACGCGCGAGGGCAGCGATGTGAAGGTCCGCATGACCGACAACGTTGCGGTGTTCGGTGTCGTCAAGACCTCGCTCGTCGAGATCAAGGAGGGGTCCTACATCGGCGTGACCGGCACGCCGCAGCCGGATGGTACTCAGAAGGCCATCGCCGTGCATATCTTCCCGGAGAATCAGCGTGGCGCTGCGGAAGGTTTTCGGCCCTGGGATCTCCGGCCGAATTCCACCATGACCAATGCGACTGTCGCGCAGACGGTCAAGGGCACCGACGGACAGAACATCCTCGTCAAGTACAAGGACGGTGAGAAGAAGGTCGTGGTGTCGCCGGACACGCCGATCGTCACCTTCGTTGCCGGCGACAAGTCGGAAGTGAAGCCCGGTACGCAGATCATCATCTTCGGCGCTACCAAGAAGGACGACATGCTGGAAGCCAACCGCGTCAATGTCGGCCGCGACGGTGTCACGCCGCCGATGTGACGGCGGGGCGCGGTCCCCGCGTGGCCAGCCAATGCTACTGTGTCGGGACGGGCTGAGCAGTCACGTTATGAGCGTCATTCCGGGGCAATCGTCAATGCGCAGGCGCGAAGCGGCTGCGCGGTGACGATTGAACCCGGAATCTCGGGCTTATTCAGAAGAGACGCACAACAATATCGAGATTCCGGGTTCAAGGCCTGCGGCCTTGCCCCGGAATGACGGTCGTCGTCGCGACAGGAACTAATCCGCCAGCACCTTGCGATCGATCTCCGCCACCGTGTTGACGCCGCACAGGCCCATCGTCGTCAGCAGCTCGTTGCGGATGATGTCGATGGCCTTGGCGACGCCGGCCTGGCCGCCGGCGCCGAGGCCGTAGGCATAGGCGCGGCCGAGCATGCAGGATTTGGCGCCGAGCGCGAGCGCGCGCATCACGTCCTGGCCGGAGCGGATGCCGCCGTCGAACATGATCTCGATCTTGTCGCCGACCGCCTCTGCAATGCCGGGCAGGACGTGGATCGACGACGGTGCGCCGTCGAGCTGGCGGCCGCCATGGTTGGAGACCACCAGCGCCTGTGCCCCGGTCGCGGCCGCGAGCTTGGCGTCCTCGATGTCATGGATGCCCTTGATGATCAGCTTGCCCGGCCAGATCGAACGGATCCAGTCGACGTCCTTCCAGTTCAGCGAGGTGTCGAATTGCGCCGCGGTCCAGGCCGAGAGCTTGGTGAGATCCTCGGTGTTGTTCACGTGGCCGGCGATGTTGCCGAAGGTGCGGCGCTTGCCCTGCAGCACGCCCTGCACCCAGGCCGGCCTGATGGCGAAGTCGAGCAGCTTCGACAACGACCATTCCGGCGGCACGCTCATGCCGTTCTTGATGTCCTGATGGCGCTGGCCGATCACCTGGAGGTCCACGGTCAGGCATAGCGCGCTGCACTTCGCAGCGATGGCGCGCTCGACCAGGGCCTTGATGAAGCCGCGGTCTTTCATGACGTAGAGCTGGAACCAGAACGGCTTTTCGACGCTGCCGGCGATGTCCTCGATCGAGCAGATCGACATCGTGCTCTGCGTGAAAGGGATGCCCGCGGCCTGCGCGGCGCGGCAGGCGTGAATCTCGCCGTCGCCATGCTGCATGCCCAAGAGGCCGACCGGCGCCAGGATCAGCGGCATCGACGAGGGTTCGCCGAGGATCGTCGTCGACAGGTCGCGCTTGGAGACGTCGACCAGGATGCGCTGGCGGAATTTGATCTTCTGCAGGTCGTCACGGTTGGCGCGCAGCGTCTCCTCGGCATAGGAGCCGCGATCGGCGTAGTCGAAGAAGGCCTTGGGCACGCGGCGCTTGTGCAGCAGGCGGAGGTCTTCAATGCAGGTGATGTGCTTCATCGCAGTCTTCGGCTCCCCACCGACGTCTCGTTTCTTGGACTGGGCAGTTCTTGGCTGAGCAGTCATCTAGCATCTTTGCAGCGCCTGCCAAATCCAACTTGGGAACCGTACGGCGTCTGGCCAGGGCTCGCAGACTGCGAGCGCTCCGCAAGACGACCTGCGGCGCCGCGGGGGCGAGGAAACCTCCAAGCAGTCATCTGGGCACGGCACCGCTCGGGCGCGCGGCTGCTTTGGAACGCCAAGTCGAATGAAAAATTAGCGTTAACAATGGCTTACAATGGTGATGGCGGTTTCGTGGTAATGATTCATCACATTTTTTGAAGCCATCTTAGCTTTAAGGCGATTATAACCCGCGGGCTGACCGGGGGGGCCGCTGCCGTGATTCGCGCCCGCCGGTTAAGGAAATCCAGAAGCCGTTGCTGGGGGTCATATGAGCCGTAACTATTTCGGGACC
Organism: Bradyrhizobium oligotrophicum S58; assembly: GCF_000344805.1. Taxonomy (NCBI): domain Bacteria; kingdom Pseudomonadati; phylum Pseudomonadota; class Alphaproteobacteria; order Hyphomicrobiales; family Nitrobacteraceae; genus Bradyrhizobium; species Bradyrhizobium oligotrophicum. The sequence goes on along the minus strand of NC_020453.1, from coordinate 6,945,679 downwards.
GATGGGATTCGTGGCCGCGCCAATGGCCTGATCACGCCGGAACTCGCGCTCAAGGTCGGGCAGGCCGCCGGACTTCTGTTTCAGCGCGGCGAGCATCGCCACCGCGTCGTGATCGGCAAGGATACGCGTCTCTCCGGCTACATGATCGAATATGCGATGGTGGCCGGCTTCACGTCCGTCGGCATGGACGTGCTGCTGGTTGGCCCGATGCCGACGCCGGCGGTCGCGATGCTGACCAAGTCGATGCGCGCCGATCTCGGTGTCATGATCTCGGCCTCGCACAATCTGTTCGAGGACAACGGCATCAAGCTGTTCGGCCCGCAGGGCTTCAAGCTGTCCGACGACGTCGAGAAGCAGATCGAGCAGTTGCTCGATGAATCTCTCGACAAGAAGCTGGCGCAGAGCGCGAGCCTTGGCCGCGCCCGCCGCATCGACGGCGTGCACGACCGCTACATCGAATTCGCCAAGCGCACCCTCCCGCGCGATCTCTCGCTCGACGGCCTGCGTGTCGTGGTCGATTGCGCCAATGGCGCTGCCTACAAGGTGGTGCCGGAGGCGCTATGGGAGCTCGGCGCCGACGTCATTTCGATCGGCGTCGAACCCGACGGCTTCAACATCAACAAGGAGTGCGGCTCGACCTCGCCGGAGGCGCTTTGTCGGAAAGTTCGTGAAATGCGCGCCGATATCGGCATCGCGCTCGACGGCGATGCCGATCGCGTCATTCTGGTCGACGAGCGCGGCCACATCGTCGACGGCGACCAGCTGCTCGCGGTGATCGCGCAGAGCTGGAAGGAAGACGGCCGCCTGGCGCGGCCCGGCATCGTCGCCACCGTGATGTCCAATCTCGGGCTGGAGCGCTTCCTGGAAGGGCAGGGGCTCGAGCTGGTGCGCACGCCGGTCGGTGACCGCTACGTGCTCGAGCGCATGCTGGCCGACGGCTACAATCTCGGCGGCGAGCAGTCCGGTCACATCATCCTGTCGGACTACGCGACGACGGGCGACGGCTTTGTTGCTGCGTTGCAGGTGCTGGCGACCGTGCAGCGGCTGCGCCGTCCGGTCTCCGAAGTCTGCCACAAGTTCGACCCGCTGCCGCAGATCCTCAAGAACGTGCGCTATCGCAGCGGCAAGCCGCTCGACGCCGACGAGGTGAAGTCGGCGATCGATACCGGCCAGAAGCGCCTCAACGGTCATGGTCGTCTGCTGGTGCGCTCCTCCGGGACCGAGCCCGTGATCCGCGTCATGGGCGAGGGCGACGACCGCAACCTCGTCGAGGAGGTCGTCGATGAGATCGTTGCTGCGGTCGGCAATGCGGCTGCTGCCGCCGCCTGATCCTCACCATCATCTTTCGTTTGCGGCCTGTCATCGTCGGATGGCAGGCCGTTTTGCTTGCTGCTTGTCCCATCGGGCGCAGGCGAAAGTCATCAGGGTGTATCCGATCGCGTCGTGCGGGATGTCGCGGAACGGGTCGGCGTTCGAAGAGGCACGCGCTTTCGTAAGGGCGGCGGCGACACGAACTAATCAGTTATCGTGGACTGCATCCTCTGCCCGCGTTGCTAACCATTTGTTAGGAGGAGTTGCTCGAGCGTTAAGCGGTTCCGGTTGCTCAGGAAATATCAACCTTAATTATTAGGGTTAAGTGGCGCTTAAGCATTTGGTGCGATTGTAGGGTCGTCAGTTGTGATGTGGGGCCAGGTTCTCGATTGCCTCACCGGCCAAAGGGACGAAGCCAATGCGTAGCGTTAAGTCTTTGATCGCCGCCGGAGCGGCCTCTCTGTTTTCAACTTTGGCCTTTGCGGCCGACATGCCCATCATGCCGCCTCCGGTCTACGCGCCGCCGCCGGCGGCTGATTTCGGTGGCTGGTATCTGCGCGGCGACATCGGTTTCAGCAATCAAAAGGTCAAGGACGTCCATTACACGCGCGAGTCGGCCTATACGCCGATGACGTCGTTCAATCAGACCTCCGGGTTCGACGCCGCAGGCATTTACGGCGTCGGCGTCGGCTATCGCTTCAACAGCTGGTTCCGAGCCGACATCACCGGCCAGTATCGCGGCAATTCGAACTTCAAGGGAACCGACCGCTTCAACGCGACGGCGGGCGGCGTGCCCTATAGCGGCATCGACAACTACACCGCCAGCAAATCCGAATGGCTGGTGCTCGCCAACGCCTATGTCGATCTCGGCACCTGGTGGTGTGTGACGCCGTTCATCGGCGCGGGCGTCGGCGGCTCACGGGTCACGATCTCGAACTTCACCGACACGGGCATCAACAACCTGCCGTTCACGACCACGAGCTTCGCGACGGCGCCGACTTCGTCGAAGTGGAATTTCGCCTGGGCGGCGCACGCCGGTCTCGCCTACAACGTCAATCCCAATCTCGTGCTCGAGCTTGCCTACAGCTATGTCGATCTGGGGCAGGGTCAGACCGGCGTGCTGTCGACCTACACCGGCACGACCACCGGCAACTTCTTCAAGTTCAAGGACATCACCTCGCACGATCTGAAGCTCGGCGTGCGCTGGAATTTCGACCAGCCTCCGCCGCCTCCGATGCCGCCCTTGATCCGCAAGGGCTGAGCCGAGCGATCCCCATCACTGCAGACGAACGAGCGGCGCGGGCCTCCCGCGCCGTTTCGCGTTTCTGGTCCGACGAATTCGCGCGTCTTTCGGAAAGAATTTCGGCGCAGACGGCTGCGACAACGAATGATTAAGGTTAACGCGCGATGATCGGGACAGAGAGTTCAAGTGCTGATTGGAGCGTTGCAATGCGTAGCCTGGTGGTGGCGGTTTCGGTGTTCGGCATGGTCTCGGCTGCCCACGCCGCCGATTTGCCCGACCTGCCGATCCTAAGAGGTGGGCTGACCGAAGGTCTCAACAACTCGCGGGTCAACTGGGACGGCTACTACGTCGGTGTGCAGGGCGGCTACGGATCGTCCGACGAGAATTTCAATGGCTCGACCAGCACGATGACCGCGGCGCTGCTCGCGAACACGCTGATCGAGAGCCAGATGCAGGTCTCGTCCTGGAACAGCAATCTCGGCAAGCAATCGTCCCGTTCGTCGGGCTTCGGCGGCTTCGTCGGCTACAACAGCCAGTGGGACGACGTGGTGATCGGCCTCGAGGCGAGCTACCTGCATGGCAAGTATGGCGGCATCGCTTCGTCGAGCCGTTCGCTCGCCAGCAGCGCCCCGCTGTCCGACGGAAACTACCACAGCGTGACCTCGAGCCAATCGTCGCAGATATCGATCAAGGATTTCGCGACCCTTCGCGGCCGCGCCGGCTATGCCCTTGGCTGCTTCCTGCCGTACGGATTCTTCGGTCTCGCGCTCGGCAATGCCGATATCGGTCAGACCGTGACGGTGCAGGATAGCGTCAGCACGACCCAGCTCGGCGCCTACACGCCGCTCATGCCGCTCAGCGCCAACAACATTCAGCACAATCACTTGATCTATGGCTACAGTGCTGGTCTCGGCGTCGACGTCAATCTGGTCGGTGGCCTGTTTGCGCGCGCAGAGTATGAGTACGTTCGCTTCACGTCGACCGTCGACACCAGCATCAACACGGTGCGTGCGGGCGTCGGCTATAAGTTCTGAGCTTGGCGTGCAGCGAGCGCGATCTTGAACTGGTCGCGTCCTGGCCCAATCGGGCGCAGGCGCGGCGCAGGTGACCCGCTGCGCCCGGCGACAGGACGATGAGTAAGCTCATGACCATTGCCATCCGTTCCGCGCGGCGCGAGGACGTCGCCGCCATCGTCGCGATGCTCGCCGACGATCACCTCGGTCGGGCGCGGGAGCGCGTCGAGGAGCCGTTGCCGGAATCCTATTACGCGGCGTTCGAGGCGATCTCGCGCGATGCGAACATCACATTGGTCGTCGCAGAGGAGGCGCGCCGGGTTGTCGGCTCGCTGCAATTGTGCATCCTGCCCGGTCTGAGCTCGCGGGGCGCGTCACGGGCGCTGGTCGAGGACGTTCGCGTCGCGACCGACCGCCGCAGCCGTGGCATCGGCGAGCAGCTCCTGCACTGGGCGATCGGCGAAGCGCGCAGCAGGTCCTGCAATCTGATCGAGCTGATGACGCATCAGAGCCGCACCGATGCGCAGCGCTTCTATGAGCGGCTCGGCTTCGCCAAGAGTCATTTCGGCATGGTGATGCGGTTCTGATCAGCGTGGCAGACGATAGGCGGCGATTGCGTTCCGACCGAACGCCTTGTCGCGGATCTCAGGGCCGAGCTGCGCCAGGCACTGTTCCAGCGCTCGCTTGATTTCGCCATAGCCGCCCGCGAGCAGGCAGACCGGCCAGTCCGAGCCGAAGATCAACCGGTCCTCGCCGAAGCAACGCGCCACGTGCGCCACATAGGGCTGCAGCCGTTCGGCATCCCATTCGGTCCAGACCGCCTCCGTCGCCAGCCCCGAGACCTTGCACCAGACGTTGTCGCAGGCCGCAAGCTCCGCGATGCGGTCGGCCCAGGCCTGGTCGAACCCGGTTGCGATCGGCGGCTTGGCGGCATGGTCGAGCACGAAGCGCGCCTTTGGAAAAGCGCGCACCGTTGCGATCGCGGCCGGCAGTTCGCGGGTGCGCACCAGGAGATCGTAAGTCAAATCGTGCGCGAACACGCTGTCGAGACCGCGCCTGACGTCGCCGCGAGAGAGCCAGGCCGGATCGGCCTCGTCATGGACCTGATGCCGGATGCCGACGAGCTTCTCGCCGCCCGGCAGGCCGCGCAGCCGATCAATCGTGTCGCCGACGGCAGGATCTATGAGGTCGACCCAGCCGACGACGCCGGCGATGAATGGCGTGGCGTGAGCGATACGCAGGAATTCCTCGGTTTCTTCGAGCGACGACCGGGTCTGCACCAGGATGCTGGCGTCGAGACCGTTCTCCCGGAGCAGGGGAGCCAGGTCGGCGGGACCATACGGACGGCGGATCGGCGCCAGCGCGTCGCCGGCCATCCACGGATAATCGGCACGACCAGGATCCCAGAAATGCTGATGCGCATCGATGACGCGGCTCATGCCGCGTCTCCCGGCAGCGGCGCGCGTGGATCGATCAGGTTGCTGGCGCGCAGGTCGCGCCAGAAGGCCGCCGGGATCGATGCGTGTGCCATCGCGATGTTGTCGGCGGCCTCCTCGGCGGTGCGGGCGCCCTGCAGGCCGACGGTCACTGCGGGATGGGCGAGGCAGAATTGGATCGCGGCCGCCTTGAGCTCGGTGCCGTGCTGCTTGCAGAGGGCATCAAGCTCGCGTGCGCGGGCCACCAGCGCGGCATCGGCGTCCTCGTAGTTGAACTTCGCCTGGCCGTGAGGATTGGCCAGGATGCCGCTGTTGTAGATGCCGCCGAGAATGATGGCGATGGTCTGCTTTTGGCAGATTGGGAACAGCGCCGTCAGCGCGCCCTGGTCGAGCAGCGTGTAGCGGCCGGCCAGCAGGAAACAGTCGACCGGAACGGCTTGCGCAAAGCGCGTCAGCATCTCCGACTGGTTCATGCCGGCGCCGATCGCCTTGATGCTGCCGTCGTCGCGCAGCCGCTGCAGCGCGCGGAAGGCGCCGGCGACGGCGTCGTCATAGTGATCGTCGGGATCGTGCACGAGCAGGACGTCGATCCGATCCAGCCCGAGCCGGACGAGGCTCTCCTCGACCGAGCGCATCACGCCGTCATAGGAATAATCGAACCGCGGCCGCAGCGGCGGCGCGCCCTTGTAGTGCGGATCTTCCCCCGAGGCCGTCGGGTCGGGCCGCAGCAGCCGTCCGACCTTGGTCGAGATCACATAGCTGTCGCGCGGCTGCCGGCGCAGAAAGGCGCCGAGCCGCTGCTCGGCGAGACCGAAACCATAGAGCGGCGCGGTGTCGTAGAAGCGCACTCCATGCGACCACGCCGCCGCGATCGTGGCCTCCGCGTCGGCATCGCTGACCGGCTCGAACAGCCCGCCAAGCGGCGCCGTGCCGAGGCCGAGGCGGGTGATGTCGAGTGAGGTCCTCCCGAGACGGACGCGTTCCATTCTTCTATCCTTGTTGTTCGGCGCGTGCAGATCGCGCCATTGTGCATGAGCAGACCAGACGGCACAACGCCGCAGCGTTGTGCGGCACGGCAACGATGAGGATGGGGCGATGATGTCGGAGATCAATCCACTGACGGCGCTCGGCGTCGTGCTGGCGACCGCGGCAACCGACGCGGTCTATGTCATGTTCACCTCGGCCGTCATCGCGCGGCGGCGATTGTCCGCTGCGTCCTGGAGCTCGGTCTGGTACATGCTCTCGTCATTCGCTGTCATCAGCTACACCGAGAACTGGATCTATGTCGGGTTCGCCGCCATCGGCTCCTGGATCGGCGCCTACGCATCGATGACGTTCCTGCACCGTCCGCCCGCGGGGCAGGCGCCGATCGGATCAGCGCCGGAGTAGCGTTGCTTGTATGCCAGCACGACTGCGTGAACACGCACGCGTGGCTTCGCGAAGTTCCTTGACGAGGAACGACCCTTCCCGTAATCACGCCGGCGGGACACCTCCCCCCAACGGGAGGCTTACTATCTGGAAGGATAGACGATGACTGCAGCGAAGCCTTCGCAGCGGCCTGTTGTGCCGCATTTCTCCTCCGGCCCCTGCGCCAAGCGCCCCGGATGGACCTCCGAAAATCTCAAGGACGCTCCTCTCGGCCGCTCGCACCGCGCGAAGATCGGCAAGGCCAAGCTCAAGCAGGCCATCGAGCTGACGCGCGACGTGCTCGAAGTGCCGGCCGACTACAAGATCGGCATCGTGCCGGCGTCCGACACCGGCGCCGTCGAGATGGCGCTGTGGTCGCTGCTCGGCGCGCGGCCCGTCACCACCATCGCCTGGGAGTCCTTCGGCGAAGGCTGGGTCAGCGACATCGTCAAGGAGCTCAAGCTCAAGGACGTCACCAAGCTGCACGCCGGCTATGGCGAAATTCCGGATCTGTCCAAGGTCGATCAGGCGAGCGACGTCGTCTTCACCTGGAACGGCACCACGTCAGGTGTGCGCGTGCCGAATGCGGACTGGATCAGCGCGAGCCGCGAAGGCCTGACGATCTGCGACGCCACCTCGGCGGCGTTTGCACAAGCGCTCGATTGGCCGAAGCTCGACGTCGTCACCTTCTCCTGGCAGAAGGCGCTCGGGGGCGAAGCCGCGCACGGCATGCTCATCCTGTCGCCGCGCGCGGTGGAGCGGCTCGAGACCTACAAGCCGGCCTGGCCGCTGCCAAAAATCTTCCGCCTCACCAAGGGCGGCAAGCTCAATGCCGGCATCTTCGAGGGTGAGACCATCAACACGCCGTCGATGCTGTGCGTCGAGGACTATCTGGATGCGCTGAACTGGGGCAAGTCGATCGGTGGCCTCAAGGCGCTGATCGCGCGCGCCGACGCCAACACCAAGGTGCTGGCGGACTGGAAGGCGAAGACGCCCTGGATCGACTTCCTCGCGCAGGATCCCGCAATCCGCTCCAACACCTCGGTGTGTCTCAAGGTGGTCGATCCCGCGATCACCTCGCTCTCGGCCGATGCCCAGGCGGAGTTCGCCAAGAAGCTGGTGTCGCTGGTCGAGAAGGAGAACGCCGGCTTCGACTTCGCACATTATCGCGATGCACCGGCCGGCCTGCGCATCTGGTGTGGCGCGACCGTGGAAGCCAGCGACGTCGCGCTGCTGACGCAGTGGATCGACTGGGCTTTTGCCCAAGCCAAAGCCGCGCTGCCCAAGGCAGCCTGAGGCGGATCCGGTTTCGTCGGGTGGGCAAAGGCGCGACGCGCCCACCATCTATGTCACCCGACGTGAAAGAACGGTGGGCACGCTTCGCTTTGCCCACCCTACGGTCTGAACTGCTTTCCCCATTCCGGCGCCAAGCGCCGCCCCTCCTTGATGGAGGGCGTGAAGGACCATCGTCATGACCAAACCCAAAGTTCTCATCTCCGATGCGCTGTCGCCCGCTGCCGTGCAGATCTTCAAGGATCGCGGCATCGAAGTCGATTTCCAGCCCAATCTCGGCAAGGACAAGGACAAGCTCGCCGACATCATCGGCGACTATGACGGCCTTGCGATCCGCTCGGCGACCAAGGCCACCGCCAAGATCATCGAGCGCGCCAAGCGGCTCAAGGTGATCGGCCGCGCCGGCATCGGCGTCGACAATGTCGAGATTCCCGCGGCGACCGCCAAGGGCATCATCGTGATGAACACGCCGTTCGGCAATTCGATCACGACCGCCGAGCATGCGATCACGATGATGCTGTCGCTGGCGCGCGAGATCCCGCAGGCCGACGCCTCGACGCAGGCCGGCAAGTGGGAGAAGAACCGCTTCATGGGCGTCGAGATCACCGGCAAGACGCTGGGCGTGATCGGCTGCGGCAATATCGGCTCGATCGTCTGTGACCGCGCGCAGGGCCTGCGCATGAAGGTGATCGGCTTCGATCCGTTCCTCACCGAGGAGCGCGCGCTCGATCTCGGCGTCGAGAAGGTCGAGCTCGACGAGCTCCTGAAGCGAGCCGACTTCATCACGCTGCACACGCCGCTGACCGACAAGACCCGCAACATCATCGATGCCGCGGCGATCGCCAAGATGAAGCAGGGCGTGCGCATCATCAATTGCGCGCGCGGCGGCCTGATCGACGAGCAGGCGCTGCTCGAGGCCCTCGACAGCAAGCATGTCGCTGGCGCCGCGCTCGACGTGTTCGCCGAGGAGCCCGCCACCAGCAACGCGCTGTTCGGCCATGCCAACGTGATCTGCACGCCGCATCTCGGCGCCTCCACGACGGAAGCGCAGGAGAACGTCGCGCTGCAGATCGCCGAGCAGATGTCGGACTATCTTCTCACCGGCGCGATCTCGAACGCGATCAACTTCCCGTCGATCACCGCCGAGGAAGCCCCCAAGCTGAAGCCGTTCATCGCGCTCGCCGAGAAGCTCGGCTCGTTCGCGGGCCAGCTCACCGAGAGCAGCATCACCAAGATCCAGATCACCTATGAGGGCCAGGTCGCCGAGATGAAGACCCGGGCGCTGACCTCGGCGGTGCTGGCCGGCCTGCTGCGGCCGATGCTGGGCGAGGTCAACGTCGTCTCGGCACCGGTCATTGCCAAGGAACGCGGCATGGTGGTCGATGAGGTGCTGCGCGCCGGCGAAAGCGACTATGAGAGCCTGATCACGGTCGCGGTCACCACCGAGCATCAGGACCGCGCCGTGTCGGGCACGGTGTACGCCGACGGCAAGCCGCGCCTGGTCGACATCAAGGGCATCCGTGTCGATGCCGAGTTCGGCAAGTCGATGATCTACGTGACCAACGAGGACAAGCCGGGCTTCATCGGCAAGTTCGCGAGCCTCCTGGGCGACGCCAAGATCAACATCGCCACCTTCCATCTCGGCCGCGTGGCGCCGGGCAGCGACGCGATCGCGCTGGTCGAGGTCGACGGCGCGGTGCCGGCCGAGCTGCTCGCCAAGATCCAGGCATTGCCGCAGGTCAAGCAGGCCAAGGCGCTGGCGTTCTGATTGCGCAGGCCGTATCGGCCGAACCAAAAAAAGGCAGCGCGGCGTTCCGGCCGCGCTGCCTTTTTGCATTCTCGACTGCATTCGAATGATCGCCTTTCCCCTAGGCTTCAATTGAACCGGGCTATCTCTCGTCGCGTCTAACGCCGGGCAAGGGACCGGCTGGTCCGGTCCTGCGGGTGCTGGGAGTGCGGAGAGAGCGATGACGATGCGAAAAATGTGTCTGGCCACCACGGGGCTCGTTCTAGGCGCGGCCCTGACGGCAGCCCCCGGCCATGCTGCGAACCTGGATGCGAGCTCGACCGTCGATGCCGTCACCGTCTATCCGGACGGCGCAACCGTGACCCGCGTCATCTCGCTCGATCTTCCCGCCGGCGATACGACGGCGATCGCCAAGGACTTTCCGCTCGGGCTCGATGCCTCCTCCCTGCGCGTCGAAGGCGAGGCTGGTGCCAAGCTCATGATCGGCACCGTCGACGCCAAGCCGCCGCGCGCAGCACCGCCGGTCAATCTGCCCGACATCGACAAGCGCATCGAGACCTTGAAGGACGAGCGCGCCAATCTGGATGGCGCGATCGCCGCCGCGTTGGCGCGAAAGAAATTTGCCGAGCGTTTTGCCGAGGCAGCGCCGGCCGGGCTCGGCGAGAAGGGCGAAGCCCGTCCCATCACGGAGTGGCGGAGCGCCTTCGCCGCCGTCGCCGAGGAGGTTGCACAGACCGATGCTGCGATCCGCGACGCCGAGCGCAAGCAGCGCGACATCGATCGCGAGATCGCGCGCGTGCAGGCTGATCGCGCGACCAAGCCGCCGAGCAAGATGGAAGTCCAGATCGAATTGTCGGCGGCGGCCGCGACCAAAGCGACGCTGCGGGTGACCTACGCGGTGCGCAGCGCCCGCTGGGTGCCGCTCTACGATGCACGTCTCGATACCTCGGCGAAGGATCGCAAGCCGGCTATGGAGCTGGTGCGCCGCGCCGAGATCCAGCAGTCCACCGGCGAGGACTGGTCCGACGTCGCGCTCTCGGTCTCGACGGTGCGAACCGGACGCGGCGGCAGCGCGCCCGAACTCAAGACCGTGATCGCGCAATATCCGCCGCCGCCACCCCCGGCGCCGAAGCCGGCGACCGTCAGCGTGCCAAGGGGCATGTTTGCGGAGCGTACACAGGAGTTCCACTTCGGAGGAGGGACCTCTTTCGGAGATATCGCGGAGAAGGCCGAGGAGCAGCAAACGGTCGCGGAGATCAGCGCCTTCCAGACCGCCTTCCGTCTGCCCGGACGCGTCAGCGTTGCCGCCAATGACGGTGCCAAAAGTTTGCGTATTTCGACCGCGACGATCGCGCCCGAACTGATCATTCGGGCGGCGCCGGTCGCCGATCCCACCGCCTATCTTGAAGCAAGCTTCACGCAAGCCGATGACGCGCCGCTGTTGCCAGGCAAGGTGTCGATCTATCGCGACGGCATGTTCGTCGGCACGTCGAAGTTGGCAACCGCCGGCAAGGACGAAGCCGTTCGGCTCGGCTTCGGCGCCGACGACAAGGTCAAGGTCGAGCGCATCGTCGTCAAGCGCAACGAAGGCTCCGCCGGCCTGATCGTGACGACGGCGAAGATCGACGAGCGCGCGTTCAAGACCACGGTCCGCAACGCGCACGACTTCCCCGTCAAGGTGGCGATCCAGGATCAATTGCCGGTCAGCGAGAACGAGGAGATCGTGGTCGAGATGCTGCCCGCGACCACGCCGCCGACCTCGACCAACGTGCGCGATCGGCGCGGTGTGACGGAGTGGGTCGTCGATGCCAAGCCCGGTGAGACGAAGGACATCTCGTTCGCGTGGCGCGTCCGCTGGCCAAAGGACAAGGCGATCGTGATGAGCCCGTCCGGCTAGTCCTGCTGCTTCAGCCGTCGTCATTTTGGCGGCCGGCCGTCAAGGCGAACCTGCTTTGCGCCGGCGTCTTGACGGCTCAGGATGACAGCGCGCGACTGCTCGAGTGTTGTGACGTCAGCGAATCGCTGAATTCTTCGGATGGCGCCGCATGTCCCGTCCTACGCATCATCCTGATGTCGTCTCAACTTGAGATCAGTCGACGGCGATGTCCGGAGTTTCAGATTCTGGTACTATCAATCCGTATCGGCGCAGCTGTGACCCGATTGCATTTGGTCTGCCCTCATCTGAACCAAAAGCCGTCGTAGATGCCGCGAGTGCCGTGTCTTTGCCTCAGACGCGGACGCAGGTAGCGATTGATGGCGTTCGGCAAGTAGAGACTGCAGAACTCGGGACATCATGTTTTCGACGGTCAGGCGGCTGAACGAAATGACCGCACGATAACGATCGTCGTGAACGCGAAGATGATTCTGTCCCGATGTTTCAAGCACTCCAGATCGTCGTGACGATATCCGAATCACCGCACCGCCGGGTCGTCTCGGCCGGCCTCATGCTTGCGTCCGGTCTGCGCGCGTCGATCGGCGAACAGGAACGGAGGTCTCAGTCTAACCGATGCAACATTCGTCATCCGCCTCGTGTCTCACGTGGCGTTCGCATCGCTCGGCGGTCCTGTCCGCCGTCATGCTGGCCGGAAGCGTCAGCGCGGCCGCATCCGCCGACAATGTGAGCCTGGTCCGCGAACTGGCCGGGCGCGTGGGTCCGATCGTCGGCTCATCGCAGGCTTGCACCAGCATCCCGGTTCGGCGCGTGCAGGTGATTCTCAACAAGTTTCAGGACGCGATCCGCGAGGCCTCAGCTAATCCGAACGAGCGAAATGAGCTTGCGCGGGACTTCGAGCGCAACATCGTCGAGGGCCGGGCCGCGGTCAACGGCGGACGGGCAGATTGCCGGCTGGTCGAGCGGCAGCTTACCGACCTCGAGCGCAGCGTCAACACGCCCACGCCGGCCGCGGCGACGGGCGTCGCGCCCGCGGCGCCCGCTGCCACCGGCACCATACGGCCGGCAGGGTCCGGTACTGTGCGCGGGGTGACCGATCAGGAAATCCGTTTCGGCATGGTCATTCCGTACACGGGGAGCGCCAAGGAGAACGGGCAGAGCTACAAGCGCGGCATCGAGGTGGCGTTCGCGCGCGCGAATGCTGCTGGCGGCATCAGTGGCCGTATGCTCAAGCTGATCGCCGCCGACGACGGCTTCGAGCCGTCGCGGACGCCGGACGCGATGAAGCTATTATGGGACAAGGAGCAGGTATTCGGCTTCGTCGGCAATCTCGGCACACCGACCGCCGCCGTGGCCGTGCCGTTCGCGCTCGAGCGGCGCGTGCTGTTCTTCGCGCCGTTCACCGGCGGCACCGTGGTGCGACATGATCCGCCGGATCGCTACGTCTTCAACTATCGGCCGAGCTTCGTCGAGGAGGCCGACGCCGCTGTGCGTTATCTTCTGAAGATGCGCAAGATCAAGCCGAACCAGATTGCGGTGTTCGGACAGAACGATGATCTCGGCGAGCAGGGCTTCGCCGGCGTTGCCAAGGCCTATCGCGCGGCCGGTCTCAACGACAAAGCAATCTTGCGTCTGGTCTATACGCGCAACTCGATCGACATGGACGAGGCGGTTGCCCAATTGAAGGCGCAGAAGGTGCCGATCAAGGCGATCGTGATGGTCGGGACGACGCGGCCGGCGGCGAAGTTCATCGAGAAGACGCGCGACCTGTTTCCAGGCATGATCTACACCAACATGTCGATCGTCGGCGCCACCGCGCTGGCGCAGGAATTGTCGTTGCTGGGGCCGCGCTTCACCGAGAACGTCATCGTGACGCAGGCGGTGCCGGCCGTATCGGGCTATTCGAGCACCGTGCTTGAATTCAAGGCGGCGCTGGCGGAGTCGTCTCCTGGCGAGGTTCCGGACTACATCTCGCTCGAGGGCTTCATTGCGGCCAACCTGCTGATCGACGCGCTGAAGCGCTGCGGGCCGCAGCTCGACACCGAACGGCTGGTGGAGACGCTGGAGAGCACGCGCAAGCTCGACATGGGGCTCGGCGCCTCGCTCAGCCTGAGCCGCGGCGATCATCAGGCGCTGCATAAGGTCTGGGGCACCCAGCTCGACAAGTCGGGATCCTACCAGCCGATCGATCTGGAATGATGCGTGCCTCGCGAGCGGCACATCGTCGGCACGTCGCCGCTCGCGGCCGCGAGCGGCGTTCGACCCGGTCGAGGGCCCGTCGAACCCGGTCAGCCGGACTTGATCCAGGACAAGCGCTTCAGCGGCCCACTTGCTAAACGCGACCGGAGTTCCCGCGACCTCGGTCGGACGCGATCGAGGTGCGGGGGCGCTGCCACACGAGAGTGCCGACATGGAATCCGACCCGAACACCCGCAAGCAGGCGATCGCCGTCGGCTACATCTTCCTTGCCGGCGTCGGCATGCTGCTGCTGCAATGGCTGCTGACGACCTACAACACGGTCGAGACAATTCCGTACAGCCAGTTCGAGCAGCTCATCGAGCAGGGCAAGATCGCTGAGGTGTCGGTCAGCCAGGACACCATCCAGGGCAAGTTCAAGGACAAGCAGCCGGACGGCAAGACCTCCTTCATCACCGCGCGGGTGGACGCGCCGCTCGCCGAGAAACTGGCGACGAAGGGGGTCACCGTGACCGGCGTGCCCGCGGGCGGCGTGCTCCAGACGCTGCTGTCCTGGGTCGTGCCGGCACTGATGTTCTATCTGATCTGGGTGTTTCTCGGTCGCAAGGTGATGGACCGCCAGGGCTTTGGCGGGCTGATGTCGATCGGCAAGTCGCGCGCCAAGGTCTATGTCGAGACCGACACCAAGGTGACGTTCGCCGACGTTGCCGGCGTCGACGAGGCCAAGTTCGAACTGCAGGAGGTCGTGCAGTTCCTCAAGGATCCCAAGAGCTATGGCCGCCTCGGCGCGCACGTGCCGAAAGGCATTCTGCTCGTCGGACCGCCGGGCACGGGAAAAACCTTGCTGGCGCGCGCCGTTGCAGGTGAAGCCGGCGTCGCCTTCTTCTCGATCTCGGGGTCCGAATTCGTCGAGATGTTCGTCGGTGTCGGCGCCGCGCGGGTGCGCGATCTGTTCGAGCAGGCCCGCAAGGCCGCGCCCTGCATCATCTTCATCGACGAACTCGACGCGCTCGGCCGCAGTCGTACCGCCGGCGGTCCGCTCGGCGGCTATGATGAAAAGGAGCAGACGCTCAATCAGCTGCTCGCCGAGCTCGACGGCTTCGATCCGAGCTCGGGCGTCATCCTGCTCGCTGCCACCAACCGGCCCGAAATTCTCGATCCGGCGCTGCTGCGTGCCGGCCGCTTCGATCGACAGGTGCTGGTCGATCGCCCCGACAAGGGCGGACGGCTCGCGATCCTGAAGGTGCACGTCAAGAAGATCACGATGGCCGACAGCGTCGACCTCGACAAGGTCGCGGCGCTGACGGCCGGCTTCACCGGCGCCGATCTCGCCAACCTCATCAACGAGGCCGCGATCGCGGCCACGCGCCGCAGGGGTCACGACGTGACCTTCGACGATTTCACCGTCGCGATCGAGCGCCTCGTCGCGGGCCTCGAGAAGAAGAGCCGCGTGCTCAGTCCCGCCGAGCGGCGGCGTGTCGCCTATCACGAGATGGGACACGCGCTGGTCGCCGCCAATCTCGCCGGCGTCGATCCGGTGCAGAAGGTGTCGATCATTCCGCGCGGCGTGGGTGCGCTCGGCTACACGATGCAGCGCCCGACCGAGGACCGCTTCCTGCTCGCGGTCAGCGAATTGAAGAACCGCATCGCGGTGCTGATGGGCGGGCGCGCGTCGGAGCAGTTGATCTTCGATGGCGACGTCTCGACCGGCGCCGCCGACGACCTGCAGCGCGCGACCGAGATCGCGATCGAGATGGTCACGAAGTACGGCATGGACGCGACGGTCGGCCAGCGGACCTACGCGCCGCGGCCGCAGGTCTCGTTCCTGCAGTCGCAGGATCAGATCGTGTCGGCGGCCGAACAGACCGGCCGCGAGATCGACCTCGCCGTGCGCGAACTGATCGCCGAAGGCGGCGCACGCGCGCGTGCGATCCTCGACGGCCATCACCAGGATCTGGAGCAGGGTGTCGCGCTGCTGATTGCAAAGGAGACCTTGACGGCCGAGGAGTTTGCTCCGTTGCGGCCGGTGTCGTCGCCGTCTCCTGCGAGGGAAGCCGCCGTTCCGAGCTGATCCGAAGTTCTACGGATCTTTTTCGCAACGGAACCCTAACCATCGGGTGATGGATTCATCGGCAGTTTACCTTGAAAGATCGATGCGTCGATCAGGTGGAGTTGTCGCGTGCTGCTGAATAACCTGAAGATCGCCCCCAAGCTCGCCATCGTGGTCGGTGTCGCGCTGCTCGGACTTGGTGCGGCCGGTACGCTCGCGAGCTACCTGATGGAGCGCGAAATGCTGAACGCGCGGATCGATCAGGCCAAGGCCATCGTCGAAACGGCGCGCAACATGGCCGCAGGTCTCTGGAAGGATGTCGAAGCCGGCAAGATGACCAAGGAGGCCGCACTGGCCGAGTTGAGCCGTCGCGGTAATTCCATGACCTATGACAACGGCACCGGCTATCTTTTCGGCACCAACTACGAAGGCATCACCGTTCTGGCACCCGATCCCAAGCAGATCGGTGCCAACCGGATGGATGTGCTGACCAACGGCCGCAAGCTGTCCCAGGAGCTGATGGATGGTGTCAAGGCGAAGGGCGAGATCCTGCTGACGTATGAATTCGTCCGGCCTGGGCAGGAAGTGCTCAGCCGCAAGATCAGCTACGCGGTCGCCGTCCCCGGCTTCAACATGTATCTCGGCACCGGCAGCTATATCGACGACATCGATACCAAGCTGCGGCCGCTGAAATGGCTGCTCGGCCTGTCGATCCTCGGTATTGCGGTGGTCGCCGGCGGCATCGCCTGGATGATCGGCCGCAGCATCAGCGGCCCGCTGGATCAACTGGGCGGGCGCATGCGCGAGTTGGCCGACGGCCGGCTCGATGGCGAGATTCCCGGCCTCGGTCGCGGCGACGAAATCGGCGCGATGGCCGCGACCGTCCAGATCTTCAAGGACAACGCGCTGCGGATGCGCGAGCTCGAGCAGGCGGAGGCCGCCACTCAGCAGCGCACGGCGGCGGAGCGGCGTACGGCCATGGAGCATCTCGCGGCCGACTTCGAGCGCAGCGTCAACGGCATCGTGCGCTCGGTGGCGTCGGCGGCCGAGGGCATGCAGAACACTGCGCAGTCAATGACGTCGACCGCAAGCGATGCCAGCTCGCGCGCCTCCACGGTCAGCGCCGCCACGCAGAGCGCGAACGACAATGTCGGCACGGTCGCCGCCGCGGCCGAGGAGCTGTCGAGCTCGGTCAATGAGATCTCCCGTCAGGTCGCCCGTTCGAGCGAGATCGCGAGCAAGGCCGTCGGCGACGCCGAGCGCACCAACGCCACCGTCCAGGTGCTGTCGACCGGCGCCGAGAAGATCGGAGAGGTCGTCAAGCTGATCCATTCGATCGCGGCGCAGACCAACCTGCTGGCGCTGAATGCGACAATCGAAGCCGCCCGCGCGGGCGAATCGGGCAGGGGGTTCGCCGTCGTCGCCTCGGAAGTGAAGGCGCTCGCCAACCAGACGGCGAAGGCGACCGAGGAGATTTCGGCGCAGGTCGCGGCGATGCAGACCTCGACCCAGGATGCGGTCGCGGCCATCAGCGGCATCACCCAGACCATCGCGCAGATGAGCGAGATCACCAACTCGATCTCGACTTCGATCGCGCAGCAGGGCGACGCGACGCGCGAGATCGCCCGCAACATCCAGTCCGTCGCCGCAGGGTCCAACGAGATCAGCGCCCATATCGGTGGCGTCACCAAGGCGGCGGAGGCCACCGGCACGGCTGCCTCCGAGGTGCTGTCGAGCGCGCGTGAGCTCGACAGCCAGTCGGGCCTGCTGCAGCGGGCCGTCGAGGGCTTCATGGCGAAGGTGCGGACCGCCTAGACATGCATTTGCAAGGGGCCTGCGCTCAGGCCATCTTTGCGCCGCCGGTGCGAGAGGCGATGATCACGCCGGCAATGACCAGGGCATAGCCCAAGAGGTGAAACAGCCTGAGCTCCTCGCCCAGCAGCAGGATCGCCAGTACCGAGCCGAACAACGGCACGAGGTGCAGGAACGGTGCGGCACGGTTCGGGCCGATCAGGCTGATGCCGCGGTTGAAGAACAAATAGGCCAGCGTCGAGGCGAACACGATGACGTAGCCGAGCGTCGCGATCGACAGCAAATCGGGCGCGAGCACGAACCCGGACGAATATTCCCAGACCGCCAGCGGCAGCAGCAGTACGGCACCAAGCGCCGTGCAGGCCGAGATCAGCGACAGCTGATGCACCGCCGGCCGCCGCGTCATGGCGGCGGAGTAGAGGCCGAACACCAGCAATGCGCCGGCGAACATCAGGTCGCCGCGGTTGAACTGGATGCCGGCGAGCGCGCCGAGATCGCCGCGCGTCAGGATCACCAGCACGCCGCTCAGCGACATGGCGATGCCTGCGAACTGGGCCAAGCTCAGCCGTACGCCGAACAGCAACAGTGACCACAGCGCCACGAACAATGGCGTCGACGATTGAATCAGCAGCCCGTTGAGCGCCTGGGTGTATTGCATGGCCCAATAGGACAGCGCGTTGTTGATCGCGAATCCGGTCAGCGCCAGCAGCAGCAGAAGCGGCCAATGCGCGAGCAGCGTCCGCCAGTCGCGCGCCAGGTGCGTGCGTGCGAACGGCCACAGCATCAGGAAGGTTCCGATCCAGCGGATGCACGACAGCGTCAGCGGCGGCACATGCCCGGCGACGTAGCGCGCGAGCACGATATTGCCGGCCCAGAACAGTGAAGCCAGCGTGAGCAGCACATAGGGCTGGTTGTTGAGCCAGGCCAGCGGCGAGATGGGATGACGTGGGGAGGACAAGGACTCAGGGCTTCTGATGTTCACCGGACGTTGGGCCCGCAGCGAGGGCAGGACAAGAGCGCCCAATGGAATGCCGCCATGCCGAAAACTCGATCCCCCTCTTTACAAAACGAATATTCGTTTTGTATGCTTCGGCCGTGATCCTCGGCTGGCACGGGGCCGAAGGGCGGACGCGTCGATGGCCCACGTCGGGAGAAGATTGCGCATGCCGAAGTTGAGGCCGGAAACGATGGCGGCACGTCGCGACGAGATACTCGCAGCCGCCGCGGCCTGTTTCGCGCGACAGGGATTTCACCAGACCACGATCGCTGACGTGATCGCGGAATCCGGTCTCAGCGCGGGTTGCATCTACGGACATTTTGCGGGGAAGGATGAGCTGATTCAGGCGATCGGTGAACAGCGCCACGCTCGTGATGCGGCGCTTCTGACGGCCGCGCGCGACAGTTCGGATCCCCTGGACGGATTGCGCGCCATCGCCAGGGCCGCGCTGGCCGATATGCAGAAGGAAGATGGCCTGCGCAGCCGGCGCATTGCGCTGCAGCTCTGGGCCGAAGCCCTGCGCGACGATGCCATCCGCGTGCAGGTGACCGAGGGCGTGCGCCGGCCGATCGCCCTGATCGCCGAACTCCTGCAGGGCGGCCAGCGGTCCGGCGTGATCGACCGCGCCATCAACCCGCGCAGCATGGCCCGCACGATGGTCGCGATGTTCCAGGGTTTCGTGCTGCAACGGCTATGGGGCGAGCCGTTCTCGACGTCCGAAGCGATGGCGGCGTTCGAGGCGCTGCTGTCGGGTCTTGCGACGAGACGATGACGTTCAATCACTGCGTCGAACGGGAATGAGAAGGTCAAGGTGATGAATGCCGTTGATCTCATGGGCGGTCTCGCCACGGGCCTGGTCGGCGGCTTTACCTCGGGGCTGCTCGGAGTCACGCCCGGCGGTGGCCTGGTCGTCTTCGGAGTGCTGCTGCTCGGGGCCGAGCAGCACGTCGCGCAGGGACTCTCGCTGATCGCGCAGATCCCGCCGACCAGCGCGACCGGAATCAAGCGCTATTGGGATGGCGGCAGCCGGGTGCCGCTGCCCTTGCTGCTTTGGCTGGGGCTCGGATTCGTGGTCGGCGGCGCAGTCGGCGCACTCATCGCCAATTGGGCTGCCGCGTCGGTCCTGCAATGGGCCTACGTGGTCTATCTGCTGCTGCTCGACGCGCTGCTGCTGCGGCGGTCATCCGGCAAGGATCGCAGCGAGGCCGCGAAGAGCGCTGCTGACCCGCCGGGGGCTGCGCTGCTGCTGGTGGGCTGCGCGGCCGGCGTGTCGTCCGGCTTTCTCGGGATCGGCGGCGGACTTGCCACCGTGGTCGGCTTGAGTGCGGTGCTCGGCATGGCGCAGCATCGTGCCCAGATGATCAGTCTGGCACTGACGCTGGTGCCCACGACGATTCCGGCGGCGTGGGTCTATTGGGATCACGACGCCTTGCCGTCCTGGCCAATCTTGGCCGTCGTGATCGTCGGGCTGGCAGTCGGGACCGATCTGGGCGCACGCCTTGCCACCCGCGTGTCGGCGGCGCGGCTCCGGATCATGCTGATCGGCTTCGTATCGCTGATGGCACTCTGCATGGCGCTCAAGGCGATGAGATGAGACTTGGGCAATAAGACTTGGGCAACAAGACTTGAGCTCTGGCGCGACCGCCTCACGTCGCCTGTTTGCGCGAGGCCACGAACACGCCGGCCAGCACCATGGCAAAGCCGATGATGTGGAAGATCTGCGGCTGCTCGCCGAGGAACACGAAGGCCATGACCGAGCCGAACACCGGCACCACGTGAAAGAACGGCGCGGCGCGATTGGCGCCGATCAGGAGCACGCCGCGATTGAAGCAGAGATAGGCGATGGTCGACGGAAAGATCGCGACGTAGAGCAGCGATAGCAGGTTCTGCGCGTCGAATGCCATGACCGGGCGCGCATTGAGCTCCCAGATCAGCAGCGGAACGAGGCTGGCTGCGCCGCAGCCGAAGGTGAAGGCGACCATCGACAGGCCGTGGATCTGCGGCCGCTTGATCGTCAGCACCGAGTAGAAGCCGAACACTGCCATCGCCAGCAGGAAGATCAGATCCCCTCTGTTGAAGCTGATGTCGGCCAGCGCGGTGGGGTGGCCGCGTGTCAGGATCAGCAGCACGCCCACGAGCGACAGCACGATGCCGATCGCCTGCGCCAGTGTCAGGTGCACGCGAAGCAGCAGCATCGACCACAAGGCCACGATCAACGGGCCGGCCGATTGCAGCAGCAGCGTGTTGAGCGCCTGCGTGTATTCGAGCGACCAGTATTGCAGCGTGTTGAAGGCGCCGATGCCGGTCACGGACAGCGCGATCATGATGCCGAGCCGCGAGCGGATCGCCGGCCAGTCCTGGCGGAGCTGTTTCCACGCCAGCGGCAGGATCAGAAGGAACGCCAGCGACCAGCGCAGGAACGACAACGTCACCGGCGGGATGTGGCCGGCGGCGAGCCGTCCGACGATCGAATTGCCGGCCCAGCACAGCGCCGTGATGCTCAACAGCACATAGGGCTGGTTGGCGATCCAGATGCGCGCGGGCGCGGCGGATGCGGAGGGATCGGCGGCAGACATGCGGCGGTGTTGGATCCGGTTCGTACGCCGCGGCATCCGGCCCGGTGGTCCCGGGCCGCTGTTTCCTCCCCGGCCTCCTCGACAGACACCAATTGCGGCTGCCTATCAAGAGGGCAGATGCATCGCGACTATGCAGCCACGGCGGTCATAGGTGTCGGTGGCGAGGGTGACGCCGACTGTGAGATCGCGCAGGTCCGGGTCCCACGGCGAGGGATTTGAGCGCTTCCGCACTGACCAGATAGGCGACGACGAGAGCTGCGATGGCGGCCAGCACGATAGCAGGCGGCGCAACGAAGCCGAACCAGGCGCCCGCCGGTGTGAAGGGCAAGCCGAGGGCGACGACCAGCGCGATCAGCGACGAGGCCGTCAGCACCGGATCCGCACGATTGCTCCATGGCCGCCCGTTGGTCCGGATGATGAAGATGACGAGGATCTGGGTCGCCATGGATTCGAGGAACCAGGCGGTGCGGAATTCATCCGGCGTCGCGTGGAACAGATAGAGCAGCGCGCCGAAGGTCAGGAAGTCGAACAGAGACGACAAGGGACCCATGATCGCGGCAAAGCGCATCAGCCGCTTCATGTCCCAGCGCTGCGGCCGTGCGGTCGCCTGTGGGCTGACGCGGTCGAAGGGAATTCCGAGCTCCGAAAGATCATAGAGCAGGTTGTTGAGCAGGATCTGCGTCGGCAGCATCGGCAGGAACGGCAGCACCATCGATGCGGCGGCCATCGACAGCATGTTGCCGACATTCGAGCTCGCACCCATCCGGACATATTTCAGGAT
This sequence comes from Bradyrhizobium oligotrophicum S58, assembly GCF_000344805.1. NCBI lineage: Bacteria > Pseudomonadati > Pseudomonadota > Alphaproteobacteria > Hyphomicrobiales > Nitrobacteraceae > Bradyrhizobium > Bradyrhizobium oligotrophicum. Next base: position 6,923,926 of record NC_020453.1, on the reverse strand, counting down.
GTTGGCGAAGGTGCGCCGTCCTTCTTCCACGCCATCGGCAACGACCTCGAGATCGGAGGCGAGCAGGATGATGTCGGCGGCCGATTGCGCGACGCCCGTCGCGCCGTCGACCGACAGGCCGATGTCGGCAGCCTTCAGCGCCGGCGCATCATTGATGCCGTCGCCAAGGAAGCCCACGACCTCGCCCGAGGCCTGCAGCGCCTTGACGATGCGCGACTTCTGATCGGGCGCGAGCCGGCCGAACGCATCGGCCGAGTGCACCTGCACTGCGAGCGCGTCGTCGCTGAGCTTGGCGATGTCGCTGCCGGACAGGACGCGGTCGGCCTTCAGGCCGACCAGGCCGGCCAGCCGCTTGACCACGACAGGATCGTCCCCGGAGAGAATCTTCAGCGCAATGCCGGCGCGGGCGAGCTGTGCAATGGCGGCGGCCGCGGTCGGCTTGGGCGGATCGGCGAACGCGCACAGACCCTCGAAGGTCAGCTCCTGCTCGTCATCGGTCTCGATCTCGCGTGGCGCGCCGTTCCATGGCCGTGATGCGATCGCGACGGTGCGCAAGCCCTCTCGCGCCAGCGCATGAACGCGCTCGCACATCTCAGTGCGGCCGCCGTCGTCGATCGCGGTGATCGTGCTGCCCTGCCGTTGCTGCGTACAGAGCTCGATCACCGCTTCCGGTGCGCCCTTCACGATCAGGATCTGGTCTGCCCCGCGGATTGCCAGCACCGAGCCGAGCCGGCGCGAGAAATCGAAGGTCTGCTGCCCGCCCAGGCTCCATCCCGCGGCCGCATGGTCCGCGCCGGCGATGAGTGCCGTATCGAGCGAGCCTCGGTCACCACCGAGCGTGGCGGCGATGGCACCGAGCTCGGCGGCACGCGGCTCGTCGTTGCCGTCAGGCCCGATGCTGCGGGCCAGCGTAATCTCTGCAGAGGTCAATGTTCCCGTCTTGTCGGTGCACAGCACCGACATGGCGCCGAGATCGTGGATGGCGGCGAGCCGCTTCACGATCACCTTGCGCTTGGCCATCCGCAGTGCGCCCCGGGACAGCGTCACGGTGGTGATCATCGGCAACAGCTCGGGCGTCAGTCCGACCGCGAGCGCCACCGAGAACAAGAGCGAGTCGAGCACGTCGCGGCCGAACACGACGCGGACGGTGAGCACGATGACGACGAGGGCCAGCGTGAGCCGTGCGATGACGAGACCGAATTCGTGCAGGTCGCGCTCGAACGGCGTGCGCGGTTGCGCTTCGGCGAGCGCCGAGGCGGCCGCGCCGAACATTGTATTGGGCCCGGTGTTGACCACGAGGGTGACGGCTTCGCCGGTCTGCGCTACCGAGCCGCGGAACAGCGCGTTCGACGTGTCGTTCTCATCGGTCGGCATGCCGGCGCGTTTCGTCACGGGATAGGGCTCGCCCGTGAGCGCAGCCTCGCCGGTGGTGAACGCCTTGCATTCGATGATCAGCGCGTCGGCAGGAACGATGTCGCCCGCGCGCACGCGCATGATGTCGCCGGGCACGACCGCGTCGACGTCGATCTCGCAATAGGCGCCGTTGCGCTTGACCTCGGCCTTCAAGGCCACCGAGCGGCGGAGTTCCTCGGCCGCCTTGACCGCGTGTCCTTCCTGGACCGTATCAAGTCCGATCGACAGCGTGAGGATGAGGACGATGATGGCGCCGCCGATCACGTCTCCAGTCCCCATGGAGATGATGCCGGCCACGAGCAGAATGAGCGACAGCGGCTCGAGCAGCCGGCGCAGCACGGCGCGTGCGGGGCCGACGACGTGCGACGGGGAATCGGCGTTGTGGCCGTAGCGTTGCAGCCGCTGCGCCGCTTCGTCCTCGGCGAGGCCGTTCAGGTCGCAGCTCAGCGCCGTACTCGCCTGGGCGGGCGAGAGGCGCCAGAACCGGTGCAGGCCGGAGGTCGTTTCAGTGTTCACGTGCGCCCGTTCGTGTTTCGTGGATGAATGGTCATGATCATCATGCCTGATTTGCATGAACGATCGCGCAGCGGTTGACCTAGCGCAACATCCTGCTGTCTCGATCCCCTAGCCTTGCGCCCAACGCGCCGCGGGCTGACGGCTGCATCATCATCGCACGAGGAATGGACGGCGCCCGTGACCGGGCACCATCCGCATTGACGGGTTTGTGTTCAAGACCATGGCCGATCAAGCCGCAGCTCTCCCATCCCCCACGAAAGCCGCCGTTGGTCCGACCGTCCTGGCGACGGTCTGGGCGCATCGCTGGTTCGCGCTCGCCATCATCGTGCTGCTCGGCCTTGGCGGCTGGCAAAGCGTCCGCGCCGTGCTCGGCCCGGCGATCGCGGTCGATCAGGTCCGGCGCGGCGATCTGGTCGAAACCGTGGTCGCCAGCGGCCATGTCGAGACGCCGTTCCGCGTCGAGATCGGCAGCCAGATCACCGGCACCGTCGAGGATGTGCTGGTGCTGGAAGGCCAGCGCGTCAGCAAGGGCCAGCCGCTGATCTCGCTGGAGTCGCGCGAGCTGAAGGCTGCGGTGGTGCAGGCCCAAGGCCAGGTGGCGCAGGCCGAGGCGCGGATGCGCCAGCTTGACGAGCTGACCTTGCCCTCGGCGAAGGAAGCGCTGCGCCAGGCGCAGGCGACGTTGCTCAATGCGCAGCAGACCTATGATCGCACCTCGCAACTCACCAGCAATGGCTACGCGACGCGGGCCGCGCTCGACGAGGCGCAGAAGACGCTCGACGTGGCGCTCGCCCAGAAGCGTGCGGCCGAATTCCAGGTCTTCACCGCGAGCCCGGGCGGCAGCGACTACGTCATGGCGGAGACGCAGCTCAACCAGGCGCGCGCCAATCTCGACACCGCGCAATCCCGTCTCGGCTATGCGACGATCTCGGCGCCGCGCGACGGCGTGCTGATCACGCGCAATGTCGAACGCGGCACCGTCGCACAGGCGGGCAAGGCGCTGCTGGTGCTGGCTCCCGCCGGCGATGTCCAGCTCGTGCTGCAGATCGACGAGCGCAATCTCGGCAAGCTTGCGCTGGGGCAGACGGCGCTGGCGTCGGCCGACGCCTATCCGGACAGACGCTTTCCTGCCGTCGTCAGCTACATCAACCCGGGCATCGATATTTCCCGCGCCTCGGTGCAGGTCAAGCTGACCGTCAAGGACCCGCCAGACTATCTGCGCCAGGACATGACGGTGTCGGTCGACATCGAGGTTGCCTCCCGCAAGGATACGCTGGAGCTGCCGGTGCGCTCGGTTCACGATATTACCTCGGGGCAGCCGTGGGTGCTCGGCGTGAAGGATGGCCGTGCCGTCAAGCTGCCGGTGCGCGTCGGCATCCGTGGCAACAGCCATATCGAGATCGTCGATGGGCTGGGCGCGGGCGATGTCGCCGTGCCTGCGAGTTCGGGCGTCGTGACCGGCCAGCGCTTCCGTCCGGTGCTGCCGTGAATCGCTGGCTGCCGTTCGAGTGGATCGCGGCTGTGCGCTTCCTGCGCGAGGGTCGGCTGCAGACATTGTTCATCATCAGCGGCATTGCGATCGGCGTCGGCGTCATCGTGTTCATGTCGGCGATGCTGGCGGGCCTCGAGGCCAACTTCATCAAGCGTGTGCTGACGTCGCAGCCGCAGATTCAGCTGCTGACGCCGGATCAGGTCGCGCGTCCGCTGCGTAACGGCAACGGCGTGATCGAGGACGCGATCGTGCAGCGTCCGAGCCAGCGCGTGATCTCGATCGATCAGTGGCCGAAGATCCGCAATCAGATGCTGGCGATGCCGGAGATCACGGCGGTGTCGCCGACCATCTCCGGCTCGGCCCTCGCCATTCGCGGCGACGCCAGCCGGGCCGTGACGCTGTCCGGCATCGAGCCCGAGAGCTATTTCAAGATCGTGCGCGTGCCGGACTACGTCGTCGCCGGCGAGCCGCGCCTGACCAGCGAGGACATCATCATCGGCACCGAGCTCGCCCGGGATCTCGGCGCCATCGTCGGCGACAAGCTCAACGTCCAGGCCGCCTCCGGCGCCAATCGCGTGCTGATCGTGACGGGCCTCGTCGACCTCGGCAGCAAGGGCGTCAATCAGCGCGCGGCCTATGTCGCGCTGCGCACGGCGCAGTCGCTGCTCGGCATGGTCGGCGGCGTCACCACGATCGACATCACCGTGCAGGACATCTATGCCGCTGAAGACATCGCCCAGCGCATCCAGGCCGCCAATCGCGTCAAGGCCGACAGCTGGATCAAGACCAATGCGCAGTTCTTCACTGCGGTGCGCGCGCAGGAGACCTCGAATACGCTGATCCGGGTGTTCGTCGCGCTCTCGGTCGCGTTCGGCATCGCCGCCGTGCTGATCGTCTCGGTGATTCAGCGCTCCAAGGAGATCGGCATCCTCAGGGCGATGGGCACCTCGCGTGGCCAGATCCTACGCGTGTTCCTGCTGCAGGGCGGGTTGCTCGGCTTCATCGGCTCGCTGTTCGGTGCGGCGATGGGCGCGGGTGCGCTGATCTATTGGCACGCGGTCCAGCGCCAGGCCGATGGCTCGGAGCTGTTTCCATTGATCCTCGAGCGTCGGCTGTTCGTGATCACGGCGCTGCTCGCGACGGTGACAGGGCTGCTCGCGGCGACCGCGCCGGCGCTGCGCGCGGCCAAGCTCGATCCGGTGGTGGCGATCCGTGGCTGAGGCGATCCTGCGTCTGGAGAAGGTCTGCAAGGCCTACAATGTCGGTCTTCCGACCGAGAGCGAGGTGCTGCACGACATTGATCTCGAGGTCGACCGTGGCGAGTTCGTCGCGCTGATCGGCCCGTCCGGCTCCGGCAAGAGCACCTTGCTCAACATCGTAGGTCTGCTCGACCGGCCGACCTCCGGGAGGTTGACGATCAAGGGCCAGGATACTGCATCGCTCAGCGACACGGAGCTCACGCATTTGCGTGGCCACACGATCGGGTTCATCTTCCAGTCTCATCTCCTGATCTCCGCCTTCACGGCCAGGGAGAACGTGATGATGCCGCTGCTGGTCGACCGCGGCTTTCCGGGCCCCGAGATCGAGGCTCAGGCTTCGAGGCTGCTCGACCAGGTCGGCCTGGCGAAATTCGCGGACCACCTCGCGAGCAACATGTCGGGCGGCCAGCAGCAGCGCGTCGCGGTGGCGCGGGCGCTGGCGATGAACCCCGATCTGGTGCTCGCCGACGAGCCGACCGGCAATCTCGACACCAGGTCGGCCGAGGCCGTCTTTGACCTGATGCGCCAGGTCAACCGGGAGGTCGGCACGAGCTTTCTGCTCGTCACCCACAACCTTGATCTGGCCCGGCGCTGTGATCGCATCATCGAGGTTGTCGACGGCCGCATCCAGAGCTGAGAGCGCGCCGGTTCGATCGTAGATTCGCCGCCGTTCGGGTGCTGAATGGAACTGCCCGGATCAATGCGACGCCAGAAGCGTACGGCCGGGTCGCCCGATCCGCAGCCGGGGCGGCAAGAAATTTTGGGGCTTATCAAAGGCTTGGTGGCGCTCTTGTGTGCTCCGACGGCCCGTTCTCGCTTGCCTAGCCCGGCGGCTTCCTTTATCCGGTGGGTCGCCTCGCAAGCGAGCGGTCCCGGCCGCGATTTGGGCTGGGCGCATGGTTGGCCAGACGGGCCCCTCATCGGAAGCGATATCGTCCGAGCTGATCGTGCTGTTTTGGATCAAGGCAGAGGAAAGAGCTGCGAATGGCTAACGTCGTCGTCGTCGGCGCCCAATGGGGTGACGAGGGGAAGGGCAAGATCGTCGACTGGCTGTCGGAGCAGGCCGACATCGTCGTGCGCTTCCAGGGCGGCCACAATGCCGGCCATACCCTCGTCATCAACGGCGCGACCTACAAGCTCGCGCTGCTGCCGTCCGGCGTGCTGCGCACCGGCAAGTTGTCGGTGATCGGCAATGGCGTCGTGTTCGATCCGCAGGCCTTCCTCGACGAGGTCGGCAAGCTGCAGTCGCAGGGCGTCGCCATCAGCCCCGACAATCTGCGCGTCGCCGAGAACGTCACCCTGATCCTGCCGCTGCACCGTGAGCTCGACTCGCTGCGTGAATCCGCCAGCGCGGCGACTGCGATCGGCACCACACGCCGCGGCATCGGCCCGGCCTATGAGGACAAGGTCGGCAGGCGCGCGATCCGGCTGATGGACCTCGCCGATCTCGACACGCTGCCGCACAAGATCGATCGCCTGCTCGCCCACCACAACGCGTTGCGCCGTGGCCTCGGACTGGAGCAGATCGACGGCAAGGTCATTCTGAGCGAGCTGACCGCGTTCGCGCCGAAGCTGCTGCCCTATGCCGAGACGGTGTGGCGGCTGCTTGACATCAAGCGCCGCGAAGGCAAGCGCATGCTGTTCGAGGGTGCCCAGGGCGCGCTGCTCGACGTCGACCACGGCACCTATCCCTACGTGACCTCGTCCAATACGGTCGCGGCCCAGGCGGCCACGGGTGCGGGCCTGGGACCGGGCGCGATCGGTTATGTGCTTGGCCTGTGCAAGGCCTACACGACCCGGGTCGGGCAGGGGCCATTTCCGACCGAGCAGGACAACGAGACCGGGCGCAAGATCGGCGAGCGGGGCCGCGAGTTCGGAACGAACACCGGCCGGCCGCGTCGTTGCGGCTGGTTCGATGCGGTCCTGGTTCGCCAAGCGGTCCGGACCTGCGGCATTAACGGTCTTGCGCTGACCAAGCTGGACATTCTCGATGGGTTCGACACCATCGACGTCTGCACCGGCTACAGGCTGGACGGCAAGGAGATCGATCATTTCCCGGCAGGTGAGGGCGCGCAGGCCCGGGTCGAACCGATCTATGAGACCATCGAAGGCTGGAAGCAGCCGACGGCGAACGCGCGCTCCTGGGCCGACCTGCCGGCACAGGCCATCAAATACGTCCGGCGCATCGAGGAACTGGTGGGTTGCCCGATTGCGCTGCTTTCCACCAGCCCCGAACGCGAGGATACTATTCTGGTCCAGAATCCCTTCGAGGCGTGACGGGACCCGACAGCAAAGCGCGCGAATTGAGTTGATATGGCCGACTACTACCCGCTGATAGCCCGTGCCATTGCCGGATTGGACCCCAACGCTCCCGGGGAAAGCCGGCGTGCGCTTTACGAGCGGGCGCGGGCGGCGTTGATCGCACAGTTGCGCAGCGTCCAGCCGCCGCTCAGCGAGTCCGAGATCACGCGCGAGCGGCTGTCGCTCGAGGAAGCCGTTCGCAAGGTCGAGGCGGAAGCGGCCCAGCGTGCCCGCGAGGCGCAGCGGGCATCCAGCGGCGCCGCCCGTCCGGGCGACGCCCTGCGGCGGGCCGGCGCGCGCAGTCCGGATGCTCCGGCTGCTCCGGCCTCCCCTGCGGCCCAGCCCGCTCCCGCTCCCGCGCCCGACCAGGCCGCGACTGCCGCCTCCCGGCCAAGGCCGGCGGCGCCGGCTGCTGCCCGGGCCGAGCGCCCGCCGCTCGGTGGCGAGACGGCCGAGCTGCGTCCAGCGCGCAATGCGCGACCGGATGCGCCGACCCCTGCCGCTGCTGCACCAGCTGTGCCGCCGCGGCCCCAGCCGCCGCAAACACCCCCGCAGGATGGGGCGGCGCCTGCGCCGCGCGAGCGTCCGGCCGCCGCCCGCCGCGGTGCCCAGGACAACGGCAGTCCGGCAACGCCGCCCGCCATGCGCGGCTTCCGCGATATCACCGCCGACGTCGATGATCTCGGCAAGGCCACCGCCCAGGCCAACCGGGCTGCGCGCAAGACCTACGCCAACGTCCCGGCCACCGACCTCGACCGGCTCGAGGACGACGATGATGACCGGCCGCCGCTGCCCGAGGCGCCATACTCCTATGACGAGTCGGTCCAGGAGGCCGAGCGCTACGCGCTGCCGGCCACCTCGACCCGCCAGCGCGGCACCGCGGAGCGCGAGGTCAAGAAGAAGCCGGAGCGCAGTGGCTCGACCTTCCCGTTCAAGGCCGCCATCGCCGCCGGTATCGTGCTGATCCTGATCGGCGCCGGTATCCTGTGGGGCCGGCCGCTCGTCGGCGCCGTCACCGGCCTGTTCAAGTCGACCTCGACGGTCGAGGCGCCGAAGGACAATGGCGCGCCGCTGAGCAAGCCGAAGATCACCGACCGGGTCGGTCAGTCGCCGTCCTCGGACCAGATCGCGCCGGTCGCGCAGCGCGTCGTGCTGTATGACGAGGATCCCGCCGATCCCAAGGGCAAGCAATATATCGGCTCGGTGGTCTGGCGGACCGAGCAGATCAAGGCGACGGGCACGCAGAAGGCCGACATTGCCGTGCGTGCCGACATCGAGATCCCCGACCGCAAGTTCAAGATGACGATGTCGTTCCGCCGCAACACGGACACGTCGCTGCCGGCGAGCCATACCGCCGAGCTCACGTTCATCCTGCCGCAGGATTTTACGGGCGGCGGGGTCGGCAACGTGCCGGGCATCCTGATGAAGTCCAACGAACAGTCGCGCGGAACGCCGCTGGCCGGCCTCGCGGTCAAGGTCACCGACGGCTTCTTCCTGGTCGGCCTATCCAACGTCGACGCCGACCGGACCCGCAACGTGCAGCTCCTGAAGGAGCGCTCCTGGTTCGACGTGCCGCTGGTCTATACCAATCAGCGGCGGGCGATCATCGCGATCGAGAAGGGGGCCCCTGGTGAGCGCGCCTTCAACGACGCCTTCGCGCTGTGGGGTGACTGAGGCATCGGCACGAGCTTTGCGCGATCGACGGATCGGCGCGGCGGGAGGTTGGCATGAAGCGATACCTGATCTTCGTTGCCGTGGGCCCGGCCCTGGGCGGCTTCGCGCTGCTCCTGGTGACCACCTACTTGTCCGGCTACTGGACCAATACCAATCCGGGTGAAGTCGCCAAGCTGTTCAAGGTCTTCATCACCTCGCTGCAATACAGCTATCTGTTCGGCTTCCTGCCGGCGCTGATGATGTGCGCGATCGACGACATCCTGTTCCATGTCAGGCGCATCACGCCCTTCGTGCGGATGCTGCTGGTGGGAGCGATCGCGTTCCTGCTCGCGGCCTTCAACTACGCCTCACATGGCTCCGAGTATGGGATCGGGCAGTGGATCCTGTACGGGCTGGTCGGCTTCATCCCGGCGACGGTGTCGTCATGGCTGGTGCACAAATTCGTCGAGGAGCCGCAGCCGGCGGTCGCTACTGAGCCGCCGACTGCGTAGCGCGATCGCATGGCCCGACCGGCCTACCTCCCATTGCCGCGGCAGCGGCCGCCGGGGCCGATGTGAAAGCCGCGCGGGCAGGCGTGGGCTGCCGGATAGGCATAGTTGCGCAGGCACCCGCCATACGGGCCGCGATGCCAGCCCGGACCGCAGCCGCCGGCGACCTGGATGACGACAGGCTCCGATCCGGTTTTGATCGCAGCCAGCGGCAGCGCCGATGCGCTGACGGTCAGCGCCCCCAGGAGGATTGTGCCGAGAGTGATGGTTCGCATCGTCGATCTCCGTCGTGTGGATGGTGAATGGCTAGCCGCCGGCCGCGAAGGCGATGCCGGCACGCACCTCGCCGATGGCCTGATCGATCAGCGCCAGCGCGCGCTCGCGATGCCCGCCCTTGTTCGGCGTCGCCTGGGCGAGTTCGGCGCGCGCGGACTGCAGCATGGTGACGGTTGCGGTCATGTGCGGCTGCGCACCGAGAGCGTAGCCGATACCGATGCCGGCCGTGAGGGCGGCGCCGAGGCCGAGCCTGCGGGCAGCGGAAGACAACTTCATTTCATTCTCTCCTTGCGCTCATGCTGTCGACTTGAACGGTTGAGGCCCGCACGGCCTATCGGGCGTGCGTCCCTCCGCATCGCTAGTTGAACCCTTTGCCGCTGTCTTGGACTAATCGGCACGAACCGGCTCGCGATTTGGACTGGTCGGCACTCCCGATCCATTCCTGAAGGCTTGTGGAGATTTCAGCGGCCGTTCATCCTGCGGCTGCCACATTGATCTTGTTGCCTCCAGCTTATTTTCTTTGCCTCGGATTCGATTTCGATGACCATCGTCAGGAAAGCGCTGTCGACCGACATGCTGCCGCAAGGGCTCGACGACAGGCAGCGCTATTTGTGCTTTGCGGAATTGTTCGAGCACTTTTCCAACACCGGCGATCTCGACCCGGCCGACGACGTGCCCTTTCGCGCTGCAATGAACGCGATCCATATCGGCACCACGCTGCTCGGCCGCTGCGACGGCACCTTCACGCGCGTGCGACGAGAGCGACGCCAGGTGCTCGCCACCAACGACGACCGCTATTGCCTGGCGCGCAACGCCGGCAGCCGCGAGGCGATGGTCGTTCATCGCGGACGCGAGTTCTCGCTGCGGCCCGGCGCCATGGTGCTGCTCAAGCTCGACGAGCCGTTCTTCAGCGCCGATGGCGCGAGCCACAAGCGCTTCGTCAACGTGCATCTGCCGATGGTGACGCTGCGGTCGATGGTGCCCGCCGTCGACGATCTCGTTGGGCGGGAATTGGAGCCTGGAGGCGCGCTCTCGCTCGCCATGGACTACAGCGAGCTGCTGCTCGGCCGCCCCACCGCAGCAGACCAGGCGGGCCCCGCGATCGCGCAGCATCTGCTCGACCTGGTTGCGCTCGGCCTGGGCGTGCGCGGTGACGTGATGCTGAAGGCCCGGCGCGGCGGCTTGCGCAGTGTTCGCCTGAGCGGCGTGCTCGCGATTCTGAACAGCCGCTTCGCCGAGCCGGATTTTTCCGCGCAGAAGCTCGCCGCCGCAGCCGGCCTGTCCGAGCGCTACGTCAATGACCTGCTGCATGAGGCGGGCGCCGGCTTCTCGGCCCGCCTGAACGAGCTGCGCCTGCGCAAGGCCATGGACCTGCTGGCCGGCGATGTCCGCCGGATCAGCGACATCGCCTTCGCCTGCGGCTTCAACGACCTGTCCTATTTCAACCGCTGCTTCCGGCGCCGCTTCGGGCTGACCCCGACCGGCGCGCGGGGGCGATAGGCGGGACCTGGCGGCAGTTCGACGCAACTTGTGCCCGGGCTCGCGCGTTGCCATGTCATGGGTATGCAAGACCAGATGTCCACTTCCCCCCGCCGCGCCTCCGGACGTGCTTCGCAGGCGCGTTTCAACGCCAATGAAGTGCGCGGACCCGTCATCGACCAGGACGGACGGGAGGTCCCGCAGGGGCCTTTTCAAGGATCTTTTCAAGGCGCGTTCAATGGCGCCTTCGAGGGTCCTGGCGGCATCCGGTTCGACTTCCAGACCGCCAATCCGTTCGGCAATCTGACCCGCGAGCAGCGCATCACCAGGCTCGAGGCGGTGGCCAAGCTGCTCGATGTCGCCTTCGTGCTGCCGGGCACCAATATCCGTTACGGCATCGACGGGATTATCGGCCTGATCCCGGTGGTCGGCGACCTCATCGCCACCGCGCTGTCGCTGTGGCTGGTGCGCGAGGCCCGCGCGCTGGGGGCGCCCTGGCACGTCATCACCCGCATGCTCGGCAACGTCGCCGTCGAGGGCGTGATCGGCATGGTGCCGGTCGCGGGCGACGCGTTCGACGTGCTGTTCCGCGCCAACATGCGCAACGCCAAGATCCTGCGGCGCTGGCTCGACACCCAGCCGCGGTGAAGAGGCGAAAAAGCCGGCAAAGAGGTCCCCAGAAAAAAACTGCCCCGCACGAGGCGGGGCAGGGTGTCGTCTGATGGTCTGGCCGGCGTCAGGCCGCATCCGCGTCGGGCGCCTTGTCTTCGACGGCCCGCCGCGGTAGCGGAAACGCTTCGCTCTCGTACAGGGTACGGATGCCGTTCTGGTCGAACCTGGCCTCCTCGACCTGCAGATAGGCGCCATTCAGCGAATCCGACGGCAACTCCTCCATGGCGAAGCGCACGGCTTCGGCCGCGGTGCCGAACCGCCGATACGCAAAGCCCGCCCGCTTCTTCTTGCGAATGGCGGCGGGAAACAGTTCGGCAGAGGTGTTGAAGTTGAACGGACGCAGTGGACGCATGGTCTGAGACCTCTTCTTGTCGGCTTAAAGCGCTGACGCGAGCTTTCGAACGATCAAGCTTGGCAATGACGCCAGCGATTGCGGGTGGAGGGCGGTTGAAGCCGCTCCAGGCGGCCCGGCCCTGCATGTCAGTTACGCCCCCTAATATAGGCTGATTTGGCAGAAATGCGAATCCTGCCCGGTCACATCGTAAATCTTGCCTGCTGCAGGGTCGAATGAAATATCCAGATTTTTCAGTAACTTAATTAGTCTGCAACTTGTGAATGCAGAGGAGCCCCAACAGCAGAGCGAAAATCTCGCCCTGCGCCGAAGTTTTTGGACCCCCTGTGGCCTCCTGCGGTCGCCCGCCGGCGTCCCGGTACCGTCCAAAAGACGGGCCGGGCACCGGCGGCATTCGCCGCAGACGGATCAGCGCGGCTTGAGCTTCAGCGCCGCCGAGTTGATGCAGTAGCGCAGGCCGGTCGGCCCCGGTCCATCGGGAAACACGTGACCCAGATGGCCGGAGCATTTCGAGCACAGCACCTCGGTACGGACCATGCCGTGGCTGACGTCGGTCTCCTCATCGACGTGGCTCTCCGCCGCCGGCTGGGTGAAGCTCGGCCAGCCACAGCCGGAATCGAACTTGGCGTCGGACTCGAACAAGGTCTGGCCGCAGCCGGCGCAGGCATAGGTGCCGGCGCGATGCTCATGCTCGTACTCGCCCGAGAAGGGGCGCTCGGTCGCCTTCTCGCGCAGCACGGCATATTGCATCGGCGTCAGCTCGCGGCGCCACTCCGCCTCGGTCTTGACGACCTTGTCGCTCGTCTTGGTGTCGCTCATGTCAACTCCTCCGGCGGACCCGTCTGGTCCGCCCTGTCGTTTGCGTCAGCCGGCCGCAGCCCGCCGCTTCAGTTCGTCACCTTGGCGTCGCTGACCAGCGTCGGCTTCTCGATGTAATTCTCGGCGAAGATCTTCTTCAAATTTTCGATCTTCGGCAGATCGTTATAGGCAATATAGGGCTGGCTCGGGTGCAGCGTCAGGTAGTCCTGGTGATAGGCCTCGGCCGGGTAGAACGCCTCGAGCTTACCGATCTTGGTGACGATCGGCTTGCCGAACACCTTGGCCTTGTCGAGCTGGGCGACATAGGCCTCGGCTACCTTCTTCTGCGCCTCCGACGTCGTGAAGATCGCCGAGCGATATTGCGTTCCGCTGTCCGGGCCCTGGCGGTTCAGCTGGGTCGGGTCGTGCACCACGGAAAAGAAGATCTGCAGGATCTTGCCGTAGGACACCTTCTTCGGGTCGAACTTCACCTGGACCGATTCCGCGTGGCCCGTGCTGCCGCTCGACACCGTGCGGTAGTCGGCCGTGGCCTTGGTGCCGCCGGCATACCCTGAGACGGCGCTGACCACGCCTGCCGTGTGCTGATAGACGCCCTGGACGCCCCAGAAGCAGCCGCCGGCCACGACGGCGGTTTCCAGACCGTCGCTCGCCGGCTGGTCCTGGGCCGGGGGCGGGATCACGACCGCTTCCTCGGCGGCGTGCAGCGGCTGCCAGGCCACGATGCCGGCGGCCGCGATGGCGCCGAGCACGGCTGTTTTCAGGAAATGAGAGCGGGTGAGGCGCATCTTGGGATCCTCGCTGGGGTGACTTGTCTCGTCTCGCCGGCCGTAAAGATTGGCCCGGTCCGGCCTCTGTCGCAAGATACGTCGCTTGCCCGCCGACGTTACGAGAGGCGTCACACGACTGCGTGAACGGGCTGGGCTGGCGCACGGCGCGTCGGGACCGAATGCTGTTGTGCGACCTCAGGCACAACCAATCGTTCTCGCGGCATGACGGCCCGAGTGATGCTCGATCGTTGTCCCTCCGAAATGGCGGAGGGCGCAGGGAAGGCCGGACCTCGACTGAGGCCCGTGGCCCCCGTGCGAACAAAATGCACGGGGCAGGAACCACAGGTTCAGCCGGACGACCCGGCCCTCCCTGCGCGACAGTTTACGGCTTATACGTGATCTCCCCGGGGACCGGCTTGTTTGCCCCCGTCGCCGGCGGATCATCACCGCCCGCTTGGCCTCAGCGTCGGGAGGCCAGGACCACACGATTTCACCGTCCGCGCGTGCCGTTCGTCCGCAGGCACGAGACCCGCTGCGACACGCCGCGTCCATCGCATTCCGCCGCAACGCCCGTGACGATCGCGATACGTCCCCACCGAGCGACGAAACGGGCGGAGAATAACCTCGATTTTTGAAAATCGGAAGCGATTTATGTTTTTCGGAAGTGCTTGACAGCGTTTTCGCGTGATTTGCCCGTCGGCAGCGGCGGTGCGACAGAGACATCTTGAAGTGGACTTTGAAGTGGACGGGCAGCACCGGGTTTGGCGGCAGGCGACTTCAGACCGGTCGCGATCATACCTCACCTCGGTTCGCTTGGCCGCTCGATCTTCTGTCGCAGAGGCCGTACACTTCGTCTCATGCGGCGACTTCCTCTGAAGAACATCGAAGCGTTCGTGGCGGTGGCGCGGGTCGGGAGCCTGGCGCAGGCGGCACTGCGGCTCGGCCTGACGGTGCCGGCGCTGAGCCGGCGTATCCAGTTGCTGGAAGCCGAGTTCGGCACGCGCCTCTTCGAGCGGCAGCCTCGCGGGGTCACTCTCACCGAGACAGGGCGCGACTATTTTGCCGCGCTCGATCCGGCCTGGGAGAGCATGGCGCAGGCGACCGAGGTCGTGCGGACGCGCGGCCGGCGCAACGTCCTCACCGTCAGCGTCATGCCGACATTCGCCGCCAACTGGTTGATCCCGCGCCTGCAGGACTTTCACGTGCAGCACAAGGCCGTTGAGATTGCGGTCGAGACCTCGGCGGACATCGAGGATCTCACCGCAACGCCTCGGATCGACTGCGCTATTCGTCTGGGCTGCGGGCCATGGCCGGGGCTCGATTGTGAGCCGCTGCTCGCCGTGCATGCCGTGCCGGTGGCGAGCCCGCAATATCTCGCCAAGGCGGGACGATGTCGCGAGCCGCGCGCGCTCCTGCAACAGAAACTGATCGGCACCACCCACCAGATCGAGTTCTGGCGGGAGTGGTTCGCCGCCGTCGGCCTCGACGAGACGCCGCGCGACTGTCTTGCTTTCGACAATCTGCAGGTCGTCTACGAAGCGGCGGCCGCCGGCATGGGGATCGCGCTTGGGCTCGACCCGGTGGTCCGGCCGTTCATCGCGAGCGGGCGGCTCGTGCCGCTCTATCCGAACACTGTGCGGCTGCCGCGGCAGTTTCATCTCGTCTATCGCAGCGATGCTGCAAAGTCCGGGCGCGGGTTTGCGCCTTTCCGCGACTGGCTGTTCGCGGAGGCCGCGGCCTGTGCCGGCGAGCCGCGAGTCCGGCCATAAGAAGTCGCCTTGCAAAAAGCTGAAGGCGCCGGGCCGGATTCTGAATGGTCCGATGTTCCGAAGTCGCTTAACTGGGCGGCGTTCGCGGAGTGATCGCTGAGATGACGACCTATCGCCTGCATTACTTCCCGGAGTCCGGAAACAGCTACAAGCTGGCCCTGATGCTTGCGCTGTGCGGCCAAGACTTCGATCCGGTGTGGACCGATTTCGGCGGCGGCATCACCTTCACGGCGGAGTGGCGCGCCACTGTCAATCCGATGGGTGAAATTCCGGTGCTGGAGGAGGACGGCGTCCGCCTTACTCAAACGGCGCCGATCCTGCTGCGGCTGGCGGAGCGCTATCGCCGGTTCGGCCCAGGCGACGAGCAGGAGCGTTTCGAAATGCTGCGCTGGCTGTTCTGGGACAACCAGAAGCTCTCGGGCTACATGGCGACCTATCGTTATCGCCGTGCCTTCACGCCGTCGTCCGACGAGAAGGTGCAGACCTTCCTGCGCAAGCGGATCGATGATTTCCTGTCGATCCTCTCAGGCGAGGTGACCCAGCGACCGTTCATCCTGGGTGAACGGCCGACCATCGCCGACATTTCGATGTGCGGCTATCTGATGTTTCCGGTCGAGGAGAGCGGCTACGATCTCGCGAGCCGCTTTCCACCGGTTGGTGCCTGGATGCAGCGCATCGCGGCGCTGCCGGGCTGGCGCGCGCCCTACGATCTGCTGCCGGGCGCGCGCCTGAAGCGGTACGTGTGACGGGGCGATGATGGCATCTCGCTTCGTCGCAAGTCCGACCGTGCCGGTGCGAATCCCGGTCAGGATTGCGATCGCGTGCGGGACGACGTTCGCTTTGTAGGAGAGGCTCGCTCCTTCGATCAGCACGAGGCCGATGTTCTCACCCGGCGCGACGCGGCGCCGATCAGCCAGGATGACGGCTTGGACCCACGGCGAGCCGTAGGCGTCGGAAGTCTAAGATGGCGAACTTTGACGGATCGATCGCGCGGAGCACGCGGGTGTTGTCAGCGCAGAGTATCAGCCGACCGTCGGTCTGTCGCTTGAGATTGCAGCCGACGTAGTGCTTGGCTTTCCGCCATACACGGCGCTTTCGATGCCTTCGCTGCCTCGGCGAGATGTATTCCGCGATTTGGCGCCGATCGCGTTGTCGACCGCCTTGGTGCCGGAGCCCTTACCGTTCTTGGATTGGTTGAGCTCGAACGACACACGGTCATCGGTCTTGAGCATAGTCAGCGTAACGCGGACGCCTGAAGGCCCCTCAAACACTCAGAGGAGACTAGATCTACAAGCTGATCTGCAAGAAGTGAGAACCAGCCCTCGCGCGTCGCTGACCGCGTCCGCTGCGCCCGGAAAATGCGGGGTGCCTCGCTATGCTGGCAAAATTCTATTTGGGTTTTGCAGTGCGCTTAGCCTGATGCTCGACGAGAGATACTCATCCCACGTCTGCGCAGTTCCTGCCTGATGAGGCCGTGGTGCTACAAGCGGCTCGAAGCCTTTGGTGGCGAACTCTTCCATGAAGATTTCATTGTCGAAACCATCCGAGCACCTACGCCCCCGCCCTATTTTTCTGAACCGTACGAATGGTCAGCTTCGTCCAGCACACGTCACGAACGGTTGGAGATTCTATGCTCACCACTCCAAGTGACTGAAGATACGGCAATTTCGGAAGCCAAACGTGGCGCCTTCAAGTCGCAGACTGCTGAGAAACCTCGATAGGTGAGGCGCCAAACTTTAACGCAAGGGACTACTTGGCGGGCAGCAATTCGCGTTGCGAAAAGGGGCCAAGACGGTGCTCAATGGGGGCTAGCGCGCTTCACTCTGAGTCGGTTCGAGTTCAGTAGGAACGTACTTAGATCTCGGCCCGTTGCAGCAGTGCGGCGGAACCTACGTGGAAAGGGATCATGTACAACGATTCGTTGTTCAACGCTTTTGCTTGATCGGATCTCGCCGCGTGCAGTGCTGAACCTTTGAAAGGAGGTGGTATTCGTGGAATTGGCAAGCGTTGGGTTCACGCTGGGCCCTATCAGCGTCACCGGTACCGGTGTTGCCGGTACCGGTGCCGCGGTAGTGATCGCGATTGCAGTCATCGTCTGGCTGGTGAAGGTGGGTCCCTCTCGCCAGATTTGACTTAGTCCGATCACCCGAGGTTGACGCCAGCGGTTAAGGCCGCTGGCGTCAATGTATCCTGACTGTGAATCTCGAGAAGCACAACAAGCCTCGGCAAGGGCCGTTCCTGCGCTGGGCGTAAAAACCCAAGCGCGGGATCAGACTCCCCTAATCAACTCATCCCTGAGCCTTGCGTCGTCCAAAGCCTCATCGCCCAGGACAGCGGCCTCGTATCGCTCGCCCCAAGGCAAGCGCTCGTCGCCGGCCAGCACCGCGTAGCGCCGGGCCGTCGCCATGAACTCCGCCGCAGCTTGTGCGCCTCGCCGATGCCGAGCGGCTTGTCGTCTGTGCCGGGCACGACAGGTGCCCTCCCGCGCGCGCTTTAAGGGTGGGTGCAGGAATGCAACAAAGGGCCGGCGCCGTCAGCCCGGTCCTCCGTCGCGGATCACGCCGTTACGGCTTCATCGCCGTTGCGCCGGGAACGCGGAACAGGTCGAGCAGCTGTTTCGACTTGCGCGGGTAGGCGTCGAACAGCTGGAAGTCCAGGTCCTTGCTGCCTGCGAACTTGCCGTGGCAGTTGATGCAGCCGTTCGGCTGCTGCGGGCTCTGCATGTAGGTTTCGAGCGTCGTGTTGGCGAGGAAGGGCGGCTGGGTCGGCGTGCCGATCGGCACACCCTTGCCGGCCCATTGCGCATTGACCAGCCGGTAGTACTGCCAGACATTGTCCGGCCGCAGCGTCTTCAGCGCGGTCTGGTAGATCGTGCTCTTCGACGCCGCGACGTCATCGAGCGGGATCACGCGCATCACCTGGGTCGGCGTGTTCGATCCCGTGGCCGGCGGCTGATTGACCTTGCAGCCGGTGCAGCTCGGATTGAAGAAATTGTACTTGGCGCCGGTCGGAATCGTCTGCCCCTGGGTCGGCGCGTTGTCGACCTGCTCGAACGTCGCCCACAGCCATTGCGGCAGCTGGTCGGTCTTGATCACGACATGAAGGCCGACGAGGCCGAGCTTCCTGGCTTCGCAGCGCTTGGTCGCGGGATCGAACACCAGCGCGTCCGTCGTGTAGAAGCGGGTGGCGTCGTCGGGCTGGCGGCTGCCCGATCCGCCCAGCACCTTCCACGCGGCCTTGACCTTGACCGTGGCGGAGCGGTCCGTGGTGTTGGAGGACGCCGGAAAGGCGATCTTGGCGCCGCTCTGATTGCGGCTGTCGTAGAACTTGTTGGTGACGACGTAGTCGTAATAGACGCGGTTGAGCTTGACCTCGTACCAGACGTTCTGCCCGTTCTGGTCGACGAGGCGGTTGCCGTCGGACTGCTTGTCGCCGCCGATCAGCACGTCGCTGATCTTTGCGGTGCGGACCAGGGTGCGGCGCGCCGCGGCCGGATTCTCCTTGGCCTGGATCAGGCATTGCGGCGGGATCCGCTCGGCGGCATCGAAGGGCGCGGGCTTGACCGGCGGATCGAGATAGATGTCGTCGGAATCCTTGTAGGTCTCCCACACCACCGGGCCGGTCGGCATGGTCTTCTTGCCGCCCTCGGTCGTGTAGGTGAAGCCGCCGATGACGTTCTCGCGGTCGGGGACGCCGCGCTCGACGATGGGGTTCGGCGCCGGCCAGTTCAGCGCGACGAAGGAGTCCCAGGCCATGTTGTCGACATAGACCTGCAGGCCGATGGCGCCGACATTCTGGGTCACGATGTCGGCCGGAATGTCCGGGCTGAAGACGTAATAAGGCGGCGTGAACTGCCGGCCGTTGACGGTGGGCCCGGCCGGCGCGTCCGCCTGCTGAGCATGGGCGAGGCCGACTGGCAGCAATGCCAGCGCGGCCAATGCAATGAGCTTTTGTCTCAAATTGACCTCCATCGGAAGACTTTGGTGATTCAACCAGTGGATTATTATCACGAAGGAATCGCTCAAAAGATGAGCCAGTTCACACATCCCGAGGTTCTCTCGGACGCTCCCTCTGCGCCCGCCAGGCCGAAGGAGGCGCTGTTCAGGCAATCGCGGACATCCGGACATCAACGCTTCGTCATGCATCGAATGGTTGCGTACCGGTCGCGCGGTCGTGATGCCAATGCGTGGAATTTCGACAGGCCATTTCCTATCTCACCCCACGAGCGATGAGGCGATCGCGCCTCTGACGGGAATGATCCCCGGCGAGAGCACCCTCCAATGAATACGCGATCTCCGCAGCGCAGAGATCGGAGAACAATCATGACATCTTGGAAGACCTTGACGGCAGCACTGCTGCTGTCGGCGATAGCGGCTGCGCCTGCGTCAGCTCAAGGCTGGTTCTGGGGCCAGCAGGAGCCCGGGGCATTTCAGGCCATGTATCCTAACCGCGACGTGCTGAACGGCGGCGAGTTGACGCCGGCAGGACGCATGGGACTGGTGCGGGCCTATGGCGCCGCGCCGGTTTATCCGCCGTCCGCCGATCCACGGCCGTACGACCGGCTGCCGCGGCGCTGATGACGCATCGGATTGTGGTCGTACGCCGGACTGTCGGCGTTTTCGCGCCGGTCGTAGGGTGGGCAAAGCAGCCGCCGCAAGGCGGCAGCGTGCCCACCGTCGTTCCGCGAACTCATCAGCAGGATGGTGGGCACGGCGCCGCTGCGATCTCGCGTGAAGGCAGAGCGCGGCGCGCCTTTGCCCACCCTACGAACTTCGCCTCAGCTCGCATGCTTCTCGCGCTCGTGGATGACGCTGGCTCGGCCGGCGATGAGGTCGTCGACGTGGCCGATGCGCGAGACGTCCTTGCCGGCATAGACAGGGAGTGCAGCACGCAGCGCATCGCGTCCAGCCGCGCGCTGCAGCGTATCGCCGCGTTGCCCGGCTGGAAGGCACCCTATGATCGGCTGCTCGGGCAGCGACTGCCGCGCTGCGTCTGAGAGAGGGGCGCGATCATGAACGGCCGTCGGCTCGCGCAGTCGTGATTGGGGCGCCGCCTTCGCCTGCCTACATCATCGCTTGCGCGAATTGGCGCGGAACAGGGAAGACCAATCATGATCGCATTGAGGAGCCTGCCGGCAGCTCTGCTGATGTCGACGTTGGCGGCCACCGCGGCCCCGGCGCAATTCTCCGAGCCGGCGGCCTATGAGGCCATGCACCCCGAACGCGATGTGCTCAATGGCGGTGCGCTGACGCCGGCAGCGCAGGCTGAGCTGGCCCGCCGTGGCGCGTCGGCCTTTCCGAATGCAAATGCAGCGATGCCGCCGGCCGATCCCGAGAGGCCGCATCGGCGTCATCGGCGCTGAGCGCGGCCTTCAGCTCGCATGCTCCTCGCGCTCGTGGATGACGCTGGCACGGCCGACGATGAGGTCGTCGACATGGCCGATGCGCGAGACGTCCTTGCCGGCGTAGGGCAGGGAGTGCAGCACGCAGCGCATCGCGTTCAGGCGGGCGCGCTTCTTGTCGTCGGACTTGATCACGGTCCACGGGCAGTCGGCGGTGTCGGTGGAGAAGAACATCGCCTCCTTGGCCCGGGTGTAGTCGTCCCATTTGTCGAGCGAGGCGGTGTCGATCGGCGACAGCTTCCACTGCTTCAGCGGATGCGCCTCGCGCTCCTTGAAGCGGCGGCGCTGCTCGTCGCGGCTGACCGAGAACCAGAACTTGATGAGGTGGATGCCGCTGCGCACGAGATTGCGCTCGAACTCCGGCACCTGGCGCAGGAACTCGTCGTACTCGACCTGCGAGCAGAAGCCCATCACGCGCTCGACGCCGGAGCGGTTGTACCAGGAGCGGTCGAACAGCACGATCTCGCCCGCGGTCGGCAGATGCTCCACATAGCGCTGGAAATACCATTGGCCGCGCTCGACGTCGCTCGGCTTGTCCAAGGCCACCACGCGGGCGCCGCGCGGATTGAGATGCTCCATGAAGCGCTTGATGGCGCCGCCCTTGCCGGCTGCGTCGCGGCCTTCGAACAGCAGCACCAGGCGCTGGCGTGCGTCCTTCATCCAGTTCTGCAGCTTCAGCAACTCGGTTTGCAGGATGAATTTCTGCTCCTCATAGTCCTTGCGGTACATGCGGAATTTATAGGGGTAGCCGCCGCGGCGCCAATCTTCGGCGAGCTCGTCGGAGGTGTGACGCTTGTCGGGCTTGGCCTTGCCCTCGATCAGCGCCTTCATCAGCCTGGCATCGTCCGGCGCGGCGCCGTCCAGCATCGCCCTGACCGGCGCGGAGTTCGGGTCGAGGGCCGGCGGACCGTTGAGCACGGTCTCGAACGCCGACAGCTCGGTGATCTGCGCGGCCTGCATCGATTCGTCCACCAGCGACTGCCCGATCGGATCGAGCTTGGCGGCGGACTGCCGGCGCGCGACACGCGCCGTGGCGCTCGCGCGCTTGGTGCGCTGACCGTTGGAAGCCTTGTCTTTCGTCGACTTGTCTTTAGTGGACTTGCCTTTCGCGGTCTTGCCTTTCGTGGTGTTGGACTTTGCCATGCGATCCCGCCGCCTGCTGCTGGTTTAACAGAGATGTGAATCGATCTTTATCCGCCAAGGACCCTGCGGCAGGTTGACGTGGATCAACCTGCCGCAGGTGGGTACCACCAAGGCGAGCAAAATCGTCTCGCGCGGTAAAGCCGGCGTTACACCACGATCGACAGCCGCTTCGCGGCGCGGGTGATGCCGGTGTAGAGCCAGCGGGCGCGGCTTTCCTGGAAGGCAAAGCTCTCGTCGAACAGCACGACGTCGTCCCATTGCGAGCCCTGCGACTTGTGCACGGTCAGCACATAGCCGTAGTCGAACTCGTCATAGGGCTTGCGCTGCTCCCACGGGATGTCCTCGATGCCGCCGGCGAAGCATTCGCCGCGCACCGAGACTTTCGTCACCTTGCGTCCCAGATCCTCGTCGGGCGCAACGCGCATGGTCACGATCTTGGACTTGGAAGTGGCGCGCGACTTCACCCGCCACAGCCCGCCATTGAACAGTCCCTTCTTGCGGTTGTTGCGCAGGCAGACCAGCTTGTCGCCCGCGACGGGCAGGGCGTCTTCGATATCGAGGCGCTGCCGGAAGCGGTTGTTGTAGGCGCGGCGGGTGGCGTTGCGGCCGACGAGAACCTGGTCTGCCTCCATGACGCGGGACGGATCGAGCTCGTGGCGCTCGACCACCTCGCTCTCGCCGTAGCGGCCGATGTCGAGCGTGTTGCCCTCGCGCACGTCCATCGACATCCGCACGATCGGATCGTCCTTGGCCTGGCGATGCACCTCGGTCAGCATCACGTCGGGCTCGCTCTCGGTGAAGAAGCCGCCGCCCTTGACCGGCGGCAGCTGGGCGGGATCGCCGAGCACCAGCAGCGGGCAGTCGAACGACAGCAGGTCGCGGCCGAGATCGGCGTCGACCATCGAGCATTCGTCGATGATGATCAGCTTGGCCTTGGAGGCCGGCGCGTCGTCCCACAATTCGAAGTTCGGCTGCTCCTCGCCGCTCTCCTGCGCGCGATAGATCAGCGAGTGGATGGTCGAGGCGTTGTCGCAGCCCTTGCTGCGCATCACCAGCGCCGCCTTGCCGGTGAAGGCCGCGAACTTGACCTCGCCGTCGACGTCCTCGGCAATATGGCGGGCGAGCGTGGTCTTGCCGGTTCCGGCATAGCCGAACAGGCGGAACACCTGCGGCGTGGCATTCTTGCCCGGCTTGGCCTTCAGCCAGTCGCCGACGGCCTTGAGGGCGGAATCCTGATGCGGGGAGAAGGTGGTCATGGCTCACAGGAATGGAGCCGCGCGGCGACTCGGGGACATTCCGTGAACCTAAGGGCTGCGGGCGGGAGATCAAGCGTTGATGCGGGCCAGGGCTGCCGCCTGCTGTGCGCTGAAGGCAATCGATCGTTCAGGGGGCACCGAGCGCGAGCGGCGCATGCGGTGCGCTCCCTCCCCCCTTGTGGGGGAGGGCTGGGGAGGGCTGGGGAGGGGGGCTCCGGGCGACACTGCCCGCGTGGACCCCCACCCCCGACCCCTCCCCGCAAGGGGGAGGGGAGCATACCGCGGTCGCGGCAGCTGCTCGGGTCGCTCAAGAAGACTACTGCCAGCCCGGCACGCCGCGCATGTCGGGGAGGTGGTGCGCGATGCCCTTGTGGCAGTCGATGCAGGTCTTTTCGCCGGTGAACAGGAAGCGCTGGTGGGCCTCGACGGCACGCGGCGACTGCTTGGTGATGTCCATCGACTGCGCGCTGTGGCAGTTGCGGCATTCCAGCGAATCATTGGCCTTGAAGCGGGCCCATTCGTGCAGCGCCAGCTCGAGCCTGCGATCGGTGAACTTCTCGCGGGTGTTGATCGAGCCGAACAGATGGCCCCAGACCTCCTTCGAGGCCTGCATCTTGCGCGCGATCTTGTCGGTCCAGTTGTGCGGCACGTGGCAGTCCGGGCATGACGCGCGGACGCCGGAACGGTTCGAGAAGTGCACGGTCGATTTCAGCTCGGCGAACACGTTGTCCTTCATTTCGTGACAGCCGGTGCAGAACTTCTCGGTGTTGGTGATCTCCAGCGCGGTGTTGAAGCCGCCCCAGAAGATCACGCCGGCGACGAAGCCGGCGAGCACCAGCACGCCGAGCCCGAACACCGAGCTCGGCTTGAGCAGCACGTCGATCAGGTCGAGCACGAACTGCCAGGTGCGGCGCACGAAGCCGAGCCGCTTTTCGGGGGCGGGGTCTTTGGCGGGGTCTTGGGGCCCGCCCGATGCTTCGGCGCTGCTCATCGCGCACCACCGGGCTTGGCGCGGGACAGCATGGTATCGATGTCGACGAAGTCGTTGCTGACAGGCGGATTGGCTGTGCTCTGCGGCACGTGGCACTGGGTGCAGAAGAAACGGCGCGGCGACACCGACGCCAGGAACTGGCCGTCACGATCCATGAAATGGGTGATCGACAGCATCGGCGCCTTCGATTCCGCGGTGCGCGCGCGGGCGTGGCAGGACAGGCATTTGTTGCCCTGCATGTCGACCTGATAGCCGTCGATGGCATGCGGAATCACCGGCGGCTGCTCCGGATAGTTTCGCACCTCCCTCTCGGCGGTGTTCTTCATCGGCTGGATCGGCGGCGCAGGACCTTCGTCGTTAAGCGGCGCAGAGCCGCGCAGGGACGAAGAGACGCTCTGGGCGAGCAGCGCGCTCGAGCCGGCCGCAACGCTTGCCGCGATCAGCATCATTGCAAGTTTCTTGATCATGATCGTCACACCCGCTCGATGCGCACGGCGCATTTCTTGTAGTCGGTCTGCAGCGAGATCGGATCGGTGGCGTCGAGCGTCACCTTGTTGATCAGCTTCGACTCGTCGAACCACGGCACGAACACGAGCCCGCGCGGCGGCTTGTCGCGGCCGCGGGTCTCGACGCGGGCGCGGATGAAGCCGCGTCGCGACGCCACCTTCACCTCGTCGCCGCGCCGCAGATTGGCTTCCTGCGCATCATCCGGATGCATGAAGCAGACCGCTTCGGGGAACGCCTTGTAGAGCTCGGGCACGCGACGGGTCATGGTGCCGGAATGCCAGTGCTCGACGACGCGGCCGGTCGACAGCCAGAACGGATAGTCCTTGTCGGGCGATTCCGCCGGCGGTTCGTAGGGTAGCGCGAAGATGCGCGCCTTGCCGTCGGGGAAGCCATAGAACTGCACGCCGGTGCCGGCCTTGACGTAAGGGTCGGAGCCCTCGCGAAAACGCCAGCGCGTCTCCTTGCCGTCGACCACAGGCCAGCGCAGGCCACGCTCCTTGTGATAGGCCTCGAACGGCGCGAGGTCATGGCCGTGGCCGCGGCCGAACGAGGCGTATTCCTCGAACAGGCCCTTGTGGACGTAGAAGCCGAACGCCTTGGACTCGTCGTTGGCATAGCCCGGCTCGATCTGGTCGACCGGGAATTTGTCGACCTGGCCGTTCTTGTAGAGCACGTCGAACAGCGTCTTGCCGCGCACGTCGGGCTTCTTGGCGATCAGCTCCTCGGGCCAGACCTCCTCGATCTTGAAGCGCTTGGAGAACTCCATCAGCTGCCACAGGTCCGAGCGCGCCTCGCCGGGCGCGGACACCAGCTGATGCCAGAACTGGGTGCGGCGCTCGGCATTGCCATAGGCGCCTTCCTTCTCCACCCACATCGCGGTCGGCAGAATGAGATCGGCGGCGAGCGCGGTCACGGACGGATAGGCGTCGGAGACGACGATGAAATTGTCGGGATTGCGGAAGCCCGGATAGGTCTCTTCATTCGCGTTCGGACCGGCCTGGAGATTGTTGTTGACCTGGACCCAATAGGCGTTGAGCAGGCCGTCCTTCAGCATCCGGCTCTGCAGCACGGCGTGATAGCCCGGCTTGTCCGGGATCGTGCCTTCCGGCAGCTGCCAGATGTGCTCGGCCTTGGTGCGATGCTCCTTGTTGGTGACGACCATGTCGGCGGGCAGGCGGTGCGAGAAGGTGCCGACCTCGCGCGCGGTGCCGCAGGCCGACGGCTGGCCGGTCAGCGAGAACGGGCTGTTGCCGGGCTCGGCGATCTTTCCCGTCAGCAGATGGATGTTGTAGACGAGGTTGTTGCACCAGACGCCGCGGGTGTGCTGGTTGAAGCCCATGGTCCAGAACGAGACCACCTTGGTCTTGGGATCGGCATAGAGCTCGGCCAGCGCCTCGAGCCGGTTCAGCGGCACGCCGGACATTTCGGCGGCCTTCTCCAGCGTGTAGTCGGAGACGAATTTTGCGTATTCGTCGAACGAGATGTCGGTGGCGTCATTGGCCTTGGTGCGGCCGGTCGCCTTCTTCTCCAGCGGATGCTCGGGCCGCAGGCCGTAGCCGATGTCGGTCTGGCCGCGCTTGAACACGGTGTGGGCGGTGATGAACTCCTTGTTGACGCGGCCGGTCTTGATGATGTGGTTGGCGATCGCGTTGAGGATGTAGAGATCGGTCTGCGGCTTGAACACCATGCCGATGTCGGCGAGGTCGAACGAGCGATGCTCGAAGGTCGAGAGCACGGCGACCTGGACATGCGGCGCCGACAGCCGGCGGTCGGTGACGCGGCTCCACAGGATCGGATGCATCTCCGCCATGTTGGAGCCCCACAGCACGAACGCATCGGTGGCCTCGATGTCGTCGTAGCAGCCGGGCGGCTCGTCGATGCCGAAGGTGCGCATCATGCCGGCGACGGCCGACGCCATGCAGTGCCGCGCATTGGGATCGATGTTGTTGGAGCGGAAGCCGGCCTTGAACAGCTTCGAGGCGGCGTAGCCTTCCCAGATCGTCCACTGGCCCGAGCCGAACATGCCGACACCGGACGGGCCGCGCTTCTTCAGCGCGTCCTTGTACTTCGACGCCATGATGTCGAAGGCCTCGTCCCACGTCACGGGCGTGAAATCGCCGTTCTTGTCGTACTTGCCGTTGGTCTTGCGCAGCATCGGATGCGTCAGGCGGTCATGGCCGTACATGATCTTGGACAGGAAGTAGCCCTTGACGCAGTTCAGGCCGCGATTGACCTCGGCCTTGATGTCGCCATGGGTGGCGACGACGCGGTTGTCCTTGGTCGCGACCATCACGCTGCAGCCGGTGCCACAGAAGCGGCAGGCGGCCTTGTCCCATTTCAACTCGCTGGCCTCGCGCTCGGTGACGAGGTTCGCTGCAAGCGAGCTGCCGGGCATGCCAGCGGCGGCCGCGGCAATCGCGGCGGCTTCCAGCTTGAGCATCTGACGGCGATCGATCTTTGGTTCGGTCATTGTGGTCTCGTGTGATTAGCCGGCGTCGATAGCGTGGAAGACGAGGCAGGCGGAGTGCACGTGCGGCAACAGCCCGATGCTGTTCATGGTGGCGCCGAGCGCGCCGGCATTGGGCGCATCGACCACGACGATCAGCTTGCCGCGTTCGTCGCGGCCGTGGATCTCGCAGCCGGACATCGCGACGATGTCGGCGGCGACGCGATCGAGCTGCTCGGGGCGGGTCTGCACGATGATGCTGGCGATCTCGCCGGAGGGCGGTGCGACGACGGGCTCTGCCGTCAGCACGCGGCCGGTGATCAGCGCGCGCCGGTCGACGGAGGTACGGGTGGTGAGCATGTGATTCGTCCTTCCGGTCAGTGCTGCGATGGCGGGCCGGGCGGCCCGGCCATCATCTGGTAGACCCACACCGTGAGCCCGTAGGACCCTACGGTGGCGACCGCGAGCGCGGGCATCAGCACGGCCGTGAGGAACAGGAAGGCAAAAATTTCCATGCGTCTGCGACGCGCACGCGCATTCGCATCGCTGCCGACGAGCGACATGAGAGATTTCTCTGCTAGGTAGGTAGGGGGAGTGGTTACGGCATCCGGGCCGCGCCTGCCTTCATTATAGGCCGGGATGCCCTGCGATGGCCTTGACTTGAATCAACCCGGGAACCGCGGCGACGGCTGGCCTCGGATCTGCGCGCCGCCGAACCGCGATCGTGGTTGATGGACCGTGAAGACCCGTGATCGGGTTGTCGATACCGAGAAATTCTCGCTGCTTTGCGCCGCCGTTTCGATACGAACATCCCCTCGCGGTGCGACGAAACAGGACCGGCATCGCTATTTTTCCGGGGTGCTCGACACGCGTTTCGCCCGCCACCATCATCCTGTGCATCGCATCAACGCGGATGCGCGGGTCTTGGTCGGAGAGGGCAATGAAGCGTCGTGATTTTCTGAAACTGTCTTTGGGATCTGCTGCCGTGGTGGCGTGGTCGGCGCCGCTGCGCGCCGAGGACAAGCCGAAGGAGATCCGCATCGGCACCCAGAAGGGCGGCTTCTTCCCGGCCGTGAAGGCCCACCGTACCATTGAGGACACGTTCAAGCCCGCCGGCATCGACATCGTCTGGGTCGACTTCCAGTTCGGTCCGCCGCTGCTGGAGGCCATCAATGTCGGCAGCGTCGATTTCGGCTATGTCGGCGACGCGCCGCCGATCTTCGCGCAGGCGGCCAGCGCCAGGATCCGCTATGCCGCCGCCGTCAGGCAGAACGGCAGCAGCCAGGCGATCGTCGTGCCCAAGGACTCACCGATCAAGACGCTCGCCGATCTCAAGGGCAAGCGCGTCGCGTTCGGCAAGGGCTCGAGCGCGCACAATCTGCTGGTCGCAGCCCTCGAGAAGGCAGGCCTGTCGTGGAGCGACATCACGCCGGCACCGCTCGCGCCGGCCGACGCCACCGCCGCCTTCGTCAAGGGCTCGGTCGACGCCTGGTCGATCTGGGATCCCTATCTCGCGCTCGCCGAGCTCAAGGAGAATGCGCGGGTGATCGCGTGGGACAAGGACGTGCACAAGCCGAACTCGTTCTACATCGTGGGCAGCGACTTCGTGGAAAAGTATCCCGCCGTCGTCGCCAGGCTGAACGCGGCCTTCGCAGCCGAGGGCGTGTGGGCCAACAGTCATCACGACGAGGTGGCCAAGGCGCAAGCAGAAGCCACCGGGGTCGATCCTGAAGCGGTCAAGCGCTTCGTCGATCGCTCGGTCTACAGCGTCGTGCCGATCGACGACGAGATCATCAAGAGTCAGCAGGCCGTTGCCGACCGTTTCGCGCGCGTTGGCCTCATTCCGAAGCCCGTCAACGTCGCCGACATCGTCTGGAAGTGGACACCGTCCACCTGACGCCCGATCGCGACACCAATCCGAAAGACATCGACATGAGTAACGATTCGTCGAAGCCCAATGTGCTGTGGTTCCTGCCGACCCATGGCGACGGCCGCTATCTCGGCACGTCACAAGGCGGCCGCGAGGTCAATTTCAACTATCTGCGCCAGGTGGCGCAGGCAGCCGATCAGCTCGGCTATTACGGCGTGCTGATCCCCACGGGGCGCAGCTGCGAGGATTCCTGGATCGTTGCCTCGGCGGTGGCGCCGTTCACCGAGAAGCTGCGCTATCTCGTCGCGGTGCGACCCGGCCTGCAATCGCCGGCGGTCGCCGCGCGCATGACCGCGACGCTCGACCGCGTCACCAATGGACGGCTGCTGGTCAACGTCGTGACCGGCGGCGATCCGGTCGAGAACAAGGGTGACGGCGTCTTCCTTTCGCATGAGGAACGCTACGAGGTCACCCGCGAGTTCCTCACCGTCTACAATGCGCTGCTCGAAGGCGAGGCCGTCAACTTCTCCGGCAAGCACATCCAGGTCGAGGATGGCCGCCTGCTGTTTCCGCCGGTGCAGTCGCCGCGGCCGCCGCTGTTCTTCGGCGGCTCCTCGGATGCCGGCATCGACGTCGCCGTCGACACCGTCGAGAAATATCTCACCTGGGGCGAGCCGCCGGCCGACGTCGCTGCCAAGATCGCCAAGGTGAAGGCCGTTGCCGACCCGCGCGGGCGCAAGTTGTCGTTCGGCATCCGCCTGCACGTGATCGTGCGCGAGACCAATGAGGAGGCCTGGGCTGCCGCCGACGATCTCATCAAGCACGTCACCGACGACACCATCGCCTCGGCGCAGAAGATTTTCGCGCGCATGGACTCGGTCGGGCAGCAGCGGATGTCGCAGCTGCATGGCGGCCGCCGCGACAAGCTCGAGATCAGCCCGAACCTGTGGGCCGGCGTCGGCCTCGTCCGTGGCGGCGCCGGCACGGCGCTGGTCGGCGATCCCGACACGGTGGCGGCGCGCATCCGCGAGTATCAGGATATCGGCATCGACACCTTCATCCTGTCCGGCTACCCGCATCTTGAGGAAGCCTATCGCTTCGCCGAGCTGGTATTCCCCAAGCTTGGCTTGAATGTCTCGGGGCAGGGCGGCAACGTGACCAAACTCCGCGCCAATACCGGGCCGTTCGGCGAGACCATCGCCAACGAGCATCGTCCGTTGCAGAGGGCCTCGCAATCATGAGCCTGATCGACAGCCTCCCCAAGGTCCGCAAGCTGGCCGTGCCGCGGGCGGACGGATTCCTGCCCTGGCTGGTGCCGCTCGCGATCATCCTGATCTGGCAGGCGGCCTCGGTTGCGGGCCTGGTGCCGCCGCGCGTGCTGCCCGCACCGAGCGACGTCGCGCGCGCCGGATGGAAGCTGCTGTTGTCCGGCGAGCTCGGCCGCAACATCTGGGTCAGCTTCTGGCGCGCCTCGATCGGCTTTCTGATCGGCGGCGGCATCGGCTTCGCCTTTGGTCTGGCGAATGGCCTGTCGCAGCTGTCGGCGAAGCTCACCGACACCACGCTGCAGATGATCCGCAACGTGCCGCATCTGGCGCTGATCCCGCTGGTCATCCTGTGGTTCGGCATCGACGAGAGCGCAAAGCTGTTTCTCGTCGCGCTCGGCGTGTTCTTCCCGGTCTACCTCAACACGCTGCACGGGATTCGCACCGTCGATCCGCAACTCATTGAAATGGGCCGCGTCTATGGCATGACCGACGGCGAGCTGTTTCGCCGCGTGATCTTCCCCGGCGCACTGCCGTCGATCTTCGTCGGCCTGCGCTTCGCGCTCGGCATCATGTGGCTCACCTTGATTGTCGCCGAGACGATCGCGGCCTCCTCGGGCCTCGGCTACATGGCGATGCAGGCGCGCGAGTTCATGCAGATCGACGTCGTCGTGCTCTCCATCCTGATCTACGCCCTGCTGGGCAAGGTCGCCGACAGCGCCTCGCGGGTGCTGGAGCGGCTGACGCTGTCCTGGCATCCGGCCTTCAGCAAGCATTGAGGTCTGCACATGCAGCAAGCTCTCCGAGTTCCCCTGTCCGATGTCGACGTGATCGACAGCACCGATGTCATCGGGCATGCTGAGGCTTTCCGTCATGCGAGGAAGCCAGGCGTGTCGCCGCAGCCGGCAAGACCCGAGGCGCGCGGCCTGCCGCTCGCGATCCGCGACCTCCATAAGTCGTTCGGTGACAACGAGGTGCTGCGCGGCATCGACCTGGACATTCCGGTCGGGCAGTTCGTCGCGATCGTCGGCCAGAGCGGCTGCGGCAAGAGCACGCTGCTGCGCCTGATCGCCGGGCTGGACAAGCCGACATCCGGCAGCATCAGCTTCGGCGAAGCCGCGGCGCGGCCCGAGGATATCCGCGTCATGTTCCAGGAACCGCGGCTGCTGCCGTGGGCGCGGGTGCTGGCCAATGTCGAGGTCGGTCTCGGCCGTGAGCGCAAGTCGGCTGGCGCGCATGAGCGCGCCCGGCACGCGCTGGAAGAGGTCGGCCTCGCCGAGAAGCGCGACCAGTGGCCGGCGGTGCTGTCGGGCGGCCAGAAGCAGCGCGTTGCGCTGGCGCGGGCGCTGGTGAGCGGACCGCGCCTGCTGGCCTTCGACGAGCCGCTGGGGGCGCTCGATGCGCTGACGCGGATTGCGATGCAGCGCCTGCTCGAGCGGGTCTGGGCCGATCAGACATTTACCGCAATCCTGGTCACCCATGACGTCGCGGAAGCCGTGGCCCTGGCCGATCGCGTGCTCGTCATCGAGGATGGCCGGATCGCCGAGGACATCACGGTCGGCCTGCCGCGGCCGCGTCAGCGCGGCTCTGCCGAACTGGCGGCGCTGGAAGGCTCGATCCTGGGCCAGTTGCTTGGACCGGGCACGGCGGGGTAGGAGATATCATCGCAATGAACTCCATCATCCGTCACATGCCCGATGCTACGGCGCTTCAGCCCGACTTCCGCTCTGCGATGCGCCAACTGGTCGGCGGCGTCAGCGTCATCACCGTCGGGCGGGGCGATGACGTGACCGGCATGACCGTGAGTTCGCTGTCGTCGCTGTCCATCGAGCCGCCCTCGGTGATCGTGAGCCTGAACCGGAATGCCTCGTCATGGCCGATTCTGCAGCGGGAACGCGTTTTCGGGGCCAATCTGCTGGCCGCAGACCAGATCGAGGTGGCCGAGCGGTTCTCGGGTAAAGGCGGCCTCCGAGGCACCGAGCGATTCGCCGGGGCCGAGTGGCGCAAGCATGTCACGGGCGTGCCACTGCTGGTCGGGGCGCTCGCTGCGCTGGATTGCGAGGTCGAGGAGATCATCGAGCGGCATTCCCATGGCATCGTGATCGGCCGTGTCGTGCATGTCGACATCGCGCCGCAGGCCGCAGCCCTGGCGTATTGGCATGGCGGCTATGTCGCCGTTGATCGCGACGACGATCTCGGCCGGCTTGCCGCGCTCAGCGTGCCTGATCCGCGGCGCACGCCCGAAGGGTGAGTTCGGCGCGGGGTGGCGTCGCGAAGCCGGACGCCGTAAAAGCGCCGAGGCCTTTTCGGCGGTGTTTGCGGCGGAGCTGATGAAACGGATCGGAACCTGGGCGCTCTACGTGGTCGGCACGGTCGCGGTCCTCTATCTTGCGCTGTATGCCTATGCGGTCCTCACGCAGCGCGAGTTCACGCCGGGCGATCCCATCCACATCTTCCGCAGTCCCGAAGCGCCGAGCTATTCCTGAGGCTGAGCGCGCCTGGCGCGTCGTTGTCGCTTCTCGCGAATCCAGGGATCGGGAGACTGCTCGCAATTCTGCAACTGCATCCAGTCTCGCGTCAGGAACTGGACGCGGCACCGTCGCCAGACCCGGGTCTGCGTCTTGCCGTCAGCAGACGTGTCGACGTCGGATAGCGCGAGGAACGGCGGCCGCCAGCGATAGCTGCGTTGATTGTCCCAGCCGTCGCAACCGCCGGTGCCGCATGCGATCGTTCGCGACACCAACTGGCCTTCGCGCGCGAAGCACCAGCTGCGCGAACCCCACTCCTCGCCCGACGAAGGCTGCATCAGCGGTGCGTGAGATATCTGCTCCCAGCAGCCTGCCAGCATGCCGCGCGTCGCCCCACCGGCTGCTGAAACGGAAAGCGGCGCGCCCAGGACGAGCGCGCCGCTGACGATGATGCGGATGAAGGTCGACAGACTACACCGGACTGGGCATGCGCGGGGTGTCCCCGCTGCCCGGCGGCGGGATCGGCACGCCACCATCGGCATATTCGTTGAGCTTGTTGCGCAGCGTCCGGATCGAGATTCCCAGGATGTTGGCCGCATGTGTCCGGTTGCCCAGGCAGTGCTTCAGGGTTTCGAGGATCAGGTCGCGCTCGACGTCGGCCACGGTGCGGCCGACCAAAGCGCGCGTGACCTGCTCCGCCGCCATCGTAGCATGCGCCACCGCCGGCTGAGTCTTGCCAATGTCGAGGCGCGCGCCGTCTGGCGTCAGGATCGCATCCGGTCCGATCTCGTCGCCCTGCGCCATCAGCACCGCACGATGCATCGTGTTCTCCAGCTCGCGCACGTTGCCCGGCCAGCGGTTGGTCGTGAGGATGCGCTTGGCGTCGGCCGAGATCGGCCGCAGCGGCACCGCGTTGGCCTCGGAATATTTGCGCGCGAAATGCTGCGCCAGCTCGAGGATGTCCGCGGGGCGCTCGCGCAGCGGCGGGATCTTCAAATTGACGACATTGAGCCGGAACAGCAGGTCCTCGCGGAACGAGCCTTCGCGCACGGCGTCGGCAAGATTGCGGTTCGAGGTGGCGATGATGCGGATGTCGACCGGCACGGGGCGGGTGCCGCCGACGCGGTCGATCACGCGCTCCTGGATGGCGCGCAGCAGCTTGGATTGCAGCCGCACGTCCATTTCCGAGATTTCGTCGAGCAGCAGGGTGCCGCCATTGGCCTCTTCGAACTTGCCGATGCGGCGGGCGATGGCGCCGGTGAAGGCGCCCTTCTCGTGGCCGAACAGCTCGGACTCCAGCAGGTGCTCGGGGATCGCGGCGCAGTTGATCGAAATGAAGGGACGCTTGGCGCGGGCGGAGCGGCTGTGGACATAGCGCGCCAGCACCTCCTTGCCGGTGCCGGACTCGCCGGTGATCATGACCGAGGCGTCGGAGCCGGCGATCTGCTGGGCGAGCTTGATCACCTTGGCCATCGCCTCGTCGCGATAGACGAGATCGCGGGAATCGTTGGCGACGGCCGCGAGCACGGCGGCGATCAGCTCGGGATCCGGCGGGAGCGGAATGTATTCCTTGGCGCCGGCGTGGATGGCTGCGACCGCGGCGCGGGCGTCGCTGGTGATGCCGCAGGCGACGATCGGCACGTGGATGTGCTCGGCGTCGAGCCGCATCACGAGATCACGGATGTCGAGCGCGACGTCGACCAGCAGCAGGTCGGCGCCCTTGCCGCCGCGCAGCACCCGCATCGCCTGCTCGTTGTCCTCGGCATGGGTGACGGTCGCGCCATTCTCCATGGCGATCTTGGTGGCCGCGGTGAGTTGCCCCTTCAGCGTCCCGACGATGAGAAGCCGCATGTTCGTCTCCTATTCGGTCGCGCCGCTTGCGAAACGCGCGCAGGTCATGTCTGTCAGTTGCGGTCGGACTTGATGATTTCGGTCATCGTCACGCCGAGCTTGTCTTCGACCAGAACCACCTCGCCGCGTGCCACGAGCCGGTTGTTGACGTAGATGTCGATGGCCTCGCCGACCTTGCGGTCGAGCTCGAGCACGGTGCCGGGCCCGAGCTTCAGGAGCTCGCCGACATCCATCTTGGAACGGCCGAGCACGGCCGAGACCTGCACCGGCACGTCGAACACCGCTTCGAGGTCGGCCGCGATGCGCGCGGCATGCTCTTCTTCGTTGTAGCCGACGTCGCCGCCCAGCGGAGGCGCGTCCGCCGCGTTGAGGTCGGGAAGCGGGATCTCGTTGTCGCTCATGACTTAAACTCCCTCGGCCATTTCGATGGCCTAGTCTTTCCGGGACGCGATGTAGCGCCCGACCAGTTCGTTGATCTTGGCATCGATGGCGTCGCGCTCCAGCACGACGCCCCCGTCGGCCCATTCGATGCGGCAGTCGCCGGTCGCGATCTCCGGCTCTGCGAGGATCACCAGGCGGCCCTCGAAGCCGCTCTGCTTGGCGAGCTTTTCGATCTTCTCGCGGGCGAGCTCGTACAGGCTGTCGTTGATCCGGAGCACCAGATGCGGCGTGGCCACCAGATGCGCGAAGCAGTCATGCACCAGGCCGGTGATCTCGCCGAGCGGCTCGGCGGCGACCAGCGCCGCGCACAGCTTGCGCGCGACGGCAACCGCGACGTCGACTGCTTCGTTTTCCATCCGCGTCTCGATGCCGGAGAAGCGGGCGGAGATGCCCTGCAATTGGATGTTGATCTGCTCCAGCGCCGACGCGACGCGGCGGTCGGCCTCGACCTTGGCCTCGCGCTGCGCCGCCTCGTAGCCGTTGCGGTAGGCGGCAGCTTCGGCGGCCGCGACTTTCTGTGCAATCTCGGCGGACGTGGCCGCACGCTCCCGCGTCGTCTTCTCCGGCGCGGCGAAATCGGTATCGAACAGGAATTTCGCGGGCTGAGCCATCAGTACACCAGTTCGTCGTCGGCGCGGTTCTTGCTGAGCATGATCTCGCCCTTGGCGGCGAGGTCCTTTGCGAGGTTGACGAGCAGGGCCTGCGCCTCGTCGACGTCGCGCAGGCGCACAGGTCCCATTGCGGCCATGTCGTCCTGCAGCATCTTGGCGGCGCGCGACGACATGTTGCCGAAGAAGAAGTTGCGGACCTCCTCGTTGGCGCTCTTGAGCGCCACGCCGAGCTTGTCCTTGTCGACATTGCGCAGCAGCGTCTGCGCCGAGGCGGAATCGAGCTTGATCAGGTCGTCGAAGGTGAACATCAGCGCCTTGATGCGCTCGGCGGACTCGCGGTTCTCTTCTTCGAGAGAGGTGATGAAGCGGGTCTCGGTCTGGCGGTCGAAATTGTTGAAGATCTCGGCCATCACCTCGTGGGCGTCGCGGCGGCGGGTCTGCGACAGGTTCGACATGAACTCGACCCGCAGCGTCTGCTCGACGCGCTCGATGACCTCCTTCTGCACCGCTTCCATGCGCAGCATGCGGCCGATGACGTCGAGCGCCATGTCCTCGGGCAGGATCGCGAGCACGCGCGCGGCATGCTCGGGCTTCAG
This sequence comes from Bradyrhizobium oligotrophicum S58, assembly GCF_000344805.1. Lineage (NCBI taxonomy): Bacteria > Pseudomonadati > Pseudomonadota > Alphaproteobacteria > Hyphomicrobiales > Nitrobacteraceae > Bradyrhizobium > Bradyrhizobium oligotrophicum. The sequence goes on along the minus strand of NC_020453.1, from coordinate 6,887,803 downwards.
CTTGGACAGCACGACGGCGATGGTCTGCGGATATTCGTTCTTGAGGTAGTTGGCGAGCACCTCTTCCTGGACGTTGGAGAGCTTCTCCCACATGTTGCGGCCCGCGGGGCCGCGGATCTCGTCCATGATGCCGGTGACCCGCTCCGACGGCAGATATTGCTGCAGCAGCCGTTCGGTGGCGTCGAAATTGCCCATCAGCGCGCCGGAGGCCGACATCCGCGAAACGAATTCGAGCATCAGGTCCTCGACCACGTCGGCCTCGACGGTGCCGAGCGTGGACATCGCGAGCGAGAGCTCGCGCACCTCGTCGTCGTCGAGCTGCTGCCAGATCTTGCCGCCATACTGCTCGCCGAGCGCCAGCATCATCACGGCCGCACGCTTCGGGCCGCTCAGGGGCTCGGTCTTCGCGCGCTGCGACTGGCGGCTCGCAAGCGTCGCGATGACGGTGGAGATGTCGTTGGCGTTCTGAGTCTGCGGAAGCGACATGGCGATCTACGTTCTTTTCAGTTCGGGCAGTTCACGTCGGTTGGATCAGTTCTGCGGCTCGGCGAGCCACTGGCGGATGATGGCGGCGGCTTCGCCCGGATTGCGCTCGGCGAGTTCACCCACGCGGTGCACGGACTGGGCGTGAACCTGGCCCTGGACCTGGGCGACGTCGATCAATGTGGCGGTCTGCTGGGCGTGGGCGGCCTGCGCCTGGACGGTTTCGTCGGTGAGCGCGGGCACCCCACCCCTCAGCGCGGCGACCTCTTCGGTGGAGATGATCTTCTTCACCAGCGGCCGCACCACCATGAACACCACCACGATGCCGAGCAGCATCATGACGGCGAGCTCGATGACGTACATCACGTCATCCTTGGTGAAGTGGAGCATGCCGAGGAAGCCGGTCGGCTCGTTGATCTGAGGGACGGTCGGCGCGTCGGCGAATTTCAGGTTGACCACCTCGACCTGGTCGCCACGTTTCTGGTCGAAGCCGATCGCGGAGCGGACCAGCGCGGCGATGCGGTCGAGCTCGTCCTTGCTGCGCTCCTGATAGACCAGTTCGCCCTTCTCGTTCTTGGAGTAGGCGCCGTCCACCAGAACCGCGACCGAGATGCGGTTGACCCGGCCGGCCTCGGTGACCTCGGTCTTGGTGGTCCGGGAGATCTCGTAATTGTTGGTCTCTTCGGTCTTCTTGCTCTGGTCGCGCGGTTGCGGCTGGGGCGGGTTCTGCTGGTTGCCCGGCAGCTCGTTGTTGACCGTGACCTGTCCGTTGTTCTCGTTGGTGGCCGACTGCTCTTCGCGGGTCTGGCTCGATCGCAGCACCCGCCCTTCCGGATCGTAGCGGTCGGAGGTCTGGGTGACGCGGTTGAAGTCGAAGTCGGCGGAGAGCTGGACGCGGGCGCGGCCCGCGCCGACGACCGAGGAGACGATGTCCTCGACCTGCTTGCGCATCCGTTTCTCGAAGGTGCTGCGGCGCTCGTCGCCGACCTGCTGGTCGATGTCGGTCTGGGTGCCGTCGGCGAGCAATTGTCCGGCTTCGTCGACGATCGACACCCGCTGCGGCTTCAGGCCGTTGACGGCGGAGGCGACGAGATGGCGGATGGCGCGGATCTGCGCCGGCTCCAGCGCCCCGCGCACGCGCACGACGATCGAGGCCGACGGCTCCGGGGTCTCGCGCGAGAACAGCGGCCGCTCCGGCAGCACGAGATGGACGCGCGCCGCCTGGACGCGGTCGATGGCGCGGATGGTGCGGGCGAGCTCGCCCTCCAGCGCGCGCAGATGGTTGATGTTCTGAACGAAGCTCGTGGTGCCCAGCGCGTCCGACTTGTCGAAGATCTCGTAGCCGACGCCGCCGCCCTTGGGCAGGCCGCCCTCGGCGAGCTTCATGCGCAGCCGGGTGACCTTGTCCTTCGGCACCAGGATCACGCTGCCTTCATTGCGGATCTCGAACGGAATTGCCTGCCGCTCCAGGTCCTTGATGATGCTGGAGGAGTCTTCCATCGTCAGGTCGGTGAACAGGGTGGTCATCTGCGGCGCCGTCACGCGAATGATGACGAAGCCGAAGAAGCCGATCAAAGCGGCGGTGACCGCGATCATGGCGGTCAGCCGCGCGGCGCCCAAACCCTTCAGGAAGTCCAAGAGACCTTGCAAGCAACTGCCCCATAGTTCGGCATTCGACGGGTGGCTGCTGAAAGGTGATTTGAGCTTCGCGGGCCTTTACGGCCGGTTGCAGATATCGCGAAATTCAATCGTTAAACCTTCACCAGCACCCGCATTCCAGGTGCGATCCGATGCCAGCCTCCGCTCCCGCAGTCGCGAGACGGTTCGCGGAGGTTGAATCGAACCACTGGGCAATTATTGCCTATGGGAAGGTTTCGATATGGTTAACGATCGTTAAAGGGTCCTAACAAAGTGTAGTCATGGCAAAAATCGGCTTGGCGGGGCCAAGCCGATTTTCGAAGAAATCCAGTCGCGTTCGGAACGCTTTATTGGCGATATTGCTGAATTCGGGTGGTGCGCAGGCCGGCGAGACCGTGCTGGTCAATCGAGAACTGCCACGACAGGAATTCGTCGACGGTCAGGGTGTAGCGGCTGCACGCTTCTTCGAGGGACAGCAAACCGCCGCGAACGGCGGCAACGACTTCAGCCTTCCGGCGAATGACCCACCTCTTGGTGCCTGGCGCAGGCAAATCCGCGATGGTGAGCGGGCTGCCGTCAGGCCCGATGACGTATTTCACCCTCGGGCGATGGGGTTCTGTCATGGCGTACTCACAAACTCTTAACCACTGAACTCACGGTAAGACCCTACGCCGCCTCGCTTAAAATTTGCCTAAGCAAAGGGCGTGAATCCGAAGCTCGGCGCGAACGCCGCCGCGCCCGGCGGCAAGACGCCCCGGGAGCTGAATCGTGGTAAATGATTGGTTAAGAATTTCCGGCGCTTACGCTGACATGTCGCCGCGGCAGCTGAGCTTGATGTTCAAGCTCAGCTGGGATCGGTTCAGAGGGGGCTGAGAGCTAGCTGACGATCCGCTGGATCTGGTTGACCGTGTAGGTCTGGCCGCCGATCGTCAGCATTGGCGGCTGCTGGGTCAGGTCGACCGAGGACACGGTGCCCTGGACCTGGGTCGAGATCGCCACCGGGCTGCCGTTGGTCACATCGGTCGCGACCGTCGTGATCTTGTACTGCCCGTCCGGCCATTGGGTGCCGTCATTGCCCTGGCCGTTCCAGTTGTAGGTCTGATTGTTGCCGGCGCTGGCGGTATATTTGCCGGTGAAGACGGTCTGGCCGACGCTGTTGGTGATGTTGACGGTGAGGTTGCTGTCCTTGGGGATGCTGAGATCCCAGCTCGCCTTTCCGCTGGTCATGGTCGTGGTGGAGCCGCTGACCACGGCGGTCTTGCCGACGAAGGCGAGCGCCTGGGTCGCCTGTGTCGTCTGCTGCATCGTGAGCAGCGAGGCGAGCTGGTCGTTGGTCTTGAGCTGCTGCTCGACGCCGGCGAACTGCACGAGCTGCTGGGTGAACTGATTGGTGTCCAGCGGGTCGAGCGGGTTCTGGTTCTGCAGCTGCGTGGTCAGCAGCGTCAGGAAGGTCTGGAAATTGCCTGCGATCGTCGAGCCCGTGCTGGAGCCGAGGCTGCTGTTGTTGCCAGTTGACGAATTGGAGTTGGTGGTGCCCGAGACTGGCGGGTTTGCCGTGATTGCGTCGCCGATTGCCATGGAAGCCTCCTGTTAAACCCTGATATCCACGCCGCCTTGCGCGCTGAACATGCGTCCATAGGACCGTCCAGCGAGCTGTGCCGGGACTGTTTCGTCCTCGGTCACGATCAGGCGTTGCGCGTTGGCGTTCTGCTGGTTGTCGCCGCCGTTCTGGCCGGACGAGTTCTGGTCGCGCAGTGAGAATTGCAAGCCGCTGTTGTTACTCTTGAGACCGGCGTCCTGCAGCGCCTGCTGCAGTTGCGGCGCGGTCTGCTGCAGCATCGCGAGCGTCTCCGGCTTCTCGACGCGCAGATGCGACGTCACCTGGCCGTTGCGATCGACGTCGATGCGGACATCGATGCGGCCAAGCTCCGCCGGATCGAGCCTGATCTCGAAGCGGCTCTTGCCGTTGAGCGCGGAGGCCGCGATCTCGACCGCGAGCCCGTGCAGCGGCACCGCGGCGGCGGTGGCCGCGGTCGCGGTGAGGTTGGCGGCGGTGATCGGGTTGGCAGACGTTGCAGGGGTGGCGAGCTGCGGCTGCAGGGCAGACGCGGCCTGGGCCGTCGGGTCTGATACGGGCACGTTGCTCTGCGCGCCGGCCTGCGCCGCGCCGCGCTCATGCGCGGATGACGCCGGCGCGTTGCCGTCGCCCTTGGCGGTCGGTGCGATCTCGCCATTGTCCGGCTTGGCGGCAAGGGCGGGCTGTTGCGCGCCGCTGGCCTGGTTCGGCTGATGGGCGCCCTGCGTCGTGAGGCTGCCTTGGTCGGAGGTCTTGGCGGCTTCACCGGTCGTGAGGCCCGTCTTGCCCGCTGTGCCGGGCTTGCCGGTCGCCTTGGTGCGGCCGGGGACGGCTGCATCGAGTGCGGCCGTGAAGGTCTGATCAGGTGAAGCGGTCGCGTCGCCGGAAGCGGGGGTCGTCGCGCCGGCGCCTGCCGGTGTGGCGGCGGCTTCGTCCGACGTCTTGACCGGGGTGGCGGACTTGGCGGCCGCGGCCATCAGCCCTGCGGTGGCATCGGCCGAGCCGGTTGCGCCAACGCCGATGGCCCCGGCGACCGGCACGGCCGGGGCGGGTGCGGCGGAGGCGGCATCGCCATCCGGTGCGGCAGCGGCCGCGGCCGGATTGGCCAGCGTGATCTCGGCGGGGATTGCGACGGCGACTGGGGCCGGCGTCGCGGTCATTTGATCGACGGCAGCCTGCGCTGCGGCAGTCGCATCCGCGCTGCTCTGGTCGCCATCCTTCTTGTCGCCGGTCTTGCCGGTGGCGGCGTCGGCGGTATCGGTTCCGGACTTGGCAGATTTGTCGGCGGTCGCATCCGAGGACGTATCCGAGCCCGGCTTGCTGCTGCGGTCGGCCGGCGCCGCACTGCTGTCGGCTTTGTCCTGTGCCCCCGCCTGGCTGGCGCGGTCGGTGTCCGTGCTGCGCGAAACATCGCGGCTGGCGCTCGATGCGGAACTGCTGGCGCGGGGCGCCGACGTAGGGGCGGTGGGAAGCGACGAGGTCGACGGATCCGGCGGCGTCGCGGCATCGACCAGCGCCGAGAAGCTGTCGGACAGCTGCGAGGCGTCCTGACGGGACTGTTTCGGCGCTGGCGTCTTGAGAACCGTGCCGGCCTGGATGTCTGACGTGACGCTGAACACCTTGGAACCTCTTGCGATGAACTCGACAAGGCAGTTCAGCAAGGAGCGGGCCAAGGTGGCGTTACAAATAAATATACATAATATCATAGACTTAAACGATGGCCGGCGCGACCTTGGGACGCGGCTCCCCCCACCATTTCTGCCCGGCCGGCAAGAATTGCCGCTGCCCTCTGCGGCCAGCGCGATTGCTTCGCAGGAAGTGCGCCTATATTAAAGACAGATGCTTCTCGTGTTGTTTCCGGCCAGAAGACCGTGTTCGGAAGTCGCTGGAGGCAAGCCATCCGCAAAGACGGCGCATGCGAGGCGTTCCCGCGCCGGGGACCCCTGCCTGACGCCGCGATCGCAGTGACGTGACCATGCTCAACAGTCTCGATCTCGAAGGCCGTCCCGAGGACACCAGGGTCGTCGTCGCCATGTCCGGCGGCGTGGACTCGTCGGTGACGGCTGCGCTGTTGAAGTCGCAAGGTTACGACGTCGTCGGCATCACCTTGCAGCTCTATGACCATGGCGCCGCGACCCACCGCAAGGGCGCGTGCTGCGCCGGCCAGGACATCCACGACGCCCGCAACGTCGCCGAGCGCTTGGGCATCCCGCATTACGTGCTGGACTACGAAGACCGTTTCCGCGAGTCCGTGATCGATAATTTTGCCGCCAGCTACGCGTCGGGCGAGACGCCGGTGCCGTGCATCGAGTGCAACCGGGCGATCAAGTTCGGCGATCTCTTGAAGACCGCGCGCGAGCTCGGCGCCTCCGTGCTGGCGACCGGCCATTACGTCGCCTCGCGCCGGCTGGCGGACGGATCGCGCGCACTCACCTGCGCGGCCGATGCCGATCGCGACCAGAGCTATTTCCTGTTCGCGACCACGCGCGAGCAGCTCGACTTCTTGCGCTTTCCGCTCGGCGACATGACCAAGCCTGAGGTGCGCGAACTGGCGCGCCGCTTCGAGCTGGAGGTCGCCGACAAGCACGACAGCCAGGACATCTGCTTCGTGCCGACCGGGCGCTACACCGACATCATCGGCAAGCTGCGCCCGAACGCGATGGAGCCGGGTGAAATCGTCGATCTTCAGGGGCGGGTGCTCGGCGCGCATCACGGCATCGCCAACTACACGATCGGCCAGCGCAAGGGGCTCGGCATCGCCGCCGGCGCGCCGCTCTACGTGGTCAAGCTGGACGTCGCGACCCGCCGCGTCGTGGTCGGCCCGCGCGAGGCGCTGCGCACGCATCGCATTACGCTACGCGAGGTCAACTGGATCGGCGACGGCGCGCTCGATGCGGCCGTGCGCGACGGTCTCGAACTGTTCGTCCGGGTGCGTTCGACCCGTCCGCCGCAGCCGGCCTGGCTGCGCGGCGCTGACGGCCACTACGAAGTCGAGCTCGTTGCCGGCGAGGAGGGCGTCTCGCCCGGCCAGGCCTGCGTGTTCTACGACGCGGCCTCCGGCCGTGCCCGTGTGCTCGGCGGCGGCTTCATCCAGAGTGCGGCCGCGCAGAGCATGGCGTCAGCCGGCATCGCCAGGCCGCAGCGCGTGGCCGAGCCGGTTCGCGGCTGATCATTTCTCATCATTCAGGGCAGGGGCATGGGGGACATCGACCGCGCGGGGGTCGAAAAGGCCTACGAGCGCTGGGCGCCGGTCTACGACCTGGTGTTCGGCAAGGTCTTCGATCAGGGGCGACAATCGACCATCGCTGAAGCCGACCGCATCGGCGGCCGCATTCTTGATGTCGGCGTCGGCACCGGCCTCTCTTTGTCGGATTATGCCCGCACCACGAAGATCTGCGGTGTCGACATTTCCGAGCCGATGCTGCGCCGGGCGCAAGCCCGCGTGCGCGAGCTGAAGCTGTTCAATGTCGAGACCCTGGCGGTGATGGACGCCAAGCATCTCGCCTTTCCCGACAACTTCTTCGACGCGGTCGTGGCGCAATATGTCATCACCGCGGTGCCGGACCCTGAAGCCACGCTCGATGATTTCGTCCGCGTGCTGAAGCCGGGCGGCGAACTGATCCTGGTCAATCATATCGGCGCCGAGAGTGGTCCACGGCGCATCTTCGAGCTCGCCTTTGCGCCGATCGCGCGCCGGCTCGGCTGGCGGCCGGAGTTCCCCTGGGCCCGGCTCGTGAACTGGGCTGCGAAGCACGGCGGCATCACGCTTGCCGAACGCCGGCCGATGCCGCCGCTCGGGCATTTCTCGCTGATCCGCTACCGCAAGGGCTGATCGCCGGACCATGTCGTCCGTTGCGCGTCGCGCGCCTTCGACGCGGGAACGCGAAGGCAGGCTTCGCGTTGCCCCGCCATGAGCATCCGTCAATCCTTGTTCCTTTCGTTGGTGCTGGCGTCAGCCTCGGCCGTGACTCATGCCCAGGCGCCGCCGACGCCCGCCACGCCGCCGCAGGCGACCGCGCCGACCCCGAACCAGAATGCGGCGTGTGCGCCGAATGAGCGGGCCACGGCCGCCCCTGACGGCATCACCACCGGCCGCGCCGGTGAGCCGTTGGGTGAGAAGCTCGCCAAGACCAACGGCGTATTGTGCCCGCCGAGCGGGGTCGATCCCGAGATGCACGCGCCGACGCCCGAGGGCGGCACGACGCCGGTGATCCCGCCGCCCGGCACTCCCGGCGGCAATCCGAACGTGCTGCCGAAGTGAGCCGGCTCGACGCGTGAGATTCGGCGCAGACGGCCGTTGCTCCGACGAAGCGCCCGCATGCCCGCTGCACGGGACGCTGAGGTTGCGCCAAGGCCTTGACGAGTCGGATGTAAATCGCGTGGGAGGAAAACCGCTGCTGGCTGCGAGCTTTGCTTGACAGGGGCGAGAACGGCTCCTTATATGCCGCCCGTTCACAAGGCCCGCCGCACTCGTCCACCGGCATCGTCTTGATCGAACACCGTGGCGGGGTAGCTCAGCTGGTTAGAGCACGGGAATCATAATCCTGGGGTCGGGGGTTCGAGTCCCTCTCCCGCTACCAATCTTTCCCCAGCACTCCCTTAACCCTGCTTGGATATGCGACACGCCCGAGCCTCAGGTCCGGCGCGCAAAAAGCCCGACAGCATCCTGCGGGGACGGTTCGGACCCTGACTTCAACGCCGAGACGCAAGAGGCGCTCGTGGATGCCGGCGAGATCAACCACGCGGCCGCGGCCGCACGGGCGGTCGACGCGATGGGCGGGTTGCTCATGCAACGCTCGGCAATCTGACAGAACTCATCATTGCGGTGCCTGCGCGATCCGCGGGCACACCTTGGCGAAGGCATCCGTGGTCGGCGCTATCGTCACGAATTGCTGTTCATACAGCAGACGGCGCTCTTGCTCGGCGGCCTTCGCTCCCATGTTCAGGAGCGCCAAAGGTGAGCTGGCGAGCTGACGCCCGCGCACCGCAAGGAACGACGGCATCGCCGGCAGCTTTAGATCGTCCGAGCATTGGGCGGGTTGGACCTGTCTTTCGAACCCGCATGGCAACCTGGTCCTCGAGAATGGAATAAGGAGCTCAAATGGCGATGGTGTTCATCACGGGCAGCACCGACGGGCTTGGTCGGGCAGCTGCGGAGGCTCTCCTTGATTGCGGACATCAGGTCCTCCTGCACGCCCGATCAATTCAACGCGCCGGAACCATCGGCGAGGTCGCCTCGCGCGCGTCGGGCGTCGTCATCGGCGATCTCAGCAAGGCTGCGGACGTCGGCGCCGTAGCAGATCAGGTCAACGCCGTCGGGCGAATGGATGCGATCATCCACAACGCTGGCGTCTACACGGAGCCTGATCGCGGCTCGACGCCGGAGGGTCACGCCCGCTCGCTCGCAATAAACACTCTTGCGCCCTATCTGCTCACGGCGCGCCTCGATCGGCCCGCTCGGCTGGTCTTCATCAGCAGCGGGCTGCATCGCGGAGGAGAAGGATCATTGGATGATCTCGATTGGACGCGGCGCCCCTGGGATCCCGCCCGCGCTTACGCCGAAAGCAAGCTGCACGTTGTTGCGCTCGCCCTGGCCCTGGCGCGACGTTGGCCGAGCGTCCTGAGCAACGCGGTCGATCCGGGCTGGGTCCGCACGAAAATGGGCGGTGCAACCGCGCCTGTCGACCTGGAGACCGGGCAACGGACTCAGTCATGGTTGGCGGTGAGCGAGGATCCTGCTGCCCTGGTCAGTGGGCAATATTGGCATCACTTGCGACGGGAGCGGCCAGCCCCACAGGCGGCCGATCCTGCGTTTCAGGATCAGCTCCTGGCGAAACTGGGCGAGTTGACGGGTGTCGTCCTCGATGCATGACGGCAAGCGTCTTGCTCGAGGCCCGCTGTTACGTCGCGCCTGAACCGGTCTGCAAACGGCTCCGCGCGAATGCGATGTACCAGTCGAGGCAACCGGGATTGGCCATTGCATCGCGGTTGATGACCTTGTCGAGCGGCTGCCCGAGCAGCAGCTTCTTGATCGGGAGCTCCTGCTTCTTGCCGGACAGTGTGCGCGGGATCTCAGAAACCGCAAAGATCTCGTCGGGCACGAAACGTCGCGAGAGGCCGGCTTCGACCGCCATGTTGATCTTCCGCTTCATCGCCGCATCGAGCGCGACGCCGTCGCGCAGCACCACGAACAGCGGCATGTAGCTGTCCCGGCCGAGATATTCGAGATCGACGACCAGCGAGTCCAGGATCTCCGGCAGTGCCTCGATGGCCGAGTACAATTCGCTCGTCCCCATCCGCAGTCCGTGGCGATTGATGGTGGCATCGCTGCGGCCATAGATGATGCAGGAGCCGTCCGGATCGACCTTGAGCCAGTCGCCATGCCGCCAGACCGGTCCTCCCCCTCGCGCCTCGAAGGCGTCGAAGTAGCTCGCGAGATAGCGCGCATTGCCTTCGTCGTTCCAGAACCGCAGCGGCATCGAGGGCATCGGCTCGGTGCAGACGAGCTCTCCGACTTCGCCGATGACGGGCTCGCCCTGGTCATTGAAGGCCTCGACGGCCGCGCCGAGTGCGCGGCATTGCATCGTTCCGGGCACCTGCGGCAATTCGCGATTGCCGCAGATGAAGGCGCCGGCGAAGTCGGTGCCGCCGGAGATGTTGGACCACCACATCTCGGCCTGTGCCCGGCTGCCATTGAGCTGTGCGAGCGCCGCAAACCGCTGGTCGAACCAGGCCTGCGTGTCGGCGCTGAGTGGTGAGCCGGTGGATCCGAGACAGCGCAGATGGGACAGATCGCCGGCGTCAGCCAGATCGATGTCCGCCTTGACGCAGCTCGCGAAGAACGCCGCGCCGGCGCCGAAGAAGGTCGATTTGGAGTTCGCCACGAACCGCCACAGCGTGGTCCAGTCCGGATGATCCTTGGGACCAGCCGGGCTGCCGTTGAAGATGCAGCACGTGGTGCCGTTCAGAAGCGCGCCGACCTGGTTGTTCCACATGATCCAGCCGGTCGAGCTGTACCAGTGATAGCGCTCGCCGAAAGAGTTCGGCTGATAGGAGCAGCCGATGTCGTTGTGCAGCCCGAGCAGGGCCAACGTGACGATGATGATGCCGCCGTGACCATGCACGATCGGTTTTGGCAATCCGGTGGTGCCGCTCGAATAGACGATCCAGAGCGGATGATCGAAGGGGAGCCATTCCGGTTCGAAGGCATCGATGCTGGCGCCCGTTCCTGAGAGGACATCCGAGAGATGGACGCCCCCGGCGACCGGCGCGCCGGCATCGCCGCTGTGCAGGATGACGTGACCGACTGTTGGCAACGACCGCTGCAGCTCCTCGACGACATCGCGGCGATCGTGCCGGCGGCCGGCATAAGTGACCGCATCGCAGGCGATCAGCACCTTGGGCTCGATCTGCTTGAACCGGTCGATCACGGCGGGCGCGGCCATGTCGGGCGCGCAGACGCTCCAGATCGCGCCGATGCTCGCGGCAGCGAGAAACGCGATCATGGCTTCGGGGATATTGGGCAGATAGGCGGCGACCCGGTCGCCGGGCGCCACGCCCTGCTCGCGCAGATGCAGCGCCAGGGCGGCTGCCTTTCGCCGAAGCTCCGGCCATGACGTTTCCGTGAGCCTGCCGTCCTCGTGACTGCTGATGATCGCAGGCAGGCCCGCCGCATCGGCGGCTTCGACGTGCCGAAACACCTGCCGTGCGTAGTTGACGGAAGCTCCGGGAAACCAAACCGCTCCCGGCATCGTGCGTTTGCCCAGGACAGTCGAGAATGCGGTCGACGACTGCAGATCAAAATAGTCCCAGATGCTACGCCAGAAGCCGTCGAGGTCACGGATCGACCACTGCCGCATCTGCTCGAAGTTCTCGAAGTGAAGACCGCGATTGTCCTTCAGCCATTGGCGATAGAGGGCCATTTGCGGGACGTAGGGAGCTGTCATCATTGGTTCCGGCTGCTTGTTTGCGTGGTGTGCGACCGATGGGAGATGCCGAGGGGCGCTCATTTCGACTTCTGCTTCCGCCGCTTGTAGAGCGCGTTGAAGCCTCCGGCCATGAAGGTCACGAACCGCTCGCGGACAGCCACGAAATCGTCGGACTTGCACAGACCTCCCGACAGCCGGTCGATCCGGCCGGTCCGTGACAGGATCAGCGAGTAGGCGCCGGAGGTGAACTGGAAGCTCCAGAACAGGTCCTCGGGCGTGGCGTCGGGCAACGCCTTCTGCAGCAGCCCGATGAGACGCAGCACCATCGGATCGAGATAGGCGTCCATCATCTCCACGCCATAGCCCGGCGCGTTGGCGACTTGCGCGAAGATGCGGCCGAAGTGCCGCCAGTTGTCCTCTTCATTGACGTAGACGTCGAACGCGCCGTCATAATAGGCGCGCAGCGTGCCTTCCACGGTCGGACGATCTCCGACCTTGGCCTCGTAGGCATCCAGCCCGGCCGTGCGCACCGTGACAGCGTATTCCATGCGGCGTTCGAACACGGCATCGAACAACGCCCTCTTGCCCTCGAAGTAATAATGGATCAGCGCGGGGTGGATGCCCATTTTGTCGGCCACATCCTTGATCGTCACGCCGTAATAGCCGAGCTGCGCAAACAGCTCCTCGCTGGTGTCGAGGATCAGCTTCACCGTCGTCGCGCGCTGTTCCGCGCGCGTGCGGCGCCCCTCCGGCTTCGGCTCTGCTGGCATGCTCTCCCTGGTCCCCGATCGGCGCGCTGGACGGCGTCATTGGTGTTTCGACGATGAGCGGGCGGGCACGCCCGGTCAAGCAGGACTTCGGGCTTCCGACAATTTCATTTAGCACTAAATGAATGAACTTGACCGGAGGTGTCCCGGACGGTAGGTCTCGGACGTGACGGAAAGCGGTCTGACGACGGCGTGGCCGGCGGCGCGGCCGCCAGTTTCGTCGTGCGCGGATGTCATCAAAGCAATCGGCTGACCATGGATCAGCCGCTCACGGGAGGACACATGACACGGATCAAGTCGACGGCGGCTGCCCTGCTGATGCTCGGCGTGGCCCTTTCAGCTCCGGCGTTTGCGCAGAAGAAATACGACGTCGGCGCTACCGACACCGAGATCAAGATCGGCCAGACCAATCCCCTGAGCGGGCCGGCTTCCGCCTTCGGCGCCATCGGCAAGGCGGAGGCGGCCTATATCCGCATGATCAACGAGCAGGGCGGCGTCAACGGGCGCAAGATCAACCTCATCCAGTATGACGACGCCTACAGCCCGCCGAAGACGGTGGAGCAGGTGCGCAAGCTGGTCGAAAGCGATGAGGTGCTGACCACGTTCCAGATCATCGGCACGCCGCCGAACGCCGCGGTCCAGAAATATCTCAACAGCAAGGGCGTTCCGCAGCTTCTGGCCGGAAGTGGAGCGTCCCGCTTCACCGACCCCAAGAATTTCCCGTGGACGATCTCCGCCAATCCGAACTACCAGTCGGAAGCGCACATCTACGCCAGATACATTCTCGAGAACTACCCGAACGCCAAGATCGGCATCCTCTATCAGAACGACGACCTCGGCAAAGACTATGTCAAGGGTCTGAAGGACGGACTCGGCGCCAAGGCCGGCATGATCGTGAAGGAGCTGTCCTACGAGCTGTCCGACCCGACCGTCGATTCCCAGTTGGTGACGCTCAAGGCGTCGGGCGCCGATCTATTCTACAACATGTCGACGCCGAAATTCGCGGCGCAATCGATCAGGAAGACCGCCGAGCTCGGCTGGAAGCCTGTCCACATCCTGGAGGTCAACGCCACCGCGGTCGGTCAGGTGCTCGTTCCCGCGGGCGTGGAGAATGCCAAGGACATCATCTCGGTCGCCTACGGCAAGGATCCGCTCGACCCGCAATGGGCCGATGACGAGGGCATGAAACGCTACAAGGCGTTCATGGCGAAATACGCGCCCGGCGAGGACGCCAACAGCGGCTTCGCGACCTATGGCTACTCGACCGCTGCCATGCTCGTCCACATCCTCAGGCAATGCGGCGACGAGCTGACGCGTGCCAACATCATGAAGCAGGCGACCAACATCAAGGGCTTCGTGCCAGATCTCGGGCTGCCGGGAATGTCGGTCACGACAACGCCCGATGACTACCGCATCAGCAAGCAATTCCAGATGATGAAGTTCGACGGCCAGCGCTGGATCATCTCGGGGCCGATCCTGACCGACGATTTCAAGGCGGACTAGCCCTTGCGCAGGCCACGGCGTCTCCGGCCGTCGCTTGCGCGCCCGGCTGCTCTGTTGTCTCCCGCCCGCGCGGCCAGCGCCGGCGGCCGAAACTGAACTCTGTCCACCGGAGCGCCGCTCATGACCAGTGAAGCCGTTCGCCGCCGTCGGGGCTTCGATCCTGCGGCGCTTGCAGCCGTCGGCCCGGCGCTCGCCAAATTCGTCGATCGCGGCGAGCTCGCCGGCATCGTGTCTCTCATCTCGCGTGGCGGCGAGGTCGTTCACGCCGAGACGATCGGCTGGCGCGATGTCGAAGCCAACAGCCCGATGCGCGCGGATACGCTGTTCCGGATTGCGTCGATGACCAAGCCGATCACCTCCGTGGCAGCGATGATGCTGGTCGAGGAAGGCCGGATCGCCTTGGCGGACCCGATCTCGCGCTGGGTCCCGGAGCTTGGCCATCTGCGGGTCCTGCGAGACGCTGCCGGTCCGCTCGACGATACCGTGCCCGCCCGGCGCGCGATCACCATCGAGGATCTGCTCACGCATCGTTCGGGGATCGCCTACGCGTTCTTCTCGGAGGGCCCGCTGAAGATCGCCTATGAGCGTGCGCTCGGCGATCCCGCGATGAACCGGTCGACGCCGGACGAATGGCTCGCTGCGCTCGGTACGCTGCCGCTGGCGTATCAGCCCGGCGACCGGTTTCACTACGGTCATTCGACCGATGTGCTGGGCTTCCTGATCGGCCGGGTCGAAGGCAAGCCGTTCCGGCAGGTGCTGCAGGAGCGCATCTTCACCCCGCTCGGCATGATCGACACCGATTTCTGGCTGCCGCACGCCAAGCGAGATCGTCTCGCCAGCCTGTACGGATATGACGAGACGGCAGGCCGGCTCGCAAGGGTCGAGCCGGTCATGTATGACGAGCCGCCGGCCTATACGCCCGGCGGTGGCGGGCTGATCTCGTCCGCGCCCGACTATCATCGGTTCGCGCTCATGCTGCTCGGAGGGGGCGAACTGGGCGGCGTCAGGCTGTTGCGGCCGGCAACCGTGGAGCTGATGCGGACCAACCGGCTGACCGATGCGCAGCGCCTGATTCCCTTCGCTGGCATGCCGTTGTGGCAGACCTGCGGATTTGGGCTCGGACTTGCAACCGCCGAGGATGCCGTCGGCAATCCCTATGCCTGCGGCGCCCCGGGTTCGATCACGTGGCCCGGCATCTTCGGCACCTGGTGGCAGGCCGATCCCATCAATGACCTGATCATGATCTATCTGGTCCAGCATCAGGTGCCGGTCTCGGCGGGGGCAGGGGCCACGATTGCCACCGGCCGCGGCGCTGCCGGCCGCCGTGCTCTGCCCGTCTTCCAGCGTGGAACTTACGCTGCGTTGTCCCACATGGCGGAACAGGCGACATGACCGGACAGTGCTTGTCATCCCCGCGTGTCGGGAGGGATTTGTCCAGGATGTGGACGCCAACATTCCGCTCAATGAAACGTCCGATCGGCGGTAAGCTCCTGCCAGCGCGTGGCCGGAGCGACAAACATGCGTTCAACCCATCCTGAGCTTGTCAGCCGGCCTTTATTCTGCTCAGTGCTTTTTCAAATTGCGCGATCATGCGCATCGATCGATCGACTAAAGTCGACAGCCAGCGAGGAAACGAGACTATGCGCAAGTTCACTCTAGCCATCGCCCTGATCGCCCCGATGCTCGGTCACGCGGCATGGGCCGAGGACACCGTCAAGATCGGATATATCGATCCGCTGTCCGGCGGTGGCGCCAGCGTCGGCGAGGGCGGCCTGAAGACGTTCCAGTATCTGGCCGAGGAGCTCAATGCCAAGGGCGGCATTCTCGGCCACAAGGTCGAAATCGTGCCGTTCGACAACAAGACCAACCCGCAAGAGAGCCTGGTCCAGGCCCAGAAGGCGATCGACGCCGGCGTCCGCTACATCACGCAAGGCAACGGATCGTCCGTCGGGCTCGCCCTGGAAGACTTCGTCAACAAGCACAATACGCGCAACCCCGGCAAGGAAGTACTGTACTTCAACTATGCCGCCGTCGATCCGAGCATGACCAACGAGAAGTGCAACTACTGGCATTTCCGCTGGGACGCCAGCTCGGACATCAAGATGGAAGCGCTCACCAGCTACATGAAGGACATTCCGTCGATCAAGAAGGTGTACCTGATCAACCAGGACTATTCGTTCGGCCAATCGGTCCGCAGCGATGCGCGCAAGATGCTGGCGGCGAAGCGGTCCGATGTCGAGATCGTCGGCGACGAGCTGCATCCGCTGCTGAAGGTCACGGACTTCTCGCCCTATATTGCCAAGATCAAGGCCTCCGGCGCCGACAGCGTCATCACCGGCAATTGGGGGCAGGACATCGCGCTGCTGCTCAAGGCTGCCGCCGACGCCGGCCTGAAGGTCAACTGGTACACCTATTATGCGGGCGGCGCCGGTGGTCCGACCGCCATCAAGCAGACGGGCCTGGATCATCAGGTCTTCCAGCTGACCGAAGGCTTTGCCAATTCGGGCAATCAGGCCGCGATGGACTACGAGAAGGCGTTCCGCGCCAAGGTCAACCTGTCGCTGTGGTATCCGCGCGCGGTCAACGAGATGCGCATGTTCAAGGCGGCGGCGGAGAAGGCCAACTCGATCGAGCCGGTGAAGGTCGCGGCCGCGCTCGAGGATCTCAAGCTCGAGGTCCTGGATGGCGGCACCGGCTTCATGCGCAAGGATGATCACCAGTTCTTCCAGCCGATCTACGTCTCGTCCTTCGGCAAGCTTGCGGCGAACGAGCCGTTCGACGAGGAGAACACCGGCTGGGGATGGCACCTGGTCTCCAAGGTCGATACGCCGCAGGCCATGGTGTCGACCACATGCAAGATGGCGCGGCCGTAAGCGATCTGCACTGGCTTCCCGCACCCCTGAGGGTGCGGGAAGCGGCGCCAGCCATGCGCCGATTTGTCAGGGAATGAGCGGCGGGGCATCGAAGCCCCGGACATTCGCGGGTGCGCCGTGCTTGAACTCATCGTCATCTCCACCCTCAACGGCGTGCTGTTCGGCATGCTGCTGTTCCTGCTGTCGAGCGGGCTGACCGTCATCTTCAGCATGATGGGAGTGCTCAATTTTGCCCACGCCAGCTTCTATATGCTCGGCGCCTTCTTCGGCTTTCAGCTCACGAAATGGGTCGGCTTCTGGCCGGCCCTGCTGCTCGCGCCGCTGCTGGTGGGGGCCATCGGCATGGCCGTCGAGCGCTATGGTCTGCGCAACACGCACAAGCATGGCCACGTCGCCGAGCTGCTGCTGACCTTCGGTCTCGCATTCGCCATCGAGGAAATCGTCTCGATGATCTGGGGCAAGACGCCGCTCGACTATCGCGTCCCGGCACTGCTGGACTTTCCCGCATTCACGATCTTCTCGACCAACTATCCGGCCTACAAGCTGTTCATGCTGGCGGTATCCGTCGTGATCTTCGTGGTGCTGCTGGTCGTGCTCAAGCGCACCCGGGTCGGCCTGATCGTGCAGGCGGCGTTGACCCATCCCCACATGGTGGGCCATCTCGGCCACAATGTCGGACGCGTGTTCATGGTGGTGTTCGGGGTCGGCAGCGCGCTGGCCGGTCTTGCCGGTGTCATCGCCGGACCTGCCTTGGTGACGCAGTCCGACATGGCCGCGGCGCTCGGCCCGATCCTGTTCGTTGTGGTCGTGTTCGGCGGCCTCGGCTCGCTGCCGGGCGCCTTCATCGCCTCGCTGGTGATCGGGCTGGTGCAGACCTTCGCCGTCGCCTTGAACGGCTCGCTGGCGAGCGCCTTCGGTCCGCTCGATCCCTCCGCCGGGCCGTCTGTGCTCACCGACATCTGGAACGTGACCATCGCGCAGGTCGCGCCGATCGTTCCCTACCTGCTGCTGGTGCTCGTTCTGATCGTGCGCCCCGTGGGCCTGATGGGGACTCGTGAATCATGACCGCCGTGACTTCGGCCTCGCATCTGCCGGCAAAATCCGCCGGCTCCCACCTCCGCTTCTACGCCGTCTGGCTGATCGGCGTCGCCGTGCTGATCGTGCTGCCGCTGCTGTTCAGCTCGGGCGGATCACTGACGTCGTTCAGCCTGATCGGAATCGCGATCGTCTTCGCGCTCTCCTACAACATCCTCCTCGGTCAGACCGGGCTGCTGTCGTTCGGCCACGCGGTTCATTATGGCCTCGGCGGCTTCGCGGCCTGCCACATGATGAACGCGGTGGTCACGCATGGCTGGCCGATCCCGCTGCCCTTCATTCCGCTGTTCGGCGGGGTGGGCGGCCTCGTCTTCGCGATCATCATCGGCTGGGTCATGACCAAGCGCGCCGGCACGGTGTTTGCGATGATCTCGCTCGGCATCGGCGAGCTCGTGGCGTCGTCGTCGCTGATCCTGCGCTCCGTGTTCGGCGGCGAAGCCGGCATCACCACGGACCGCACCGCCCTGCCGCGCATGTTCGGCTGGACCTTCGGGCCGCAGCTGCAGGTCTATTACCTGATCGCGTTCTGGCTGGTGCTGTCGGCCATCGCGATGTATGCGCTGACCCGGACGCCGCTGGGCCGGATCAGCAACGCCGTCCGCGACAATCCCGAACGGGTCCAGTTCATCGGTTATGACCCGCATGTCGTGCGCTATCTCGCTTATTGCTTCGCCGGGTTCTTCGCCGGCATTGCGGGCGGCCTCGCGGCGATCAGCTTCGAGATCGCGAATTCCGCCTATCTCGGTGCCATCCAGTCCGGCCTCGTGCTGTTCGCGACCTTCATCGGCGGCACCGCCTACTTCTTCGGTCCGATCCTCGGCGCCATCCTGGTGACCTATCTCCAGCTCGGGTTGACGAGCCTCACCAGCGTATGGCAGCTCTATTTCGGCATCATCTTCATCGGCATCGTCATGTTCTCGCCCGGTGGCATCGCCGGGCTGCTGATGATGCACCGGCCGCTGGTCCGTGCCGGAACGCTGGGAACGGTGATTCCGTCCTATCTCATTGCCATCGTGCCGACCGCGGCGCTGGCCTGCGGCGTCATCCTGACCATCGAGACGGTCGCGCGCTATTCCGGGGGCGACGCCATCAACCTGTTCGGCGTGGCGTTCAATCCGCGATCCCCGGCGACATGGGGTGTCGCCGCGGTTCTGGTGGTCGCCGGCTTCTTCGTCGCGCGGTTGAGCTGGCAGCGGATCGCCAGGGCCTGGGACGGTGCCGCCACCGTTGCGCGCGATCGGGGGTATCTGGCATGACCGCGGCGATCGAAGTCCGTGCCGTCGAAAAGCGCTTCGGCAATGTCGGTGTCATCCGCGACCTCAATCTCAGCGTCGCACAGGGCGAGCGCCACGCCATCATCGGCCCGAACGGCGCCGGCAAGTCCACGACGTTCAACCTGATCAGCGGGCATATCAGGCCGACCTCCGGCGAGGTGCGGTTGAACGGCGCGGTCATCTCGGGCCTGCGGCCGTTCGAGATCAATCGGCGCGGCCTGTCGCGCTCGTTCCAGGTCACCAACGTGTTCGCCCGCATGACCGTGTGGGAGAACGTCCGGTGCGCCGTGCTGTGGGCGACCGGACATCGCTACGCGTTCTGGAAGAACGTCGACAGCCTGCCCGAGGTGCGCGAGCGGACGGCAGAGATCCTCGACGACATCCATCTCTCGCACCGGCGTGACGTTCCCGCGGGGTTGTTGACCTATGCCGAGCAGCGTGAGCTCGAGATCGGCGTCACCATCGCCAGCGGCGCCACCGTTGTGATGCTCGACGAACCGACCGCGGGAATGAGTCATGCGGAAACGGAGCGCGCGGTGTCCTTGATCCGGCGGCTCACCGAGGGGCGGACGCTGGTGATCGTCGAGCACGACATGAGCGTCGTGTTCGGTCTCGCCGATCGAATCTCGGTGCTGGTCTACGGCCACATCATCGCGTCGGGCACGCCGGAGGAGATCCGTCGCGACCCGAAGGTGAGGGAAGCCTATCTCGGCGAGGAGGCCCACTGATGCTCGAAGTCAGGAACCTCCACGCCTATTACGGCAAGAGCCATATTCTCCAGGGCGTCGACCTCGACGTCGCCGCGGGCGAAGTCGTCAGCCTGCTCGGCCGCAACGGCGTCGGCCGCTCGACCACCGTGAAGGCGATCATGGGCGAGGTCAGCCCGCACGGGACGATCCGCTTCAAGGGCCGGGACATTGCCGGCCTGCCGAGCTACAAGATCGCGCGCCTTGGGCTCGGCTACGTGCCCGAACATCGCGATATCTTCCCGAGCCTCACGGTGCGGCAAAATCTCGTGCTCGGCATCAAGGACACCCGGCGGCCTGGGAAATGGCGGCTCCAGGACATGCTCGACATGTTTCCCAATCTCGCGGCCCGCGCCGACACGCCGGCCGGCGTCCTGTCGGGCGGCGAGAAGCAGATGCTGACCACCTGCCGCACGCTGATGGGCGACCCCGACCTCATCATGATCGACGAGCCCACCGAAGGGCTGGCGCCGCTGATCGTGCAGCAGGTCGGCGATCTGATCGCGCGGATCGCAGCGGCGGGTGTCGCGATCCTGCTGGTCGAGCAGAAGCTCTCGATCGCAATGCGCATTTCGAAACGCGTCTATGTGATGGGACATGGCCGCGTCGTGTTCGAAGGAACGCCGGATCAGCTCAAGGCCAATACCGCGGTCCGCCAAGAGTGGCTCGAAGTGTGATTGTTGCGGAGCTGCGGGCGCCAATTCGCTAGTGCTCGGCGGAAGTCTTGCGGACCTGTCGGCTGATCGCCCGTACCTCAACGTTTCGGCGCGTGTTGACCAATCTTCCCCGCCTCAGATCAGCAAGTCCAGCTGGGCTTCAGCTCCATTGTCGCTCTCCTGCAGGGACGACAGCGAGACGCCCAGCAGCCGTACCGGCTTCGGCAATGGCATCTCGCTCTGAAGAAGTGCGACGGACAAGCGCTCGAGATCGTCGCGGCTCCCGACCGCGCTGGCAACGGACCTGCTACGCGTCATGATCTCGAAGTCGGCGAACTTGACCTTCAGCGTGACCGTCCGGCCCTTGTTGCAAGTGGCTTCGCAATGGCGCCAGACCTTGTCGATCAGGGGCAGCAGCTCAGCCTTCATCGGCTCGAATTCCGTCAGGTCCGTCGAGAAGGTGTTTTCGGCGCCGACGGATTTGCGGATGCGATTGGCTCTGACCGGACGGTCGTCGACCCCGCGCGAGATCCAGTAGTAGTAGCTGCCGGCCTTGCCGAAGTGCTGCTGGAGGAAGGGCAGGGTCTGATTGCGGATGTCGAGACCCGTATGAATTCCGAGGGCGTTGAATTTGGCAGTGGTCGCCGGGCCGATGCCGTGAAACTTGCCGACGGGCAGTCCCTCCACGAAGGCCGCACCCATCTCCGGAGAAATGACATATTGACCATTCGGCTTGCGATGGTCCGAGGCAAGCTTGGCCAGAAACTTGTTGTAGGAAATGCCGGCCGAGGCATTGAGGTCGGTTTCGGCCTTGATCTTGGCCCGGATCTGCAGCGCGATGTCGCGTGCGAGCGGAATGCCCTGCAGGTTTTCGGTGACGTCGAGATAGGCCTCATCCAGTGACAGAGGTTCGATGATCGGCGTGTGCTCGGCGAAGATCGCGCGGATCTGCTGGCTGATCGCCTTGTAGACCTCGAAGCGGGGCTTCACGAAGATCAAGTCGGGACACTGGCGTTTTGCCGTGACCGACGGCATCGCCGAGCGCACGCCGAACCTCCGAGCCTCATAGCTTGCGGCGGCCACGACGCCGCGTTCGCGCGATCCGCCGACAGCCACGGGCTTGCCGCGCAGGTCGGGATTGTCCCGCTGTTCGACCGACGCGTAGAATGCATCCATGTCGATGTGGATGATCTTGCGGGTCGCCGGCATTGTGGCGTCCTGGTCCGAACCGGAGCTTGGCATCGCCGAGATTTAGCAGAGCCCGGCGTTGAAGTCTGCCCAGCGAGAGGCGACATCACTGGTCCAAGCCTCAGCCATGCCAAGCGGGCGTCTTTAGCGAGAAGGAGTGCTCATCGTGATTGAGGCCAAGCAGTCGGGCCCGGTGCCGTCGACGAATCCGGTCGTTAAGCTGCGACCGAAATCTGCCTGAAACGATGTTCGAGCTCACTTTCCTCGGAACCTCGGCGAGCGTTCCATCGGCAGACCGCAATCATCCCGGCCTTCTCGTTCGGGCAGGCCGACATCGTATTCTCGTCGATTGCGGCGAGGGGGTCCAGCGTCAGCTGCTCCGCAGCGGGGTGGGCTTTCGCCGGCTCGGCCGTATCCTGCTCACCCACGGCCATTTCGACCATATCCTCGGCATTCCCGGGCTGTTTTCCACCCTGCGGCTACGCAGGAGCGCCGACATCATGAGCATTCATGGCAGCCCGCGCACGCTCGATGTGGTCGTCGGAATGCTCGCGGGGCTGTGGGGCGAAGGCCGCGCACCCATTCCGCTTCAGCTCGTTCCGCTCGAGCGTGGGCAGGTCCTCGACGCCGGTGAGTTCACGATCGACTGTTTTCCTGTCCGGCACCGTGACACCGGCAGCTTCGGCTTCGAATTTGTAAGTCACGCTCGCCGCCATCTCCTACCCGATCGTCTTGCAGCCCTCGCGGTGCCTGACGGGCCCATGCGGAAGGCATTGGCGGACGGCATCCCGGTCACGCTCGAGGACGGTCGAACCATCGATCCCGAGGATGTTCTCGGGCCGGCGCAGGGACAGAAGAAGCTCGTTATCGTCGGCGACACGGAGACGACGGAAGGCCTGCAGGAGCATGTCCGCGACGCGGACGTGCTGGTGATCGAAGCGACCTTTCTCCAGCGCGATTCGGCCATGGCCCGCGACTACGGCCACTTGACGGCCGCGGAGGCCGCCGCGTTGGCGGCGTCCAGCAACGTCGGGCAGCTTGTCATGAACCACATCTCCGGCCGTTATTCCGACGCGGAGGTTCTCGCGGAGGCGCGGGAGAGTTTTCCAAACAGCCGTGTTGCAAACGACTTCGATCAGATGGTTGTCTAGCTGCCGCCGTCCGCAGTCTCGTTGCGGCTCACTTATGCCGATACCTCGACCTCGTTCTGGAAGCTTGAGAAGGCAGCCTTGCAGCGGGCCGCGAAGGCGACCAGGTAGCCGCCGATCTCTGCGCCGACAGCTTCGGTCGGCTCGATGTCTTGCACGCTCATGTTGATCGCGTACACCGGCAAGCCGTCCAGGACGATCGGCGTCGCGACGGCGAGCACGCCCGGCTGCCACGAGACCGCGCAATAGCCATCGCGCCTGACGCATCTGATGGATTTCTGCACTTCGGCGATCAGCGCCTTGGTGGCGGTGGCCGTACGTCGCCTGAACTGGGCCATCAGCCTGTCACGCTCGGTGTCCGGGATGCCCGCGAGATAGGCGCGCCCGAGCGACGTCAATTCCATCGGCACCTGTTGGCCGGCCACGATGCTGCGCAGCGTCGGGCGGGCGTTGTAGCGAATGGATTCGAGATAGACCATCATGGCACGATCGGCCGTTGCGAGACCGACGTTCAGCCTGCGCCGCGTCGACTCGGCGCGCATCAGCGGACCGAGCACCGTTAGCACCGGCGAGCCCATGCGAACGGCATGTCCAAGGCTGAGAACGGCGGCTGCCAGCCGATAGGTTCGCTGGGTGCGGACTTCGTCGAGCATGCCGAACGCGACCAGAGTCTTGGTCAGGCGGCTGACCGTCGAGCGGGGCAGGCCGGTGCGCTCGGCGATCTCGCCATTGCCGAGCGTATCGACGCCTGGCCGGAATGCACGCAGGATCTCGATGCCGCGCTCCAGCGAGCGGTTTCCATTCGCGCCACCGGAATATTGCCGCGCCGCAGCCATCCCCCGCCTCCTCAGACGTATTCCACTGAGTGGAAATGACGGATATCCGCTTATTTCGGCGTTCAGTATAGTGGCAAGCAATAAATCAACGCAAAAATCGGCCGGGAGCGCGAAACGCAATGTCTGAAATCCTTCTCTGAAATTTTCTCTTGGATAGCTCCCGGCGTGGTCCGGTTCGTCGGCTTCGACGCGACGGACCCGGTTTGAAATCGATACATGGTTGGTCCCTCGGCGCAACCGCGCCCGAACCGGGTCGGCATCAGCCGGCACCGCCGACGTCCTGCATCCTCGACGATCAAGCTCCGCGCATCCCACCGAACCATCGAAGGCCTGCACATGACCTATCAGCTCATCGCGTTCTCAGTCGATGCCGGCGTTGCGACCATCGCCCTGAACAGGCCAGACCGCCGCAACGCCATGAGCGACGAGATGCGCTCGGAATTCGTCGACGCGCTGCAGGCCGTTGCGAGCGACAATGCGATCCGGGCGCTGGTCTTGACCGGATGTGGCAGCGCGTTTTGCGCAGGCGGCGATATCAGCGGCATGAAGCGGCGCCTGGAGGCTCCGCAAGGCGACGTCGCGTTCAACGGCTGGACCCGTCAGCAGGGCGTGCACCGCGTCCAGTCGCTGCTGCTCAATTTGCCGAAGCCGACCATCGCGGCGGTGAACGGTGCCGCTGCCGGTCTTGGCGCGGATACCGCGCTCGCATGCGATTTCCTGATCGGCTCGGAGCGTTCGAAATTCACTTGGTCCTACATCAAGCGCGGCCTGATCCCCGATGGCGGCGGCTGCTATTTTCTGCCGCGCCGGGTCGGGCTTCCCAGGGCAAAGGAGTTGATCTTCACGGGGCGGATGGTGGATGCCGAGGAGGCCGTCGCGCTCGGCATTCTCGATCGCAAGGTCGCTTCCGGCGAACTTCGCGCGGCCGCGCAGGCATGGGCTGTCGAGCTCGCGCAGGGCTCGGCGGCCGCGCTCGCATTGAGCAAGAAGATCCTCAACCAGACCTTCGAGCGTTCGGCTCACGAGATCTTCGATCTCGGCAGCCAGGCGCAAGCCATCTGCTACACCAGCGCCGAGCATCGCGAAGCGGTTATGGCGTTCCTCGCAAAGTCATCCGCACAGGAGTGACGCCATGAGCGCCATCGCACGTCTCATTCGACCGCATAGCGTCGCCGTCATCGGCGCGTCCGCCGATCCGAGCAAGACCTCGGGGCGGCCGGTGTCGTTCCTGCAAAAGCACGGCTTCTCCGGCGAGATATATCCGGTCAATCCGAAGGTCGAACGCATCGGCGAGCTCGCCTGCTATCCTGATATCGGCGCACTGCCGCGCGTGCCGGATGTCGGAATCGTCCTGCTGGGTGCGGAGCGCGCGCATCTCGCCGTGCGGGAGCTCTCGGCGAGAGGCGCCGCCGCGGCGATTGTCGTTGCCAGCGGCTATACCGAAACCGGCGAAGAGGGAGCCAAGCGCCAGAAGCAGCTTCTCGAAGCCGCCGGTGCGATGCGGATCCTCGGCCCCAATACGATCGGCCTCGTCAACCTGACCGACAACATCGTGCTGTCGGCCTCAGGCGCGCTGGCGATGGATCACTTTCCGGCCGGCCCGATCGGACTCGTGTCGCAGAGTGGCGGCATTCTCGGAGCGCTGCTGTCCCGGGCGGCGGCGCGCGGCATCGGGCTGTCGAAGCTGGTGTCGACCAGCAACGAGGCCGATCTCGAGCTTTCGGACTTCATCGAATTTCTTGCAGCAGACGAAGCCACCAAGGTGATCGCGCTGTATGTCGAGGCGATCCGGCATCCGGACCGTTTTCGCGAAGCCGTAGGAAAGGCGCGGCGCGCCGGCAAGCCGGTGGTGGCTTTCAAGATCGGCCGCTCGGAGGCCGGAGCCAAGGCAGCCGTCTCGCACACCGGCGCGCTGGCCGGCTCGGATCGCATGTACGACGCGCTGTTCAGGCAGCTCGGTGTGATCCGAGCGAAGACGTTCGAGGACCTGCTCGACATTCCCACAGCCTTGGCGACCGGACGAAAGCTCGGCGGGACGCGCGTGGCGATTCTCACCTCGACCGGAGGTGCCGGAACGATCGTCTCCGACAGTCTCGGCGTCGCCGGTTTCGAGACGCCCGCACCCGACGCCGGGACGGCAGCCGAGCTTGCCTCGCTGCAGTCGGGCAGCCATGCCAACCTCGACCGCAATCCGGTCGACCTGACTTTGGCCGGCCTGCATCCGGACGTCCTGCGGGGAGCAATCCGTGCGCTGCTTGCCAGCCCGACCTATGATGCGCTGACGATCATTGCCGGGTCCTCCGCCGTCGGCTCTCCGGCGCTGCTCGCAGATGCCGTCCATGACTGCCTGCCGATGTCGGACAAGCCGATCATCGCCTATGTCAGCCCGCACGCGCCGAACGTCGGCGCGGTTCTCACCGCCCGCGGCGTGCCGGCCTATACGTCGGCGGAAAGCTGCACCTCTGCATTGACGGGCCTGCTTCTGGCGTCCCAGTGCTCGCAGGGCAACGCGGCAGCGGTCGCGCAAGCGATCGAGATCGGCGGCGTTCCTCCGGGCTCGCTCGACGAAGCCCAGGCCAAGGCGCTGTTCGCGCGGTTCGGAATCCCTGCGGTGAACGAGCGGATCGTCGAGACGTCCGCCGAGGCGGAAGCGGCCGCTCGTGAGCTTGGTGGAAAAGTGGTCCTGAAGATCCTGTCCGGTGAGATCACGCATAAGAGCGACGTCGGCGGCGTCGCCGTCAATCTGACGGCCGACACCATCGGCGCGCGCCTGACCGCGATGGCAACCGAGGTGGAAACTGCAACCGACCGGCGGCCACACCGCTTCCTGGTTCAGGAAATGATTTCGGGCGGCACCGAGCTGATCCTGGGCATGCATCGCGATGCGCTCGGCACGGCCATCCTGCTCGGCATGGGCGGCGTCACAGCCGAGCTCTTCAAGGACACGACGATGCGGCTGTTGCCACCGCAGGGCGGACTCGGGCGCGACGAGGCGCTCTCGATGCTGCACGAGCTCATCACCTGGCCGCTGCTCGATGGGTTCCGCGGACGGCCGAAGGCGGATGTCGAGGCGCTGGTGTCGACGATCGTGGCCTTCTCGCTGATGGCGGCACAACTCGGCCAGCGGCTGATCGAGGCCGAGATCAACCCGGTGTTCGTCTTGCCGGTGGGCCAAGGCGTGCGCGCCGCAGATGGCGTGGTGGTGCTGGCGCCTGCGGGCGACTGAGCATCCCGCCGCCACCATCCGGCCTGAGGGGATCAGGCCGGAACACATGTCGAGAAACATCGGCATCTCATAAGCAAAAGCAAATGGAGGATACGCATGTCGACGCTGGTTCATGCTGCGTCCGAGACGACGGGAGCGGGCGCCCGGAAATTCCTGATCGTGGTGATCGGCCTGACGATCATGACCGCCATCATGATCGCGCCCACGCCCGCTGATCTGTCGCCCGCGGGGCAGCGCGTCATTGCCGTGATGGCGTTCGTGGTGCTGATGTGGATCACCGAGGCCATACCCTATGGGGTGAGCGCCGTCGCGCTCGTATTCCTGCTTATCCTTGCGCTCGGCTTTTCACCGGCCGGAAATGACGGAGGCGCGATCCTCGGAACGGCAAAAGCCATTCCGCTGGCGCTCAGCGGTTTCTCGAACAGCGGCTGGC
The DNA here is from genome assembly GCF_000344805.1 of Bradyrhizobium oligotrophicum S58. Lineage (NCBI taxonomy): Bacteria > Pseudomonadati > Pseudomonadota > Alphaproteobacteria > Hyphomicrobiales > Nitrobacteraceae > Bradyrhizobium > Bradyrhizobium oligotrophicum. The sequence continues at coordinate 6,860,433 of NC_020453.1, read as the reverse complement.
TGTTCGTCGCGGCTGGGCTTGCAATGGCGGCGGCGATCACCGGGACCGGGCTCGAGAAGCGGGTCGCGTATCTCATTCTGAAGCTGGTTGGGGCGAGTACACACGCGATCATGCTCGGCATCATCCTGACCGCTTTCGCGCTCACCTTCTTCATTCCTTCGGTGATCGCGCGTGCGGCGACGCTCGTTCCGATCGTGATCGGGTTGACGGAGGCATTTGGCCTTCCGCGCAGCAGCCAGATCGGCAAGGCCATGCTCTTGCTGGCGGGCATCCTGCCGTCGGTGACCGGGGTTGGTGTGCTCACCGGAGCCGCGCCCAATCCGGTGATGGTCAATTTCCTGACCGGAGCCGGTCAGGGCCAGGTCGGCTATGTCGACTGGCTGATCTACCTTCTCCCCTACACCCTGATGTTTTCAATCGGGCTCTATTTCCTGGCGACCCGGCTCTTCAGGTTCGAATATGCAGAGTTGCCCGGAGGCCGCGATTACATCGCCGCCCGCATCGCTGAACTGGGGCCGATGTCGACGGCCGAGAAGCGGGCGTCGTTGATCATGGCGATGACGATCCTGCTGTGGGCGACCGACAAGATCCACCATGTCGAGGCATCCGCCGTTTCGGTGCTTTGTGTCTTGCTGCTCGTGTTGCCGGGCGTTGGCGTCACCAGCTGCAACGACCTCTACAAGCGGATCGACTGGAATTCCATCTTGCTGTTCGGCGCGGGCATCTCGATGGCGGAGATGCTGACCAGGACCGGCGGCGCAGCGTGGCTGGCGAAGGTGGCGTTCGTCCAATCCGGAATCGGAGGCTTGTCCGTCACGGCGCTCGCGATCATGATCTTCGTCGTCGTGTTCTTCGTCCGCTTCTGCTTCACCAGCATCACATCGTGCCTGACCGCGATCACGCCGGCGATCATCGGCTTCCTGGTTTCCCTGCACAATCCCGAATTGCCCATTGTCGGTATCGTGCTCGGAGTTGCCCTGATCGCGCAATGCCTGTCGATCATCCCGGTGACGTCGGCTCCCGCCATGATCGCTTACGGGGCCGGCGGATTCACGACCCGGGACATGATGCGGCTCGGCCTGCCGCTCGCGGCCATCATGTACGCCCTCATCGTGCTGTTCATGTTCACTTACTGGCCGCTGGTGGGCCTCTGGAAGTGAGTGGGGCCGCGTTGCGGCACCATCATCGGACCCCCTGTTTCGGGTTTGCGATGGGGGCAACCAGTCCCTCCGCGATCGACCGCGGGCGTTGGAAGAGTGAATATCCCGCGACTGCGAAGGATCGTGATCAGACCATTGGACATGCCTGCCGTGATGCGCGTGCCGATGATGCGCAATCGTCGGCCGTTGACTCTGGACGCACTGAGCGTCAACTAACGACAGGTCCCGATCGTCGCCACCTGGTTCTGATCGGGGACCCCTGGCTGAAGCAGCCCGGATATCGGACGGATCGCGTGAAGGTCGGAGAGCTGCCATGAACGCCAATGTCAAACTGCCTGCCGCGAAGGGGGTCTTCATCGACAACAAATGGCAGCCGGCGCAATCGGGGCGCACCATTGCGATGCTGGCGCCGGCGACGGGGCAGGTGATCGCCTCGATCGCAGCCGGTGATGCGCCCGATATCGATCTCGCCGTGGCGGCCGCGCGCCGCGCGCTCGAAGGTCCGTGGGGGCGGCTTTCTGCCGTGGAGCGCGGTCGGCTGCTGTCCAGGCTCGGCCGTCTGGTCGAGGACAATGCGGAGGATCTGGCCAGGCTGGAGGCGGCCGACACCGGCAAGCCCATGAAGCAGGCCAAGGCCGACATCGTCGCGGTCGCGCGCTACTTCGAATATTATGGCGGCGCGGCCGACAAGGTGCACGGCGACACCATCCCGTTCCTCGACGGCTTCTTCGTCACGACGGTCTATGAGCCGCTCGGCGTCACCGGCCACATCATTCCCTGGAACTATCCGGGCCAGATGTTCGGCCGCACCGTGGCGCCGGCGCTGGCGATGGGCAATGCGACCGTGATCAAGCCGGCCGAGGAGGCCTGCCTGCTGCCGCTGCGGCTCGCCGAGCTCGCGGCCGAAGCCGGCTTTCCGGCGGGCGCGATCAACGTCGTGCCCGGCCTCGGCGAGGAGGCCGGCGCGGCGCTGTCGGCGCATGACGGCATCGACTTCCTGTCCTTCACCGGTAGCCCGGAGGTAGGCACCCTGGTGCAGACGGCGGCGGCGAGGAATCACATCGGCTGCACGCTCGAGCTCGGCGGCAAGTCGCCGCAGATCGTGTTCGCCGATGCCGACCTTGACGCGGCGCTGACCTCGGTCGCCGCGGCGATCGTGCAGAATGCCGGCCAGACCTGCTCGGCCGGTTCGCGCGTGCTGGTGGAGCGTTCGATCTGGGATCGCTTCCTGGCCGATCTCAAGCTCCGTTTCGAGAAGATCACCGCCGGTACGCCGGAAATGGATCTCGATCTCGGCCCCGTCATCAGCGCGGTCCAGAAAAAGCGGATCGAGGGCATGCTGGCACGCGCCGAAAGTAGCGGCGCCAAGTGCGTCGCGACCGGCAGGATCGCCGAGGGCGTCCCGAGCGAAGGCTTCTACGTCGCGCCGGCATTGTATCAGCACGTCGACCGCAACTCCGAACTGGCGCGCGAGGAAGTGTTCGGTCCCGTGCTGGCGGCGATGCCATTCGACGATGAGGCCGATGCCATCCGGCTGGCCAACGGCACCGATTTCGGTCTGGTCGCGGGGGTGTGGTCGGGTGACGGCTCGCGCGCGATGCGTGTCGCCCGCAAGGTCAAGGTCGGCCAGATGTTCGTCAACGGCTATGGCGCCGGCGGCGGCATCGAGCTGCCGTTCGGCGGCATGAAGAAATCGGGCCACGGTCGCGAGAAAGGGTTCGAGGCGCTGTACGAGCTCGCCGCGATGAAGACCCTGATCGTCAAGCACGGCTAGACCTGCGCGTCCGACGTTCCGAACATTCCGCCGGGCGGACGCCAATCGCCGGCGCCGTCCTGCGAAGCTTATTGTCAGTCCGTACGGCGAGGTGCTTAATGACATCAAGCTTTGCACAGTGGGAGACGCGCCGATGAGCGACGACAACGAGATGTTCGAGAAGGGTCTGCAGGTGCGGCGCGAGGTGCTGGGCGCAGCCTATGTCGATGGCAGCCTCGCCAAAGCCGACGACTTCATGATGGCGTTCCAGCACATCACCACCGAATGGTGCTGGGGCTATGCCTGGACGCGGCCCGGGCTCGATCGCCGCACGCGCAGCATCATGAACCTCGCGATGCTGACGGCACTCAGCAAGCCGAGCGAGCTGAAGCTGCACGTCAAGGGCGCGCTGACCAACGGCGTGACCGTCGACGAGATCAAGGAGATCCTGCTGCACGCCACGGTCTATTGCGGCATCCCCGCAGGTCTTGAAGCCTTCAAGGCGGCGCATGAGGTGCTGGTTGCCGAGGGCGCCATCGCCAAGAAGGACGGCGCATGAGCGCGCCGCAGAAGATCCTCTTCGTCGGCATCGGCAACATGGGCTGGCCGATGGCTGCGCGCCTGCTCGGCGCCGGCTTCGCGGTGGCCGTCAACGATGCCGTCCCCGGGCGAGGCGCGGATTTCGTGCGCCAGGTCGGCGGCACCGAAGCAGAGGATCTCGCGCTCGCGGCAGCGCAGGCCGATGTCATCGTCACGATGCTGCCGACGAGCAAGCATGTCGCGGAGGCCGTCGCGGCCTTGCGCGGCGGCCTCAAGCAGGGTCACGTCGTGATCGACATGAGTTCAGGCGCGCCGGCGGCGACCCAGGCGATCGCCGCCGATCTTGCCTCGCTCGGCGTGGTCATGCTCGATGCGCCGGTCAGCGGCGGCGTGCCGCGGGCGGTGACAGGCGAGCTCGCGATCATGGCGGGCGGCGATGTGGCCGCGCTCGACCGCGTCGAACCGGTGCTGCGTGCGATGGGCACCACGATTCACCGCATCGGCGGCCTCGGCTCCGGCCAGGCAATGAAGGCGCTCAACAACCTCGTCTCGGCGGGCGGTTTCCTGATCGGCATCGAGGCTCTGCTGATCGGCCAGCAGTTCGGCATCGATCCCGGGCTGATGACGGATGTGCTCAACGCCTCGACCGGCATGAACAATTCGACGCAGAAGAAGTTCAAGCAGTTCGTGCTGTCGCGCCAGTTCAACAGCGGCTTCGGACTCGACCTGATGGTGAAGGACCTGTCGATCGCGCTCGAGGTCGCCCGGGCCAATGGTGTCGCCGCGCCGTTCTCCAACCTCTGCCGCGAGCTGAGCGCCAGCGCGCAGGGGCTGCTCGGGCCGGGTCAGGACCACACCGCGCTGGCGAAGCTGAGCGAGGCCTTGGCTGGAGTCGAGCTGGGAAGCTGACAGATGCGCCGATGCGCTATCCTGGCGTCGTCATCGGAGATGATGGATTTCCGGTCGATGGCCGGCTGTCGCACGCTGATCGTGTTCATGTCGCCGAGAGGGGCAGGCGGCCGGAGCGACAATTGTTTGTCGCAGGCCGTTGTCCGCTCTCGCTCTTCAAAGGACGGCGGCTTGATGGCCATCGCCGCTTCGTTGCGGCGGCTCGCGCACGAAAATCAACCCCGACGTGCACAATACGACGATACCTTGATGTGATGCCTAATCAAACGTAATCGACAACCCCGCGATTTCGCGCAATTCGGGCCGGCTTCGAGAGACCGATTATCTCTCGTCGCGTTCCCCCTTCCATTGGGGATCTCCACGCCTGAGCCATTCTCTTCATGCCGGGAGCGTCGACCTCGGGCGAGCGACCGTTCATACTACTTTAGGTTTTGACCCGTAATTTCACGGACAGGCTTCCTACGGGATTGTCGGCGATGCGCCAGCAGATCTGACGAAGGGCTTGGGGGCAGGTCCCGAGCGGACGAGGCCGGAGAGACACCAATCGAACACAACCTGATCGCCGCGAACATCGCGTTCGCGGCCATCTCCATCATTGCCGCTAAGAACAACTGCAGCTTGGTCAGAAATGAACAGTGACGACGTCGGTCTCGCTTGGCGCACATTCAACCTGAATTGGCTTCCCGTCGCGTTGCTGTGTGCCGTGCTCTTCGGCGTCATCGTCTGGACCGACTTTTCGCTGGAACCGACAGCGTTCGGCGTTGCCATCGCGATTGCCTTCGTATTGGCCGTCATCGCCTATGGGTCGGCGCTCATCAAGCGGGATCGTGCCGATCCCAAGCTCGTTTTCTGGTTTGGTGCCACCGCACAGATACTCGTCGTCACCGCGGTTGTCGGGCCTCTCAGCTATGTCGCGAACGCAGTGAATTGGCCACTGCAAGATCAGATGCTATTGCTGATCGACCGTGCCGTCGGACTGGATCCTCAGCCGATCGCGGCCTTTTTCAACGATCACAGCCGGCTCGCGAACTACCTGAAGATCGGCTATGGCTTCATCAAATGGCCGCTGCTCGGCATCCCCATCATTTTGACGATTGCCTTCCGGTTCACCAGGCTTCAGCAGTTCGTCCTTGCGCTGAACCTTGCGCTCGCCGTGACGATTGTCATTTCTGCATTCGTCCCGGCGGTCGGAACCTACTACGGCCTGGGCCTGTCGCCCACAGACCAATTTCCGCTACTCGATTCGACGAACTACGCGGCGCAGCTTCGTGACATTCAGGCGCTGCGCGATGGGTCGCTGCGTCATCTCGATCTGCTGAAGATGGCGGGTATCGTCTCTTTTCCGAGCTTTCACACAGCATCGGCGATTCTTTATATCTGGGCGGTGTGGCCGGTCCGGGCGCTCCGGTGGGCAACGGTCGCGCTCAACAGTTGGATGATTGCAGCAACGCCGTTGATCGGTGCGCATTATATCGTCGATATCATCGGTGGCGCCGTCGTGGCCGCCGGGTGCGTTCTCCTGACCAAACGTCTCTTTCGCTCGCTACTTCTCGGATCTTCGCCTCGACCGGCTTGGCACATATCCTGGGAGCACGCCGGCTGGAACTCTGCTTCGGCACCATTGCAGCCCGCGAACCGTGTCGCAGCGACGGTTCCACCATCATGAGCATTGATCGGCAACCGATGTCAGACGTCGTCTCGACCGCGAGCGCTTTTTCAAAGCGATGGCGCGTGGGGAGCGCCGGCGTCCTGATCGCGGTGCTCGCTTTGGCGGTCGTGCTCGCGATCAAGCTGCTATCGATCGAGACCGGCGTGTTCGATGCCATGTCCACCGATGATATCATGCGGCTGGTCGAAGTTCGCGATTTGATGAACGGCCAAGGCTGGTTCGACCTTCATCAATATCGACTGGATCCGCCTGGCGTACCGATGCACTGGTCGCGGATCATCGATCTGCCGTTGGCGGTCTCGATCTCGCTGCTCAAAGCTGTGATTGGAACACGGAGCGCCGAGGCGGTGACGCTGTTCGTCTGGCCCCTGCTGCTGTTGGCCGTGGCTCTCGCGCTGGTCGTGGCGATTGCCAAGCAGATGAGCGATGGAGCCGTAACCGTTCTGGTGAGCGCGACGGTGCTGGCCATGCTAGCGGCGCCGGCGCTGATTCACTTTCGGCCGGGCGCGATCGATCACCACAACGCGCAGATCGTTTTGGTGCTGCTCATGCTCCTGTTCGCACTCCAGATCGAGCGAAGTGCGATCAAGGCCGCGTTTGCCGGCATAACCGCATCGCTATCGCTGGCCGTCGGCGTCGAGATGCTGCCGGCGATCGCCACGATGGGCGTCGCCGTCGTCGTGCTCTTCATATGGCGTGGCACTCCCGTCGCGCGACAAGTCTCGGCGTTTGCAATCGCACTGGCTGCGTCATCGGTGGTTTTCGCATTGACTCTGCTTCCGCCACAAGCGCTGACGTCCCCTGTCATTGACGCGCTTGGTGGTCCGCTGCTGCTGTTGACCGTCGGCGGCGGTGCGGCCCTGGTCCTCATGGTTGGAATTGATCACTACTGGTCTGCTCCGTGGCTGCGTCTCGTCAGTGCAGCCGGATCTGCAGTCGCCCTGATAGGTGCGTTCGTCCTGCTGTTCGCAGGGGCGCTTGCGGCGCCTTACGCGCAGCTTGATCCGCTGGTCGTGTCGCTATGGCTCGACAACGTTCAGGAAACGATCTCGCTTGCAACGATGCTCCGGCTTGGTCCGGAGGAAGTGCTCGGCTTTTACGCGCTTCCCTTGATCGCGGCGGGGACAGCTGCGGCGGCGTTTCTGCGATCAGATTCGCCGGATCAGTTCCGTTGGGCGCTTGGATTCGTGACGCTCGCGTCGCTGACCGCGATCAGCATGTGGGAAATGCGAGGCACGGCTGGCGCGGCCATGGTGGCGGCGCCGATCTTCGCCGCTGGCGCCGCGGCTCTGTGGCCGTCGCTCGTCACCGGAAGCAACCTCGTGCTGTTGGCATTCGTCGTTTCGCCGACAATGTTCGCAACACTGGGGCGTCCCGCAAAGCCGCTGATCGAGCTGGCATTCACACCGCAGGCGATGGTCTTCGAACCCGAGGCGTCGAGGTGCCAGAGCGTTTCGGACGTTGCCTCGATGAAGCAACTCCCCAAGGGGCGCGTGATGGCGCCGATCGATCTCGGACCGGCCATTCTGGCGGAGACCGGCCACGAGGTCTTTGCAGCTCCCTATCATCGCAACAATGACGGCAATCTCGCGATGCTCCAGTTGATGCTGGCGACAACGCCGGTTGCGCGTCAGCTCCTGCGGGAGCGCCACGTCGACTACGTCGTCGTTTGCCGCTCGTCCCCCAATCGAAACGTCATTGAACGCGCCCCGGATGGCCTGGAGGCAACATTGGCCCGAGGCGAAACACCTGAATTTCTCGAGCCGACAGGTCTTGGATCCACAGCCAAAGTCGCGGTGTGGCGGGTGCGAAAGTAAAAGCTCGTTCTCCACTGTCATCCGAAGGCAGCCGATCATTGGTACAATCAAGCTCTCGGACGTTTCATGCCTTCGGCCAGCACCAAGGAGTGCCGCCGTCGGCATACTTCCTGCGCGCACCATCTGATCGAAGACGTTGACGGAAACGCAGGATACAAGCGGCGACGGCCTCGCGGGCGATGAACCGGGGCTTGAGCGATGACGAGAGAGCCGTCTGCCTTGGCTTGGCGAGATCTTGATAACGGAGCCTGGATTCTTCGTGCCCGTTCTATCTTTCTCGGCGTAGTTCGCTAGATATTTCACGACACAAACGATATCATCGTCATATATCGATGTGACGTGCGATGGAGTTGTTTGAGATGAACAAGCATGGTGGAGGCGTCGAAATCGCGAAGGGAAATCCCTTTCACGCAGATGTCGTCCGTATGCTCAGAGACGCGGACGAATATTATGCGTCGCTTTACCCGCAAGAAAGCAACCACTTGATCGATGTGAATGAGTTGGCGAAGGCCGATACTCTTTTCTTCGTCGCTCAGATCAACGATAGGGTGATTGGCTGCGCGGCCCTCGTCCTATCGCCTGACTATGGTGAGTTGAAACGCATGTATGTAGATCCTGCCTATAGGGGGCTGGGGGTCGCGCAAGATCTGCTGGATACGATCGTGCAGGCGTCGCGAGAGGGAGGGCTATCTTGTATTCGTTTGGAAACCGGATACCTGCAGCATTCCGCGATAGCATTGTATAAAAAGAACAGTTTCGTCGAAATTCCGCCGTTTGGCTGTTATGGCATTGACCCGCTGAGCAAATTCATGCAGCGCGACCTTTAGCGGTCTGCTGAATGTCTCACAGGCATCTGCCTGCACGTTGGTGCCGACGTAGGACTCTTTCGTTGTCTTGGTCGTTGCGCGGTATTTGTTCTTCTGCGCGGCGGCCGCAGCGGCCTATCGAGGTCAAGCTCGAACACGATTGAATCAGAGAAAAGGGCATTAGAACCCCTGTCTTTCCATTCGTTAGAGGGGAGGGTGGCTGTTCGACATTCCAGGGCTCCATGCACTCGATATCCGCATGAGGCTGAGAGGCTGATTAAAGAGTCGACGGCTAGTCTTCGAGGGGCTTGCCTGTAACGTTGCAATACCCTTGGGTGATATGCTCCAGGCTTCGTTGCGGCTTGCCGAGGAGCATCAAGTTGACGCCAGTTCACTAAGGGCTATGCGCTTCAAAAGCAGCGCGGCACGCTCGATATTGCGATCGTCGAAATCATATGAGGGGCTGTGCAGGCTGGCAGCGCTCTCCGTCCCCTGACCAATCAAGCAATACGCTCCCGGGACCTTTTGTAGAAAGAACGAAAAGTCCTCTCCGGCCATGCTCGGACGAACGTTGCTCAGGATGTCGCATTGATCAAGCAAGCCGTCTGCAACGCTGGCCACGAGAGCAGCGCGGTCCGCATGGTTGATGGTGGCTGGATAGAGTTTTTTGTAGGTCACCAATCCCGTCAAATCATGGGCATCGCAGACGTGGTCAACGATATCGTGGATCTTCTTTTCAATGGTCGATTGAACGTCCGTACAATATGTACGAACCGTGCCGACGCAGTCGACCCGATCGGGAATCATGCTACCCTTGAGAGGGCTTCCGCCGTGAATGCCTCCGATAGATATGACGGCAGCCTCCGCGGGATCGACATAGCGCGATACGACGTTCTGCAGCATCGAGATGATGTTTGCGGTGGCAACGATCGGATCCCTCGTCTGGTGGGGAATTCCGCCGTGGCCACCCGCTCCAAGGACGGAGATTTCGATTCGGTCCGCGGCGGCCATCACCGCCCCGCTATTGATGGCGATCTTTCCGATTGGAAGCCATGGCGCATTATGAATTGCATAAATCGAGCTGAGCGGGAATCTCTCCAGCAACCCATCTTCGATCATCGCTTTTGCACCCGCTCCCCCCTCCTCAGCGGGCTGGAAGATGCAACATACGGTTCCGGAAAACTCGCGGTTCGCTGAAAGCTCTCGTGCGGTAGCGAGTAGAATGGCCATGTGGCCGTCGTGACCACACGCATGCATGCAGCCACTGTTCTGCGACTGCCAAGCAAGCCCCGTCTGCTCCGTCAATTCCAGGCCGTCCAACTCTGCCCGCAGTCCCACATACCTTCTGGTGCCAGTCCCTTTGATGCCGTGAAGGAGGCCGACCACACCGGTTCCGCCGATCCCGGTTTGTATCTCGTCGACACCGAGCGCTTGCAGACACTCCACAACCATCGCCGACGTCTTGAGCTCCTTGTACCCTAACTCCGGAATCGAATGCAGCGCCCTGCGGATGCGTATCGCTTGATCGAGAGTGTCTGGCTGCAGTGCGTCGCGCAATGACATATCATCTCCTTTGTCTCGGAAGCAGGCGTCCTCGTCGCTGCGACCCGCTACGCCGGCCTCTGGATGTTCTCGGACAAGGCCGTTGCTTCCGACCTTCCACGAACAGGAGCGAGTTGGTGAAACGACAGCATGCTCTCCAGGGCGGCCGCACAGGAAATGACGTCGTGGTCGCCATTTGTCGGCCCGATCACCTGCAGTCCTACCGGAAGACCCGACCGTGTCACACCGCAAGGCAGCGATAAGGCAGGAAGACCGGCCACGGCCGCGACGTAGGTCAGCGCCGTCCAGTCGAAATAGCCATCGAATACTTGGCCTGCACACTCGACCACGGTCGGCTGATCGATCGGATGAGCTGGCACGATTGTCGTCGGACATATCAAGAGATCATATGTTTCGAAGAAATCAGCCACATGCTGCACGATGCGAACCCGCGCCTGTTCGGCTTCAAGCATCTGGTCGATCTTCAGCTGCAGACCCTCGGTCACGTTCTCCCTGATATCGGTCGATCTCACCAGCGCCGCCTGCTTCCTCAGGACATTACCGAGGCTGCACGCCAAAACGTAAGCACGCATCACTCGAAAACATCGCTGGACTCCATCTAGATTCGGAGACGCCTGATCCACGACGACGCCATTGGCCTGAAGTAGCGCTGCGGCATTTTGCACGATGCGAGCGACTTCGGGGTCCACAGGGCCGATGTTCAGATCAGCGGAGAAGGCGACTCGCTTCGGCAACTTCTGGACGTGAGCCGCGCTGGCAAACGACCGCAATGGACGTGGTTTGGAAAGCAGATCCCTGTGGGTCTCGCCCGACATGGCGTCAAGGAACATTGCAAGATCGACGACGTTCCGCGCCATCGGGCCTTGGACGGCTAGCGTCTGATCAACGGCGGCGCGGTTAGCCATAGCGACCCGCCCCGGCGACGGCCTCATCCCAACAACGCCACAGAAGCTCGCGGGAATGCGCAAGGATCCCCCCATGTCGGAGCCATGAGCAAGCCACGTCATATTCAGCGCCAGAGCAGTGGCCGAACCGGAAGATGATCCCCCCGGCGAATATTTGACGTTCCACGGGTTCAAACACGGGTCAAAGACCGGATTCAGAGAATTGAATCCAACGCCGAGTTCAGGGACGTTGGACTTTCCAAATACGAGGCCCCCTTCGTCTTCGATGTGCTGGACCACCGCATCCGTGAAGGCTGGAACATGATCGCTATATATCAGAGATCCGGCCGTCGATCGAACCCCGGACACTTTCTGAAGGTCCTTGATGACCAGCGGCAGGCCAGACAGCTGGCCGCGTTCGTCGCGAGGCTTCTGCATCAATTTTGATGCACGATCATGCGCCCTATCGAAGCAGAGCGTCGGCAGGGCGTTGAAGGTCGAGTTGACCTCGCCGACACGCTGTTCCACCGCATCAAGGCAATCATGCGGAGTCACATCACCGCGTCTAAGCAGGGACACGACCTCAACAGCCGAATAGTCGAGCAAGGCGTTCATCGCTGGTGTGCCCCTTCGAAGATGAGTAAAGCGGTGCCCGCCACTGCCATGATTGCGCCCAGGAGCGAACTTGCATTTGGTCTCTCACCCCGCGTAAGCCAGAGCAGAAGCAGGAGCACCAGCGGCGTCGAGGACGCGTATGTCATCGATATTGCGATTTTTCCGCTTGTGATCGCCAGCATAAGAAGCGTCAGGCCGCCGCACATTCCAACCAGCGCACTCGCAACGATCTTGGCGTAAACGGTAGCGGAGCTGGCGTCTGTCCTGATGTCGTCGCTGCGGGTCCGGCCCATGATGACAAACAACAGGGACGCTGCGCAAAACCGTATTGTCGTCGCCATGATAGGCGATGTCCCGGCGGTTACGACGGGAGTCGAAATCAGCGTGCCGACCGCCTGGCATCCGGCTGCAAGAACCGCCAATGCGACGCCCGTGTTCTGGCGTTCGGCGTTGAGATGGCCATTCATGGGAGTGCCGGCCGCGGGAGCGCCGGCGCCTCCTCTGAAGGCAACGACAATCAACGCGCCTGTCAGTACAAGAAGAATACCAAGCGTTGCCTCGATCGTGGTCTTCTTGTGATAGATGGCAGCCTCCAGCAAGGCGCCGATAACGACGTTGGATGAGAATATGATGCTGGTCTTCTTCGGTCCGATTTTGCTGATTGCGGCAATGAGAGACAGGTCACCGATCACAATTCCGACGAGACTCGATACCGCGAGCGTCAGCGCGTCCGCGGCACTCACGCGAAGCGGAACGTTGGCGATGAACAGCACTGGCAGCATGAAAAAAGACGCGAAGATCATTCGCGTCTTCGTGAACTCGAAAACACCTGTGGTGCGACTGACGTCAGCGGCAATGAGGCTGCTGATCGCCAGGCACACAGCGGTTCCAAGCCCGGCAACTTCGACGCCGACCGTCATCCGACGTTAGCCGCCTCGACTGTTGCGTCATCGGACTTGGTATTGGTATCGTCCGGATAGATGTCTTCCATCGAGTTGTGCGTTATGGAATCCGACACCATGTCTTCCGGCGACGCAAACGTCAGGACGACAACGGTTCTCTTGGTAGACCCCGTCAGGGGCGCCACGCGGTGCAGGGTCGTATTCGCCTTCATGAAGTAGCACTGTCCGCTGTTGACGTAGAGAGACCGAACGACGTTGTCTTGCAGGACTCGCCGGAGGTATGGCTCGGTAGAGCCTTTCTGCCATTCGACGTTCGAGAGGTACTCGACGCGTCCCCCAAGGAGCGGATCTGGCGCCTCAATGACGAAAATGAGGGCGTAGGCATAATCATCCCAATGCCAGCCATGGGTGTCGCCGGGCTCGCACTGACTATTGATGATATACTCCTCGGGTCGGTAAGGAACCCGTTCAATGTTCTCGCCGGCGAGCTTCCGGAGAAAGGAGAGAACCGCGTCGCTCTTGAAGATGGCCGGAATAACCCCGTCATGTTGACAAATGGCGTCGCGCCCGACGCTGCTGTAGGCTCTTGGTGTGTTGCCGCTTTCCTTGATGATCAGCTTGCGCCGCTTCGACTCGCGGTCGAGCAGGATATTCGCTTCGCTGGTGAGCGCTTCGACCATGTCCTTTGGAAGAAGCTGATCGATCACCGCGACGTGGTTGCTCCTGAACGTTTGTGACAGCTGATCGATGTCGCCTTGCGGCAGGCCGCCAATGTGACTAGCCAGGCGCAGCTCGGTGTCTGCGGGCGTACAGTTTGCTGACAGATTCATTGCAACCTCAGTTTCACTGCTGAAAGAGCCAGGGCGGACCCCCCGCCCGAGGACGTGCGGCTATGCATCGCGCGCGTCGCGACTGCCTCCGTCGTTCGGTACAGTGCCTCTGGCCCATGGAAGTATCGATACCGTATTTTTCGGATATGGCCGCCCGCATTGGTCATCGGTAGCTATGGATGACGGAGCATTGGGCTCACTCTGCTTCGCGTCGATGGCGACAGCCACGAAGGCCGCAAGCTGGCCCGGACCTAGGCGCGCGGCACAAGGACCGATCTCTTCGACAAAGGTGAATGTCTGACAGGTGCAGGAGCATACGTTGAGGACGGCACCGGTTGAGCGAGAGGCAGGCAGGATGCGACGCGATATCGCGAATGTTCGATTCGGCTTCCTGATTTCACTATCGTGTCACGCAACGGAGGGGGTATCCGACGCGCACTTGCGCTTACGGCACACCGCCTATTCGGCCGTCGTCTTGAGTGCCGTTGACAGGGGCGCTACTTGCCCGTTCGCGGAGCTGACATCCGCCGCCGTGCGGCGGTCGCTCTCAAGTCACTTCGTCTGAACCGCCGATGCGTTCGCTCAATAGAGTGGAGCTTGCGATGATGAATTATGACGGCATATTTGCCGGGGCGATCGACGCTCTTCGTGAGGAAAGGCGATACCGGACATTTGCCACCCTGGTGCGCAATCCCGAGACTGCGCCGACTGCGCTCTGGCAACCGCCGGGCGAGACACGAGGACCGCAACCCGTCACCGTCTGGTGCTCCAATGACTATCTCTGCATGGGCATGCATCCGGATGTGATCGAAGCGTCCACGGAAGCGTCCCGGAGCTTTGGCACGGGCGCGGGAGGAACGAGGAACATCTCGGGCACGCACCAAAAAGTCGTAGAGTTGGAGCAGGAGCTCGCCGGCCTGCATGGAAAGGAGGCGGCGCTCGTCTTCACGTCAGGCTGGGTATCGAACTTCGCAGCAATCTCCACCATCGGGACTCTGTTGCCGGACTGCGTGATATTTTCAGACGCGGACAACCATAACTCGATCATCGAGGGTATCGGCCGCTCGAGATGCGAGAAGAAGATCTGGCGTCATAACGACGTGACGCATCTCGAGCAGCTGCTTGCAGCGGAGCCCCACGATCGCGCCAAACTCGTCGTATTTGAAAGTCTCTATTCGATGAGCGGCAGTATCGCGCCCATCGGCGGGATCGCTGCTCTCGCCGAGCGCTATGGTGCCATGACCTACATTGACGAAGTTCATGCCGTGGGACTGTACGGACCTCAAGGTGGCGGCATTTGCGATCGAGACGGCCTCGCAGATCAGATCGACGTCATTCAAGGTACGCTTGCCAAAGGGTTTGGATCGCTTGGCGGCTATGTCGCCGCAAACGCATCGATCGTCGATGCAATCCGAAGCTATGCGCCTTCATTCATCTTCACGTCGACGATGCCGCCAAGCGTCGCCGCGAGCGCAGCCGCGGCGGTACGTCATCTGCGCCGGTCCAAGGCCGAACGCGACCAACAGCAAGCTGTGACGCGCAGGGTCAGGCGCGCGCTTCAGGCCGCGCGCCTGCCGGTGATGGCCAACGAATCGCATATCATCCCGGTCGTGGTGGGCGAAGCGCAGAAATGTACCGCTGCGAGCCAGATGCTGTTGGAAAGACACAAGATATACGTTCAGCCCATAAATTATCCCACCGTGAGCAAGGGCACAGAGCGGCTGCGTCTGACGCCGACTCCGGCTCATCGAGACGTGCACATCGACCTGTTGGTCGCTGCTCTCTCGGATGTCTGGGCGTCTCTCGAGCTTCCGTACGATGAACGGGTCGCGCGATCTCCGATCGTTGGCATGACGGGCGATGCGCTCGATCCGAAAGACATGACGGGTCAGCAGTCAGTTCGGGCGGAGTAAAGGCGGACGCACCGCGCGACGCGACGATGCGGTATCAGACATGGCGAGGGTGCATACATGACGCAGTCCAAGTACAAGATCCTGTTCGTCACGCAGCATTACCATCCGATTCATCTGGCAGATGACCGGATCTATATTGTTGAACCCATCCAGTACGAAGTGCTGGCGTCCATGCTGGACAGGGATGAGGTGGACATTTCCCTGCTTGACCAGCGCCTTGATCGCCGCCCGTCGGCCCTGCTCGAGACGATAAGGCGCCTGCGTCCAAACTTCGTCGGATTCACGTCTTGGACGATGCACGTCGATCTCGTGCGGATGCAGGCGGCGCTAGTCAAGCAGTTCGACCCCTCGATCATCGTTGCGGTGGGGGGGCATCATGCGAGCCTAAGTCCGTCCGACTTTTCCGACCCCAACATCGACTACGTCATGATGGGAGAGGCTTATCTCTCGTTCCGGGATTTGATCCTGCGCTGCCGGGAAAGCCAGCGTAACGTCGCTGACCTGGCAGGCGTTGCCTGGCAGGACAACGGAAAATTCTTCTCGAACGGAAAAGCGGCCGTTCCGAAGTCCTTCGATCTCGACAGTCTCCCCCTCCCGGATCGAAGTATTCTCGGCAAATATAAGGGCAAATACTACCACCTCTGGTGGAAGCCGGTTGCGGCCCTGAGGACGTCCATGGGATGTCCGGCGAGATGCTCGTTCTGCAACTTGTGGCGGCCGAACCTCGGAAAGTATCTGACGTGGAGCCCGGAATACATCGTCGAGTATCTCAAAACGATCGACGAACCGTATGTCATATTTACAGACGATCACTTCTTCGGAGATGGGCGTCGGGCGCACGCCATTGGTGAAGCGATCCTCCGGGCGGACATCAAGAAGGAGTACTTGTTCTACAGTCGGGCGGACGCGATTGTGAGAGATCCGAGCTTGGTCGCGCTGTGGTCGCGGGTTGGGCTCAAGCGCCTTCGAATGGGCCTGGAGAGCTATTCCGATTCCGAGCTCGGTGCCATGGAAAAGGGCAGCTCCGTGGCGCACAACGACAGGGCTATCGAGATTCTCAAGAAGCATCAAGTCTTGATCGAAGGCCTGTTCATCGTCGGTGTCGACTACAAAAGAGAACAGTTCGAGAATCTGACGAGCTACATCCGCAGCCGAAAGGTCGACATCCCGAACATTACTGTCGCGACGCCGATGCCGGGGACGACAGACTACACCAAAAACGAAGACGCGCTCATCTATAGGAATCCGACGTACTACGATTTCCAGCACGCCGTGCTCCCTACCAGGCTCGATATCAAGGAGTTCTGCCATCTCTATGGTAAGATGTTGCTCAAGGTCCAGAGACCGCCACTCGAGCAGATCCGGCGCATAGGTCTGTGGAAGTTCATTTGTAACGTTCCGTCATTCTGGATCTACTTCCTTCGCGTCTACACGTCTTATAAGCACTACGGCTACGTTGAACGAGGAGGGATCGAACTTCCAACGCTTCCATGGATTGATATGCGGCGCGGAAGCTGCGGCGGCGACGCGGCGGCGGACAAGAAACATGGCTCCGTCGACATCGACGAGGTGCTTCCGGCCGGGGTTCCGTCATGACGGACGAGGCCGACGTCACGAATGATATCAAGCTGCGCTTCGGACGCCCCGACGATTTTGCCGCGCTTAGGTCTCTGCGGGACAAGGTGTTCTGCGATGAGCTTGGAATTCAGGAGCGATCCTATCACGACGTCATTTTCGACTGGTATTCGAAGAACGTCGTCTTGCTTGCAGGCAACCGTGTGATCGGCGCTGTTCGTCTTGCCTACATCCGAGATTGGCAGGAGTACTATGTCAGCTACCTGTGCCTCGCGGCGCAATACCGCCGGAAAGCGCATCTGCGGCTGTTGTTCGGAGCAATTATTCTGCTCATGAAGCGAAATGGGATCAGGTCAATCAGGGCGGATTCGTCCGACGCAAATCTGATGATGTATCAGGCGCTGGGGTGCGTTCCCATCGGAGGAAAGTTCAAGAAGCCCGGATTTGTCTGCGACTGGACACCGATGCGCTACGATCTTGGTGTCAATGCAGCGGCGGAGGCGAGTCTTTCAGAACGCGCGGCGGCTCATTTCGAACCATGGACCGAGAGCGATCTGACATGGGTGTTCGACACCGTGTTTCATCGATGCGACACCGCGTCGGCATTCGGGGCGACCTTCGAGAGCCTTCTCGAAAAAGGGCTGATTCCTGGACATCTGCCGTATCTGGCGCGTCCCGACCGGGTGATCGGCCTGTTGCGCGATGAGCCGTTCACGCTTCATCTGAGGACGGTCGAGGTGCGGTCAGATGACAATGAATTCGTTTCGGCGACTTCAACAGCATCTCCCACTCGCCCTGCCTGCCCGGATCGCTCGACCGTCACGGCGAGCAGTCGGTTCGCGCATCTGAATGCTCGGATTTCGTCCAAGACTCTGGTAGCGGTTCTGCTCGACTCGGAGGCGTTGGTCTTGGCGCGACTATACGCGCTCCTGACCTGCAAGCATCTGTTCGAGTTGAACGATTGGGGGGAGTTGCCGTCTCTCTGCCAACCGTCCGTAGCGAGCGTGACTGCCGTTATCGGACCGGCTGATCGGGCGCTGTCGAAAGCAGTTTTGTTGGCAGCGCAACGCCGATGCGCTATCGGGCTCCTGACCGCCGCTGACCTGCCGGCTCTCTCGTCCACATTGCTCGGCTCGTATCTGAACTTCATCGGACCAACCCAAGTCGCGATGGCGGTCCGTCCGGTAGGCCCTGGGTCCTACGAGGCGCTGACCGGCGCGTGCGGTCGTGGGCTAAGCCCAGGGTTTTCGAGCCTCGCCTGTGGACCAGACATGACCGTCGTAGCTATTGGCCCGTATCATTTTCTCATCCTGCCCGCGGGGATATGCCGAACTGCCGTAGCGGCCATTTCAGAGTTGCTCAAGGATGGCCATGCGATCGGACAATCAGTCCGATTGGTCCGCGAAGACTACCTGGGCGATGAGCCGATCCTGCTGATGGGAGATCCGAGCCTTCGCCTCGATATCGCCCCGTCAGAGAAGAACGTCGAGGAGACGCGGCGCTTGGCGACCGTCTCGGACGGATGGTCGTGCTGAACGACTCATTTCCGATGCTTGCTTTCGCGGCCGTGGTGCTAAAATGGACGCTATGCGCTGTCACCTTGTGCCTTCTGGTCGGGCTGGCGCTGATTGCGACGATCTTCGCGCGCGCGATGCCAAGGCGATCAGGTGAACGCAGGCTCGCCGGACTTAAGCAGGAGGTCAGGATTTATCACGACAAGCATGGCGTTCCCCATATCTTCTCGGAGAATGTTCAGGATGCTGCGCGGTGCCTGGGTTATCTGCACGCAAGCGAGCGCGTTTTTCAGATGGAAATTCACCGACGCGCCGGACAGGGGCGGCTTTCCGAAATTTTCGGGGCGGATTTCGTCGACACAGACAAAATCATTCGTGTCCTCGGACTCTACCAGCTGGCCAAGACCAGCTTTGCCGCGCTCTCGCCGGAAACGCAATCCACGCTTTCGGCCTATGCGGACGGCGTCAATGCATTCTTGTCCACCCATCGAAGCAAACTGCCGTTTGAGATGGTCTGGTTGAGAATCCGGCCGGAGCCATGGTCTCCCATTGATTCAGTCGTGTGGGGCAAGCTCATGGCTTGGCAAATGAGCCGGAACTATCTCGCCGAGCTGAATCGAGCCGAGTTGACCAGCGAAATCGGAACGGTTGATGCCGGCCCGTTCTATCCCGATCCCGTGCAGGGCAACATTGGATCGTCGGTGTCGGGTGGGGCTGGTGGCTCGCGCGGACAATTCGACTTTTCGGACAAGATGGGAGCGTTGCTCGGATTGGCCAATGGCGCTTCAAATGCTTGGGTCGTCGCTGGCGAGCGAACCACCAGCGGTCGCCCGCTCCTCGCGAACGATCCGCATCTTGACGTGTCATCGCCGGTGCTCTGGTTCTTATGCCGGATCGTCACCCCCGGAGGATGGGTGAAGGGAGCCGGGGTACCAGGCGTCCCGATGATCCTGCTTGGACAGAACGAGAGCATCGCCTGGGGAACCACGGCGGCGATGTCCGACGTTCAGGATCTGTTTGTGGAAACTCTGGATCCGGCGGATCCGACCAGATATCTTGCGCAGTCCGGCTCTCATGCATTTGACACGCATGAAGAGACGATCCGAGTCCGTGGCCGGCCCGACGTCAAATTCACCATCCGCAAATCCCGCCATGGCCCGGTGCTATCGGATGCTGTCCCGCGGCTCGCTGCGGTGGCGGGCAGCGATGGCGTCGTCGCGCTGTCCTTCAGCGGGCTCGGCGCTTGTGACCGCACTGCCGAGGCGTTTCTGAAGCTCAATCGAGCGCGGAATTGGGGGGAGTTCAAGGATAGTCTGCGGCTATACGAAACGCCCGCACAGAACATGTTCTACGCCGACGTCGCCGGCAACATCGGCGCGATGAGTCTAGGGCGGGTCCCAGTGCGCAAGTCGGAATATGGCCTGCATCCCGCGGCAGGATCAACGGGTGATGCAGACTGGTCAGGCTACATTCCTTTCGAGCAGATGCCGCGCGCGTTCAATCCGGACTGTGGCTATATCCATAATGCGAATGGTCGGCCGGCTTGGTGTGGGCAGGATGTCTTCATGGGATGCGATTGGGAAGAGCCGTATCGAACGCAAAGACTGCAGCAGTTTTTCGACAACATCGGATTGCACTCGCTGGAAACGTCCGCCGAAATGCAGGCCGACATTCTATCTCTCGCCGCTCAGGATCTTCTGCCGATTTTGCTTCGCGCAACCCCGTCCAGTCCACTGGGGCGGCAAGCCCTCGCGCTGCTCTCGAAGTGGGATGGCACGATGCACAAGGACTGGCCAGAACCGCTCATTTTCACCGCCTGGATGCAGGCGCTCCGACGAACGCTGATCGATGACAAGGCGAAGGTCAGGCTTGAGTATGTCGGGCCGTGTGCGGCTTCGCTCCTCAGAAAGCTTATCCTGCAGCATCCCAAATGGTGCGCTCTGGGCGAAGAGACGGATCTGGAATGTCGTGCATGTCTGTCGCGAGCTCTCGAGGAGGCTATGGCGCTGCTCTCGAGGCGCCGCGGATCCGACCTGACGAAATGGCAGTGGGGAGACGAGCACATCTCGACGCTTTCGCACGTCTTCTACTCGCGCGTACCGATCTTCAGGTCCTTGAGCGAGCTTGGCGTCGGAAGTGGCGGGGACCTGTATACGCTCAACAGCGGAGGGGCTCTGCAGCCGCATCATGATCGCCCATTCGAGCGGAAACACGTTCCAACATTTAGAGCCCTATATGATCTCGCTGATCCGGATCGGTCCCGCTTCATGATCGCGACCGGCCAATCTGGCCATATATTCTCGCGCTTTTACGGAAACCTGACGCCGCTCTGGAACGAAGGCGAGTCGATCACGCTGGCTGGCGATGAGTTGGCGTTGCAACGTGAAAGCGCGACTGTCATGAGATTTATTCCGTAGGGCTGACAGGATAGTCACATGGCGGTCGAGCAAGCATCTTTGGTCAAATCGAGTGATACGGAGACGGATTCCTCGGACGCGCCGTTGCCGCCGGCTGACTCGGGATCCAGTCGATCCGGTCCCTATGTTTCGGGGCTGATCGCAGTTCTGTTTTGGGGAACGACTCCGGCCGCGACGGTACTGGTCGCCCACGACATGCCCTCATCGTTGATCGGGCCTTCCAGACTTCTCCTGGCCGCGATGTTCCTCCTACCAATGGTTCTCCTGCTTCGGCCGCCGCTTCCGACCGATCGGGGAGGCTGGATCGCCATCGCGATCAACGGCGTGATCGGGTTCGGTGGCTCGTTCTTTCTGCAGGGTCTGGGTTTCTCGCGAACGTCGACCTCGCACGCGGCTCTCATCTTGGCCTGCGCTCCGGTGTTTACATCCATCATCCAGCATGTGCTGTCCCGGACATTTCCCCGCACTCTTTGGCTGATCGGAAGTGCGATGGCGTTGTGTGGCGAGACGTTTCTGATCGGCGCTCGTTCGAACGGCGATGTCTTCGGCAGTGGAACAATGGTGGGCGACGTCATCGTTCTCATCGGCACCGTTACGGTCAGCATTGGATATGTGGCAGGCGCTCGTGCATCTGCGAGAATTGGCCTGTTCGGTGCCACGGCATGGTCGATCATCTTCGGTGCTGCTCTTGTGACGCCGCTGTTGCCCTCTGTCCTGGAGGCGCTCTCCGGGGTGACGGTCGTGGGAGGAGGGGCCCTGCTTTTTCTCGCTGTCTTTTGCACCCTGATCGGCTTCGCCGCATGGTTCTGGGCTTTGGACAAGGGGGGCGTCTCGGCGATTGCGCCTCTTCAGTTCGGACAGCCGATCGTATCCCTCTTGATAGCCGTGATCTTTCTGGGAGAGCAGCTTTCGATGACCATTTTTGCTGCAGTTGGATTGGTTCTCACCGGGGTATATTTCTGTCGAAAGTCGGCGTGAGAGGTAGTATCCCGCGAGGTACGGCGCTGGTTAGCAATGTGGCTCTTGATGGGCGCTCCGCAATCGTGGACGGGCGAATTGCTGCGCTGGATGAATGCCGTTGCAGTGTTGTGGTCAGCGAGCCGGACCGCGAGCCGGCGCCTGGTGTCGTCGAGGTCGAAGAACAGCGTTTCGTTCAAGAGCTCGTCGCGGATCTCGGCATCCGATTCGTCATGACGCTGCGAGTGAGTTCGGTACTTTGTCCGAGACGATCGCGCCCACTTGGCGTCCGGTGCGACAATCGCAGTCGGCCCGCGCGCTTCCTGTCGCCCGAGAGCGAATTATCGGCAAATGCTCCCATTCCGCGGTGACGATCGTCGATCGCACAGCTCTTAGCGCGAACGCCGGCTCCGGCACGCTCTTGGCGCGGCGGACCGCAAGCTGCTGATCGGCACTCGAACTGCCGAGCTCTCGTCCCTGGACGGGCTTACCGCCTGCAGGTGCTTGCGGGCGGCTCGCTATAGCCAACAGCCAGGAGGCAACTTGGGCCCGGAATGACAGATCTGTCTAGGTCACCGGGATCGCCGCACTGCAGGTGCGGTTGGCGCTGTCCATCTGCAAGGAGCATAGATCTAATCGCTCGGGTACCATCTCGAGTTGTGCGTGAAGTACCTCGGTCCTGCGCAGCGCTCCTGCGCAGATGTGACGTTTTGCTTTGGAAGCGGCGAGGTCTCGGAGGGATGGTTGGTCTAAGATGTCAGTATCGATTCCCAAGCATTTGCGCGATGTAGATACCGTACGGTCAGAGACTCTCGCCTCCAACGCAAGGGTCGGTCGCCCATCAAAGACCACGGGATCGGCGAGTGGTTGCGCATTCCATCCAAGCCGGTTCAGCCGCCGTACCCAACCCGGCTCAGATTGCGCGATGAGACTCGTGATACCGAGGTACTGACATATCTCTGCCATGGCGACCATCAGCCGACGCGAGGCTAGAACGTCACCGTCTCCGATCTCGGACCTGGCACAAAGACGGGTCCATTCGAAGATGTCCGACGCCGTCGGATATGATCGCCCCCGCACCAACTCCGGGTACACGTGCGACAGGAGATGCGGCTTGGTCGTCGGAAGCAGCCGCGAGTACGCCATCACCCGTCCATCGTGGATATCAACTACATGCAGCGCATCATCGCCATCAAACTGGTCTCGATCGCGCCGGTCCGGCTTGACAAGGCTTGACCACGCGAGCGCTTCCACGAAGATCCTATATCTAAGTTCGTAGATTTCATCCATAAGGCTGGGGGTCGCCAGTTCTGAATCCTCGTAGAACGCAAATATCATCATGGTCTCCTCGGGTAGGAAGACCAACCGATCATTTTGCAGAAGTATTGGCGATGCCGTTCTAGTACAGTATTTACTTCATACCGGCTTTAACGAACCATCCAATATCGCGATGCGGACGGCCTCTGTTCGGCTGCCGGCGCGAAGTTTCGACATCGCGCTGCGAAGATATTGATCGACGGTTCGCTTGGAAAGACGAGCCTCAAAGGCGATTTCCTTGGATTTCAGGCCGTGCATCGCCCAATGTAGGCATTCCAGTTCGCGCGGCGCGAGCACGCCCGCTCGCTCCTTTTTCGCCGTTGCAGGTCTCTTCGCGTGTATGATTTGGTCGACACGCTGATGACTGAGTACCGCCATGAAATGAAGATTGTGCCGATCGCTTCGCTGCAGCGGCTTGGCGCCCGTCGCAAACGATACGCAGGTTGTGCGCATTTGCGGACCGTGGATCGGGACCGTGAAGCCGTCAATCAGCCCTGCGTCCCTTGCTTCGTCCATGAGCTTTCGTTGTTTTGAGGTGAGCGGCTGAACCGCACACTCCTCGCTCCAGACGTACGGTGTCGCTCTTTCACGAAGCAGTTGGGCAATCGGGTCTATATGGACATAATTTCTCTCGTTATAATATCTGATCCAGGCGTCATTCCAGCCACGTAGCTGGATATGAGGCTCGAGAGTTTCCATTCGGCTCGGCAGGTCAGCGATGAAGACGCCGGTCACCCCGAAGCGCTCCGTGGAGGCTAGAAGCAGCTCGAGTAGGTTGTCGATGCTATTAACATCAGCGATAGCTTCGCCGTAGGTCTGAGGGATCTCAAACATTGCCTTCTGTCTCGACCGCAAGTAGTCAGGATATTGCCGATAGCTGACGGATATATCTCGTCTGGACAGTCGCCTTAGAGGTTGGCAAGTCTCCACACATTCAGCCGGCGCACCTCCTCCCGACCTTCCGTTCAGAAATTCCCGGTCTGGCCCGCGCGGTCGTGCACAAAGGAAAATTGGAGCGTCGTTTCTTCGACATGCCCTACAACCTCTGCGGATCACTAGCAGTGACGGTATCGGAATGCAACCGTTCTGGTTTCCTTGGAATGGCTTTTTGCAGATTGAATGGCAATCCGGTCAGGGCGGTGCGTCGAATGTCTGCCGTACGGCTCTGGTAATCGGCCCGCAGAGATGCAGAATGCGGCGAAACCCATTCACCGGCTCCTCTGCTGGGCGGCTCTCGCTGCCATTAAACGCGACCGAACGATACCGAACGGCCGGAAGCCGGCGGCTCCGACGTCCTGGGTGAGAGACGAGAGTGTCTGCGAATACACGTATTGATTTGACGATGAGAAGACTGACCCAGCCGGCACTTGAAAAGCGGTCTGCAAGCGCAGCATTTTTTCGCCATCAACGCGAACAGGCTGCTGAACCGATCGCGCCACGCGTCGGGATAGGACGCCTTCATTGAGAAGGCAAACAAACGATTGATACTGCGGCATCTCGTCTCGACGATTGTGCCAAATGGCTCTCATAGCGTTGCATCATCAAACTGATTTTGAATCCGCCATGCGGCCTCCCATCCAGGAGCGTGGTCCGATGTCATGAAATTGCCATTGGTGGAATGGCCGTGGAAGTTACGGGCAAATCATATGCCTCAATCAACGGGTCCTAGGTTTGAGCCTTATGCACCCACCAAGAACAATCTATGGTTGAGTTGATGCGGGGCCTGAATTGCAGGCTCAGGCATGTCGGCATGTCGCTCGAGGTCTTGCTGAATACCTACGGTCACCATCATCCGGACTATCTGTCCGACGCTGTCGAGAAGATCGCGAAGCGCGATTCCGCGCCCAGGCAAATGCTGACGGCGTCTGGGACGGTGATTGCCTTGCACCGCCGAAGTAGGAATGAATGCCTCGCTGTCCTGAGCGCCGCGAACGGCTGATATCGCGTCGATATTTTCTTGTGTGATGCTGGTCATGCGGCCTCGGCCGCGTGGCTTGCCTGATCGTAGCTCATCTGCTGCGTCAGCGATGCTGTCGCTGGGCAGGGCAGCGCCCTGCGGCCAAGCGTTCTCTTACATCGTCGAGCCTTACCCCTGCTGGCGTGAGCCAGTGGATGGTAAGCCGTGCGGCTTCCACACAAAAAGGTGCACGTATCTGGTGCGGCGAGGCAGCAGCGGCAAAATTAGAGCAAGCGAGCCATTGAAATTGCTGGTGGGCCCGGCAGGACTCGAACCTGCAACCAGACCGTTATGAGCGGGCCTGCTTGCTAGAAGGTCTTGGAAAACATTGACGCTTTTCGTGGCGTCGGCTCACTAGCTTCCACGTTCGTTCACGGTGTAGCGGTGGTCAATCGGTGGTTCGAATGCTCCCGGACGCTGGCCGAAAAGCGGCGGATCGTCGCTGAGGCGATAGCGGTGCGCGGCAAGTCTCGGCCACCGCCCGGCCGTATGGCTTGTCGACTGGTCAGTTGTTCACCAAGCCGCGCGGCCGGGGTGCTCGCCAAGGGATAGAACCCCACAGGACGGATCTGTGTCCATGTGCGCGACGATCGTCCATTCGGCGGCCCCGATCCGCCAGCGGCGGCGTTCTTCTACTCGCGTGATCGCGCCGGCGAGCACGCCGAGCGTCACCTGCACGGCTAGACGCCTCCAGCAGAGCCCACTTGTAAATTCCAGTATAAATTGTAGGCTTCAAAACTACTATTTTAGTCATGGCCCTAGCAGATGGCTCCAAGTCGAAATGGTCCATTGGATGTTCAGATCGCCCTGCAGGGCGGAGGCGCCAAGCTATTTTCTCTCCTCGTCGCAATGCGGGAAGTCGAGCGCCTTGAAGGAAGGATCAAAGAACCCGTCCCTACCAAGGACGGTTCAGCGTCGTTGCCTGCGCAGGCGTTGGAGCCGCCCAAGATCAGGGTAACTCATATTGCTGGCACATCTGCCGGAGCGATTGTTGCCGCTCTCTATGCCGCAAGAGTTCCAATGGACGATGTCCTCCGCAGATTGGCAGAGATGACTATCGACGAACTGCTTCCTCATTATCAAAGCAAATCGAAAATCAGGCGCGCCGCTTCCAGAATTCTGGATTTGGTGGTTCGGGCCTTGCTCTGGTTGCCGTCCGACACTAAGAAGCTTCTCAATCAGCTCAACGTAAATCTGGGAAATGCGCTGCTCGGAGATCCAATCTACAGCACGGAAGGCCTCAAAACTCAGCTGATACGGCTCTTCAATGAATCGTCCCAGATCCGCTTTGAAGATAATGAGCGGAATAAGAGCGAGGAAACGCTTCCCAAATGGGGAAGCTTCAAGGACGTCTGTTTCGATCGCTTTGGTTCGGATGGTTCTGTGCCTCTTTCAGTCATCAGAACCGAACTCCGCACGCGGAAACCTCATACTGCGAATTCTTACGACAACCTAATCAACTTTCTAGCCGATTCTGCGGCAATCCCGTTCGTGTTCCGGAACGTAAACGAGACGAACTGGGACTTATTGGATGGAGGCATTTGCGCGAACTTGCCTTCCCAGTTCCTGTACGGCGTGCGTCGAATAGCAATCGGATTTGCATCGCCAAGTCCAACCGACCGGGAATCGAAATGGACAAGACCACTCGACCTGCTGGATGCGGCTATTGACTATTCCGTCGACCGATCCGTTGAGCTGATTGGCGAAGAGAACTGTTGTCGTTTGGCAAGCCAGCTCTCTACGTTCGATTTCTTCGAAGTTGTTGGCAAGGGGACCAAGCGCAAGTTCGACGAAGAGCAGCATATAGTAAGACAGACGCGACAATTCCTGGATCGATTCATAGCGAGAGCGACCGCGGAGAGCTGGCTCGGAGGCGATCAATGGAAATTTGCGTATAGGAGCGATTGTGTTGCGCAGCGTAGCGCACTCGCTTCAACCGCGCTGCGAAATGCATTGCTGAAGATTGGCTCTCTTACGCCATCCAAGTTTCCGCAGAAGAAGATCTTTCAAGTGTACGTATTGGACCTTGAAGGGGATAACGGCTCCGGAGCATTTACCTCGGAAATGATCGATGAGCGAGTCCTTGAGATCTCCGATCATATCACGACCTTCAAAATGACTGTGGCTTATCCCCAGGACGCATTGATCACTCATCATTCTTTCGTTGGCACGATAGGATCCGAGGATAGAAAGCTGGATCACAGTCCCTGTTTAGACGAGGAGTCGCAACGGGCAGACAACGGCGATATCAAGCGCGTGGTCCTCCTGGATCTTGCGCAGATTCATGCAGTGAGAGAAAGCTACAATCAGCGTCCGGGATGCGACGGCACCCCAGTTGATGATGTTTGCGTAAGAAGAACGTTATCTGCGCAAGGGCTCATCAGGAGCCTGTTCGATGCAGCGACCGATGGTGAGGAGTTTGGAATAGACCTGAGGCGCGTTTCGTCCGAGCGCGTCGATGTCACGATTGAGGTTCATCTTCCTGATCGATATCTCAACTTGAGCCGAACCGGGAAGCTTGGAGAGTACGGCCGCGGAGAGATAGATCGGCTTCATTCTTCCGAGCTTGTTGGCAAAGGTGTCGAACCCAAGCGAAAGGAGTACAGTTGCGTGCGTTACCAGGCTAGCGGGGTGCTCACGCAAAAGACGCGGATGGTGGGCTTTAAACTATTGCTGAATGAGCTCAGCCTGGAGTGTGACGGAGCGCGCACATGAAAAATCGAACAGCGGCACAATTTGCAATGCTTCTCAACGAAAACGCGGAGCTGAGACGTGCGTTTTTGTCGGATGCGATCGATGTGCTCAAGAGCAGTGGATACGATGTGGATCCAGTCGTGCAAGGTGAGTTAAAGCGCTTGTTGTCTGATGCGGCATCTGCTGATGGTATTCCGGCGACGGCGGGTTTATTGGGCGTGATCACCGAAAAGCCGCGCAGTGACTAAGATGCCGGGTGGCAGCCGAGTTTAAGGCGGGTTCACATCGTCTCGTCAAGCAGGGGGGGGCGGCATGTTCGCCGATAGTGCTTCAGCGCGTGCCTTGAGGGTGCTTCTGGTTGTTCCGCCCTATGCTCCTCTTGAAATGCCATCCCTTGGGTTGCACTCGCTCCAGTCCGTAGGCCGCGCGTTAGGTCATGATGTTTCGATCTTGTATTCCAACGTTCAGTTTGCATCGCGCGTGGGTATCTCCACCTATCGAGAAGCTGCGAGGATAGCGCCCGAACTGATTTCTCGTGAGTTGTTCGGGCCGTTGGTGTTTGTTGAAGATGACTTTGCCTTGCCGACAGGCGATAACACTGTGAAACAGGCCGCGGCGCTCATCGAGCGCTCCCGCCAGGGGCTCGCCTCAATCTTTGACGAGCTGACACTACTCATTGCAGATCAATCGTTCGACGTAGTTGGGTGCACGACGACCTTCGACCAGACCCTTGCTGCTCTTGCGATTCTGAAGCATGCAAAGCGGCTTCGACCGAACCTCGTGACCATCCTGGGCGGAGCGAATTGTGAAGGACAGATGGCGGCAGCTATCGAGCAGATAGCGCCGGCGGCCGACTTCATATTTTCAGGGGAAGCAGAGAAAAGCTTTGCGGCGTTCCTGGAAGGAATGGCCCGCGGAGTTATGCCTCGCTCTACTGTAGTCGAGAGCATACCAATAGCCAATTTGGACGAACTCCCCTGCCCGGACTATAGCGATTACTTTGGCCAAGTTACCGACAAGCTGTCGGAAGAGTTTCGCGCGGGTTGTTGGATCTCATACGAGACCAGTCGCGGATGTTGGTGGGGCGAGAAACATCATTGTTCGTTCTGCGGCCTGAATGGAAAGGTCATGAATTTCAGGTTGAAGTCGGCAAACAAAGTCGCCGCGGAACTGGAGCGTTTGTCGGGAACGTGGAAGGTCGACAAGATTTGCATGACCGACAATATCGCTTCACTTCAGCATCACCACGACCTGTTTCCGTTGCTCGGCAAGATGGAGCGATCCCTCGACATTTTCTTTGAGCTCAAGCCTACATCAAAGCTGGCCGACCTGGAGAGATTGGGCCGCGCGGGAGTCCGTACCGTTCAAATGGGGATCGAGACCCTATCAACGCGCTTGTTGCATCTCTTGAACAAAGGAGGTTCGGCTCGCCAGAACATATTGGCGTTACGCAATGCGCAGATATGCGGAGTCCAGGTAATCTGGAATTTCCTCCATCGTATCCCGAAAGAAGAGGAGGCTGATTACGAGCGCATGATCCGCTTGATCCCTGCCATCGTGCATCTCGAGCCCCCGCGTGCGGTTATCGCGGTATCCATAGATCGCTTCAGTCCGTTCTTTGATCAGCCTGCCAGCTACGGCATTACAAACATGAGACCCAAGAGCTTCTATGCCGGGACATATCCAGCTCGAGCCGACTTGATGAACCTCGCTTATCATTTCGACGGCGATTACCCAGCGTGTGATGAAGCTGCGTCAGGTGTTTTGGGGCGTATCTTTGCAGAGATCGATCGGTGGAGAAAATGTTGGGACGGCCCGGAACGCCCACGGCTCATGATAATTCCGCTTGAGGAGGAATTTATGCTCATTGACACGCGTCAACAAGGCAATGCGGTGTTTCTTCCATTGAACCGTGCTGAGGCGCGGTTTGCCCTCCTCGGTCGAGAAGAGAATAATAGGGCCCGTGATTTTTGCGTGGACCACGGGCTGGTTATAGAAATTGACGGCAGTCTTGTGCCGGTTGCGGTCGCCGACAGCGTGACAACGGCAAGGCTGGAAGCCTCCGTGATGGACGGATAAGCAATCGTCCATGGGGGACTCCTCGGAGTGCTGGCACGATGCGGTTCAAGCACGAAGCTGTTGCGGCACCAGCATTCTCATTTTTGGACCGCGCTTCTGAGTTGTTGCTGGGCCGTGCATTGTGGGCGCAGACGTCGCCAGCCAGCTTCCCGTCGACCAGTGGCTGATCGGCGATCCCACTTATGCCGACGCCGTCCGCTATCGCCTGGTCCATAACGCCCACCGGATCGACCTCAAGGGCGAGAGCCCGAAGCGGACCCGCAAGCCCGGCCGCAAGGCCTAAGCCAGTGGCGCTGTGGAGCCGCTGCGCTTGGACAACGCCGACGGCGTTGCCGGCATGCCCAGCAGAAGCAGCAATACAAGAAAGCAAGAACAACGAGTCGCGATTCAGGATTGACCCCGCGGCTTTGCCGACGGCAGAAAACAGACGGTTAGAAGGCCTCCGCCCGGGGCATCAAATCGGAATGGTGGGCGAGATCATCTCGGAATCCTGGGCGAGATCAAATCCGACCCTCCGGGCGAGATCGTCGGAGTGGGCGGGCCCGCCGACTTCGCGGAGCCAACCGCGATCAAGCGTGATGAAATCGCAGCCCACGAATTGTTAGCTGAACGAGATGCTGCGCGCGCGATCCCTTCCAGCGGCGGAGCACGCGCGTTCCGCCCACTTGAAGGATGTCGTGAGCCGTTTTGAAATCCTCTAGCAAAGCTGGGCCCGTCTCGCCGCGATGACGATGCAGCTTATGTTCGTGGTGAGCTGCCACCGAAGTTTCATCCAGCAGCGTTTAGAGTCCGGGTGGGTTGTGATCTGAGGCCGGAAAACTGGACCATTTTTGGCTAGAGTCTTGCGCTGCCGAATCCCCTCGGCTGGGAGGAGCGGAAGACGATGAAAGCCTCGAAGTTTTCGGACGCCCAGAAGGCGTTCATTCTGAAGCAGGGCAATGACGGCGTGCCGGTCGCCGAGATCTGCCGCAAGGCCGGGATCAGCCAGGCGACCTATTTCAATTGGAAGAAGAAGTATGACGGGCTGCTGCCGACCGAGATGCGGCGGCTGAAGCAGCTCGAGGACGAGAACGGCAAGCTGAGGAAGCTGGTCGCTGATCTGTCGCTCGACAAGGAGATGCTGCAGGACGTGATCCGCCGAA
Source organism: Bradyrhizobium oligotrophicum S58 (assembly GCF_000344805.1). Lineage (NCBI taxonomy): Bacteria > Pseudomonadati > Pseudomonadota > Alphaproteobacteria > Hyphomicrobiales > Nitrobacteraceae > Bradyrhizobium > Bradyrhizobium oligotrophicum. The sequence goes on along the minus strand of NC_020453.1, from coordinate 6,829,420 downwards.
AGCTGTAAAGCCTGGTCGGAAGCGCAAGCTCGTCGACGAGGTCTGTGGCGAGTGGCAGGTATCGATCCGCAGGGCCTGCGACGCCCTCGAATTCGACAGGTCGACCTACCACTACAGATCCCGTCGCTCCGACCAGGCCGCCCTCGAACAACGGATCAGGGAGATCTGTCAGGTTCGCGTCCGCTACGGTTATCGCCGCATTCACGTCGTGCTTCGTCGCGAAGGATGGCGCCACGGGCAGAACAAGACGCGGCGGGTCTATCGCGAATTGGGCCTGCAATTACGCAACAAGTCGCCGAAGCGCCGGGTCAAGGCCAAGCTGCGGGACGATCGCAGGCCGGCGACGCGATCGAACGAGACCTGGGCGATGGACTTCGTCCACGATCAGTTGGCAACCGGACGTAAGCTTCGGGTGCTCACGATCGTCGACATCTTCTCCCGATTCTCGCCAGCGCTGACACCGCGGTTCACTTTCCGCGGCACCGATGTCGTGGAGATACTGGAAGGAGTCTGCAATGAAGTGGGATTCCCGGCGACGATCCGCGTCGATCAAGGCACCGAGTTCGTGTCGCGTGATCTCGACGTCTGGGCCTATCAGCGCGGCGTCACGCTGGACTTCTCCAGGCCCGGCAAGCCGACGGACAATGCTTTCATCGAGGCGTTCAACGGACGCTTCCGGGAGGAATGTCTCAATGCCCATTGGTTCCTGACGCTTGCGGATGCCGAGGAAAAAGTGGAGACTTGGCGCAGGTACTACAACGAAGAACGGCCGCACGGCGCGATCGGCAACAAACCGCCGATTTTGCTGCAAAACCACGATGGCGCAACCAGCCCGCCACCGTGATCTGGGGCGCAAAACTCTAGTTCTGGGTGGTCCAAAGTTCGGTCTCACTGCAAGAAGCGCAAAACTCTAGTTCTGGGTGGTCCAAACTTCGGCCTCACTACACGTCAGGCCGGACTCTAAATCGTTCTGGAGGAAATGCTTAGGGGCAGGGCATCAGTACGAACTATACTTAGCTGTTCTGTCGCGATGGATTAGTCTCCCGTACGAAGCCTCGGAGAGCATGCAAGGTGAGCTTGTTCGCGGCTCTTACTTGCTAGCAGAAAATCAATATTTCAGACAATTGGTGCGGCCAACGCCTTGAAGTCGCTCATTTCACGCGATAAAATTAGACTTGTTTGATGTATCTGACACTTGAGAGTTTGACTATGAATTTGCCTGCATCTCATTTGATTGATGAATTGGCGGCCAGCTTTATTCAGGCAACGGCTGCGGTTGCGGGCTGCACCATCTCTGTGCAGCGAAAGGATTACGGTATCGATGTTACGTTGAGAGGGGTTGAGAAGTCCGACTCTGGGTATTTCGAGACCGGCTTTCCAGTCGATCTTCAGATCAAGGCGACTACGACCGCCAAATTCCAGAATGATGCGGTGATATTCGACCTCAAAGTAAGCAACTACGATAAGATCGCGCGACGGAAGCCTCGATCAGCTCCATATTATCTCGTCTTGGTTTGCTTCGAAACGGCGCAAGAAGGATGGTGTCGAATATCGGATCAAGATCTCACGCTAGGAGCGAGAGCTTATTGGTGGTCGACCGACACGGCGAAGCCGGAGAATAGATCTTCGGCGCGGATCAGAATTCCTATTGATCAGCGCCTGAATAGGGAGGCAATTGAGAGGATGATCACGGCTGCGGAAGCGAGGTATGTCTCGTGATAGAGGTCGACCAGGCGGCGAGCTTGGCATCTGATCTGGATGCGAGAAGAGTTGTTCAGTATTTGCGCAGAACAGGTTGGAGCGTTGACAACTCAAAAATTGAGGGGGTGGTAATTGCATCGAGGCAAGTGAGTGGTGCTGCAAGATCAATTCGATTTCCGATCCCGATCGACGGCGGCTTCGGGGATCAAGCAGACCGCATCGCGGATGCCCTTCGAACACTTTCTGCTATCGAGCGTCGACCCGTTAGCAGAATTGCTGTCGACATTGCGGGAATAAGTGATGAGGAAGATAGCCTCTTCCACAGTGCTGAGCGTGAATCGGTTGGTAGCGCGTCGCGCGTGATCTTTCTTCTGGCGATGGAGAAGAGCGCGCGAGATAGCCTTTCGGGATTCCTTTTCAGTCTGGGGTATGATGTGCGCAGCTTCAGGGAAGAAGCGGAACTACTGGACGCGTTCAGGCGCAAAGCCCCTGCCTGTATCGTTATCGCGTCCCATCATTCGGGCGAACCCGGGAGCCAAATTGTTCGACAGCTCCGCGAAGCTAATTTTCCTTCTCCAGTTATCACGCTTTCAGATGCAGTGGGATCGATTGAAGCGATAGTAACCTTCCGCCGTTGGGCGCGCCCCTATATCCACATTTTTTCTTCTGACGAGAGAATGGAGAGCAAGCTTGAGCGCGCGATCGAGTCCGTCGTGCATGGAAGCGCTGGCCAGCGGCATTCGGTGCCTCAGGGTGAGCTTCTTACCCAGCGCGAAAAGGAGGTTCTCATGGAGTTGGCGAGCGGTCGAAGCAACAAAGCGATTGCAAGCGCCTTGGTTATGGCAGAACGTACCGTCAAGTTGCACGTTAAAAACGTGCTCAGAAAGCTGCACGCAAAAAATAGAACTGAGGCAGCTTGGTTTGGAAATGTACTCAGGTGGGAAAAGACTACGGCGGATGAACTAATGCAGGACAACGGCCGGAGTTCTGATTAGATATCTTAGCTTATCAGTCAACTAATCTCCAGAAGGTCGGCGGCGGGATGACCCGGCGACTAATTGAAGTCACTTCAGTTGACCCGAAATTCTGCCCAGCCAGATTGCGAGTGAGCTGTCGCTGGGCGCGGCAACATTCACGTGTAGTGAGCGACTATGGTAGAGCAGCCGCGGTCGCAGCTGTGTTCTTACTGTGCTGCCGGCTGATCTTTGAGCGTCCGGTCGCTGCACATCCATCAGGTCTTGACATGATAATTCAGCGTCCAGCTCCACGGCAGAAATTCCTCGAGGCGATTGACGGGATGTCTGTCGACCAACTGCTGCAGGACATCCGGAGGTAAGCATAGGGCTCGATGTCGTTCAGCTTGCATGTGGTGATCAGAGAGCTGATCACTGCCCATCGATGGCCGCCGCCGTCGCTCCTGGCGAACAGGTGGTTCTTGCGGGCGAGGGTGATAGGGCGGATCGCGCGTTCGACCGAATTGGTGTGGAGTTCGACGCGGCCATCGTTCAGGAAGCGCGTTAGGTCGTGCCAGCACGAGAGCGCATAGCGGATCGCTTCGGCGAGCATGCTGCGTCCGGAGACCAGGTGGAGCTGCGCATCGAGCCAGGCGTTCAGCGCGTCGACAATTGGCTTGGCGAACGCCCTGCGATTGGCCGCGGATACGCGCCTCGATCGCATAGAGTTGGCCGATCCGGCGCAGGGCTTCTGTTGCGACGGGACACGCGGTGGCTTCGGCCACATCGTAGAACTTGCGTCGCGAGTGGCTCCAACACGCTGCGAGCGTGATGCCCTCCTTGTCGGCCAGCTGTTCGAAGCCGGCGTATCCGTCGATATGCAGGATCCCTTTGAAGGCGGCAAGATGTGCGACAGGTCGCTCCGCCTTGCGATCCTGAGCGAGCAGGTAGATTGCCGCCGGAGGGTCGGCGCCGCTCCAGGGCCGTTGCTCGCACGCGTACACCCAGAGCCGTCCCGTCTTGGTTCGTCCGCGGCCGCTAGCGAGCATCGGGATCGGCGTGTCACGAGCAGCGGCGGCGTCGCCAGGCCACCGGCGATCGATCGTTCCGGCGCGCCGGCTTGCACCACGGTGTTGCAGGCTCGGCAGGCGTAATTTAGGACGGGTCGTACACACAACGCGAAGCTGGGCAGCACCCAATCCAGCGTCTCGCTGATGCTCTCGCCGATCAGATGAAGAGCACCGCCACAGCAGCTGCAGACCCGGTCCTGAACGTCGAGCAGAACGTCTTCGTGGCAGACGATCGGGCAGCGCACGACGTCGCGGCGGAGATTCGGCATCCGGTGTGACCTTCGGTTGCGCTTCTTCGGCGCGGCCAATGTCGCCGTCGAGATCCTGCAGACCGAATGCAAGCTGGTCGGGATCGATGCGCTCGGAGCTGCGGCCGAACTGCATTCGCTGCAGCTTTTTGATGATGGACTTGAGACGCTCGATCTCGGTGTCGCGATGGTCGATCGCAGCAGCAATGTCGCGCACCAGGCGCTGCAGAAGCTCAGGATCGGTGAGATCGAGCTGCATGTCCAATGGTGCTCGAACACGCTGATTCGTAGAAGAATCGCAACTCAGTTCAGCACCAGTGTTTGCGGATCATCCCGCAATCGCAGTCTTCCATACGCGTTCTGGCGCGCGCCTGTCGATGCCTTCGATCAGCATCGCGAGCTGCGCCGGCGTGAGAGTGATCGAGCCATCATAGCCGCCATAACCGCGGCCACACGAAGCCGCCCTGGTCGATGCGTTGAACAGACAAAGCCCGTTTCCGTCCCAGAACACGACCTTCAAGATCGATGCCTTCTTGCCGCGGAAGGGAAACAGATAACCGGAGAACGGATCCTCCTTCAGCGTTTCCTGGACCGCATCGCAAGGCCGTCCGTGCCCTTGCGCATGTCGGTTTAGCCGAGTGCCAGGTGCACCTTCACGTCTGCATCTCCGCTTTCGATCTGCGCCCGCACCTCATCCGGATCGCTGCCACCGGGAGCGAAGACACGCCGTCCATCATGGAGGTCGATGGCCATCATGTCCTCCGGTGGACGCACGAGATCGCGCAGGGCGCGTGCGGCGGGCATGTCGTCGGGCAGCACAACACGGGCGAGCTTGGAGCGCTTCTTTTGCGCGATGCCGAACTGCGCGCGCCAGCGGAACAGCAGCCCGGTGACGATCCCATTCTTGCGGGCGACGGCCGAGACCTTGGCGCCCGGCAGCTCGGTCTCCCTGGCAATTGCGAGCTTCTCCTAGTCGCTGAAGAAGCGCCGGGTAGGCATTTTGGGCGCGGCCGGATCGCCGATCTCGGCGGCCGTCAAGCGGCTTTCGGGCTGTGAGTTCCTGGCACCAGTGCTAACGGCGGGACGGGCGGAGGGATGAAGATGGTCGCGCCAGTCGATCGTCACCTCGCCGGCGGCCAGTCGGTCGCGCCATTTGCGCAGCGAATGCGGCGACAGCTGCATCGCCGCGGAGTAGGCGCGGAGCTCCATTCCACTCCAGTTTAGTGCCTCGACATGCATCGCCCAGAATGCCTGAGACGCCCGGTTGCGCACATCCGAGGTGACCGTGAACCTGCGCTGCTTCTGCTTTCGGAGCGCCTTTTCTCGCTCTTCCCGGGCGCGCTCGCGGCGCAATTCCGTCTATAATTCTCAAGCTTAAGCGCAGTCTCGTTGCCGGCCAGCCGCTTCAGCCAACGCCGTAGCGTGTTCTCGGTCAGACGTTGTTGCTGGCAGTATCTGCGGATCCCGAGACCGCTCCGACGCCACGTTTCGATGTGGAGCGACCACCATTCGCGGCGCGCTTTGTTCTCGAAATGTTTAGATTCTCCAAAGCAGCAGAGAGTCCGAAATGGAACGACAACACACGAGGGGAAGGTGTGCAGAGACCGGACGGTTACCAGGCGACGTTCCAGGGCCAGTGCCGTCCGTAATCGGCCTGACCGTCCAGCTGCTAACGCGACAGCGGCGGCCATGCAGAATGAGCGCTCTCACCAACACAGGAGGCGCGCCATGGAGTTCTTCTGCGGACTGGATGTCGGCATGGATCAGACCGCGATTGCGTGGTCGACGACAAGGGCGGCGTGCTGCTGGAGGTCGCGGCGATGACCGACCGGGACGCCATCAAGGGCGCACTGTCGCCCTATCTCGACCGGCTGCGGCGGGTCGGCCACGAGGCCGGCGCGCTGTCGCCGTGGCTGCATGGCGAATTGCTCCGTCGCGGCCTGCCGGCGATCTGTCTGGAGACCCAGCACGTGCGCGCCGCGCTGCATGCCAGCGCAACAAGACCGACCGTGCGGACGCGCTCGGGATCGCGCACATCATGCGCACCGGCTGGTTCCGGCGCGCGCACATCAAGACCGCGCCGTGCTACCGGCTGCGCCTGCTGCTGACGCATCGACGCAATCTCAAGCGCAAATTCCTCGATCTCAAGAACGCGATCCGGCACTCCTTGAAGGCGTTCGGCATCCGGCTCAACCGCGTCGGCCGCGGCGCCTTTGCGCAGGCCGTGCGCGACGCGGTGGCCGGCGACGCGCTGATCAGCGAGCTGATCGATGCCATGCTCTATGCCCGTGCGGCGCTGTGGAAGGAGTACTGTCGGCTGCATGGCCTGGTCGTCAAGCTGGTCGCCGGACACGAGCTGTGCCGGCCCTTCATGCAGATTCCAGGCGTCGGGCCGATCGCCGCGCTGAGCTTCATGACGGCGATCGACGATCCGTCGCGCTTTCGGCTTTCACGCGATGTCGCGGCGTATTTTGGCCTGACGTCGCGGCGCTGGCAGTCGGGCACCTCGATCGATGTGCAGGGGCCGATCAGCAAGGCGGGCGACGCCGATGTGCGGCGCGCGCTCTACGAGGCGGCGAGCGCGCTGCTGACGCGCTTCAAGCGTCGTGACAAGGTCAAGACCTGGGGACTGGCGGTTGCCAAGCGCTCTGGATGCCGCAAGGCGGTGGTCGCGGTGGCGCGCAAACTGGCGGTGATCATGCACGCGATGTGGTGCGACGGCACGGCGTATTGCGGCGATCAGGCCGTCAGCACCGCCGACGCGGCCGCGCATGCCAAGCGCAAGGATCGCAGGCTGCTGGGAGCGCTGGCGTGAATGGTAGCAACAGCCCGGCAGCAACGAACAGGCGTCGCGGACGACGCGCGAAGTGATGGAGCTCCGCTGTCAGCGGATGAGGACCGGTGCAGATCCAAGACGACGGAACGCACGCTATCTTGCCTGCGAGGCGGTGTCCGAAGGGACGGCGCGATCGCGCAAAATTGCCTGTGACGTGGCTCCGTCAGACCGATGGAAAATTGCGCCGCGACGGCTATGCTGCTGCCATCGTGCAGGAGCGCCACGCCGTCTCTGAGCGCGGAAAGCTGCACGGCGCACTGGGACTCCTCGCTGTCAACGAGCTGCAGATCAGGCTGCGCTGCAGACGTGTTTTTGACGATGAAGATGGAGAGCACCGATGGCGAAAGCGACGAAGACGATCGTGGCAGAGAGGCAAAACACCCGGCCGATTAAAGCGGCAAGATAAAAGCGGCTCGCCGGTTGAATGCCAAGCCATTGACATGGCTCGCGTTCAGCCGTGCCGGTCGGTCGGAGCGCGTGCCGCGCTCGGTGTTTTCAATAGCGAAATCAATGTTGTTTTCGGCACTCTAGCTGTTAACCCCGTCGTGGGGCGCCATGTATGAGCACCAGTGAGCGCGAGTTCCATATCCGCCCGGGCCGCGTTCGTCAGGCACGTGGCACGAAGGCCGAGAGCTTCATCAACCGCGCGCTGCGAATGCAGCGGGTCATGTCGTACCGTTGTCGGTGATCAATGGACGCCATGCGGTGCGCGCTCGTTCAGCCTCCGGCCGAAGCCGGCCCAGCTTCAGCGGTGAGCGTCTGTTCGCCTCCGTGCGCCGCGTCACGGTCAACGCGCGATTGCAAGCGTAAGGGCGGGCGTTTCGCTCGGCGCCTTGGCGACGCATCTCGCCTACCTCAAGCGGGACGGGGTCGCCCGCGATGGCGAGCCGGCGCGGATGTTTGATGCGGCAGGCGATCATGCGGATGAGGTTGGGTTCGAGGCGCGGGGTAGGGGTGACCGGCGTCATTTTCGTTTCATCGTCTCGCCCGAGGGCGCCGCTGACATTGTGAATCTCAAAGCGTTCACCTGCGATCTGGTCCGGGAGATGGAAGCCGATCTCTCGACGCGTCTGGAGTGGATCGCGGTCGACCACTGGAAGAAGGATACCTGCACGTGCATGTGCTGGTCCGCGGCGTCGACGAGACGGGCGCGAGTCTCGTCATCTCCCGGAACTCCATCAGCCGCGGCCTGCGTTCTCGCGCCGAGGAGCTGGTTGCGCTCAAGCTCGGTCCGAAGTCTGAGCACGAGATCCGCAGCTCGCTCGAGAAGGAGATCACGGCCGATCGCTGGACGCGGCTCGACCGCGAGATCCGGATGGCCGCTAACGAGATCGGTGCCATCGATCTCTATCGAGACGTGGCGCGGCGGCGGATACCGAAGTCGTTGGCCTGATGCGCGGGCGTCTGCAGTATTTGGAGCGCCTGGGCTCGCGACCGCAGCCGGCCCGAACGAATGGATGGTCGAGCTCGTGGCCGAGCGGAAGATGCGGGAGCCCGGCGCACGCGCCAACATTATTGGGCGTTCACCGTCCGAAGGGAGGAGTGGGCCGTCTCGGATTACTCCATTGAGGGTTTTGAGGCTACCTCGCCGATCCTCGGCCGGTTCGTCGACCGTGGGCTGCATGACGAACTGACGGACGAGGCCGACGCAGTAATCGACGGCGTCGATGGCCGGGCGCACCATGTCCCCTTTCGCGGGGTCGAAGCCTTCGCGCAGGCGTCGCCGGCCGGTGGCATCGTCGACGTCCGCCGCTTCGGCGGGTGGACGAGGCGTGGCCCACCTTGGTGCTGGCAACGGCTCCGACCTCAGCCTTGCAGACAAGCGAAGGGGGAGGGCGCGACCTGGCTCGATCATCGGCTAGTCGAGAGGAGCCCATGCCGCTCGCCCACGGCGGCTTCGGAGCCGAGACGGCACGTTCAGCGGATCGTCGTTCAGCGGGATCTCCTGAAGACGCTGCGACGGCGGGAGCTCCGGGCCGTCGACGCCAAGGTTGTCGGCCGAGCTCAATCTCCCACATCTACCCTTTGCGGCGGGTGCGCCGGTCGCAGGGGACCTACTGCCAGCGGCTCATGCTTGCCTCAGGTCGGCTTGCCTGATGGATAGCGGCCTCGGCTTCCTTCTTCTCGTGACGTGGTCGCGCGAGATCGCACCGCCTCGGCAAGTCAGTCACGGGCCTCTCGGGCTCGCTGCCATCTTTGTTCCTGCGCTGATCTGGCAATCGATGCGCGGTACCCTTGGGTGGTCGAGGTGCGGGTCGCAAGCTCGGCGAGGTCCTGCGCGTGGCACCGGCCATTGCCGATCACACGCCGACGGACCCGCAAATTGCCTTCCATCTTGCACGCTTCATCGAAGACCTAAGAGGCCTGCCGGCCGACGGCATCGTGCTTCGTCAGAACTGGCTGCGCGCGTGTGACTTCACGACTGAACTTGGGGCTGCCGCGCTCAATGATTCCGCCCGGTGGAACGATCTCTTCACGCGGCTCGGCAGGACTCAGGTCTCGGATCGAGCGGCGCTAAGAGAAGGGCTCGCTGAGTGTGACTGAACGCTGGACTGCGATCCTCAGCATTTTGTTCACGATGCCCGACAATGCGGACGGCTGCGCAGGAACCCGCTCGGCGTCTACATGCCATCCTGGCCGAAGGATCGGCTTGAATACAGAGCATCGGATACGTCGCACCGCTGACGGGATATCTCCTCCGTTACTCATTTCAATTAATGGTCTAGCTTATCACGACATTCGACGTTAGAATTACAACCATTGCGTGTTGGCGCGCACTCCGAGATAGAATTTTGACTTTTCAACCAGAGTGAGAATCACCTATTCTGAAATTGCAGCTGGAGCAACTTGCAACAATGAACCGTCGAGAGCGTCGGGCTTCGCATACGAAGGCGCAGCCCAAACCTATTCAGCCCGATGGTGCTGCGATTTTGTATGAATCAGCTTTGCGTGAGATCGCGAGTGGCCGCCACGCAGATGCCGAGGGGTGTTGCCACCTGGCGCTCGCGATCGATGGAGGGCACGCGCCGACACTCAACTTGCTGGGCATTCTCGCGCTGGAGGCACGGCAATACGATGCTGCTCTACAATGGGTGTCCCGCGCGATCCAGCAGGATGGTCAGCCGCAATACTTCTTGAGTCTTGGCACCGTGCTGCAGGTTCAGGGACGCTCAGATGAGGTGATCAAGGTATTCGATAAGGCGAGAGCGCTCGGTCTCGAAAGCGCGGATTTGTGGATGCTGAGGGGGAACGCTCTTGTTCAACTGCAGCAGCTCGCCGACGCTGTATCGAGCTTCCAACGCGTGCTGGAACTGAACCCCCAGAATTGGGATGCCGCAAACCAGTGCGGCATTACGCTTCAACGGTTGGGACGGATCGAGGAAGCGCTCGCATATCTCGACCTGAGCGACGCTTTACGGCCCAACCATGTGCCGACTCTCATGATGCGTGGTGCGCTTCTGAATGCCCTGAAGCGCTTCGACGAGGCTCTTTCGATCTGCCGGCGAGCCCACGACATAGAGCCGGGCAATTCCGATATTTGCGTCAAGACAGGCATTGTCTTGCGCACGATGCGCAGAGACGAAGAGGCGTTGGAATGGTTCGAGCTAGCTTTGGCTCTGCAACCTGGCTCCAGAGATGCGCTGCACGACAAGGCGGCTGTCCTGACGAAGCTTCGTCGATTCGACGAAGCGTTCGAGATCTACAGGCGGTTGAAGGACGTCCATCCGAGCGACGCTTTGGCTGATCTGGGAGCAGCTCATTTGAATCTCCTGTTGGGGAATTTCGACGCGGGCTGGTCGGGGCGAGAGGCTCGTTGGAATTTACCGAGTTCCTATCCCCGGTTTCAGCAACCGATGTGGCAGGGCGAGGACGACATCGCGGGAAAGACCATTATCATCGCAGCCGACGAAGGGCTGGGCGATACGATCCAGTTTGCCCGCTACGTGCCGATGGTCGCAGCGCTGGGCGCCCGCGTCATTCTTGCCGTCCAAAAGTCGTTGCTTTCCCTATTATCAAATACGCCCGGAATTTCGCAGTGTATTCGGATTTCGGAGGCCACCGACCTAGCCGCTGTTGATTTCCATTGCCCGATCATGAGCCTTCCGTTCGCGTTTCGAACGGTGTTGGGGACGATTCCTGCACCCGTCTCTTATTTGCCGGCGCCTAATCCGGAACGGATCCAATTCTGGGAGGAGCGTCTCGGTGCGCATGAAAAACTGCGTGTCGGCTTGGTCTGGTCAGGCAACCCAAATCATCTGGACGACCACAATCGCTCCATTCCGTTGCGCACGTTCTCCCAGCTGCTCGGCGAAGAAGCGGCGTTCGTCAGTCTGCAGAAGGAGCCCAAGGCCGAAGACAAGGCTGCGCTGCAGGAGGCGAGCCAGATCTTGGACCTGACGAGACAACTCACCGATTTCGCGGACACGGCCGCGCTGATCTCATGCCTGGATCTCGTCGTCACGGTCGATACCAGTGTCGCCCATCTCGCCGGCGCGCTTGGTCGTCCTACCTGGACGCTTCTGTCGTACACGCCGGATTATCGCTGGTTGCTCGACCGTGACGACAGCGTTTGGTACCCGACGATGCGACTTTTCCGGCAGCGCGAGAGACGCGACTGGGCCGAAGTGGTCGAGCAGGTCAGAGCGGCTCTTCACGAGGTGATCGCCCGGAGGACGTTATCCTCCGATGATCCCGAGCGATGAAATGGCGCGGCCCGTGGGTCATTTTTCGCCACGAGAAGGACGGATGACAACTCTCTCTCGACCACTTACGGGTGCGAGATCCGGCCGCATCGCAGCTGTCTATCGATCGTCTCAAGTGTTGCACTGTTAGGCCGCATTGCTCACCGATCTATAGCCGATAGGGGCGGGATCGGCGCGGGCTCGTCAATGGATGCACGGTCAATGTTAGATCTGTGCTAGTGCGGACGGGCTAGCACGCTCGTTTCCTACATCTGTGCGGCCGGCACCGCACGATGGCCCTGATCGAATTCCAAGCCGAGCGGCACATTCACAACTGTCATCTGAATTTTGACGACGAGAGCAGACAACCGACGGAAACTGCGAGAATTAGTCTGCATCACAGTCGGGAGAGTGGGTGCTAGCCATGGGTCACTTTGAGTGATCTTTGCAATCAGTAGGCAGTTGGTTTGTTGCTGATTTGAAACATCGGTAAAATTACGGACGCACAACCCAGCTCGATCTTGCCAGCCAATAGCCTCCTGTGCACCATATCCTCGCACAACTATCGGTAGTTTGGGGCAATGGACGCGGGGCAGAGGGATACGGGGCTCGACTGCCTGACATTGCTGCTGCGGTTTCATCAGGTCGCTATCGATCCGGCGCAGATTGCACATCAGCTGGCGGGAGAGCCGGTCGGCGTGACCGAGATGCTTCGCTGCGCCAAGCAGCTGAAGCTGAAAGCGCGGGCGGTCCAGCAGACGTGGGATGGGCTCGCCAAGCTACCGCTGCCGGCGATCGTGGCGCGGTTGGATGGCTCATTCGTCATATTAGGACAGGTCACGTTCGAAGCTGCGCTGATCCAGGATCCGCTCGTCCACCGGCCGCAAAGCCTCAAGCGCGCCGAGTTCGAATCCAATTGGACCGGCATGGTGGTGCTGATGGCGCGCCGCGCCTCGCTCACCGATCTCGCGCGGCGCTTCGACATCACCTGGTTCCTGCAGGCGATGCACAAATATCGCCGGCTGCTCGGCGAGGTGCTGCTAGCCTCGTTCTTCCTGCAGCTGTTCGGCCTGGTGACGCCGCTGTTCTTCCAGGTCGTCACCGACAAGGTGCTGACCCATCGCGGCTACACCACGCTCGACGTACTGGTGTTCGGACTCGTCACCGTGACCATCTTCGAGACGGTGCTGGGCGGGCTTCGAACCTACGTCTTCTCGCACACCACCAACCGTATCGATGTTGAGCTCGGCGCGCGGCTGTTCCGCCATCTGGTGGCGCTGCCGATCGCCTATTTCGAGGCGCGGCGGGCCGGTGATTCGGTGGCGCGGGTGCGCGAGCTGGAGAACATCAGGAACTTCATCACCAGCTCGGCGCTGACCCTGGTCATCGACCTCGCCTTCACCTTCGTGTTTCTGGGCGTGATGTTCTACTACTCGCCGTTCCTCTCCTGGATCGTGGTCGGCTCGTTCCCGTTCTATATCGCGCTGTCGGCCGGTGTGACGCCGATCTTCAAGAAGCGGCTCGATGTCAAGTTCGATCGCGGCGCCGAGAACCAGGCGTTCCTGGTCGAGACCGTGACCGCGATCCAGACCTTGAAGGCGATGGCGATCGAGCCGCAGATGCAGCGGCGCTGGGAGGAGCAGCTCGCCGGCTATGTCGGCGCCAGCTTCGATGTGCTGTCGCTCGGCAATTGGGCCAGCCAGTCGGTGCAGTTCATCAGCAAGATCGTCACCGCGCTGACCTTGTATTTCGGCGCGCATCTGGTGATCGCGGGAGACTTGAGCGTCGGCGAACTGATCGCCTTCAACATGCTGGCCGGGCGCGTGGCGCAGCCGGTGCTGCGGCTGGCGCAGCTGTGGCAGGATTTTCATCAGGCGCGGCTGTCGGTGGCCCGGCTCGGCGACATTCTCAACACGACGCCGGAGCCCGCCCTCAATCCTGGTCGTGCGGCGCTGCCGCCGGTACGCGGCGAGGTCGTGTTCGATCACGTCGATTTCCGCTACCGCGTCGATGGTCCGCTGGCACTGCACGATGTCAGCCTGAAGGTGCCGGTCGGCCAAGTGGTCGGCATCGTCGGCCCCTCCGGCTCCGGCAAGTCGACGCTGACCAAGCTGATCCAGCGGCTCTATGTCCCTGAGGGCGGGCGCATCCTGATCGACGGCGTCGATCTCACGGTGGCCGACGTCACCTGGCTGCGGCGGCAGATCGGCGCGGTGCTGCAGGAGAACGTGCTGTTCAACCGCTCGATCCGCGACAACATCGCGCTCGCCGATCCCGGCATGGCGATGGAGCGGGTGATCCAGGCTGCCGAGCTCGCCGGCGCCCATGAGTTCATTCTCGGCCTGCCAGACGGCTACGACACCATGGTCGGCGAGCGCGGCGCGAGCCTCTCCGGCGGACAGCGCCAGCGCATCGCGATTGCGCGTGCGCTGGTCACCAATCCGCGCATCCTCATCTTCGACGAGGCCACCTCGGCGCTCGACTATGAGAGCGAGAACATCGTCCAGCGCAACATGCGCAAGATCTGCGCCGGGCGCACCGTGTTCATCATTGCGCACCGGCTGTCGGCGGTGCGCAATGCCGACCGCATCCTCACCATCGAGAATGGGCGCCTGGTCGAGGACGGCACCCATGAAGAACTGATCAAGCGTGCCGGGCGCTATGCCAGCTTGCACCAGATTCAGGCGGGGCTCCATGTCGTCGGCTGAGGCGAAGCGCCAGGACAACGCGCTGATCTCGCTCGACGCGCGACGGGGTCGCCGCAACGATGCGCGCGAGTTTCTGCCCGCGGCACTGGAGATCGTGGAGACGCCGGCCTCGCCCGGGGGCCGGGCTGTCGCCGCCACCATCATGCTGTTCTTCATTATCGCAATCGGCTGGTCGATCGTGGGCCATGTCGACATCATTGCTTCGGCGCAGGGCAAGATCGTGCCGACCGGACGCACCAAGACGATCCAGCCGCTGGAGGCGGGCGTCGTCGCCGCGATCCATGTCCAGGATGGCGACAAGGTTCATGCCGGCGATCTGCTGGTTGAACTCGACCGCACCGTGACAGCCGCCGAGCGCCGTCGCGTGGCGCAAGGTCTGATGCAGGCGAGGCTCGATGCAGCGCGGCTCGGCGTGCTCCGCGACAGCTTTGCTGACCTCGCCGAGCTGCGGCCGTTCAACGTGCCTGAGGGCGCAGCGCCCACGGATATCGCGCGCACCCGCGCCGCCTTGCAGGCCCAGGCTGCCGAGCAGCTGTCGAAGCTCGCCTCCAACCTGCAGCAGATCGCGCAGAAGCGCGCCGAGGCGCAGTCGGTCGAGGCCGCGATCGCCAAGATCGATGCTACTTTGCCGTTCCTGCAGGAGACCGCCGACATCCGTCGCAACGCCAAGGAGATCCAGTACGGCAACCAGATCGCCTTCATCGATGCGCAGCCGCGGCTGATCGACCAGCAGAGCGAGCGCATCGTGCAGACACGGCGCCTGGTCGAGATCGAGGCCGCGCGGCTGGCGCTGGAGCAGCAGCTCGCGCAGACGCGCTCCGGCTTCGAGCGCCAGGTGCTGTCGGATCTCACCGACGCCGAGAAAAAGGCCGACGAACTGACCCAGGACCTCGTCAAGGCCGAGCGCAAGATCGCCGAGCAGGTGCTGCGCGCCCCGATCGACGGCACGGTGCAGCAGCTCGCGCTGCACACCGTCGGCGGCGCCGTCACACCGGCGCAACAACTGATGCTCATCGTGCCCGCCGACAGCCAGCTCGAGACTGAGGTCATGATCTCCAACCGCGACATCGGCTTCGTCAATGTCGGCCAGTCCGCCGAGATCAAGATCGACACCTTCAACTTCACCCGCTACGGCCTCGTCCACGGCAAGGTGCTGAGCGTCTCGCAGGACTCGATCGTCCGCGAGAAGCCGGCTGACAAGCAAAATGGCGGTAAGCCCGCCGGCGCCCTCGCCGAGACCAGCGAGCCGGCCGGGCAAGAGTTCATCTACTCGGCGCGGGTGTCGTTGGACGAGAAGCAGATGCAGGTCGAGGACAAGATGGTCGCGCTCGCGCCCGGCATGGCGGTGACAGTGGAGATAAAGACGGGGACGCGGCGGATCATCGAATATGTGATGTCGCCGCTGCTTAGATACAAATCCGAGAGTCTTCGCGAGCGGTGAAACTAATCCGCGAGGACGGCTACAAGTCTCCGCCGACTTCTTTGAAGCTAATGTGGATAGCCGTGTTGTTCGATTGACACGTTCAGGTGATATCGTACCATAACGTCAATCTTAAATTGAGTCGCTTTTCGTCGCTGTTGTTGGCGCAATCAGACGTTGGGGCACATGATCCAGGTTGGAAAATTCGTACGGCAATCACAATGGCTGTCCTCAATCATATTCTCGAAGATCATCGTACTCGTCGCATTTATGGTCTGCTTCGAACCTCAGTTTGCGATCGCCGGCCACTGGTTCAATCCACACGGCGACGTTTGTTCAGATGGCATTACGTGTGCGAGGCAGGATTTTTGGAAATATTGGGCTGTAGAGGGAGGCGTTGTTCTAGATAAATGTTATTATAACTATAACAGCGGCGGGGTCCTGGTTGGCGCCGGTTGTGATGGTCATTCGGGCGGGGCGTATCGCGGCGGTGTAGGCTTGTTCGGCTGCGATCCTGGGGAGGTTGCTTCTGGCAGCGGCTGTCTGGTCCTTCCCCCGGCGGATCACTGCCCATCGTGCCGAGATCAGATTGCCAATCCCGTCGATCTTCGCAGCGGCATGAAGATCGAGACCTATACCGATTTCACGACGCGGAGCGGCAGCGATGGCGGCGTGTCGCTCAAGTTCGAGCGGTTCTATACGAGCGATCAGGCGACGCTGAGCGGGCATCTGCGTCCGTCGCGGCTAGGCAGCGGTTGGCGGTCGAATTTCGATACCGGCGCCATCATAACTCCCAGCAATGTGACGATTACGCTCCCCAACGGCGAGGTGGTCTTCTTCAGCTACGTCAGCTCCACGGGTCTCTACGCGCAGAGCTACTACGACTGGAGCCTGAAGAGCCTCGTCATTGGCAATCGCAGCCGGGCCGCGACGTTGGTCAAGAATGCCGCCACGCAGCTCTACACCTTGACGACCGACGATAATATGAGTTGGGTCTATGACGCCAACGGCGTGCTGCAGTCGATCATCTTCCAGAATGGCTATACGCAAAATCTGACTTACGACGGCGCAGGCAACAACACTCAGGTTGCCGACAGCTTCGGACGGACCTTGCAGTTCACCTATACGCCACAGGGGCTGCTCGATACGATGACGGTTCCGGGTGGGCAGGTCTACCGCTACACGTTCATTCCGCGGTACACGATCGTCGGCACGGGCGATCCGGATCCGCTGAAGATGGCCGCGGACTTCTTTGCCCTCGAATATGTTATCCAGCCGGACACGACCGCGGATCCGGCGGACAATCCGCGGATCCGCTATCATTACGAGAATGCGAGCTTTCCCTATGCTCTGACCGCCATCACCAACGAGGCCGGTGTGCGCTACGCGACCTGGACCTACGATACGACGGGACGGGTTTTGACATCGGAGCATGCGGGCGGCGTCGAGCGCTATTCGATTGCTTATGATGATGCGGCGAACACGGCGACTGTGACCAATCCGCTGTCGAAGGTCGCAGTGTATCATTACACCAAAGACGCGAGGGGAAATAACATTCTCGCCAGTATCGAGGGGCAGCCATCTGCCAATTGCGTCGGCTCGGCTTCCGTCATCGGCTATGACGTCAACAACTATGTCACCGACGAGACCGACGAAGAGGGGCGGACCACGCATTATGTCCGCGACAGCCGGGGCAATCCGATCGTCGTCACGCGCGGCTATGGAACGCCACTCGCGCAGTCGAACAGTTACACGTGGCATCCGACGCTCAATGTTCCCTCGCGCGCGGTCGAGTCCGGCATGACCACTGACTTCACCTGGACCGGCGGTCTTCTGACCCAGCTTACGAAGACCGATACGACCAGCCAGACGGTGCCATATTCGACCAACGGCCAGACGAGAACCTGGACCTACGGCTACACCACGGCAGGGCTGCTCGCCTCTGTCGATGGCCCGCTGCCAGGGTCTGGAGATACGGTTCTCTACAGCTACGACCAGACCGGCTTCGTGGCGACGATCACCAACGAGGTGGGCCACGTCACTAAGGTGATGTCGCACAACGGGCGTGGGCAGCCGACCACAGTCCTCGACCCCAACGGCGTCTACATCAACCTGACCTACGATCCCCTTGGCCGCTTGAAGAGCACGGCCGTCGATCCCAGCGGCCTGGTCGCGACGACGTCGTTCGACTATAACCCCATGGGCGACGTCAGCAGGATTATCAGGCCCAACGGCGCGTTCCTGCAATACAGCTATGACGACGGCCGTCGTCTCGTCCGCGTGCAGGACAATACCGGGGCCACGGTCGAATACGACCGCGACAATCTCGGCAACGTCACGGCGCGGCGGATCAAGGATCCGAGCGGTATTCTGCAGGCGTCGCAGACGGCAACATACGACGAGCTCGGCCGGCTGCTGACCTTCGTCGGCGCATCCGGGCAGACCTGGACCCACGCCTATGATCGCACCCACAACGAGGTCTCGGTCACGGATCCCCGCGCGAACGTGTTCGGATCGAGCTTCGACGGTCTCAACCGACTGATCGGCACAACGGACGAGGAGGGCAACGCCGTCACTGTCACCCGCAACGGCGCCGACGACATCACCGCCTATACCGACCCGCGCTCGCTGACCACCAGCTACGTCCGCAACGGTTTTGGCGAGATGATCCAGCGAGTAAGCCCGGACAGCGGCACGACGACCTACACCTTCAACGTCCAGGGCAAGCCGACGCAGATCGTCGATGCCCGTGGCGTCGTTACCAACCTGATCTATGACAATGCCGGCCGTCTACTGGCGAAGCAATATCCGGCGGCGCCCAGCGAGAACGTCACCTATACCTGGGACGACATCAGCAACGGCAACAAGGGTAAGGGGCGGGTCACCCGGATTCAGGACGCGACCGGCTCGATCGACTGGACCTTCGACGCGCTCGGGCAGGTGACGCAGGAGCGCAAGGCCACAGGCTCGGCCATCTATGCCGTCGGATACAGCTATGATCTCGATGGCAACATCATCCGCATGACCTATCCGTCGGGGCGGGTGGTCGATTATACACGAGATGCGCTCGGTCGCATCACCGGTGTGACCTCGCGGACCGGCAGCGCTACCGTACCTCTGGCGTCTAACGTGACGTATGGCGCGGCGGGGCCGTTGCAATCGCTGACATACGGCAACGGTCTGACGCTGATCAAGACGTATGATCAGGACTACCTGCTCAGGCAGATGCTTGTGACGGACACTTCATCCGGAACCGACGTGCTCAATCGGCAATACAGCCGCAATGACGGCGTCAATATTACGGATGTTATCGACAACCTCGACGCGTCACGCAGCGAAAATTATTCCTATACACCGACCGGCCGGCTCGAACGTGCTACCGGCCCCTGGGGCGTTTTCGCCTATGCCTACGATTCCGTCGGCAACCGGGTTCTCGAGTCCTACGACAGCCGTGGTACTGTTACGGAGCAGGTGACAGACTACGAGACGACGTCAAATCGGCTGGTCGACGTGACCAGAAACGGAACGGGCGTCCGAGCGTTCAGCCATGATGCGGCCGGCAATATCACCATCGATAACCGGTCTGGTACGATCTATGCCTACCGATATAACAACCGGGGGCGACTTGACGAACTGAGCGTCAATTCAGCCGTCACGGCCGATTACAGTTATGACGGGCTGGAGCGCATGGCGGTCCGCACGGTGCGGGCCGTCTCGCCACCAAGCACCATGCATTATGTCTACGACCTCACCGGTCATCTGATCGCCGAGGCGACAGCTGCCGGCGGTGTCACACGGGAATATATATGGCTCGACGATATGCCGCTCGCGCTGGCGGATGATCTCGACACGGGGACGCCTAAGCTCTGGTACGTCCACGTCGATCAGCTTTACCGTCCGATTCGGATGACAGACAACGGAAAGAGCGTGGTCTGGAATGCGTATTTTTTGCCGTTCGGCGCAGTGGATCTGATACTTGGATCCGCTACGAACAACCAGCGCTTTCCTGGACAGTATTTTCTGCTGGAATCTGGACTCTACTACAATTGGAGTCGGCACTATGACCCGACGTTAGCTCGGTATGTGCAGCCAGATCCCCTGGACTTCATCAATGGGCCTAGCATCTATTCGTACGCTAAATCTGCGCCGACAATGCAAGTAGATCCTACTGGTTTGCAAGTAGTAGTGCCAGTTCCGTTCCCGGGGCCGTTACCGGCACCCGTACCGGGTCCGACACCTGTGCCGCAGATTCCGATGCCCAAGTTGCCATTATGGTGGAAGTATGTTGGGCTAATCTTGCAGATGTGTCAGCAAGTCGTTCCTAATGCTCTGGATCCGCCTGGAGACTGTACGGATGATGAGCATCGGCGCTTGCAGGATGATGTGAAAGCCAAGTGCGGTGCGGCAACCCGTTGCGTTGGGACTGATTCTGTAGAAGTTTTGTATGACAAAATTGATCTACACATTGAATGTATGGATGCTCGAAAGCGCATTAATGACGCGTGCTTCCGGGGAGGGAACCCGGGGCATGTCGAGGAAGTCAGACAGCGTGAACGCGCTATTGATAAGTGTCGGAGTTTGTTGGCCCAGCCACACTTGAGAAAGTGATAAGAGCATGACAGGCAAGAAGCCGGTGGAACTATTGGCTCCGCACGCCAGAGCGAATCCTACTTTGGAATCAGCCGAAGCTGAGGCAATGTTTCGAAAATTCATGTCGGGGGAGTTCTCCTATGATGAGATATCGAATCGGCCCGATTCCCCGGCGTATGCTTCTGCAGAAGTGCTAGCCACAATCCTGCCTCTGATGATCGACGAATGGTTAGCTCGGGACGATATGGAGAACTTTCTCATTTATCCGATGCTCGCTGCAGTCGATCCCGAAGAGGAAGGGCGAAACTGGAAAGCAGAAAGAACGCAAGAATTGACAAAGCTCGTTGACCATGAAGCGGTGGAAAAAATTCTGAAACTAGTGGCAGCTGCGCGAGTCGACCCTCCTATACCAATGGACGAGTTGGATCGGATAGCAGCGTTTTGGAATAGCAAGCTTGGCTCTCGTGGTTCTCCAGCTTAGAAATTCAATAGGCTTTATGTCGATGCGCTCTTGAGCAAACTTGAAACCTTACTTGATCTACAGGTTGCGACAAGAATCGCCGCGAATGTGTTTCAAGCTAAGCAAGCACAAATTCTGGCTTCGACGGCGAGCAGCTGATTCGATGGACTGAAGAGCTCCGAGTTTTAGATACTATCACTTACCCAACTTATGAGGTGTTCGTGGCTACAATCTTCGGCACATCAGGCAACGACGCGCTCACCGGCACATCGGGCGCCGACACGATCTACGGCCAGGCCGGCGACGACACCCTGATTGGTGGGCTCGGCAATGACACGCTGCAGGGCGGGCTCGGCAATGACACCTACATCTTCAACCGCGGTGACGGCCAGGACACCATCTTCGACAACGGCGCCGGCAGTGGAGAGGTCAACACGCTGCAGTTCGGAACGGGGATTTCGGTGTCGCAGGTCACCGTCAAGGAGTCCGGCACCGGGGATCTCGTGCTGAGCATCACCGGCACCACCGACAAGATCACCTTGCGCAATCAGCTGATGTCAGCGGCCGGCGGCGTCGATCAGGTCGTGTTCGCCGATGGCACGGTTTGGAACCGGGCGGCGCTGCTGGCGCTCGCGACGGCGCCGACGAGCGGCAATGATACGTTCTATGGCGACTACAACGCCAATACGCTGAACGGCGCTGCGGGCAACGATGCGCTGTCGGGCGGTGCCGGCGACGATACGTTGATCGGCGGGGCTGGCAACGACACACTGTCGGGCGGGGTCGGCAATGACACCTATGTGTTCAACCTCGGTGATGGCCAGGACACGATCACGGACAATGGCGCCGCGAGCGGCGAGACCAATACGCTCCAGCTCGGCAGCGGGATCCTGCCTGCGACTGTGGTCGTGACAGAGGTGAATGGCGGCGCGGATCTCGTGCTCGCGATCAGCGGCACGACGGATAGGATCACGTTGAAGAACCAGCTGGTGTCGGCCACCGGCGGCGTCGATCAGGTCGTCTTTGCCGACGGCACGGTGTGGACGCGCGCGGCGCTGCTGGCGCAGGCGACGGCGCCGACTGGTGGCAACGACACGTTCTATGGTGACTATCTCGGCAACACTCTGAACGGCGGCGCCGGCAACGACACGCTGTATGGCGCGGGAGGCGACGACGTTCTGGCCGGTGGCACCGGCAGTGATGTGCTGGTCGGCGGCGCCGGCAATGATTCCTATCTGTTCAATCTCGGCGACGGCCAGGACACGATTCTCGACAACGGCACTTCGAACAGCAGCGAGGTCAACACGCTGCGATTGGGAGCTGGCATCGCCGTCGGCGCCGTTTCCGTGACCGAGGTCAATGGCGGGCGCGACCTGCTGCTCTCGATCGCCGGGACGACGGACAGCGTTCTCCTGCAGAACCAGCTGATTGCCAAGACCGGGGGCGTCGACCAGGTCGTGTTCGCGGATGGCACCGTCTGGAGCCGGGCGGACCTGCTCTCTCAGGCGACCCTGCCGACGCCGGCGAACGCCACCCTCTATGGCGACTACGCCGACAATGTCCTGACCGGCGGAACTGGGAATGATACGATCTATGGCGCGGCCGGCAACGACACACTCGCCGGCGCCGGTGGCAACGACTACCTCGAGGGAGGCGTCGGGAACGATACCTATCTGTTCGGCCGCGGTGGCGGCAGTGATCGCATCAACGACAATGGCGCGGCGGCCGATATCGATCGCCTGCAGTTTGCGGCTGATATCGCGCCGGCCGACATCGTGGTGGCGCAGGCCAATGGCGGGCAGGACATCGTCCTGAGCATTGCCGGCGGCAGCGACAGCGTCGTGCTCGGTAATCAGCTGGTAGGCACGACAGGCGGCGTGGATCTCGTGCAGTTCGCCGACGGCACGGTGTGGGACCGCGCGACATTGCTGGCGAAGTCGCTGCTAGGGACCAGTGGCGACGATGTCCTCGGCGGCGACGATACGGCCAATACACTGGCGGGCGGCGCGGGCAACGACCGGCTGATCGGGCGTGGCGGCGCCGACACGTACATCTATTCGCTCGGCGATGGCGTCGATGTGATCGACGATCAGGCCAGCAGCGATGGTGATACGGTTCTGCTGCATGGCATCGTGCCGAGCCAGGTTCATGTCGTGCGCAGCGGCGACAATGCCCTGCTGCTGTTCGAGGCCGATCACAGCAGCCGGCTGACCTTGGCAGGCCAGTTCGCCGGCACCGGCACCATCGAGCAGGTCGTGTTCGATGATGGCACGGTGTGGTCGAGCTCCGACACCCTCGCTGCGGCGATCGGTGGAACGGACAATGTCACGCTCGGTACCAATGCGGCCGAGACGATCGTTGGCTCCGGCATCAACGATACGCTCGAGGGGCTGCGCGGCAACGACGTGCTGCAGGGCGGCGGCGGTGACGACACCTACATCTTCAACGCCGACGATGGCCAAGACACGATCATCGAGGCCGGCGGAACCGATACCCTGGCGTTCGGCCGCGGCCTTGCCGCAAGCGACGCGTTCCTGCAGGCCGTCGGAAATGATTTGTACGTCCGGTTCCGCAGCTCGACCGACTCGGTCCTGATCCAGTCGGCCCTTGCGGCTTTCTCCGCGATGGTGAAAAATGTCCATTTTGCAGATGGTACGAATTGGAATCTGACCAAGCCGCTGACGTTCACCTACATCGGGACCGATACGAACACCGTTCTGACCGGCAGCTCCTACGGCACCAACATCTTCGAGCTTGGGCCGGGCGGCGATACCGTCACGGCTGGCTCGGCCAACGATGTCGTCATCTTCAACCGCGGCATCGGCCATGCGACCGTTACCCTGACCGGCACCGGAGCGACGTTGAAGCTGGCTGCGGGGATCGCACAGTCCGAGGTGACCGTCCAGACCGCCGTCAATGGCGACGTCGCAGTGGTGCTCGCGGGCACCAGCGATAGTGTCACCTTTCTGGGCGCTGGCGCTAAAGGCCTGAACACGATCTCCTTCGCTGACGGCGCGGTCTGGCGGCTGATCTCCGGCACCTCCGGCAACGACACTCTGAATGGGGGATCTGGGGTCGATTTCATCAACGGCGGCCTTGGGGCTGATCAGCTCAATGGCGGCGCCGGCTCCGATACGTTCTTCTACAAGGGCGGTGACGGCAATGACACGATCACCGAGAGCGGCGCGGCAGATGGCAGCGTCGACAAGCTCATTCTGATCGATATCATGCCGTCTCGCGTGTCCTTGACGCGTAACGGCAACGACGTCACCCTGGTCATAGCTCCAAGCACGCAAGGAGGTAGCGACGGCGGTTCGGTGCTGCTGAAGGCGGAGCTGGACAATCTCAATGGCCAAGGCGTCGAAAGCATCATTTTCGCCGACGGGACCGTCTGGTCGCCTTCTATCTTGCGTACGATGCTGATCTCGATCGCCGGAACGGCTGGTAACGACACGCTGACCGGCACCAGTGGGTCCGAAATCATCGCCGGTGGACTCGGCGACGACACTATCGACGGCGGCGGTGGATCGGATACGTATCTTTACAATGCGGGAGACGGAAATGACGGGATCACCGATAGCTCGGTCTTTGACGGCGCCACCGACCAGCTGGTGCTCGGTGCGGGCCTGACACCGTCGGCTTTGGTGATCAGCCGAAATGGTACGGACATCATCTTGTCCTTTACCAACCAGCCAGGCTCCGTCCGGTTGGTTGCGGAGGACGGCGGAGTTGGCACCGGAATCGAGCAGGTGGTGTTCGGCGACGGGACGATTTGGAGCAAGCAGCAGCTGGAGAACGCCTACATCGCGCAGCAGATGGCGGCGGGCGCGACCAGCATTACCGGCTTCGACCAGAACAATGACGTGATCATCGGCACCAGCGGTAACGACACGCTGTCTGGCTTGGGCGGCAACGATACGCTGACCGGCGGGGCGGGGAACGATACCCTGGACGGCGGCAGCGGCTCCGACACCTATATCTACAACGCCGGTGATGGCAACGATACGATCACGGACAACACCGCGTTCGATGGATCGAACGACAGGCTCGTTCTGGGGGCGGGCCTGACGCCAGCCAACCTCGTGATCAGCCGGAGCGGCAGCGACGTCACGTTGAGCTTCAGCGATCAGGCGGGTTCGATCCGCATGGTGGCGTTTGACAGCGGCGCCAATGTCGGTCTCGAGCAGGTGGTGTTCGGCGACGGGACGGTGTGGAGCAAGCAGCAGCTGGAGAGCGCCTACATCGCGCAACAGATGGCGGCGGGCGCGACCAGCATCACCGGCTTCGACCAGAACAACGACGTGATCATCGGCACCAGCGGTAACGATACGCTGTCTAGCTTGGGCGGCAACGATACGCTGACCGGCGGGGCGGGGAACGATACCCTGGACGGCGGCAGCGGCTCCGACACCTATATCTACAACGCCGGTGATGGCAACGATACGATCACGGACAACACCGCGTTCGATGGATCGAACGACAGGCTCGTTCTGGGGGCGGGCCTGACGCCAGCCAACCTCGTGATCAGCCGGAGCGGCAGCGACGTCACGTTGAGCTTCAGCGATCAGGCGGGTTCGATCCGCATGGTGGCGTTTGACAGCGGCGCCAATGTCGGTCTCGAGCAGGTGGCGTTCGGCGACGGTACGGTGTGGAGCAAGCAGCAGCTGGAGAGCGCCTACATCGCGCAGCAGATGGCGGCGGGCGCGACCAGCATTACCGGCTTCGACCAGAACAATGACGTGATCATCGGCACCAGCGGTAACGATACGCTGTCTAGCTTGGGCGGCAACGATACGCTGACCGGCGGGGCGGGGAACGATACCCTGGACGGCGGCAGCGGCTCCGACACCTATATCTACAACGCCGGTGATGGCAACGATACGATCACGGACAACACCGCGTTCGATGGATCGAACGACAGGCTCGTTCTGGGGGCGGGCCTGACGCCAGCCAACCTCGTGATCGGCCGCAGCGGTGGAGATGTGACGTTGAGTTTCAGCGACCAGGCGGGCTCGATCCGCATGGTGGCGTTCGACGGCGGTAGCAGCAGCGTCGGTCTGGAGCAGGTGGTGCTCGGCGACGGCACGGTGTGGAGCAAGCAGCAGCTGGAGAGCGCCTACATCGCGCAACAGATGGCAGCGGGCGCGACCAGCATTACCGGCTTCGACCAGAACAACGACGTGATCGTCGGCACCAGCGGTAACGACACGCTGTCTGGCTTGGGCGGCAACGATACGCTGACCGGCGGGGCCGGGAACGATGCCCTGGACGGCGGCAGCGGCTCCGACACCTATATCTACAACGCTGGTGACGGCAATGATACGATCACGGACAACACCGCGTTCGATGGATCGAACGACAGGCTCGTTCTGGGGGCAGGGCTGACGCCAGCGAACCTCGTGATCGGCCGCAGCGGTGGAGATGTGACGTTGAGTTTCAGCGACCAGGCGGGCTCGATCCGCATGGTGGCGTTCGACGGCGGTAGCAGCAGCGTCGGTCTGGAGCAGGTGGTGCTCGGCGACGGCACGGTGTGGAGCAAGCAGCAGCTGGAGAGCGCCTACATCGCGCAACAGATGGCAGCGGGCGCGACCAGCATTACCGGCTTCGACCAGAACAACGACGTGATCGGTGGCACCAGCGGCAACGACACGCTGTATGGGCTGGGCGGCAACGACACGCTGAAAGGGGGCGCCGGGAACGACTATCTCAATGGCGGCAGCGGCGCCGACACCTATATCTACACGTCGGCTGGCGGCAATGATGTCATCGAGGACAGCACGAACGACAACGTGCTTGTGATGCAGGACATTGCCTCTACAGCGGTAATCCTGAGCCGGCCTGGCAATGGCGCCGATCTCGTGATCGAGAACACGCTGACAGGCAAGACTATAACCGTGAAGGGCCAGTTCAGCAGCGGCAATCTGGCGAGCGTAACCTTCAATGACGGCGTCACGTGGACTGCTTCGGCCATCGGCGGCATCATTGCGAGCCAGCCGGTCATTCTCGGCACCGATGCGGCCGACACGATCACCGGCACGGCCAATGCGGAGATCATCGACGGCCGTGGCGGAAACGACGCCCTCAACGGCGGTAGCGGCGCAGATACCTATCTCTTCCGGGCTGGATCTGGAAACGACGTGATCCAGGAGGTCGTCGCCAACACCGGCAATGACGTCGTCGAGCTCGTGGGATTGACCGCGGCCGACGTCGACATCACGCGCAGCGGAAACGACCTCCTGCTTCGTATCCTGTCGAGCGGCGAGACACTCACGATCAAGGACCAGTTCCTGGGGGCGGGCACTGTGGTCGAACTGCTTCAGTTCGGCGCGAGCGGGAGCGTTGTCGACCTGCGCAACAACGCGGCGCCGACTGTGACCATCACGAGCGCTGCCGAAACGAGCAACGTCGCCGTTCAGACCATCACAGGGACAGTAACATCGGGTGGGATTGCCAAGGTCGCCGGGCAGACCGTCACCCTGACCGACAATGGCGTGCCGCTAGGAACGGCAACCGTGCAAGCGGACGGCAGCTTTGCGGCAACCGTGACATTGCCCAACCAGGGAAGCAACGCGATCGTTGCGAGCGTGACCGACAGCTTCGGTAGTACTGGCTCCAGCGCATCTGTGGTCGATTTCCTTTACAGTCTGGCTCCGACGGTTGCCATTACGGGTGTGTCCCACAACGGCTACGGAGCTACCCAGACCATCGCTGGGACCGTGGTCTCGGGTGGAGCCGCTACGGTCGTTGGCCGGTCCGTCACGCTGACGGACAACGGCGTGACTGTGGGCACAGCGACGGTACAGGCCAACGGCACTTTCTCGGCGAGTGTCGCGCTGCAGCGCTTGAGTGGAAATGCGATCGTTGCAACAGTGGCCGATAGCTACGGCAATGTCGGCACGAGTCCCGCGATCGTTGACAGCTATGCCGGTGTCCTGCCGAAGATTACCGGCACCATAACAGGCCAGATGACGACGTCGGAGGCGTCGGTTCATCCGTTCAGCACGGTGACGATCGAAGATCTAAACGTCGGCGCGACGGATACGCTGACGATCACGTTGAGCGGGGCGGGCGGAATCTTGTCGGGTACAGGACTGAGCGGTTCGAATGGCGTCTATACGCTGTCGGGCAGCGCGTCCACGATCACCGGCCAACTGAGAGCGTTGACATTCGCTCCAGCCGAAGGCGTGCCCAATACTAGCGGCACGACCACGTTCACCTTGTCGGACAGCAGCACCGGATATGTCGCTCCCGCCTATGGCGGAATAACTGTGCTGGCCTCGTTCAACGGCAACAACGGACAAAGCCCCGCTGGTGGTCTGGTGATGGACTCGGGCGGAAATCTTTTTGGAACTACATCTTATGGTTATGCGATCTTCGAGCTTGCCAAGAGCGGGAGCGGATGGAGTTCGCCTACGCCGCTCGCGGGTATTGGTTCCGCGAGCAGTCTGTTCGTGGACGCCGCTGGGAATATATTCGGGTCCGGCCTGGGCGGCGCAAACAACGCGGGTATCGTTTATGAGCTTGTCAAGAATGGCAGCGGGTGGAACAGCAGCGTAACGACGTTAGTTTCGTTCAATAACGCCACGAGCGGTTCTTATCCATCCAGCCCCACCATGGATGCGGATGGAAACCTGCTCGGAACCGCTATGCTGGGCGGTAGCGGTGGTCGCGGGACCGTTTATGAGATCGTCAAAACAGCGAATGGGTACAGCAGCACGCCGACGGTTCTCGCATCGTTTAACATCAGCAACGGAGTACAACCTTTCGGTCAATTGATTTTTGATTCGGCCGGAAACTTGTTTGGAGCGACGGCCACGACGGTCTTTGAAATCCCGAAGTCCGGAGGAAGCTATGGCGCAATGATCGTGCTTTCCAGTTCGATATCTCCAGCCGGCGGACTGATCATGGATTCAGATGGCAATCTTTACGGGGTCGATGCCGCTGGCGGGAATGGCAATGGCGCCATCTATAAGTTGGCGAAGACGAGCAACGGCTACAGCAACACGCCGATCGTGCTCGCGTCTTTCAGCAGCGCAGGCCTCTTTCCCTCGGGACCTTTGGTGATGGATGCCGCGGGAAATCTATATGGAACGACCGGTACTGGCAGTATCTCGGGACACGGAGCTATATTCAAGATTGTCAAGAGCGGCAGTGGTTATGACAGCGCCCCGGTCTTCATGAGCACTTTCACTGGTCTAAACGGCTTGTATCCTAGCCAGCTCATCATGGATGCCGCCGGTAACTTGTTCGGAGGAACGCAAGGTGGCGGCCAGTATGGCCAGGGCGCCATCTTCAAGCTCGGGGTGAATTCCTCTTCAGCTGTCGCAGCTGCTGCCGTTGATGCTGCCACGACGGTTATTGATACGCGCCCTGCCTTGACATCAGCGGTGACCGTCGCAAGTACGGCTCAGGCGGCCAATATTAGCGCTCAGACGAGCTCGGAGGGGGGCAATGCTGATGGTGTAAATCTGGCTGCGATCCTCGGGAGTATTGGCGAGGCGAGCGCTGGCATCGATACCGATAGACAGATCGCTCAACTCGTGCAGGCAATGGCGACGTATTCCACGG
This sequence comes from Bradyrhizobium oligotrophicum S58, assembly GCF_000344805.1. Taxonomy (NCBI): domain Bacteria; kingdom Pseudomonadati; phylum Pseudomonadota; class Alphaproteobacteria; order Hyphomicrobiales; family Nitrobacteraceae; genus Bradyrhizobium; species Bradyrhizobium oligotrophicum. The sequence goes on along the minus strand of NC_020453.1, from coordinate 6,800,184 downwards.
CCGAGTCGAGCTTCCTGGCCTCTCCGATGTTGGCGTCCATCAACAATGATGCCGGTCTACAGAATGCGCTGGCTGTGGCATTGTAGGACGAGAGCCGTTCGCTGCTGCAGGTTGGCTTGCGGGCAAACTGGTTGAGCGCCTGGGTGGCGCAATCGGGGGCACTCTTCCGACGATGTTTGTCCGACACATTGAGCGGTAACAAGATCTCGCTGCACGGCGAAGATGCGATAGCGAAGCCCCGGTCTCGCCCGTCCCAGCAGGGACTCTAGAGCAGCCCAGATCGTGGACGTCGCGGGTGTACGACTCCAGCTACCGTGATCGAATAGCGCTCGAAATCGGCGCGAACTGAATCTGTTGCTTGATTGCGCAGAACGACTGTTCTGGGAAAAGTGTCTAAAAGTGTGTGCATGACTCCATCGCACATCCAGCAATCAATATCACTCGCGATCGAAAGCACTTAGACTGCAGTTGTTAGTCGTTGAGCAGCCAACCTGCTCGAAGTCGGGGTGATTGCGTTGCGGGGCGGGGTTCGCAGAATTGGGTTGATGGCGCTCCCCGTCGCTCTGGCGGTGTCGGCGTGCCAGACCATGGAGGAGGGCACGTCGTCCTTCGCTTGGAGCACGAGTGCTGCGGACGCCGGAGCGACAGCGCAGGCGCAAGCCGCGATGCGGACGCCTGCGGGGAGTGCGCGTTCGCCGGGCAGGCTGTCCGGCTCGCCGCTTCTCGACGACAACAAGGGCGGGCCGGCGACGATGGTCGAGGGCACCGGGCGGTTCGTCGGTGAGCCACCGACGGGCGCCGTGCAGCGCGGCACGGAGGATGTCGCCGACGGCGTCACCATCAATCTCGTCAACGTCCCGGCGCCGCAGGCGGCGAAGACGGTGCTGGGGGACATTCTCGGGGTCAAATACACGGTCGATCCGGGGATCGAGGGGCGGGTCACGATTCAGACGCCGAAGCCGGTGGCGCGGGCGGCGGTCGTCGATCTGTTCCAGGCGGCGCTGCGGGCCAACAATGCGGCCGTGGTCAACAATCGCGGCATCTATCGCATCGTGGCGGCGGACCAGACGGCGGTGTCGGGCGCGTATCGCACGGATGACGTGGCTGACGGCGGCGAGATGGTCGGCAACGGGCTGCAGGTGGTGCAGCTGAAATATGTCTCCGCGTCGGAGATCCGGCGTGTGGTCGAGCCGATCGCGCCGCGCGGCGGTGTGGTGCGGGTGGATGATGCGCGCAACCTGATCACGCTGTCCGGCAATCGCCAGGAGATCGCGGCGATGATGGACGCGATCGCGCTGTTTGACGTCGACACGATGAAGGGCATGTCGTTCGCGCTGATCCCGGTGAAAACTTCGGCGCCCGACGCGATCGCGACCGAGCTTAAGAGCGTGTTTGCCTCAGATCGCGACGGGCCAATGGCCGGCATGGTGCAGTTCGTGCCCAACAAGCGGCTGCGCTCGATCCTGGTGATCTCGCCGCAGGTCCAGTATCTGCGCCGCGCCGAGACCTGGATCCGCAAGCTCGACGCGCAGGCGCAAGGCAGCGAGAAGCAGCTCTTCACCTACGCCGTGCAGAACCGGCGGGCGCAGGAGCTGGTCGACGTGCTGCAGTCAATGTTCCCCGCGGACACGCAGACGACATCGGCGCGGCGCACCGTGGCGCCGAACTATCAGGAGGCGAGCGTGCAGTCGCAACCGTCGCAGTCCGGCGGCGGGCTGTCGTCCGGATCATCGTCGTCGGGCTTCACTGGCGGGCTTGGTTCGGCCGGCAGTGGCTTCGGCGGAATGCGGAATTCGGCGCCGGCCACCTCGGCCCCGAGCGTCATGCCGGCTGCGGCAACGTCTGCTCCGTCGTCAGGCCGCGACACTGATGCGGATGGGCCGCGGCTGCGCATCGTCGCCGACGAGGCCAAGAACGCGATCCTGATCGAGGCAGCCAACGCTGACTACAAGCGCGTACTGCAGGTGATCGAGCGGCTGGACCAGATGCCGAACCAGGTGCTGATCGAGGCGACCATCGCCGAGGTCACCTTGAACGACGATCTGCGCTTCGGCGTGCAATGGTACATGCGCAAGAACAGCTCGAAATTCACCCTGACGGAAGCGGCCTCCGGCGCGGTCAGCTCGGTGTTCCCCGGCTTCTCCTATGCGCTGACCGCGGCGAACATTGCCACGACCATCGACACGCTGAACCAGATCACCAACGTCAACATCGTCTCCTCGCCGTCGCTGACCGTGATGGACAACAAGCCAGCGGTGCTGCAGATCGGCGATCAGGTGCCGATCACGACGCAGTCGGCGACCTCGACCCTGACGACGGGTGCGCCGATCGTCAATTCCGTCAGCTACAAGGACACGGGCGTGATCCTCTCGATCATCCCGCGCATCAACGAGAGCGGACGGGTGCTGCTCGACATCGAGCAGGAGGTGTCGAGCGTGGCGCCGACCACATCCTCGAATATCGATTCGCCAACCATCCGGCAGCGCAGGATCAGGACATCGGTGGTCGTGAACGACGGCGATGCGCTGGTGCTGGGTGGGTTGATCCAGGAGGGCCGCACCACCGGCCGCAGCCAGCTGCCGATCATCGGCGACATTCCCTTCGTCGGCAATTTCGCCGGCAGCCGCGACAACGTGATCGGCAAGACCGAGCTGATCATCCTGATCCGGCCGCATGTGATGCGCAGCCTCGACGAGGCGCGCAACGTCACCGAGGAATATCGCCGCTACATAGCGATCGAGGGGCCGCATCGCCGCCCGCCTGTGCGGCGCCGCGCCGAGGACACCGGCCGCAGGATTTTGGACTGATGCCGCGCTTCCGCTACCGCGCCTATAGCACCGACGGCTCCTTCGCGGAGGGGACGATCGAGGCTGCATCAGTGGCGGCTGCGGATGCGGCGCTATGGGCGCAGGGCCTGTCGCCGTTCCAGATGCGCGCTGCGGACAGCGACGGCACCAAATGGTGGAACCGCGAGATCTCGCTCAGTGGCGGCTCCGACCGCGGCGATTTGCTGGCGTTCACGCGCGAGTTCTCCACGCTCTGCGCCGCCGACATCCCGATGGACGACGCGCTGCGCATCGTGCAGACGCAGGCGTCCGCGCCGCGGCTGCGGACGCTGGTGGAGGCGCTGCTCGCCGACGTGCTCAACGGCCGGCCGCTGTCGGAGGCGATGCAGGGCCAGCCGCGCGTCTTTCCCGCCGATTATATCGCTGTCGTGCGCGCCGGCGAGACCGGTGGGCGGCTCGCCCAGGTGCTGGTCGAGCTCGCCGAACTCTTGGAGCGGCGGGCGGAGATCCGGGCGCGCGTCCAGTCGGCGCTGATCTACCCGTCGATGCTGATCGTGCTCAGCCTCGCCACGCTGGCGATCATCGTCGGCGGCGTGATCCCGTCGATGGCGCCGATCTTCACCCAGAGCGGCAAGCCCGTGCCGCTGACGATCCAGATCATGCTGGCGTTGAAGGCACACTGGCTCGAGATCGTGATCGCCACCCTGGCGGCGATCGCGCTGCTCGGTGCTGCGCTTGCATTTGCCATGGCCGATGCCGATCGCCGTCGGCGGCTCGACCGGCTCGCCTTGCGGCTGCCGCTGCTCGGCGGCTTCCTGCTGCAGCAGGACACCGCGCGGTTCGCCCGCACGCTCGGCACCATGCTGATGGCCGGCGTGCCGCTGATATCGGCAACGAAATCGGCAAGCGAGGTCGTCGGCAACCGCCATCTGCGGGCCGGCATGGACCAGGCGATTGAGGCCGTGCAACAGGGCACGGCGCTGCACCGGGCGTTGCGCGACTTCGTCGCGCTGCCGGCTGTGGCGCTGCAGATGATCGCGGTCGGCGAGGAGGCCGGCAAGCTCGACCGCATGCTGCTGCGCGTCGCGCAGATGCTGGAGAAGCAGCTGCAGACCCGTGTCGACCGCTTCATGGCGGCGCTGACGCCGGCGATGACGGTCGGTATCGCCGTCATCATCGGCGCGCTGATCATGCCCGTGATGAATGCGGTGCTCAGCATCAACGATCTGGCCGGGCGATGAGCGCGCTGACGACACATTGGCCGGAGGAGACGAGCGCAGGCTTCACGCTGGTCGAGATGCTGGCCGTGCTGGTGATCCTGGCGCTCGCAGCGACCGCGGCGGTGCCGCTGCTGTCGCGCGGCGCCGTCGCTGTGAGCCTGGATGCGGCGACCGGCGAGATTGCCTCAGCGCTGCGCGCCACGCGTGCCGCGGCGATTGTGCAGAACCGGATGATGACCTTGAGCGTCGATGTCGACCGCCGCACCTTCGGCTCGGATGCAGTGAAGCTGCGATCGTTCGCACCGGACATCCAGGCGAAGCTGACCTATGCGGCGGCGACGCAGTCGGGGCCGGCGGTGGGCGGTTTCCGTTTCTTTCCGGACGGCTCGTCGACCGGCGGCGATCTGAGCCTGGGGCTCGGCGGACGCGAGGTGCGGCTCTGCGTCGAGTGGCTGACGGGGACGGTGCGCACGGCGGCGGCATGTTGAGGGGATGGAGGCGATGATGCTGGGGTGGGCGGGGATCAGGGACGTCGTGACGTATCGTGTCGCGAGGTGGCGCGGGCGGCGACGACTGCGCCGCGGCAGCCAAGGTGAGGCGGGGTTCACCCTGGTCGAAATGCTGGTCGTCATCACCATCATCGGCCTCATCATGGGATTGGTCGGACCGCGCGTGCTGAGCTATCTCTCCGACTCCAAGCTCAAGACGGCGCGGATCCAGATCCGCAGCCTGTCGTCGGCGCTCGACCTCTATCATCTCGATAATGGCCGCTATCCGACTGCAGCCGAGGGACTCGGCGCACTGGTCCAGAAGCCTGCCGCGGCAGTTAGCTGGAACGGCCCCTATCTGAGCGGCACCTTGGTTCCGAACGATCCGTGGGGGCGACCCTATGTCTACAAATTCCCGGGGCAGCATGGCGCTTATGACATCGTCTCGCTCGGGCCCGAGGGGCGTGAGGACGAGGCCTCTGCCAACGCCAATGTGACGAGCTGGCAGCCGTGACAGCCGCTGCAGCAGCCATGACCGACGAGGACGAGGCTGGCTTCACCCTGGTGGAGGTCATCGTCGCGCTGGCCATGCTGTCGCTCGGTCTCACCCTGGTGATGAGCCTATTGTCGACAGGGCTGACGCGGACGGGAATGGCCGAACGTCTGGCAGGCGCCGTGTCGCTGGCACAATCGGTCTTGGCGCAGGTCGGCACCGTCATTCCTCTGCGCACCGAGGCGCGCGACGGCACCGAGGCGAGCGGCTATCGGTGGCACCTCGAGGTGCAGCCCTATCGTCCGGAGAAGGGCGGCGATGCGCGGCCGGTCGAGCTGTACCAGGTCTCCGTCCAGATCGGCTGGCAGGAGGGGCAGGACCCACGCTCCTTTGCACTCTCGACGCTTCGTCTCGGACCCAGAGCCGCCAAGTCGCAGTGAGCAGTGTCGATGACCTCGTCGGAAGCAGTCGAACGGAATAACGGCAGCGCGGGCTTCACCCTGGTCGAGGTCCTGGTTGCGCTCGCACTGTTCAGCCTGCTCGCCGTCCTGCTGTTCGACAACGTCAAGTTCGGCCTGCAGGCTTGGCGTAGCGGCAGCGCGCGCGCCGAGGCGTTTCAGCGCGAGCTCGCGGCCCAGGATGTGCTGCGGCGGCTGATCGGCAATCTGTATCCGATGGTGCTGGGTGAGGGTGCAGCCCAGCACCGGATCGATTTCGATGGCCAGGCCGAGAGCCTCGAATTCCTGAGCGATGCGCCGGCCGTCTCCGGCGGCGCGGGCCGGTTCCGCTTCAAGCTGTTCGCGGATCGCCAGCGCGATCGGGTCGACCTCGTGCTGCAGGCGCGCCCCGAATTGGCCGTGCCGCAGAATCCGGAGCGGACTCTGCTGGTGTCGAACATTGACCGGGTCGAATTCAGCTATGCGGGGCGAGGGACGGGGAGCGACAATGCAGCGTGGAGCAACCACTGGCAGGAGCAGACCGATAGTCCAGGCCTGATCCGCCTTCGCGTCCTCATGCGTCCCGGCGACGGACGCAACTGGCCGGAGCTGGTGATCGCGCCGCGCGTGCAGGCGGACGTGGCTTGCGTCTATGACGCGCTCACGATGCGCTGCCGCGGGCGCTAGCAGAGAGGAAGGACGACATGCCGCTCGTGTCGGTGCTCTGGGGTCTCACACTGCTGACGGTCCTGTCGCTGTCGCTGTCGTGGTCGGGCAGCGTCTCGTACAGCCTTGCTCACAACGGCATCGAGCAGGCCGGTCTCAACACGCTCGTCGAAGCCGGCGTCAACGCCGCCATCGATGGCCTGCTCGAAACGAATGCGGAGCGCCGCTGGCGAGCCGACGGCAGCCTCAACAAAATCGATTTCAACGGCACGCAGATCGGCATCAGGGTTCAAGATGAGCTGGGACGGATCGACCTCAACCAAACCGACGAGGCCATGCTGAGCAGCCTGCTGCAGTCCGCGGGGCTGGACGTGCAGGCTGCCGGCAGCTTGACCGACAAGATCGTCGATTGGCGAACGGCCACCTCACTGAAGCACCTGAACGGCGCCAAGGACCGCGACTACGCCTCGCGCAATGCCGCCTACCATCCGCGCAACGGTCCGTTCCAGAGCGTGGGTGAGCTGTTGCTGGTGATGGATATGACGCCCGCGATCTTTGAACGGATTGCACCGGCGCTGACGGTCCATTCGGGACGGCAGTTCGTCGATCCGCAGCTCGCGCCGCGCGAGGTTCTGCGCGTGCTGCCGGGAATGTCGGCGCAGAGCGCCGAGGCGGCCATCGCCGCGCGTGACGGCGGACGTGCCAACTCCGGCCTGGTCGAAGGCAATCCGATGACCGTTCTGCGCGGCCGCGCCTTCACGATTAGAACGGAGTTCACCTTTGCGTCCCGCATGGTCGAGGGCGACGTTGCGATTCGTCTGACCGAGAACCCGCAGCAACCCTATTGGGTGCTGAGCTGGACAACGAGATGACGGAACACGCGATGGCGATGACTCTCCAAGACCCTGTCGCTGCTGCAGGCGTCCGCGCGCCGCGCGCGTCGCCGTGCCATCTGGTGTTCGAGACCGACAGGGCCGAGCTGCTGCGACGGTTCGGCGAATTCCTGCTGGCGGAGAACATCCTCGATCGTATGAGTCTCGACCGGGCTGGCCGGGCGTCGCAGACGACCGGCGACCGGCTGGACACCGTCCTGACCAAGCTCGGGCTGGTGCCGGAGACAGGTCTCGTTGCGGCGCTTGCGAAGTTTCTGGCTATCGATCTGGTGCATGCCGACGAGGTCCCGTCCGGGCCCGTCTTGCCCCAACTGGTCGAAGCGGAGTTCGTGCGTCACAACCGGGTGCTGCCGCTCGGAAGCCACGACGGCCGGCTGTCCGTCGGCGTGACGGATCCGTTCAACCACGATCCGGTCCGGGCGCTGGCATTCCTGACAGGGCTGTCGGTCGATATGCGGCTGTTTACGGCGGCAGAGTTCGACAAGGCGTGCGGCGCGCTCTATCCGGTCCACACGAGCCATGACGAGAGCCGCATTGCCGGCGGCATGGAAGCCAATGAGGCCGATGTCCAGCGGCTGCGTGATCTGGCGAGCGAGGCGCCGATCATCCGCCTGGTCAACCAGATCATCGCCAATGCGGTCGAGGCGCGCGCATCCGACATTCACATCGAGCCGAACGTGGATCAGGTGCTGGTGCGCTACCGCATCGACGGCGTGTTGCGTTCGGTTCAGGTGCTCTCGGCGGATCTGCGGGCGGCGATCACGTCGCGCGTCAAGATCATGTCGAAGCTCGACATTGCCGAGCGCCGGCTGCCCCAGGACGGACGCATCAAGATCGCCGTTCGAGGCATCGACATCGACTTCCGCGTCTCGACAATTCCGACGGCCTTCGGCGAAAGCGTCGTGCTGCGCGTGCTGGACCGCAATCGCGTGAGCCTGGACTTCGCCGAGCTAGGGTTCTCGGACGAGCACATCGCCACGCTGCACGCCCTGCTGCAGCAGCCCAACGGCATCATTCTGGTGACGGGGCCAACCGGCAGCGGCAAGACGACCACCTTGTATACGGCGCTAAAGGCGCTGAACAACACCGAGCGCAAGATCTTCTCGGTGGAGGATCCGATCGAGTACCAGATGCCGGGGATCAATCAGGTCCAGGTCCAGTCGGACATCGGGCTGACGTTTCCGCACGCGCTGCGCTCGATGCTTCGGCAGGATCCGGACATCATCATGATCGGCGAAATCCGCGATCTCGAGACGGCGCGCATCGCCATTCAGGCATCCTTGACCGGACATCTCGTGCTCTCGACGCTCCACACCAACAACGCGGCGTCCGCCATCACGCGCCTGATCGACATCGGCGTCGAGAACTATCTGCTGGCATCGACGCTGAAGGGCGTGATCGCGCAGCGCCTGGTGCGCAAGCTCTGCTCCCGTTGTTCCTGTGAGCATCCGCAGGCGACCTATTGGGCGGAGAGCTTCGAGCGGTCCGTTACCGACCTTGAATCGCTTGGAGATCCAGACATTCGTCAACCACAGGGCTGCGCGGATTGCGGCCATGCCGGCTTTTCCGGCCGCTCAACCATCGCGGAGATGCTGGTCATCGACGACGCCTGTCAAAGCCTGATCCTGGCGAGGGCGGCGGATGCGGCGATCGAGCGTGCGGCACGCGAGCGCGGCATGCAGAGCATGTATGAGATGGGCGTTCGAAAGGTCTGGCGCGGCGAGACGACGATCGACGAGGTCCTGCGCGCGACGCGGATGGGATGATGGCACCGATGACTACGGCTGCGGGAGAACAGTGACATGGGATCACTGCTGACGACGGCAGGGGCGATGCGTCCACGCGAGCTGGTGCGGTCGGCCATCAGATGGTGGTGCGCGGAGTTGGCGAATCTGCTGCCGCAGCGGATTGCCGCCGTTCTGGCCACAGGAAGGCCGCGGGTCGTGGTCGATCTCGGCGCGACCGGCTGCAGGCTTCGGCTGAGCGATCCTCGGATCGGAATGGACATTTCCGAGACATCGCCAGAGGAGTCCGTGACGACCGCAATGGCGGCGCTCGTAAAGCGTCACGGCCTCGATCGGGCCGACGTCGAGCTCGGACTGCGGTTGCCGGAGCAGAGCGTCTTTCGCCGCGACATCGTCCTCCCGGCGGAGGCAAGAAATGCGATCGACACCATCGTGCCGCAAGACCTGTTGCGCAGGACGCCATTCAGGGCCGAGGACATCTATTCGGACTACGTATCCAGCGCAGCGCCCGACGGCCGGGTCGCCGTCCGGCAATGGGTGACGCGGCGACAGCATGTGCAACAGAGAGCCGACGAGCTTGGGCTGCCGGCCGATCAGATCACCTTTGTCGAGTTCGGCGCCGACGAGGCGGCGCCGACGATCCGTCTGGCGCGCAAGCCGACGGCCCGTCAGCCGCTTAGGATCGCCATTGCGGCGCTCTGCTGCAGCGCTGTTATTTTGGCAGGTGGACTGGCCGCCCTGACTTATGTCCGGCAACAGGCCGCACTCGACCGGCTCGATGCCGAGATCATGGTCGCGCGTCGGAATGCAGAACGCGTGCGGACGATGGTTGAGCAGTTGCGGGAACGACGGACCACGTTGTCGCGGCTCCGTCTCCAGCGAAGCGAGCTGCCGGGATTGATCGATGTCTGGGACGAAGCCACACGCATTCTCCCAAGGCATTCCTGGCTTACCGAACTGCGGCTCACCGAGGGCGCCAATGCACGCGGCACCACGGTCACTCTGACCGGATTTTCAGCAGCGGCGCCAAGTCTCGTCAGCATATTCGACGGATCGAAGCTGTTTGTGGACGCGGCGCTGACCTCGCCGGTTGCGATGGATCCGATCGAAGGGCGCGAGCGCTTTTCGTTGCAGGCCAGGGTCCGCCTGCCTGATGCACTCAAGGAGGCGACGCAATGAGGAACCCCATCGAGCTCTACGCTCCGTTCACACGCCGCATCCTGTTCGTCTTCGCAAACCTCGGCATTCTGGGCCTGATTGTCTGGGGCCTCGTGATGCCGATCGAGGCCGTCTTTGCCGAGCGCGATCTGCGGATCCAGGACCAGCAGCGGCTCCTGGCACGGCTGAGGGCGGTTGTCGCGCAGGCATCCCATATCGAGGCGCTCTCCTCAGAGACGGAGTCGCAGTTTCAGAGCGGCGAATTTCTGACCGGGGCGAATGACAATGTCATCGCGGCCGATCTTCAGACCAGATTGAAGGCGATCCTCGGCAATGCTGGCGCCCAGTCCCGTGCCATCCAGTCCCTGCCGGGCCGGACGGTGGACCTGATCAGGTACAGCGGCGTGCGGGTCGACCTTTCGGGACCCTTGCCCGCAGTGATGCGCGTGGTGCATGCCATTGAGAGTGCGAAGCCTTATTTATTTGTTTCCAGCGCGAGCCTGAAGGGCGGATCGGCACTGCGCCAGGGCGCGGCCGAGGAGCCGATGCTCCAGGGACAGCTCGACGTCTATGGTGCGATCCAATGAGAAGGGCGAGATGGCGCGTGACGCCGCTGGCTGGACTGCTGGCGCTCCTCGGTACAATCAATCTGCTGCTGGGAACGAAGCTGGTATTGCTGGCGCTGGAAGAGGAAGCAGTGGGGGCACCGCGCGCGGCATGGGAGGCCGCGCTGCCGCGTTCGATCGTGAACCTTACAGGACGGCCTCCTATCGAGGCCTATGCAGAGATCACAGCTCATCCGGTGTTCTACAGATCGCGCGAGCCGTTCGTTCCACCTCCGCCCGCGCCACCGCGACCGCTCCCAATGCCCGCGGTCCCGCCGCCGGTGGTGGCCACTGACCCCGGCCTCCTGCTTGGTGGTGTCATGATCAATGGCAGGATGAGCAAGGCTTACCTGCTGAGCAAGGGCGGACCCGGCGGGGGCTCCTGGGTCAATGAGAACGAAACGTACCAGGGCTGGCGGGTGAAGACGATCGATGGGTCAGGTGTTCGGATCGAGCAGGCGGGTCGTGCGATCGAACTGCAACTCTATCCCAATTGACGCATCTAGGAGCCGTCGAATAGCAACGCTTGTGAGGCCATGGCGCTGAGCTCAGTCGTCGTTTGGGCGGCGGTCCTGAAAGACCTTGCAAAGCAATGATACCGATTTCACCCAAACGAAATCCTAGTCGACTGACTTTGTTGGCCTTCCCCGCTTCCCTAGGGAGTCGGAGCCTCGGTTTGGTCAAGTGCAGCGCTATTTCCCGTCCTCAGGTTCTCGGATCCGCAAAGGCGCGTTTGCGACGTTGCAAATCGCTTCAACGAGCAGACGCACCGCTCGTCCCTCCCAAGTGAGTTGACCGATTGGGGCCTCCCAGTACTCCGAGAGAACATAGGCCAAATGACGCGCCTTCACACTCAAACCCGTTACAGTACAGGCGGGCGTCTCCATGATCGCTCGTTCAACGGGATCAAGCCGGGCTAACACGGCTTCGTCCCTTATCGTTAGGTACTCGTCGTACTGTGCGAGATTTCCAACGTCACCATCGAGTTCAGCTACCAATGCTAAGAACTGGTTCTCGAAATCGATTAAGGGAGCATCTGGGTCTTCCGACCCAGTAAGCTCCGGGGCAGTGGCCGTGGCGTGCTCGCGCATTTTTTTGCTCGGGTAAACGGAAACCGCCTATCATAAACGGTTAGCGTTTATAATCGCGGATGTCAACGCTTTTCGTGGCTGTTAGACGGAAACCGTGTCCCATGAATTGGCGGTTTGATGACTCCCGATCAATCTCGGGCAGCTCGCGGTCTGCTCGACTGGTCTCAGGCTGAATTGGCCGCTCGGTCAAATTTGAGCGAGAGCACTATTCGTGATTTCGAAAAAGGCCGCCGCATCCCGTCAATCAACAATTTGGCGGCCGTCAGGCGTGCCTTGGAGGCAGGAGGCGTGCAATTCATCGACGGCGACCAGCCCGGAGTTCGATTAGCACGCTGATAGTTAGCTCCGATTGCTCAGATTCCAAGCCTGGGTCGGACTCGCTAGCCACTCATAGAATTGGCCATCAACTCCTCTGCGGCCGCGGCAAGTTCCTGCGAAGCTAATAGCCGAGTTCAGGACGGGTGCTGCTGGCTGAGTCCCATTTGCGATCAAGGCGCGGGAATAACCGGTGATGGCTCATAAGTCATTCATCTTATTCATAATGCTTGCCTCCGACGTGTCCGCGCCACGGCAGGTGTTTCGAGATCGGTTTGGCTGCCCGTCGGCCGGTTTGCGTCCTGAGTCGCGATGAGAAGAATGGCGAACAATTTCACCGTCAGTCAGTATCCGAGATTTGCGGTAGCGACCGGCCGCGGTTACCGCGTCGGCATAGGCTTGCAGCAAAGCGAGATAGGCGGCGGACATTGTCGTTCGCTGCTTCTGCGGATTTTCGCAGCGCGCGTTCTTGACCTCGACGAGCCACTGGTCGCCGTCGTCCAGCACGACCCGATAGTCCGCGGCACGAAAGCTCGTCGCGGCGTGGACCCGCCCAACATCCTCGGTCTTGAACAGTCGGAAGCGCCCAAGGCTGAGGACCATTACCTCGAACATACGCTCAGTTCGCGCGCCATGAAGAAGAGTTGGATCGGCAAAGCGCGGCCCTCAAGCGATCAGCCGCGTCGACAAGGAATCGCTCGACCAAAGCCGGATGATTGAGGTCCGACCCATGCCGCTGAGCAAAGGCCGCAGCCAAAGCCAGCAGGTCGAAGCGCTTCTCAGGGGGATCGCTATGCTTTGTTGGCCGCGTCACGCGCCATCTCCGTTCATCATTTTCGCGCTCGGGCTCCCCCAGAGCCCGGGCGCCTGGCTTCAGTCCTTTGCGATTTTGTCGTCGAGCCAGCCCCACACGGCCTTACGAATGCGAATATGGCCAAGATCGTCGAGCACTGCTTTCGGCAACCGCTCGTCATCGCCCAGATCGAGCAGCCGCCGCGCGGGGTGATCTGATCCGAGCAAGGCCAGCAGCCCGAGCGCGGCTGGGCGGTCGCGGGCGGCCAGGCCACAGACGCCAAGGAGCAACAGCGCGCGCCGCTTGGTCGAACATGCAACTCGCTCCATCGCCTCGACCACGGCCTCGACCCGACCATGAGTCGCGAGCAAAACGCAGGCGGAAGCTGCCAAGGGCGGCGCTATTCGCAGGAGGAGTTTGGCGGTGATCGCGTCGAGAATCTCGCTTTCGACGACATCGGCCTGACTCAGGGCATCTATGGCGTCGACCCGGACCCAGCGAGCTTGGTCGATGAAGGACAGAGCCCAGATCTTCTTGCGTATGGCCGGACTGCAGCATTGCGCAGCGGTCTCTAACGCCACCCTGCCAAACGAGCGGTCGTCTGTGCGCTCTGCCCTAAACAATAGGGCCTCACCAATATCATCCGAAAGGCTGCCGTAGGCGGCGAGCCCGGCAACCGCCTCACGCGCGATGCCATAGGATGGCTCTTCGTTGTGAAACGCTTCAGCATCCGACCAATCATCATCGATAAGTTTGCGGAGCACGCTTTGATGCTCGGCGCACCGCCGCGTCGCAAGGATGCGGACCAGGGCGTGCCGGACCCGGCTACCCGGATCGGACGAGAAGTCCAGCAGGCGCGGCGGCAGCGGATCTTGCAGTCGCGCTGCGAGATACGGAAGCGCAGCCTCACGGGCGTCCGCTCGACCGTGATCAAGCGCGAGCCACACCAGCGTATCGTCCTCGATAAGAATTGCGGCTTCGGCAGCGGCCTTTGCCAGTCGATGGTCCGCGGTCTCAATAAGCCAACGTTGGATGGCCGCTGACGGGGCACCGCCGCTGGCGATCATTATCGGCACGATCTCGTCAAGTACGGATGGCGTCGCTGCTTCTGCCGCTTGGTCCAGCAAGTACAGGGCCTCTTGGCCAACAGCTGATGCGGCCTTATCTTTCAGGGACAGGGCTTGAAATATCTCGACGGCCACACCCGGAAGCATCGCCATGAAAGATCGTATCCGCCGCGCCCGCGTCTTGCTTGAAATGCGGCGCTGCGCCGCGTGCGCGTCCACCAGCAGATGCACGAAAGATGCGGGTGTGGCGGCCAATCGCTCGAAGCACTGCGCAAGCGCGGCTGGCGCTTTGATCAAGGCGCAAGAGGCGAGCGCTCCGCGCAAGCTTTCATCACTCGGATTGGAAAGAATCCGCTGTTGAAGGTCTGAGGAGAGCGGAGCTTGCCAGTGCTCGCGCGCTGCCTCCCAGGCACGATCTTCGTGATTGTTGTTTGCCGTGACGGAGATGACGGCCCGAATTTCTTCTAGCGAGACCGAATCGCTTGCTCGCGCCACCTCGTCCGCCCAAGCGCGGCACAGCTCGGAGATCCGCGGATGCTCTTTCAGGCTCCGCCACCGGCCGAGCGATCTGACCTGCCTTACATAGGCATCGACGAAAATGCCGGCTGCATAGCCATCGTCCTCATGTTGGGATTGATAGCCTTCCTCAACGGCCGCGTCGCATTCCCCGTCTTCGATCGCACGCCATTGTTCCTTGCCCTCCCGCTCATAGGAACGGCGAAGCCCCGCAAGCTCATCGAGCGCCGCCTCGAGCACCTCTTCATAGCGGTCGAGGTCTCGCACGGCCCCAGCCGCCACCGCGCCGACATTTCTATCGAAGCCGGAGCCAACCAATTTGCGCGCCGCCGCGAGGAAGGCTGGTGTTAGGCCGGTCGCGATCCGATCAAGCTTGTTAGGAAAGGTGTCGCCGAAGCCGTCCCGGTCCTCAGGCAATTGCTCACGGACAAAGCGGTCAGCGATCACGAACGACCGAGGATCGGCCGAGACGCGCTCATACCAAGCGTCGTCGAAGCTCGGCGGCTGCCATCTGTCGAGGAAGAACTGGCCGCCGCGCCGTATACCCTGGATGAACCAGCGCGCGAGTTCTGACGGGATCGACTTCTGCGTGCCGACGTCAGACGCCAGTTGCAGCACGGGCCGGAAATCGGCTCGCGGATCGACCAAGCTCTCCTCCAGCCAGGCGTCGATCCTAGCCCGACTGGCGCTATCGGCCTCAAACTCCATGTCAAGATTTTCAGCGGCGGCGACGAGATCGGCGATCGCCTTGAGCGAACGCGCCGCGGTCTCGAGCGCCCAGTCCCGCTGCGAACCGCCGAGCTGGGTTAAGGCGGAGATCATCGACGTCAATGCCGTTTCACTACGCGGCCAATTCTCCTTGACGAAGATCTCGAAACCAGCGCGGACGCTCGGGTGCGAAAAGCTGACGGTCGGGCCGGGCTGGCGCAGATGGCGCGTCGCGACGAGCCGATTCACCAGCTTCTCCAGCCCATCGAAAAAAGTCGGGTCCGTGATCCGCAGTTGTCGGCCAAGCCCGATCAACTGGCCGCGGTCAAATTGCGATCTGGCCGTCAGCAGCGCCCAGATGATTGCCGACCAGCCGGTCTGATCGCCGGCATTCAGATAAGAAACGACCACGCCTTCCACAGCATCGCGATGGGCCAGCGCGAGGATTCGCCGAAAGAAGGCAAGATCGACTTCATCCGGCTCAGGGCCGTCGGCCATGTAAGTAAAGAACAGATCGATTTCGAACGGTGTTTCAAGCGCTTCCAAGGCGTCCGTCCGGAAATCCAGGGCCTTGGCCTGCAGCTCCGTCGCCAGGAGTTCCAAGCGTTTGTCGTAGATATCCGCGAGTTCGCCATCCCGGTATTGGTCAGCGTCTAGCACCACGGTCCAACGCTTGAGGCCCTCGTCGGCCTTAGCATGGCCGAGCATATCGGTACGCGAGGTGATGACGTACTGATGCCCAGCGTGCGCCTCGCGCAGCAGCCTCGGCAGTTGTTCGGTCCAGACGTCGGCGCCACCCCGCAAGCTATACTGCCCCCACGGATCCTCGACATAGAAGAGCTTCGGGCCGGTGTCGGTCAGCGTCCGCATGCTTGAGGGACCGTTGTTGACGTTGACCTGGATGATTTCTGGCGCGGAAGACCGCTGCCGCGCCTGATCAACCAGCGCCAGCGCCGTCCAAGTCTTGCCCGTACCCGAAGGTCCGGTGATGACAAGGGCGTTCCGCCGTTCGAGCAGATCGCTTAGGGCTTTGTAGTTTCCCGGCGGCACGAACGCCTCGAGTTGTGGAGCGCTCGCCAGATAACCTCCACAGCCGCGGATGATGCTCAGCAAGTCCTCGCGCGTCCACACACCTGGGCTCGTCCCGCGCATTCTCTGCCGAGCCTCGTCGCGCAGCCGCGCGCGACATTCGGCTTGTCGGCTTTGCGGCACCCGCAAAAGAGAGCCGAGGATGTCGTTGATCTCCAAGTCCAATAGACGCTCGGTGAGAACGCCCCAGATAGCTATCCGGCCTTCCGGCCCATGGGGTAACGTCCCCGATAGGCTGGCCGGGAAAGTTTGCTCTTCCGGCCACTCCTCCAAGCCCCGTACCAAGAGGTCGCGCGCCACGCCGCCGGCGTCGGCGTTCGTGATCAGAAGATAGCGCGTGCCAGGAGCGTCGAGATGATGTTTGGCCGGTCGACGGGTCGTGCCGCGTTTGAGCAACGCTTCGAAGTCGGTGATTGACCAGGGGCCGCTGTTGCGGAGCTTCACCTGCACAACGAGCTTGTAGCCGTCTGCCACGTTCGCGCTAGGTTGGACACGGCCAGGCGTCGCAGGTTCGAGGTCCGACTCCAGATCTTCCTCGTTGGCGGGTTCGAGCGTGATCCGGCTCGCCGACTTAGTGACTAGCATCAACCGCAGAGCGGCCAACACCGAGACGCCGAGCTGATACTCGTAGCCGTCTAGTGCGGACTTGGCGCCGCCTGCCACAGATTCTGGAGGCAGCGCGGTCAAATCTCGGCGTCCATTTGCTGCGTTTTCCTGGCCCGCTTGCTGATGAGGTCGGCCGCGCTCATCGCTCCAGCCTCACGCGCAGTCTTCGGGCCCGTTCGCGGAAGGCGGCCTCGCCGCCCTCCAAGATGTCACACACCGCCTTGCGGATTTCCGCGCTCTCAAGACCGCCCGACACATAGGTGATCGGCGGAAGACCGCCCGAAGGATGCGGACCCGCCGATGCGACGATGATCTGGTCCGCATCGGTGTTGATGACGAGGTTGGCGTTGTGCGTGACCATGATCACTTGGCGCTTCGCCTTGGCCGCGACAAACAGCGCCACCAGCTCGTCGAAAACCGATTTGGGATCGAGGTTTTCCTCAGGCTGGTCGATTACCAATGGTCGATCGTCTGAATCGTCCAGCGCCAGATACAGCAGCAGCAGCACAATGCCCCGCGTGCCAGGCGACAGCTTCCGGATGTCGACACCGTCGTAGGAGATCTCGTACCGGACCGTGATGTGATCGGTGCCGAAAAGCCAATGCGCGAACCGTTTCGACCAGGCCCGGAATTCGGCCTGCTGCGTCGGTGCAAAGGGTGCGTGTGACAGCAGGTCTCTCAGGTATCTTGCCATGAAGGCCGTCATGGCCGCTTGGACATCGGCCGCCGATCCCGTCTCCCAGGCCGGCTTGAGCGCTTCAGTGGCGGCCGCGATTAGGGAGCCCCGCCCGTAAAAGGGGCCGGTCTTGCGCCGATCGAGGAGTTCTGTCTCCGCCACCGAACCCCAGGCTTGAACGTCGGCGATCCTACGGACCGAGAAGCTGAGCTTCTTGAGCGTGCCCGACGACGCCGCAAGCCGCGCCATCAGCGGGGCATAGAGAGCAGCTAGCGCACTCTGTTCGTTGATGATCGCCTCGAACACCCGGCCGTAGGTATCGTCGCGCTCGGTCTGAAGGTCTTTCCGGCGCGCTGAGGCGCCTTGCGCATCGGCGAGCCGGGTTTCGAGGGTCTGGAGCGCGGAGTTCTCCTGCGCGATGCGGCCAGTCAGCGCCGCGTATTGATCGCGGACGACCTTATCGGCGCTGAACAGCGCCTCGAGGCGCGTCATTTCGGCGGCGATTGGCGCGAGCGGAAGCGTGGAGAGATCGGCAATGTCGGGTACCAGCGCGACATTCGGATCACCGGGCGGCGGCGCAACACCATTAAGCTTGCGAACCTCGCCATCGGCCCACGCGATGTAGGCCGTCAGGCTCTTATCGACGTCGCCCTTGTAGATGAGCAGAAAGTCTTCCCACTGCTTGGCGTCGAGACCGCTGTTGGCGTGTCGCGCTTGGGCCTGGCGGAGCATTTCCGGCGCCCCGGTGGCGCGCATGCTGCGTACCTCATCCTGCAGGGCGACGAAGGTGCGGCGCTGATTGCCGAAGGACTGGATCTTGTTGCGGAGCTTCTGGGCCGCCTCGCTGAGCCGCGTGTGGCGGGTGACCTGCGCTTCGGTGCCCTTGACGACGAGCTTGGCGCGATCGGCTGTGTAATCTGCGATCAGCTTCTTCTTCTGCCCGACCTGGGTGGTCAGCGTAGTGACAAGGCTTTCTTTCTCAAACTCGGTGGCGATCCGGTCCGAGATATCGGCGATCGCCTCGGCTTCGCGCTCGCGCGCCTGCTGGAACCGCGAGATCTGCTGGTCGCGTAGCTCGGCGAAATCGAGCGCCCATTCACGATCGTCCTGGGAATGCGACTTGAAGATCACGCGCTCGATCTCGTCCACCAGGCCGTCGGAGACCCCCTTGGCCGAGCAAAGCTCCTCGACGAATTGCTGGGAGAGATACCGAGCGCGCGGAAAGGTCATATGGCCGTTGGCGTCGCTGCCATCCAGGGCGCGCGTGACCGTCGCGCCCCCTCCCCAGGTCAGCGTCGTCGATGCGTCACCGATCAACTTGCGCGCCCGAGCCAGGAACGATGGGCTGATGTTCTCATCGGCGTTCCAGCCGGACGGCGAAATCGCGTCGCTTCCCGCTGCGATCACGTCGGCCAGGGCCGTCTTCCCCGATCCACGCGCGCCGATGATGGCGACGAGACCATGATTGAGGGGGATGTCGGGCGTGATGGCCCAATCCGCATCGGCGATCTGGACGTGCGAGATGACCTGCGACGGCATGGCCGAACGCGGCGGCTGCTCACCGACATAGGCGCGCCCGTCGGGATCGATGCAAGCTTGGCGGAGCGCATCGAATTCGAGCCCGCCCTTGATCCACGAGAATCGATTTCCAAATGGCGACGCCACGTCGTCGAGCTTATGCGCATCGCTCCCGTGCAGACAGGGCTTCAGCCCGCCATAACGCGCACGGATTTCGTCGGGCCCGAGGTCTTTCTGACCCAACCAGAACTCACGTTGCGCAGGGCTGCCCGCGAAGATCACATGGGCGAAGCCCTCGATCTCGCGTCGGATTGTTTGATCTGCGGCCTCCCGCACCCCCGACGTGCCGTCAGTGGCTCCGCCGGCTACCGCAATCAGGATGTTCTTCTTCGCCCATCCGCTTTCGGAGAATACCTCGCGGAGCTGCTGGAAATTGACCTTGAACTGGTTGGCCCCATAGGCCAGCGCGGCCCGTTCGTCCGTGATGTTGGGATCGGCCTTCTTGCCCAGCCGGATGAGATCAGCCCGCGTGCAATCGAAACGATCTTGCATGACGTTGAACTGTAGGCGCGAGAGCAGACGCTGCAGCTCGTCGAGATGCTGCGGATCCTCCGGGCTGACGAACAGGTGGAGATTGACAAAGCCTCCCTTCGCCGTCGCCACATCGAGCCGGAGTTCCACGTTGGGAAAGACCAGCTTGGCGCTGGGCAAACGCCCGGCCGCCTTGTGCCGCAACACCTCCTCGTAGGTATCAGTCACGTAGTAGTCCGTGACCGCGATCGCCTCGATGACCGGCGTGGCTTGCTCAAGCGCGGTCAGATAATCGCCCCAAGCGTTCGGGCCGCTGAACTGATTGTTCATGACCGTGCCTGGCGCGTGGATATGCGGTTCCCATCTCCGCCATTCTGACCCTCTGCTGAGCATCGTTTCCCCCTTTCCCGGCGGCTATCTTGATTTGTCCGCCTTGTTCGTCTGCGGCGCTCCATTCCAAAGACTTGACAATGGCGCCGCCGCCAGTCTGTCGCCGAATGGCACGACGTCGGCGCTGTCGTAGAGGACGATGCCGAAGGCAAAGCGGTCTCCGCACGCCTCGGCCAAGGCCCGCAGGCCCCCGAAATCACTGGCTTTGACCGTCGCGCTCGCCTTGACTTCAATGCCCGCGATCATCCCATCATCGCGTTCCAGCACGATGTCCACCTCGCGTCCGCCCCGATCCCGAAAATGGTGCGGCGTCAGCCGCAGGTCCGAGGCCGTCATCAGCTTCAGAACCTCCGCGAACACGAAGCTTTCGAGCAGCGCGCCGAACGTGCTGCGATCCGCCTTGACCCTGTCGCAGGAAAGACCGCGCACTGTCGCTAGCAGGCCGGAATCGAGGAAGTGCAGCTTCGGCGTCTTTACGATGCGCTTCAGGGCATTGGTGAACCATGGTTGCACCGTGGCGATCAGGAACACCTGCTCAAGCAGCCCGACATATCGCTGCCCCGTCTTGTGGCTGACGTTGATGCCGGCGCCGAACTGCGAATAGTTGACCAACTGGCCGGAGTGCTCGGCCAGCAGCCTTACGAATCTCGGAAGTTCCGTCAGCTTCTCGACGTCAGCGATATCCCGCAGATCGCGCGTGAGGACCGATGTGAGATAGGACCTCGACCAGTCCTGTCGCCGGCGCTCGCTGTCGCGGCTGATCACTTCGGGAAAACCGCCGAGCAGGACAAGCTGGACAAGATCGTCGCCCAAGATTGCCTCCCGCTGGCTCCGGAGCTTTCCTGCGAAGAGATGCTCCAGGAAAGTCGGCGTCCGGCCTTCGATCTCAGCCCTTGCGAGCGGCAGCATCTGGATGGTCTCCATACGGCCGGCCAAGCTGTCGGCGACCCTCGGCAAAGTCAGCACATTCGCCGAGCCCGTGAGCAGGAAGCGACCCGGCCGATAGTCCTCGTCGACGGTCTTCTTGATGGCCAACAGCAGGTCAGGGGCACGTTGGATTTCGTCGATAATGGCCCGGTCGAGGCCGCGGATGAAGCCGGCGGGATCGGACTGGGCGGCCTCGAGGACCGTTTGATCGTCGAGCGTGATATATGTCCGCCCGGCTTCTCCCATTTTTCGGACAAGCGTGGTCTTGCCGGCACGGCGCGGGCCTACGATCAGGACCACTGGCGTATCAGAAAGGGCTTCCTCCGCCCGTCGCTCCACAAACCGCTCGAACATGCCGTCTCCGAATCCGGAAGGTCGGAACTATTGGCCTCGGCTGATTGGAAGTCAACGGTCCGCCAATTGGAAGTTACGGGACCGCGATCTGGAAGGCCTGGAGGGAAAGGCCTTCCCCCTGGCCGGCGCCGCGGTCGCCGACGCCCCCCCTTCTGCGGGGAGATCCCCCCAACGCCTATTTTAAAAACCGAGAGGGCGGACCGGCTTCGCCGTGACGGGTTGAGGGTTGGAGGATAAGCCTCCTGCGTCCGTCATGGAGACTAGCCATGACCCATGTGAAGATTCTGGACGCCGCTCGCGACCGCGCTGGCGGCTACAAGGTGGATGTGAGGCGCGGCGAGCGGATCGACCGCGTATCGTCGGAATGGTTCTCGCGGCCGCCGGACGAGCGTTACCTGTCCCTGTCGGACCTCTACGCCGCCGTCCGTGGCCGGACCGAGCGGAGCCGCTCCAGAACCGTCCAGAGAGCGGCGATCCGGGTTGAGGCGAGATGCATTCGACCTTCATCGCGTTGCAGACCCCGGGTATTCTGCTGAGGCTACCGATGCCAGTCTCTTTGGTGGTGACGGTGTCTCCGTGCACCTTAGCCAGAACAATCGCGAGCGGGTCGGCCTGAACCTTCTCTTTGCCTGACGAGGCCCGGTCCGTGTACTCCATTACGCGAATTGACGACCGATCCTTCGATAGAAGGAAGGCACCGCTTTACTCTGAACGGGCCGCCGCCACTATAGTCGATCACATCGCTGGGTCTTTCACTAGAAGCACCATGAGCGTCGATGACAAATCGAGCGCAGCCCGAAATTGCACCGGATACCCCACTGCGCCTTGCCGATGCCCTCAAGATCGCATTTCCTATGGGCGGGATGACGGTCTCGGGCCTGCGCAAGGAAATCCGCCGAAAAAGGCTTACCGTCGAGGTTATGGCCGGGAAACAGTTCACGACGCTGGCCGCAATCGAGGAGATGCGACGGTTATGCCGCGTACAAGCAAGGGACCACGACTCTGGAAGCGGCCAGCCCGTCGAAAAAACGGGCGGATCGTTGCCGCCTCCGTCTGGATCATCAAAGACGGTGGCAAACATATCGCCACGGGATGCCTTGCGGAACCGTCTGGAAAACGACCGCCGGCCAAAGCCGAGCGTGCCTTAGCAGCGTATATTGCCAACAAGTACCAGCCGCCCCGGAAGACGCGCGATGTAGACGTGATTGACATCGCCGATGTGTTGTCAATCTATCGTCAAGACAGCCGCGATCGGCAAGCGTCACCCAAGAAGTTCGATGGACGGATCGAACGGCTGAACGACTTCTTTGGCGGCAAAATGCTGGGAGAGATCAACTCCGGGCTTTGCGCTGCTTATGTCAGGGCGCGCGGCAATTCCGGCGGCGCTCGCCGTGATCTTGAGGATTTGCGGGCGGCGATCGGGCATCATGCCCGTGAGAACCTGCACCATGCCGTGATCCATGTGACGCTGCCGGAGAAGGGGGGGCCGCGCGAGCGTTGGCTGACCCGCGAAGAAGCGGCGCGCCTGATCTGGACCTGCTGGCGCGCCCGCGAGACACAGACTGTCCATCGCGGCCCTTTCAAGGGACAGAAGATTGAGACGCATAAGCGGCCGCTGCGCCATATCGCCCGGTTCCTGTTGATTGGCATGTACACGGGTACGCGCGCTGGGGCCATCGCGTCGGCTTCGCCTGTGCGTGACGAGGGTCGGTCATTCGTCGATCTTGAGCGGGGTATCTTCTATCGCCTCGCCGAAGGCAAGCGGGCGACCAACAAGCGACAGCCTCCGGTACCGATACCCGGCCGACTTTTGGCGCACATGCGGCGCTGGGCGCGTCTCGGCGTCGTGCG
This sequence comes from Bradyrhizobium oligotrophicum S58, assembly GCF_000344805.1. Lineage (NCBI taxonomy): Bacteria > Pseudomonadati > Pseudomonadota > Alphaproteobacteria > Hyphomicrobiales > Nitrobacteraceae > Bradyrhizobium > Bradyrhizobium oligotrophicum. The sequence goes on along the minus strand of NC_020453.1, from coordinate 6,777,261 downwards.
TTCGCACTTTGTCGAATGGAATGGCCAGCCGGTCAAATCCGTCAAAACCGGATTCGCGACCGCGGTGCGAATGTCTGGGCTGTCGCTGAAGGAGGGGAATATCTCGCCACACACGCTGCGCCACACGGCGGCGACGTGGCTCATGCAGCGGCGCGCCGATCCCTGGCAGGCGTCAGGCTTTCTCGGCATGTCAGTCAAGGTGCTGCTCGATACCTACGGTCATCACCATCCAGACTACATGCGCGAGGCCGCGGCCGCGATTACGTCAAAGGATCGCAAGCAGAACGTATCGGTGGTCGAAACGGTGGTTGATCTCAAGAAGCACTTGGCACGCAGGCCGTAAACTATTGAGCTTGTTGGTGGGCCCGGCAGGACTCGAACCTGCAACCAGACCGTTATGAGCGGCCGGCTCTAACCATTGAGCTACAGGCCCCGCGGCGCCAGGGGGCTCGTGACGGCGGCGGGCAGGGGTGAGCCTGTCCGGCGGCGAGGCGGACCCGGCGGCGGTGCGGGCTTCGTTTACAGCGTCTGCTGCGTTCCGGCAATGGCACCGCGGTTGCCAGGTGTCTCGCAGCCGGAGGTGGATGGCTGGCCTCGCGCGCGCCGGATCGCAAGGTCTCAACCGGCCGTCAGAGGCATCCGAACAAACGGCTCAATCCACCGACACTCCGGCGAATTCCACCACCTTGCGCCATTTCTCGGTCTCGTCGGCGACGAGCTTGCCGAACTCCGCCGGGGTCATCGCGCGTGGGATGCCGCCGGTCTCGGTCAGCCGCGCCACCAGCTTGGGGTCTTTCAAGGCCTCGCCGACCGCCTTGTTGAGGATCTCGACGATGTCAGGCGGCGTGCCCTTCGGCGCCGAGATGCCGTAGAAGCCGACCGATTCGTAGCCCGGCACGGTGTCGGCAATCGCGGGCACCTCCGGCACCGTCGGCCAGCGCTGCGGCGAGGTGACGCCGAGCGCGCGCACGCTGCCGCCGCGCGACTGCTCCAGTGCGGTCGGCAGATTGTCGAAGATCAGCTGCACCTTGTTGGAGATGATGTCCGGGAAGGCCAGCGCCGAGCCGCGATACGGCACGTGCAGCATGTCGCACTTCGTCATCGCCTTGAACAGCTCGGCCGCCATGTGCACCGAGGTGCCGTTGCCGGACGATGCAAAGGCGATCTTGCCGGGATTGGCATGGCAGTAGTCGATGAACTCCTTCACCGTCTTGGCCGGCACGTCGTTGCTGACCACCAGCATGTTGGTGAGCTGCATGATGCTCGCGACCGGCACGGTGTCGCGGATGAAGTCATACGGCAGCTTCTTGTACAGCGAGGTGCTGATCGCGTTGTTGGGCGCCACGAACAGCAGCGTGTAGCCGTCCGGCGGTGCGTTGATCATCGCGGCGGCCGCGATGTTGCCGCCCGAGCCGGTGCGGTTCTCCACCACGACCTGCTGACCGAGGCGATCGGACAGCCATTGCGCCATGATGCGGGCGACGATGTCGACCGGCCCGCCCGGCGAAAATCCGATCAGCCAGCGGATCGGACGGTCCGGATAGGCCGCCGCAGCCGGCTGTGTCACCAGGCAGGCCGCGGCCGCGAGGCCGACCAGGAACGCACGCGCCCACTTCATCTTGTCCTCCCGAAGCTCTTGTCGTTCTTGTCTGCGACATGCTTCCATAGTTCTGCGCGCTTGCATACAAGCTCGTGTCGCAGACACGGAAAGGCGAGCCGATGAAGTCATTGCGGATGCTGGGCGTTGCCGTCGCGCTGCTCTCCGGCGGTGCCGCAGCGCAACAGGGAGGGAACGCCATCAGCAAGCTCACGCTCAGTCTCGGGACGGCAACGCCAGGCGGCGGCTTCCCGCTCTACGGCGACGCCTTCACCAAGGTCATGAATGACGCCGATGCCGGCCTCATGATTGTCCCGCGCAACACCAAGGGCAGCAACGAGAACATTCCGCTGCTGGAGCAAAGTGAGCTCGATCTCGGCCTCGTCGCTGGCGAGCCGGCCTACCAGGCGTTCATGGGCATCGACCGCCCGAAGACTAGGCTGAAGATCCTGACCGCGATCTTCTCCAGCCCGGGCCTGTTCGTTGTGCGCGCCGACAGCCCGTATCGCAGCATCCGCGATCTCGTCGGCCAGACCGTCGTGTTCGGCGCCAAGGGCTCGGGCCTGCCGATCATGTCGCGCTACATGCTCGATGGGCTCGGCCTGAAGCAGGACGAGGACTTCAAGTCTGTGTATCTCGACCGTGCCGGCGACGGCCCGGCCATGGTGCAGGACGGCCGCGCCGCGGCGCTGTGGGGCGCCGGCATCGGCTGGCCCGGTTTCGATGCGATGGCGAAGGCGCCGGGCGGCGCGCGCTTCATCGCGCCCTCCGCCGAGGAGATTGCGCAAGTCAGGGCGAAGCACGGTTTCCTGAAAGCCCTGACCGTGCCCGCGGGCAGCTATGCCGGGCAGGATACGCCGATCGACTCGATCGGGTCCTGGAGCTACGTGCTGGTGCGCGACAGCCTGCCGGACGACGTCGCCTATCGGCTGGCGAAGACGCTGCACGGCGCGGAAGCCGCGCTGTGCAAGACGCTGGCGCAGGCCTGCGAGACCACGGCCGCCAATACGGTGGCGGCGACGCCCAGCCTCGATCTCATTCATCCGGGCGTGATGAGATATTTGAGGGAGATCGGGGCCGCCAGGTAGTTCGTTGTCGTCCCGGCGAACGCCGAGACGACAGCTTTCATGCGGCGGCCAGCGTCACTTCTTCACCAGCGGACACGCCGGATCGGACGGCCCGAACGCGTCCTCGCCTTTGATGGTCGCGAGGATCTTGTAGTAGTCCCACGGATATTTGCTCTCCTCCGGCGACTTGACCTGCGCCAGCACGAGATCGTGCACCATCAGATTGTCGGCGCGGAGCTTGCCATTGCGGGCAAAGAAATCCTCGACCGGCGTCTCGCGCATCTTCGCGGCCACCGCGAGCGGATCGTCGCTGCCGGCGGCCTTGATGGCGTTGAGGTAGTGCGTGACGGCGGAGTAAACGCCCGCCTGCCACATCGTCGGCATCCGGTTCATCTTGGCGAAATAGCGTTTCGACCATTCGCGGGTCTTGTCGTCCATGTCCCAATAGAACGACGTCGTGAGCAGCAGGCCCTGCGCGGCCGGCAATCCCAGCGAGTGGATGTCGGTGATCAGCGCCAGCAGCGCCGCCATCTGCTGGCCGCCCTTGAGCAGGCCGAACTCGGACGCCGTCTTGATCTCGTTCATGTTGTTGGGCGGACCGGCAGCGATGCCGATGATCTTGGCCTTGGAGGCCTGCGCCTGCAGAATGAAGGAGGAGAGATCGGCCGTCGCGAACGGCGGCCTGACGGCGCCGACCACCTTGCCGCCATTGGCAGTGACGACGCTGGAAGCGTCGCGCTCCAGCGAATGGCCGAAGGCGTAGTCGTCGGTGATGAAGAACCAGCTGTCGCCGCCGCGCTTGACGACCTCTTTCGCCGTGCCGGTGGCCAGCGCACGGGTGTCGAACACCCATTGCATGGCATAAGGCGAGCAGAACTTGCCGTGGAAGTCGGCGGCACCCGTCGACTGCGTGATGAACAGCTTCTTCTTCTCGGTCGCGATGGTCTGCACCGCAAGGCCGACGGCGGAGACCGGCACGTCGACGATGAGATCGACCTGCTCGGTGTCGTACCAGCGCCGCGCGATCGCAGCGCCGATGTCGGGCTTGAGCTGGTGATCGCCGACGATGACGCTGATCGGCTTGTCCAGCACCTTGCCGCCGAAATCATCCACCGCCATCTGCGCCGCGGTGACCGAGCCCTGTCCGGTCGGCGTCGAAGCCGGGCCGTTCATGTCGCTGAGCACGCCGATCTTGACGACGTTGTCGGAAATCTCGGCCCGTGCGGCCGTCGTCGCCAGCAGCGCTGCCGCGGCCAACGCCGCTGTTCGCAAAGACCTGAGCTGCAATCCGTCCTCCCTGATATCGGCCTGTTGCCGTCGTTCGTCGCGGCTCTGCCAACCGATCTCCCTTTGTGCAATCAATTCAGGGCGATCGTCAATCATGCCTCGTGGCGCGGCTGGGCCGCGATCGTCCGCGTTGCAGCACAGCAATCGTCGTCGTCAGCGGCTCAGGACTTGGCGGCCTTGTGCTCTTCATGCGCGGCTTCCCACACCTCGCGCGCGGCGTCCGCGTTCATGAGCGCGATGCCGACGCCGACGATCAGGTCGGGCCAGATCGACTGCCAGAGGGTGGCCGTCACCAGACCGGCGCCGATGATGGCGATATTCGCGAAGGCGTCGTTGCGCGCGGACAGGAAGGCCGCCCGGGTGAGGCTGCCCTGATGATCCCTGACCCGCGCCAGGATCAGCGCGCAGCCGAGATTGACGATCAGCGCGCCGAGACCGGTGATGGTGAGCGGCAGCGGTGCCGGCACGACCGGCGTGAAGAACTTCTCGCCCGCGGTCCACAGGCCGGCGAGCGCGGGCGCGAGCAGGATCAGCGCCAGCACCTTGCCGAGCCGCGCGCGTTGCATCGGGCTCCAGCGCAGCGCCAGCGCGATCAGGAGATTGACCGACGCGTCCTCGAGAAAATCGACGCTGTCGGCGAACAGCGCGACGGAGCCGATCCCGAGCGCGACGGCGAACTCGATGCCGAAATAGCCGAGATTGAGCAAAGCGACGACGATCACCGCGCGGCGGACCGGGGCCGTGGCATCCATCAGAGGTCCTCAATCATCGAGCGCGGCGATCCGCTCCGCCTCGGCGAGATCAGCGGCGGTGTTGGCATTGAAGAACGGGTCGAGCGGGAGCAGCGGCCATGTCACGGTCGCAACCTTGTAGCGCGCGGTGAAGCGGGTGACCTTCCGGATGTCGTCCGTCACCAGGGCGTGGCGGAGGTGATCGCGCAACCCCACCGGCCACAGGCCGATCACGGGGTGCGTCTGTCCGCCGGACGCCGCCAGCGCGAGTTCGGCCTGTTCCGTCGCGCACGCGCCGGCGAGGCGCGTGACCAGGTCGCGCGGCAGGAACGGGCAGTCGGCGGCGGCGCTCAGCATCCACTGCGCGCTCGGCGTGTGCATCGCAACCCAATCGAGGCCCGCGAGAATGCCGGCGAGCGGGCCCGGGAAGCCGGCGACGCCATCCGGCACGACGGTCAGGCCGCAGGCCGCGAATCGTGCGGGATCGCCATTGGCATTGAGGATCAGCCGGCTGCACTGCGGCGCCAGTCGCGCGATCACGCGCTCCAGGATGGTGCGGCCGTCGACCATGCGCATCGGCTTGTCGCCGCCGCCCATCCGCTGCGCGAGACCGCCGGCAAGCAGCACGCCGGGGATCGAACTCGTGATCATGGCTCTCATCATCGGTCCCGTTATCACGTCTCCCGCTGCTGCGTCAGTGTCCGGCCCGGCACGATCCACCATTTGCGCCTGTCAGGCCGCCGCGCTGGCCACTTGCCCGGCCTTCGAGGCCGCGTGGGTGCTGGCGTCACGTCGCCGCCAGCGGATATAGAGCTGGACGAAGCCCATGGAGTCGTTGATGGATCTCGCGCTCCTGCCCGTAGGCCCGCAGGGGCATTTCTGGAGATTGCGATGAACGTCATCGGCCTCGCCGGCTGGAGTGGTGCCGGCAAGACCACGCTGCTGACGCGGCTGATCCCCCATCTCAACGCGGAGGGGCTGCGGGTGTCGATCATCAAGCACGCCCATCACAGGTTCGATGTCGACGTGCCCGGCAAGGATTCCTGGCGGCATCGTGAGGCAGGAGCCGAGGAGGTCCTGGTGGCGTCCGGCACCCGCTGGGCGCTGATGCACGAATTGCGCGGAGCGCCGGAGCCCTCGCTGGCCGATCTGCTGGCGAAGCTGTCTCCGGTCGATCTCGTCATCGTCGAAGGATACAAGGCAGGACCGCATCACCGGATCGAGGTGCACCGCGCTGGCAACGGCAAGCCGCTGCTGTTCCCCGATGATCCGGGCATCGTCGGTATCGCCAGTGATGCGCCAGTCGATGCGGCCTTGCCGCGGGCTCATCTCGACGACATCCCGGCGGTCGCGGCGCTGGTCCGACAGCTCGCGATGCCCCTGGCTGATGTGCTCGCGCTGTGTGTGCCGATCAGGTCTCGCTGATGGAACTGGAAATGGAACCCTGGGCCGCAGCATCCTCATGGAACCGAGTTCCGTTCGTCCTAGTCTGAGCCCTGCGGGATTGTCATGGGTTGTTGACGCGCTCGGGTCGGTTCGTCATGTTCCCGTCGATGACCATGATAAGGCTGGATCTCACGGGGCTGAAGTGCCCGCTGCCGACGCTCAAGACCCGCAAGGCGTTGCAGTCGCTGAAGGCGGGAGAGCGCCTCGAGGTGTGCTGCACGGACCCGTTGGCAGTGATCGATATCCCGAACCTGATTCGAGAGACGGGTGATCGGGTCGAGATCGTCGATCGCAGCGATCGGGGCATTCTGTTTTTGATCGAGAAGACGGGGCAGGCGGGATGATCTGCCCGCGAGATCGCGCGCCCATCTGCCTGCTGCAGGTTGTCGAAACTAAGTAGTTCGTGCGAGGCGCCTGAGCCGCTGCAGCTGTCAAGCGCGCGAGCTGCTTCCTATCGTCGCATCCGTGCCCAGGCCCGCCCACAACAATGCCGCGTTCTCAGTCCAGGCTTGCGCTGCTGTTAGGAGGCAAGGAGAGGTTGTTCTTCTCTTCACAAGTTCGAGAGCAAGTGCACATAACGCGCCGACGATGTCCGTCTTGATCGATCGGATCATCTGATTAGTTGATTCTTTCGATGGGCTGAGCCGGCCGTCTGAAAGTAATCGCGGGCACCACGTCTACAGCCGAGAGTGGCGGTGGCGTCGGTTGCACGTGAATTTGTGTGTTTGTTAGCAACACATGTGCAGTGCATTGCGATCAATCCACGAAGTTTGACCAAGTATTACCATTTTACTATCGACAATTTGCCACGGTTCTGCACCAATTGAGGCGCTTCCGCGGAGGTTGCGGGAGACGAGTCATGCCCGCCGGTGACCGGGCCAGGCAGAACGGGGCACAAGAATGGTCAGGGCATAACTCCTCGGGTGGGGGTGTTATGACCATCAGACCAGTCATGAGTGTTTGTGCGTTGCGAAACTGAGCTGGTGCGGCAACAGCGGGCGGGGTGAGTGGGCGTATTGATTCTGATCAAGGGGACAGAACATGACGTTGTTGCGTTGGACGAGAGTCCGTAGGGGAGGAATGCATGGCTACCATTGAAAGCGCGGGCACGCTCTCGGGTGCGCAAGCGGGGATCTTCGATCGTGAGCACACGGTCGCGAAGGCGGGCTTCAATCGCTGGTTGGTTCCCCCGGCTGCGCTGTGCATCCATCTGTGCATCGGCATGGCCTATGGCTTCTCGGTGTTCTGGCTGCCGCTGTCGCGCGCGATCGGCGTGACTCAGACCCAGGCCTGCCCGGACATGAGCCTGGTGCAGGAGCTGTTCACGACGAGCTGCGACTGGAAGGTCGCCAGCCTGGGCTGGATGTACACCCTGTTCTTCGTGCTGCTCGGTGCGTCGGCGGCGATCTGGGGCGGCTGGCTCGAGCGTGCCGGTCCGCGCAAGGCGGGCGCAGTGGCGGCCTGCTGCTGGGGCGGCGGCCTGCTGATCGCGGCACTAGGCGTCTATATGCACCAGCTCTGGATGATGTGGGTCGGCGCCGGCGTGATCGGCGGCATCGGCCTCGGCCTCGGCTACATCTCACCGGTCTCGACCCTGGTGAAATGGTTCCCGGACCGCCGCGGCATGGCCACCGGCATGGCGATCATGGGCTTCGGCGGTGGCGCGATGATCGGCGCTCCGCTCGCCAACCTCCTGATGAACTACTTCAAGACGCCGACCTCGGTCGGGGTCTGGGAGACCTTCGTCACGATGGGTGTGATCTATTTCGCCTTCATGATGATCGGTGCCTTCGCCTATCGCGTCGCCCCGGTCGGCTGGCAGCCCGAGGGCTGGACGCCGCCTTCGGTGAAGAAGGCGATGATCTCCGACCACCATGTGCATCTGGACAACGCGCACAAGACTCCGCAGTTCTGGCTGGTCTGGTGGGTGCTCTGCTTGAACGTGTCGGCAGGTATCGGCGTGATCGGCATGGCCTCGCCGATGCTGCAGGAGATCTTTGCCGGCAAGCTGATCGGTCTGCCCGACGTGAGCTTCAACCAGCTCGACGCCGGCCAGAAGGCGGCGATCGCGGGCATCGCGGCAGGCTTTGCCGGCCTGTTGTCGCTGTTCAACATCGGCGGCCGCTTCTTCTGGGCGTCGCTGTCGGACCACATCGGCCGCAAGAACACCTATTACTGCTTCTTCCTGATCGGCATCGTGCTCTATGCACTGGCGCCGACCTTCGCAGCGATGGGTTCGAAGCTGTTCTTCGTGGCCGCCTTCGCCATCATCCTGTCGATGTATGGCGGCGGCTTCGCGACGGTACCTGCCTATCTGGCCGACCTGTTCGGAACCCAGTTCGTGGGTGCCATCCATGGCCGCCTGCTGACGGCCTGGGCCACCGCCGGTATCATCGGTCCGGTGGTCGTCAACTACATCCGCGAGTTCCAGCTCGCCGCCGGCGTGCCGCGCGACCAGCTGTACAACACGACGATGTATATTCTCTGCGCCATGCTCCTGGCCGGCCTGATCTGCAACTTCCTGATCAAGCCTGTCGATCACAAGTGGAACATGAGCGCGGACGAGGTCGCAAAGTACCAGGCGGAGCTCGCCAAGAACGAGTCGGCGATCCAGCACGGGTCGTTCGGCATCGGCAAGGGCGGCTTCGACGTCAAGTCCGCCCTGTTCTGGGCCTTCGTCGGCGTGCCGCTGGCGTGGGGCGTCTGGAAGACGTTGGAAAGCGCGGTCAAGATCTTCTGATCGACCGACGATGAGACAAGCGGGGCGGCCGGTTGGCCGCCCCGTTTTTTTGTGCCTAGGTCGTGGCGAACGAGGTGCTCGACTGCGTCATCGCCTGCGCCACCATCGTCTTTGCCGCGCTCTCCAACTCCGTCAGGGGCAGGCGGACGCGAGGCGCAATGATGCTTTGGAGGCTGAGTGCGTATTTGACCGAGGCCGGCGTATCGCGGTTGAACGCCTCGATCAGCGGCAGCAACTGATGGTGCAGCCGTCGTGCCGCGGGCCAGCGAGCGCGCTGACAGTAGGCGAAAAGCTTGCTGCAGAGCTGCGGCGCGACGTTGGCCACCAGCGAGATGTTGCCGTCGCCCCCGGCGGCTGCGAACGGCACGACCATCGCATCGTCGCCTGACAGCAGGCGGAAGCCGGCCGGAAGCCGCGATCGCAGATGCACGGTGCGTGCGATATCGCCGCTGCCGTCACGCAGGCCGACGAATTGCGCCCACCGCGCCAGGCTCACCAATGTATCGTCGGGCAGTGCGCGTCCCGTGCGCGACGGGCAATCATGCAGAATGACGGGCAGCGCCGTCGCATCGCCGACGGCGCGGAAATGCGCGTAGATGCCCTCTGCCGTCGGCCGGTTGTAGTAAGGGACCACCGACATGATCGCATCCGCGCCGGCGGATGCAGCCTGGCGGGTGTTCTGCACGGCCTGGAGCGTCGCGTTGGATCCTGCTCCGGCGATGACGTGGACCCGATTGGCGGCCACCGTCACTGCCGTGCGAATGACCTGTTCGCGCTCTGCCGCGGTGAGTGTGGACGCTTCGCCTGCAGTCTCGCAGACCAGGATCGCGCTGGCCCCCGCTTCGATCTGCCGCTCGCATAGTCTGGCGAGGGCCGGCTGGTCGAGCGCACCGTCGGCATCGAACGGGGTTGGAATGTCCGCGATGGTGCCGGCGAGCCAGCGCGCGGCCGATCCAGGCTGCATCCTCGGCGCGTCGCTCATGCGACCGGCCGCCTGCCCCGCGAGAACAGCAGGCCGACCGGAGCAAGCCGGCCATCGGTATCGAGCTCGATCGTGCGCGAGAGCTCGACGATGGTTTCCGGATGGTGGCCGTTCTCGAACAGCGCATATTTCATCGCCTCGGCACGGCTCACGAACAGGCCGCCATAGAGCCCGTTCTGCTCCTGGGCGACCCATTGGCCATGGCCGTTCCTGCCGATGAAGACGAGCGCCGGGGCCGGCATGTTGCACGATGGGGGTTCGAGACTTTTCACGGGACTGATCCTTGCTGCGTGTGAGCAGGCCGGTCGGAACGATCGGCGTTCACGCTCGGCAATATCGAAGGCGAAGGGTAGGAATTCGAGATGACGCCGCCTGCGATCGCATAGGAGCGGCGTAAGGGAGAGCTTAGTTTCCGGACGGCTGGATCAGCGCCATCACCGCGCAATGGAGCGCGGTATAGCCGATCATCTCGTCCCAATGGTTCAGGCTCGCGGCGAACGCGCGCTCCCGGCGCAGCATCGCGAGCACGGCACACAGGATCGTGGTCATCCAGAGCAGGGCGGCGAGGCTGCGACCGAAGCCGATGCTGCCGAACGCGGCGAACAGGATGAGGATTGCTATTCGCAGCAGAAATCGAACCAGCACCCTGGCGGCCGGAAGCTCCGCGGGCTTGTCGGTGGAAAGGAGCATCGCGCGACTGACAGCGGCGGCTCAGAAATTGTCGCAGCAGAGCAGGTCGGTGACCCCTGCTTCGGTCGTGATGCCGCGCCTTGCGTCAGTCTGCGAGACGCCTGGCTGGAGTCGGCGGGCTTCGGTCGCGGCGTGGAGAATGGCGAGGGCGAGATCGCTGTGGCGGGCTTCAGCGCAACGATCGAGCCAGTCCGGCAATTCCCGCTGTCGCGACAATGCGCAGTGCCATTCGCCGTCATCATAGGCAATTCGACGCAGCTGCCATTGCGGCAATTGCAGCGCGATCAGCTCGAGCGCGGCATCGATCCGCGCCTCGACCTCCAGGAATCGTGCGATCCGCTTTCGGCTCCGCCCGCGCGCAGACAAGGGGGAGACGCCTTCGTCGTCGTCAAGCAAAGCCGTCAGCATCGCCGTCGTGGTCTGCGCGATCTGCGCCGGCTCAGGGATATCCGATCGTGTGGTCAAGGCAGCCATGCGTGGCCTCCCGTCGTCAGTAAGCGATGGCCCGATGGGCCCTGACCGGCAATGTGGCCGACGGGGCCGTAGGAATGCGAGAGGGGCGGGGGCGGGGAGAAATAAGCGGCGCATAAAGACGCCGCCGCCGTGCGGCCGCTCATATGCGGACGCCGCCGCAGCCGTGCGATTTTGCCTGGGGAATGCAGTGGTCTTTATGAGATTCCTATAACTCTGTCGGCGGCGCCGTCTCGAAAACCTATGGTTCCGGATGCCATCTGGGACGATGGAGCGGACCGCGGGCACGGCGATGGGGCTTGATCCATCACAAGTTGTGTGCTCCCGGCTGACCCTATGCTTTGCGCGTCTCTGCGCGCATGAGGAGCACACCATGCTGGACATCCTGATGCTGGCGCTGGCCGCCGGCTTCTTCGCTTTGGCGATCGGCTACACCTACGCCTGCGAGCGACTCTAGGAGACGGGCCATGATCTTCGACTACTCGCTCGCCGGCGCGGTGTCGCTCGGCCTTCTGATCTATCTCACCTATGCGCTGCTGCGGCCCGAGCGGTTCTGACCGCCGAGCGCCCGCGATCGTTCTCAAGGACAACATCCCATGACTGTGATCGGCTGGATCCAGATCCTGCTCTACTGCGCCGTCATCGTCGCGCTCGCCAAGCCGCTCGGCTGGTACATGACGCGCGTCTTCAACGGCGAGCGTACCTTCCTTTCGCCGGTGCTGCGGCCGGTGGAGGCCGCGATCTATTGGATCGGCGGCGTCGATGAGCGCCGCGAGCAGCATTGGCTGACCTACACGGTCGCGATGCTGCTGTTCCATGTCGGCGGCTTCCTGATCATCTACGGCGTGATGCGGCTGCAGGCCGTGCTGCCGTTCAATCCCGCCGGGCAGTCGGCGGTTGCCGAAGATCTGTCGTTCAACACCGCGATCAGCTTCCTGACCAACACCAACTGGCAGAACTACGGCGGCGAGAGCACGGTCTCCTATCTCGTGCAAATGCTGGGCCTGACGCACCAGAACTTCCTGTCGGCCGCGACCGGCATCGTGCTGGCGATGGCGCTGATCCGCGGCTTCTCACGCGCCTCGGCGCGCACCGTCGGCAATTTCTGGGTCGATGTCGTCAGATGCACGCTGTACGTGCTGCTGCCGCTCTGCATCGTCTACACGCTGTTCCTGGTCTGGCAGGGCATCCCGCAGACGCTCGGGCCCTATGTCGAGGCGACGACCTTGGAAGGCGCCAAGCAGACCATCGCGGTCGGCCCCGTGGCCTCGCAGGTCGCGATCAAGATGCTCGGCACCAATGGCGGCGGCTTCTTCAATGCCAACGCCGCGCATCCGTTCGAGAACCCGACCGCGCTGTCGAACTTCATCCAGATGCTCTCGATCTTCGCGCTCGGCGCCGCGCTGACCAACGTATTCGGCCGCATGGTCGGCAACCAACGCCAGGGCTGGGCGATCCTCGCCGTGATGGGCGTGCTGTTCGTCGCCGGCGTCACCGTGACCTATTGGGCCGAGGCCAGCGGCAGCAACGTGCTCAACGCGCTCGGGCTGACCGGCGGCAACATGGAAGGCAAGGAGGTCCGCTTCGGCATCGTCGCATCGTCGCTGTTCGCCGTGATCACCACGGCGGCCTCCTGCGGCGCCGTCAATGCGATGCATGACAGCTTCACTGCGCTCGGCGGCATGATTCCGCTGATCAACATGCAGCTCGGCGAAATCATCGTCGGCGGCGTCGGCGCCGGCCTCTACGGCATGCTGCTGTTCGTGGTGCTCGCGATCTTCGTCGCCGGCCTGATGGTCGGCCGCACGCCGGAATATGTCGGCAAGAAGATCGAGGCCCGCGAGGTCAAGATGGCGATGCTGGCGATCCTGGTGCTGCCGCTGATGTATCTCGGCTGGACCGCGGTCGCCGTGGTGCTGCCGTCCGCAGTGGCCTCGATGGCCAACGCCGGTCCGCACGGATTTACCGAGGTGATCTATGCCTACACCTCGGCCACCGGCAACAACGGCTCGGCTTTCGCCGGCCTCACCGGCAACACCTTCTTCTACAACCTGACGCTCGCCTCCTCGATGTTCGTCGGCCGCTTCTTCATGATCATCCCGGCGATGGCGATCGCGGGCTCGCTCGCGCAGAAGAAGTCGATCCCGCCCTCGGCCGGCACGTTCCCGACCACCGGCGGCCTGTTCGTCGGTCTCGTCGTCGGCGTCATCCTGATCATCGGCGGCCTCACCTTCTTCCCCGCTCTCGCCCTTGGTCCGATCGTCGAGCATCTCGCGATGACCGCTGGCACCGTGTTCTGATTTTGGAGCAACCTCCATGGAAACCATGAAACTGCAGAAGCGCTCGTCGATGTCGACCATGCTCGACCCGAAGATCGTGCTGCCGGCCATCAAGGCCGCCTTCGTCAAGCTCGACCCGCGACTGATGATCAAGAATCCCGTGATGTTCGTCGTCGAGGTCGTCGCCGCGCTCACCACGGTGATCTTCCTGCGCGACGTCGTCACCGGCGGAGCGAACCTCGGCTTCACCTTCCAGATCATTCTCTGGCTGTGGTTCACCGTGCTGTTCGCCAATTTCGCCGAGGCCGTCGCCGAAGGCCGCGGCAAGGCGCAGGCGGAGTCGCTGCGCAAGACCCGCACCGAGAGCCAGGCCAAGCTGCTGACGGGCACGAGCCCGACGGATCACACCTACAAGCTCGTCCCCGGCACCAGCCTGAAGGTCGGCGATCTCGTGCTGGTCGAGGCCGGCGACACCATCCCCTCGGACGGCGAGGTGATCGAAGGCGTCGCCTCGGTCAACGAGGCCGCCATCACCGGGGAGTCGGCACCGGTCATCCGCGAATCCGGCGGTGATCGTTCGGCGGTGACTGGCGGCACCCAGGTGCTGTCGGACTGGATCCGCGTCAAGATCACGGCCGCGCAAGGCTCGACCTTCATCGACCGCATGATCAAGCTGGTCGAGGGCGCGGAGCGACAGAAGACGCCGAACGAGATCGCGCTCAACATCCTGCTCGCCGGCCTCACCATCATCTTCGTGTTCGCGACCGTGACGATCCCGAGCTACGCGGCCTATGCCGGCGGTTCGATCTCGGTCGTGGTGCTGGTGGCCTTGTTCGTGACCTTGATTCCGACCACGATCGGCGCGCTGCTGTCGGCGATCGGCATCGCCGGCATGGACCGCCTGGTGCGTTTCAACGTGCTGGCAATGTCCGGCCGCGCCGTCGAGGCCGCCGGCGACGTCGATACGCTTCTGCTCGACAAGACCGGCACCATCACGCTCGGCAACCGTCAGGCGACCGCGTTCCGCCCCGTCAGGGGCGTCAGCGAGCAGGAGCTCGCCGATGCGGCGCAGCTCGCCTCGCTCGCCGACGAAACGCCGGAGGGCCGCTCGATCGTGGTGCTGGCCAAGGAGAAATACGGCATCCGCGGCCGCGACATGGCCGAGCTCGGCGCGACCTTCGTGCCGTTCACGGCGCAGACCCGCATGAGCGGCGTCGATGCCGGCGGCTCCTCGGTGCGCAAGGGCGCGGTCGATGCGATCCTGGCCCATCTCGGTGGTGGCGTGACCCAGCTCGCCTCCGGCAACACGGTCCGTGCGATCCAGCCGGTCGAGAGCGAGATGGTGCGGGAGGTCCGCGCGATCTCCGACGAGATCGCCAAGACCGGAGGCACGCCGCTCGCGGTGGCGAAAGATGGCCGGCTGCTCGGCGTCGTCCAGCTCAAGGACATCGTCAAGGGCGGCATCCGCGAGCGTTTTGCCGAGCTGCGCCGCATGGGCATCCGCACCATCATGATCACCGGCGACAACCCGATGACCGCGGCCGCGATCGCTGCCGAAGCCGGCGTCGATGACTTCCTGGCGCAGGCGACGCCCGAGGACAAGCTCAGGCTGATCCGCGACGAGCAGGCCAAGGGCAAGCTGGTGGCGATGTGCGGCGACGGCACCAACGACGCGCCGGCGCTGGCGCAGGCCGATGTCGGCGTCGCCATGAACACCGGCACGCAGGCGGCGCGCGAGGCCGGCAACATGGTCGATCTCGACTCCAACCCGACCAAGCTGATCGAGGTGGTGGAGATCGGCAAGCAGCTCTTGATGACCCGCGGCGCGCTGACGACGTTCTCGATCGCCAACGACGTCGCCAAATATTTCGCGATCATCCCGGCGATGTTTCTGGCGTTCTACCCGCAGCTCAACGTGCTGAACGTCATGAACCTCGCGAGCCCGCAGAGCGCGATCCTGTCGGCGATCATCTTCAACGCGCTCGTCATCATCGCGCTGATTCCGCTGGCGCTGAAGGGCGTCGCCTACCGCGCCATCGGCGCCGGCGCACTGCTCGGCCGCAACCTGATGATCTACGGCCTCGGCGGCATCATCATCCCCTTCATCGGCATCAAGGCGATCGACCTGATCGTGACCGCCTTGCATCTGGCTTGAGACCACAACCGCCGTCATTGCGAGCGAAGCGAAGCCATCCAGAGTCCCTCGCGCAGCCCTGGATTGCTTCGTCGCTTCGCTCCTCGCAATGACGGGGAGATATACAGGAGACTCACATGCTCAAAGAAATCCGTCCCGCCATCTTCGTCCTGCTCGCGCTCACGTTGATCACCGGGCTGCTCTATCCGCTCGCCATGACCGCCGTCGCCGGCTTTGCGTTTCCGACCCGGGCCGAAGGCAGTCTCATCACGCGCAACGGCCAGGTGATCGGCTCGGCGCTGATCGGCCAGGAGTTCAAGGACGACAAATATTTCCACGGCCGTCCGTCGGCGACATCGGCCGCCGATCCGAACGATGCGACCAAGACGGTGCCGGCGCCCTACAACGCCGCGAATTCGTCCGGGTCCAATCTCGGCCCGACCAGCAAGGCGCTGGCCGACCGCGTCAAGGAGGATGTCGACAAGCTCAGGGCGGAGAACCCCGCGCAGGCCGTGCCGGTCGATCTGGTGACGACCTCGGCGAGCGGGCTCGATCCGGACATCTCGCCGGAGGCGGCGCTGTTCCAGGTGCCGCGGGTGGCCAAGGCGCGCGGCTTGCCGGAGGCAAGCGTCCAGGCCCTGATCGCCCGGCAGACCCAGGGCCGCCTGCTCGGTCTGCTCGGCGAACCCCGCGTTAACGTGCTCGCGCTCAATCTGGCGCTCGACGCCGCCAGGGTGCAATGAGGCCGCGCTGCGTCCCGGCCTTGGCGCCGAGGTCCCTCCGTCTATAATGCCGCATGGCCAGTCAACGCCGCGATCCTGACCAACGTCCCTCGCCGGAGGCCCTGCTCGAAGCGGCCCGGCGGGAGGACAGTCCTGCCGGCAAGCTCAAGATCTTCGTCGGCGCGGCTCCCGGCGTCGGCAAGACCTATGAGATGCTGTCGAGCGCGCACGCCAAGATGAAGGCCGGAATCGACGTCGTGATCGGCTTCGTCGAGACCCATGGCCGGGTCGAGACCGAGGCGCTGGTGCGTGGGCTCGAGGTCGTGCCGCGAAAGCGCATCTCCTACAAGGACCAGATCGTCGAGGAGATGGATCTCGATGCCGTGATCGCGCGCCGCCCGAAGCTCGCGATCGTCGATGAGCTGGCGCACACCAATGCCGACGGCAGCCGTCATCCCAAGCGCTATCTCGACGTCGAGGAGCTGCTGGCGCACGGCATTGATGTCTACACGGCCGTCAATGTCCAGCACATCGAGAGCCTCAACGACGTCGTCGCCCAGATCACCCATGTGCGCGTGCGCGAGACGGTGCCCGACTCGATCTTCGACCGTGCCGACGCAATCGAGCTGATCGACCTCACGCCCGACGATCTGATCCAGCGGCTGAAGGAGGGCAAGGTCTATGTGCCCAAGCAGGCCGAGCGTGCGCTGGAGCATTATTTCTCGCCCGGCAACCTGACCGCGCTGCGCGAGCTGGCGCTGCGCCGGACCGCCGAGCGCGTCGACGAGCAACTGCTCAACCACATGCAGGCCAACGCCATCGCGGGGCCCTGGGCGGCCGGCGAGCGCATTCTCGTCTGCGTGTCGGAGGATCCGCGCGCGACAGGGCTGGTGCGCTACACCAAGCGGCTGGCTGACCGGGTCCATGCGCCGTGGACGGCCGTCACCATCGAGACGCGGCGCAATCTGCAGCTCTCGGACAAAGAGCGCGATCGCCTCGCCGACACGCTGCGGCTGGCCGAGACCCTCGGCGGCGAGGCGCTGACGATTCCGGGCGTCGGCCGCCGCATCGCCGACGACCTCATCAGTTTCGCGCAGGCTAACAACGTCACCCAGATCATCATCGGCAAGGCCAGCCGCTCGCGGCTGTTCGAGATCGTCCGGGGCTCGGTGGTGCACGATCTCGTCAGGCGTGCCGGCAACATCAGCATCCACGTCATCGCCGGCGAGGAGGCGCCCGACGCGGCTGGGCCGTCGGTACAGACGCGCCCGCGCAGCGAGCCGTTGCAGCCGAAGCCCTATCTGAAGGCGCTGCTGATCACGGCCGTCGGGCTCGGCCTGGCCGAGCTGATTCAGCCTTTCTTCGGCATCGAGAACGTCGATCTCGTCTTCATCACGGCGGTGGTCGGCGTCGCCGCGCGCTACGGCCTGTGGCCATCCCTGCTGGCGAGCCTCGCCGCCTCGCTCTGCTACAACTTCTTCTTCCTGCCGCCGCTCTACACATTCACGATCACCGATCCGACCAATATCGGCGCGTTCTTCTTCTTCATGCTGATCGCGATTCTGGTCTCCAATGTCGCCGCGCGCGTGCGTGTGCAGGCTGACACCGCGACCCAGCGCATCCGCACCACCGAGCAGCTCTATGCTTTCAGCCGCAAGCTTGCGGGCACCGCGACGCTCGATGACGTGTTGTGGGCCACGGCCTATCAGGCAGCACTGATGTTGAAGGTGCGCGTCGTGCTGCTGTTGCCGCAGGATGGCAAGCTCGCGGTCATGACCGGCTACCCGCCCGAGGACCAGCTCGATGACGCCGACCTTGCCGCGGCGAGCTGGGCCTGGAGCAACGACCGTGCGGCCGGTCGCGGCTCCGACACGCTGCCCGGCGCGAAGCGGCTGTTCCTGCCGATGCGCACCGGGCGCGGATTAATCGGCGTCATCGGCATCGACGACGACCGCACCGGGCCGCTGCTGACGCCGGACCAGCGCCGGCTGCTCGATGCGCTGGTCGACCAGGGCGCGCTCGCGATCGAGCGGGTGCTGCTGGTCGAGGACATGGACAAGGTCAAGCGCACCATGGAGCAGGACCGTCTGCGCTCGGCGCTGCTGACCTCGATCTCCCACGATTTGAAGACGCCGCTCGCCTCGGTGCTCGGCGCGGCCTCGACCATGCGCGATCTCGCGGCGCGGCTGTCGGACAAGGAGAAGCTCGATCTGCTCGCCACCGTGATCGACGAGTCCGAGCGGCTGAATCGATTCATAGCCAATCTGCTCGATATGACCAAGCTGGAATCCGGCGCCATCGTGCCGAACGCCGCGCTCCACGACGTCGGTGAGATCATCGGCAGCGCGCTGCGACGCGCAAGCAAGATCCTTTCCAGTCATCGTGTGTCGCTCGAGCTGGTCCCCGACCTGCCGATGGTCGTGATCGATGCCGTGCTGTTCGAGCAGGTGCTGTTCAACCTGCTCGACAACGCCGCCAAATATGCCCCTGCCGATTCGACCATCGAGCTGCGGTCTCGGCGCGACGGTCCGTGGGTCGTTCTCGAGGTGCGCGACGAGGGCGACGGTATTCCGCCCGAGGAGGCCGAGCACGTGTTCGACAAGTTCTATCGCGTGCAGAAGGGCGACCAGGTGCGGCCCGGCACCGGCCTCGGGCTTGCGATCTCGCGTGGTTTCGTCGAGGCGATGCACGGCCGCCTGACCGCCGGCAACCGCGCCGATCGCAGCGGCGCCGTCCTCACCATCCGCCTGCCGGTGCCGGCGCAGGCCAGACCGCTGGATACGGCCGCATGACCGGTGCTCCGATCAAGGTGCTCGTGATCGACGACGAGCCGCCGATCCGCAAGCTGCTGCGGATGGGCCTGACCACGCAGGGCTACGACATTCTCGAAGCCTCGAATGGCAAGCTTGCGCTGGATCTGCTGGCGCAGGAGCCCGCCTTGATCATTCTCGATCTCGGCCTGCCGGACATCGATGGGCTCGAACTGCTGCGAACCATCCGTGGCCGCAACGAGGCCGTGCCGGTCGTGGTGCTGTCCAGCCGTGGCGACGAGGTGGGCAAGGTTCAGGCGCTCGATCTCGGCGCCGACGACTACATCACCAAGCCGTTCGGCATGGATGAATTGCTCGCGCGCCTGCGCGCGGCGCTGCGGCACCAGCTGCAGGTGCAGGGAGAGCGGCCGGTGTTCCGCACCGGCGATCTCTCGGTCGACCTTGTACGCCGCATCGTCAAGGTCGGCGAGCGGGAGATCAAGCTCTCGCCCAAGGAGTACGATCTGCTGCGCGTGCTGGTGCAGCACGCCGGCAAGGTGCTGACGCATCGCTTCCTGCTCAAGGAGCTGTGGGACGAATTGACCGACGCGCAATATCTGCGCGTCTACGTGCGCCAGCTCCGGCAGAAGATCGAGATCGACCCCGAGCGCCCGCAATTCGTGCTGACCGAGACCGGCATCGGCTATCGCCTGCGCGCGCCGGATTAGCTTCGTCTTTCGATCAGCACAGACCGTCATACGACATCGTGCAAGTAGAATGTTGTGAGTTGGAATCAATCAGAAATAGAGCGCGCTCGAGAGACGATCATCGAGACGGCGCGCCAGATCTTGGCCGAGGAGGTCTCTCCAATTGAAGGGGCCAGGCTCATCGTGGCATGTCGGATGTTCGCGCGGCTCGAGTCCGATCGCGACATCCTTCCATTTGTGGGCATCGATTCGGAAACCGAAACGTTGCCGCTTGGAAAAGATCGTCACCATTGGCGATCTGGATCTTTAGCGGAGCTCGCGCCCGCGATTGAAGCCGCTCAGGCCTGGGCTTTGAAAATTGCGATAAGACCGTGTGAAAACTTGTTGCAACGAGCAGAGGAGCTGCTCTTTCGTGGGTGACCAAAGGGAACTATCGCTGTTCCCGCTCATTTCTGTCGTGTCATAGGGAGACCATCTTGATGGCACGAACAGCACGCAAATATTCGAAGGGCGCGTCCAAGGACGTCGAGCGCGTGATGAAGAAGCGCAAGGCCGGGACGTTGAAGAGCGGCGGCTCGGGCCGCAAGGTCAAGAACCGCAAGCAGGCGATCGCCATCAGCCTCTCGGAAGCGCGCCGCGAAGGCAAGAAGGTGCCGCCGAAGAAGGGCGCCAAGGCGGCAGCGAAGAAGACCGCCAAGAAGGCATCGAAATCGTCGAGCAAGAAGAAGACCAGCAAGAGGACGACGAAGAAGAAATCATCCAGGAAAGGCTGACAACGCGGGCGCAGTCGCGCGCCAGGACGTCGTAGCCCGGATGAGCGCAGCTATATCCGGGTTCACACCCGCAGTTCGTGAGATCCCGGATGTCGCTGCGCTCATCCGGGCTACGTTTCGTCACCCCGCCTTGCGGTGCCGCGCTGACGAACGGTGCGCCTTCTTCGTCGGGCGTCGGTGCGCGCTCGACCGCCGTGGTGCTGCACGTGCGGTCTTCTTCCCGCCCTTGCCCAGGCTCTGCTTCAGCGCATCCATCAGGCTGACCACATTATCGGGCTTCTCCTCCGGCTCCGGCGGCTTGATCGGCTTGCCGGAGGCCTTGCGCTTCACCAGCGCCTTGAGCGCGGTCTCGTACTGGTCCTTGAACTCCGAGGGGGTGAAATGCCCCGCCTTGGTCTGCAGGATGTGGCCGGCGAGCTCGACCATGTCCTTGGTGATTTTCGGCGCCTTGATGTCGTCGAAGAATTCGTCTTCGTCGCGCAGCTCGTAAGGGAAGCGCAGCGTCGTCCCGAGCATGCCCTTCCCCATCGGCTCGATGGCGATGACGTGCTCGCGGTTGGTCAGCACGATGCGTGCCAGCGCCACGCGGCCCTGATCCTTCATCGCGTCGCGGATGACAGCGAACGCGTCGATCGCCGCCTTGCCGTCGGGGGCGATGTAGTAGGGGTGGTTGAGATACCGCTGGTCGATCTCGTCGCGCGGCACGAAGCTGTCGATGTCGATCGTATGGTTGCTCTCGATCTGGACGGCTTCCAGCTCCTCCGGTTCGATCTCGATATACTGTCCCTTGGACAGCTCGTAGCCGCGGCCTTTCTGTTCGCCCTCGACGATGTCGCCGGTTTCAGAGTCGACCATCTGCTGCTTGAGCCGGTTGCCGGTCTCGCGGTTGATCAGATGGAAGCGCGTCTTCTCGACCGAGGTCGACGCCGGATAGAGCACCACCGGGCAACTGACGAGGGATAGTTTGAGCGAGCCTTTCCAATAGGCGCGGGGGGCCATCATGGTCTCCTTGGACACTCCGGACGATGCTGCAACGGACGAGCATCGGTGCGGGTTCCATGGGGCCTCGTGGGCGGCCCGACTTCATGATGTGTCCACGTGATTAACCAGCTCTCTCCGCCGCGTATGCGGCTGGATGAGCGAAGCAAACCAGACCTTATTTTGGTTTTGGATTGCTTCGCTTCGCCGCTTCGCTCGCAATGACGGTGCACGCAAAAAAAAGACGGCGGCCGGGGGGCCGCCGTTGGAGTTGAGACCACGCAAGGGGGCGTGGTGCTCAGGAGGCTCGGAGCTCGACGCGCTGGATGCGGCCGACGATGAAGAGATAGGCGAAGGCTGCGACCAGCGCGTTGACGCCGACGAACACCAGCGCGCCGTTGAACGAGCCGGTGGCCGACAGGATGTAGCCGATCACGATCGGGGTGGTGATGCTGGAGAGGTTGCCGAAGGTGTTGAACAGCCCGCCGGAAACGCCGCCGGCTTCCTTCGGCGAGGTGTCGGAGACGACCGCCCAGCCGAGCGCGCCGATGCCCTTGCCGAAGAAGGCGAGCGCCATCAGGCCGACCACCAGCGCCTGGCCGTCGACATAGTTGCAGCCGATGATCGCCATCGACAGCAGCATGCCGCCGACGATCGGGATCTTGCGCGCGAGGGTCAGCGATCCCGTCTTGCGCAGGATGGCGTCGGAGATGAAGCCGCCGAGCACGCCGCCGATGAAGCCGCACAGCGCAGGCAAGGTCGCGACGAAGCCCGCCTGCAGGATCGACAGGCCGCGCTCCTTGACCAGATAGACCGGGAACCAGGTCAGGAAGAAGTAGGTCAGCGTGTTGATGCAGTACTGCCCGATATAGACGCCGAGCATCATGCGGTTCGACAGCAACTGGCCGATATGCGACCAGGTCGGACCGCCCGCAGCGGCTTTGCCGTCACGCGCGCCTTCCATGTCGACCAGCGCGCCGCCTTCCTTGATGTAGTCGAGTTCGGCCTCGTTGATTCCCGGATGCTCCTTCGGCCCGTACATGGTCTTGATCCAGAGCAGGCCCATGAGGATGCCGAGCGCGCCCATCACGGTGAAGACATGGCGCCAGCCGAACTCATGGGCGATCCAGCCCATCAGCGGCGCGAAGATCACGGTCGCGAAATACTGTCCGGAGTTGAAGAACGCCGAGGCGGTGCCGCGCTCATTGCTCGGAAACCAGGCTGCGACGATGCGGGCATTGGCGGGAAAGCTCGGCGCCTCGGCGAAGCCGACCATGAAGCGCAGCGCGAACAGCGCCGCGACCGCGGCTCCGCCGGAGAAGAAGCCGATCCAGCCCTGCATCATGGTGAAAACAGACCAGATCACGATGCTGCAGGCATAGACCCAGCGCGAGCCGAAGCGGTCGAGCAGCCAGCCGCCCGGCACTTGCGCGAGCACGTAGGACCAGCCGAAGGCGGAGAACACATAGCCCATCGCGACCGGATCGAGATGCAGCTCCTTGGACAGCGAAGGTCCGGCGATCGACAAGGTCGCCCGGTCGGCGTAATTCACGGTCGTGACCAGGAACAGCATGGTCACGATGAACAGCCGGACGCGCGATCGGCGCAATTCGGCCGTGGATACGATTGCGCTCATGCGCTCCACCTCTCTTGTAACGTTCCTCAAGGATTGTCCTAGAGGAGATGACGGGCCGGGGTCCAAACCGAAGCCTGTATCGATCGATGCAAATTTTGGATCGATCCTGGGGGCTCCATGCTGATGAGACCGGTGACGCAATTCGCGATTCCGCCTGGTTCAGACGCCGAGGCGCGACCTGATCAAGGGACCTGAGCTGATCATGTTTGCACGCGAAGGTCAGCGGATTGGCCGGCGAAGCTTCGAAGGTCACCGCCGCGACGGGCCGAGCGGCAGGCGGATTTCTCCTCACATCCACCGCGCCGTGCGCGCCTGATCGCCTTGATCCCGGCGGACGGGCTCCCGACAACGTTTGGCGAGGGCGGCCGTGGCCGGTCCGTTCCGTCCGCCGGAAGTTGCCTGCACGCAGCGATGTGCGCGCAAACCTTCTGTGCTTGTATCGGCCGCTGCTGCGTGCACAATCGTTCGCGCGAGCGAACAGGAGCCATGCGCGTGAAGGCCGTCTACACCGAGCTGCATCGCAGCCACGATCCGCAATTTTATCTGGTGCGCGGCATCGTCAAGCGCACCACCGAGCAGCCCGAACGGGCGGATCGCCTGCTTGCAGGATTGAAGGCGGGCCATCACGAGTTGGTCGCGCCTCTCCAATTCGGCCAGGACGCCCGCGCGCGCGTGCATAGTCCGGAATATCTCACCTTTCTCGAGGAAGCCTGGGACGCCTGGGCCGCGCTCGGCGATGCCGGCGCGGAGATGATTCCGAACATCCATCCCGTGCGCAACGCAGGGACCTATCCGAGCCACATCGTCGGACGGCTCGGCTGGCACACCACCGACACGTCGGCGCCGATCGGGCCGGGGACGTGGGCCGGCGCCTGCGCTGCGACTGATGTCGCCGCGACCGCGGCGCAGCTGCTGCTCGACGGCGAGGACGCGGTCTACGCCTTGTGCCGGCCGCCGGGCCACCATGCCTATCGCGACATGGCGTCGGGCTTCTGCTTCATGAACAACTCCGCCATCGCGGCGGCGCATCTGCGTCAGCGCCATGAGCGCATTGCGATCCTCGACGTCGACGTTCATCACGGCAACGGTACGCAGGGCATCTTCTACGAACGTCCCGACGTGCTCACGATTTCCATCCACGCCGACCCGGCGCACTACTATCCCTTCGTCTGGGGCTACGCGCACGAGCGCGGCGACGGCGCAGGGCTGGGCGCGAACCTCAACATCCCGCTGGCGCTGAAGAGCGGCGACGATACCTATCTCAAGGCCTTCGAAACCGCGGCCAAGACGATCCACGCCTTCGCGCCGGGCGCGCTCGTCGTCGCGCTCGGCCTCGACGCTTCCGAGCACGATCCGCTGAAGGGACTTGCCGTGACGACGCCCGGCTTCCGGCGCATCGGCGCGGCGATCGCGCGGCTCGGCCTGCCCACCGTGTTCGTGCAGGAGGGCGGCTATCTCTCGGACATTCTCGGGCAGAACCTGACGGCCGTGCTGGCGGGGTTCGAAGAGGCGCGGTGAGCCCATGTCTCATCGGTCTGTCAGGGTCGACGAAGGCGATCGCAAATCGTTTGCATTCCCATGGACGACATGAGCGCTTTCTTGCGAAGCGGTCGACCCCGGTCATCGCCTCCTGAGCGATCGCGGCTGCACCATTCAGCAAGTGCTAGGCTTTGCGGACTACCCTCGGCTGTGCTCGATTCGGAGGGAAGTCATGACGCGGCGATCGATCGGCCCTGAAAGCTCGGTTGCGGACCGTACCGAGGCACGATCTCGTCTGACTGCCGAAGTCGCCGGGCTGGAGCCGAGCCCTGGCGCGCTCGCGGGCCGGCCATCCCGCCGCCGGCTGCTGGCGTCGGCGGGCCTCGGCATCGGCGCGGCCGCATTGTCTCTGTCAGCCGGTCCTGCCGCGGCGCAGCCAGCGCGCGGCGCAAGCCTCGGCGCGCCGGTGCGCGTCAGCAAACAGCGCCTCGATGCGCTCGCCGCGAAGTTTCACGCCGTCTTCAACGAGCACAACGTCCTGCCGTCATTCGCCGTCGACCAGCACGGTGCGCGCGTCGACGTCGAGCTGCGCCGCCTGACGACCTTCACCCGGATCCCGGAGAGCGGAGAGCGCGTCAAGGTCAGCGGCCTGCTCGCGCTGCCTGCAGGCCACAAGGGGGCACTGCCGGTGGTGTCGTGGCAGCACGGCACCATCCTGTCGTTCGATCAGGTCCCGTCCAATCTCACCAGGCTGGCGGATCCAAACTACGAGCCGCGCGACAACGTCGACTCGCTGGAAACGCTGTTCAATGTGCAGCGCCTGGTCGGCAACGGTTTTGCGCTGATTGCGGCCGACTATCTCGGCAAGGGGCCCTATCGTCAGGGCCGGGGCGAGGCCTATGCAGTGAAGGACGCCACCGTCCAGTGCTGTCTGGACGTGCTCGACGCGGGGCTGCTCGCGCTGGATCACCTCGGCCTGCGAAAAGCTGCGCTGTTCCTGAACGGCTGGTCGCAGGGCGCGGTGAACACGCAGTGGCTGCGGCAGGACCTGCAGCGGCGCGGTGTGGACGTGGCGGCGAGCGCCACGCAAAGTCCGTTCAACAATCTCGCTGACTCGATGCGTTATTGGGTGTCGGAACAATCCGGAGGCGCGTCGACCGACAGCCCCTACCCAAAGCAGCCCATTTGGATCACGCCTTGCGTCATCGTCCTCCTCGGCAGCTATCGCCGGTACTACCGGCTCACTGACCTGTTCAAGACCGCGATCAAGCCGCAGCACCTCGCGCTGGCCGAGAAATACTGGTCCGACTACAGCATGGACGAGACGTTCAGCAAATCGGTGCCGCAGCCCTCCGATCTGCTGGTGGACGGCTTTTTCGAGCGCTTCACCCATGAGACCAACAGCCGCTTCCTGCGCCGCCTGGCCGCCAACAGCTCGACCTATTGGGACTATGACGCGCCGATGCGGTTCTACTACGGTCTTGCCGACGAGGCGCTGCCGCCGGACCTCGTCAAGATGCCGCTCGCAGCCGACGGCCGCTTTGCCCAGGGCATAGCGGTCAGCGGCGCCAGCCACCGCGCCACGTTCCTGGCGAGCCTTTATGGCGGCGGCGACGCCATGAGCGGCGCCTCGACCGTGCTGGACCTCTTCAAGACCGGTTCTTGAGCTTCGGCTATGACTAGCTCGCCAGTGCCTGCGGCGCGCGCGGGGCGAGCTCCCGCTCCGCCGCGCGGACAACCTCCATGGTGTGCACGATGCTGGCCGGATTGACGCTGATGGAGTCGATGCCGAGCTCGGCGAGGTAGCGCGCCACGTCCGGATAGTTGGCGGGCGCCTCGCCGCAGATGCCGACATGGCGATGATTGCGATGCGCGCCTTCGACCGCCAGCTTCAGCATCGCCAGCAGGCCCGGATCGCGCTCGTCGAAATCGAACGCCACGATGTCGGAATCGCGGTCGACGCCGAGCGTGAGCTGGGTGAGATCGTTGGAGCCGATCGAGAAGCCGTCGAAGTGCTTGGCGAACTCATCGATCAGGATCACGTTGTTCGGAATCTCGCACATCATGTAGATCTCGAGCCCGTTCTCGCCACGCACCAAGCCGTGTTCGGCCATCGCCGCGATCACCTTGCGCGCCTCCTCGACGCGGCGGCAGAACGGGATCATGATCTTCAGATTGCGCAATCCCATCGCGTCGCGCACCCGCTTCAACGCCGCGCATTCCAGCGCAAAGCCGGCTGCATAGGCCGGGTGCGCATAGCGCGAGGCGCCGCGAAAACCGAGCATCGGGTTTTCTTCTTTCGGCTCGAAGTCGCGGCCGCCGATCAGGCTGGCATATTCGTTGGTCTTGAAGTCCGACAGACGCACGATGACCGGGCGCGGGTGGAACGCCGCCGCAATGATGCCGACGCCCTCGGACAGCCGTTCGACGAAGAAATCGGCCGGCTTCTTGTAGCGCGCGGTCAGGCGCTTGATCGTCGCGCGATCCTTCGCTGCCGTGACCTTATTGGGCGCCGCCAGCGCCATCGGATGGATGCCGATCGACTGGTTGATGATGAACTCCATGCGCGCGAGGCCAACGCCGTCGTTCGGCAGCAGCGCGGTCTTGAAGGCGAGCTCGGGATTGCCGAGATTGACCATGATCTCGGTGCGCGGCCGGTCGATCTTGTCGATCGCGATGCGCTCGACCTCGAACGGCAGCGCGCCTTCGTAGACATGGCCGGCATCGCCCTCGGCACAGCAGACCGTGACGATGGCGCCCGTCCGAGCGCGCCTGGTGAAGTCCTCCGTGCCCACCACCGCGGGCACGCCGAGCTCGCGGGCGATGATCGCGGCATGGCAGGTGCGGCCGCCATGATCGGTGACGATCGCGGCCGCTGTCTTCATCACAGGCTCCCAGTCCGGGCTGGTCGATGCGGCGACCAGCACCTCGCCGGGCCGGAAGGCGCGCAGGTCCTTGGCCGTGCGGATCAGGCGGATCTTGCCGGCTGCGATCTTCTCGCCGACGGCGCGGCCGGTCGCCAGCACCTTGCCGGTCTTTTTCAGCACGTGCGTTTCGATCGCCTCGGGCCGGCGCTGCGAGGCCACCGTCTCGGGCCGGGCCTGGATGATGTAGAGCGCGCCGTCGCGGCCGTCCTTGGCCCATTCGATGTCCATCGGCGTCGGCCGGCCCGCCTTCTGCGAGTAGTGCTGCTCGACTGTGATGGTCGCCTGCGCCAGCTCCAGCACGTCGGCATCGCTGATGCAGAATTTTGCCCTTTCGGTCGGCGGCGTCGCCTCCGTGCGCGTGGGCACGCCGCGCGCGCCCGCCTTGGCGTAGACCATGCGCTTGTCCTTGGCGCCAAGCCGGCGCGACAGCACGCTGCGAAAGCCGGCCGCGAAGGTCGGCTTGTGGACGTAGAACTCGTCCGGGTCGACCGCGCCCTGCACGATGGTCTCGCCGAGGCCATAGACCCCGGTGATGAAGGCGACGTCGCGAAAGCCGCTTTCGGTGTCGAGCGAGAACATCACGCCGCTCGCGGCGAGATCCGAGCGCACCATCTTCATCACGGCGACCGACAGCGCGACCTTGTCGTGATCGAAGCCGTTGTCGATGCGGTAGGAGATCGCCCGGTCGGTGTAGAGCGAGGCGAAGCAGCGCCGGCAGGCCTCGAACAGATCCTTCGGCCCGCGGATGTTGAGGAAGCTCTCGTGCTGGCCGGCGAAGCTCGCATTCGGCAGGTCCTCCGCCGTGGCCGAGCTGCGCACGGCCACGGCGACGCCGCGGCCATATTCCTGTTCCAGCTGCTTATAAGCTTGCGCGACCTCGCGGCGCAGGTCGTCGCGGTCGGTGGCAGCGAACACGATCGCACGCGCCTTGGCGGCCCGCTTGGCGAGATCGGCGATGCGGCGCTTGTCGAGGCCGGCAAGCAGCTTGCGCAATTCGTCGTCCGCGCCATCAGCGCGCAGCGCATCGCGATAGCTGGCGGCCGTCAGCGCGAAGCCGTTGGGCACGCGCACGCCCTCCGACGCCAGCGCCGAATACAGCTCGCCGAGCGAGGCGGTCTTGCCGCCGACCTCCGGCACGTGCTCGATACGAAGGTCCTTGAACCAACGAATGTAACCGGATGCCGTCATCGAAGGTCTCCCGCAGTGCGAAGCGCAGTTTGTCGTGTCGGGCGGCGGCTGCCTTGCGGAAGATCAAGCAGAATGGCGGCGGAGCTCCTTAGATCGTCCAATGACGAAAGTTCCACAGCCAGAACGCGTTGCAGCAGATCAACCGCAGCAATTCCCATCCGCTGGCATGTCCGAGGACGACAATGAGGATGGCAATCGCGAATGGTCGCGGTTCTGGCTGACGGCGCGGCATTTCTGGTGCGGACGGAGCGCATGGCGGATCTGGCTGCTGTGCGCAGTGCTGGCCGGCATCGTCGTGCTGCAGCTCTATGTCCAGTTTCGCTTCAACTATTGGAACAGGGATTTTTTCGACGCGCTGGAGGGCCGCGATCCCGCGCGCTTGCGCCAGCAGGCCGCTCTATTGGTCCCCCTCTGTGCCGCGAGCGTCGTGCTCGCGGTGGCCTCGGTGTGGGGGCGCATGGCGATGCAGCGCAATTGGCGGCAATGGCTGACCGCGAAGGTGATCGACTATTGGGTCGAGAACGACCGCTATGCGCGGCTGGCGACGGTGCAGGGTGATCAGAAGATTCCCGAATACCGGATCGCCGAGGACGTCCGCATCGCCACCGATGCGCCGGTCGATTTTGCCGTCAACGTGATCTCCTCGGTGCTGACCGCCATCATCTTCGTCCAGGTGCTGTGGCAGGTCGGCGGCCCCATCAGTTTTGCCGTCGCGGGGGTTCAAGTCGGGATTCCCGGCTACCTCGTGGTCAGCGTCGCCGTCTATTCGGGCCTGGTCACCGGCGCCATGCTGTGGGTCGGCTCGCCGCTCACGCGCGTCATCCAGATCAAGAACCAGGCCGAGTCGGAGCTGATCACGGCCGCGCATCTGCTGCGCGACATCGGCGAAGGCGTCACGCCCAAGCGCGAGGAGCGCGCGGTCATTGCCGGCCTGTGGCAGGCGCTCGACCGCGCCATCAGGCGGTGGAAGCGGCTGTGTTGGCAGCTGATGCGCACCACGATGGTCTCGCACACGAACACGCTGCTGGCGCCGATCATCGGCCTCGTGCTGTGCGCGCCGAAATTCCTCGGTGATCAGATGACGCTCGGGGAGCTGACGCAGGCGGCGGCCGCGTTCACGCTGGTGCAGGGCTCGTTCAACTGGCTGGTCGACAATTACAGCCGCGTCGCCGACTGGATGTCGTCGCTGGAGCGCGTCGGTGGATTGCTATTGTCGCTCGATCAGCTCAACGATGAGGCCGGTGCGGACGTCACGCCGTCTGCAGCTGCACGTCAGCGACAAGACGGCTGATATCGGCCGGGTCGCACAGCGCGGTGCCGGTGCGCAACAGTGCGGCGGCACCGGCGGCGACCGCGAAGCGGAACGCATTCTCGAGCGGGACGCCGGCGGCGAGCCTGGCCACCAGCGCGCCGAGGAAGCTGTCGCCGGCGCCGACGGCGTTGACCGGCACCATCGTCAGCGGCTTGGCGCGCAGCACGCGGTCTGATGTCACCAGCAGCGCGCCGAGATGGCCCATGGTCAGCGCGATCGTGCCAGCCTTGCCGGACGCCACCAGCGCACGCGCCGCGGTCTCCCACGCCGCCGCATCCGACAGCTCGCCGCCGGCGAGGTCGCGCATCTCGTGAAGCGACGGCTTGATCAAGTCGACGCCGCCGGCGACCGCCGCCGCCAGCGCCGGGCCGGAGGTATCGAGGATGAACCGAGCGCCGCGCGCTCGCGCGATGTCGGCGATACGCGCATAGAAGTCGGTGGGCACGCCCCGCGGCAGGCTGCCGCTGCCGACCACGAAGCGCGGGAACGGATCCATGCCCGCGAGCAGCGCGAGGCCGGCCTGCCATTCGGAATCGGTGAGTGCCGGTCCCGGCAGGATGAAGCGGTAAGGCTGGCCGGTGCTGCGCTCCTGGACGAAGAAATCCTCGCGCGTGTCCTCCGCGGTGGTCCAGGTGCGGCTGGCGACGCCTTCGTTGTCGACCAGCTGCTTCAACAGCAGCCCGGTTGGACCGCCCACGGGATAGAGCGCGGTGACATCGCCGCCGAGACGCGAGACGACGCGGGCGACGTTGATGCCGCCGCCGCCGGGATCGCGCCGTTGCGTCGTGCCGCGCAGCTTGGCCACGGGCACGATCGTCTCGACCGTGGTCGAGACGTCGACGGCCGGATTCGGCGTGATCGTGACGATGTCGCTCATTTGATGTCAGTGCGCGGGGGAGCCGCTGCTCGCGGTGATGCCGGCCTCGAAGAACGATTTGAGGCCGAGGAAGCTGATGTCGGGCTTGGTGACGAGATGAACCGGGATCGGACGCAGATAGCTGTCATAGCGCCCCTTGCTCTCGAACTGCCGGCGAAAATCGGACTTGGCGAAGTAGTCGGGAAAACGCGGCGGAATACCGCCGGCGATATAGACGCCGCCGCGGGCGCAGAAGGTCAGCGCGAGATTGCCGGCGACGGCGCCGAGCCAGGCGCAGAACATGTCGAGCGTGGCGCGGCTGGTGGCGCAGCTGCCATCGAGCGCGGCGTGCGTGATCGCCGCGGCGTCACGCTGCGGCACCGTGGCGCCGTCGACGGCGGCGATCGCATGGTAGACGTTCTCGATGCCCATCCCCGACAGCGCGCGTTCGATCGAGACATGGCCGAAGCGCTCGCGCATCTTGGCCAGCACCGCGGCCTCGCGGGCCGTGGTTGCCGGTAGTGTGGCATGACCGGCCTCGGTGACGGCAACCGTGGGGCGGCCGTCGCCCGGCAGATAGCAGGCCGCGCCGAACCCGGTGCCCGGGCCGATCACGAGCATCGGCGCGCCGGCCACCGCCGTGCTGCCGCCGAGCGGAAACAGATCATCCGGATGCAGAGCGGGGAGCGACCAGCCGACGGCCTCGAAATCGTTCAGGAGCTTCGCCGAGCGCAGTTTGAATCGCGCGGCCAGCTCCTCGCCATCGATCACCCAGGTCGAGTTGGTCAGCATGCCGCGATTGCGTTCGATGGGACCTGCGATGTCGAGCACGGCTGCGGTCGGCGGACCGCCTGCGGCGTGGCGCGACAGAAAATCCGTGATCGCGTCGGTGACGGTCGGAAAGTCGGCGACCTTCAGATGCGCGACGTCACCGATCGTGCCGTCCGCCAGCAGCGCAAAACGCGCGTTGGTGCCGCCGATATCTCCCAGAAGAACGCGATCGCTCATTCCCTAGTCTTCCGCCCGGTTGTGCGGCCCGGCCGGATCGTTGGACGCCCGGTGTGCCGCGATCATGTCCGCATACCACCGCGCAGACGCCTTGGGAATGCGGCGCTGCGTGGCGTGGTCGACATAGACAATGCCGAAGCGCTGCGAATAGCCCGCTCCCCATTCAAAATTATCCAACAGCGACCACACGAAATAGCCGCGCACGTCCGCGCCTGCCGTGATCGCCTGTTCCATGGCGGCCGTATAGGCCTTGAGATAGCTGATCCGATCGTCATCCTGGATATGGCCTGAGGGATCGATCACGTCGGTGGCCGCCGTGCCGTTCTCCAGCACGTAGATCGGCAGCCGGAACCGCTGGTGAATGTCTATCAGCGTATCGCGAAACCCGTCGGGCACGACCGGCCAGCCGTTAGAACTGCGCGGCACGCTGTCCGGCGCGGGACCGAAGCCGGCACCGATCAGGTTGCTGTCGGCCCTGACATAGTGCGGGGAATAGTGATTGAGCCCGAACCAGTCGACGGGTCGTGCGATCTGCTGGAGGTCACCGGGCACGATATAAGGCGCGACCGCATCCGCCAGTTCCGGCGGATAGCGGCCAAAATGCTGCGGGAACGGAAAGGCATCGTTCCAATAGGCCGCCAGCCGCAGCGCCGCCGCGGCGTCCGCGGGGTCGTTGGTCGCGGGATAGCAGGGTTGGCGGTTGTGGATCGCGCCGATCGAGGCGCCGCCGACATGGCTGCGCAGCACGTCGACGGCGCGGCCGTGGCTGAGATTGACGTGATGAATCGCCTTGTGCAGCGCCGCCTTGTCGGCCACGCCCGGCGCATGCCAGCCGAGGCCGTAGCCGAACAGCGTGAACACGCAGGGCTCGTTGAAGGTGGCAAAGCGCTTGACGCGATCGCCGTACCGTTGTGCCACCAGCGCGGCATAGTCGGCGAACCAGCCGGCTATGTCGCGGTTCTGCCAGCCGCCGAGATCATCGAGCGCCTGCGGCAGGTCCCAGTGATAGAGGCAGAGCCAGGGCTCGATGCCGGCGGCGAGCAGCGCATCGATGAGGCGGTCGTAGAAGGCGAGGCCGGCTTCGTTGGCCGCGCCACGTCCCTGCGGCAGCACCCGCGGCCAGGCGACCGAGAACCGATAGGCGCCGAGCCCGAGATCGCGCATCAGCGCCACGTCCTCGGCATAGCGATGATAGTGGTCGCAGGCGGTTTCGGCCGTGTCCTTCGTCCGGCCGGGGGCGCGCAGATAGACGTCCCAGATGCTGTCGGTGCGGCCGTCGAGGTGCGCCGCGCCCTCGACCTGGAAGGCGGAGGTCGAAGCGCCCCAGACGAAGCCGGGGGCATGCGGCGGCGTTGCCCGCGCGCGGGGCGCAATATGTTCGGGAATCATGGTCGAGGCGGCCATCCGTGCTGACGTGTGTTCCCATCATCGTGCTTCATCGAAACGATCAGTTGATACGGATCAAGGGGGGCAGGAGCGGCAGGGTTGGCGTTTCAGGTGGGCTTGATTCGGAAACGATTATATTCTAATTAAGACCAACAATGAGCGATTCCGCACCATCACCGCGTACCCCGGGCCGCCCGCGCGAGTTCGACATGGGCGTCGTGCTGGACAAGGCGATCACCGTCTTCAGCCGGCTCGGCTACAGCGCAACGTCCGTGGCCGACCTCAACGACGCGTTGGGGCTGACCTCCGGCAGCATCTACAAGGCGTTCGGCGACAAGCGCGGCGTGTTGATGGCTGCGCTCGACCGCTATGTCGACCGGCGGACGCGGCGGCTCGACACGTTGCTGGCACCGGCGCGCACGGGCCGCGACCGTGTGGCGGCCGTCCTGAAGTCCTATGCCGAGACCAGCCATGGCGAGACCGGGCGGACCGGCTGCCTCGTCATCGGGACGCTGATGGAGTTCGCGGGCTCAGACCCGTCGCTGCGCGAACGGTTGACGAAGATCCTGGCCACGCATGAGACGCGCCTGCTGCGTTTCATCAGGGAGGGCCAGGCCGATGGTTCGATCGCCTCCGCGATCAATCCTGAGGTCACCGCGCGTCTGCTGCTCTGCGTCCTCCAGGGCATGCGCGTGCTCGGCAAAAGCGGCCGCAAGCCGGCCGACATGGCCGCGATCTGTGACGACGCGCTGCGCCTGCTCGACTGATATCGCAGTCCCAAACTCGCCCGACTTCACTACATCAAATTAGAGAATGGATGTTTCCAAATGCGCGCCTCGATCCTTCCTGACCCGACCGCCTCCTCGACGGATTTCCGTCACGGCACCGTCGCCTTGAACGGCGTGCGGCTGCATTATGTCGAGCGTGGCGAAGGCGCCCCGGTGCTGCTGCTGCCGGGCTGGCCGCAGAGCTGGTACGCGTGGCGGCACGTCATGGTGCGCCTCGCAGCGGCCGGGCGTCGTGTCATCGCGGTGGATCCGCGCGGCATGGGTGATTCCGAACGGCCCGTGACCGGCTATGATCTCGCGACCGTTGCGGCCGATATCCATGCGTTCGCAGCTAGGCTCGGCCTGCTCGACGACGGCCCGATCGACGTCGCCGGTCATGATGTCGGCGCCTGGATCGGCTACGCCTATGCGGCCGACTGGCCCGGGGATATCAGGCGGCTCGCGATGATGGATGCGCTGGTGCCCGGATTGTCGTCGCCACGCACGGACCTTCCGCCGGAGGAAGCCAATCTGAGGGCGTGGCATTTCGCGTTCAACCGCCTCGACGATCTCCCGGAGGTGCTGATCGCGGGCCGGGAGCGCGCGTTCCTGACCTGGCTGTTCCGCGCCAAGGCGGTCAAGCCCTGGGCGATCGGTCCCGACGACATCGCGGAATATGCGCGCCAGCTGGCAGTGCCCGGGGCGGTCCGCGCGGCAACCCGCTACTACCAGGAGGCCTTCAGTGCCGAGGGCGTGGCCGCCAATCGGGCGCGGAGCCTGCGCCCGTTGGCGATGCCGGTGCTCGCGCTGGGTGCCGAGCGTGGTGTCGGTCCCGGTCTGGTAGAGGCGATGACGCAGTTGGCAACATATGTCGAAGGCGGCGTCATCGCCGATTGCGGCCACTACATGCCGGAGGAAAGCCCCGACGAGGTCAGCGCGGCGCTGATCCGCTTCTTCGATCATGCCGCAAAGCAGAAGCCATGAAGCAGAAGCCATGACGGCCCTGCTCTGGGAGGGCTTGCACTGCAGCCCAAAGCCGTGGATCGTGCGCCGCGAATTCGATCCCGAGAGCGTGGATGAGCGTTTTTCTGCTGCGGCGATGCCTGACCTTGCTGGCGACCCTGATCGGCGCGTCGCTCATCATATTCCTGGTGCTCGACGCGCTGCCGGGCAACGCCGCCCAGACGCTGATGGGCGCCGATGCCTCGCCTGATGCTATCAGGGCGCTGACCGTCAAGCTCGGGTTGGATCAGCCGCTGGCTTACCGCTATGTCCACTGGCTCGGCGGTCTGCTGGTCGGTGATCTCGGCAACAGCTACGCCTATGGCACGCCGGTGGCCGAGCTGATCCGCGAGCGGCTGGTGATGACCATTCCGCTCGCGATCATGGCGATGCTGCTGACCACGGTGCTGGCGCTCGCTGCCGGCATCTACACCGCCGCAAATCATAATCGCATCGGCGATGTCGGCGTGATGTCGCTGACCCAGATCGGCATCGCGCTGCCGAATTTCTGGTTCGCGATTCTCCTCATCCTGCTGTTCGCGGTGAAGCTGCAATGGCTGTCGGCCGGCGGCTTTCCCGGCTGGGAGGAGGGGCTGTGGTCCGGCCTGAGATCGCTGCTGCTGCCCGCGGTTGCGCTCGCGGTGGTACAGGCCGCGATCCTGGCGCGGGTGACGCGCTCGGCGGTGCTCGACGTGCTGCGCGAGGATTTCGTGCGCACGGCGCGCGCCAAGGGACTGACCCGGCTCGAGGTGCTGTGGCAGCACGTGCTGCGCAATGCGATGATTCCGGTGCTGACCGTGATGGGCCTGCAATTCGCCAATCTGCTCGCCGGTACCATCGTGATCGAGAACGTGTTCTATCTGCCGGGCCTGGGACGACTGATCTTCCAGTCGATCGCCAATCGCGACCTGATCGTGGTGCGCAACTGCGTCATGCTGCTGGCGGCGATGGTGATCGTCGTCAACTTCGTGGTCGACGTGCTCTACGCCGTCATCGATCCGCGCATCAAGGTTCACGAGTTGTGAGTTCGTCCGTGATCATTCAAGCGCCGGTGGGCGCGACGTCGTCGCAAAACGCCTTCCGGCGCCGCGCGCTGCGCCACCGCAGCTTCGTTGTCGGCGCGCTGCTCTGCCTGTTCGTGCTCGGCGCCGCGATGCTGTCGCTGGTGTGGACGCCGTGGTCGGCCTACGAGATCGACGTCGCCGCCAAGTTGCGGCCGCCGTCATGGGCGCATTGGCTCGGCACCGACGTGCTCGGCCGCGACATCGTCTCGCTGCTGCTGGTCGGTGCGCGCGCGACCATTCTCGTCGGCATCATCGCGGTCGGCATCGGCCTGACCTGCGGCGTCTGCCTCGGCCTGATCGCGGCCGCCCGGCGCGGCTGGACGGAAGAGCTGATCATGCGCTTCAGCGATTTCACCTTTGCGTTTCCGGCGGTGCTGTCCGCGATCATGCTCGCCGCGGTGATCGGGCCGGGCATGGTGACGTCGATCACCGCGATCGGCATCTTCCAGATTCCGGTGTTCGTCCGTGTCACCCGCGGCTCGGCCGGCGCGATCTGGGCGCGCGAGTTCATCCTCGCCGCGCGCGCCGCCGGCAAGGGCCGCTTCCGCATCACCATCGAGCACGTGCTGCCGAATATCCTGTCGATCCTGATCGTGCAGGCGACGATCCAGTTTGCGCTGGCGATCCTGGCGGAAGCCGCGCTGTCCTATCTCGGTCTGGGCACGCAGCCGCCGCAGCCGTCCTGGGGACGGATGCTGAACGACGCGCAGACCCTGCTGTTCCAGACGCCGAGCCTTGCGGTGTATCCGGGCGCCGCGATCGCGCTCGCGGTGCTCGGCCTCAATCTGCTCGGCGACGGCCTGCGCGATCTGCTCGATCCCCGGCTGGCGAGGCAGCGATGACCGGGAGCGAACAGGTCCTGCTCGATGTCGCCGGTCTCGGCATCCAACTCGACACCAGCCGCGGTCCGGCCAAGGCCGTGCGAGAGGTGTCGTTCACGCTTCGGCGCGGCGAGAACTTAGGGATTGTCGGCGAATCCGGCTGCGGCAAGTCGATCACGGCGCTGGCGCTGTTGGGGCTGCTGCCCGACAGCGCCGTCGTCAGCGGCAGCGTCCGGCTCGATGGCCGTGAGCTCGTTGGGCTGCCCGATGCAGAGTATTGCAGGCTGCGCGGCAACCGCATCAGCATGATCTTCCAGGAGCCGATGACGGCGCTGAACCCGATGCACACGATCGGCCACCAGGTCGCCGAGCCGCTGCTGCGGCACACCCGCTGCTCGGCGGCCGATGCGCGGCGACAGGCGATCGCGCTGTTAGACCGGGTCGGATTGCCCGACGCGGCCAGGCGCTACGATGCCTACCCGCATCAGTTCTCCGGTGGCCAGCGTCAGCGTGTCACGATCGCGATGGCGCTCGCCTGCAGCCCCGACGTGCTGATCGCGGATGAGCCGACCACGGCGCTCGACGTCACCATCCAGCGCCAGATCCTCGATCTGATCGCCGATCTCGTCGCCGAGCGCGGGATGGCGATGATCCTGATCTCGCACGATCTCGGCGTCATCGCCGAGAATGTCCAGCGCATGATCGTGATGTATGGCGGCACGGTGGTCGAGAGCGGCGCCACCGACGCCGTGTTCTCGCGCATGGGCCATCCCTACACGCAGGGCCTGTTCCGCGCGCGGCCAAGGCTCGGGGCCCGCAAGGGGACGCGGCTTGCGACCATCGCCGGCACGGTGCCGGAACTGGCCGATCTGCCGGCCGGCTGTCCGTTCGCCGATCGCTGCACGCTGGTCGTCGACGCCTGCCGCACGGCGCTGCCACCGGCGTTCGAGATCGGCGCCGATCACAATGTCCGCTGCATCAGGACCGACGTCGCGCTCGCGCGCGATCCGGCGGGAGTGGTCGCTTGAGCACGGCAGCACCGATGCCGGTGGAGACGCCGCTGCTCGAGGTCAGGGATCTGGTGCAGCGCTACACCTTGCCACGCGAGAGCCTGCTGCGGCCACCTGGCGAGGTGCTCGCGCTCAATGGCGTGTCGCTCACGCTGAAGCCCGGCAGAAGCCTCGGCATCGTCGGCGAGTCCGGCTCCGGCAAGTCGACCTTGGCACGGCTGGTCATGGCGCTGGAGCGGCCGTCGTCGGGATCGGTACTGATGGCGGGACGCGATCTCGACCGCCTCTCGGCGGATGAGCTGCGGCGCGCCCGCCGCGATTTCCAGATGGTATTTCAGGACCCGTATGGGTCGCTCGATCCACGCCAGACCATCGCGCGCATCGTCGCCGAGCCGCTCACCGCGCTTGACAATCCAGACCGCGAGTCCTTGCGGACGCGGGTCGCCGGCGTGCTGCGGCAGGTCGGGTTGCGCGATGCCGACATCGACAAATATCCGCACGAGTTTTCCGGCGGCCAGCGCCAGCGCATCGCGATCGCGCGCGCACTGATCACGCAGCCGAAGCTGATTGTCGCCGACGAGCCGGTGTCGGCGCTGGATGTGTCGGTGCAGGCGCAGGTGCTCAATTTGATGCAGGATCTGCAGGAGCAGTTCGGCCTGAGCTACGTGCTGATCAGTCACGACCTCGCGGTCGTCGACTATCTCTGCGACGAGGTCGCGGTGATGTATCTCGGCCGCATCGTCGAGCGTGGACGGCCGGAGGATCTGTTCGGCCAATGCGCGCATCCCTATACGCGCGCGCTGCTGGATGCGGTGCCGCGCGCCCAGGCCGGCGCGGTCAGGCGCCGGCGCGAGGACGTTGCGATCGCGTCGCAATCCCTGCGCGTGTCCGGATGCGCCTATGCGCCGCGCTGTCCGCTCGCCGACGCACACTGCCGCGAGACGGCCCCGTCCTTGCGGGCGCTCACGGCGCAGCATGCTGCGGCCTGCCACAAGGCGGAGAGCGTGATGGCGCTGCCGGCGCTGGTCGCGACAGACGACCTGCCTCTTGTATCGAAGCCGCTTTGACGCGTAATTTGGTTCAGTCCGGGAGAAACGAACAATGATCAGAAGACTATCAATCATCGTACTGACCGCGCTCGTCGCGGCCGCGGCGGTGCCGGCTTCGGCACAGAGCAAGAAAGACAGCGTCGTCGTCGGCATGACCTTGGAGCCGCCGGGGCTCGATCCGACCAGCGCGGCTGCGGCGGCGATCGCCGAAGTCACGCTCTACAACGTCTATGAGACGCTGACCAAGATCAATGAGGACGGCTCGGTGTCGCCGCTGCTCGCGACGAGCTGGCAGGCGTCATCCGATCTGAAGAGCTACACGTTCAAGCTCGCCAAGGGCGTCAAATTCCAGAACGGCGAGGCGTTCGATTCCGCCGCCGTGAAGTTCTCGTTCGAGCGCGCTGGTGCGCAGACCAGCACCAACAAGGACAAGGCGCTGTTCCAGGCGATGGAGGCCGTCAACGCCCCCGATGCCGAGACGATCGAGATCAAGCTCAAATATTCCGAGCCCAACTTGCCGTTCCTGCTCGGGCAGGCCACGGCTTCCATCGTCGAGCCGAAGAGCGCGCCGACCGACGCGACGCAGCCGGTCGGCACCGGCCCGTATACGCTGGGCGCCTGGGCCAAGGGCTCGTCGCTGACCTTGAATAAATGGCCTGACTATCGCAACGCTGCCTCGGTCAAGCTGTCCAAGGTGACGATTCGCTTCATCTCCGATCCGGCGGCGCAGGTCGCGGCCTTGTTGTCGGGCGACGTCGATGCTTTCCCGCGCGGCACGACTGCGCGCACGCTGCCGCAGTTCAAGTCGGACCCGCGTTTTACGGTGCTGATCGGCGGCTCCAAGGCCAAGACGATCGTCACCATCAACAACAAGAAGAAGCCGCTCGACGATGTCCGCGTCCGTCGTGCCATTCTCGCCGCGATCGACCGCAAGGCGATGATCGAGGGCGCAGTCGACGGGCTCGGCGCGCCGATCGGCAGCTTCTACGTGCCGGGCTCGCTCGGCTATGTCGACACCACCGACATCAATCCGTACGATCCGGAGAAGGCCAAGAAGCTGCTCGCCGAGGCCGGCGTCACCACTCCGCTGCAGTTGTCGTTGCGGCTGCCACCGCCGGCCTATGCGCGCCAGGGCGGCGAGGTGCTTGCGGCCCAGCTCGCAAAAGTCGGCATCGTCGCCAAGATCGAGAACCTCGAATGGGCGGCGTGGCTGTCGCAGGTGTTCAACGGCCCGCACGATTTCGACCTCACCATCGTATCGCATGTCGAGCCGTTCGATCTCGTGAAGTTCACCGAGAAGAACTACTATTTCGGCTATCAGTCCGAGGCGTTCGACAAGCTCTATCAGTCGATCGTCGACACGCCGGATGAGGCCGCGCGCGCCAAGCTGCTCGGCGACGCTCAGCGCATGCTGGCAACCGATGCCGCCGCCGGCTTCCTGTTCCAGCCGCAGTGGATCACGATCATCAACAAGAAGCTCAAGGGCGTCTGGAAGGACGTGCCGCAGTTCGAGAACGATTTCGCGAGCTGGTCGTGGGAGTGATCGCGGTCACGCTTCGACTGGCTCCGCAGTGAGACCGCAAGATACAGCGCCCTCTCCCCTTGCGGGGAGAGGGCGTACTAACGCTGTCTCATGGATGGCCCCGCGTCGATCGGCTTGGCAGAGTCCCGACTAATTAGTTTGGCCACTCGATCGGCGTGAACCGCAGCTGCCGCCGTCGCATTTCCGATTGAAGCTCCTGGGCATACTGCTTCGCCCGGTCGCCGATCAGCCGATAAGGGCCTCCGATCCGGCTGTCCGCCGCAACCTGCTTTCGAACACTCTCGTAATACGCCATCAGACTTTCATCGGTCGAATTGACAAATCGCATCCACGCGCCCTCGCAACAAATCCCCACCGCCGCCAAGTTTGCATGGGTTTTCTGCCTTGGCAGCGACATAGGTTAACGTTCCATCGCCCTGAAAAGTTCCATTCGTGTTCCAGATTGGTTCTGTGGCGGTTCCCTTTGTCGTGGCAAAACGGAGACTTGTCCTAAGGCGAACCTTTCGCTTCTGCCTTGCTTAAGCCATCAGCACAGGAGGGCGGCGATGCGCAACGAGGTACTTGTCATCGGGGGAGGGCCGGCTGGAATGATGGCCGCGATCTATCTGGCGCGGTTCCGACGGAAGGTCATGATCGTGGATGGCGGTGCATCGCGGGCGGCGCTGATTCCGCGCAGCCACAATCTTCCCGGCTTCCCGAACGGGATGCCAGGACACGAGCTGCTCGCGCGGATGGAACGTCAGGTTCGGGATCTCGGGGTGCCGATCGTCAAGGCAACCGTGAGCTCGCTCGAAAAGGTCGAGTCGGAGCTTCGGGCCTTGCATTCCGGCGGCGTGATCTCGGCCCAGCGGGTCATCCTCGCCACCGGCATCGTCGACAAACAGGCGCCGCTGGCGGACTGGACCGCGGCGGTTCGCGATGGCGAACTGCGCTACTGTCCGGTCTGCGACGCCTTCGAAACCATCGGTCGCAAGATCGCGATCATTGGTGAGCTCGGTCACGCCGCCGGAAAGGCGCTGTTCATGCGCGTCTACAGTTCCGACGTCGCGTTGATCCCGATCGGCGACGCGCAGGACGACGGCAAACAAAGAGATCTGGCGGCAGCGGGCATTCGGGTGACGCCGCCGCTTCATGCGCTACAGCGCCGCGACGGTGCGATCGAGGCTACGTTTACAGACGGCGCCAGCGAACGCTTCGAGATCGTGTACCCCGCGATGGGCGCCGACGTTCGCTCGGAGCTCGCCATCAGGCTCGGCGCGCGGCATACGACCGATGGCTTTCTGGAGGTGGATGCCAAGCAGCGCTGC
Source organism: Bradyrhizobium oligotrophicum S58 (assembly GCF_000344805.1). NCBI lineage: Bacteria > Pseudomonadati > Pseudomonadota > Alphaproteobacteria > Hyphomicrobiales > Nitrobacteraceae > Bradyrhizobium > Bradyrhizobium oligotrophicum. The sequence goes on along the minus strand of NC_020453.1, from coordinate 6,735,552 downwards.
GGCGTCGAGGGACTCTACGGCATCGGCGACGTCGTTACCGACCTGCACCAGATCGCGGTGGCGTTCGGCCATGCCGCGGTCGCCGCCTGCCATGCGCATCATTCGCTGCCGATGCACTATGCGGAGCTGTCCGGCTGAGAATTTCACTACAACCTTAAATGGTGCTATACTATGTTAGTGCCTTTTTCGTTGATGTGTCGGACCATGGCGGATGGACAGAAAATCGGCGTGCATGGCGGCGGCGTTGAGCTGTCGCGAGGAAGCCGAGCGCGATCCGGCGCGCCGCGATTTGTGGTTGGAGCAGGCGTCGAAATGGACGGCGCTGGCCGGTGAGCAGGCGGGGCACGCCCTGATTGTCTGTGAGCACGCCGCCGCGACAAGCCATGAAGCGCGCCGCTGAGCTGTTCTATTGCAAGGTGGGGTCGAGCCGGTCCCGCAGCCAGTCGCCGATCACCGACACCGCAAGCGTCGTCACCACGATCGTCACCGCCGGCGCCAGCATGATCCACGGCGCGCGCGTCAGGTACTCGCGGCCATAGCCGACCATGTTGCCAAGGCTCGTCATCGGCGGCTGCACGCCGAGCCCGAGGAACGACAGGCCGGATTCCAGCAGGATGACTTCCGGAAACACCAGCGTCATCGACACGATCAGGGTCGATGCGATGTTCGGCAGGATGTGCCTGAGGTACACCCGCTGCGGCGTCGCGCCGAGCTGGCGGACCGCGGCGGCATAGCCTTGCGCGTTTGCTGAGATGGCGAGCCCGCGCGCGATGCGCGCATAGCGCTCCCAGCCGAACAGGCCCATCAGCCCGATCAAGAGCGGCAGTGAGTTGCCGAAGAAGGCGAGTACGGCGAGCGCCAGGATCAAGAACGGCATGCTGGCCTGGAAGTCGGCGAGCATCAGCACGAATTGTTCGACCAAGCCGCGGAAATGCGCGGCGAGAAAGCCGAGCGTGGTGCCGGCGACGGCGGAGATCGCGGTGGCGCCGAACGCGATCAACAGCGAGATCCGGATCGAGACGATCAGCCGCGACAGCACGTCGCGTCCGAGCTCGTCGGTGCCGAGCCAATGCGCGGCATTGCCGGGCAGGGACAGGCGGTTGCGCAGGTCGAACTTGGTGAAGCCGTAAGGTGCGATCTGATCGGCGAAGATGGCCAGCACCAGCATGGCCAGTATCCAGCCTGCAGCGATGGTGACGGAGACGGGCACGTTCGGCCAGCGCAGCCGCCGTTCGGCCGGCGCCTTCATTGCAATGTCGGTCATGCTTCGGCTCCCTTGCTGCGCAGCCGCGGATCGAGCAGGCCGTAGAGAAAATCGACGATCAGGTTCGACGTCACCATTGTCATCGCCACCAACAGCAGGATGCATTGCACGACGGCAAGGTCGCGATTGGCGACGGCGACGACGAGCAGCCGGCCGACGCCGGGCCAGGAGAATACGCTCTCGACCACCACGGCACCGGCAATCAGGCTGCCGACCATGAAGCCGAGGATCGTGACGGTCGGGATCGCGGCGTTGGGCAGCGCGTGGTCGGTGATCACCCTGCGCCAGGGTACGCCCTTGGCCGATGCCGTCCTGATATAGGGCTGGCCAAGGATTTCCAGCATCGCGCTGCGCGTGAAGCGCGCCAGCACAGCGGCGCCGCCGAAGCCGAGCGTGACGATCGGCAGGATGGCGTGGCGCCAAGAGTCCTGGCCGCCCGACGGCAGCCAGCCGAGCTGCACGGCGAAGATCAGCACCAGGAGCAGCGCCAGCACGAAGCTCGGGACAGTGAAGCCCGCCACGGCCGTGATCATCACCGCGCGGTCGATCGCCGAGCCGCGATGCAATGCCGCGTAGATGCCGGCGGGAATGCCGAGCAGCATCTTGAGCAGGAACGCCGGAATGGTCAGCGCCAGGGTCGCGGGGATGCGCTCGATGACGAGCTCGATCGCGGGCCGGCCGTCGCGCATCGAGCGGCCGAGTTCGCCCTGGGCGATTGCCTTGAAGTAGTCGAGATATTGCACCCAGATCGGATGATCGAGGCCCCACGCCTTGCGGAACGCGGCAATGACCTCGGGCGGCGCCTCCGGCCCCATGATCATCAGCGCGGGATCACCGGACAGCCGGAGCACGATGAAGGCGAAGGTGACGACGAGCGCGATTGTCAGCAGCGCGCGCGCGAAGCGGATCGCGACAAAGCGCTGCATCACGCGGCGTCCTGGGTATCGGACTGCGGGCCAGTGACGAGATGGCAGGCGATCTGACGCTGCTGATCCAGCGCGGCGAGCGTAGGGATCTCGACGGCGCAACGCGCGGTCGCGTGGCGACAGCGCGGATGGAAGGCGCAGCCCGACGGTCGCGCCGCCGGGTTCGGCGGATCACCCGTCAGCACGATGCGGTTGGTGCTGCGGCGGCCGGGGGCAGGCGAGGCCGACACCAGCGCCTGGGTGTAGGGATGCTGCGGCCGCGCGAACAGATCGTCGGCGTCGCCCTGTTCGACGATGCGGCCGAGATACATCACGGCGACCTTGCTGCTGATCTGCCTGACGACGCGCAGATCGTGGCTGATGAACAGCATGGTCAGGCCCAGGCGTGCCTGTAGATCGATCAGCAGGTTGACGACTTGCGCCTGGATCGAGACGTCGAGCGCGCTGACCGGCTCGTCGCAGACGAGGAAGTCTGGCTTGGTCGCCAGCGCGCGCGCCAGCACGATGCGCTGGCGCTGGCCGCCGGACAGCGCGCCGGGATAGCGGTGGCCATGACTTTCGTTGAGATCGACGGATTGCAGCAATTCGTGCACCCGCGCCTGGCGTTCGGCCTTGGTCCCGATGCCGTGGATGTCGAGCGGCTCGCGGATCTGCTCGGCAACGGGAAGTCTGCGATCGAGGGCACCGAGCGGATCCTGGAATATCATCTGCATGCTTGCGCGCTGTGCGCGCCACGCGGCAGTGCCCGGTTGGGCAATCGGGGCGCCGTCGAAGCGCACGCTGCCCTGATCGGGTGGTTCGAGTCCGAGCACCATGCGGCCGGTGGTGGACTTGCCGGAGCCGGATTCCCCGACGATACCGAGCGTCTCGCCCTTGGCAATGGAGAAGCTCAGACCATCGACGGCGCGGACGGATGCGGGACGTCCGAACAGGCCGGACCGCATCCGGTAGGTGCGCGAGATCCCCTGGATCTCGACGAGCGGTGTGGTCATTCGGCGGCGAGCTCCACCGGCAGACGCTGCGGCCGCAGGCAGGCGACGGCGCGATCATCGTCGCACGGCGCCAGCGGCGGCACGCCGGCATGGCAGCCGTCGCCGGCGAAATTGCAGCGCGGCGCGAAGGCGCAGCCGCTGGGCAGCGCGCGCGGATCGGGCACCGTGCCGGGAATGGCCTGCAGCCGTCGCCTGACACCATCGAGCGGCGGCAGCGCACCGATCAGGCCCTGCGCGTAAGGATGCCAGGGATCGTCGAACAGCCGCGACGCCGGCGCCTGCTCGACGATGCGTCCCGCATACATCACCGCCACCCGATCGCAGTTCTCCGCGACGACGCCGAGATCATGACTGATCAGCACCATCGCCATGTTGAACTCGCGCCGGATGGCCGACAAGAGATCGAGGATCTGCGCCTGGATCGTTGCGTCGAGCGCCGTGGTCGGCTCGTCCGCGATCAGGAGATCGGGTTGCCCGGCCAGCGCCATCGCGATCATGATGCGCTGGACCTGGCCGCCGGAGAACTCGTGCGGATAGGCCGACAGGCGCCTGGACGCATCGGGAATACCGACGAGGTCGAGCAGCCGCAGCGCCTCGGCGCGCGCCGCCTCGCCGCGCAGCCCGCGATGCAGGCCGAGGCTTTCGCACAGCTGGCGGCGGATCGTGAGCACCGGATTGAGCGCGCTCGCCGGATCCTGGAAGATCATCGCGACACGCCTGCCGCGCACCCGGTCGAGCACTGCGCCGGCAGCGCCAAGCAATTCGCGGCCTTCGAGCTGCACCGAGCCGGAGACCTTGGCTTTGCCGGGCAGCAAGCCAAGCGCCGCCAGCCAGGTCACCGACTTGCCGGACCCGGACTCGCCGACGAGGCCGATGGCCTCGCCCGTGCTGATGTCGAGATCGATGCCATGCAGCACAGGCGTGCCGTCGAAGGCGACCTTGAGGCCGGATATGCTGACCAGCGGCGCCACGGCATCACGCTCCGTAGTTGCCGGTGCGGAAGTCCATCGCGAACGCCGGCGAGGCCTTCCACTTGATCGACTTCGGTTTCGCCGTGAAGGTCGCGTTCTGGTGCAGCACCGTGTAGGCCGGATCCTCGCGTTCGGCGATCTCCAGCATGCGGCGGAACGCCGTCTTGCGCGCATCGCGATCGGTCGACGTCTCCAGGAACTCTGACAGCTTGTTCAGCTCGTCATTGCTCCATTCGCCGACCTGCTGCTGTTGGCCGTTCGGGCCATGCTGGGCAACGAGCGAAGAGACCGGATCGTTGAACGCGGCCGAGTTGGACCAGTCGCGCACCGCGCGAGACGCGCCGCGTTCGAGGATCTGCGACCAGTTCTCCTTGGTCTCGATCTGCACGTTCAGGCCGACCGCCTGCCACATCTCGACCAGCACCTGCGATGTCGCGACCTGGTTGGTGTAGTAATTGTTGAGCAGGCGATACGGGATCGGATCACCCTTGTAGCCGGCCTGCTTGAGCAGGTCCTGCGCCAGCTTCGGATCGTAGGCCGGCACGCTCCAGTCGGCGATGAACATGTCGCCGTAGAACTCCCATTGCAGCCCCTTGGGCACGCGGGTGCGGCCGGCCCACAGGCTGTCGACGATGGCCTGGCGGTCGATCGCGTGGGTAAAGGCGCGCCGCACCAGCGGATTGGCGAGCTGCGGATGGTTCTTGTCGAACACGGTCAGGCGGTGGTTGAGGATGGTGCCGCCCTGCACCTCGAAGGCGGCGTTCTTCTCGATGCCCGCAATCTGATCCGGCGGGATGTCGCAGGCGAACTGATATTCGCCCGAGAGCAGCCCGTTGATGCGGCTCGCGACCTCCGGCACTTCGAGGAAGCGGATGCGCTTCAGCGGCGGGCGGCCGCCCCAATATTCGTCGTGAGCCTCCAGGGTCAGCGACACGTCGGGCCTGAACTCGACGATCTTGTAGGGACCTGTCGTGATCGGCTTGCGCGCCCAGTCGAGATAGCTCGCGGCTTCCTCCCAGCCGCGCCGGCTCATGATGTCGGAGCCGTAGCGCATCAGGCGGCCTTCGATGGTGACATCAGGCGTCGCGTTGACGAAGCGCACGGTGTATTTGTCGACCGCATCGACGCGGACGAGGTCCGGCCACATCCGGCGGGCGACGCCGATCACGTCCGGCGGCAGCTCCTTGCCGGGGCGCGGGCTCGGGATCTTCTCGAACGCCTTGATTGTGGTGCGGCTCTTGGCCTCGCTGTCGCCGAACATGCGCTCGCGGCTGAACGAGAACACGACGTCGTCGGCCGTCATCTCGTCGCCATTGTGGAACTTGACGCCCTGGCGCAGCTTCAGCTCGACGGTCTGGTCGTCGATGCGCTTCCATTCGGTGGCAAGGCCGGGCACGGCTTCGAGATTGCCGCGGAAATTCTTCGAGATCAGGCTTTCCCACAGCGACGAGTAGAACACGCGCTCGCCGACATTGGACTGCTCGCGCAGCACGTCGAGCACGTTCGAATTGGTGATCTTCTGCACCGCGATGGTGACCGAGGGGCGGCTGTCGGCCTGCGCGATCGAGACGCGCGGCAGGATGAAGCTGCCGCCGATCGCGGCGCCGGCGCTTAGCAGGTCGCGGCGGGTGAGGTTGGTCATGGCAATCTCTCTTGAGGTTGTCGACGATGCGAAGATGGCGGGCCTATTCGGCGAGGCCGAGCGAGGCGAGATGCGCGGCGCCGGCCCGGACCTGATCGTGGTTGCGCAGTTCGAGGATCAGCCGCGGATTGGAATTCAGCTTCGCGAGCGCGCGGAACACCGCGACCCAGCGGATGTTGCCTTCGCCGGGCGCCCAGTGACGGTCGGCATAGCCGTCGGTGTCCTGCAGATGGACGTGGGTCAGCATGTCGCCGGCGGCGTCGACGTAGTAGTCGACCGGCGGCGCGCCGGTGGAATGATGCGCATAGTTGGCGTGGCCGGTGTCCAGCGAGATGCGGACCTTGCTGCTGCCCAGCGCCTTGGCGAGGCCGACGCGATCCTGTGGGTTCTTGTCCTCGATGTTCTCGATCACGATCTCGCAGTTCGCCTGCTCGGCGCTGGCGATCACGTCAGTCAATGTCGCGCGAACGCGCTCGATCAGCGCTTCGCGATTGTCCGGCAGCATGTCGATGTTGTTGGCGTCCCAGGTCGTGTAGGGCGAGTGGATCACCATCTGCGTGGCGCCGAGAAACTCGGCGACTTCCAGCCCCTGCAGCAGCCGTTTGGTGACCGCACGGCGGATCATCGGATCGTGGCTGTCGATCTTGAAGCCCCAGAACGGACCATGGATTCCGAGCCGGCCGGTGTGACCGTCCAGCATCGCCTTGATCTCCCTGGCGGTGCCGCGCCAGTCGCTGTCGAGAAGATCGGCGCGGAAGAAGTCCTGGATTTCCAGATCACGCTGGCGCTCCAGCAGCCAGTCGCGGTGAGCGGGAAGGGACTTGATGGAGAGGGCGGCGCCGAGAACCGGCAGCTTGGTGGTCATGTCGAGGAAACCCTTTCCAGGAAACTCTGGCCTGCGTGAGACCTCGTGAGCGCTAGCGGAGTTCGATGACGCTCCCATGAAGGGCTGTGGACGACCGACGCGACATGTTGGGCCTGTCCGCGGCAATGAGCGCCAATCCTCGTATCCCTGGAGTAGCCGATCGTCGTTCGCTGCTACTTGACGTAGCCGCGGGAATTGCAACAATGCGGCGAAAACGGGGAATTGGGATGACGGTACGGCGTGCGATTTTTGGAACGATGCTTTCGCTTCTGGCGATTGCGACAGCTGCGATGAGCGAGCCTGCGGATGCGAAGGGGCCTTTTGGCTCCGTCTCCGTGGCCGGCTGGTCGGGCGGCGCCTACACCGACGACAATACTGGGAAGTTCTCGAGCTGCGTTGCATCCGCGAGCTACAAGAGCGGCATCAATTTCGGTGTTCTTGCGCTGCCGACGTACAACTGGGCTCTCGCCTTCATCCATCCCGGCTGGTCGCTTTCGCAGGGACAGAAGTTCCCGATCGTGCTCAGCTTCGACGGGCGCAACTCTTATAATGTCGAGGGCTCGGTGTGGTCGGCCAACATGGTCGTCGTGCCGATGCCGAACGACTCCAGCCTGATCAAATCCTTCAGGGCGGCACGGACGATGTCGGCCTTCGCGCAGGGCAATCTGTTCCAGTTCGACCTGAACGGCACGTCCGTGTTGCTGCCGTCGCTGGCGAATTGCGTGCGCATGATCAATGCCGGCGGACTGGCGGCGGCGACGAATTTCACGGTGCAGCCCGGCGCCCAATCGGCGCAGCGTCCGGCGGCTCCGCCTGCCGCCACCGCGCCGGCCGCAACCGCCAGCACGCAGCCATCACGGGCGTCGGAGGATTCTCCCGAACTGCAGCTGGAAGCAATGCAGATCGCCTCCAATTTCATTCTCAAGGCGGCGCTGTCGCATCCCGCGATCCTGGGCGGCGGCGAGCGGCCGGTGTGGCTGACATCGGGCGGCGTGGCCTGGAAATCGGACAACGCAACCGGATTCGTTCGGATCGTGCCGTCACAGCGGAATGTCGACGGCCTTGAAGTCGCCGCTACGATCATTGGCAACGATGCGCGCGACTGCAAGGGCAAGTTCATCTCGGCGCGCAACAGCGAGCTGGTCGATAGTGCGGTCGTATTCCGCGGCATGTCGTCCTGCGAGGACAGCCAGCGATCCGATATCGCCGAGTACTTCATCTTCCCGCGCAAGGCCGGCGGCTTCGTCCTGTTCTCGGTGATCACGTCGACGAAACCGGTCGGGACTGGCGGCGGCCAACAGCTGCAGACCCGCGAGGAGGCCAACGCCAACTTCCGCCAGGCGGCCTATACGTCGATCGGCAAATAGGCCGGCACGGTCGGTGCATGTCATCCCAAGTGGCGGGCTGTCGAGGACGCGGGACCTGCATATGTGTCTCCGGCTCTCTCCGCGTCGTCATGGCATCCCGGGCATGACGAGTAGTTCATTGGCGCACGCTCTCCGCGTAACGGGCCTCGTCGTTCGATGGGCCAGACGCGCTGTTCGGATGGGACGAGCGGACGGCAGTCGCTTACTCTGCCTGCTCACCCCCGCGCCCGCTTCGGCCGCCTGACCGCGCGCACCTTGCCGCTGGGACCGCCGCCGCAATAGAGCGTGTCGCCATTGGCCTCCATTCCGGAGACGCCGGTGCCCTGGGGCATGTCGAGCTGATCGAGCACCTCGCCGGTCGCGGGATCGATGCGCCTGATGTCGCTGACATCGTCCTCCCAGGTGCCGTGCCAGAGCTCGCCATCGACCCAGGTGACGCCGGTCACAAAGCGCGTGCAGGGAATGCTGCGCAGGATCTGTCCCGTCGCGGGATCGATCTGGTGGATCTTGCGATCGCGATAGGCGCCGACCCAGAGCGACCCTTCGGCCCAGGCTAGCCCGGAATCGCCGCCGCCTGCCGGAGCCGGGATTGTCGAAATGATCTCGCCGCTGTCCGGATCGACCTTCTGGATACGGGCTTCCGCGATCTGATAAAGATGCTTGCCGTCGAACGCCGTGCCGGCATGGGCAGGGACATCGAGAGAGCGCTTGACGTCGCCATTGGCGGGATCGAAGGCCTTGATGCTGCTGCCGGTCGCGATCCACACCTGCCGGCCGTCGTGGGTGACGCCGGCGACTTGCTCGCCCTCGAACGGGCCGTATTCGCGGATGATCTCTGCTGCTGCTCGTACCATGTCTGCCGTCCTCTGCTTCTGACCGAGCCAAGCTAGTCCAGCGACGACCATGCCGGGAGTAACAAGGCGGTCGCGAATTCCGGGACAACCGGGCAGGTCCAGCGTTGCGCGCGGCCACGTCCGAACGACTGCACCTTGCCCGACAGCGCCAACGCATCGAGCGCGCGTTGCACCGTGCGCTGGCTCGCGCCCAGCGCCAGCGCCAGACCGGAGCTCGACCACGCCTCGCCGTCGGCGAGGCAGGCGAGCACGGCGGCGTTCTCGTCCTCGATCGGTTGCGCGAGCACGGCGACGGTGCGATCCTCGCATGGCAGCAAGGCAAAGCCGTCGCGCGTCGCATTGATCTCCGCCATGCCCTTGAGCAACCGGCGCAGACGGCCGATCTCGACGCGCAGGCGCGCGCGGTGCGACTCGTCGGCCTCCTTGCCGCGGAAGGCGTGAGCGATGAGCTCCGCGCGCGGCACATCGGCGGGAGCACGCGCCGCCAACTGCCGGACGATTGCAAACAATACCGGCCGTCGCGCCATCGCTACGAGTTGCCCTCCCAGGCGCACCGCCAGCCGGCAGGCATCGACGATCAGCACGTCCGATCGGAACAGCGCCTCGACGTCGTCGAGCTGCAACAGGCGTTCCTCGCTCCCTTGGATCACGCGTGCGGCCGGCGCCGACAGCGTTGCCGTGGCCCGCTCGATCTCCGCCTGCAGCTCCGGGATGCGAACCTGCCGGGCAGTGCGGGTGGCGCGCTCCAGCGCTGCGTGCGCCGCCTTGGTCTGGAGGCGACGCAGGGCCAGGCCGGCGACGATCAGCTCGTAGACCGTGCGCGCCGCAGGCGGCAGCGGCGAGGGATCGAGGTCGGCGAGTCCGCGCTCCGCTTCATCGAGATGTCCGATCAGCACGAGCCGCCGGATCTCGAGGCTGCGCGCATAGGCGGCGTTGGTGCGGTCGCCGTGCTGCTCCAGGATCTCGCGCGCTGCCGCGAGCTGCTTCGTCGGCCAGGTGAGATCCCTTGCCGCGAGCGCGATCTCCGCCTCGGCGACAGTACAGCGGGCGCGCGCCAGCGTCGCCTTGGCGCCGAAGGCGCGCGCGGCCTGCCGCAGCAGCGCCTTCGCCCTGATGACATCACCGAGCCGCGCCATCGCGATGCCGCGCAGCGCCAGCGCCGGGGGATCGTCGCGCAAGGCGACGCGGTTCAGCGCGCCGAGCGGGTCACCCGCGGCGAGCGCCTGCGCTGCTGCCGAGATCAGCGAGTCCATGCAAATCCCGCCACACTTGTCACTCCCGGTTCCTCCCGCGTCGATCCTAGTCTTGGTCGCGGTCAACACGCAAAGGATCACAGACATGACCATGCATATTACGGGAACTCGCGAAGACTGGCTGAAGGCACGGCTCGACCTGCTGGAGGCCGAAAAGGAATTCACCCGCCGCGGCGATGAGCTGGCACAACGCCGCCAGGCCCTGCCATGGGTGCGGGTCGACAAGGCCTACCGTTTCGACACGGAGGACGGACCGGCAACGCTGCCCGATTTGTTCAAGGGGCGCTCGCAACTGCTCGTCTATCACTTCATGTTCGGACCCGACTTCCAGGCCGGCTGCCCGTCCTGCTCGATGATCGCCGACGGCTTCAACGGCTTCCAGGTTCATCTCGCCAATCACGACGTGATGCTGTGGGCGGTGTCGCGGGCGCCGCTCGCCAAGCTCAAGGCGTACAAGGCGCGGATGGGCTGGACGTTTCCCTGGGCGTCGTCGGCGAGCAGCGACTTCAACTTCGACTATGAGGTTGCGATCACCGAAGCGCAGCAGCGCCAGGGCGGCACTGAATACAACTATCGCACCAGTCCTCCGCTCGGGGCCAGCGATGTGCCGGCGATGGTGGCGGAGATCGCGGCCGGTGCCGGGACCGATGGCGCAACCTTCATGCGCGACCGGCCGGGCATGAGCGCGTTCATTCTCGAGGATGGCGTCGTTTATCACACCTATTCGAGCTATGCCCGCGGTCTCGATGGCCTCTGGGGCGCCTATCAATGGCTCGATCGCGCACCGAAGGGGCGCAACGAGCAGGGCGTCTGGTGGCGGCGTCACGACGAATACGGCATGCGCTGAGAGGCTGAGCCATGGCGTTCTTTGCTTCCGGAAAGCGCGTGATGCCCGACATCGCCAATGGTCTCCGCTTCGCCGCGGCGCCGACCTTCGCGCTGATGGCGGTCCTGAATGCCATGGCACGCGACGGCCGGGCAGACCCGATCTGCTCGGCCATGCCACCAGGCGCGCCACTCGGAGATATGACGGTGATGTATCTGCTGATGTGCGCATTCCATCTGGTGCCGTGGCTGAAACGGATCGGGGGCTTCCGGAGATAGCGTCACGATGTGGTTGCTGTAGCCTGGTAAGTGGCTATGCATCGACGAGTTTCGCTTGCAGAAAGTGACCCCTCACCCAAGCGAGCCTGCGGAGGAGCCGGCGATGCCCTCTCCCACCTTGCGAAGCTCCGCTTCGCTTGGGGGCGAGGGCATGTAGGACAGAGCGGCAAACGCGCTTGGGTGGGGGGTATGTCTCAGCGAGTCTCACTGCGAGAGAGTCCTCGCCCGAGCAAAGCCTCTCGAAACTCGCGCCTCACGCCTCCGCCGCGACCTTCAGCGCTTCTGCCCGAATCTCCTCCACCATCCGCTCCTTCAGTGCGACGAACTCCGGCGAGGTCTTCACCTTGTAGGAGCGCGGGTGCGGCAGCTCGATCTTGATGTCGGCCTTGATGCGGCCGGGGCGCGCGCTCATGACGAGCACGCGGCTGCCGAGGAAGATCGCCTCCTCGATGTCGTGGGTCACGAACAGCACGGTCTTCTGGTCGCGCTCCCAGATGCCGAGCAGCATCTCCTGCATCAGCACGCGGGTCTGGTTGTCGAGTGCGCCGAATGGCTCGTCGAGCAGCAGGATCTTTGGATCATTGGCCAGCGCGCGCGCGATGGCGCAGCGCTGCTGCATGCCGCCCGAAAGCTGCTTGGGCCAGTGGTTCTCGAACCCCTTCAGGCCGATCTGCTGGATGAAGCGATCGGCAACCACGTTGCGCTCCGCCTCTGGCACGCCACGCTCGCGCAGGCCGAAGGCGATGTTCTCGCGCACGGTGAGCCAGGGAAACAGCGTGTAGGACTGGAACACCATGCCGCGGTCGGCGCCGGGGCCGGTGACATCGCGTCCGTCCAGGAGCACCTTGCCGCTGGTCGGATGATCGAGGCCGGCGACGATGCGCAGCAGGGTCGACTTGCCGCAGCCGGAAGGCCCGAGGATGGTGACGAAGTCATTGTTGCCGATGGTGAGCGCGACCGGCTCCAGCGCGCGCGTCGGCGCGTGGCCCTGGCGGGCCGGGAAGGTGCGCGTAACCTGGTCGATGACGAGCGTGGTCATGCGAGCTTCCACGGGAACAGCCAGGCGTTGAACGCCTTGAACAGGAAATCCGAGATCAGGCCGATCAGCCCGATCACGATGATGCCGAAGATGATCTGCCCGGTGTTGAGCAGCGCCTGGCTGTCGGTGATCATGTGGCCGATGCCGGAGGACGAGCCGATCAGCTCGGCGACGATGACATAGGTCCAGGCCCAGCCGAGCACCAGCCGCAGGATCTCGGCGATGTCGGGCGCGGCCGAGGGCAGCAGCACGCGGCCGATGATGCCACGGTCGCTGGCGCCGAGCGTATAGGCGGCTTCGACGAGATCGCGCCGGGTGTTGCCGACCGTGATCGTGATCATCAGGATGATCTGGAACACCGAGCCGATGAAGATAATCAGCAGCTTCTGCAATTCGCCGATGCCGGCCCACAGGATGAGCAGAGGAATGAAAGCCGAGGCGGGCAGATAGCGGGCGAAGGAGACGAACGGCTCGAGGAACGCCTCGACCGGCTTGTAGGCGCCCATCAGGAGCCCGAGCGGAACGGCGATCACGGCCGCGAGCACGAAGCCGCCGACGACGCGCCAGACGGTCATGCCGATGTCGGTGAGGAAGCCGAACTTCGTCAGCAGGTCCCAGCCCTCGCGCAGCATGGTCATGGGATCGGCCAGGAACGTCTTCGACACATAGCCGCCGAACGTCGCGAGCGACCACGCCGCGACGAACAGGACGAAGAAGGCGAGGCCGAGCGCGGTTCTCGATCTGGCGCTAACGGGGTCGAGGGGACGGATCACGGAGAAGGCTTTCGTGGTGCAGGCGGCCCGCGCGGTCGCGGGCTGCTGGTGGTGGTTCGATTGAAGCGGCTTCGGACGTTGCAGCTTGATGCCGGGCAGGATCCCTCAACGCCGTCATTGCGAGGAGCGAAGCGACGAAGCAATCCAGAGTCGCATCCTGAGCCCTGGATTGCTTCCGCCTACGCCTGAAGGCTTCGGCGGACGCGTCGCTTCGCGCGCAATGACGGATCACTGAGAGCGGAGCGTCGAGCTACTTGATGAAGCTCGCATCGTAGAGATCCTCGACGTTCGGGATCTGCTTGATGATGCCGACTTCGAGCAGCAGCTCGGCGGCCTCTTTGTTGAAGGTCTTGAACTCGGTCTCGAAGAACTTCTGGCTGGCGGCCTTGTCCTGCCAACGCAGATATTTCGCGGAGTTGCCGAACTGCTCGCCGCTCTGCTTGACGTCGGCGCCCATGATCTCATAGGCCTTGGCCTGGTCCTTGGCGATCATGTCGAGCGCCTCGTAGTAGCTGTCGGCAAGCGCCTTGGCGGCCTTCGGGTTCTCGGTGAGGAATTTCGGCGTGCAGCCGAACGTGTCCATCACCATCGGATAGTCGAGCGTGGTGGCGATGATCTTGCCCTTGTCGGGGGCAGCGCGCACCGTCGACAGATACGGCTCGTAGGTCATGGCCGCATCGTTCTGGCCGGCGACGAAGGCCTGCGCGGCGGCGGCTGGCTCCAGGTTCACGATGGTGACGTCCTTTACCGTGAGGCCATTCTTCTTCAGCATCCAGGCCAGCCCGAAATAGGGCGAGGTACCGGGCGCAGAGGCCGCCACCGTCTTGCCCTTCAGGTCCTTGATGGCGGCGATGTCGTTGCGCACGGCCATGCCGTCCGCGCCGTAGCTCTTGTCGAGCTGGAAGATCTGCTTGGTGGCGACGCCGTTCGCATTCCAGGAGATCCAGGTCTCCACCGTGGTCGCGGCGCACTGCACGTCGCCGGCCGCGATCGCGAGGTGACGGTCCTTCTGCGGGATCTTCTTGATGGTGACGTCGAGGCCGTTCTTCTTGAAGATGCCGGCTTCCTTGGCGAGCGTCAGCGGTGCGAAGCCGGTCCAGCCGGAAATGCCGATGCCGACCTTGACGTCGTCGGCGTAAGCGGTGGTGGAGGCCAGCAGCGCGGCCGTCGCGGCAAGGAGTCCAAATCTGCGCATCGTCATCATCCTTTGCTGTTGAAAGAAGGTGTCGGAGCGGGCCGCGATCGCCCGCGGTCACCGCATGTCTCTGCAAGCGTCTTTGTTGGCTTGCTTGCAAATCTCGTGCTCAGGACCGGCGCACAGCGGCGTCTCATTCGCTGCCCCTGAATCGTGCCACCAGCCGATGCTGCTCGCCGGGATAGACCAGCCTGACAGCCGTGAGCGGCCGTCCCTTGCGCCAGGTGTGGCGCTCGATCACGAGGCAGGGCGCGCCGACTGCGATGTCGAGCCCGTCGGCGATGACCTCATCGGCGACGATGGCACTGATCGCGTGCTCGGCCTCGTTCCAGGGCACATGATGCAACAGCCAGGAGCCGGGCGGATCGACCTTGAAGTCGGCCTTGGCCGCGTCTGGCACGGCGTCGAGATCGATCAGGCGGTCCTCGATCGCGAACGGGACATCGTCGGCGCTGTGGCGGCAACGGATCGCGATCACCTTGCAGGGCTTCTTCACGCCGAGCCGCGCGCGGTCCCCAGCATTGGCGGTGCGGCGGGCTGAATTGATCAGCTCGTAGCCATAGGCACGGCCGAGCGCACTGATCTCGGCGCGGATGTCGGGGATCTTCAGCACGGCCGACAGAAATTGTGGGCGCCGCACGAAGCTGCCGGCGCGGCGGCGACGCTCGATCAGGTCGGCCTGGGCAAGCTCCGACAGCGCCTTGTTCACCGTCATGCGCGAGCAGCCATAGCGCGCCATGATCTCGTGCTCGAACGGGATGCGATGGCCGGGTGGCCATTCGCCGGTGAGGATGCGGCGCTCGATGTCCTGCCGGATGGTCCTGTAGAGCGTGCCGGCTCCCGGCTTCGCGCTGGTCTCGGCGAGGCTCATGCGAGCAGCCTCCGCACAGCCGTGTTGAAGCCGCGCCGGGCTGCCTCGCGCGAACGATGATGGCCGCCCTGGACGACCTTGGCACCGCCGGCCCAGACACAGTCGATGGCGTCGTATGCCGTCGCGAAGATCCAGCCGTCGAGCAGCGCATCTTGCGTCCGCCCCGCGAGCGAAGGATGCGACAGGTCGAGCGTGACGATATCGGCACGGCCGCCCACCTGCAGCCCGGCCGCCGATTGTGCCAGCGCCTGCGCGCCGCCGGCGAGAGCGGCATCGAACAGCGTCCGGCCGGTCGACGCATCCGGACCTGATGTCAGCACGTTGCGTTCGCGATGCGTGAGGCGCTGACCGTATTCGAGCTGGCGCAGCTCGTCGCTCACACCGACCAGCACGTTCGAGTCGGTGCCCACGCCAATGCGCCCGCGCGCGCGCAGATAGTCCCGCGCCGGGAAGATGCCGTCGCCGAGGCTGGCTTCGGTGACCGGGCAAAGGCCGGCCGTCGCGCCGCTCCTCGCGAGCGCCGCCGTTTCGTCCGCCGTCATGTGGGTGGCATGGATCAGGCACCAGCGCGCATCGACGGCGTGATGATCGAGCAGCCATTGCACGGGACGCCGGCTCGACCAGGCGAGGCAGTCCTCGACTTCTTTCACTTGCTCGGCGGCGTGAATGTGGATCGGGCCACCGTCCGCAAACGGTAGCAGTGCGGTCAGCTCATCCGGCGCGACGGCGCGCAGGCTGTGCGGCGCGATGCCGAGATTGGAGCCGGGAAGCGAGCTGATGGCCTTGCGGGCGGCCGTCAGCAGCTTGGCAAACTGATCGACCCCGCAGATGAAGCGCCGCTGTCCCTCATGAGGCGCCGCAGCGCCGAAGCCGCCATGCGCGTAGAAGCTCGGCAACAGGGTCAGGCCGATGCCGGATGTCCGAGCCGCCGCGGCGATGCGCACCGCCATCTCGCCGAGATCAGCGTAAGGCGTTCCGTCGCGATCGTGGTGCAGATAGTGGAATTCGCCGACCCGCGTGAAGCCGCGCTCGAGCATCTCGACATAGAGCAAGGTCGCGACCGCCTCGACGTCCTCGGGCCGCATCGACAAGGCGAAACGGTACATCGTCTCGCGCCACGTCCAGAACGTATCGGTGGCGTGGCCGCTGATCTCGGCAAGCCCCGCCATGCCGCGCTGGAACGCATGGCTATGTAGGCTGGCGATGCCGGGGATTGCGACCTCATGCTGCTCGTCGGCGGAGGTCGGCGGCACGCCCGCGGAGACCTGCGCGATCGCACCGTCGCTGATGACGACCTGCACGTCCTCGGCCCATCCCGAAGGCAGAAGCGCGGATGCAAAATGCAGGGACGCCATGATCGAAAGGCCCGCTGGACAGGACGATGGAAGCGAGTTTATGTATAGACATATTGACCGTCAAGCGTCCGTGATGATGGAGGGCTGCATGGCCGAGCGTTTCGACCGGGTCTGGCGCAATGCGCGGCTCGCGACCCTGCGCGAGGGCGAGCCCGGTCTCGGCGTGATCGAGCAGGGCGTGGTCGCCGCACGCAACGGCCGCATCGCCTTTGCCGGCCCAGGGTCGGATTTTCCTGCTGACGCCGATGCGCCTGAAAGCATTGACTGCGACGGCCGCTGGATCACGCCGGGCCTGGTCGATTGCCACACCCATCTCGTTTACGGCGGTGATCGCGCCCACGAGTTCGAGTTGCGCCTCACCGGCGCCAGCTATGAGGAGATCGCCGGCGCGGGCGGCGGCATCGTCTCGACTGTCGCCGCAACGCGTGCGGCCAGCGAGGAGGCGCTGATCGCGAGCTCGCTGCCGCGGCTCGATGCATTGATTGCCGAAGGCGGCACCACCATCGAGATCAAGTCCGGCTACGGACTGGAGACGGTCACCGAACTGCGACAATTGTCCGCAGCCCGTGCGCTCGGCAGCCAGCGTCCCGTCAGCGTGCGCACCAGCTTTCTCGGCGCGCATGCGGTGCCCGTCGAAGCCGGTGGCGACAAGGACCGCTACATCGATCTCGTCTGCAACGAGATGCTGCCGGCGGTCGCGCAGTCCGGCTTGGCCGACGCCGTCGATGCCTTCATGGAAAACATCGCCTTCTCCGCAGCGCAAACGTCGCGCGTCTTCGCCGCGGCAAAGGCGCTCGGCCTGCCGGTCAAGCTGCATGCCGACCAGCTTTCCAATCTCGGCGGCGCCGCGCTTGCGGCGGAGTTCGGCGCGCTGTCGGCCGATCACCTCGAGCACACCGACGAGGCGGGCGCCGTGGCGATGGCGCGGAGCGGGACGGTCGCGGTGCTGCTGCCCGGCGCATACTACTTCATTCGCGAGACGCAGAAGCCGCCGGTGGAGCTGTTCCGCAAGCATGGCATGAAGCTCGCGCTCGCGACCGACTGCAATCCGGGCTCGTCGCCGCTGACATCCTTGCTGCTCACGATGAACATGGCGGCAACGCTGTTTCGTCTCACCGTCGACGAATGTCTCGCCGGCGTGACGCGCGAAGGCGCGCGTGCATTGGGCTTGCTGGCCGACACCGGCACGCTCGAAGCCGGCAAATGGTGCGATCTCGCGATCTGGGACATCGGACGACCGGCCGAGCTGGTCTATCGCATGGGCTTCAATCCTCTGCATCGGCGAGTCTGGAGAGGCCGATGAGCACGATCGTTGCAACGCCAGGCCGCGTCAGCCTCGATGACCTCACCAGGGTCTATGCAGGAGTCGCGCTCACGCTCGATCCTTCGTATTGGCGCCGTGTCGATGCTGCTGCGGCGATCGTGGCCAAGGCGGCCCAAGGTGGCGAGCCGGTCTATGGCATCAATACCGGCTTCGGCAAGCTGGCCTCGAAGCGCATTCCGCCCGACCAGACCGCGCAGCTCCAGCGCAATTTGATCCTCTCTCATTGCTGCGGCGTCGGTCCAGCGACTCCCGAGCCGGTGGTGCGGCTGATGATGGCGCTCAAGATCATCTCGCTCGGCCGCGGCGCCTCCGGCGTGCGCCGCGAGATCATCGAACAGCTGCAGGCGATGCTGGCGCGTGACGTGCTGCCGTTCGTGCCGCAGCAGGGCTCGGTCGGCGCGTCCGGTGATCTTGCGCCGCTCGCACACATGACGGCGGTGATGATCGGCGAGGGGCAAGCGTTCGTCGACGGCCGGTTCGTGTCGGGCTGTGAGGCGCTCGCGCATGCGGGGCTCGCGCCGGTCACGCTCGGGCCGAAGGAGGGGCTCGCGCTGATCAACGGCACGCAGTTCTCGACGGCCTACGCGCTCGCCGGCCTGCTCCGTGCGCATGATCTGCTCAACGCTGCGCTGGTGACGGGCGCGCTGTCGGTCGACGCGGCGATGGCCTCGACCGCGCCGTTCCGCCCGGAGATCCAGGCGCTGCGCGGCCATCCCGGCCAGATCGCCGCCGGGCGCGTCCTCACTGAGCTGCTCGACGGCAGCGCGATCCGCCTGTCGCATCTCGAAGGCGACGAGCGCGTGCAGGATCCGTATTGCCTGCGCTGCCAGCCGCAGGTCGCGGGCGCTGTGCTCGATCTGCTGACGCAGGCCGCGCGCACGCTGGTCACCGAAGCAAATGCGGTCACGGACAATCCGCTAGTGCTGGTCGAGACCGGCGAGATCATCTCCGGCGGCAATTTCCACGCCGAGCCCGTCGCCTTTGCCGCCGATCAGATCGCGCTGGCGCTGTCCGAGCTCGGCGCGATCAGCGAGCGGCGCATCGCCACGCTGGTCGATCCCGCGCTGAACTTCGGCCTGCCGCCGTTCCTCACGCCGGAGCCCGGCCTGAACTCCGGCTTCATGATCGCCGAGGTGACCGCGGCGGCGCTGTTCGCCGAGAACAAGCAGCGCGCGCTGCCGTGCTCGATCGATTCGACCCCGACCAGCGCCAACCAGGAAGATCATGTCTCGATGGCCGCACATGCGGCGCGGCGGTTGCACGACATGGCCGACAATCTCGCCCACATCATCGGCATCGAGCTCCTGGTCGCCGCCCAAGGCATCGAGCTGCGCGTGCCGCACGGCACCAGTGCTGCGCTGTCGGCCGTGATCGGTGCGCTGCGCGTCCACGTGCCGGCGCTGGAGAACGACCGCTACATGGCCGACGATCTCGCGAAGGCCGCAGCGCTTGTCTCCGGCGGTGTGCTGGCCACCGCCGCGAGCAGCGCACTCGGACGCGATCCATTTCCCAAGCTTGGATGAGAGGGACCCATGAACCGACGCCTGGACAATGAGCGGGTGATCCGCGCGCCCCATGGCAGCGACATCAGCGCCAAGAGCTGGCTCACCGAAGCGCCGTTGCGCATGCTGATGAACAACCTCGATCCGGACGTGGCCGAGAAGCCGAGCGAGCTGATCGTCTATGGCGGCATCGGCCGCGCCGCGCGGGACTGGGACAGCTTTGATCGTATCGTTGCGTCGCTGCGCAAGCTGGAGGCCGACCAGACGCTGGTCGTGCAGTCGGGCAAGCCGGTCGGCATCTTCCGCACCCATCCGGACGCGCCGCGCGTGCTGATCGCCAACTCCAACATCGTGCCGCATTGGGCGACGCTCGATCACTTCAACGCGCTCGATCGCATGGGCCTGATGATGTACGGCCAGATGACGGCCGGCTCCTGGATCTATATCGGCAGCCAGGGCATTGTGCAGGGCACCTACGAGACCTTCGTCGAAATCGGCCGCCGCCACTACAATGGCGATCTCTCCGGCAAGTGGATTCTCACCGCAGGCCTCGGCGGCATGGGCGGCGCGCAGCCGCTCGCCGCGACGATGGCCGGCGCCTCGATGCTCGCCGTCGAATGCCAGCCGAGCCGGATCGAGATGCGGCTGCGCACCGGCTATCTCGATCGCCAGGCGGCGACGCTGGACGAGGCGCTGGCGGTGATGGAGGAGGTAGCCAAGACCAGGAAGGCGGTGTCGGTCGGCCTGCTCGGCAATGCCGCCGAGATCTTCCCCGAACTCGTGCGCCGTGGCGTGCGTCCCGACATCGTCACCGACCAAACCAGCGCGCATGATCCGATCAACGGCTATCTGCCGAAGGGCTGGACGCTCGCCGATTGGGAAACCAAGCGCGCCTCGGAGCCGAAGGCGGTCGAGCAGGCCTCCAAGACATCGATGGTCGGCCACGTCCAGGCGATGCTCGATTTCCACGCCATGGGCATCCCGACGCTCGACTACGGCAACAACATCCGCCAGATGGCGAAGGACATGGGCCTCGCCAACGCGTTCGATTTCCCCGGCTTCGTGCCGGCCTACATCCGCCCGCTGTTCTGCCGCGGCGTCGGCCCGTTCCGCTGGGCTGCGCTCTCGGGTGATCCCGAGGACATCTACAAGACCGACGCCAAGGTGAAGGAGCTGCTGCCGGACAACAAGCATCTCCACAACTGGCTCGACATGGCGCGGCAGCGCATCAAGTTCCAGGGCCTGCCGGCGCGAATCTGCTGGGTCGGGCTCGGCGATCGCCATCGCCTGGGGCTTGCCTTCAACGAGATGGTCGCCCGCGGCGAGCTGAAGGCGCCGATCGTGATCGGCCGCGATCATCTCGATTCCGGCTCGGTGGCGAGCCCGAACCGCGAGACCGAGGCGATGCAGGACGGCTCGGACGCGGTGTCGGACTGGCCGCTGCTCAATGCGCTGCTCAATTGCGCCAGCGGCGCGACCTGGGTATCGCTGCATCATGGCGGCGGCGTCGGCATCGGCTATTCGCAGCACGCCGGCATGGTCATTGTCGCCGACGGTACTGATGATGCCGCGCGCCGGCTGGAGCGCGTGCTGTGGAACGATCCGGCGACCGGCGTAATGCGCCACGCCGATGCCGGTTATGAGGATGCCATCGCCTGCGCGGAAGCCAATGGCCTGGATCTGCCGAGCCTCGCCCGCTGATCTCTGATGGGTTGAAGAGCGGCCCCTGATTGTGGTCTCATGCCGGCAACGCGATGGGAACTCGTCGCGGCGCAGGGGACGCTCATGGGAATAGCCTTTCCGTTCTCGGCTATTGTCGGCCAGGACGAGATGAAGCTGGCGCTGATGATCGCCGCCGTCGATCCGAAGGTCGGCGGCGTGCTGGCCTTCGGCGATCGCGGCGCCGGCAAGTCCACCGCCGTGCGCGCGCTCGCAGCACTGCTGCCGCCGATGAGCGCCGTGGTCGGCTGCCCCTATCAATGCGATCCCGCCGACGTCGCCGCGCAATGTGCCGAATGCCGCGCACGCTCCAAGCCGAGCGGCAAGGCGAAGAAGCCGGCCGCGCTGAAGGCGCATCAGGTGCCGGTGCCGGTGATCGACCTGCCGCTCGGCGCGACCGAAGATCGCGTCGTCGGCGCGCTCGATCTGGAGCGTGCGCTGGCCCATGGCGAAAAGTCGTTTGAGCCGGGCCTGCTGGCGCGCGCCAACCGAGGCTTTCTCTACATCGACGAGGTCAACCTTTTGGAGGATCATCTCGTCGATCTCCTGCTCGATGTCGCCGCCTCCGGCGAGAACGTGGTCGAGCGCGATGGTCTCAGCATTCGCCATCCCGCGCGTCTCGTGCTGGTCGGCACCGGCAATCCAGAGGAGGGCGAGTTGCGGCCGCAACTGCTCGATCGGTTCGGCCTCTCGGTCGAGGTCAAGACGCCCGCTGATCTGCTGACACGGATCGAAGTGATCAAGCGGCGGGACGCCTTCGAAACCGACTCCGCCGCCTTCGTCGCGCATTGGGACAAGGAGGAGACCAAGCAGCGCAAGCGCGTCCTCGCCGCGCGCGAGCACATCGGTTCGGTCAAGGTGTCCGATCGCGAGTTGGAGAAGACGGCGCGGCTGTGCATGGCGCTCGGCACCGACGGCCTGCGCGGCGAACTCACCCTGATGCGCGCGGCGCGCGCCGCGGCGGCGCTCGACGGCGCCAAGGCGGTCGGTGACGGGCATCTGAAGACCGTGGCAGCGATGGCGCTGCGACATCGTCTGAGACGCAATCCGCTCGACGATTCCGGCTCGTCGGTGCGGGTCGAGCGCGCGCTCGACGAATTGTTCGCATCGTGAGCGACGGCGCCGCGATCTGGACCGATGCGATGATCACGGCCGCGTTGGCTGCGATCGATCCGGTCGCCGCGCCGGTGCTATTGCGCGCAGGCGCCGGGCCGGTGCGCGAGCAATGGCTGGAGCTGCTGCGCGAGCTGATGCCGGACACGACCGCTGTTCGTAAGCTGCCGCCGTCGATCTCCGACGATCGCCTGCTCGGTGGGCTCGATCTCGCCGCCACCCTGCAGGCGGGGCGGCCGGTGCTGCAGCGAGGCCTGCTCGCCGAGGCTGATGGCGGTGTGCTGATCGCCGTGATGGCCGAGCGTATGGCGCCTTCGACGACTGCCCATCTCTGTGTTGCGCTCGACACCGGTGCTGTCCGCATCGAGCGGGATGGAATGTCGCTGCATGCTCCGGCGCGATTTGGCGTGATCGCCCTCGATGAAGGCCTTGGCGATGAGCGCGTGGCGCCGGCCCTCGCTGACCGCCTGGCCTGCCATCTCGATCTCGGCACGGTCGCGCGCGCCGATCTCGGCGAGAGCCTGTTCAAGCCGTCGGACATCGCCGCCGCGCACGCGCTGTTGCCGCAGGTTCGTCTGTCCGATCAAGCAATCGGGGCGCTGACGACGACGGCCTGCGCGCTCGGCATCGACTCGCTGCGCGCGCCGCTGCTGGCCTGTCGCGTCGCGCGCCTCGCGGCGGCGCTCGATGGCGAGACGGATGTGGCCGAGCCGCACATCGCCTGCGCCGCGCGGCTGGTGCTCGCGCCGCGCGCCACCAGGTTGCCTGCGACCGAAGATGACACCGAGAACAACGAGTCGCCTGAGCCGCAGAACGATCCGGCCGAGAGCGAGGACGACAACCGCGGCGACGATGGTCCGCTGGAAGATCGCGTGCTCGAGGCGGCGCAGGCTGCCATTCCAGCAGACCTGCTGAAGCGCTTGCAGGACGAGCGGACCATGCGTGCGCGCAGCCCGAGTGCCGGCCGCCAGGGCACCGCGCAGAAGGCGCCGAAGCGGGGGCGCCCGATCGGTTCGCGGCGCGGCGAGTGGCGGGCTGGTGCGCGGCTCAACGTGCTCGAAACCTTGCGCGCGGCGGCGCCGTGGCAGCCGCTGCGGCGACGGACACAACCCGCCGGCAAGAGTGGCCGCCTCATCGTGCACAAGGACGACATCCGCATCACCCGCTTCAAGCAGCGCTCGGGCACCACCACGATTTTCGTGGTCGATGCCTCCGGCTCCTCGGCCCTGCAGCGGCTCGCGGAGGTCAAGGGCGCCGTCGAGCTGCTGCTCGCCGAATGCTATATCCGTCGCGACGAGGTGGCGCTGATCGCATTTCGCGGCAACAGCGCCGAGCTGCTGCTGCCACCGACGCGCTCGCTGACGCGCGCCAAGCGCAGCCTCGCTGGCTTGCCCGGCGGCGGCGGCACGCCGCTGTCGGCAGCGATCTTCGCCGCGACCGAACTCGCGCTCGCCGTCAAGGCGAAAGGGCAGGCGCCGACGATCGTGCTGATGACCGATGGCCGCGCCAATGTCGCGCGCGATGGCGGCGGGCGCAGCGAGGCCGAGGCGGAAGCGCTGGTGGCCGCGAAGCAGCTCGCGCTGACCGGCATTCCCGTGGTGCTCGTTGATTCCTCGCCGCGGCCGCAGGACAAGGCCGCGCAACTCGCTAGCGCGATGCAGGCCCGCTACGTGGCGCTGCCTCACGCCGATGCCACCCGTCTGTCGCAGGCCGTAATGGCGCAGGCCGGCCGCGGTTGAGCTCGCTGGAACCGCAGGCGTCAAGCGGCGTTCCCAACGACGACTGACAAGCGGGCCGGCCGGCGCTATGCTCGCGTCCGGTCGGTTGAACCTGGCGATCCTGCCGGTCGACATGAAATCGCCAACCAGGAGCATGCCATGCCGATCGCCTCGACCAGCCAGCGTGAGCATGTGGTCACCTCGCGCGCCGTGACGATGCCGCCGCCGCTGGCTGCGCCGCGCTTCGAGCTTGCCGACGCTCGTGTTGGCCGCATCACCTGCTATGGCGAGACACCTGCCGCACCGGTCGGGCAACGTCCGCTGCTGCTGATCCACAGCGTCAACGCCGCGGCGACGGCCTACGAGATGAAGCCGCTGTTCGAGCATTACCGCACGAGGCGTCCGGTCTATGCGCTCGATCTGCCGGGCTTCGGCCTGTCGGACCGTGCCGATCGCATCTACACGCCGCGGCTGATGACGGATGCGATCCTGCTCGCCGTGAACGAGATCAGCCGCCGCCATGGCGATACCGCGATTGACGCCATGGCGCTGTCGCTCGGCTGCGAGTTCGCGGCGCGCGCCGGCACCGAGGCGCCGAACCTGTTTCGCACCCTGGCGCTGCTCAGCCCGACCGGCCTCGATCGCCGCGCCGAGGCCGCGGCCAAGACGGCGGGCAACAAGGACGTGACGCGCGCGATGCCATGGGTGCGCAACATCCTCAACGTGCCGCTGTGGAAGCACGGCTTCTTCACGCTGCTGACCTCGCGCGCCAGCATTCGTTTCTTTTTGCAGAAGACCTTCGGCCGCAAGGACATCGACGAAGGCCTGCTCGAATACGACTACATCACCACACATCAGCCGGGCGCCGAGAATGCGCCGTATTCCTTCGTCTCCGGCTATCTGTTCAGCGCCAATGCCCTGAAGCTCTACCAGGCACTGGCGATGCCGGTATGGATGGTGCACGGCGTGCGCGGCGATTTCGTCGATTACCATGGCAAGCACGCGGTGGAAGGCCTGCCGAACTGGCAGATCGAGGTGATGCAGACCGGCGCCATGCCGCATTTCGAGCAGCTTGATAAAGTCATCGCGGGCTACGATGATTTCATGACGCGTGCGGCCGGTCGTTGATCGCGCCAGCCGCGTCCAACTTTGCGGGCCGGCATGAGTGACAAGCCGAACTGGAGCGTCGACGGCAAGGACTGGCCCAACCGCGCGGCCAGTCGCTTCGTCGAGGCTGCCGGCCTGCGCTGGCACGTGCAGGTCATGGGCGATGGGCCGGTCGCGCTGCTCGCCCACGGCACGGGAGCAGCGACCCATTCCTGGCGCGACCTCGCGCCGCTGCTTGCCACGCATTTCACCGTCGTCGCGCCGGACCTGTCCGGCCACGGCTTCACCTCGACGCCACATTGGCAGCGGCTGTCGCTGGATGGCATGTCGCGCGATCTCGCCGGCCTCTGTGACAAGCTCGCGGTGAAGCCCGACATCGCCATTGGTCATTCCGCGGGCGCCGCTGTTCTCACCCGCATGACGCTGGACGGCCTGATCGCGCCGAAGCTGATCGTCAGCCTCAATGGCGCCTACCTCCCGTTCGGCGGGCTCGCCGCGCAGTTCTTCTCGCCGCTCGCCAAGATGATGGCGCTCAATCCCCTGGTGCCGCGGCTGTTCTCATGGCGTGGCCGCGATCCGGCGGCTGTGCATCGGCTGCTGAAGGGCACCGGCTCGACACTCGATGCGACCGGCGAGCGGCTGTATCGGCGGCTGGTCGGCAGCCCCGGTCATGTCGGCGCCGCGCTGGAGATGATGGCGAACTGGGACCTGCATCCCCTGCTGCGCGACCTGCCGCGGCTCGAGACCGGCCTGCTCCTGATCGCCGCCACGCACGACCGGGCCATCCCGCCCGACGTGGCGCAGCGCGTTCGCCAATTGGTGCCGCAAGCGCAGTTCGAACTCATTGAGGGCCTTGGTCATTTGGCGCATGAGGAGCAGCCGGCCCGGATCGCCGGAATGATCGTCGCGGCCGCTGAGCGGGCCGGCGTGCTTGCAGTGCAACAGGAAATGTCAATCTAGATTGACGTTTTTTGACTGGCGAAAGCGTCAATTTCGATTTACGCTTTCGCTCATGCTCGACGTCTCCACCATCAAGGCCGCCGTTCCGGCTGAGCTCGGAGACCGGCCGCATGCGGTCGTGATCGGCTCCGGCTTCGGCGGTCTCGCCGCCGCCGTCCGGCTCGGTGCGCGCGGCTATCGCGTCACCGTGTTCGAGCAGCTCGATGCGCCGGGCGGCCGCGCCTATGTGCATCGCCAGGACGGCTTCACCTTCGACGCCGGCCCGACCATCGTCACCGCGCCGTTCCTGTTCGAGGAGCTGTGGCAGCTGTGCGGGCGCAAGATGTCCGACGACGTCACGCTCAAGCCGATCTCGCCGTTCTATCGCATTCGGTTCGACGACGGCACCGTGTTCGACTGTTCGGCCGATCCTGCAGCGATGCGGGCCGAAGTGAACAGGATTTCGCCCGGCGACGTCGACGGCTACGAGCGTTTCATGAAGGCGAGCGAGGCGATCTTCAAGGTCGGCTTCGAGGAGCTCGGCGACGTGCCGTTCCTGTCGCTGCTCGACATGGCCAAGATCGCGCCGGCGATGATCAAGCTGCAGAGCTTTCGCTCGGTCTACGGCCTCGTCTCCCAGCATGTGCGCGACGAGCGGTTGCGCGTGATCCTCAGCTTTCATCCGCTGCTGATCGGCGGCAACCCGTTCACCACGACGTCGATCTATTGCCTGATCGCCTATCTCGAGCGCCGCTGGGGCGTGCACTTCGCGATGGGCGGCACCGGTGCGCTGGTGACCGGGCTCGTCAGCCTGATCGAAGGGCAGGACGGCCAGGTGCGCTGCTCGACCCCCGTTGCCGAGATCACGACCAGCAACGGCATCGCCTCCGGCGTGCGGCTCAACTCCGGCGAGACGATCGCGGCCGATGTCGTCGTCTCCAATGGTTGCGCCGCCTGGACCTACAAGCATCTGCTGCCATCGGTGCCGCGGCGGCGCTGGACCGACACGCGCATCGACCGCGCGCGCTATTCGATGAGCCTGTTCGTCTGGTACTTCGGCACGAAGCGCCGCTACGGCGACGTCGCGCATCACACCATCCTGCTCGGTCCGCGTTATCGCGGCCTGCTCGACGACATCTTCCGCCGCAAGGTGCTGGCGGATGATTTCAGCCTTTATCTGCATCGTCCGACCGCGACCGATCCGTCGCTGGCGCCTGATGGCTGCGATGCCTTCTACGTGCTGTCGCCGGTGCCGCATCAGGAGAGCGGCATCGACTGGGCGGCTACTGCGGAGCCGTTCCGCAAGCGCATCGAAGAGGCGCTGAGTGACACGCTACTGCCCGATCTCGCCGGGCAGATCGTGACATCCCGGCTGCTGACGCCCGATGATTTCGAGCATCGCCTGTCGTCCTATCGCGGCGCGGCCTTCGGGCTGGAGCCGGTGCTGATGCAGAGCGCCTGGTTCCGGCCGCACAACAAGAGCGAAGAGGTCGAGCGGCTGTATCTGGTCGGGGCCGGCACCCATCCCGGCGCCGGCCTGCCGGGCGTGCTGTCGTCGGCGCGGGTGCTCGACGATCTCGTGCCGGCACCGCATGAACTGGAGCGCCGATGAGCTGGCAAGAGGACATCGCGATCTGTCGTCGGTCGTTGCGGGGCGGATCGAAGACGTTCTTTGCCGCGTCGAAAGTCCTGCCGCGCGCGGTCGGCGATCCCGCCATCGCGCTCTACGCGTTCTGCCGCGAGGCCGATGATGCGGTCGATGGTCCCGGCCGCCGCGTCGATGCGATCGAGGTGCTGCACGAGAGGCTCGACCGGATCTACGACGGCGCGCCGGACGACAGCCCCGTCGATCGTGCCCTCGCCGGCGTCGTGGCGCAGTTCGCAATTCCGCGCGCGCTCCCGGAGGCGCTGCTCGAAGGTTTAGCCTGGGACGCCCAGGGCCGCCGCCACGAGACATTGAGCGACGTGCTCGCCTATGCCGTGCGCGTCGCCGGCACGGTCGGCGTGATGATGTCGCTGTTGATGCATCGGCGCGCCCCGGAGACGATCGGGCGGGCCTGCGATCTCGGCATCGCCATGCAGCTCACCAACATCGCCCGCGACGTCGGCGAGGACGCGCGCGCCGGCCGGCTCTATCTGCCGCGGCAATGGCTGCGCGAAGCGGGGCTCGATGTCGACACCTGGCTGGTCGCGCCGTTCTTCGACGATCGGATCGGTCGCGTCACCGCGCGGCTCCTTGCCGTCGCGGACGTGTTCTACGCGCGCGCCGCGGCCGGGATCGGCGATCTGCCCTGGGCCTGCCGGCCCGGCATTCACGCCGCGCGGCTGATCTATGCCGACATCGGCCGCGAGGTCGCGCGCGCTGAATTCGACTCGCTGTCGCAGCGTGCCTTCGTGTCGACCGCGCGCAAGCTGCAACTGCTCGGCAAGGCGGCACTGGTGTCGCTGGTCCAGGAGCAATGTTCGCTGGCGCCGGCGCGGCCCGAGGCGCATGTCCTGATCGCAGCCGTGATCGCGGCGGACGCGCAACGCCCCCACGCCATCTCGCCACAGCGCCGGACCGCGCAGGATCGCGCATTGTGGGTGATCGACCTGTTCGAGCGGCTGGAGCGGCGCGATCAGCTGTCGCGTTCGGGGCGGACGTCATAGCGACGTGATGAGTGAAACGCCATGAGCGAGATGGGCGGTCTGCTCGAATTCGTCGTCGTCATCATGTGTGTGCTCGGCTGGCTCGTGCTCGAATGGCAAGGCCGCCGCCTCGACCGCCGGCGCGCCGAGCGCGAGGCGAGGGAGCGCGAGGCGGAGACGAAGTAGGGTGGGCAAAGGCGCGCTTCCGCCGTCGCCGGGAGCAAGGAATAGCGCGCGCCGTGCCCACCGCGCTCCACATGCGATGCTGATGGTGGCACGTCGCGCACGCAGCTTCGCCGCGTTCGCGCCTTTGCCCACCCTACGGCAGCGCGTTCGCAGTTGCCGACGTTCAACCTATCGACAAACACTGCTGTCGTCCCGGCGAACGCCGGGACCCATACCCCCAGGGAGCGGTTTGAGGCAGGCTGGCTATTGGCATTCTGCCCATCACGTCCGCTGCGGCGTATGGATCCCGGATCGGCGCCGTGATGCGCTGGCGCGCATCACGGCTTGTCCGGGACGACACCTTTGTTTGTCGTGCAAGTGAGCGTTTGTCGCGCAAGTGAGGCGCGTCGGTTGCGTTCGCGCAATCCTATCAACCTCGCCCTCAACGGCCTCACCGCCGCGGCATGCGAAACGGCAGCATGGCTTGCACGATCGGCATCTGGAAACGGTCGAGCGACAGGCTTTCATGCATCATCGCGACATCCTCGCCGTGCAGACGGGCGGCGAGATGGGAGCGCGCGTAGAACGGGGCGTCCTCCAGCGTGTTGACGACGCGCACTGGTGCGTCGGCGTCGGCGCGGGCGCTGCGGCCGACGCGCCACAGCGTCTTGCGCAACGGCGCCTCGGTGAGCGGCGCGATTTGTTCCAACCGGCCTGTGGGATCGACATGCAGCGCGAGCGACGTATCAGTGCCGGCGCGCGCGACCGTGTCATAGGAGATCACGGTGCCGGTGCGCGTCGCCGCGCGCGACCATTGCCAGCTCTGGAAGTCGCGCTCCAGCGGCGCGTCACCGTGATTGAGGTCGAAATAGCCGTCGCCGCGCCAATGCAGGTCGGGGTGGTCGAAGTCGACCGAGACGCGGCAGCACGGCGCGATCGGCTGCCAGCGATGGCGTCCCTCGGCATCGAGCGTGAAGGCGATTTCGTTCAGCGCCGTCGGCACCACCCGCACCTTGCCGCGCAGCGGCAGCGGCCAGGGCACCGTGACCTCGTTGATGTCGATTGCGAGCTCGCGGCCGTTCCAGGCCAGCCGGCTCGGCCCGATCGCAAGGCGCGATTCGTCGCGCGCGATCGCGCGGCGGCCGCGCTCGGTCATCGACCAGCGCCGCGCGCGCGCGCCATACAGCGCGACGTTGAGCGCGCAGTGATTGTCAGGATCCGCCGGGCCGCGCCGCCTTGCCCACGCGTAGTAGGGCGAGAACACGCTACCGACGAACGCGATGATCGTGAGGCCGAAGTGGCCGTCGTCGCTCAGCGCGTCGACATACCACCACGCATAGCCGTCCTTCGCGACGGCGCGATCAAAGCGAGGTCCGCGATCGCCCGCGCCGCGGCCATCCGCCCCGACAGCGCCGCCATCGGCACGCCCGGTCCGGGATGCGCGCTGCCCCCGGCCACATAGAGCCCCGGCAGCTTCGTCTGCGCGCCCGGCCGCTGGAACGATGCCATCCAGCCGTGCGAGCTGCGGCCGTACAGCGCGCCCCCCGTGCCCGGAAACATCCGGTTGAAATCCGTCGGCGTCGTCACGCGGGTCAGTTCCGGCGTCGTCGCGAGGCTGAGACCGCAGCGCTGCAACAGGTCGAAGGTCTGGCGGGCACATTGGCTGATCTCCGGGGGAGCGAAGCTGTGATGGTCGCCGGTGGCGGGGGCGTTGATCAGCACGAACAGCGGCTCGTTGACCGCAGCCTCGTGCGGCTGGTCGTCGCGCGCCTGGGCGCAGACATAGACGGTCGGCTCCCGCGGCATCGTGCGGCGGTCGATCAGCTGGTCGAACTCGGCGCGGGAGTCGCGCGAAAAGAACACGTTGTGACGCAACAGCGGAAAGCCGTCGGCGCGCGCCATGCAGCTCCAGGTCATCGCCGACAGTGAGCGCGCCGATTGCGGGATGGCGGGGAGGGCGCGCGCCGCGTCGGGTCCGAACAGGCCCTGCGCCAATGCCGCGACATCGGCGGTGGCGATGACGGCGTCGGCGGTGATCTGCTCGCCATTGGCGAGCCGCACACCTGTAGCGCGGCTGGCGTTCGTTGCGATGCCCGCGACCTCGGCGTCATAACGGATGGTGACGCCGTAGCGTCGCGCCAACGCCGCGAGGCACGTTGCGAGCTCATGCATGCCGCCGTCGATCAGCCAGACGCCGGCCTGCTCGACATGGGCGACCAGCATCAGCGTCGCCGGCGCATGGAACGGCGACGAGCCGCAATAGGTGGCGTAGCGCCCGAACAGCTGCTGCAAATGCGGATCGCGGAAATAGCCGCCGAGCGCCTTCCACAGCGTCTGGAACGGCCGGATCGCGGTGAGATCGCGGAAGCCGGCATTGCGCAGCAGATGCGTCATGCTCGGCGCCGGCGTGCGGATGAAGGGGTCCTTGAGCACCTCGAAGATGCGGCGCGCATCGCGGCAGAAGGCGCGATAGCCCTCGGCCTCGCTGCGTCCTGCAAAATGACCGATGGCGTCAGCCGACCGCTCCTCGTCGGCGAACAGATCGAGCCTGCGGCGATCGGTCCAGGCGTGGCGGGCGAGAACGTCGAGCGGGGTGAGGGTGAGGTGATCGTCGAGCGCTGCGCCGATGTCGGCGAACAGCTCGTCGAACACCCAGCGCATCGTGAACACGGTCGGCCCGGAATCGATCCGCGCAGGTCCGATCGCGATCTGGCGCATCTTGCCGCCGGGCGCCGGCGCGCGCTCAAGCACGGTCACGGCAGCGCCGCGTGCGGCGAGGGTGAGCGCGGCGCTGAGGCCGGCGATGCCGGCGCCAACCACGATCACGCGGTGATCGGCCATTTCTCGTGCTCCTGTCCGCCCGACCTGACGCAGGAAATGTCTAGCATGATTTACAGTATGGGTGTAAGTTGAAATTTACATCGACGAGGACCGGCATGGCCTCGCGGCAGGGGAGGCTGGCATGGACGTGATGGCCCGGATCGAGAAATCCCTCGTCACAGCGGTCGCGCTGGCCGACCGGCCCGGATGCCCGCCGCGCCTCTCGGCTGCCATGCAGGCGGCAGTCTTTCCCAAGGGGGCGCGCGTTCGTCCCCGTCTCTGTCATGCCGTGGCCAGCGCCTGCGGCGACGACGAGCCGGCCGCGACCGATGCGGCGGGATCCGCGATCGAGCTGCTGCATTGCGCCTCGCTGGTGCATGACGATCTGCCCTGCTTCGACAACGCCGCACTGCGGCGCGGCCGTCCCTCGGTGCATGCCGCGTTCGGCGAGCCGCTCGCGGTGCTCGCCGGCGACGCGCTGATCGTGCTCGCGTTCCAGACGCTGGCCAAGTCCAGATGCTCGCCGCTCCGGCTGGCACAGCTGATCGCCACCATCGGCGACGCCGTCGGCGTGCCGCATGGCATCTCGGCTGGACAAGCCTGGGAATGCGAGCCGCAGATCGACCTGTCGCGCTATCACCGCTCCAAGACCGGCGCGCTGTTTGCCGCGGCCACTGTCTCGGGCGCCGCTGCGGCAGGGCACGAGAATCCGGAAGCGTGGCGCACGCTCGGCGAGACCATCGGCGAGGCCTATCAGGTCGCCGACGACATTCGCGACGCGGCCAGCGATGAGGAGGAGGCGGGCAAGCCCGTCGGCCAGGACGCCGCGCATGGCCGGCCCAACGCCGTGCTGATCTATGGCCTCACCGGCGCCGTCAGCTACCTGCACGATCTCGTCGCTCAGGGCATCCGCACCATGCCGCCGTGTGCCCATGCGCACGAGCTGCGCATGCTGATGGAGCAGGAAGCCAAGCGCCTGGTTCCGCGCCGCCTGGCGGCGTCGGCGGCGTGATCGTCGGCCGTATGTGATGGCAACGTTCGCGCAGCGCGATCAGTGCCCACTCTGCCCTGGAGGGGGAGGGGCGGCGCGCACGAGCGCAGCGCCCCTCCAGGGGAGGGTGGGCAGCTGCGTTTGTCGATCCGTTCAGACCAATCCACGGGGGCAGCCAACGCAAATTCTGTCGCTGGAGCCCTAGCACCATGCGCGCTGCCGTCCGCCCAGCCACGCCCTCCGCCACGAGCCTCAGTGATCGCTGGCGCGGCTGCCGGGACAGGCTGCTGGCGAGTGCGGCGTTCCAGCGCTGGGCGGCGGCGTTTCCGCTGACGCGGCCGATTGCGCGCAAGCGGGCGGCGGAGCTGTTCGATCTCTGCGCCGGCTTCGTCTACTCGCAGACGCTTGCGGCCTGCGTGCAGCTCGATCTGTTCGAGACACTGCGCGCCGGGCCCAGCGACGTCGCGACACTGGCGTCGCGTGCCGCGATGTCCGCCGATGCGATGACCAGCCTTTGCGAGGCAGCGAGCGCGCTGCAGCTGCTGGAGCGCCGCGGCGCAGCGCGGTACGGGCTCGGGCCGCTCGGCGCGGCGCTGCTCGGCAATCCCGGCATCGCCGCCATGATCCGGCATCACGCGGCGCTGTATGCCGATCTCGGCGATCCCGTGGCGCTGCTGCGCGGCCAGGACCGTGAGCGCCGCCTGGCGCATTACTGGCCCTATGCGCTCGACCACAGCGGGGCGACACTGACGCGGGACAGCGTCGCGTCCTACACGGCGCTGATGGCGGCGTCGCAGCCGATGATCGCGGACGTGGTGCTCGCCGCCTATCCCTTGAGCGGCCACCGCTGCCTGCTCGATGTCGGCGGCGGCGACGGCAGCTTCCTCGCGGCGGCTGCGCGGCAGGCGCCGCGGCTTGCGCTGAAGCTGTTCGATCTGCCCGAGGTCGCCGCGATCGCGCAGGAGCGTCTCGCCAAGGCCCGGCTTGCAGATCGCGTCACGATCACCCCCGGAAGTTTCTACAGCGATCCGCTGCCGATCGGGGCCGACGTGATCTCGCTGATTCGCGTTGTGCACGATCATGATGATGACGCGGTGGCGCAACTGCTGGCCAAGGCGCGCGCGGCGCTGCCCGACAACGGCGTGCTGCTGCTCGGCGAGCCGATGAGCGAGGCGGCCAGCGGGGCGGACGGCGTCAGCGCCTATTTCGAGATCTATCTGCGCGCGATGGGACAGGGGCGGCCGCGCAGCGCCGCGCGCCTGCGCGAGCTGCTCATGGCCGCCGGCTTTTCGCAGGTGCGCCAGCTTCGCACCCGCATTCCGATGATCGCCGGGGTGATTGTCGCGAAAAGCTGACACTCTCAATGTAAATTTATGTTGACACACTCGGCCGTAGGACTAACCTGACACCCGTAACTAAGCGGGCGTCGCCGGGGAGTTGGGCAATGGACGCGATCGCCGTGGTGCTGGGGAGGCCGAGGGAATTGTCGCTGCAGCGCCTGCTGCTGGCGGATGCCCAGGACTGCCTCACCGTCGACATCGAATGCAGCGCGATCAGCACCGGCACCGAGCGGCTGCTGTACGAAGGGCGGATGCCGCCCTTTCCGGGCATGGGCTATCCGCTCGTGCCGGGCTACGAGGCGGTGGGCCGTGTCGCGCACGCGGCGCCTCATTCGGGTTTCCGCAAAGGCGAGCGCGTGTTTGTGCCGGGCGCGGCGCGCTGCTTCGGCGAGGTCAAGAGCCTGTTCGGCGCCGCCGCTTCGCGCCTCAACGTTCCCCCGCAGCGGCTGGTCGCGCTCGATGACTCCATCGGCGAGCGTGGCGTGCTGCTGGCGCTGGCGGCGACCGCCTATCATGCGCTCGCGATCGGCGGCGACGGCCGCGCCGAATGCGTCGTCGGCCATGGCGTGCTCGGCCGTCTGCTGGCGCGCCTGATCGTGGCGATGGGCGGCGATCCGCCGGTCGTGTGGGAGAGCAATCCCGAGCGCGCCAGTGGCGCGATGGGCTATTGCGTCATTGATCCCGCCGAGGACAGCAAGCGCGACTACCGCCTGATCTTCGATGCCAGCGGCGATACAGGGCTGCTCGACAGTTTGATCGCGCGCCTTGCGCCGCGCGGCGAGATCATCCTCGCCGGCTTCTACAGCGCGCCACTCACCTTCTCCTATCCGCCGGCCTTCATGCGCGAGGCGGCGATCCGCGTCGCTGCCGAATGGAAGCACGAGGATCTGCTCGCGGTGCGCAACCTGGTCGACACCGGCCGGCTGTCGCTGGACGGGCTGATCACGCACCACGCGGACGCCAGGTCCGCGGAGAACGCCTACCGGATCGCGTTCGACGATCCGTCATGTCTCAAAATGGTCTTGGACTGGAGAGCTGCAGCATGAATGCCCCGACCAAGATCAGTGAGATGACCGACGCCTTGCGTGCCGAAGCGGCGATCGAGCCCGATGCGCCGATCACGGCTGCGCCGAAGAAGACCACGCAGATCATCGCGATCTACGGCAAAGGCGGCATCGGCAAGAGTTTCACGCTCGCCAATTTGTCCTACATGATGGCGCAGCAGGGCAAGAAGGTGCTGCTGATCGGCTGCGATCCGAAGAGCGACACCACCTCGCTGCTGTTCGGCGGCCGGGCCTGCCCGACCATTCTCGAGACCTCGTCGAAGAAGAAGCTCGCCGGCGAGGAGGTCAAGATCGGCGACGTCTGCTTCAAGCGCGACGGCGTGTTCGCGATGGAGCTCGGCGGCCCCGAAGTCGGCCGCGGCTGCGGCGGTCGCGGCATCATCCATGGTTTCGAGCTGATCGAGAAGCTCGGCTTCCACGATTGGGGTTTTGACTACGTGCTGCTGGATTTCCTCGGCGACGTCGTCTGCGGCGGCTTCGGCCTGCCGATCGCGCGCGACATGTGCCAGAAGGTCATCATCGTCGGCTCCAACGACCTGCAGTCGCTTTACGTCGCCAATAATGTCTGCTCGGCGGTTGAGTATTTCCGCAAGCTCGGCGGCAATGTTGGGGTCGCCGGCATCGTCATCAACAAGGACGATGGCACCGGCGAGGCGCAGGCCTTTGCCGACGCGGCCGGCATTCCGGTGCTGGCCTCGATTCCGGCCGACGACGACATCCGCCGCAAGAGCGCGAGCTACCAGATCATCGGGCGTCCCGGCACGCCATGGGCGCCGCTGTTCGAGCATCTCGCTGCCAATGTTGCCGACGCGCCGCCGCAGCATCCGCATCCCCTCACGCACGATGGTCTGCTCGGCCTGTTCAAGGCCTCGGAGGTCGGCCGTGACGTGGTGCTGGAGCAGGCGACGCTCGAGGACATGTGCGGCAGCACCGCAGTGGCCAAGCCGTCGCTCGAAGTGATCTACGACAATGTGTGATGGGCGCGTGCCGAGCAGCGGAATCTAGTGCAATGAGCGATGCGGTGGTCCATCAGGCAATCAGCGCGCAGACCGGCGCCGCGGCCAGCGTGCCGGCGCAGCCGGAGGCGCTCGGCTGCCACGCCGGCAAGGCCGAGCTCAAGAGAGCGGCCGATGCCGCCGGCAAGAGCGAGCTGCTCGCCCGCTACGCCGCCGACTATCCGGCGGGACCGCATGATCAGCCGCAGAGCATGTGCCCGGCGTTCGGCTCGCTGCGCGTCGGCTTGCGCATGCGCCGCACCGCGACCGTGCTGTCGGGCTCGGCCTGCTGCGTCTATGGCCTGACCTTCACTTCGCACTTCTACGGCGCGCGGCGCAGTGTCGGCTACGTCCCGTTCAATTCGGAGACGCTGGTCACCGGAAAGCTGTTCGAGGACATCCGCGAGGCCGTGTTCAAGCTCGCCGATCCCGCCAACTACGACTGCGTCGTGATCATCAATCTCTGTGTTCCCACCGCGTCGGGCGTGCCGCTGCAGATCCTGCCGAAGGAGATCAACGGTGTCCGCATCATCGGCATCGACGTGCCGGGTTTTGGGGTTCCGACCCATGCCGAGGCCAAGGACGTGCTGGCTGGCGCGATGCTGAACTACGCGCGCCGCGAGGCGGAGCAGGGGCCGGTGCAGGCGCCGCGTGCGCCGCGCGGCGACAAGCCGACCATCACCTTGCTCGGGGAGATGTTTCCGGCCGATCCGGTCGGCATCGGCATGCTGCTGGCGCCGCTCGGTCTTGCCGCGGGTCCCACGGTGCCGACGCGCGAATGGCGCGAGCTGTATGGCGCGCTCGACTGCGCGGCGGTCGCGGCGATCCATCCGTTCTACACGGCCTCGATCCGCGAGTTCGAGACGGCCGGCCGTCCCATCATCGGCTCGGCGCCGGTCGGCTGCGACGGGACTGCGGATTGGCTGGAAGCGATCGGCCAAGTCTGCGGCGTCGGCCGTGCGCAGATCGATGCGGCGAAGAACGCGGCGCTGCCTGCGATCCGCGCCGTGCTCGCGGCGACCCCCATTCGCGGCCGCATCACGCTGTCGGGCTACGAAGGCTCGGAGCTGCTGGTCGGGCGTCTGCTGGTCGAGAGCGGCGCCGATCTGCGCTATGTCGGCACGGCCTGTCCGCGCACGCGCTGGTCGGAGGCCGACTGTGCTTGGCTCGAGAGCCGCGGCGTGCGCGTGCAGTACCGTGCCTCGCTGGAGCAGGATCTCGCGGCAGTTGACGAGTTCGCGCCGGATCTCGCGATCGGTACCACGCCGGTGGTGCAGAAGGCCAAGGCACGCGCGATCCCGTCGCTGTACTTCACCAATCTGATTTCGGCACGGCCGCTGTTCGGCGTCTCCGGCGCCGGCTCGCTGGCGCAGGTCGTCAATGCGGCGATCGGTGGCAAGGCGCGGTTCGACGAGATGCGCGAGTTCTTCGAAGGTGTCGGCGAGGGTGACACTGCGGGCGTGTGGCAGGGCGCGCCGATTGCGCGTCCGGAATTCCGCGACAAATTCCGCAAGGCGGTCGCGGCGCAGGCGAAGGCGCGCAAGTCCGAGGAGATGGTGTGATGCTGATCCTCGACCACGATCGCGCCGGCGGCTATTGGGGTGCCGTCTACGCGTTCACCGCGATCAAGGGCCTGCAGGTGATCATCGACGGCCCCGTGGGCTGCGAGAATCTGCCTGTGACCTCGGTGCTGCACTACACCGATGGACTGCCGCCGCACGAACTGCCGATCGTCGTGACCGGGCTTGGCGAGGATGAACTCGGCCAGAAGGGCACCGAGCAGGCGATGAAGCGCGCCCGCCGCGCGCTCGATCCCGATCTGCCCGCGGTCGTCGTCACCGGCTCGATCGCCGAGATGATCGGCGGCGGCGTCACGCCCGAAGGCTCCAACATCAAGCGCTTCCTGCCACGCACGATCGACGAGGACCAGTGGCAGAGCGCGAACCGCGCGCTGAGCTGGCTGTGGAGCGAATGGGGCCTGCGCAAGATCCCGGCGCGCAAGCCGCGCCAGGACGGCGAGAAGCCGCGCGTCAACATCATCGGTCCGATCTACGGCACCTTCAACACGCCGTCGGATCTCGCCGAGATCAGCCGTCTGGTCGAGGGCATCGGTGCCGAGATCAATATGGTGTTCCCGCTCGGCAGCCATCTCGCCGACGTGCCCAAGCTCGTGAATGCTGACGTCAACGTCTGCATGTACAGAGAGTTCGGCCGGCTGCTGTGCGAGACGCTGGAGCGGCCCTATCTGCAGGCGCCGATCGGGCTGCATTCGACGACGAAATTCCTGCGCACGCTGGGCGAGATGCTCGGCCTCGATCCCGAGCCGTTCATCACGCGCGAGAAGCACACCACGATCAAGCCGGTGTGGGACCTCTGGCGCTCGGTGACGCAGGACTTCTTCGGCACCGCGAGCTTCGGCGTCGTCGCCTCCGAGACTTACGCGCGAGGTCTGCGCAATTTCCTGGAGACTGAGCTCGGGTTGCCCTGCAGCTTCGCGATCGCGCGCTGCGCCGGTGCCAAGACGGACAATGATGCGATCCGCAAGCAGATCCACGAGCGGCCGCCGCTGGTGCTGTTCGGCAGCTACAACGAACGCATGTACGCGGCGGAAGCCGGCAACCGCGCGATCTACATCCCGGCCTCGTTCCCGGGCACGGTGATCCGCCGCCACACCGGCACGCCGTTCATGGGCTATGCGGGGGCGACCTACGTCGTGCAGGAGGTCTGCAACGCGCTGTTCGATGCGCTGTTCAACATCCTGCCGCTCGCCACGCAGCTCGACCAGATCGCGGCAACGCCGGCGCGGCTCGAGCGTGAATTGCCATGGGATGACGGCGCCAAGCTCGCACTCGATCAGATCATCGAGACCCAGCCGGTGCTGGTGCGGATATCGGCGGCCAAGCGGCTGCGCGACGCGGCGGAACGCGGTGCGCGCCAGGCTGGGTTGGACAAGGTGACGGAGGACGTTCTCGCGCGTGCGCGGTCGCAGCTCGCAACGGGCCAGGCCGCGTAACGCAACGGGGATGAGGCGGAGAGGGAGAGGACGATGTCGTTATACGAGCGCATGGATCGTGACGTCGCGCCGAGAGCGCGCGAGCGGATCGACTATCTCCTGGTCTACGCGGTGTGCTTCGTCGTGCTGATGGTCGAGGGCGTGTTGCGCAGGATCGGCTCGGTGATGTCAGGCCACCGGCCCGCGCCGCTCGGCGCGATCTTTGGCGAGGCGAGGATCAAGGCCGCGAACTGCGCGACCTCGTCCTTCATGGGACTTTGAGTTCGAGAGCTGTCAGTTCGCTCTCTGAGGCTTGCAAGGAATTCGTGCGGCTCGCCGCATGGATGTCACCCCGGCGACGGGATGGCGCTTCGACGCCGCTTGCGACAGTGAGCGGCATCCGGCCGAAAGGCCAACACCAGGAGGTACCACTATGGTGGACGTACCAAACAAGGGAGGCTCTCTGTCGGGGCTGACCGAATCGGAGGCGAGGGAATTCCATAGCATCTTCATGACGAGCTTTGTGGTCTTCACGGCGGTTGCGATCGTCGCCCACATTCTCGCCTGGATGTGGCGTCCTTGGCTGCCCGGGCCGACCGGCTACAAGGCGGCGATGGATGGGGCAACCCACTACGCCAATATCGTGCTCTCCTACCTGACCTGACCGAAAGGAGAAAACTATGTGGCGCTTGTGGTTGTTGTTCGATCCGCGCAGGGTTCTCGTGGCTCTCGGGGTTTTCCTGTTCGGACTGGCATTGGTGATTCACTTCATCCTGCTCAGCACGAACCGGTTCAACTGGCTGGAAGGACCTCGTGCGGCGAAGACGTCGTCGATCTCCGCTCCGGTCACGCCGGTGAAGCTCACCTAGGGCTTCGGCATCAGCAAATGGGAAGCGGGCGATCGCTCGGCGGCAGACCTTGCTCGCCCGCTTCCCAAATCTTCGCGCTCCGGACTCCCCGGAGTTCGCGATCATGCGACACGATGAACCGTACGACACGACATCTCGGCATATCGAGCGACGGGCAGCGGAGGCAGGACCGATGGCAATGCTCAGCTTTGAACGAAAATACCGCGTCCGCGGCGGCACGTTGATCGGCGGCGATCTCTTCGATTTCTGGATCGGGCCGTTCTATGTCGGCTTCTTCGGCGTGACGACGATCTTCTTCACCTTCGTCGGCGTGGCGCTGATCCTCTATGCCACCGCGCTCGGACCGACCTGGAATCTCTGGCAGATCAGCATCAATCCGCCCGACGCCAAATACGGGCTGTCGTTCGCGCCGCTCACCGAGGGCGGGTTCTGGCAACTCATCACGGTGTGCGCACTCGGCGCGTTCGTCTCATGGGCGCTGCGCGAGGTCGAGATCTGCCGCAAGCTCGCGATCGGCTACCACGTGCCGTTCGCGTTCGGCTTTGCGATCTTTGCCTATTTCACGCTGGAGGTGATCCGTCCGGTGCTGATGGGGTCGTGGAGCTACGCGTTCCCCTACGGCATCATCACCCATCTCGATTGGGTGTCGAACACCGGCTATCAGTTCGGCAACTTCCACTACAATCCCGCGCACATGATCGCGATCACGTTCTTCTTCACGACGTGTCTCGCGCTCGCTTTGCACGGCGGACTGATCCTCTCGGCCAGCAATCCGGGGCGGGGCGAGGAAATGAAGTCGCCAGAGCACGAGAACACGATGTTTCGTGATCTGATCGGCTATTCCGTCGGCACGCTTGGCATCCACCGGATCGGTCTGTTCCTGGCACTGTCGGCCGTGTTCTTCAGCGCCGTCTGCATCGTCATCTCCGGTCCCGCCTGGCTCATGCCCGAAGGCAATGCCTGGTCGGATTGGTGGGACTGGTGGCGCAGGGTTCCGATCTGGTCGCCGCAATGAGTTGAAGGGGGAGGTCGTCATGGCCCAATACCAGAACATCTTCACGCAGATCCAAGTTCGCAGCGCGATCTATCCGGGCATCCCGATCGAGCCCGGCGTCTGGGAGCGGCTCGGCAAGGGCAGCTTCAACTACTGGTTCGGCAAGCTCGGCGACGCCCAGGTCGGGCCGGTCTATCTCGGTTTCCTCGGCCTCGCCTCGCTGATGTCCGGCTTCGTTGCGATCGAGATCATCGGTCTCAACATGCTGGCTTCGGTGAACTGGAGCCCGCTTGAGTTCATCCGCCAGTTCCCGTGGCTGTCGCTGCAGCCGCCGGCGCCGGAATACGGCCTGCAGATCTTCCCGCCGCTGCAGGAGGGCGGCTGGTGGCTGATGGCCGGCTTCTTCCTGACGTCGTCGATCCTGTTGTGGTGGGCGCGCACGTATCGCCGCGCCCGGGCGCTCGGTCTCGGCACGCATGTGTCGTGGGCGTTCGCATCGGCGATCTGGCTCTATCTGGTGCTCGGCTTCATCCGGCCGATCCTGATGGGGAGCTGGAGCGAGGCGGTGCCGTTCGGCATCTTCCCGCACCTCGACTGGACCAACAACTTCTCCATCACCCACGGGAACCTGTTCTACAATCCGTTCCACATGCTCTCGATCGCCTTCCTGTACGGGTCGGCGCTGCTGTTCGCGATGCATGGTGCGACGGTGCTCGCCATCAGCCGTTACGGCGGCGAGCGGGAGCTCGAGCAGATCGTCGACCGCGGGACAGCCTTCGAGCGCGGTGCACTGTTCTGGCGCTGGACCATGGGTTTCAATGCGACCGCCGAGTCCATCCATCGCTGGGCCTGGTGGTTTGCCGTGCTGACCACCTTGACCGGTGGCATCGGTATCCTACTGTCGGGCACCGTGGTCGACAATTGGTTCGACTGGGGCGTGAAACACGGGCTGGCGCCGCCGCGCTGAAATCCCGCAGGGCATGAGATGTTGGACAGAGTCGAATCGGATCAAGTCGAGATGGCCGGGCGCATTACGCGTCCGGCCTCTCTTTTGGAGGCCATGCGCGAACGGACCAAGGCGCTCCACGTCACCGCGGAGCGGACCGGCATCGTCGCCGAGCTGCTGCGTGGTCGTGGTACGGTGCAGTCCTACGCGCTGTTGTTGCGCAGTCTGTTGCCGGTCTATGAGGCGCTCGAAGCCGAGCTGGAACGCCATGCGGCTTCTCCAGTCACAGGTCTCATCGTGCGGCCGGAGCTGCATCGCAGTGCTGCGCTCAGGGCCGATCTTGCACAGCTCGATGCGACCGATCTGCCGCTGCTGCCCGAAGCAATCGTCTATCTCAATGCGATCCGTGAGGCGGGATCCGGCTCGGGCCATCCGTTGCTGGCGCATGCTTACACGCGCTATCTCGGTGATCTCAGCGGCGGTCAGATCATCAAGAAAATCCTTGCGCGCACGCTCGCTCTGCCGCCCGAGGCGCTGTCGTTCTACGAGTTTCCCGAGATCTCCGACATCCCGCGTTTCAAGGACGACTACCGCGTCGCGCTCGAGCAGGCGGGCGCCGCCATGGCCGAGCATGACGCAGTCATCGAGGAAGCGGCCATCGCCTTCCAGCTGAACATCACGCTGTCGCAAGCGCTGCAGCAGGCGGCGGGGCTTGCTGGCTGAGGCAGCCGGCGTCCAGGCTCATATCGATCTCGTGCATCAACGATGTGGTCCGGCGTGACACCGCGTTGCAGTCGAGTGTTCCGCTGGCGACGGTCGGCTCCTCTCCCTGCAAGAGGGCGAGGGGAGTAGACCGCGAGCGGGGTGAGATATCGATCCATATCGTCGAAGTGTGAGCTACGTAGTCAAAGCGCTCGGTCTCGGATTGGCCAACGACGCCACCGCGCTCCCACCCTCACTCCTCGCTCTGCGAGCGATACCACACCAGGTGCTCCAGGATCTCCAGCGTCCGCGCCGTTGAATTGCGGATGCTCTCCAGCATCTCCGGCATGCTGCCGGCCTGTGCGCCGTGCGTCACTTCGAGGGCGGCGAGCTGGGCATTCTCGACGGTGGAGGCGGCCAGCTCCTTGTAGATCAGGCTGGCGCTCTGATCGAGCCGCAGGCTCGGCCGGCGCGCGCCATCGATCTCCTCCTGAAAGCGCGCCCGCGCCGCTTCGGCGGTCTTGCGTTCGGTCAGGTCGGAGAAGATCAGCACGAAGCCAAGCACGCGGTCATGCGGGGCGATCACCGGATCGGCCCGCACCATCAACGGCCGCTGCGGCGAGGTGCCGCCCGTCAGCGTCAGCTCGCCACGCCAGCTGCGCTTGTTGCGCATGAGGTCGTCGAGATTGGCGCGGAATTCCGCCGGCGCCGTGCAGTAGCTGCCGAGATCGCGCAGATGCGGAATGTGCGGATGCGAGGCGCGCAGCTGCTGCTCGAACGCTTCGTTCATGAGCAGGATGCGGCCCTCGACGTCGGCGATGATGACCGGCTGCTCCGAGCGCAGCACCTGGGCGCTGATCGTGGCGAGCTGGTCCTGTGCAATCACCATGCGCACCGAGCGCAGCTGCAGCGCGACGTCGGCGACGGTCTCGCTGACCGCCCGGGCCGAAGCGAGCTCCGCCGCCGACCACGGCTCGGACTTGCCTTCGACCAACTGGTGCCACTTCGCGAAAGAGCGGCGCGGCGACAGGTCGGACGGATCATCGCCGATGATGACGGCCTTGAGCGGGTCGCCGCCCCAGGTCAAGGTCCTGATCTGCTCGGGCCTGAACCACAACAGATACTCGCCCTCGCTCGCCGACAGCGGCGCGGCGATCAAGCCGCTGGCGATCGCGCGGATGTCAGCAAAGGACGGCTCATCGAGCGTCAGCGAGCTGGTCGCGGTCAACTCCTCGGGGGCCGCTCCCGGCGTCTGGCGCCGGCGATCGAGCCACGCGGCGAGGTCGCGGATGCGCTGCGTCGAGGGAACGTCGCCGGCGGTCGTGACCTGGCCCTCGAACAGCAGCGCCGCGCCGCTCGCGCCGAGAGGCTGCAGCAGCGATTGCGAGCCGTCGAACAGCGCCGCCTGCCACTCGCCGTCGCGCGACACCGCCTCGACCAGCCGTTGCTCCAGCCGGCGGACGACGAGCTCGGACTGGCTCTGGGCAAAGCTCTCCAGCGCCGCGATCCGGATCGCGCAGGTCTCGGCCAGCGCTTCGCCCGCGGCGCGGATGTCGAACGGCACGAAGCGCGGCTCGTAGTGATGGCAGGCGATCAGCCCCCAGAGCCGGCCGCTGACCATCAGCGAGCACACCAGCGTCGCGCCGACGCCCATGTTCTGTAGATATTTCTGATGAATGGGCGACATGCTGCGCAGGCAGCTCAGGGACATGTCGAGGTCGCGGCCATTGAGCGGCGAGATCCGCGGCTGCAGCGGCACCGGCATGTAGTTGACGTCGACCAGCAGGCGCACGCGGTTGCGCTCGTAGAGCCGGCGCGCGATCTGCGGAATGTCGGAGGCCGGGTAGCGGTTGCCGAGAAACGCCTCGAGATCCGGGCGCCGGCGCTCCGACAGCACCTCGCCATGGCCCTCTTCGTCGAAGCGATAGACCATGACGCGGTCGTAGCCGGCAATCTCCCTGAAGATGGTCGCGGTCTCGTCGCACAGGCCGAGCAGCGAGGATGCCGAGGTGATGCGGTGGAAGGCGCCGTCCAGAGCGGGTGCGATGTTGGTCGTCCTCGTCGCCGGCTCCAATTCGACGATCAGCCCGCCATTCGAGGGCCGGTGAATCGTACAGTCGACCCGGCGCGGCGGCGAGCCGGCGGTGCATCGCAGGGTCATCGGCGCGAGGTGCAGCGGGCCGTTGAGATGGGGCAGGATCTGCAGTGCGACATCACCGCCGAGATCGCGCAAGGGGCGTCCGACCACGGAGCTGGTGTTGAGGAAGGCC
This sequence comes from Bradyrhizobium oligotrophicum S58, assembly GCF_000344805.1. NCBI lineage: Bacteria > Pseudomonadati > Pseudomonadota > Alphaproteobacteria > Hyphomicrobiales > Nitrobacteraceae > Bradyrhizobium > Bradyrhizobium oligotrophicum. Next base: position 6,690,883 of record NC_020453.1, on the reverse strand, counting down.
GCCGCGTTGGTGCTGGCCTGGATGACGATATTGTCGGGCTCCTTGACCGCCAGCAGAATGCCATGCGGCTGGATCGAGCCGGCGAGATGAATCTGTTCACGCTCGCAATCCGCAAGAGTAGCGTGGCCGAAGGCCGGCGTTGTCAGCGAAACTGGCAACTAGCTCCCCTTTTCGGTTTCCTCGTCGCTTCCTTCTGGTTGGCTGAGATTATACCGATCGAGCTTGGCGTAAAGGCTCTGACGGCTGAGTCCGAGAATTTCGGCAGCCGATGTCCGGTTCCCGTTGGCAAGCTCGAGTGCGGCGCGGACGTAGTGCTGTTCAACGACTTCGACCGTGCTTCTCACCAGATCGCGCAGCGGTGTCTTGCCGACCGATTCGTTGATGCCCGCCAGCGCGACCCGCAGATTGTCATGCTCGGAGGTCGGCGACAACCGCCTGGCCACGTTGCGCAATACGAGGCCGATCCGGCGCTGGCCGTCCAGGCCGTGCGCCGCAGCTGAGATCTCGACCTCCGTTTCGCTGCCGAGCTCGCCCTGGATCGTGGTGGAGAGCAGCCGAACGGTTCCATGGCGCTCGACATTCGAGATCAGCACCGAGAGGTCGGCACCGGGACGTGTCAACCAGCGGCTCAGCTTCTCGCCGATCAGGGCCTCTTTCGAGCCGACCTCGACCAGCTCGAGGAAGGCACGATTTGCGCGCTTGATGGCACCGTGGCCGTCAATGTTGATGACCGCATCGGGAAGGTTGTCGATCAGCCCTTCCGGATCGTCCGGCAGCGGACCGGGCTGCGCGGCCTTGCCGATCGGCGCCATCTGCAGCAGGAACATTGGCGCGGTCTCGCTGGTCATCAGCGAGCCCCGGAGCATCCACGGCGCAGCATCCTCGCCGACATGGATCACGATGCCCGGCGCCTTGCCCTGGTCGCGGACGCGCCTCAGCATCAGCTCCACCGGCTCGCGGTCCTTGGGCGGGATCTCCTGCAGGAACTCGCGACCGACCAGATTGTCCCGGCGCCGTCCGGACACGCCGAGCGCGGCCGCCGCCGTCCGGTTGGCCTCGACGATGCGCAGATCGGAGACCTTGGTCAGCAGCACGGCCTCGTTCGAATCCTCGATCACGAGCCGGTAGCGGGTTTCGATCTCGCGCAGTTTCCAGTAGTCGCGCTCGATGGTCTGCTGGGCCGAGATCAGCCGGGCCTGCAGCTCGGCGACGGCCTGGAGGTTCTTGCCGATCGCCAGCATGCCGGCGCGGCCGCCGAGCAGCACGGTGGTGAATTCCATCGGCAGTTCGAGGCCGCTCGGGAAGCGCTGCGTGATCTGGCGGAACGCGGAAATGCCGGTCCGTTTGGTGTCCTGCATGATGCGTTCGATCTTCTCGCTCGCATCATCGACGATCTCGGACCAGGGGCGGCCGAGCCAGATGTCGACATTCTCACTGGACATGTTGGGCGACAGCGTCGCCTCACGGATCACGCCGTCCATGTCGAGCAGCAATGTCACGTCGGGTCGTGGACCGTGAAACTCGGCCATGGTCGTGGCACCCGTTGGAGACGCTCACAGGATCGCGGCTCGTTGTTTTGGCGCGCATTTTGAAGGTGTTGCGCCGCATCCGGCTAACGTATTGAGAGTCTTGATGATGTCGTTAGTCCACGCAGCGCCTTCACTGTCAAGGCCTATTTCCGGGCAGCCAGGCCTCGTCGGTACTCCTGCGCCTATTGCATGTTCGAACTGCGACTTATTCACCCAGTTCCCGCAAGCCCGAGAATGACAAGTATGCATGACACTGATAATTGTAAGGATCGATCGTGTGGACGAATGAAAACAGAAAATCCGGAGGATGCATATGCTGAGATCGAGTTTGGTTGCGGCGGTTGTGATCGCCACGTCGGCAGGCGCGGCCTGGGCGCTGGACGGTGGCGACGCTGCAAAGGGCGAACAGGTCTTCAAGCAGTGCATGACCTGCCACCGCATCGGGCCCGAGGCGAAGAATGCGGTGGGGCCGGTCCTGACCGGCGTGGTCGGGCGCCCGACGGGGACCTATCCCGGTTTTGCGTATTCCGATCTCAACAGGCATGCCGGCGAGGCCGGGCTGGTCTGGACCGATGACAACATCTTCGAATACCTGGTCGATCCCAGCGCATTCCTGAAGAAATTCCTGACCGAGAAGGGCAAGGCGGATCAGGCTACCGGCTCGACCAAGATGGTGTTCAAGCTCGCCAACGAGCAGCAGCGCAAGGACGTCATCGCGTATCTGAAGACGTTCTCCGAGAAGAAGTGAGCCGGCTCGGCCGGACTCTCATCGCCAGCGCTGCCGGAGATCGGCGGCGTTGGCGACGCCGGACGCGGCGAGACATCCTGCGAGCCAGAACCATGGCGCACCGGTCAGCGCGCAACGCAGCGCCAGCAGCAGGAACACGCCGGCCAGCAGATTCGGCAGCAGCGCGCGCGGGCTGATGCCGCGACGGCGCCGCTGCCAGATCAATGTCACGGCAACCAACTCCACTGCGACCACCGCCAGGATCAGGTCGACCAGATGTGGGCTGCGAAACAGCTCATCCATCGCGTGAACCGCTACGCCGCCCGCGCAAGCCCGGTCAAATGCGCGATGTTCTTGAAGAAGATCCGCACATGCGACAGCGGCTTGGCGCGCACCAGCGCCTTGTTCATGTAGGCGTCCCAGGTCAGCTGCTGCACGTCCTTGTCCCGGCAGATCGCGACGAAGCGCTCGCGGCGGGCGTCGTTCAAGTACCAGTAGCGCTGCATCAGGCCGAGGATGAAGAACACAGCGCCATGCTGGCGCATGAAGCTGCGGCGCGCTGAAGCCAGTGCCGCGGCATTGCCGGTCTTCAGGAACAAAGCCACGGCATCGGCAGCGGCGCGGCCGCCGGCCATGGCGTAATAGATGCCTTCGCCGGAGGCCGGGGCGACCACGCCCGAGGCATCGCCGGCGAGCACGACGTCGCGGCCATTGTCCCAGCGCGACAGCGGCTTCAACGGAATCGGCGCGCCTTCGCGGCGGATGGTCTCCAGATCGTCGAGCGCCGCAGCCTTGCGGAACTCGGCCACCGAGCCGCGCAGCGAGAACCCCTTGCAGGCGCTTCCCGTCCCGATGCTGGTGGTCGGTCCGTGCGGAAACACCCAGCTGTAGAAGTCCGGCGACAACTGACCGCGATAGACGACGTCGCAACGGGTCGCGTCGAACACCGGATGGTGGGGAGCGGGCGAGCGGATGATCTCGTGATAGGCGAACACGTAGCGCATCTCGCTGGCTGCGGGGATGCACCGGCGCGCGACCGCGGACACCGCCCCGTCGGCGCCGATCACGGCGCGCGCCCGCACGCTGTTCTGCTGCAGACGGCCGTCGTCCAGGCGGCGCTCGTAGCTGACAACGGCCGTGCCGTCGGCTTCGCGGGTGAGCGCGCTGAACGTGCCGGTGCGGCGGATCGCGCCGCCCTCAACGGCGCGCGTGCGCAGCCATTCGTCGAAATGCTCGCGATCGACCATGCCGACGAAGCCGCCGTCGATCGGCATGTCGACGTCCTTGTTGCTCGGCGACACCATGCGAGCAGCGGAAATCCGTGCCACCAGCAGATGGCCCGGGATCTCGAATTCGGCGATCAGCCGCGGCGGGATGGCGCCGCCACACGGCTTGATGCGGCCGGCTCTATCGAGCAGCAGCACATGGTGGCCCCGGCGGGCCAGGTCATTCGCCGCGGTGGCGCCGGCCGGGCCGCCGCCGACGATCACGACGTCGAACGTCTCCTTGCCGGAGGAGTGGCTCATCGGTCAGGCTCCTAAATTGGCCGGCTGCGCTGCCAGCGTCGATGTCTGCTCGCGCGGACGCTTGATCCAGATGGCGAGCCAGGCGGAGAGGACGAACAACGCGGCTTCGGCGGCGAACACCGCGCCGTAGGCGGATGCGGTCGATGGCAACAGATGGCGCGCGGCGTCGGCCGCCGCGGTGCCGACGAAGCCGCCGATGCCGAACGAGATCGCCTGCGAGGCGCCCCACAGGCCCATGCGGGTGCCCTCGCGATTGTCACGGCCTTCGCTCACCATGTTCATCATCGCGCCGATCGCCGCGATCGCGTAGACGCCGTTGGTGATGCCGAGCAGCAGCACCGAGGCGCGCAATGGCCAGGCGGGGCCCACCGTCGCGGCGCCGACGAGGCCGAGCAGCGCCAGCGCTGAGGCGAGGCAGCCGCCGATGATCCAGGGCTGCGGCCGTGTCCGCCAGTCGTTGTGCAGGCTCGCCATCGCCGGCATGAGGATCATGCCGATCAGCGCGCCCATGTGCTGCACGGATGACAGCTGCGTGGTCTGCCCTGGCGTCATGCCGAATACGCTGCCGGCGAACGGCTCCAGGATCAGGTCCTGCGCGCTGTAGGCCAGCATCGACACGAAGATGAAGATCGCGAAGCGCCGCGCCTGCGGCTCCCGGCAGATCTCACGGAAGTCGTCCATGAAGCCCGACCGCTCGGCGGTGGCGGAGCTCGTGTCAGGAGAGAGGTCGGGCTGCTCGATGCCCCAGACGCCGAGCAGCGTCAGCACCATGGCGATCGCCGAGACCGTGCCCGACACCAGCATCAGCCGCTCGCCCGAGAAAGGGTCGAGCGCCTTGCCGGCCACCGCCGTGGTGACGATGAAGCCGGTGATCATCATGATCCAGGCAATCGAGGCCGCGGCGCTGCGCCGCGCCGGCGCGGTGCGCTTGGCGAGCAGCACCAGCAGAGAGGTGCCGGCGGCGCCGACGCCGATGCCGATCATGATGAAGGCGATCACCGCGATCACTAGGCCGAGAGCGAGATGGCTCGCCATCAATGCCGTGGCGGCCGCGGCCAGCAGGCCACCCGCCGCGAGCACGGCCATGCCGCCGACGATCCAGGCGAAGCGCCGGCCGCCGACATCGGAGCCGTGGCCGAGCCACGGCCGCAGCACCTGCATCGCATAGTGGATCGCGACCAGAAGACCGGGGATCATCGCCGGCAGCGCCAGCTCGATCACCATGACCCGATTGAGCGTCGAGGTCGTCAGCACGACGACAGCGCCAAGCGCGGTCTGCACCAGGCCGAGCCTGACGATGCCGAACCAGGAGAGCGGAGCAGGCGAGGCCGCGTTCATCTGCGTCATGCCACCAGCCCCGCCAGCGCGAACGCCGTCACCAGCATGCCCAGCACGTAAAGCAGCACGCCGGTCCCGTTGTACCAGGGCGCGAGCTCGCGCGGGTTCGTCATCAGCCGCCGCATCAGCACCAGCTGGGCCGCGATCAACGCCGCGACGATCGCTGCATGCGCCGGACGGCTCCAGGCCACCAGCAGCGCAAGCACGGCGCATTGCGCCAGCGCCATCGTGATGCAGGCGAGGCGAGCGGCGCGCTCGGCGCCGAGCATCACCGGCAGCGAGCGGACATTGCTGACGCGATCACCGGCGATCGACTTGAAGTCGTTCAGGGTCATGATGCCATGGGCGCCGGCGCTGTAGAGCAGCGCGATCGAAAGCACCTGCCAGGACGGCGCCTCTTCGCTCATGATCGCTGCTGCCGTGATCCAGGGCAGGCCTTCGTAGCAGAGGCCGACGGCGCTGTTGCCCCACCAGCCGTTCTGCTTCAGCCGGATCGGCGGCGCGCTATAGGCCCACGCGAGCGCCAGGCCCAATGCCGCTGCGGCAAAGCCCCAAGTGCCGAGCAAAGTGGCGACGCCGAGCGACAGAACCGTCCAGATCAGCGCGATGTACAGGCCCCAGCGGCCTGGAATGCGGCCCGAGGGAATCGGCCGGCCGGGCTCGTTGATCGCATCGACATGGCGGTCGAACCAATCGTTGACCGCCTGGCTGGTGGCGCACACCATCGGACCCGCGAGCACGAGGCCCGCGATCACGGTCGGCCAGCGCGGCGCCAGCGGCGCGCCTGACGAGACCACGCCGCAGCCGAACGCCCAGATCGGTGGAAACCAGGTGATCGGCTTCAACAGCTCGAGAACGGCCGCGGGATGAAGCCTTGAAGGAAGCCTTGGCGCGAGCGGGACGGGCGTGATGTCGGTCATTGCAACTCTTTCAACTGTTCGAACTGCGGCTATTCCAACTGCGGCTATTCCAACTGACTGTCTTCTTCGCTCGGCTCGGCCAGGCCGTAGCGTCGCAGCTTGACGTACAGGCTCTGGCGGCTGAGGCCGAGCATCTCGGCGGCAGTGGCGCGGTTGTCGCCGGTGAGCTTGAGCGCGGTTTCGATGCACATCCGCTCGATCACGTCGGTGGTCTCGCGCACCAGCTCCTTGAGCGGCACGCGGCCGATCAGCTCGGCGAGTTGCTCGCGCGATCGCGGGATATAGCCGTGGTCGCCGCCGTCGCTGGAGATGCGCGGGCCGACATTGCGGATGGTGAAGCCGAGGCGGGACTGGCCGGGCGCGCCGACGGTGGCGGCGGAGATCTCGACGTCGACCGGAGAGCCGTGCTCCCCGCGGACGACGCTGGAGAACAGCTTGACGCTGCCGTGCTGGCGCAGATTGGTCAGCATGACCGAGAAGTCGATCGCCGATTTGCCGATCCAGCGGTCGATCGTCTCGCCCAGGATCTGATGCATGTTCTCGATTTGCGCAAGCTGCAGGAAGGTGGCGTTGGCGTGCAGCAGCCGGCCGTCCATGTCGGTGATGACGAAGCCGTCGGGCGCCGATTCGACGAATTGCACCAGCTGCGTATTGACGTCGGTGGCCTTCGGAATCGCAAGCTGCGAGCCCTGCGGCGTGAAGCGCAGCAGGAACAGCGACGCGGTGTCCTGCCGGAAGAAGGTGCCGTCGAGCAGATAGTCGCGGCCGCCGTCGAGCCGGACCTTGGCGCGCTCGATCTTGCCTTGCGAGCGGATCGCCAGCGACAGCGATTGCGAAGTGGCGGTATCGTCGAGCAACAGCGCGTCGGGAAACAGCTTGCCGATCAGGTTGGCGGCGCCGTGGTCGAGCAGGGCGGCAGCGGCCGGATTGGCCTCGACGATGCGGTGGGTGAGCGCATCGATGATCAGCACCGGCTCCGAGGTGATCTGGAACAGGATCCGGTAGCGCGATTCGGCGTTGCGCATGCGCGAGTAGTCGCGCTCGATCGTGACCTGGGCTTCGATCAGCTTCTGCTGGAGCGCGGCGGTGGCGCGTACGTCGCGGCCGACCGCGATGAAGCGGGCCGCGCCCTTGATCGCCACCACCGCGAACAGGATCGGAATGTCGGGCCCGCGCGCGGCCGGATAGCGCACCTCGCGCCAGCGCGACACCTTGCGCTGGGAGGCTTCGGCGAGCAGCAGCTCTGGCTTGGTCTGGCTTTCCTCGGACACTGTTGCTTGCCAGGATCGGCCGATCCACTCGTCTGTGTTGCTCAATTCAAGCGGCAGCCCGGCCTGTTGAAAGGCCAGGTCCTGGATGTTGCCATCGGCGTCGAGCGCGAGCGCAATGTCGGACGCTGCGGCCACCAGCATGGCCGCGACATCCGCATTGAGATCGCCAAGCGACTCTTTCGGAGCTCTGAACGCCCTCACCAACGCCGTTGTCCTCCCACTCAAGGAGCCTTCGCGCGGCAAGTCTCGTTCCAGCATTCATCTTCACTGCACCCTCAGCTATCGCCGTTCGGTCAGAAGACTGACGACGTGCCGGGCTTGCGAAGCCTCTCTGCTCGGATCGGAGACGACACCGTCGCCGCCGACCAGGAGAACGAGTTCAGGCCGTTCAATGAACGCAGGACCGCAGACCAGCACGCCGATGTCCTGGTTGGAGGACTCGCGCCGGACCATCCTTATGTTTGAGGCGAGATCGTCGAGCTTCCTGTCGCTGTTGGCGAAGAACTCGACGACGTTGAACCACTGCGTGCGGAGCGCATCGACGAAGCCGCGATCCGCCGTGTCTGGCTCGATCCAGGTATCGAAGCCGTCGCGGCGGAAGAACTCGCCCGCCAGCACGAGGCCGAACATCATGTGCCCCAGCTCGCGCCTGTCGCCCGGCGCCGTGGTCAGCAGCACGCGCAGGCCGGTCGGCGCGACCGCGAGCTCGGCACTGAAGGCCGCGCTGAAGTGACGAAGCAGCTGCTGCAGCCGCCACAGCGCCAGCGTGACGTCGGCGAAGTCGCGCTCGTCGTCGGCCCAGAGATGGCGCAGATGATTGGCGGTCGGCACCAGGAGATCGAGATAGATCCGCTCCAGCGTCTCGCCGTGATCGCGATGCGACTGGATGCAGGCCACCGCACGACCGTCGTCTGCATCGAGCACGAGCTCGGCGAAATCGGCGGCTTCCTGCTGGGTTGCGGTGATGATCGCCGGCACGCGTTCGAGCGCCGGCGCATGGGCCATCACGAGCCGCGGAATGATCTCGGCTTCGATCGCGGCGTTCAGCTCGGAATGGCGGGTGCTCGGCAACGGCACGCTGAGGCGTGATGCCGCGTGCCGATGAAACGCCGCTTGGCCACGCTTCGTCCGAAAGCGGGCTCGCGGAAATCGGACTGTCTCATTGAGCTCGGTCATAAGCGCCTCCCCTCCATATGAGCGCACGTCACTCGTTGCGTCAATATTATTTGACGTCAATTTTGATTGACACTCTTCGGGCCCGGGTCTAGCGTTTCCCCATCGGGCTCGCACTCGGGGATTTGCGATGCGCCACCTGCAAACTGCACAACGTAACGTTGACCAGACCGAGTGCGGTGCACCACAAATCCCCCTGTGGTTGCCGTCATCGCATCACTGGGCACCGGTGTTGTCAAATCATCTTTACACATCGTGTGACGCCCAATTCACATCTGCCACTGATCCGTCGCTGTGGAGCCAGCTCTGCTTCACACCTGAGCCGGCGCTGCGTGCAAAGCAGCAACCGCTTTACACGCCAGAGGAAAAGCGCCGGCGGGATGCCACGCCGTGGACCCTCGTGCAGGGCATCCTCGCGCCGCTGCAGTTTCTCGTCTTCCTGATCAGCCTCGGACTCGTGTCGCGCTATCTCGCGACCGGCGAGGGCCTGTGGCTCGCCACCGCCTCCGTCGTTCTGAAGACGGCGCTGCTCTACACCATCATGATCACCGGCTCGATCTGGGAGCGGGTCGTGTTCGGGCGCTATTTGTTCGCACCGGCCTTCTTCTGGGAGGACGTGTTCTCGATGCTGGTGATCGCGCTGCATACGGCCTACCTCGCCGCGATCATCGGTCATATCGGCAGCGCTCGGCAGCAGATGCTGCTGGTTCTCGCGGCCTATGCCTCCTACGCGATCAATGCCGCGCAATTCCTGCTCAAGCTGCGCGCTGCGCGGCTGCAGGATCAGGCGATGGCGCAAGCTGGTGCGGAGCGGGTGTCATGAGCATGTCCGCGCAAGCCTGTGCCGTGACATCAGCGCCTTCGCCGGACGGCGTGCTGCGCGAGCGCGGCCAGCGCGAGGTGTTCTGCGGCTTGACCGGCATCGTCTGGCTGCACCGGAAAATTCAGGATGCGTTCTTCCTCGTCGTCGGCTCGCGCACCTGCGCTCATTTAATCCAATCGGCCGCCGGCGTCATGATCTTCGCCGAGCCGCGCTTTGCCACCGCGATTATGGAAGAGCGCGATCTCGCCGGCCTCGTCGACGCCAATGACGAGCTCGACCGCATCGTCGACCAGCTGCTGGCGCGCCGTCCCGAGATCAAGCTGCTGTTCCTGGTCGGCTCGTGCCCGTCGGAAGTGATCAAGCTCGACCTGTCGCGCGCGGCGCTAAGGCTGTCGCAGCGCTTTTCGCCTGGTGTGCGCGTGCTCAACTACTCCGGCAGCGGCATCGAGACCACGTTCACGCAAGGCGAGGATGCCTGCCTCGCATCGCTGGTGCCGGTGCTGCCCGCAGCTCACAACGGCGGGCGACCGTCGCTGCTCGTCGTCGGCGCACTCGCCGACGTGGTCGAAGATCAGTTCAAGCGGACCTTCGCCGCGCTCGGCATCGACCAGGTCGCCTTCCTGCCGCCGCGCCGCTCGTCGGAATTACCGGCGATCGGCCCGGAGACGCGCGTGCTGCTGGCGCAGCCGTTCCTCGGCGATACCGCGCGTGCGCTCGAGGAGCGCGGCTGCCGCCGCATCGCAGCGCCATTTCCGCTTGGCGGCGAAGGCACTGCGCTCTGGCTCGCAGCCGCCGCTGATGCTTTCGGTGTCTCGCGCGCCCATGTCGAACGCACCATCGCGCCACTCAAGGCGCGCGCCGAGCGTGCGCTGGCGCGCTATCGCGCGCAGCTCGCCGGCAAGCGCGTCTTCCTGTTTCCGGATTCGCAGATCGAGATCCCGCTGGCGCGTTTCCTGGCGCGCGAGATCGGCATGGAGCTGGTCGAGGTCGGCACGCCCTATCTGCATCGTGAGCATCTCGCCTCCGAACTGACGCTGCTGTCGCAAGGCACGCTCCTCAGCGAGGGCCAGGACGTCGAGCGCCAGCTGGATCGCTGCCGCGCCGCGCGTCCGGATCTCGTGGTCTGCGGGCTTGGTCTCGCCAATCCGCTGGAGGCCGAGGGCCTGACCACCAAATGGTCGATCGAGCTGATCTTCACGCCCATCCAGGGTTTCGAGCAGGCCGGCGATCTCGCCGAGCTGTTCGCGCGGCCCTTGCTGCGGCAAACCAGATTGGCGGTGTGAGATGCAGCTGTCGGTCTGGACATATGAAGGCCCACCCCACATCGGCGCGATGCGCATTGCGACCGCGATGCGCGATGTGCACTACGTGCTGCACGCGCCGCAGGGCGACACCTACGCTGATCTCCTGTTCACGATGATCGAGCGCCGTGACCGCCGGCCGCCCGTCACCTACACCACCTTCCAGGCGCGCGATCTCGGCGGCGATACCGCGGATCTGCTGCAGAGCGCGGCGCGAGCGGCCTATGAGCGCTTCCAGCCGCAGGCGATGCTGGTCGGCGCCTCCTGCACCGCCGAGCTGATCCAGGATGATCCCGGCGGGCTCGCTTTGGCGTTGAAGCTTCCTATTCCCGTCATCCCGCTCGAATTGCCGGCCTATCAGCGCAAGGAGAATTGGGGCGCCTCGGAAACGTTCTACCGGATTGTACGGGCGTTGGCTGCGTCTTCCGCTGATGGCTCCCCCCGCCGTGAGAGGGAGGCAGGCGCCCGTCCAGTCTGCAACCTGCTTGGTCCGACGGCGCTCGGCTTCCGTCATCGCGACGACCTCGCGGAAGTGACCAGGCAGGTTGTGGAGCTCGGCATCGAGATCAACGTGGTCGCGCCGTGGAACGCGACGCCCGCCGATCTCGCCCGCCTTCCCCTGGCCGATTTCAACATCGTGCTTTATCCCGAGATCGCGTCCACCGCCGCGCAATGGCTGCAGCGCCAGTTCGGCCAGCCCTATACGCGCACGATCCCGATCGGCGTCGGCGCAACGCGCGACTTCATCGCCGAGGTCGCTACGCTCGCCGGTGTCGATGCCGCGCCCGTGCTGGCGCGGACCGAGAGCCGGCTGCCGTGGTACTCGCGCTCGGTCGACTCGACCTATCTCACCGGCAAGCGCGTCTTCATCTTCGGCGATGCGACTCATGCAGTGGCGGCGGCCCGTGTCGCGACGCGGGAGCTCGGCTTCGAGGTCGTCGGCCTCGGCACCTATGCCCGCGAGTTCGCCCGCGAGATCCGCGAGGCCGCCGCGATCTATGGCGTCGAGCCGTTGATCACCGACGATTATCTCGAAGTGGAAGCCCGCGTCAGCGAGTTGCGCCCCGAGCTGGTGCTCGGCACGCAGATGGAGCGCCACATTGCGAAGCGCCTCGGCATTCCCTGCGCCGTGATCTCGGCGCCGTGCCACGTGCAGGATTTTCCCGCGCGCTACTCGCCGCAGATGGGTTTTGAAGGCGCCAACGTGCTGTTCGACACCTGGGTGCATCCGCTGATGATGGGCCTGGAAGAGCATCTGCTCGGCATGTTCCGCGAGGACCACGAATTCGCCGATCACGCGCCGTCGCATCTCGGCGCCGCACCGGCGGCGCCACAGCAGCCGCAATTGCGCGTGGTCGAAACTGTCACAGCCACCGAACTCGCTTGGGCCACCGACGCCGAGCGCGAGCTGACCAAGATTCCCTTCTTCGTTCGCGGCAAGGCGCGCCGCAACACTGAGCGGTTCGCGCGCGAGCGCAACGTCAACCTGATCACACTCGAGACCTTGTATGATGCCAAAGCGCATTTCGGTCGCTGACAAGACACCCATCCGGGTGGTGATCGTGACGATGGACAGCCATCTCGCTTCGGCTGCTCTGCGTGCGCGCGCCGTGCTGCAGGCCGAGCTGCCGGGCCTCGACCTCAAGGTCCATGCGGCCGACGAGTGGGGCTGCAATCCGAACGCCCTGCAGCATTGCCTGGACGACATCGCGACCGGCGACATCGTCGTCGCCACCATGCTGTTCATGGAGGATCACATCCAGCCGGTGCTGCCGGCGCTGCAGGCCCGCCGCGATCGCTGCGATGCCATGATCGGCTGCCTGTCGGCGGGCGAGGTGGTACGCCTGACCCGGCTCGGCAAGCTGACGATGTCGGGCTCGGCCACCGGCGTGCTCGGCCTGTTGAAGCGGCTGCGCGGCAGCAACCGTTCCGGCTCGTCGAGCGGCCAGAGCCAGATGAAGATGCTGCAGCGGATGCCGCGGCTCCTACGCTACATCCCCGGCACCGCACAGGACCTGCGCGCCTACTTCCTCACGCTGCAATATTGGCTCGCCGGCTCGGAGCAGAATTTTGCGAACCTGGTGCGCTTCCTGGTCGGCCGCTATGCCGACGGCCCGCGCGCCGTGCTGCGTGGAAAGACGAATGCGGCCGAGCCGGTGACCTATCCGGATGTCGGCCTCTATCATCCGCGGCTGCCGCAGCGGATCGTCGAGCGCGCCGACCAATTGCCGGCACCGGCCAAGGCGGTCGGCCGCATCGGCGTGATCCTGATGCGCTCTTATCTGCTGGCCGCCAACACCGCGCATTATGATGGTGTGATCTCGGCGCTGGAGGCGCGCGGGCTCGCGGTCGTGCCGGTGTTCGCCTGTGGCCTCGACTCGCGTCCCGCCATCGAACGCTACTTCCAGAGGGACGGCGTCGCCACGGTCGATGCCGTGATCTCGCTCACCGGATTCTCGCTGGTCGGCGGTCCCGCCTACAACGATGCGCGCGCCGCTGAAGACGTGATGGCCGGGCTCGATGTGCCGCTGATCGCCGCGCATCCGCTGGAATTCCAGACCGTCGAGCAGTGGCACGACGATGCGCGCGGGCTGACGCCGGTCGAAGCTACCATGATGGTCGCGATTCCCGAGCTCGACGGTGCCGTCGGCCCGACCGTGTTCGGCGGTCGCTCGGCGTTGGCCGATTCCGGCCGCGACATGGCCTCGCTGCCGGAGCGCGCGGCGCAGCTTTCTGCCCGCGTCGCCAAGCTCGTCGAGCTGCGCCGCTCCGAGCGGGCGGAGCGGAAGCTCGGCGTGGTGCTGTTCAATTTCCCGCCGAATGGCGGCAGCGCCGGCACTGCGGCGTATCTGTCAGTGTTCGAGTCGCTGCATAACGTGATGACCTCGCTGAGCGCGTCCGGCTACACGATCGATGTTCCTGAGACCGTGGACGAGCTGCGCGCCCGCGTTCTGAAGGGCAATGCCGAGCGCTTCGGCACCGTCGCCAATGTCGCGGCGCGCATTTCCGTCGATCAGCATGTCCGGCGCGAGCGTCATCTGGCCGAGATCGAGAAGCAATGGGGGCCGGCGCCCGGCCGCCATCAGACCGACGGCGCCAGCCTGCTGGTGCTCGGCGAGCAGTTCGGCAATTTGTTCGTCGGCCTGCAGCCGGCGTTCGGCTACGAAGGCGATCCGATGCGGCTCTTGTTCGAGCACAGCTTCGCGCCGACGCATGCGTTCGCGGCGTTCTACCGCTGGCTGCGCGAGGATTTCCGTGCCCACGCCGTGCTGCATTTCGGCACCCATGGCGCGCTGGAATTCATGCCGGGCAAGCAGGCCGGTCTCTCAGCCGAATGCTGGCCGGAGCGGCTGATCGGCGACCTGCCGAACTTCTACATCTACGCGTCCAACAATCCGTCCGAGGGCGCGCTGGCCAAGCGCCGCGGCGGCGCCACCCTGATCAGCTATCTCACGCCATCGATCACCAGTGCCGGCCTCTACAAGGGCCTGGCAGACCTGAAGGCCTCGCTGGATGCCTGGCGCAATCTGTCACCGGATGCGACCGAGCAGGTGAGGGGTGACAGCGCGGCGCTGATCCAGGCGCAGGCGGCGGCGGTCGATCTCGCTGCGGCCGAGCCGCTGTGGCGCGACGAGCGCGACGCGCGGATCGCGGCGCTGTCCGCCAGCGTGCTGGAGCTGGAATATTCGCTGATCCCGCATGGCCTGCATGTCGTCGGGGCACCGCCGCTGCAGGCGCAACGCGCCGAGCTGCTGGACCTCGCCGGCATCAACGATGCCGCGAAGCGCGTCGAGCTCGACCGGCTGCTCGCCACCGATAGCGAGACGCCGGCGATCGTCCACGCGCTCGACGGCGGCTATATCCGTCCCGTTCCGGGCGGCGATCTGCTGCGGAATACCGACGTGCTGCCGACGGGACGGAACCTGCATGGCTTCGATCCGTTCCGCATCCCCAGCGCGTTCGCGCTCAAGGATGCCGAGCGCCAGGTGGCGCGGCTGCTCGCCCGCCATGCCGGCGAGGGCCATAAGCTGCCGGAGACGATCGCGCTGGTGCTGTGGGGCACCGACAATCTGAAGACCGAGGGCGGGCCGATCGCGCAGGCGCTGTGGCTGATGGGCGCCGAGCCGCGCCATGACAGCTACGGCCGCCTCTGCGGCGCGAATCTGATCCCGCTGGAGCGGCTGGGCCGGCCGCGCATCGACGTCGTGATCACGCTCTCGGGCATTTTTCGCGACCTGATGCCGTTGCAGACCAAGTTGCTCGCCGAGGCGGCGCTGCTTGCGGCGTCGGCCGACGAGCCGGTCGAGATGAACTACGTGCGCAAGCATGCGCTCGCCTTCCAGGCTGCGCATGGCGGCGAGCTTGCGGACGCGGCGCTGCGCGTGTTCGGCAATGCCGAGGGTGCCTATGGCGCCAACGTCAACCACCTGATCGATTGCGGCGCCTGGACCGACGAGGACGAGCTCGCCGACGTCTATACGCGCCGCAAGGGCTTTGCCTACGGCACCGACGGCCGCCCTGTCAGGCGCGATGCGCTGCTCGGCCATGTGCTCGCCGGCGTCGATGCCGCCTACCAGAACGTCGATTCGGTCGAGCTCGGCGTCACCACGATCGATCATTATTTCGATACGCTTGGCGGCATCAGCCGCGCGGTGAAGCGCGCCAAGGGCGAGGCCGCGCCGGTCTATATCGGCGACCAGACCCGCGGCGAGGGCACGGTGCGCACCCTGTCGGAGCAGGTCGCGCTTGAGACGCGCACCCGCACGCTCAATCCGAAATGGTACGAGGCGCTGCTCGCCCATGGCTATGAGGGCGTGCGCCAGATCGAATCGCATGTGACCAACACGGTCGGCTGGTCGGCCACCACGGGCCAGGTCGCGCCCTGGGTCTATCAGCAGATCACGACGACCTTCGTGCTCGACCCCGCGATGCGCGAGCGGCTCGCCTCGCTCAATCCGGCGGCGTCGGCGAAGATCGCCAACCGTCTGATCGAGGCGCATGAGCGCAATTACTGGACCCCGGACCCAGCCATGCTCGACGTGCTGCGCAAGGCCGGTGAAGAACTCGAAGATCGCCTCGAAGGCGTGGGAGTTGCCGCATGAACGTGACCTTGAGACCGCCGTTGACGACGGCGCCGCGCCGCCCCGATGGGGCCGGCAGTGTGCAGGTGCAGCTCGATCCGAACGTCGTCATCGGCACCGCAAAAGTGTTCTCGGTGTACGGCAAGGGCGGCATCGGCAAGAGCACGACGTCGTCGAACCTCTCGGTGGCGCTGTCCAAGCTCGGCAAGCGCGTGCTGCAGATCGGCTGCGATCCCAAGCACGACTCCACCTTCACGCTCACCAAGCGGCTGGTGCCGACCGTCATCGACATTCTCGAACAGGTCAATTTCCACGCCGAGGAACTGCGGCCCGAGGATTTCGTCTACCAGGGCTATAACGGCGTGATGTGCGTCGAGGCCGGAGGGCCGCCGGCCGGCACCGGCTGCGGCGGCTATGTCGTCGGCCAGACGGTCAAACTACTGAAGGAGCATCATCTGCTCGAAGACACCGATGTGGTGATCTTCGACGTGCTCGGCGACGTCGTCTGCGGCGGCTTCGCAGCGCCCTTGCAGCACGCCGACCGCGCGCTGATCGTGGCTGCGAACGATTTCGACTCGATCTTCGCGATGAACCGCATCGTTGCCGCGATCCAGGCCAAGTCGCGCAACTATCCGGTGCGGCTCGGCGGCGTGATCGCCAACCGCAGCGCCGCGACCGACCAGATCGACAAGTTCAACGAGCGGGCCGGCCTGAAGACGGTGGCGCACTTCCCCGATCTCGACGTCATCAGGAAGAGCCGCCTGAAGAAGTGCACGCTGTTCGAGATGGAGGCTTCGCCCGACGTCGAGCGCGCGCAGAATGAGTACTTGCGCCTCGCAGCCTCGCTGCTCGCAGGTGCCGAGCCGATGCAGGCGGTGCCGCTGAAGGACCGCGACATCTTCGATCTTCTTGGCTTTGATTGAGTGGGGCTAGCCGATGTCGACAGCGGAATATCTCGCCCGCCGCAGTGAAGTGGAGACCTATTTCGACCGCACCGCAGTCGCCGCCTGGACGCGGCTGACCTCGGATGCGCCGGTGGGACGCATCCGCGCCACTGTGCGTGCCGGCCGCGACGAGATGCGGCGGACGCTGCTGTCGTGGTTGCCGCTCGACCTGCGTGGCGCGCGCATCCTCGATGCCGGCTGCGGCACCGGCAGCTTCTCCATCGAGGCTGCGCGGCGCGGCGCCGAGGTGGTTGCCGTCGACATCTCGCCGACCCTGATCGAGATCGCGCAGCGCCGGCTGCCCGACGACATCAGCCGCAACGCGATCCGCTTCGTCGCCGGCGACATGCTCGATCCCCGGCACGGCGGCTTCAATTTCGTGGTGGCGATGGATTCGTTCATCCATTACCGCGCCGAGGACGCCGTCCGCATCGTGGCGGGCCTTGCCGCGCGCACCTCCGAATCGATCCTGATGACCTACGCGCCGCGCACGCCGCTGCTCGCCGTCATGCACGCGATCGGCGGCGTGTTCCCACGCGGCAATCGCGCGCCGGCGATCGAGCCTGTGACCGAACAGAAGCTGTATCGCCTCATCGCCGATCATCCCGATCTCGCCGACTGGCGCTGCGCCCGCAACTGCCGCGTCGCCAACGGCTTCTACATCTCGCAAGCGCTGGAGCTTCGCCCGTCATGAGCGCGCGCGCACCATCCGTCCTGCAATTGTGGACGCGGCTGTCGTCGCGCTATCTGCCGTTTGCGGATGCCGCCTCGACCGAGCTGCCGCTGTCGCGCCTGATGCGGCTGTCGCTGTTCCAGGTTTCGATCGGCATTTCGGTGGTGCTGCTCAACGGCACGCTCAACCGCGTCATGATCGTCGAACTCGGCGTCCCCTCCTGGCTGGTCGCGACCATGGTGGCGCTGCCGCTGGTGTTCGCGCCCCTGCGTGTGCTGATCGGCTTCAAGTCCGACCATCATCGCTCGGTGCTCGGCTGGCGCCGCGTGCCCTACATCTGGATGGGCACGCTCCTGCAGTTCGGTGGCCTCGCCATCATGCCGTTCGCCCTGCTGCTGCTGTCGTCGGGCGACGCGCCGGGCCAGGTGATCGCCGGCCGCATCGGGGCTGCGCTCGCGTTCCTGCTGGTCGGCGCCGGGCTGCATACGACGCAGACCGCGGGCCTCTCCCTCGCGACGGACCTCGCGCCGGAGCACTCGCGCCCGCGGGTGGTCGCGTTCCTCTACGTGATGCTGATGTTCGGGATGATGGCGAGCGCGCTGACCTTCGGCGGGCTGCTCGCCGAGTTCAGCGAGATGCGGCTGATCCAGGTGATCCAGGGCGCGGCGGTGACCGAGATGGTTCTCAACGTCATCGCGCTGTGGAAGCAGGAGGCGCGTGATCCCTCGCGCACATCGGCCACCCGGGCGCGGCCGCGCTTCGGCGATTCCTGGCGGCAGTTCCGCGAGGCCGGTGGTTCGATGCGCGTACTGGTCGCGGTGGGGCTCGGCACCGCCGGCTTCACCATGCAGGACATCCTGCTCGAGCCGTATGGCGCGGAGATCCTTCACCTCACGGTCGGCGAAACCACGGCGCTGACGGCATTGTTTGCAGCTGGCACGCTCGCAGGCTTCGGCCTTTCCGCGCGCCGGCTGGGCAAGGGCTCGGATCCTTATCGGATCGCAGCGCTCGGCGGACTCGTCGGACTGTTCGCGTTCTCCGCCGTCATCTTCTCGGCCCCGCTCGCGTCGCCGCTGCTGTTCCGCATCGGCACCACCCTGATCGGCTTCGGCAGCGGCCTGTTCGCCGTGGGCACGCTGACGGCGGCAATGGCGCTGGTGCAGAACGGCGAGAGCGGACTCGCGCTCGGCGCCTGGGGCGCGGTCCAGGCCACGGCGGCCGGCGTCGCGATCGCAGGCGGCGGCGCCATTCGCGATGTGATGTCGCAGCTGGCGCTGGACGGTCGTCTCGGCGTGGCGCTCGCCGGACCGGCGACCGGCTACAGCATCGTCTACCACGTCGAGATCGCACTGCTGTTCGTCACGCTGGCGGTGATCGGACCGCTGGTGCGACGGCAGGCGGCGGAGCCACAGCAGCTCCAATTCGGAATCGTTGAATTTCCAGGTTAGCCCAGTCGGGGAGGAAGCCATGCAGACGTCATTCACGAGCTACATCGATGTTGCCCAGGTCGTGCTTTACGGCTTCTGGGTGTTCTTCGCAGGCCTGATCTTCTATTTGCGCACCGAGGACAAGCGCGAAGGCTATCCGCTGCAGTTCGAAGGCCGCATCGGCCGGCAGACCGCTTCGAGCGGCCATGGCTTCCCGACGCCGCCGAGCCGCAAGACCTATCACATGCATGGCGGTCGCACCGCGACCCTGCCGAACTGGGACAATGACCGCGCCGATGCGCCGGTGACGCCGGCCTATCCGTGGCCGGGCTCGCCGTACCTCCCGACCGGCAACCCGATGCTCGACGGTGTCGGCCCGGGCTCCTATGCCGCGCGCAAGGACGAGCCGGAGCTGACCATGGACAACATCCCGGCGATCGTGCCGCTCCGGGTCGACGGTAGCATCTTCATCGCCTCTGAGGATCCGGATCCGCGCGGCATGCCGGTGATCGGCTGCGACGGCAGGCTCGGCGGCAAGGTTCGCGAGGTCTGGGTCGATCGTGCGGAGATGCTGATCCGCTACCTCGAAGTCGAGGTCGACGGCATCGTCGGACGCCATGTGCTGCTGCCGATGACGATGGCGATCGTCGACAAGTCGCGCAAGGCGGTGCTGGTCGATGCGATCCTCGGTTCGCAATTCGCCAACGTGCCCGGTCTCGCCAGCCCCGATCAGGTGAC
Source organism: Bradyrhizobium oligotrophicum S58 (assembly GCF_000344805.1). Taxonomy (NCBI): domain Bacteria; kingdom Pseudomonadati; phylum Pseudomonadota; class Alphaproteobacteria; order Hyphomicrobiales; family Nitrobacteraceae; genus Bradyrhizobium; species Bradyrhizobium oligotrophicum. The sequence continues at coordinate 6,671,412 of NC_020453.1, read as the reverse complement.
GAAGCTCGAGGAGGACAAGATCGTCGGCTACTATGGTGGTGGCCATCTCTACGCGACCGCTGCACGCCAGGAGCCGCTGCTGTGAGTACGCATCGAGAGCAAGACCAACTGATGCTGCCGGAGGGCGAGCGGCTGCTCTGGCAGGGACAGCCCACGGTGAAGGCGCTGCTGCTGCGGGTGTTCCACCTGCGCCTGGTGCTCGCTTATTTCGCGGCGCTGTTCGGCGCCCGCGTGGTGGCGGGCATGCTGGATCACCAGCCGCTCGCGGCTTCGCTCGCCAGCGCATCCTCGCTGGTGACGCCGGTGGCGCTCGCGACCCTGCTGCTCACGGGACTCGCGCTGCTCTACAGCCGCACCACCCGCTACACCGTCACCAGCCGGCGGGTGCTGCTGCAGTTCGGGGCGGTGTTGCCGATGACCTTGAACGTGCCGTTCAAGCAGATCGCACGGGCGGATGTGAAGTTGTTCGGGGATGGCTCCGGCGATGTGCCGCTCGGCGTCATCAACGAGCAGCGGCTGTCCTACCTGCTGCTGTGGCCGCATGCGCGGCCCTGGCGGCTCAACGCGGTCGAGCCGATGCTGCGCGGCGTGCCTGACGCGCGCAACGTCGCCGAGATTCTTGCTAAGGCGCTCGTCACGGCGTCGGATGGCGCCGTCGCCTCGCAGCCGCTGCCGGCAGCCAATGGTCAGTCGCAAGGCGCGCCGCCTGCTGCGGTTGCGAGCGCGGCGTGATGAGGAGGAGGGAGTCATGAGCCAAGCCGAGGGCCATGTCGAAGCCGAGATCGTCATTCCAAAGGGCGCGCTCCGCGCGGCCTTCGCGCTGGTCGCCTTTGCGCTGCTGGCCGCGAGCGTCGGCCGCCTCACCGGGCTTGGCACCGTGCGCACCGATCACGTCGTTGCCGTGCAGTCCGCGGCCATGCGGTTCGAGGACCGCGCCGATGGCGGCATCTCCGTGGTGTCACCGGACAGCAGCAGGATCGTCGGCGTCGTCGAGGCCGGCGGCGATGGGTTGCTGCGCACCGTGCTGCGCAGCATGGCGTTCGACCGGCGCCGCCATTCGATCGGCTCCGGGCCGGCCTTCACGATCAGCCGCTGGTCCGATGGCCATTTGACGCTGGACGATCCGGCGACCGGACGGCGCGTCGACCTCGCGCCATTCGGCACCGACAACATGCGGCGGTTCACCGAACTGATGACGATGGGAGAGAAGCGATGAGAGGATTGTGGGCCACCGAGCCGCGCCGCTTCGACATCGGCTGCAGCATCGAGATCGAGCGCACCGGCGAGAGCCTGCATGCGCATGTCACGCTCGATCGCGACGTCGGCATCCGTCCGGGCGACGAGGTGCTGATCCAGGGCGAACCGATCACGGTCAAATTCGGCGAGCAGCTCAATTTGCGCCGCACCGCGACCGTGGTGCGGGCCGGGCTCTGGAAGCGGACGCTGATGCAGCTCTCGGGCTACCTCGAACTCACTGAATTGTATGACGTCAGCTTTTCGGACGGGAGAGTCAGATGATCGCGATGGAAGGCGGAGCCGGAAGCACCTCGACCAACATGGCGCTGGAGGACACCATCCTCACGCCGCGCTTCTACACCACCGATTTCGCGGCGATGGACCGGCTCAATGTCGATCTCGTGCGCCGGGAATGGGATGCCGTGATGGCCGAGTTGCGCGCCGACCACAACCGCAAGCACTTCGTGCGCACGCCGGAATTCGACAAGGATCTGAACGATCTGCCGGAGGCGCTTCGCGTCGAGTTCAAGGACTTCCTGGTGTCGTCTCTGACGGCCGAGTTCTCCGGCTGCGTACTCTATGCGGAGATCAAGCGGCGGATCACCAATCCCGACATTCGCGAGCTGTTCTCCTATATGAGCCGCGACGAGGCCCGCCACGCCGGCTTCATCAACGAGATCCTCAAGGATCACGGCATCGGCGTCGATCTCGGCTTCCTGACCAAGGTGAAGAAGTACACCTACTTCAAGCCGAAGTTCATCTTCTACGCGACCTATCTCTCGGAGAAGATCGGCTATGCCCGCTACATCACGATCTATCGCCAGATGGAGCGGCATCCGGAGCGCCAGTTCCATCCGATCTTCAAGTGGTTCGAGAAGTGGTGCAACGACGAGTTCCGCCATGGCGAGGCGTTCGCGCTGCTGATGCGCGCCGATCCGTCGCTGCTGCAGGGCCGCAACAAGCTGTGGATCAAGTTCTTCCTGCTGGCGGTGTTTGCCACCATGCATGTGCGCGATCATATGCGCCCGGCGTTCTACGAGGCGCTCGGCATGCCCGTGGACGAGTACGACATGCGCGTGTTCCGCATCACCTCGGAGATCTCGCGCCAGGTCTTCCCGGTCATGCTCGACATCGACAATCCCCGCTTCTGGGCCGGCTTGAAGCAGCTGCGCGAGGTGTCGGAAGCGATTGCGGACGCCAAGGCGCAGGGCGGCGTGATGGGCGCGATCAAGCGTACCTTGCTGCCGCTGAAGGCGGCGCTGACCTTCGGCCGGCTGTACATGCTGCCGGCCAAGAGCAACGAGCTGCCGCGGGAGATCACGCTGCAACCCGCCTGGTAACAAGGAGCCGGCCATGGGCGCGACCGCGATTGCCATTCCCTATGTCGTGTTCGTCTGGTGGTTCTCGACCGGCGCCGTGCTGGCGCTGGTCGGGCTCGCCGCCCGCCATCCGGCCGCGTTCAAATGGGGCACGGCCGCGGCGTTCGTCGCGGCCCTGTCGGGCGTCGCGGTGTCGAGCCAGGCCGCCGAGGATTCCAGCGCCTATTGCGCCTTCACCTGCGCGATCCTGCTGTGGGGCACGGTCGAGATGTCGCTGCTCGCCGGCTGGATCACCGGGCCACGGCCGGAGCCCTGTCCGCGCGACTGCACGCCGGCCTCGCGCGTCGGCTTCGCCCTGCAGGCGATCGCCTATCATGAGCTGGCGCTGATCGTGACCGCGGGCCTGGTGTTTGCCGTGACGTCCGGCGCGCCGAACCGGCTCAGCTGGTGGACGTTCGCGGCGCTGCTGGTGCTGCGGCAGAGCGCCAAGATCAATCTGTTCCTCGGCGTGCGCACCCTGAACGATGAGCTGCTGCCGCAGCAGGTCCGGTTCATGCGCAGCTATTTCGCGAAGAAGTCGATCAACCTGTTGTTTCCGTTCTCGATTGGCGCGGCGACCGCGGCGACAGCGCTGGTTGCCGCCGCTGCGCTCGGCGCCAAGTCCTCGTTCGACGGCGTGGCGCTATCGCTGCTGGCCTCGCTGATCGCGCTCGGCCTGCTCGAGCATGGCTTCATGGCGCTGCCGATGCCGGTGATCAATCTGTGGCGCTGGAGCGCGCCGGCGGAGCCCGCGATGGCGGCCGTTCCGGTGCCGGTGCCCGTCACGCCATTGGTGCGGCCGGTGCTCGCCGTCGTGCCTCCTGCGCCGCAGGCCCAGCGCCCGATGTCCGCGCAGAAGACAGCTGCAGCCATGGCGCGGCAGCGCCTGGAAGAGCAGTTCCGCCAGGCCTATCGCCAGGCCTGTGCTGACGCGCAGGCGCAAACCATGACCGGACTGGCCGCGGTGTCGGTCACGAGTCCGGTCGATCCGAACACGACAGCACAGGGGGGAGTACCATGAACTACGAAGACTATTTCCGCCGCCAGCTCGACGGCCTCAGACGCGAAGGACGCTATCGCGTGTTCGCCGATCTCGAGCGCAAGGCCGGCGCCTTCCCGATCGCAACCTATCGCGGTCCCCATGGCGAGCGTGACGTGGCCGTGTGGTGCTCCAACGATTATCTCGGCATGGGCCAGCATCCGAAGGTGCTGGAGGCGATGCACGCGGCGCTCGACCGCTGCGGCGCCGGCGCCGGCGGCACCCGCAACATCAGCGGCACCAACCATTATCACATCCTGCTCGAGGATGAGCTCGCCCACCTCCACGGCAAGCAGGCGGCGCTGCTGTTCAACTCCGGCTATGTCTCGAACTGGACCTCGCTGTCGACCTTGGCGGCACGCATGCCCGGCTGCGTGATCCTGTCCGACGAGCTCAACCATGCCTCGATGATCGAGGGCATCCGCCACAGCCGCTGCGAGACCCGCATCTGGCGCCACAACGACGTCGCCGATCTCAGGGACAAGCTGTCGGACCTCGACCCGAAGGTGCCGAAGCTGATCGCGTTCGAGAGCGTCTATTCGATGGATGGCGACATCTCGCCGATCTCCGACATCTGCGACGTCGCCGACGAATACAACGCGATGACCTATCTCGACGAGGTTCACGCCGTCGGCCTGTACGGCCCGCGCGGCGGCGGCATCTCCGAGCGCGACGGCGTCGCCGACCGCCTGACCGTCATCGAGGGCACCTTGGCCAAGGCGTTCGGTGTCATCGGCGGCTACATCACGGCGTCCGACACGGTCTGCGATTTCGTCCGCAGCTTCGCCTCCGGCTTCATCTTCTCCAGCTCGTTGCCGCCAGCGGTGGCCGCGGGGGCGCTGACCAGCATCCGCCACCTCAAGGGCAGCACTGTCGAGCGCGCCCGGCATCAAGACCGCGTGGCGCGGCTGCGCCGCCGGCTCGACGAGGCCGGGGTGAGCCATCTCGACAATCCCAGCCACATCGTGCCGGTGATGGTCAGGGATCCCGTGCTGTGCAAGCGGATCAGCGACATCCTGCTCGACCGCTACGGCATCTATGTGCAGCCGATCAACTATCCGACGGTGCCGCGCGGCACCGAGCGGCTGCGCATCACGCCGTCGCCCTATCACTCCGATGCCGACATCGAGCATCTGGTGTCGGCGCTGTCGGAGATCTGGGCCGAGATGGGCCTCGCGCAGGCGGCATGAGGAGAGACTATTCGCACGCCGTTTGAGCCAGATCAATTTGTCAATCTATCTTGACGTTAAGATGATTGTACAAATTGATAATCGGGGAGGACGCCGTGCGGATCTTGCTGCTGCATCCGAATTATCACTCCGGCGGCGCCGAGATCGCCGGCAATTGGCCGCCGGCCTGGGCGGCCTATATCTGCGGCGCGCTGAAGGCCGCCGGCTTCACCGATCTCCGCTTCATCGACGCCATGACCAACGATCTCTCCGAGGATCAGGTCCGTGCCATCCTGCGTAGCGAGAAGCCGGATGTGATCGGCTGCACTGCGATCACGCCCTCGATCTACAAGGCCGAGCGGCTGCTGGAAATCGCGAGGGAGGAGCACCCGGAGGCGCTGACCGTGCTCGGCGGCATCCACGCCACCTTCATGTATCAGCAGGTGCTGACCGAGGCGCCCTGGATCGACGCCATCGTGCGCGGCGAGGGCGAGGAGATCATCGTCGACCTGATGCGTGCCTGCGAGGACGGCCGCTGGGCGACCGACCGCCGCAGCATCCAGGGCATCGCCTATCGCGACGGCTCCGAAGTGGTGGCCACGGTCGCGGCGCCGACGGTGAAGAATCTCGATGCGATCACGCCCGACTGGAGCGTGCTCGAATGGAGCAAGTACATCTACATCCCGATGAACAAGCGCGTCGCCATCCCCAACATGGCGCGCGGCTGTCCGTTCACCTGCAGCTTCTGCTCGCAGTGGAAGTTCTGGCGCGACTATCGCATCCGTGACCCCAAGAAGGTGGTCGACGAGATCGAGACCCTGATGCGCGAGCACGATGTCGGCTTCTTCATCCTCGCCGACGAGGAGCCGACCATCAACAAGAAGAAATTTGTTGCCTTCTGCGAGGAGCTGATCCGCCGCGACCTCAAGATCCTCTGGGGCATCAACACCCGCGTCACCGACATCCTGCGCGACGAGGCGCTGTTGCCGCTGTACCGCAAGGCCGGCCTGATCCACGTCTCGCTCGGCACCGAGGCCGCGGCGCAGATGAAGCTCGACCGCTTCAACAAGGAGACCACGGTCGCGCAGAACAAGAAGGCGATCCAGCTGTTGCGCGACGCCGGCATCGTCGTCGAGGCGCAGTTCATCGTCGGCCTCGAGAACGAGACCCGCGACACCCTGGAAGAGACCTACCAGATGGCGCGCGACTGGAAGCCGGACCTCGCCAATTGGGCGATGTACACGCCGTGGCCGTTCTCCGACCTGTTCCGCGACCTCGGCGACAAGGTCGAGATCTTCGACTACGAGAAGTACAATTTCGTCACGCCGATCATGAAGCCGGACGCCATGGACCGCGGCGAGCTGCTCGACGGCGTCATGAACAACTACCGGCGCTTCTACATGCACAAGGCGTTGTTCTCCTACCCTTGGGCCGGCTCCGGCGCGCGGCGGCGCTATCTGCTCGGCTGCCTCAAGGCGTTCCTGAAGTCCGGCTTCGAGCGCAAGTTCTACGACCTCGGCCGCGTCAATTATTGGGGGCCGCAATCCAAGGGCAAGGTCGATTTCGGCTTCGATACCTCCCGCAAGCGCGCCGATCCCGGCAAGATCGAATGGAAGACCAGCCATAATCGCAAGCTGACCGGACCCCAGCAGGCGCAGCTGATGGCGTGCGGCGGCGGCACCGAGCAGATGAGCGACGAGGCCGAGACGCGGGTGCACTGAGATGCACGGCACCCGCGCCCAGCAAGTTCAGCTGCCGCGCGCTGCCGCCGTATCCGGCCACGGCGATCATGCCGCCGGCCGTATCGGCCCCAATGCGATCATCCAGACGGCTGAAGCCTTGCGTCTGCTGTTGGGGGAGGACACGACCCGTCGCGTGTTCGCCGTCGCCAGGCTCGACGGCTATCTCAGCGTGCCGCCCGCCGGGATGGTCGATGAGGCCGAGGTCATCAGGCTGCATGGCGCGCTGCGGACGGTGCTCGACGATGAGACCGCGCGCGCCGTCGCCACCAGGGCAGGGCAACTGACAGCAGCCTATCTGCTCGCGCATCGCATCCCCTCCGCAGCGCAGCGCGTGCTCCGGCTGCTGCCGGCCCGGCTCGCGGGCCGCGCGCTGACGCGGGCGATATCCGCGCATGCCTGGACATTTGCCGGGACCGGCACCTTTACCGCACGCCCGGGCCGGCCGACGCTCTATGAGATCAGCCATTGTCCGCTATGCCGCGAGCATCACGGCGATCATGCCGTCTGCGACTTCTACGCTGCGACATTCGAGACGCTGTTCGCAACGCTGGTGCATCCCAACGCTCATGCGCGTGAGATCGGCTGTGAAGCCACAGGTGCCCACGCCTGCCGGTTCGAAGTCGACTGGTGAGACGGCGTCATGCGAGACGCGGCACCGCCATGGCATCGGGCGTCGCGCTCAACTCGGCAGGAACCGCGCGCCTTCTTTTCCGAGAAAGTCCAGCATCGCCTGCGCTGGCGGCAGCAGCAGCTTGTCGGCGCGCCGCACCGCGTGCCATTGCCGGATGATCGGCAATCCCGCGACCTTCAACGTGACCAGCCGGCCCTCGCTGAGCTCATGGGCGACGGTATGCTGCGAGATGAAGGCGATGCCGAGGCCGGCGATGACCGCCTGCTTGATGGTCTCGTTGCTGTCCATCTCCATGCTGGTCTTTGGCTTCAGACCGTGCTTCTCGAAGAATGCCTCCATCAGCAGCCGTGTTCCCGAGCCGGGCTCGCGCGTGATGAACACCTCGCCGGCGAGAGCCTCGGCCGCAATCCGCTTGCGGCGCGCCAGGCTGTGGCCCGCCGGCGCGATGATGACGTGCGGATGCTTGCCGAAGGGCCGCATGTCGACCGGAACGTCGGCGGGCGGGCGGCCCATGATGGCGATGTCGAGGTCATAGCCGCGCAGCGCCTCGCGAAGGCTGTCGCGATTGCCGATCCGCAAGGTGACGTCGATCTTGGGGAAGCGCCGCGAAAATTCCGCGATCGCGAACGGCACGAAATATTTTGCAGTGCTGACCGCGCCGATCGCAACGCGGCCGCCGCTGCGGCCCGCCAGGATGTCGAGCGCCTGCTCGCAATCCTGCAAGGCCCCCTCGACGCGCTCGGCCAGCGCCAGCACGCTGCGTCCGGCATCGGTCAGGATCATGCCATCCGCCGTGCGCTGGATCAGCGGCAGGCCGGCGAGCTCCTGCAGATTGCGAATTTGCAGCGTCACCGCGGGCTGGGTGAGATGCAGGCGTGCCGCGGCCGATGTCACGGACCCTGAATTCTGCACGGCGACGAGCGCGCGCAGCTGGCGGATGGTGAGGTCGCGGGAAAAGCGCCGGCTCATGGAACTCTCGTGGAACTCTTGACATAAGGAAAACTTTTGCCGATCCAAAGATAAAGAAATTTCCCTAATCATGCAAATGGAGCGTTGATGGGGGGCGGCACGACGCATTCGTGCAGCGCGCATCAAGCTCTCAAAAGAGGGGCTGATGGCTAGGGAGTGGGCCATGGACCATCATCAGACATTGCAGTCTCATCTGGCGTCGCAGGGTGCCGACGCCGACTGCGCCGCGGTCATCGAGGCCCTCGCCGAGGCTGCGCGCGAGCTCGCGCGGCAGATTGCGATCGCCCCGCTGTCCGGCATCGACGAAGGCGCGGCCACCGTGAATGCCGATGGCGACGTGCAGAAGGCGCTCGATATCGTCGCCGACAATCTGATGCGGGATGCGCTGCGCCGGGCTCCGGTCGCCGGCATCCTGTCCGAAGAGGTCAATCTCCCTGAAACGGTCAATGCTGCTGCCCCACTATCCGTGGCGATCGACCCGCTCGACGGCTCCTCCAACCTGCAGAACAACATCTCCGTCGGCACCATCTTCTCGATCCGCCCGCGCGGCCGCGACGTGCTCTCCAGCTTCTTTGAGCCCGGCACCGCGCAGCGTGCCGCCGGCTTCTTCGTCTACGGACCGCAGACCTGCCTGGTGCTTGCGATCGACCATCGCGTCGACCTCTACGTCCTGCATCCGACGCTGCACGAGTTCATCCTCGCCAAGTCGGGCCTGCGCATCCCGCAGGATACGCCGGAGTTCGCCATCAATGCCTCGAACCGCCGGCACTGGAGCGGCACGGTGCGCAACTATGTCGACGAGTGCCTGTCCGGCGCCGCCGGCCCGCGCGGCCGCGATTTCAACATGCGCTGGATCGCCTCGCTGGTCGCCGAGGCCTACCGCATCCTGATGCGCGGCGGCGTGTTTCTCTATCCGGCCGACTCGAGGCCCGGTTACCGCGAGGGTCGGCTGCGGCTGGTGTATGAAGCGCATCCGATGGCACTGATCATGGAGTGGGCCGGTGGCTCGGCCTCGAGCGGCCGCGCGCGCATCCTCGAATTGTCGGCGCGCTCACCGCATCAGCGTGCGCCGCTGATCATGGGCGACGTCCGCCTCGTCCGCGACGTCGACCAGCTGCATGAGGGTGTCGAGCCGCTGTTCGAAACCAGCGATGCGCCTCTGTTCGCTCGCCGCGGCCTGTTCCGCTGAGCCAGTCCTGCCGAGCGCGCCTTCCGGAGAAAATCCATGTCACGTCGTCATCCCATCATCTCGATCACGGGCTCGTCGGGCGCCGGCACCACGTCGGTCAAGAAGACGTTCGAGAACATCTTCCGCCGTGAGAACGTCAATGCGGCCTATATCGAGGGTGATGCCTTCCATCGCTACAATCGCGAGGATATGCGCCGCAAGATGGTCGAAGAGGCCGAGCGCGGCAACAAGCATTTCAGCCATTTCAGCCCCGACACCAATCTGTTCGAGGAGCTCGAGAAGACCTTCCGCGATTATTCCGAGACCGGGACCGGCACGACCCGCCACTACGTCCACGACGAGGAGGAGGCGCGGCTCTACGACACCCGGCCCGGCAACTTCACCGAGTGGAGTCGGCTGCCGGAGGAATCTGATCTCCTGTTCTACGAAGGCCTGCACGGCGCCGTCGTCACCGAGAAGGTCAACATCGCACAGCATGCCGATCTGAAGATCGGCGTCGTTCCGGTGATGAACCTGGAGTGGATCCAGAAGCTGCATCGCGACCGCGCCTCGCGCGGCTACACCACCGAGGCTGTCACCGACACGATCCTGCGGCGCATGCCTGACTACGTGAACTACATCATCCCGCAATTCTCCGAGACCGACATCAACTTCCAGCGCGTGCCGACGGTCGACACGTCCAACCCGTTCATCGCGCGCTGGATCCCGACGCCGGATGAGTCGATGGTCGTGATCCGCCTGAAGAACCCGCGCGGCATCGACTTTCCCTATCTGCTCTCGATGATCCAGGGCGCCTTCATGTCGCGTGCCAATTCGATCGTGATCCATGGCTCGAAGCTCGATCTCGCCATGCAGCTCATTCTCACCCCCATGATCATGCAACTGATGGACCGAAAGAGGCGCACGCTATGACCGCCAACGCCCTGCACAAGCCCGCCGTCAAGGCCGATCCCGCGCACGCCGAAATGGCGAATGCCATCCGCTTCCTTGCGATCGACGCCGTGGAGAAGGCGAAGTCTGGCCATCCGGGCATGCCGATGGGCATGGCCGATGTCGCCACCGTTCTCTTCTCACGCTTCATGAAATTCGATCCCGCCGATCCGGCCTGGCCGGATCGCGACCGCTTCGTGCTGTCGGCCGGCCACGGCTCGATGCTGCTCTATGCGTTGCTGCATCTGACCGGCTATGAGGCCGTCACGATCGACGAGATCAAGAGGTTCCGGCAGTGGGGCGCCAAGACGCCGGGGCATCCGGAATATGGCCACACGCCGGGCGTCGAGACCACCACTGGTCCGCTCGGGCAGGGCATCGCGACCGCGGTCGGCATGGCGCTTGCCGAGCGGCTGATGAACGCGCGCTACGGCGATGATCTCGTCGATCATTACACTTACGTCATCGCCGGCGACGGCTGCCTGATGGAAGGCATCAGCCACGAGGCGATCTCGCTCGCCGGTCATCTCAAGCTGAATCGTTTGATCGTGCTGTTCGACGACAACGGCATCTCGATCGATGGTTCGACCGGGCTGGCGTGCTCGGACGATCAGCTTGGACGCTTTGCGGCGTCGGGCTGGGCGACATGTCGTATCGACGGCCATGATCCCGAAGCGATTGAAAAGGCCATCGCTGCCGCGCGGCAGAGCGACCGGCCCACGATGATCGCATGCCGGACCACGATCGGCTTCGGCTCGCCCGGACGGCAGGGCTCGGAGAAGGCGCATGGCGCGCCGCTCGGACCGGAGGAGGTCGAGAAGACCCGCGCGGCGCTGCATTGGCCGCATCGGCCGTTCGAGGTGCCGGCCGACGTGCTGGTAAGCTGGCGCGAGATCGGTGCGCGCGGCCGCAGTGTGCGCCAGGCCTGGAAGGAGCGTGCGCGCAAACAATGCTCCTCGGACCGGTCGCCCTGTCATGATGCGCTGAACAGGAAGCTGCCCGCCACCTACACCGAGCGGATGGCGCAGTTCATCGCACAGCTCACGGCCGAGCGGCCGAAGATCGCGACCCGCCAGGCGTCGCAGCACGTCATCGATGTCATTGCGACGGTGCTGCCCAATCTGCTCGGCGGCTCGGCGGACCTGACCCATTCCAACCTGACCAAGGCGAAGACGCAGAAATCCGTCACGCCGGCCACGATGGATGGCAACTATATCCATTACGGCGTGCGCGAGCATGCGATGGCCGCGGCCATAAACGGCATCGCGCTGCATGGCGGCTTCATTCCCTATGGCGGCACCTTCCTCGCCTTCGCCGATTACAACCGGCCGGCGATCCGTCTCGCCGCGCTGATGGGCATCCGCGTCATCCATGTGATGACCCACGACTCCATCGGTCTCGGCGAGGATGGCCCGACACATCAGCCGGTGGAGCATGTCGCGAGCCTTCGCGTCATTCCCAATCTGCTGGTGTTCCGTCCGGCGGACGCGGTCGAGACAGCGGAAGCCTGGGACTGCGCGCTGCGCGCCGAGACCTCGCCGTCAGTACTTTGCCTGTCGCGGCAGGCGTTGCCAGCATTCCGTACCGAAGCGTCTGATCATAACCAGGTCGCGCTCGGGGCCTACGTGGTCGTCGAGCCCGAGGGCGGCCGCGACGTCACCTTGATCGCGACCGGCTCGGAGGTAGCGATCGCGCTGGAGGCGGCGAAGCTTCTCGCCGCAGAGAACGTGCAGGCTGCCGTGGTGTCGGCGCCGTGCTTCGAATTGTTCCGCAAGCAGTCCGCCGAGTATCGCGCTGAAGTGCTTGGCCCCGCGCCACGCATCGGCGTCGAGGCTGCGATCGAGGGCGACTGGGCGCGCTGGCTCGGCGATGCCGGCGAGTTCGTGGGCATGCACGGCTTCGGCGCCTCGGCGCCGGCCGAGGTGCTGTACCGCGAATTCGGCATCACGCCCGCGGCGGTGGCGGATGCCGCGATGCGCAACATCATCCGGGCGCGGGCGTCCTGACGGAAGCCTCGCAACCAAAGAACAGAACACACGAAAGAGGGACGGAGACCAACATGGCGCGGATCACGCTCAGACAATTGCTGGACCACGCGGCCGAGCGCGGCTACGGCGTGCCGGCGTTCAACATCAACAACATGGAGCAGGGGCTCGCGATCATGGAGGCGGCTGCCGCCGTCGATGCTCCCGTGATCATCCAGGCCTCCCGCGGCGCGCGCTCCTATGCCGGCGACATCATGCTGTCGAAGATGATCGACGCGCTGGAGGAGATGTATCCGCAGATCCCGCTCTGCCTGCACCAGGACCACGGCAATGACGAGGCGACCTGCGCCACCGCGATCAAATACGGCTTCACCTCGGTGATGATGGACGGCTCGCTCAAGGCCGACGCCAAGACCGCCGCCGACTACGAGTATAATGTCGACATCACCCGCCGCGTCACGGACATGGCGCATTGGGTCGGCGCTTCCGTCGAGGGCGAGCTCGGCGTGCTCGGCTCGCTCGAGCATGGCGGCGGCGAGCAGGAGGACGGTCATGGCCTCGAAGGCACCGTCAGCCGCGATCAGCTGCTGACCGATCCCGACCAGGCGGTCGATTTCGTCCGCGCCACCAAGGTCGATGCGTTGGCAATCGCGATGGGGACCTCGCACGGTGCCTACAAGTTCTCGCGCCAGCCGGATGGCGACATCCTCGCCATGAACGTGATCGAGGAGATCCATCGCCGGCTGCCCAACACGCATCTCGTGATGCACGGCTCGTCCTCGGTGCCGCAGGCGCTCCAGGACGTGTTCAATCAGTTCGGCGGCGAGATGCCTCAGACCTGGGGCGTGCCGGTCGAGGAGATCGTGCGCGGCATCCGCCACGGTGTGCGCAAGGTCAACATCGACACCGATTGCCGGCTGGCGATGACCGCGATCTTCCGAAAAGTGGGCGCGCAGTCGAAGGTCGAGTTCGATCCGCGCAAATTCCTGAAGCCGGCGATGGATTCGATGCGCGAGCTGTGCCGCGAGCGCTTCGAGCAGTTCGGCGCCGCCGGCAATGCATCCAGGATCAAGGTCATTCCGCTCGCGGAGATGGCCAAGCGCTACCGCTCCGGTGCGCTGGATCCGCGAGTTGGGGGAATGACTGAAGCTGCCTGACGTCCACGGCCATAACGAACATTCAGGAGGAACACATGAACGACCAATCGATCACGGTGCGCGGCAAGGATCGCTACAAGTCCGGCGTGATGGAATACAAGAAGATGGGCTATTGGGAGCCGTCCTACCAGCCCAAGGACACCGACGTCATCGCGCTGTTCCGCGTCACGCCGCAGGACGGCGTCGATCCGACCGAGGCCTGCGCCGCGGTGGCCGGTGAATCCTCCACCGCGACCTGGACCGTCGTCTGGACCGACCGCTTGACTGCTGCCGAGAAGTACCGCGCCAAGTGCTATCGGGTCGAGCCGGTGCCGGGCTCGCCGGGCAGCTATTTCGCCTATATCGCCTATGACCTCGATCTGTTCGAGCCGGGCTCGATCTCCAACCTGACGGCGTCGATCATCGGCAACGTGTTCGGCTTCAAGCCGCTCAAAGCGCTGCGGCTCGAGGACATGCGGCTGCCGGTGGCCTACGTCAAGACGTTCCAGGGCCCGGCGACCGGAATCGTCGTCGAGCGCGAGCGGCTCGACAAGTTCGGCCGGCCGCTGCTGGGCGCCACCGTCAAGCCGAAGCTCGGCCTTTCGGGGCGCAACTACGGCCGCGTGGTCTATGAGGCGCTCAAGGGCGGCCTGGACTTCACCAAGGACGACGAAAACATCAATTCGCAGCCGTTCATGCATTGGCGTGAGCGCTTCCTGTATTGCATGGAGGCGGTCAACAAGGCGCAGGCGGCGAGCGGCGAGATCAAGGGCACCTATCTCAACGTGACCGCAGGAACGATGGAGGACATGTATGAGCGCGCCGAGTTCGCCAAGGAGCTCGGCTCCAACATCGTCATGATCGACCTCGTGATCGGCTACACCGCGATCCAGTCGATGGCGAAATGGGCGCGTCGCAACGACATGATCCTGCATCTGCATCGCGCGGGCCATTCGACCTACACCAGGCAGCGTTCGCACGGCGTCTCGTTCCGCGTCATCGCCAAATGGATGCGGCTGGCCGGCGTCGACCACATTCATGCCGGCACCGTGGTCGGCAAGCTGGAAGGCGATCCGAACACGACGCGCGGCTATTACGACATCTGCCGCGAGGACTTCAATCCGATGCGGCTGGAGCACGGCGTGTTCTTCGACCAGAACTGGGCGAGCCTCAACAAGCTGATGCCGGTGGCGTCGGGCGGCATCCATGCCGGCCAGATGCACCAGCTGCTCGACCTCCTCGGCGAGGACGTCGTGCTGCAGTTCGGCGGCGGCACCATCGGTCATCCCCGCGGTATCGCCGCCGGTGCGACCGCCAACCGCGTCGCGCTGGAGGCAATGATCCTCGCCCGCAATGAGGGCCGCGACTACGTGCATGAGGGCCCGGAGATCCTGGCCAAGGCGGCGCAGACCTGCACGCCACTGCGCGAGGCGCTGGAGATCTGGAAGGACGTCACCTTCAACTACGAATCGACGGACTCGCCGGACTTCGTGCCGACCGTGACCCCCGCCGCCTAGACCTCGTTCGATGCGTCGCCGCGCTGCGGGCCGGACACCGGCTCGCCCGGCAGCACAACATCAGGAGATTTCAACATGCGCGTGACCCAAGGCTGCTTTTCCTTCCTGCCCGACCTGACCGACGATCAGATCACCGCCCAGATCCAGTACTGCCTGGAAAAGGGATGGGCTGTGAACATCGAGTTCACCGACGACCCGCACCCCCGCAACACCTATTGGGAGATGTGGGGCCTGCCGATGTTCGACCTGCGCGACGCCGCCGGCATCATGCGCGAGCTTTCCGAGTGCCGGAAAATCTATGGCGATCGCTACATCCGCATCTCGGCGTTCGATTCCTCCCATGGCTGGGAGTCGATCCGGCTGTCCTTCATCGTCAACCGGCCGCAGAACGAGCCGGGCTTCCGGCTCGATCGGCAGGAAACCGTCGGGCGCAATCAGCGTTACTCCACGCGATCCTACGCCGCCGAGCGCCCCGAGGGCGAGCGGTACTCATAAGAGCGGCTGCGCTGAAGTCCCCGGTCCAGGCGGGGACTTCAGCGCCGGCTCTGCCGCAATGATCAAGTCCGATGTGACGGCATCGCCTGCTTGCCGGAGTTCGCAGGACGATCCGCCGCCAGCGCGTGCGAACTTCGGCAAGCGGAGCACCAGCCCATGATGCAGGCCACGCAGGCCGACACCACCCAGGCGACGCCGGTAGACGCCGTCGACCTGCGCCGCGAGTTCGAGAGCGTCGACATTGCGCCGGTGCTGGAGCAGCTCGACCGTGAACTGGTCGGGCTCGCCCCGGTCAAGACGCGAATCCGCGAGATCGCCTCGCTGCTGCTGATGGAGCGCATCCGTCAGAAGATGGGGCTGGCGACGACATTCCCCACCCTGCACATGTCGTTCACCGGCAATCCCGGCACCGGCAAGACCACGGTCGCGCTGCGCATGGCCGGCATCCTGCATCGGCTCGGCTTCGTCAGGCGCGGCCACGTCATCAGCGTCACCCGCGATGACCTCGTCGGCCAGTATATCGGCCATACCGCGCCGAAGACCAAGGAGGTGCTGAAGAAGGCGATGGGCGGCGTCCTCTTCATCGACGAGGCCTATTATCTCTACCGCCCGGAGAACGAGCGCGACTACGGCCAGGAGTCGATCGAGATCCTGCTGCAGATCATGGAGTCGCAGCGCGAGGACCTGGTGGTCATTCTTGCCGGCTATGCCGACCGCATGGAGAGGTTCTTCCAGAGCAATCCCGGCTTCCGCTCGCGCATCGCCCATCACATCGACTTTCCCGATTATTCGGAAGGCGAGCTGTTGATCATTGCCGAGATGATGCTGGAGGGGCAGAACTACCGCTTCTCGCCCGAGGCCCGGGCCGCGTTCGAGAAGTACATCACGGTCCGACGCACCCAGCCGCTGTTTTCCAATGCGCGTTCGATCCGCAACGCGCTGGATCGGGTCCGCCTGCGCCAGGCCAATCGCCTGGTGTCGCGTCTCGACCGCGTGCTGACGTCTGACGACGTGAAGTCGATCGAGGCCAGCGACGTGCTGGCGAGCCGGGTCTTCGCCCAGGGGGTGAAGGAGGACGCAAAGGGGGAGGGACGGCCATGAGTCTCACGCTCGTCAAGAACTCCTCGCCGCTCGAAGACATCAGGCGCCGCATTGCCGACGCCGGCGCGCTCATCCTCGATGTCGACGGGACGCTCGCTGAGACCGAGGAGATCCACCGTGAGGCCTTCAACGAAGCCTTCGTGGAGGCGAAGCTCGACTGGCACTGGGGCCGGCGCGTCTACAAGGAGTTGCTGCGCGTCGCCGGCGGCAAGGAGCGCATCCGCGCCTTCGACCAGATGCGGCGCACCGGCCCGCCGGTGAGCGACGCTGCCATTGCCAGGCTGCACCGGGTCAAGACGGAACGTTTTGCCGCCCTGATGGCCGACAAGGGCTGTCCATTGCGTCCCGGCGTGAAGGCGCTGCTCGACGCGGCAATCGGCCGCGGCCAGCGGATGGCGATCGCGACGACGACCACGCGGGTCAACATCGATGCGCTGCTGGCGCCCGTGCTGGGCCAGGATTGGGAGACGATGTTCGCAGCCGTCGTTGCCGCGGACGACGTTGCGCGCAAGAAGCCGGCGCCCGACGTGTACATCGAGGTGCTGTCACAGCTCGATCTGCCCGGCGCCAGCTGCATCGCGATCGAGGATTCGGGCAACGGACTGATGGCGGCCACGCGCGCCGGTGTCCCGGTGCTCATCACGCGCAGCCTCTACTTTCATGATGACAGTTTCGATGGCGCGCTCGCCGTGCTCGATGACCTCAGCGAACTGTTTGCTTGAGGTGTTTTGATGGGTCTCATCCCCAGATGCATTGCTGATTATGTACGCCACCGTGCGCATAGCTGCTCTACTCATCGCGTTCTATTGCCGTTCAGACGAGAACGTGTAATCCCTTGACCACATGCTTACATGTCGAGTCGAGGTCGTTGAGTATGGCCCGCACGCAGGCCAAGGTGAAACGGAGTGATGTCGCGCGCACGGTGACGTTGCGCGGACGCGTAGGGCGACCGCCGAAGGCGCTGGCCGGAAACATCGAAGAGCGGATCCTGGACGCGGCGCGCGATGTGTTTCTGGAGCGCGGCTTCGATGGCGCGAGCATCGACGAGATCGCCGAGCGCGCGCCGGCGAGCAAGCCCACGATCTATGCGCGCTATTCCGGCAAGCCGGCCCTGTTCGCCGCCATCGTGGAGCGCTCCATCGGCGAGCTGATGAATCTGGGCTCGTCCTATACGCCTCCTGCCGGAACGGTTCAGGAGAAGCTGGTCGGGCTTGCGATGGCCATCGTCGACCGCTCGCTAAAGGACTCGATCGGGTTGTTGCGGGTGACGATCGGGGAGGCCGACCGCTTTCCCGATCTCAGCTGCCAGTTTCACGACGTCTCGCGCAAGCGGGCAACACATGCGGTGGCGGTGCTGCTGAGCGAGACGATCGGCGGGTCGGCCAGGGGCGCGCCCTCGAAGGCGTCGGCGGCCTCCGCCGAGATCTTCATCGACCTGATCGTCATGCCGCTGATCATGAGGTCGCTGATGGGCGAGCGCGAGAGGACGATTCGCAAGGAGTTGCCCGGCTTCGTCCGCGAGCGCGTCAAGACCTTCCTCGCACTCCAGGCGCGGGCGTAGATCGCGCGCGGTCAGCGCGACCGCGGCGATGACGGTTCGAGCGTGACCTGCTTCAGATCGTTGCCGCAGACCACGACGATCACGTAGGCGAGCTTGCCGTCTTTGTTCATCAGGCCGCCGCTGATGGCCTTGCCCGCCGCCGATCGTTCGGCGATCCGAATCGCATCCGACATCTTGAGCCGGACCGTGGTGAGGGCGGTCAGGCTGTCGCGGTCGCTTTCGCTCATCCCCTGCACGGTCGAGAACAGCACGCTGTTCCGTACCTTTGCGGTGGTGCCGTCGATGTCGAACTCCCAGATCCGCCCGCTCTGCAGCGTGCGGACCTTGTAGACCGGCGCATCGAGCCCGCCCTCGAAGCTGATGTCGGCGGTCTTCGATCCCGGGTGGATCTTCTCGGCGATCCGCAGCGCCTGGTGCAGCGACACCTCCGTCCGGCGGAACTTGTCGAGCTCGCGATCGATCGCCTCCTGGCTCAGCGCGGGATCGTTGGCGTTCGACGATTGCTGATCCATCGGGGCCTGCATCCCACCGGTCGCGGCGTCGGCAACGGCGTGCGCAAGGGGAGTCCATGACAACAGGATGAAGGTAAAAAGAGCGATCCGTCTCATGTGCTGCCTGCTGTCTCCGACCTCGGTCGGTGCTTGTAGAGCATTCCCGGCAAAACGGTTGTGATAAAACGAAACTGTGTCGTTTTATAATCCTGGATCGTTATTTGTCAAGGTCGCCTGGAAGCGGAGCGGCGCTGCTCCGGTCACGAGCCTGGCACACGTAGCGCAACGGCCTCCGATGGAACCGCCTGGCGTCCTGCGCGCTGTCGACACCTATGACTTCGGCGTCGATTCCGCTAGGTTGCGCCGGTTCAAACCAGCGCGGCACGGCGATGCCGATCAGCAAACATTCATACGGCGTGTGGCAGACACATGAGCCGCTCAGGAAATCTGTTGCGCGCTCATCCAAGAGAAGAGGACGGCGGAATGACCAAGGGCCAGGCCATGATCAGAACGGCTTTGACCGCGATGGTGCTATTTGCGGGACTGAGCGGTGCGCAGGCGGCGCAGTGCGGCTCTTCGCCCGCGGGCTTCGAAGCCTGGAAGCGCGAGTTCGGCGAGGAGGCGCGCAGCAAGGGCGTCGGCGGCACCGCGCTCGCGGCGCTGATGCAGACCAACTACGCGTCGGCCACGATTGCCGCCGACCGCGGCCAGCGCAGCTTCAGCCTGTCGCTCGATCAGTTCCTCGCCAAGCGCGGTGCGGCGGCGATCGTTTCGCGCGGCCGGCAGCTCAAGCAGTCGCAGGCGGCGATGTTCGCCTCGATCGAGCAGCGTTACGGCGTGCCGCCCGGACCCTTGATCGCGATCTGGGGCATGGAGAGCGGTTTTGGCAGCCAGCGCGGCAATCAGCACATGCTGTCGTCGATCGCGACGCTGGCCTATGACTGCCGCCGCCCGGAGTTCTTCACCGAGCAGCTCTACGCCGCGCTCAAGCTGATCGACCGCGGCGTGCTGTCGGGCACGACCCGCGGCTCGATGCATGGCGAGGTCGGGCAGACCCAGTTCATGCCGAAGAACATTCTCGCCTATGGCACCGGCAATCTCGACGTCGCCGCCAACGCGCTCGCCTCGACCGCGAACTTCCTGCGCGCCAATGGCTGGAAGGCGGGCGCCGGCTATCAGCCGGGCGAGCCGAACTTCGTTGCCATCGAGGCCTGGAACGCCGCCGGCGTCTATCAGAAGGCGATCGCGCTGATGGGCCGCCAGATCGACGGCGGCGGCTCGGCCGCGGAGCGCTGAGGCGCTCGCACGACCGACACAGCCTCTGCAAATAAAAAGCGGCGCTTCATCACTGAAGCGCCGCTTCTCTTTACTTCGTCACTGCGTCGGCTTGTCGCCTCAGGCCTTAAGCTCGAACCTGTCGAGGTTCATCACCTTGGTCCATGCGGCGACGAAGTCCTTGACGAACTTCTGCTTCGCATCCGAGCTCGCATAGACCTCGGCGAGCGCGCGCAGCTGCGCGTGCGAGCCGAAGATCAGGTCGGCGCGGGTGGCCGTCCACTTGATCGCGCCGGACTTGCGGTCGCGGCCCTCGAACGTGTACTCGCCCTGGTCGACCGGCCGCCATACCACGCCCATGTCGAGCAGGTTGGCGAAGAAGTCGTTCGTGAGCGTCTCGGTCTGCGCCGTGAACACACCGTGCTTGGCGCCGTTGGCATTGGCCCCGAGCACGCGCAGGCCGCCGACCAGCACGGTCATCTCCGGCGCGTTCAAGGTCAGCAGCTGGGCCTTGTCGACCAGCAGTTCCTCCGCCGACAGCCACTGCTTGCCGCTGATGTAGTTGCGGAAGCCGTCATGGGTCGGCTCGAGCACCGAGAACGACTCGACGTCGGTCTGCTCCTGCGAAGCGTCGGTGCGGCCGGGCGCGAACGGCACGGTCACCTCGACGCCGGCCTTCTTGGCGGCGGCCTCGACGCCGGCATTGCCGGCCAGCACGATCAGGTCGGCGAGCGAGATCTTCTTTCCGCCCGTGGCCTGTGCGTTGAACTCCTTCTGGATGCCTTCGAGCGACGAGAGCACCTTGGCGAGCTCGGCCGGGTTGTTGACTGCCCAGTCCTTCTGCGGGGTCAGGCGAATGCGCGCGCCGTTGGCGCCGCCGCGCTTGTCCGAGCCGCGGAAGGTCGAGGCCGAAGCCCAGGCGGTCGAGACCAGTTGCGATACAGAAAGACCCGAAGCGAGGATCTTCGCCTTGAGCGCGGCGACGTCCGCGTCGTCCACCAGCGGATGATCGACCGCCGGCACCGGATCCTGCCAGATCAGCTCCTCCTTCGGCACCAGCGGGCCGAGGTAACGCACCTTCGGGCCCATGTCGCGATGGGTCAGCTTGAACCAGGCGCGGGCGAAGGCGTCGGCGAACTGATCCGGGTTCTCCAGGAAGCGGCGCGAGATCTTCTCGTAGGCCGGATCGAAGCGCAGCGCGAGGTCGGTGGTCAGCATCGACGGCGCGTGGCGCTTGGACTTGTCATGCGCGTCCGGCACGGTATTGGCGCCGGCGTCGCCCTTCGGCTTCCACTGATGCGCGCCGGCCGGGCTCTTGGTCAGCTCCCACTCGTAGCCGAACAGGTTCCAGAAGAAGTTGTTGCTCCACTTGGTCGGCGATGACGTCCAGATCACCTCGAGGCCGGAGGTGATGGTGTCGCCGCCCTTGCCCGAACCATACTTGCTGGCCCAGCCGAGGCCCTGCTGCGCGATGTCGGCGCCTTCCGGCTCCGCACCGACAAGCGACGCATCGCCGGCGCCATGGGTCTTGCCGAAGGTGTGACCGCCGGCGATCAGCGCCACGGTCTCTTCGTCGTTCATCGCCATGCGGGCGAAGGTCTCGCGGATGTCGCGCGCCGCGGCGAGCGGATCGGGATTGCCGTTCGGGCCTTCCGGGTTGACGTAGATCAGGCCCATCTGCACGGCGGCGAGAGAGCCCGCGAGCTCGCGATCACCGCTGTAACGCTCGTCGGCGAGCCACTTGCCCTCGGGACCCCAATAGATGTCCTGCTCGGGCTCCCAGGTGTCGGCGCGACCGCCGCCGAAGCCGAAGGTCTTGAAGCCCATCGATTCCAGCGCGACGTTGCCGGTCAGCACGAACAGGTCGGCCCAGGAGATCTTCTGGCCGTACTTCTGCTTGATCGGCCACAACAGGCGGCGCGCCTTGTCGAGGTTGGCGTTATCAGGCCAGCTGTTCAGCGGCGCGAAACGCTGCTGTCCGGCGCCGGCGCCGCCGCGGCCGTCACCAATGCGATAGGTGCCGGCGGCGTGCCAGGCCATGCGGATGAACAGCGGGCCGTAATGACCGAAATCGGCCGGCCACCATTCCTGCGAATCCGTCATCAGCGCGGTCAGGTCCTTGACCAGCGCGTCGAGATCGAGGCTCTTGAATTCCTTGGCATAGTCGAACGCCTCGCCAAGCGGATCCGAGAGGTTCGAGTGCTGATGCAGAACCGAGAGATTGAGCTGGTTCGGCCACCATTCCTTGTTCGAAAACCCCTTCAAGCCGCCCGAAAACGGGCATTTGCTGACGTCATCCATGTGTGCCTCCTGACCTGATCGGCATTGTTTCCCCCTGGGGTGGGCGGCGGGACCCTACGCGCCCAGATTGATCAGGGGAAATTGACTTTGGTGATTGTCACGATAAGATAATCTGATGATCCATTTGACGATGCGGCAGCTTCGCTATTTCGATGCGCTGGCGCGTCTCGGCCATTTCGGCCGTGCCGCGGAGGCCTGCGCGATCTCGCAGCCGGCGCTGTCGATGCAGATCAAGGAGATGGAGGAGGCGCTCGGCGGCGTGCTGCTGGAGCGCAACGCGCGGCAGGTGGTGCTGACGCGGTTCGGCGAGCAGCTCGCCGAGCGCGTGCGCGACATCCTGCGCTCGGTCGACGAACTCGGCGATTTCGCCCGCGCCTCGCGCGACAAGCTGACCGGGCGGCTGCGGCTGGGCATGATCCCGACCGTCGCGCCCTATCTGTTGCCCAAGGTGATCGCCAATTTGACGCGCAAGCATCCCGAGATCGACATTCACGTGCGCGAGTCCAAGACGCCGAAGCTGATCGAGGAGCTGGTCGAGGGCCGGCTCGATGCAGCGATCGTCGCACTTCCGGTCTCGGAGCCGTCGCTGACCGAGGTCGCGCTGTTCTCGGAGAATTTCCTGCTGGTGCGGCCGCCCGAATATGAAGGCGCCGCGGTGCCGAGCAGCGAGATGCTGCGCGAGATGCGGCTGCTGCTGCTGGAGGAGGGGCACTGCTTCCGCGACCAGGCGCTGACGTTCTGCAACATGCAGGCGCCGCGCGAGATGCTCGATGCGTCGTCGCTGTCGACGCTGGTGCAGATGGTCGGCGCCGGCATGGGCGTGACGTTGATCCCGGAGATGGCGGTCGGCGTCGAGACGCGCTCGGCCGCGGTGTCGCTGGCGCGCTTCGCCGACCCGCAGCCACAGCGCTCCATCGGCATGGTCTGGCGCAAGACCAGCCCGCTCGCCAAGCAGTTGCTGCAGATCTCGGAGGTGGTGGCCGGCGCGGCCGATGGGCTGCGCAAGCAGGCGACCGCGGGGCAGGGCCGCAAGCGACGCGGCTGAGCCGCGAGGAACGTCCGGTGGATGCCGACCTTGTCGTTGTCCTCCAGAGAAGGACGTCCCCATGAAACTGGTATTGATCGCATCGGCTGCGGTGCTCACGCTCTCGGGCACGCTCGCATCGGCTCAGAGTAGTAGCGCTGGGTGGCACCGGCACCGGCGGCAGCAGCGCGGGAGCCTCGCAGAAAGCGCCTGCAACAGTTCCAGGTGCCATCCCCGGCAACACCGGTTCGACCGGCATGGCACCCGGCAATTCGACGAGCGCCGGCGCACCCGGCAATGGTTCGGGCCACACGCCATCGGCGCCGAACGATGCAACCGGCTCGCTCAACAACAACGGCGCGAGCACCGGCGGCGGCAACTCCGGGAGTTCCAGCAATCTCGGCCGGCATTGAGGCGGGTGGAGTCGATGTTCCCGCAGCCGATGGCGCTTTTGCGTGGAACGGGCGGCCAAACCGGCAGTTCGTAGGTTTCGAGCAACTCACGCGCTCCAAGCCGTCGCTGTCGCGGCGGACGACGGCGCCCCGTCCAAATGGGAGCCGCCATGCGTGATGATCCCAGTCAAGGAGTCCTGGCGATGCGAAGCTTGAACTACGTGGCGGCGTTGGCCCTGTCGGGTGCGCTGCTGGCCGGTGTGAACGCGCCGGCGATGTCTGCTCCGATGACGGCGCTGTCGGCCGCCGCGAAGCCCGACGCCGCGCCGCTCGGCACCACGCAGGTGCGCTATGGCGGCCGCGGCTTCGGCGGTGGATGGCACGGCGGCGGTTGGCATGGTGGCGGTGGCTGGCACGGCGGCGGATGGCGCGGTGGTGGTTTCGGCTGGGGCGGCGGCGCGCTCGCAGCCGGCGCGCTGCTCGGCGCGGGCATCGCAGCGGCGGCAACGCCCTATTACTACGACGACGACCCATATTATTATGGCGGCGGGCCCTACGGCTATGCCGGCGTCGGCTACGCGCCGTATTATGGCCGTCCCTATTACGTGCGCCGTTACTATGGCGGCTGGGGTGGCGGACCGTGGGGCGGCCCGGTGTGGTGAGCCCCGGCTGATCAATCACGCGATCCCGTCTGCGCAAGAGATTGCGCGGACGAGCTGACGTCAGGGCCTCCGGCGCCTCCGTGAGCCGCGGGCAAAGCCGGCATCCACCGATGGATGCGTGGTGGCATGGGTCTTGTATCGATCTCCGTGCAGCGCGCCCACGGCGCGTGCTCCGGAGGACGGACATGCCCGAGGCTGTCGACACCGAGGCGTTCTGGGTCGGGACGATCGTCGATTGGCTGGTCGCGAACGCCAGCCTGCGCAAGGAACGCGTCGACCTCAAGCGCAAGTTCACGCAGGAGCCGTATAATCTCAGCGCCGTCAGGGTGCTGACGATGATGGACGAGCTCGTCGCGCTTCACGACGGCGCGAACGGGGCCCGGCTGGTGCTGTCGCAGAACTGGCGGCTGGCGCATCGCAACGACACGGTCGGCGACTTCATCGTCGCGTTTCTCCGCCTGGTGCTCCCTGGCGATGGTCGCGCAGCAACGGACAAGGAGGTGTCGTCCGCCGGTCCAATGTCGGAAAGCCGACAGGGCCGGTCGCACAATCACCGTCTCGAAGCGCTGCGGGCCAATCCGGGCGGCGACTGGAAGCCGGTCGACCTCGAGATCATCGCCTCGCAATACGCGATGAAGTTTCGCAAGATCACCGGCACGCACGAGGTCTTCCTGCACCCCTCGGTCCCGCATTGCGTCACCATCCCGCTCAAGGCCAGGATCCGGCCGCCGCATGTCCGGGCCTTCGTGGCGATGATCGACGGCATGGATGAGGCTGCGCGATGAGCGATCCTTGCGCCTATGTTTACGAGGTGACGGAGCTCGGCGCCGGGGATGGCGGCGGCTTTCTCGTCATCTTTCCAGATTGTCCCGGCGTCATCGGCATCGGCGAGACCTCCGACGAGGCGGTCGCTGACGGACAGCTGGCGCTGTTCGCATGCCTCGATGCGCTCAAGGCCGTCGACCGCGAGCCGCCCGTGCCAAAGGCCGCGCGGTCCGCTGCGCCGCTGGCGTGATTCTTGATTCGAGATCGCCAGACGCCAACGCGACGGAGACATCATGCCACTGCGAGAGGACGCCATCCAGGTCGGCAAGTGCTACAAGACGAAAATCGCCGAGAGCTACAAGGTACTGTCGATCACCCGCGGCATCGTCACCTACCAGACGCTGACCTCGCCGCTGCGCATCAACACCGGCATCAAGGCGTTTGCTGATGCGGTCTACAAGCAGATCAACTGTCCGGGGAGCTAGCTGGCATCCGGGCGGGCGACCGTATCGTGTAGCATGCGGAGTCGGAGCGCGGGACGAGGAATTGCATTATTTCTCCATCGTCATTGCGAGCGCAGCGACGCATCCAGGATGTTTCCGCGGCACGATTCTGGATTGCTTCGCTGCGCTCGCAATGACGCAGAAAAAGCTTGCCTCATTCGCGCGCTGTCAGGAGATTTGGATGAAGCTCGAAGAGCATGACGACGGCGTGCTGGCCTTTGTCGACGAGGATGGCCGCATCTGGGCGCAATGTGCGCGGCCGTCGCAATATCTCGACGATACGGACTATGTGGTCGAGGGTCCCCTCAGCGGCTTCGTCTACGAGGACGGCACGTTCACCGCCGACAGTGAACTGGCGTTCCGCGCCTGGCTCGACGACCGCCTGATCAGCGACGGGATATTTCACGTCAAGGACAGGGAGACCGCGTTGACCGTGTGTCAGCGTATCGCGGTGGCGGCGCGCGAGATCCTGAAGGAGAGGACGGACCCGTCTCGTCCCTGAGCGGCGCTGAGCCTGCGATTCCGATAAAAATAATTCTATTGCTATTTTTCAGAAACAATGCTTATCTCCCTGCATCCCGCCTCGTGCAGAGGGACGTACGCGTCGTCACGAAACGTGGAGGTGGGCTGCGATGGACGTGACGGCTGTGCCAGACGAGCATGGCCGGCGCGGACGGCGAAGTCGTGTGGTCCTGGCCTCTCGACGCTGAGGTCAAGTTCGTGGTCGTTGCTTATGGGCACGCGCGGGCGATGGGGGCAAGAGAGCCGATCCCCAGGGAGAGCACGAAGGACACCGTAAAACCGTCGCGCGGGGAAGGCCGGGTCTGTCCGGCTGTACCTGTGGTACCTGCCGCCTGCATTCTTTTGAGCAGGCGGGCCACGGGCCTCAGCCGAGGTCCGGCCTTCCCCGCGCCCTCTCGTTGTCAGGGGGCATGACGGATGCATCACTCGGGCACGATGTGTCGCGGGACCGTGAGATCGTGCCTCGATGGTCATGTCTCGGGGGCCAAAACCGTAGCCACATTCTCAACTGTCATCCCGGACAAGCGCGCAACGCGCGCGCCGATCCGGGATCCATAACCCCAGGGAGACGTGCGAGGCACGATGGTCGATCGATCCGTCCCAGCCAATTCCGCCGCGGCGTATGGGTCCCGGGTCGGCGTCCGCCAACGCTTTCGCGTTGCCGGACTTGCCCGGGACGACAGCGAATGCGGGGCGGGCGCATGGGCAGATGGGGCGGCAGCGGCCGTGTCATCGCCGAAAACCGGCCCTGAGCACCGCTCTCACAGAAGGAGGTGCGGTCGGACCGCCGAACCCGGAGCACCCCCCGTAATAACTCGGGACGAAATCAGAATATCAATACTTATCAACGGCTTGTGACTGTCATCCGACTGTCATCGAACCTTTATAAAAGCGGCACCGAGGCCCCTTAAAGCGGCCGGGGAAGCGCAATCGGGTGCATATGGCGCTTCGCTTCCCAAGCATGGAGACCAGCTATGAATTTCGTCAAAGCTATCGTCGCTGCCGGCTTGGTCGCCGCATCGACGTCGGCCTTTGCTGCCGACATCACCGGTGCGGGCGCGACGTTCCCGTTCCCGATCTATTCCAAGTGGGCCGATGCCTACAAGAAGGAGACCGGCAACGGTCTGAACTACCAGTCGATCGGCTCCGGCGGCGGCATCAAGCAGATCCAGGCCAAGACCGTGACCTTCGGCGCCACCGACGCGCCGCTCAAGGCCGAGCAGCTCGAGAAGGACGGCCTGGTGCAGTGGCCGATGGTGATGGGCGGCATCGTGCCGGTCGTCAATCTCGAGGGCGTGAAGCCGGGCGAGATGGTGCTGGACGGCGAGACGCTCGCCAACATCTATCTCGGCAAGATCACCAAGTGGGATGACGCCGCGATCAAGAAGCTGAACCCGAACGTCAAGCTGCCCTCCGACGCGATCGCCGTCGTTCGCCGCTCGGACGGCTCGGGCACCACCTTCAACTTCACCTACTACCTCTCCGAGGCGAGCGCCGACTGGAAGAGCAAGGTCGGCTCCAACACCGCCGTCGAGTGGCCGGTCGGCGTCGGCGCCAAGGGCAATGAGGGCGTGTCCGGCAACATCGGCCAGACCAAGAACTCGATCGGCTATGTCGAGTACGCCTATGCCAAGCAGAACAAGCTGACCTACACCGGCATGATCAACAAGGCCGGCAAGACCGTGCAGCCGACCGTCGAGGCCTTCCAGGCCGCGGCCGGCAACGCCGACTGGGCCAAGGCTCCCGGCTACTACGTGATCCTCGCCAACCAGCCGGGCGACAAGTCCTGGCCGATGACGGCCGCGACCTTCATCCTGATGCACAAGGAGCCGGCCGACAAGGCGGCCTCCGCCGAAGCCATCAAGTTCTTCAAGTGGTCGTTCGAGAAGGGCGGCAAGATGGCCGAGGAGCTCGACTACATCCCGATGCCCGACAGCGTCGTGAAGCTGATCGAGAAGACCTGGTCGGCCGACATCAAGAGCTGAGCTGAAAGCGCATTGCCCTCTCCCGGAAACGGGAGAGGGTTCGTTCAAGGTACCGATGGTGTCGAAAAAGCAGGGGGCTGAATTGGCTGAGATGGCCGTTGAGAGCGAAGCGGGCGACATCGCCGCTGCCGCCGGGCCCTATGATCGCGCCCGCGCGCTGAGCGCGTTCAAGCTCGGCGATGTCACCTTCTACTGGATCACCCGCCTGTCGGCGATCTCGGTGCTGCTGATCCTCGGTGGCATCATCATCTCGCTGGTCATCGGCGCCTGGCCGGCGATGAAGGAATATGGCTTCCAGTTCCTCGTGACCAAGCGCTGGGCGCCGTCAGCCGATCCGCCGGTGCTCGGCGCGCTCGGGCCGATCTACGGCACGCTCGTCACGTCCTTCATTGCGATGCTGATCGCAATCCCGGTCGGTCTCGGCATTGCGATCTTCCTCACCGAGCTCTGCCCGCAATGGCTGCGCCGCCCGATCGGAATCGCGATCGAGCTGCTCGCCGGCATTCCCTCGATCATCTACGGCATGTGGGGCTTCTTCGTGCTGGGCCCGTTCCTGGCCTACACGTTCCAGCCCTTCATGATCGGCCTGTGCGCCAACATTCCGGTGCTGCAGGACATCTTCGCCGGTCCGCCGTCCTATCTCAGCCTGTTCAACGCCTCGCTGATCCTGGCGATCATGGTGCTGCCCTTCATCACCTCGATCTCGGTCGACGTGTTCAAGACCGTCCCGCCGGTGCTGAAGGAAGCCGCCTACGGGGTCGGCTGCACCACCTGGGAGGTCGTGCGCAGCGTCGTCATTCCCTACACCCGGGTCGGCGTCATCGGCGGCATCATGCTGGCGCTGGGCCGCGCGCTCGGCGAGACCATGGCGGTGACCTTCATCATCGGCAACTCGTTCCGGATCTCGTCCTCGATCTTCGCGCCGGGCACGACGATCTCGGCCGCCATCGCCTCCGAATTCCAGGAGAGCGACGGCCTGCACCAGTCGAGCCTGATCCTGCTCGGCCTGCTGCTGTTCGTGCTCACCTTCTTCGTGCTGGCGGGCGCGCGCCTGATGCTGATGCGGCTCCAAGCCAAGGCGGGAAAATAAGCCATGTCCAGCGCTGATACGCTTGCCATCGATACGCCGGTCAATCCGATCTATGCGCGCCGCCGCCGCCGGGACATCGTGATCCGCGGCCTGTGCGTCGCGGCCGCGCTGTTCGGCGTCACCTGGCTGGCGCTGATCCTGTTCACGCTGTTCTATAACGGCCTCGCCGGCCTCAGCCTGCAGGTGTTTTCCGCCGACACCCCGCCGCCGGGCTCGAGCGAAGGCGGCCTGCGCAACGCCATCGTCGGCTCCTTGATCATGACGGTCATCGGTGTCGGCATCGGCGCGCCGCTCGGCCTGTTCGCCGGCACCTATCTCGCCGAATACGGCCGCAACGACCGCCTGACCTCGGTGATCCGCTTCATCAACGATATCCTGCTGTCGGCGCCCTCGATCATCATCGGCCTGTTCATCTATGGCGCGGTCGTGGTGCCGATGGGCGGCTTCTCGGCGCTCGCGGGCTCGCTCGCGCTGGCGGTCATCGTCATCCCCGTGGTGCTCAGAACCACCGAGGACATGCTGCTGCTGGTGCCCAACCCGCTGCGCGAGGCGGCCTCGGCGCTCGGCCTGCCGCGCTCGCTGGTGATCCGCCGCATCGCCTACCGTGCGGCGCGCTCGGGCCTCATCACAGGCGTGCTGCTCGCCACCGCCCGTGTCGCCGGCGAGACCGCGCCCTTGCTGTTCACCGCGCTGTCGAACCAGTTCTGGAGCCTCAACCTCTCCAAGACGATGGCCAACCTGCCCGTCACCATCAACAACTTCGTCCAGAGCCCGTACGCTTATTGGAAGCAGCTGGCCTGGAGCGGAGCCCTTCTGATCACTCTGGCCGTGCTCGCCCTGAACGTCGGTGCACGCATTCTCGGTGCCGAGAGGAATAGCAAATGACCGAACTGTCCGTTTCCGTCAGTCAGCCCAATCACGCTCTGCACGGCCAGCCGCTTCCCGAAGCGCCGGCCAAGGTGACCGCGCGCAACCTGAACTTCTATTACGGCGATCACCACGCGCTGAAGAACATCAACCTGTCGCTGGGCACCAACCGCGTCACGGCGTTCATCGGTCCGTCCGGCTGCGGCAAGTCGACCCTGTTGCGCATCTTCAACCGGATGTACGATCTCTATCCGGGGCAGCGCGCCACCGGCCAGTTGATGCTGGACAACACCAACATCCTCGATCCCAAGCTCGATCTGAACCTGCTGCGTGCCCGGGTCGGCATGGTGTTCCAGAAGCCGACGCCGTTTCCGATGACGATCTACGAGAACATCGCCTTCGGCATCCGCCTCTATGAGAAGATCTCGAAGTCCGAGATGGACGACCGGGTCGAGAAGGCGCTGCGCGGCGGTGCGCTGTGGAACGAGGTCAAGGACAAGCTCAACGCCTCGGGCCTGTCGCTGTCCGGCGGCCAGCAGCAGCGCCTGTGCATCGCGCGCACCGTGGCCGTGCGGCCGGAGGTGATCCTGTTCGACGAGCCGTGCTCGGCGCTCGATCCGATCTCAACCGCTAAGGTCGAGGAGCTGATCCAGGAGCTCGCCGAGAACTATACGATCGCCATCGTGACGCATAACATGCAGCAGGCGGCGCGCGTCTCCGACAAGACCGCCTTCATGTATCTCGGCGAGCTGATCGAGTTCGACGACACCAGCAAGATCTTCACCTCGCCGAGCGATCGGCGGACCCAGGATTACATCACCGGCCGGTTCGGCTGAGGCCGACAGCAATGCCTTCAGGAGATCATCATGGCCAGTGAACATACCGCCAAGGCGTTCGACAGCGATCTGCAGGACCTGACCCGGCTGGTGTCGGAGATGGGCGGCCTCGCGGAGCGGCTGATCGTCGATTCCGTCGATGCGCTGGTGCGGCGCGATGTGGCGCTCGGCCAGAAGGTGGTCGCCACCGATGCCGACGTCGACAAGCTGCAGCGCATCATCGAGGAGCGCGCGGTGCTCACGATCGCCCGGCGCCAACCGATGGCGATCGATCTGCGCGAGATCGTCGGCGCCATGCGTGTCGCCACCGATCTGGAGCGCATCGGCGATCTCGCCAAGAACATCGGCAAGCGCGTCGCGGCACTGGAGAGCGATTTCCATCCGCTGAAGCTGATCCGCGGGCTCGAGCACATGACCGACCTGGTGCAGTCGCAGGTCAAGACGGTGCTGGACGCCTATGCCGCGCACGACCTGCCGGCGGCGATGACGGTGTGGAAGGGCGACGAGGAAGTCGACGCCATCTGTACCTCGCTGTTCCGCGAGCTCCTGACTTACATGATGGAAGATCCGCGCAACATCTCGTTCTGCATCCACCTGATGTTCTGCGCCAAGAACATCGAGCGCATCGGCGATCACGCCACGAACATCGCCGAGACGGTGTTCTATATGATCGAAGGCCAGCAGATCATGGACAAGCGCCCGAAGGGCGACATGACGAGCTTCGCGTCGACGATCCCCGGTAACTGAGAGAGACGGTTCAGACATGGGCGCGCGAATTCTGGTGGTGGAGGACGAGGAGGCGCTGACCACGCTGCTGCGCTACAACCTCGAAGCCGAGGGCTATGAGGTCGAGACCGTGGCGCGCGGCGACGAGGCCGACACGCGGCTGAAGGAGCGCGTTCCCGATCTCGTCGTGCTCGACTGGATGCTGCCGGGCCTGTCCGGCATCGAACTGTGCCGCCGCCTGCGCGCGCGGTCCGAGACCAGGCAGCTGCCGATCATCATGCTGACCGCGCGCGGCGAGGAGAGCGAGCGCGTGCGCGGGCTGGCCACCGGCGCCGACGACTACATCGTCAAGCCGTTCTCGGTGCCGGAGCTGTTGGCGCGCGTGAAGGGCCTGCTGCGCCGGGCGAGCCCGGAGCGGCTGGCGACCGTGCTGTCCTATGGTGATATCGAGCTCGACCGCGAGAAGCGCCGCGTCGCGCGCTCGGGCCGGCCGATCGATCTCGGCCCGACCGAATACCGCCTGCTCGAATTCTTCCTGGAGCATCCCGGGCGGGTGTTCAGCCGCGAGCAGCTGCTCGACAGCGTCTGGGGCCGCGACATCTACATCGACGAGCGCACCGTCGACGTTCACATCGGCCGTTTGCGCAAGCTGCTCAATCCGGGCCGCGAGCAGGACCCGATCCGCACCGTGCGCGGCGCCGGCTATGCGCTCGACGACCGGTTCGCCAAATCCGAGCAGGCGTGACGCGCGAGCGGACCTGATTAAGGAGGCCGCGGTCCGCTTTCCGCCACGCCGCCGCCGTGTTGATGATCTTGGGTGGAGGACCCTTCAGGACGATTCAGGTCGCAGCGGACGCCCTTGATCAAGACGATCATCATATGTCTTGCCGTGCTGCTCGCCAGCGTGGCGGGCGCCTCGGCCGCCGAACTCGAAGACGCGGTCGCGGCGGCAGGCAATGGGCAGCACGCGGCGGCGCTGCGACGGCTGCTGCCGCTGGCGGCCAAGGGCGATGCACGGGCGCAGTTCGATGTCGGCTTCATGGCTGCGTTCGGTTGGGGCGTGCCACGCAATCCCGCCGAGGCGCTGACCTGGTACCGCAAGGCGGCCGATCAGGGGCTTGCCGTCGCGCAGCACTATCTCGGCATCGCCTACGTGAATGGCGAGGGTGTTGCCTCCAATTATGGCGAAGCCAGCCGCTGGTTCATTCGCGCCGCCGCGCAGGGTTTTGCCCAGTCGCAATACATGCTGGGCCTGATGCTGCTCGACGGCCGCGGCGTGCAGCAGGACTGCGTGCAGGGTTATGCCTGGCTGGTGATGGCCGGCCGCAACGGCGTGCGATCGGCCGGTCGCGACGTGCAGCGGGTCAAGCTGACCGAGCCGCAGCGGCGCCAGGCGGAGACCATGATCGCGGCCTGGCAGCCGAAGCCGGAATCGGGGGAGGCGGGCGTCGCCACTCCGCGTCCCGAGCAGCTGCTGGGGCTCGACCGGCACATCGGCGAGGTCGTCGATCCCACCTCATGGCCGGCGTCGTCGATCGGCGTCGTCACCGTCGCGCAATACTCGACCGGCGGCTGGTGCACCGGCACGCTGGTGGCACCCAGAGTCGTGCTCACCGCGGCGCATTGCGTGTTCAACGGTGTGGCGCAGGTCAGCCCCGGCAACGTCCGCTTTCTGGCCGGCATGAACAAGGGGACCCCAGCGGCGTCATCGGTCGCCGACCGGGTGATCGTGGCGCCGGACTTCGTCCCGACCCAGCACGACAAATGGTCGCTCGACCGTTCGCCCGCCGATTGGGCGCTGATCGTGCTGAAGGATGCGCTGCCGTCGCGGCCGGTCGCGGTCAAGGCACTTACCCGCGAGGAGCTCGCGGCGGCGACGGCAGCCGGTACCATCTCCGAGATCGGCTACGGCCAGGAGCGGCGTTATTCGCCCACCGGCCAGCGCAATTGCAGCGCCGGCATGACCAAGGACGCGAAGCTGCTGACGGTGCATTGCCTGGCCAATTTCGGCTATTCGGGCTCGCCGATCATGGCCGAGGTCGGCGGCACGCCTGCCGTGGTCGGCATCTTCTCCGCGTTCCACGAGGAGACCCGGCTGATGTTCGCCGCCCCCGCGAGCCAGTTCGAGGCGATCGTGAAGCGCGAGATCGCGGCGCAGAGTGCCTCGGCGCGGTGACCGCGGCGAGACAGGGGAGGGAGTTCCAGGTGACTGGTCATTGTCTGTGCGCAGCTGGATAGTGGTTTGCCAAGCAAACAGGCCGATACGGAAGGCGCCGGCATCGCAAACTCTGGTTTCTCCGCAGCTTTCGCCTGCAGCCGGGCCTTGACCTGACTGGCGCGGCTCTTGCTATTGTCTGAGTATGACGATTGTTCCAATTGATCATCCTCGGGTCCCGCGGCCTTCGCTGCTGTGGTGGCGGTCGCCGCCGGGCCGGAACGTGGCGCTCGTCGCCGGGCTGGTCGCGGCCAATGCGCTCGCCTGGACGTGGGCGTTCTCGCTGTATGCTGACCGTCCGGCCATCGTCGGCACCGCGATGCTGGCCTGGCTGCTCGGACTGCGCCATGCGGTCGATGCGGATCACATCGCGGCGATCGACAACGTCGTGCGGAAGCTGGTGCAGGATGGCGACACACCGCGCGCCGCAGGCCTCTATTTTGCGCTTGGCCATTCCAGTGTCGTCGTCATCGCGACCATCGTGGTGAGCCTCGTCGCTGGCGCTGACCTGTTGAGTGAGGAGAGTGCGATCCGCGCGATCGGCGGTGCGATCGGTACCTCGGTGTCGGCTGGCTTCCTGCTGCTGATCGCGTTCGCGAACCTCATTCTGTTCGTGAACCTCTGGCGTTGGCCGGCCCAACCGCAGTCCGAGACAGCTGGAAACACGGGACGTGGCATCCTCATTCGCCTGCTGCGCCCCGTGCTGCGCCTGGTGGGACGCGCCTGGCATATGTATCCGCTCGGTTTCCTGTTCGGCCTCGGCTTCGATACCGCGAGCGAGATCGGTCTGCTCAGCCTGTCGGCGACCGAGGCCGCGCGCGGCGCGAGCCTCGCCCATGTGCTGGTGTTCCCGGCGCTGTTCGCGGCTGCAATGGCAACCGTCGACACCGCCGACAGCATGCTGATGGTCGGCGCCTATCGCTGGGCGCTGACCGACCCCGCGCGCAAGCGGCGCTACAATCTGGTGATCACTGGTCTGTCGGTCGCCATCGCGCTGGTGATCGGCAGCGTCGAGGCATTCACTTTGCTGGCGCCGAGGTTGGGCCTGACTGGGGGATGGGCCGATGTCGCAGCCGCGCTCGGTGATGACATCGCCAATCTCGGTATCGTTGCGATCGGCCTGTTTGGACTGATCTGGGCCGTCGCGGTGTTCGGCCGCCGGGCGCGAGGTTCGGACCCGGTGCCGAGTGAAGCGCTTGCCAGCGTTCCTGCGGTGGCGCTAAACCGGCCGGTGACACGAAGCGGAACGTAGAAAACGGGCTAGCAGTGAGGCCTCATGACGGTCGGCTCGGAGGGAATGACCAGGATGCTGTGGCTGCAGGGCGCGAGCTGCGGCGGCTGCACCATGTCGATCCTGGAAAGCGGCGCCTCGGGCTGGTTCGACGAATTGCGCCAATCCGGCATTGACCTCATCTGGCATCCCTCGGTCAGCGAGCAGACCGGAGACGAAGTCGTTGAGCTGTTGGAGGCAATCCGCGACGGCCGTGAGCGGCTCGATCTTTTGGTGCTCGAAGGCTCGGTGGCGCGCGGACCCAGCTTGAGCGGGCGTTTCAACATGCTCGCGGGCACCAACCGCTCGATCTATCACTGGCTGCTCGACCTGGCGCCGCTCGCCGACTACGTCGTCGCCGTCGGCAGCTGCGCGGCCTATGGCGGCATTCCTGCTGCGGGCATCAATCCGACCGATGCGGTCGGATTGCAGTTCGAGGGCAGCGACGTCGGCGGCGCGCTCGGCGCCGGCTTTCGTTCGAAGCGCGGGCTGCCGGTGATCAACGTTGCAGGCTGTGCGCCGCATCCTGGCTGGATGATGGAAAGCTTGCTGGCACTCACCAGTGGTGATCTGGGTGCAGACGGCCTCGACACGGTCGGCCGTCCGACCTTCATCGCCAATCACCTCGCCCATCACGGCTGCTCGCGCAACGAGTTCTACGAGTTCAAGGCGAGCGCGGAGACGATGTCGGAGCGCGGCTGCCTGATGGAGCATCTCGGCTGCCGCGCGACGCAGGCGGTCGGCGATTGCAATCAGCGGTCCTGGAACGGCGGCGGCTCCTGCACCAAGGGGGGCTATGCCTGCATCGCCTGCACCTCGCCGGGCTTCGAGAGCGCGCAGAATTATCTGCAGACCGCAAAGCTCGCCGGCATTCCCGTCGGCCTGCCGACCGACATGCCGAAAGCCTGGTTCGTGGCGCTCGCAGCGCTGTCGAAATCGGCCACGCCGCGCCGCGTGCGGATCAATGCGACGGCCGATCATGTCGTGATGCCGCCGGGCCGGCCCAGTGACAAGCGCAGCTCATGACGCGGATCACGGTCGGCCCGTTCAACCGCGTCGAGGGCGACCTCGAGGTCCGGCTCGATATCGAGAGCGGCCGCGTCACCAGAGCGGAAGTGACGGCGCCGCTCTATCGCGGCTTCGAGCAGATCCTGGAGGGACGGCCACCGCTCGACGCCCTGGTGATCGCGCCGCGCATCTGCGGCATCTGCTCGGTGTCGCAATCGATCGCGGCGGCAGCCGCGTTGCGCCAGGCCATGGGCCTTGCGGCAGCACCAAACGGCATCCTCGCGACCAACATCGCGCATGCGGCCGAGAACGCCGCTGATCATCTGACGCATTTCTACATCTTCTTCATGCCCGACTTCGCCCGCGACGCGTATGCCTCGCACGCCTGGCATTCTGCCACGGCGGAGCGCTTCACTGCGACCAAGGGCAGCGCTGCCCGCGAAGCCTTGCCTGCACGCGCGCGCCTGCTGGAGATCATGGGCATCATCGCCGGCAAATGGCCGCACAGCCTCGCATTCCAGCCGGGCGGCACCACGCGCGCCATCGAGCTCGGCGAGCGCATCCGGCTCAACGCGATCGCGGCCTCATTTCGCGGCTTCCTCGAACGCGTCGTGTTTGCGGACAAGCTGGAAAACGTGATTGCATTGTCGACCCCGGACGAACTCGACAGCTGGCGCGAGGGACGCGGCGGCGATTTCGCGCATTTTCTTCGGGTGGCGGATGCATTGTCCCTGAACGATCTCGGCACGGGTCCAGGCCTGCTGATGAGCTTCGGCGCGTATCACGATGTCGATGGCGCGCACTTTCGCGCCGGCATTCGTACTGATGCCGGAGAGATCGAGGCTTTGCCGGCCCATCGGATCACGGAGGACGTCTCGCACGCCTGGATGCGCGAGACGTCGCTCGACCCGGCGGAGAGCCGCACGGTGCCCGATGCCGACAAGGCCGACGCCTACAGCTGGTGCAAGGCGCCGCGGCTCGCGGGAGAACCGGTCGAAGTCGGCGCTCTCGCCAGACAGGCGATCAATGGCCAGCAGCTGATCACCGCCTTGATCACTGCAGACGGCGGCAGCAATGTCCGCAACCGCGTGATTGCCCGGCTGATCGAAACCGCGCAGCTCGCGCTGTCGATCGAGCAGTGGATCAAGGCGTTGCGTCTCAACGAGCCATTCTGTGTGAACAGCGGCGAGACGGCCGACGGCCACTTCGTCGGGCTGGTCGAGGCCGCGCGCGGTAGCCTTGGCCATTGGCTCGCGGTGCGCTCAGGCCGGATCGAGCGCTTTCAGATCATCGCGCCGACCAGTTGGAATTTCTCGCCGCGCGATGCGGACGGCGTTGCGGGCCCGCTGGAGCAGGCGCTCGTCGGCACCGAGGTCGGCACCGCCGGCGCGCGTGCGGTCAGCATCCAGCATGTCGTGCGGTCGTTCGATCCGTGCATGGTCTGCACGGCGCATTGAGCGCACTGCACACAGGTGCGCGGCAGCCGATAACAAGCTTATCAGGTGCAAAGCGCGTGGTTTCCGATTGGCAGCCAAGAACCGGTCCTGATTTGTTTGGTGCGCCGATAGCTCTCCTTCAAGCATCTGGAATCATTATGATTCAAATCCAGCAATGATGCTGGCCCGCATCTTGCTGTTCCCTCTCATCAGATCGCGATCAGATGATCGTCAACGCGATATCAGGGGGAGGACTCATGGGCGCGGCAACGGAAACTTTTTACAGCGTCATCCGGCGTCAGGGCATCACGCGACGCAGCTTTCACAAATTCTGCAGCCTGACTGCGACGAGTCTCGGGCTCGGCCCGGTTGCGGCGAGCCGCATCGCCAATGCGCTGGAGACCAAGCCGCGCACGCCTGTCATCTGGATGCACGGGCTGGAATGCACCTGCTGCTCGGAGAGCTTCATCCGCTCGGCGCATCCGCTGGTGAAGGATGCCGTGCTGTCGATGATCTCGCTCGACTATGACGATACCATCATGGCGGCGGCAGGCCACCAGGCGGAGGCCATCCTCGAAGAGACGCGCGCGAAGTACAAGGGACAGTACATCCTCGCGGTCGAGGGCAATCCGCCGCTGAACGAAGGCGGCATGTTCTGCATCGACGGCGGCAAGCCGTTCGTCGAAAAACTGAAGATGATGGCCGAGGACGCCATGGCGATCATCGCCTGGGGCGCCTGCGCGTCCTGGGGCTGCGTGCAGGCGGCCAAGCCTAATCCGACGCAGGCCACGCCGATCGACAAGGTCATCACCAACAAGCCGATCATCAAGGTGCCGGGCTGCCCGCCGATCGCCGAAGTGATGACCGGCGTCGTCACCTTCATCACCACGTTCGGCAAGCTGCCTGAGCTCGACCGCCAGGGCCGGCCGAAGATGTTCTACTCACAGCGCATCCACGACAAGTGCTATCGCCGGCCGCATTTCGACGCCGGCCAGTTCGTGGAGGAGTGGGACGACGAGGCCGCGCGCAAGGGCTACTGCCTCTACAAGATGGGCTGCAAGGGACCGACCACCTACAACGCCTGCTCGACGGTGCGCTGGAACGGCGGCGTGTCGTTCCCGATCCAGTCCGGTCACGGCTGCATCGGCTGCTCGGAGGACGGCTTCTGGGACAAGGGCTCGTTCTACGACCGCCTCACCAACATCAAGCAGTTCGGCATCGAGCACAACGCCGACCAGGTCGGCATGGTGGCTGCGGGCACGGTGGGCGCGGCGGTCGCGGCGCATGCGGCGGTGACGGCCGTCAAACGGCTCGCCACCAAGCGCGACGACGCCAAACAAGATCATTAATCGAATTCAGGGCAGGCAACGATGGGCATCCAGACTCCCAACGGCTTCAATCTCGACAATTCCGGCAAGCGCATTGTCGTCGATCCGGTCACCCGCATCGAGGGACACATGCGGGTCGAGGTCAACGTCGACTCCGACAACGTCATCCGCAATGCGGTTTCCACCGGCACGATGTGGCGCGGCATCGAGGTGATCCTCAGGAATCGTGATCCGCGCGATGCCTGGGCGTTCACCGAGCGGATCTGCGGCGTCTGCACCGGAACGCATGCGCTGACATCGGTGCGCGCGGTCGAGAACGCGCTCGGCATCACCATTCCGGAGAACGCCAACTCGATCCGCAACCTGATGCAGCTTGCCCTGCAGGTGCACGACCACATCGTGCACTTCTATCACCTGCATGCGCTCGACTGGGTCGACGTGGTATCGGCGCTCTCGGCGGATCCGAAGGCGACTTCGACCTTGGCGCAGTCGATCTCGAGCTGGCCGCTGTCGTCGCCCGGCTATTTCAGGGACCTGCAGACGCGCCTCAAGAAGTTCGTCGAGTCCGGACAGTTGGGTCCGTTCAAGAACGGCTATTGGGGCAGCAAGGCCTACAAGCTGCCGCCTGAAGCCAACCTGATGGCTGTGGCGCATTATCTCGAGGCGCTCGATTTCCAGAAGGACATCGTCAAGATCCACACCATCTTCGGCGGCAAGAACCCGCATCCGAACTGGCTGGTCGGCGGCGTGCCATGTCCGATCAACGTCGACGGCACCGGCGCCGTCGGTGCCATCAACATCGAGCGGCTGAACCTCGTCTCCTCGATCATCGATCGCCTGATCGAGTTCAACGAGTTGGTCTATCTGCCCGACGTCGCGGCGATCGGCTCGTTCTACAAGGACTGGCTCTATGGCGGCGGCCTGTCCGGCAAGAGCGTGCTTGCCTATGGCGACGTGCCCGAGCACGCCAACGACTATTCCGCCAAGAGCCTGAAGCTGCCGCGCGGTGCGATCATCAACGGCAATCTGTCCGAGGTGTTTCCGGTCGATCATACCAATCCGGACGAGATCCAGGAGTTCGTCGTTCACTCCTGGTACAAATACCCCGACGAGACCAAGGGGCTGCATCCCTGGGACGGCATCACCGAGCCGAACTACGTACTCGGTCCCAATGCCAAGGGCACCAAGACCGACATCAAGGAGCTCGACGAGGGCGGCAAATATTCCTGGATCAAGGCGCCGCGCTGGCGCGGACACGCCATGGAGGTCGGCCCGCTCGCGCGCTGGGTGGTCGGCTATGCGCAGAACAAGGCGGAGTTCAAGGACCCCGTCGATAAGTTCCTCAGGGATCTCGACCTGCCTCTGACGGCACTGTTCTCGACGCTCGGCCGCACTGCGGCGCGCGCGTTGGAATCGGTCTGGGCCGGACGCCAGATGCGTTATTTCCAGGACAAGCTGATCGCCAACATCAAGGCGGGTGACAGCTCGACGGCGAATGTCGACAAATGGAAGCCCGAGAGCTGGCCGAAGGAGGCCAAGGGCGTCGGCTTCACCGAGGCGCCGCGCGGCGCGCTCGCGCACTGGATCAAGATCAAGGACACCAAGATCGACAACTACCAGTGCGTCGTGCCGACGACCTGGAACGGCTCGCCGAGGGATCCCAAGGGCAACATCGGCGCATTCGAGGCGTCGCTGATGAACACCCCGATGGCCAATCCCGAGCAGCCGCTGGAGATCCTGCGCACGATCCATTCCTTCGATCCGTGCCTGGCGTGCTCGACGCACGTGATGAGCCCGGATGGCCAGGAACTGGCCCAGGTCAAGGTCAGGTAGGCGGGAGAAGCGCCATGATGGATGCAGTTGCACGTCCCGCGGAGTCCGAGCCCAATCTGGCCGCGATCGCGGCCGATGCGGCCGGCGAGCATGCGGTCGGCCGGCCCACGGTCTATGTCTACGAAGCGCCCGTGCGCATCTGCCACTGGGTCAACGCGTTCGCGATCATCGTTCTGATGATCACCGGCTATCTGATCGGCTCGCCGCTGCCGACGGTGGCGGGGGAGGCGTCGGCGAATTTCGTGATGGGCTACATCCGCTTTGCCCATTTCGCGGCGGGGCAGGTGCTGGCGGTGTTCTTCCTCGCCCGCATCTTCTGGGCCTTCGTCGGCAACCATCACTCCCGGCAGATCTTCTACATTCCGGTGCATCGCAAGCAGTTCTGGAAGGAAGTGCTGCACGAGATCCGCTGGTACGCCTTCCTGGAACGTGAGCCGAAGATGTATGTCGGCCACAATCCGCTGGCGCAGACGGCGATGTTCACCGGCTTCACGCTGTTCGTGACCTTCATGATCGTCACCGGCTTCGCGCTCTATTCGGAAGGTACTGGCATCGACAGCTGGCAGCACAAGCTGTTCGGCTGGGTGTTTTCGATCTGGCCGAACAGCCAGGATGTCCACACCTGGCATCATCTCGGGATGTGGGCGCTGGTCACCTTCGTGATGGTGCACGTCTATGCCGCCATTCGCGAAGACATCATGTCACGCCAGAGCATCATCTCCTCGATGATCTCAGGCGAGCGGCAGTTCCGCGACTGACAGGGGGGGGCGGCATGGTCGATGAGAGCGGGCGCGACCGCATCCTGGTGCTCGGGATCGGTAACATTCTCTGGGCGGACGAAGGCTTCGGGGTGCGGGTGGTGGAGGAATTCCACCGCCGCTTCACCGTGCCCGACAACGTCACGATCCTCGACGGTGGCACACAGGGGCTCTACCTCGTCAACTATGTCGAGGAAGCCGATGGCCTGATCGTGTTCGACGCGATCGACTATGGTCTCGTGCCGGGCGAGCTCAAGCTCGTCCGGGACGATGAGGTGCCGCGCTTCACCGGCGCCAAGAAGATGAGCCTGCACCAGACCGGCTTCCAGGAAGTGCTGAGCGCGGCCGATCTGCTCGGCCGCTATCCGCAAAGGCTCGCGCTGATCGGCTGCCAGCCGCTCGACCTCGAGGACTGGGGCGGGCCGCTCACCGCGCCGGTGCACGCGCAGATCGAGCCGGCGATCGAGCTGGCCTGTGCCCTGCTGGCGGAATGGGGCGCGGCCGCCGTGCCGCGGCGCGAGCCGCTCGTCGGCGACGCGCGCCTGCTCGCCAACGACATCGACCATCACAGCTATGAGCTGAGGGCGCGGCCGGCCGAGTGACCGTGTCGCGAGGGGATCCACCATGTGTCTTGGCCTGCCGATGACGATCCTGGAGACCGATGGCGTCTCGGCGCTGTGCAGCTTCGCCGGCGAGGAGCGCCGCGTCTCGGTGCTGTTGCTGTCGAACCCGCCGGTCGGAGCCAAGGTGCTCGTCTATATCGACAACGCCGTCCGCTTGCTCGATGACGAAGAAGCGCGGCTCATCGGCGAGGCGCTGCGCGGCCTGCAGGCCGCCGTGAACGGCGAAAATTGCGACGACTTCTTCGCCGACCTGATCGGGCGCGAGCCGGAGCTTCCGGAGCATCTGCGGTAGCGGCCGCAAATGCCTTGGGCGGCCACCAGATTGCTGATAACAAGCTTTCCATAAATAAAGAAAGTTGCCGGGTATCATCTGGCAAGTAGCTTTCCGATTGATTTCGCAATCCTTAATTGCATTAAAAATATTATATATTTCAATGCATTGGTTGTCTGCCGTTGAGCGGGCGTCTGGCACATTGATTGCTAACCTTGGGAGAGGACGGCAACGATAACTGGTCAGGGAGAAACGTCGATGGAAATGCAGCAGCGTGACCCCGCGCGCATGCGAAGCGGGTTGCCGGAGGTGGATACCGGCACCGTCGATGCCTTTCTCGCCGAGACCGATCGCGCCGGGCTGGTTGCCGTGCTGCTGTCGGCCGGCGATCCTGCGCGGTTTCCCGAGGCGGTCGACGTGGCCATCGTATTGCCGGAGCTGATCACGGCGTTTCAGGGCCGGCTGCGCGGCGCGATCATCGCCCGCGACGCGGAGGCCGAGCTCGGGACGCGATTTGGCGTGCGCGTGCAGCCGAGCCTGATCCTGTGCCGCGGGGCTGAGACGCTCGGCCTGATTGCCAAGATCCAGGACTGGTCTGTCTATGTCGATCGCATCTCGCGGCTGATCGACCGGCCGCTGGGCGCGACTGCGACGGTCGTCGCCAGCATCGTCCCTGTTCACCAGCCTGCGGGAGCCGAGCAATGAAGCCGGGATTCTGGATCGCGCCTGAGGGAGCCGAGGAGCCGGTCAACATCTTTCCGATCGGCGAAGAGGCGCTCGATGCGTCGCACAAGGGGCTGACCGCCTCCGGGGCGCTGGCCAAGCTGGCCTCGCTCGACTCGGAAGCGCTGGCACGGAGCTGCCCGCGCGCGGTCGAGCTGCTGTCGACGATTGCAGCGGCCATCGGAGCGCAGACCGCAGGTGCGCCGACGCAATTATTCCGGCTCGAAGGTCTCAACGATCTCGAGCGGAGGCTGATCGACGATGTGCTGGGCGAGGGCGAGGTCGCCGGTGTCGTGGCTCTTCCCGACGGGACGCTCGCTCAGATCCAGGAATCGGTGCTCGCCGGCATCTGGCGGGTGCGGCTGGAAGCGGATGAGCGCCACGACTACGTCGAGATCGGCGCGGTGCCGGAGATCGTGTCGCGCGCCGCCGCCGATCTGACCGCAAGTGACATCGCGATCGGCCCCGTGCCCGAGGGCACGATGAACGCGCTGCCGGTGCTCGCCGAGATCCGCGAGCGCGCGCTGTCCTGGCGGCCGGGTCAGCGCTCGCAGACCATCAACTTCACGCTGCTGCCGATGAGCCCGGCCGACATGGGCTTCCTGCAGCAGACGCTCGGCAACGGCCCGATCCAGCTGATGTCGCGCGGCTACGGCACCTGCCGTGTGCTCGCGACCGGCATCCGCCATGTCTGGTCGGTGCAGTTCTTCAACGCCATGGACACGATCATTCTCGACACCCTCGAAGTCGGCGGCGTGCCGGTGGTCGCGCTCGCCGCGGCTGAGGATTTCGAGGATTCCGCCGAGCGCCTGACCCAGATCATCGAGGCCTATTTCACATGAGCGGCGGCTTCGAGAATTTCGGTGTCCGCAGCGATCTCGCTGATGACATGCTGCTGGAGTGCGGCATCTGCTGGACGCGCTACGACCCGGCGGAAGGCGATGGTGTTGCGCAGATCCCGCCGGGCACGCCGTTCGCGGCCCTGCCTGACGACTGGCATTGCCCGAACTGCGATGCGCCGAAAGCCAAGTTCATGGTGGTCGAGCCATGAGCACCGAGGCGGTCGAGCAGGGCACGTCTGACGTCACGCCGACCGCGTGGGGCGAGCGTCTCGCCGATGTCTATCGCGAGATCGGCGCTCGTGCGATGCGCGAGCTGCCGATCTATCACGACGCGCTCGACGTCGAGGCGATCGGATTTTCCGATGTCGACGGCCGCACCCTCGGCATCGTCATCACGCCCTGGTTCATGAACGTGGTCACCCCGGCCGTGCAAGGCGCTGCGGGCTCCGTCGTCAAGATCGGGCTCCCGGCCGGTTCGTTCGAGTTCACGATCGGCGATGTCGCCGGGATCGGGCGGATCGCGAGCTGCTCGCTGTTCTCGCCGATGTTCGAGTTCGAGGATATGGCAGCGGCGCGTGCAACGGCGGAAGCCGCGCTGACTGCGCTGATGACGGCGCCCGAGGACGAGCCGTCGTCCGAACGTGCCGCGAAACCAGCGAGCGCGATCGATCGCCGTGCGTTCCTGCGCGGCACCCTTTCCGAGGGCCGCGCATGACCCTCACCTTCC
This sequence comes from Bradyrhizobium oligotrophicum S58, assembly GCF_000344805.1. Lineage (NCBI taxonomy): Bacteria > Pseudomonadati > Pseudomonadota > Alphaproteobacteria > Hyphomicrobiales > Nitrobacteraceae > Bradyrhizobium > Bradyrhizobium oligotrophicum. Next base: position 6,626,881 of record NC_020453.1, on the reverse strand, counting down.
GCAACCGCATCGACGTGACGCTGTCGGTCGCCGATCGGCTGATCACAGGCGTCGACATTCAGCCGCGCACACGGCCGCCGCTGGGACGGCTGTTCGCCGGCAAGCCGGCCGAGATGCTGCTCGCGGCCGTGCCGCGGGTGTTCTCGCTGTGCGCCAGTGCACACCAGGTCGCACTGCTCTCGGCGTTGGAAGCGGCGCGTGGCGAGAAGGCGACGCCGTTGACCAGGCATCGTCGGATCAAAGCCGTCGTCGCGGAACGCTTCGCCGAACTGATGCGCGGTCTGCTGATGGCGCCTTGCGCGGAAAACCACAATGCCGCGCAGCTGGCGCAGCGGTTGTTGCTGACGGTCGCGTCGCTGCAGACGCATTCCGGCGCTGATGCCCAGCAGCAATCTCGCGCTGCAACCTTGTCTCAAATCAAGATGGGCATGGCGGCTCTGGGCATAGGCTCGGCAGCGGAGCCGGTTCTGCCAGGAACTCCGCTTGCATCGATGATGGACGCGGCCCGGAAGGCCGCCGATGATGGAGGATGGAGGCACATGCCGGCCGAGCACGACGTCCTGTCGGCCGACGACGACGGCGCCATCGTCAAGCAGTTGATGGATGTGGGACCTGCCTTCGCCGAGGCGCCCGAGCTCGACGGCCGGGTTCCGGAGACCGGCGTCTGGGCTCGGCAGGCGGAGCGCTATCAGACAACATCAGCCGGTCCGGTCGAACGCCTCACAGCCAAGATCACCGAGATTGCCGAGCTGCTCCGCTGGATCGAGGCCGGCGAGGCGGAAGACGAAGCGGCCGACCAGCACGCCGTCGCGAGCTACGCGCTCGGGCCGCGGCGGGGCGCCGCCGCGGTCGAATGCGCGCGCGGCCGGCTGCATCACGCCATCGAGCTGGATGCGCACGGCGCGGTCGCGCGTTTCGAATATCTGGCGCCGACGGAATGGAATTTCCATCCGCGCGGTCCCGTCGTGAAGAGCCTCATGGGCGCTGCGCTGCGCGGCGCCGGGGATCGCGACGCCGTCCATACGCTGGTCGGGTCGTTCGATCCCTGCGTCGGCTATCACCTGGCATTCCGGGAGCTGGCCGATGCATGAAATGGCGCTGTGCGAAGGGATCGTCGAGATCGTCGAGCAGGAGGCGCGCAAGGGCGCCTTCGCCAAGGTGAAAACGGTGTGGCTGGAGATCGGTGCGCTCAGCCATGTCGCGCCGGTCGCGCTGCGGTTCTGTTTCGAGGCGGTAACCGCAAAGACCCTGTTGCAGGGGGCGACGCTCGAGATCATCGAACAGCCGGGTGCGGCGTGGTGCCTGGGCTGCTCGCGCAGCGTCGAGATCAGCCAACGCTATCAGCCTTGTCCGGCCTGCGGCAGCCATCAGTTGCAGGTCACGGGCGGTGAGGACATGCGGGTCAAGGAGCTGGAGGTCGAGTAATGTGCACGGTGTGTGGTTGCAGTGACGGCAAGTCCTCCATCGCGGCTGATGATCATCATCATGATCATGGCGAGCATGATCATGGACATGATCACGGCCATCATCACCATGACCATGACCATGATCATGATCACGACCACGACCACGACCATGGTCATGATCATAGCCATGACGGCCATGATCACCATCACGACCGCGCCGCCGACATCGACTGCTCGGCCAATCCCGCGGGGCAGGAGATTGCCGGTCTCTCCAGCGGCCGCATCATCCAGATCGAGCGCGACATTCTCGGCAAGAACAACCGGCTCGCCGCCGAGAATCGCGCACGCTTCGCCGCGCATGACGTGCTGGCATTCAACTTCGTTTCCAGCCCCGGGGCCGGCAAGACCTCGCTGCTGGTCCGCGCGGTCTCCGATCTCAAGCAGAGCCGGCCCGTCGCAGTGATCGAGGGCGACCAGCAGACCTCGAACGACGCCGAGCGCATCCGCGCCACCGGCGTGCCTGCGATCCAGATCAACACCGGCAAGGGCTGCCATCTCGACGCGGCCATGGTCGGCGAAGCCTATGGCCGGCTGCCGGCACTGCGCGGCGGGCTGCTGTTCATCGAGAATGTCGGCAACCTCGTCTGTCCGGCCGCGTTCGATCTCGGCGAGGCCTGCAAGATCGTGGTGTTCTCGACCACCGAAGGCGAGGACAAGCCGCTCAAATATCCCGACATGTTTGCAGCTTCGGCGCTGATGCTGATCAACAAGATCGATCTGGCGCCGGTGCTCGATTTCGATCTGGCGCAGACCATCGAATATGCCCGCCGTGTCAATCCGAAGATCGAGGTGCTGACGATCTCGGCGAAGACCGGCGAGGGGCTGTCGGCGTTCTATGCCTGGATCAGGAAGCAGTCCGACCGGATGCGGGCGAGCGCGATGAACGTGGTGCAGGGATGAGCGCGCCCGGCCGGACATTGGCGGCGAAACCCACGCGCCTCAGGCTCCGCGTCCGCGGCGCCGTGCAGGGCGTCGGCTTTCGTCCCTATGTCCATGGCCTGGCCACGCGCCATCAACTCGGCGGCTTCGTCGCCAATGACGCTGACGGTGTGCTGATCGAGGTCGAGGGCGACGAGGTCGCCGCGTTCGTCGCGGCGCTGCCGCAGCAGACGCCGCCGCTCGCCCGCATCGACGACATCGCCGTCGAGCCGATCGCAGCTGATGCCGGCACGGGCTTCCGGATCGCCGAGAGCGTAAGCGGGCGCGTCACGACGCGGATCGTGCCGGATGCGGCCACCTGCGCGGCATGCCTGGCCGAGCTGTTCGATCCCAACAGCCGCTTCCATCTCTATCCCTTCGTCAACTGCACCCATTGCGGTCCGCGCTTCACGATTGCCGAACGTCTGCCTTACGACCGCGCGTGCACTTCGATGAAGCGCTTTCCGATGTGCGAGGCGTGCCGGTCCGACTACGAAGATCCCGCGGGGCGCCGCTTTCATGCCGAGGCGATCTCGTGCCCACGCTGCGGGCCGCGGCTCAGCCATGGCCTCGATGATATCGCGGCCGCGCTCGCCGATGGCAGGATCGTCGCGATCAAGGGGCTCGGCGGCTATCAGTTGCTCTGCGACGCCCGGGATGAGCGGGCCGTCCAACGTTTGCGCGCGCGCAAGCAGCGCGACGGCAAGCCGTTCGCCGTGATGCTGGCTACGGCTGACGCTGCAATCGAGATGGCCGAGATCGATACGGCCGAGCGCGCGCTGCTGGAGCAGGTGGCGCGGCCGATCGTGCTGCTGCGCTCGCGCCAACGCGTTGCGCCCTCGATCGCACCGGGCCTTGCGAAGATCGGCGTGATGCTGCCGGCCGCTCCATTGCATCATCTGATCTTCCACGCGCTCGAGGCGCGCCGGGCGGCTGCCGATCCAGCGTGGGCGCTGGTCTGCACCAGCGCCAATCCGAGCGGGGAGCCGCTGCTGACCGACAACGCCGAGGCGCTCGCGGACCTGGCCGACATTGCGGACCTGATCGTCACCCACGACCGCGACATCGTCATCCGCGCCGACGATTCCGTGCTTGCTGTCGTGGCCGGCGTTCCCCGCTTCATCAGGCGCGCCCGCGGCTATGTTCCGGAGCCGATCCGGCTCACGTGCGCCATGCCGCCAATTCTCGCGGTCGGCGCTCAGCTGAAGGCAACGGTGACGGTGACGCGCGGCGACGAGGCGTTCGTGTCGCAGCATCTTGGTGATCTCGACACGGCAGCCGCGATCCGCTTCTTCGAGGAAACAATAGCGCATCTCACCTCGATCCTCGACGTCGAGCCGGTCGCGATCGCGCATGACCTGCATCCGGACATGGCATCGACCCGGTTCGCGCAGGCATACGGTCTGCCGACGCTGCCTGTGCAGCATCACCATGCGCATGCCGCCTCCGTCATGGCCGAGCATGGCGTCACCAGTCCCGCCCTCGCGCTGGTGCTGGATGGCCACGGCTATGGCAGCGATGCCGGCGCCTGGGGCGGTGAGTTGCTGTCGTGCGACGGAGCAGTCTTCCAGCGCCTCGGCCATCTCGCGCCCTTGAAGATGCCGGGTGGCGACCGTGCCGCACGGGAGCCATGGCGGATGGCGGCTTCCGTGCTGCACGATTTCGGTCGCGGTGACGAGATTGGGCGGCGTTTCGCGGCCCAGCCGCAGTCGCGCAACATACTCATGCTGCTGGACCGTGCCGATGCTCCGGTCACCACCAGCGCCGGCCGGCTGTTCGATGCCGTGGCCGGACTGCTTGGTGTCACCACGATGCAGAGCTATGAAGGCGAGGCCGCCATGAAGCTGGAGGCGCTGGTGCGCGAACCGGCGACCTTGGAACGCGGCTGGACGATCGTCGATGGCGTGCTGTCGCTGCGCCCGCTGCTCGCGCATCTGATCGCGCGTAATCTCGACGCCGTCCAAGCGGCTGGGCTGTTTCACGGCACGTTGTCCGCGGCTTGCGTCGATTGGATCGCGGCAGCGTCGCGCGCGACCGGCATCGGCACGGTCGTGCTGAGTGGTGGCTGTTTCCTCAATGCGCATCTGGCCGAACAGATCATGCGCGGCTGCCGTTCCGCAGGTCTCGACCCGCTGCTGCCGCGCCGGCTGCCGCCCAATGATGGCGGCCTCAGCCTCGGGCAGGCCTGGGTCGCCGGCCTGCAACTCAACGAAGAACATATGGTGTCTGGAGGGACCGTCTGATGTGCCTGGCCATTCCTGCCGAGGTGATCAAGCTTCTGCCTGACGACATGGCGATCGTCTCGATCGACGGTGTCAGCAAGGAGGTCTCGGTCGCACTGATCGAGGAGATCGCCGTCGGCGACTACGTCATCCTTCATGTCGGCCATGCGCTGGCCAGGATCGATCCGGAAGAGGCGCGCGAGACGCTCGACCTGCTCCGGCAGATGGGCGCCGCAACGGCGGAGGTTTAGGCCATGAAATATGCCGACGAGTTTCGCGACAAGGAGCTGGCGACCGGGCTCGCGCGCGCCATCCGCGCCAAGGCCGATCCGGGGCGCGCCTATCGCTTCATGGAGTTCTGCGGCGGCCACACCCATGCGATCGCGCGCTATGGCCTCGAGGACATGCTGCCGGACAATGTGCGCATGATCCACGGTCCCGGCTGCCCGGTCTGCGTGCTGCCGGCCGGGCGTATCGACATGGCGATCGCGCTCGCGGAGCGACCCGAGGTCATCCTCTGCGTTTATGGCGACCTGATGCGCGTGCCGGGCTCGCGCGGGTCGTCGCTGATGAAGGCGAAAGCACGCGGCGCCGACATCCGCATGGTGTATTCGACGCTGGATGCGATCGCGCTGGCCGAGCAGAATTCCGGCCGCGAGGTGGTGTTCTTCGCCATCGGCTTCGAGACCACGACGCCGCCGACGGCCGTGATGATCCGGGCCGCCGAGAAGAAGCAGCTGTCGAACTTCACGGTGTTCTGCAATCATGTGCTGACGCCGCCGGCGATGCGCGCGATCCTCGATAGTGACACGCCAATCGAGATCGATGGCTTCGTCGGGCCGGCGCATGTCTCGACCGTGATCGGCACCGAGCCCTACGCGCCGTTCGCGCGCAATGACGGCAAGCCGGTCGTGATCGCCGGCTTCGAGCCGCTCGACATGATGCAGGCGATCCTGATGCTGATCGAGCAGGTCAATGACGGTCGCCACGAGGTCGAGAACCAGTATCGCCGCGCGGTCACCGGCAGCGGCAACCGGCGCGCCATTCAAGAAGTCGCCGAGATCTTCGAGCTACGCGATCAGTTCGAATGGCGTGGCCTCGGCAGCATTCCGGCGAGCGCATTGAAGCTGCGGCCCGCCTTCGCACATCTCGATGCCGAGCTGCGCTTCGCCATGTCCGAACGGGTCGTCGCCGACAATCCGGCGTGCGAATGTCCGGCCATTCTGCGCGGCCTGAAGAAGCCGGTGGACTGCAAGCTGTTCGGCACGGCGTGCACGCCGGAGACGCCGATCGGTTCCTGCATGGTGTCGTCGGAAGGCGCCTGCGCGGCGCATTGGACCTATGGCCGCTTCCGCGACCATCAGCGGAGGCTTGCGTCATGAGCATGCATCAGCGCCGGCTCGACCTGAAGAACGGCTGCGTCGATCTCTCGCATGGCGCCGGCGGCCGCGCGATGGCGCAACTGATTGCCGGCCTGTTCCACGAGGCATTCGGCAACGAATGGCTGGCGCGCGGCAACGACCAGTCGGCGTTCGACGTCGCGGCCGGCCGCATGGTGATGACGACCGATGGCTACGTCGTCTCGCCGCTGTTCTTCCCCGGCGGCAATATCGGCTCGCTCGCGGTGCACGGCACGGTCAACGACATCGCCATGGCCGGCGCCAGGCCGCTGTATCTGTCGGCGAGCTTCATCATCGAGGAGGGGTTTCCGTTTTCCGATCTGAAGCGGATCGCCGATGCGATGGGCGAAGCGGCGCGCGAGGCCGGAATCGCGATCATCACCGGCGACACCAAGGTGGTCGAGCGTGGCAAGGCGGATGGCGTGTTCATTTCGACGGCCGGCGTCGGCGTGCTGCCGGAAGGTCTCGATCTCTCGGCCGACAAGGCCAAGCCTGGCGACCGCGTGCTGCTGTCCGGCAGCCTCGGTGATCACGGCGTCGCCATCATGTCGCGGCGGCAGAACCTCACCTTCGATACCGAGATCATCTCCGACTCGGCCTCGCTGCACGGTCTGGTCGCTGACATGGTTGCAGCCGGCGGCGATGGCATCCGGCTGATGCGCGATCCCACGCGCGGCGGGCTGGCGGCCACGATGAATGAGATTGCCCAGCAGTCCAATCTCGGTTTCCGTCTCCAGGAGGACGCCATTCGGGTCAAGCCGGCGGTCGCAGCCGCCTGCGAGCTGCTTGGGCTCGATCCGCTGCACGTCGCCAACGAAGGCAAGCTGATTGCAGTGGTTGCGTCGGAGGCGGCGGCTGCCGTGCTCGCCGCGATGAAGGCGCATCCGCTCGGACGCGACGCCGCCGACATCGGCACGGCCGTCAGCGACGACCACCGCTTCGTCCAGATGGTCACGAGCTTCGGCGGCGGCCGTATCGTCGACTGGCTGTCGGGCGAGCAGCTGCCGCGAATCTGCTGAGACGCGCGATGGGCATCCAGGGAACGATATTGGTCGTGGACGACGAGGTCCGGTCGCAGGAAGCGCTGCGCCGCGTCCTCAATCAGGATTTCGAGGTGTTGTGTGCCGGCAATACGGTCGATGCCGAGAAGCTGCTCGAAGGCGAGATCGTCCATGCCGTGATCTGCGACCAGCGCATGCCGCAGGAGTCGGGCGTCAGCTTCCTGAAGCGGGTGCGCGAGATGTGGCCCGATCCTGTCAGGATGATCATCTCGGGCTATTCGGATTCCGAAGACATCATTGCGGGCCTCAACGAGGCCGGAATCTATCAGTACATCACGAAACCTTGGCAGCCGGACCGCCTGATCGAGATCGTGCGTGAGGCCATCCAGCTCTACCGGCTGCAGAAGGAGACGGAAACCGCGGGCGTCGATGTCAAGGCGACGCCGGCGCACATCAAGCAGGTGGTGTCGGTCAAACGTGGCGTTGCCAGGCAGCTCTATGATTTCGACCGCATCGTGCACTCGGCGGCGAGTCCGATGCGTGGCGTGATCGAGCTTGGCCGCCGCGCCGCGGACTACGACATCTCGGTGCTGATCACCGGCGAGTCCGGCACCGGCAAGGAGCTGCTGGCCCGCGCGATTCACTACGGCTCGGCCCGCGCCACCAAGGCGTTCGTGGTCGAGAACTGCGGCGCGCTTCCTGATGAGCTGCTGGAGAGCGAGCTGTTCGGCTGCAAGAAGGGCGCTTTCACCGGCGCCTATCAGGACCGCATCGGCCTGTTCGAGGTCGCCGATGGCGGCACCATCTTTCTCGACGAGATCGGCGAGACCTCGCCGGCCTTTCAGGTGAAGCTGTTGCGCGTGCTGCAGGAGGGCGAGATCAGGCCGCTTGGTGCGCAGCGCGTGCGGAAGGTCGACGTCCGCGTGGTCGCCGCGACCAACCGGGACCTCGAAGCCGAGGTCGAGGCCGGCCGCTTTCGGCGCGACCTGTATTACCGGCTCGCCGCATTCCCGGTGCACATGCCCTCGCTGCGCGAGCGCCCGATGGACATCCCGCTGATCGCCGAAGGTGTGCTCGCGGCCGTGAAGACATCGTTCAACCGGCCGCATCTGCGCTTCGCGCCGCCGGCGCTGGAGGAGTTCTGCCGCTATCATTGGCCCGGCAATGTCCGCGAGCTGCAGAACGAGATCCAGCGCATGGCGGTGCTGGCCGATGCCGACGAGCTGCGCTGTCCGCCCTTTTCCGGCCGGCGCAACGGTCGTCGCGCCGCGCCGGCCGTGGCCAACGGCAAGCTCAATGGTTCCGGGAGCCTGAAGGACAGGGTGGAGGATCTCGAAAAGACCATCATCGTTCACTGTCTGGAAAAATATGATGGTAACATCAGTCGCGTCGCGAGCGAGCTCGGCCTGTCACGGGTCGGCTTGCGGAACAAATTGTCGAGATACGATCTGAAGAAAAATGGCAAAGGCCACTCACTCTCCTGAGTCCGGGGCTGACACGCTTCTGAGGCTGATCGCGAGCAGCAGCACGCTCGAGCTCGACAGCGAGCGCGAAGGCGTGTGGATCGAAGTGATCCGCAAGATGGACGAGGTCTATTCCGACCTGCTGCGTTACGAGGTCGATCTCGAGCACAAGAATGCGGAGCTCGAGGAAGCCCAGGCCTTCGTCACCAATGTCATCGAGTCGGTCTCCGATATTCTGGTCGTGTGCGACGCCAAAGGCACGGTGCAGCAGGCCAACTCGGCCTTCTTGCAGACGTCAGGACGGGCTCTGCCTGACATCGCCGGTCGTAACATCGCCGAGATGATCGACCCCGATCATCGGCCCAAGCTCGCCGCGCTGCTGAAGCCGCGCAGCAGCGCCGAGGTGGTCGACGGCGAATTGCGCTTTGCCGCGGCGGCCGGCGCCAGCTCCGATCTGTTCGCGATCAACAGCTCGCCCCGGCATGATCATCGCGGCCGCTTCATCGGCGTGGTGCTGACAGGACGGCCGATCGGCGAGCTTCGCCGCGCCTATGAGGCCCTGCACAAGGCGCATCACGAGCTGCAGCGGGCGCAGCGGCAGCTGGTCGAGCAGGAGAAGATGGCGAGCCTCGGCCGCCTCGTCGCCGGTGTCGCGCACGAGCTGAACAATCCGATCAGCTTCGTCTATGGCAACATCCACACGCTGATGCGTTACCGCACCTCGCTGGTCGGCTATCTCGATGCCATCCACGAGCAGCCGGTCGCGGATGACGTCGCCGCGCTCCGCAAGGATCTCCGGATCGATGCCATCCTCGATGATTTCGGCCCGCTGATCGAGGGCACGCTGGAAGGCGCGGTGCGTATCAGCGAGATCGTCAAGAACCTGCGCCGCCTGTCGTTCTCGAAGCTCGGCGAGGTCGAGCGCGTCAATATCGAACGGCTGATCAATACGGCCGTGCTGTGGGCGGGCCGTACCAAGCAGCATCGCGTCGACATCCAGATCGATGTCGAGCCGGATCTGTGGATCTCCGGCAATGAAGGCCAGCTGCATCAGGTGATCGTCAACCTCGTGGAGAACGCGATCGACGCGATGCGTGCGACCGAGTTGCCGCGCCTCGTCGTTTCGGCGGCACGCCAGGGCAGCGAGATCGCGTTCAGGATCACCGACAATGGGTCCGGCATCGACAAGGATCATCTGAGCCACATCTTCGAGCCGTTCTTCACGACCAAGCGCGTCGGCGAGGGCACGGGTCTCGGGCTCTGGATCAGCTACGGCATCGTCCGCGAGCACGGCGGCGAGCTGTCCGCGGCCAACGAGCCGCAGGGCGGCGCCACGTTCTCCTTCACCTTGCCGGCGGCGTGACGATCCGCGCCGGGACTAGGAATTCTGGTCGAGCTCGGCTGCGACCTGACCATAATTGAGCAGGGCTACCAGCGTCGTCCCGCCCACGACATTGCCGAGCAGCGTCGGGACGAAGAACATCGCGACATAGTCCCACAGCGAGGTCTGTCCCTTGAGAACCAGGAAGGCGCATTCGACCGATCCGGCGACGATGTGCGCGAACTGCCCGAGCGCGACCAGATAGGTCATCACCATGACGATATGGGCGCGCGCGCCGCGCACGGCCGGCAGCAGCCACGCCATCAATGCGATCAGCCAGCCCGCGAAGATCGCGCGCATGAAGGTGGTCGAGAACGGACCTTCGACGGTGTGGCGGCTTAGCTCGGTGAAGGCATCGATGATCCGCGGCTCGAACACATCGGTGTGCGCCAGCGCTGCTGCGGCGGCCCATGTCCCCACGATATTGGCGAGAAGCACGAGGCTCCAGAGCCGGGCCACCTGTCCCAGCGTCTTTGCATCCCGATGATGCAGCAGCGGCAGGATCGGCGTCAGCGTGTTCTCGGTGAACAATTGCTGCCGGCCGAGCACCACCACGAGGAAGCCGGCGGTATAGCCGAGCGGAGCAAACAGCCGCCGCGCCGCTTCGTCGGCGACAAAGGCGTAGAACTCGCCCTGTACGATGAGCGACAGACTCATCGACAGTCCTGCCGCGAAGCCCGACAACAGAATGGCCCACCAGCGCCGTTCGAGCTCGCTTTCGCCCTCGGCGCGGATGGTCTCATGAATCAGTGCCGCGTTGGGCCGGCTCTGCGCCCGGATCTCCCGCCGCTGCTGGTCCGAGACGCCCTCGATGTCGGCGGCGGGGCTGAAGGTCGGGGAGGTTGCCTTGCTGTGCACGTCACGCGATCCGTCGGCTGGCGCGGGCTGTTGCCGACGCTGAAAATGGGATACTGAGCGTCCCCTTCGTGAACGTCCGAAACGATGCCGGGGTTCCTGATCGCAGCGCTGTCGGCTGTCGCAGGTCGAAGCCAGGTCCGACCTAATCAGGACGCCGTCGCGACCGGCACGGGCTCGCGCTGACTGGTCAACCGCGCCAGCAGCACGGTGGCGGTCCGCGTAATGTGTTGCCGCGCAAGATCCTCGGCCTGCTGCGCGTCGCCCGCGATCACCGCCTGCAGGATGCCCTCGTGCTGGTCCCAGATCCGCCGCGGGGTCTCGTCGCGCATCAGCACCTCGCCCATCAGGCGACGCAGATGCAGCCAATGCGGCTGGGTGGTGTCCTGGATCACCGAGTTGCCGGAGATCTCGTAGAGGAATTCGTGAAACTTGACGTCGGCCTCGATCAGCTTCTCGACCGAATGCTCGCGCTCGGCGCGGCGGCCGTCCTCGATCAGTTTGGGGCCTTCGTCGGCGGCGCGTTCGGCGCCGCGGGTCGCCGCGAGCCGCGAGGCGAGGCCTTCGGCAACGGCGCGGATTTCATAGAGATTGCGGATGAAGTCGGTGTCGATCGGCGCGACTTCCAGGCCTCGCCCCGGCGCCTCGCGCACAAAACCCTGATTGCGCAGCAGGAGCAGCGCCTGCTGCACCGGTTGCCGCGACACGCCGAGGTCGCGCGCCAGATCATCCTGGATCAGGCGCGCAGACTCCGGCAGCTCGCCGCCAACGATGTCCGAGAGGATGCGCTGGTAGACGCGTTCGGTCAGGTTCGGCTGTGTCTTCAGCGGCGGCACGCGGCCTCCTGCAGCAGATCAGGCGTGATCCCCGGTCGGCGCGCGGCGGCCGGCCGGCCGCCCGGCACTCTCACCGCCGAGAGTGTGCGATCCGTGGCGATCATAGCGACATCTTCTTGGCCGAGAGCATGCGCCGCTGCTTCGGGCGGCTCTCCTGCTGGAGCTCGATGTGGTGGATGAACACACGCGCCGCGCGCGAAATGTGCTCGCGGCTCAGCCGTTCGGCGTCGGCGCTACGCCCGTCGACGATGGCGGCGAGAATGTCCTCGTGCTCGTCCCAGACCCTCCGGGACATGCTCTGCTCCTTCTGCAGCACGTCGGACATCACCCGCTTCAGACATGGCCAATGCGGCGCCATCGTCTCGCCGATCAGCGTATTGCCGGAGAGATCACCCAGGAAGCGGTGGAAGGCGATGTCGGTTTCGATCTTGCGGCCGACGAGGCCGCTTTTGACCGCCTCGTGACCGGCGGCGATGTAGGCCGGACCTTCGCGCGCGGCGCGATCGCTGGCGCGCTCGGCTGCGAGCCGTGCTGCAAGACCTTCGAGCACCGCGCGCATCTCATAGAGATCCCGCACGAAGCCGGGGTCGAGCGGCGCCACGATCAGGCCGCGGCCGGGTGCGCTCTGCACCAGCCCACAGCCGCGCAACAGCATCAAGGCCTGCTGCACGGGCTGACGCGAGACTCCATAGGCCTCGGCGAGATCGTCCTGGATCAGCCGGGAACCGGACATCAGCACGCCGCTGACGATCTCGTCAGTGATCGCTTCGACGACCTGGTCGACCAAAGAGGGGGCAGGGGGCACGATTCTCATGAGCCATCACGTTTTGCCGGAGATTAGCATGTCAAGGGCGAAAATCCATTTGCGAGGAATTCGAATTCAGAGTACGAATTCAAAAATAAGGAGCCAAGCTAAAACGGCTTCAATAGGTGGGGAGGGCGTCCGTGTCGGATCAACCGGCTCGTTCGAGGCGTGATCAGAGCTTCCCGACGCCCTCGGAGGGCAGCGTGCGCGCTGGCGTGGTGCCGGCCGGGCGACGCCAGTCTCTGGCGGCTGTTGCGGCGCTGTTGGTGTCGATGACGCCCGCGCCCGCGGCGGCTGGCGAAGGTCTGACGCTGTCCGAAGCCTGGGTGCCCGCCGCGCCCGAGGTCGGCCGAGACATCCCCCTGCTGATTACCGTCAAGAACGAAACCAGCGCGCCGGAAGCGCTGCTGCGCGTGCGCTGTCCGATCGCCAATTTCTCCGAACGCCACACCGTCGACCGCGGCGAAGGCGCGCCCGCGATGCGCTCCATCCCCAACATCCCGATTCCCGCGGGCAGCACGCTGGTGCTGCTGCCGACCGCCTATCACGTGATGCTGCTGCAGACGCGCGAGCCGCTCGAGCCGGGCAAGCGCTTCACCTGCACGATCGTATTCCAGAAGGCAGGATCCATCGAAACGGAGGTCGAGGTTCGCAAGTCCCCTTGAAGGCGTCCCCTTGAAGCTTGTTTGTCGCTTGCTTCCTCTCCGCTGCCGAGCCTGGCGGAGCGGCGTTCGATCGAACTCATAAATCAGTAGTGGGAGAAGGAAACGATGAGGATTAACGTCAGGTCGACCTTGCGGGCGGTGCTGCTGGCCAGCGCAGCCTTCGCCTGTTTCCACCTCGCATCGCCGGCGCAGGCCGCCGACGAGATGACGCCGGAGCGCTTGCTCAACGCCGACAAGGAATCCGGCAATTGGCTGCATCACCACAAGAACTATTCGGGGACGCGGTTCTCTGCGCTGAAAGAGATCAACAAGGACAACGTCAAGAACCTCAAGGTCGCCTGGACCATGCATCTCGGCGGCGTCGAGGGCGGCGGCATCTGGAGCCATGGCGGCCTCGAAGGCACTCCGATCGTCGAGAACGGCATGATCTATGTCACCGACGGCTGGGGCTCGGTCTACAAGATCGATGCGCGCGGCGGCAAAGGCCAGATGGTCTGGAAGATGGATCCGAAGACGGATCACGATTGGGCCGGCGCCATCGCCTGCTGCGGCGTCGACAATCGTGGCGTCGCGCTGTGGGGCAATCTGGTCATCTCCCACACGCTCGACGGCCGCCTGATCGCAACCAACAAGGAGACCGGCCAGGTCGCTTGGCAGCGCCAGGTCGCTGATCCCGACAAGGGCGAGGTCATCACCGGCGCACCGCTGATCGTGAAGAACATGGCCGTTTCCGGCGTCGCAGGTGCCGAATACGGCATCCGCGGCTGGATCGCCGCGACCGACCTGTCGACACAGAAAGAAGTCTGGCGCACCCACACCATTCCGGCGAAGGGCGAGCCCGGCAGTGAGACCTGGAAGGACAGCAACGACGCGGCCGCGGCCGGCGGCGGCTCGACCTGGGTGACGGGCACCTACGATCCCTCGACCGACACCATCATCTGGGGCGTCGGCAATCCCGGCCCGGATTGGGACAACGCTTATCGGCCGGGCGACAATCTCTACACTGACAGTTCGCTGGCGCTCGACGCCAACACCGGCAAGATCAAGTGGCACTATCAGCACACGCCGAACGATCCCTATGACTATGACAGCGTCGCCGAGAACGTCCTGGTCGACGTGCCAGCACCGAACGGATCGACCCTGAAGCTCGCGCTGGAGGCCGACCGCAACGGCTTCGCCTATGCGATCGATCGGACCAGCGGCAAGTTCATCTGGGGCCTGCCCTTCGTCAAGAAGGTGACCTGGACCAAGGGCCTCGATGCCGAGACCGGCAAGCCGATCGAGTATGATCCGAAGAATCCGGTGCAACGCTACAATGCCGCGGTCACGCCGAGCCGCGACAACAAGGTCGCGGACATCTGCCCGGGCAACATGGGCGGCAAGAACTGGCCGCCGACGGCCTACAATCCGGACCTGAAGCTCTGGTACATTCCGGTCATCGAGAGCTGTAACCGGATCACCGTCGAGGAGTCGACCAAGGACAAGCTGAAGGCGCGCGAGTTCTGGACCGGCGGCGGACCGAGCCAGCCGTTCAAGATCACGGGCAGCGTGACCGCGATCGACGTCACCACCGGCAAGGTCGCCGGCAAGATGGAGACGCCGTTCCCGAATCTCGGCGGCATGCTGGCGACGCCTGACCTCGTCTTCTCCGGCCAGCCTTCGGGCGAGGTGATGGCGCTCGACGGCAAGACGCTGCAGAAGCTGTGGGAGTTCAACACCGGCGGCGGCGTCAATGCGCCCCCGGTGACGTTCTCTGTCGACGGCAAGCAGTATGTCGCGATCCTGGTCGGTCTCGGCGGCGCCTGGGACAAGTGGTTCATCGAAGCCACGCCCGAGCTGAAGAAGATCCAGCCCGGCTCGATGCTCTACGTCTTCTCGCTGTGACATCGCGAGGAGCGGAGGCGATGATCGCCTCCGCTCCTCCCTATCCCCCGTTCGACAAGAAGATCAGATGAAACTCAGTGGGATCACGTCCGGCTTGGCGTTGGCTTGCGTTCTCGCTTCTGGATCGCTCGCCTCGGCGCAATCAGCAGCCGATCCGACCGAGGCGGGCAAGGCGGTGTTCAAGCGCGCCAACTGCGTCGGCTGCCACAAATGGCACGGCAATGGCGGTGGCGGCTATGGCGGCGACGCGCTGTCCTTGCGCAAGACCCAGCTCACGCGCGAGCACATCGTCGAGACCGTCACTTGTGGCCGGCCAGGGACGGGGATGCCCTACTTTGCGCGCGGCTCCTACGACACGACGAAATGCTACGACATGAACCGCCAGGACGTGGGCGAGCGCGTGCCGCCGGAAGGCGGCACGTTCCTGCGGCCCAACGATATCGAAGCGGTCGCGGACTACGTGCTCGCGCACATCAAGGGACGCGGCGAGCCGAACTACGACGAGTGCACAGCCTTCTTCGGCAACACCTCGCGCGTCTGCGACATCTACAAGGCCAATGCTGCCAAGCCTGCAAGCGAGTCCTCGACAAGCGAGCCATCGAAATGAAACGGTCAAATTGCGCTGCGATCCTCGCTACGTTTCTGCTGTCCTTCGTGATGCATGCGGCTTCTGCCCAGGCCGTGCCGAACTACGATCTGCGCGACATCACCGTCGGCATGCCGGTCGGCGATCTGCCCGACGCTGGCTACGTCAATCTGACCTGCGCCAAGGATCCCGATCGCAAGCTCGACGCGTGGTCGGGCTGGCGCGACTGCCCTGCCGATGCGCAGGGGATGCATGCGGTGCGTTTCGAGTTCGATCCGGAGACCAGCCAGGACGGCACCAAGGTCGCCGGTCATCCCGTGCTTCTGACGGCCCTGGTCGACGACAAGGGCGCCGTCACCGGCCTCACCATCGAGACCGATCCGAAGGCGCGGCTCTACATCCGCAAGAAGGCGTTCCTGCTCGGCAACCAGGTGAAGTCGCGCTATGGCGCCGAAGGCTGGGATTGCAAGGAGCAGCAGCCGACGGCGGGCGAGCAGCCGGTCGGCGGCGTGTTCCTGCGTGAGGTCTGCAAGAAGGCGATTCCGGGCCGGACGTTGACGGTCGAGCGCGAGCTGTTCCGCAAGCCGGATCAGGACGCCAAGAGCTTCGTCGACCAGACGCTGGTCCGGATCACGAAGGATATCAACTAGTCTGTCGCCGACCGTCATCGCGCTCCACGGGAGGCGCGCGCCAGTCGGCGTCGTCACACCCGGCTGCCGGGAGAAACGACGATGAGGGATCTCTTCAACTTCGGGCAGATGCTGTCGGCCCATGCGAGGACGGCACCGGAGCGCGTGGGTGCGCGCGATCTCGACCGTGCGATGAGCTTCAGGCTGTGGAACGAGCGTGCCTGCCGGCTCGCCAACGCGCTGCTCGGGCTCGGCCTGGCCAAGGGCGATCGCGTCGCGATCCTCGCCTACAATTGCGTGGAATGGTGCGAGATCTACGCGGCCACCGCCAAGGCCGGCCTGGTGGCGCTGCCGATCAATTTCCGCCTCACCGCGCCCGAGGTGCAGTTCATCGTAGAGAATGCCGATGCGGCCGCGATGATCGTGCAAGACGAGCTGACGGGCCTCGTCGAGGAGGCGCGCCAGGATCTCGGCATCCCCGACGACCGCTTCATCCATTTCGGCACCAAGCCGCGTCCCGCGGGCTATCGCGGCTATGAGGATATCATCGCCGCGGCTGCGGATCGCGAGCCTGGCCAGCAGGTCGCACTGTCGGATCCCTGGACCTTGATGTACACCTCGGGCACCACCGGCAAGCCGAAGGGCGTGCTGCGCAGCCATCGCAGCGCCGTGCTGCTGTCGATGGTCACCGAGATCGAGCTGAAGCTCAGCCGCAACGATGGTGCACTGCTGGTGATGCCGATGTGCCATGCCAACTCGCTGAATTTCTTCGGCGCCTTCGGCTATATCGGCGGCGTCAATTCGATCTACTCGCGCAAGAGCTTCGATCCCGAGCACGCCGTGACGACGCTCGCGGACGGTGGCTCGACCTTCACCTCGCTGGTGCCGACGCACTACATCATGATGCTCGATCTGCCGCGCGGGTTGCGCGCGCAGCATGATTTCAGCGCGGTCACCAAGCTGATGATCTCCTCGGCGCCGGCGCGCCCCGAGACCAAGCGCGAGGTGATGGAGATGTTTCCGAAGTCCGGCCTCTACGAGCTCTATGGCGCCACCGAGACCGGCTGGGTCACCATGCTGCATCCGCATGAGCAGTTCACCAAGCTCGGCTCCGTGGGCCGCGAATGCGTCGGCGCCGCGCCCATCCGTCTGCTGGATGAGGCCGGCAACGAGGTGCCGGACGGCGAGGCGGGCGAGCTCTATTCCTCGAACGCGCACACCTTCGACTGCTACTGGCGGCTGCCGGAGAAGACCAGGGAGGCGTTTCGCGGCGACTACTGCTCGGTCGGCGACATGGCGCGGCGCGATGCCGACGGCTACATCCAGCTCGCCGACCGCAAGAGCAACATGATCATATCAGGCGGCGAGAACATCTATCCCTCCGAGGTCGAGGCGCTGGTCGGCGCCCATCCGGGCGTCAAGGACATCGCCGTGATCGGCCTGCCCGACGACAAATGGGGCGAGCGCGTGCACGCCGTGATCGTGCCTCGCGACGGCATGGCCGTGCAGGAGAGCGAGCTGGTCGAGTGGGCAAAAGAACGACTCGCCGGTTTCAAGCGGCCGCGTTCCTACGCCTTCATCACCGACGCCGAGATGCCGCGCAATGCCACCGGCAAGATCCTGCATCGCGAGCTGAAGAAGAGATTTTCCTAACTAAGATGGCTGCAGTTCGTACCAGTCTGATATGTAGCCGCGATGCAGGCCGTCCTCAATTCCGCTCTTCCCATCTTCGCTCTGATCCTCACCGGATTCCTGTGCGGCTGGTACGGTGTGTTCGATCGCACCGCGACCGACAACCTCAACCGCTTCGCGGTCTATCTGGCGCTGCCCGCGCTGATCTTCACGGCGATGTCCAAGATCAACGTCGAGCAGGTCAGCCAGTTCGGCTTCATCGCCGCGTTCTGCGGCGGCATTGCCGCGACCTTCGCGACCGGCTTCGTGATCAGCCGGCTGCGCGGCCGCCGTGTTGCCAATGCCAGCATCGAGGGACTCGATGCCGGCTACAGCAATGTCGGCTTCATGGGCATTCCGATGTGCCTCCTGGTGTTCGGCCCGGACAGCGCGCCAGCCTCGATCATCGCCACGCTGTTCACGGCCTGCGTGCTGTTCCTGTTCGCGATCGTGGTGGTCGAGATGGACCTGCAGAAGGGCGCCACGCTGGGCGCAACGATCGCCAAGGTCGCGCGCTCGTTGTTGACCAGTCCGCTGTTCATCGCGCCCGTCGCCGGACTCGGGGTCGGCCTCAGCGGCTTCGCATTGCCGGCGCCGTTTCTGAGCTTCACGACCTTGCTCGGCGGCGCTGGTCTGCATCGGGCTGTTCCTGGCGCAGGAACGTGTCGTGACGCGCGATGCGACCTCGATCGCCATCCTCGTCTCGCTCAAGCTCGTGATGCAGCCGGCAGTGACCGCGCTGCTCGCCTTTCACGTGTTCTCGATGCCGCCGCTGTGGTCGCATTCGGCCGTGATTCTGAGCGCGCTGCCAATCGGCTCCGGGCCGTTCACGATCGCCAAGCTCCATGGCCTCGAGGCCGGCGTCACCTCAGGCTCGATTCTGGTCTCGCACATCTTCGCCGTTCTCACCGTGTCGCTGCTCGTGGCCTGGCTCGCGCCGGGCTGATCGCAACATCATCCGCTGGAGTGGTCCGATGAAAATCTCTCCCGACAGTGCCGCTGATCTGATCGCCCGCCTGCTCAAGCGCCGGGGTGTGAGCCGCGTGTTCGCGCTGTGCGGCGGCCACATCATGCCGATCTGGATGCGGCTCGACGCCGAGGGTATCAGCATCATCGACGTGCGCGACGAGCGCGCCGCCGTGCACATGGCGCAGGCGCATGCCGAGCTGACCGGCGAGCTTGGCGTCGCGCTGGTCACCGCAGGGCCCGGCATGACCAATGCCATCACCGGCATCGCCAACGCCCATGTCTCGCGCGCGCCGGTGCTGGTGCTTTCGGGCGGCAATCCGCGGCCGCAGGAGAACCGCGGCGGCCTGCAGGATATGGATCACACCCAGCTGGTGCGCTCGATCACGCGCTATGCGCGCACCGTCCGCGAGCCATCGCTGGTGCTGCAGGAGCTCGACGAGGCGATCTCCCGTGCCGTCGGCGATGGCGGCGAGCCCGGGCCTGTCTTCATCGATTTCCCCGTGGACACCTTGCGCGGAACGGTGCCGAAGGCGCTTCAATTGGAGGAGCATCTCGCGCCGAAGCCGCGCAGGGCGACGCGGCCCGACGCTTCCGAGGTCGAGAAAGCCGTCGAGCTGTTGTGGTCGGCGCGCCGCGTGCTCGTCATCTCCGGCCGCGGCGCGCGCGGTGCGGGCCCCGAACTGATCGTACTGCTCGACCGGCTCGGCGCGGTCTATCTCGACACCGGTGAGAGCAGGGGGCTTGTGCCCGACGATCACCCCTCGGTGGTCGGCGCGATGCGCGGCGCCGTGATGGGGGATGCCGATGTGGTGTTGACAGTCGGCCGCCGGCTCGACTTCCAGCTCGCCTATGGCTCGCCGGCCGTGTTCAAGGACGCCAAATTCGTGCGCATCAGCGACACCGCGTCGGAGCTGCGCGACAACCGCCGCGGCGCCGCGGAGATCCTGGCATCCCCGTCGGAGACCTTGCGCGCCATCGTGGCACTGGCGGCCAATCGCGAATCCGCCGTCGACCGGCAATGGGCGGCCAAGCTCCGCACTGCGCATCAGGAGCGCGCGGCCAAGCTGCGCCAGAGCATGGCAACGGCGCCGGTCGGCAGCGACGGACGGCTGCATCCGAATCGTGTGCTGTCGGCGCTGCAGGACGCCATCGGCAACGACGCTGTCGTGATCACCGATGGCGGAGATTTCCTCTCGTTTGCCCGCGTCGGCCTGAGCGCGCCGCTGATGCTCGATCCCGGCCCGTTCGGCTGCATCGGCATCGGCGTGCCCTATGGCATCGCCGCAAGCCTTGCTTTCCCCGACAAGCCCGTGGTGGTCGCGACCGGCGACGGCGCGTTCGGCTTCAACGCGATCGAGGTCGACACCGCCGTGCGCCACAAGGCGCCGGTCCTGATCGTCGTCGCCAACAACGGCGCCTGGCAGATCGAGGTGCACGACCAGACCGTGACGCACGGCAAGGTCGTCGGCACCAAGCTGCAATTCGCCGATCACGCCGCCATGGCGCGCGCCTTCGGCATGCATGCCGAGCGGGTGGAGACCGAAGAGCAGCTCGCGCCTGCAATCAAGCGCGCGCTGGCCAACCGTCCGGCGCTGCTCGACATGGTGGTGACGCCGGAGGCCGTCTCCTCCGACGCCAAGACCGGCCTCGCCTGGGTCCCCGACCTGCAGCCGCTCGCCGCCTGGGACGAGGCGGAGCGGAAGTGGCGGGGGACTTAGTTGGTGGCCTGAAGGCGTTTGTAGCGAGCAGCGGGGCTGTCACCGTCGTTCGAGACGCCCGCCTCCGGCGGGCTCCTCAGGACGAGGGCCGACTTGCGGTGAGATGCTAACCCTCATGGTGAGGAGCGCCGCTGGCGGCGCGTCTCGAACCATGAGGCCCCAACGCGTCGTGTGCTCACACCTGCTGCAACTGCCGCGGCGCGCTGAGCCATAGCGCCAGCAACGTGCACACCGCGCCGGACAGCAGATAGCCGCCGGCCGAGAGCAGGCCGAGATTGGCCGCCAGCACCAGTGCGGCGAGCGGGGCGAAGCCGGCGCCGAACAGCCAGGCGAGGTCGGCCGTCAGCGCCGACGCCGTGTAGCGGAAGGTCGGTGCGAAATTCGACGCGATGGCGCCCGACGACTGGCCGAACGACAGGCCGAGCAGGATGAAGCCGAGCACCATGTAGACGGTCTCGCCGACCGCGCCGGCGTCGAGCAGCTGCGGCGCGAAGCCCGAGAACACCGCGATCGCGATCGCCGAGCCGATCAAGAGCGACTTGCGCCCGATGCGGTCGGCGAGCATGCCGGAGGCGACGATCGCGGCCACGCCGAACACCGCGCCGACCGCCTCGATGATCAGGAAGCGCGCCGGCGTCTCCTTGGTGAACAGGAACACCCAGGACAGCGGAAACACCGTCACCATGTGGAACAGCGCAAAGCTCGCCAGTGGCGCGAATGCGCCGATCACGATGTTGCGGCCTTCATGCCGGATGGTGTTGACGACCCGGGCCGGCTGCAGTTCTCGGGAGTGGAACAGCTCGTCATATTCCGGCGTGACCACCATGCGCAGCCGCGCGAACAGCGCCACGACGTTGATGGCAAACGCCACGAAGAACGGATAGCGCCAGCCCCAGTCGAAGAAGTCTGCGGCCGAGAGATTGCCGACGAAGAATGCGAACAGCACGCTGGCGACGATCAGCCCAAGCGGCGCGCCGAGTTGCGGGATCATCGCGTACCAGCCGCGCTGATGCTCCGGCGCGTTCATGGCGAGCAGCGACGCCAACCCGTCCCAGGCGCCGCCCCAGGCAAGGCCCTGGCCGATCCGCGCCAGCGCCAACAGCCAGATCGCGGCGGCGCCGACGGTGTGATAGCTCGGCAGAAAGGCGATCGCGACGGTCGAGGTGCCCAGCAGGAACAGCGCCGTGATCAGCTTGGCGCTCTTGCCGTAGCGGCGGTCGACCGCCATGAAGATCACGCTGCCGAACGGGCGGGCGATGAAGGCGAGCGCGAACAGCGCAAAGGAATAGAGCGTCTGCGTCAGCTCGTCGGCGAACGGAAACACCAGCCGCGGAAACACGATCACCGAGGCGATCGCGAACACGAAGAAGTCGAAGAACTCCGACGTGCGGCCGATGACCACGCCGATCGCGATCTCGCCCGGATGCGCCTCATGCGAGCGGGAGAGGTTGGTTTCGCCGTCGGCGGTCGCCGCTGCCTGTGTCATCGCGCTGCCTGCAGTCCTTTTACGCCTTCGATCTGCACCCGTCATTGTCTGCCCAGGCGCCGCACCGACATTGGACAAATTGTCCAATGTCGGGCACGTCGTCTCGCCGCTACCTCAGGCCTCGTTCAGAAATCCGCCTTTCGACGAGGTTGAGCGTGCGCTACTGGAAATTGTTGGCTCTGCTGCCGCTGGGGCTCACGCTCGGCGGCTGCAATCTGGTCGTGCTGGCGCCTTCCGGGGACGTCGCGGCCCAGCAGCGCGATCTGGTGATCATCGCCACGGTGCTGATGCTGCTGATCGTGGTGCCGGTCATGGCGGCGACCGCCGTCGTCGCCTGGCGCTACCGCCAGTCGAACGACGCGGCGACGTACACGCCGGACTGGGATCACTCGACCCAGCTCGAGCTCTTGATCTGGGCCGCGCCGCTGCTGATCATCATCTGCCTGGGCGCCGTGACCTGGATGGGCACGCATCTGCTCGATCCCTATCGCACGCTTGGCCGCATCGCGGCCGATCGTCCGGTGACCGCGCAGGACAAGCCGCTCGAGGTCAACGTCGTCGCGCTCGATTGGAAGTGGCTGTTCATCTATCCCGAATATGGCATCGCGACCGTGAACGAGCTTGCTGCGCCGGTGAACCGGCCGCTCGATTTCAAGATCACGGCCTCGTCGGTGATGAACTCGTTCTACATTCCGGCACTCGCCGGCCAGATCTACGCGATGCCGGGCATGCAGAGCCGGCTTCACGCCGTCATCAACAAGCCCGGACTCTATCGCGGCTTCTCGGCGAACTACAGCGGCGCCGGCTTCTCCGGCATGCGCTTCGCGTTCCATGGCCTGTCCGATGCCGAGTTCGCCGGCTGGATCGAGAAGGCCAAGGCGAGCGGCAGCCGGCTCGGCAAGCCGGACTACCTGACGCTGGAACGTCCCAGCGCCAACGAGCCGGTTCGCTACTACGCGTCGATCGACAGCGACCTGTTCCGCGCCATCCTCAACATGTGCGTCGAAACCGGCAAGATGTGCATGAGCGAGATGATGGCGATCGACGCCAGGGGCGGCATGGGGATGGCGGGCGTCCGCAACACGCTGCCGCTCGCCTACGACAAGTTCGCCGCCCGCGGCGCGGTGTTCGGCGTCGAGCCGAGCTTCGTGACCGGCGGCGTCTGCCTGCCGGGCGATCAGAACGTGCGGATGTCGGATGATTCGTCGCCCACCATCCTGGCGCCGCGCGACTGGACGCCGCTGCAGGGCCGCGGGCTGGAGCGGCCCGGCCCGATGCGGCCGTCGAAGGCATCATTCATCACGGGGCCAGCCTCGAAGTCGGATTCGTGAGGGTACGATCATGTTCGACACGTCAGATATCACCAGGTTCATCTTCGGCCGCCTGACGCTGGACTCGCTGCCGCTGCACGAGCCGATCATCATCGGCACCTTCGCGATGGTAGCGGTCGGCGGCGCGGCGCTGTTCGGCGCCATCACCTATTTCCGGCTGTGGGGCTATCTGTGGAAGGAGTGGTTCACCACCGTCGACCACAAGCGCATCGGCATCATGTACATGGTGCTCGGCATCGTCATGCTGCTGCGCGGCTTTGCCGACGCGCTGATGATGCGGCTGCAGCAGGCGATCGCCTTCAACGGCTCCGAGGGCTACCTCAACTCGCATCATTACGACCAGGTCTTCACCGCCCACGGCGTGATCATGATCTTCTTCGTGGCGATGCCGCTGGTCACCGGCTTGATGAACTATGTCGTGCCGCTCCAGATCGGTGCCCGCGACGTGTCGTTTCCTTTCCTCAACAATTTCAGCTTCTGGATGACGACGTCAGGCGCGGTGCTGGTGATGTGCTCGCTGTTCGTCGGCGAGTTCGCGCGCACCGGATGGCTGGCCTATCCGCCGCTGTCGAACATCTCCTACAGTCCGGATGTCGGCGTCGATTATTACATCTGGGCGCTGCAGGTGGCCGGCGTCGGCACGCTGCTGTCGGGCGTGAACCTGATCTGCACCATCGTCAAGATGCGCGCGCCCGGCATGACCATGATGAAGATGCCGGTGTTTACCTGGACCTCGCTGTGCACCAACGTGCTGATCGTCGCCTCCTTTCCGGTGCTGACCGCCGTGCTGGCGCTGCTGTCGCTCGACCGTTACGTCGGCACCAACTTCTTCACCAATGATTTTGGCGGCGATCCGATGATGTATGTCAACCTCATCTGGATCTGGGGCCATCCGGAGGTCTACATCCTGATCCTGCCGGCGTTCGGCATCTTCTCCGAGGTGACCTCGACCTTCTCGGGCAAGCGCCTGTTCGGCTACACCTCGATGGTCTACGCCACCGTCGTCATCACCATCCTCTCGTATCTGGTCTGGCTGCACCACTTCTTCACGATGGGGTCGGGCGCCAGCGTCAACTCGTTCTTCGGCATCACCACCATGATCATCTCGATCCCGACGGGCGCGAAGATGTTCAACTGGCTGTTCACGATGTATCGCGGCCGCATCCGCTTCGAGCTGCCGATGATGTGGACCATCGCCTTCATGCTGACCTTCGTGATCGGCGGCATGACCGGCGTGCTGCTGGCGGTGCCGCCGGCCGACTTCGTGCTCCACAACAGCCTGTTCCTGGTCGCGCATTTCCACAACGTGATTATCGGCGGCGTGCTGTTCGGCCTGTTCGCCGGCATTGCCTACTGGTTCCCGAAGGCGTTCGGCTTCAGGCTCGATCCGTTCTGGGGCAAGCTGTCGTTCTGGTTCTGGACCGTGGGTTTCTACTTCGCCTTCATGCCGCTGTACGTGCTCGGTCTGATGGGCGTGACGCGGCGCCTGCGCACCTTCGATGATCCGAGCCTGCAGATCTGGTTCGTCATCGCCGGCATTGGCGCGTTCCTGATCCTGCTGGGCATCGCCAGCTTCCTGATCCAGATCGCCGTGAGCATCCTGCGCCGCGAGCAGCTCGCCGACATCAGCGGCGATCCCTGGAATGCGCGCACCCTGGAGTGGGCGACGTCGTCGCCGCCACCGGCCTACAATTTCGCCTTCACGCCTGTCGTCCACGACAACGACGCCTGGTGGGACATGAAGCGCCGCGGCTATATCCGTCCGCTGGCCGGCTTCAAGGCGATCCACATGCCAAGCAACACCGGCACCGGCGTGATCCTTGCCGGGCTCAGCACCACCATGGCGTTCGGCCTGATCTGGTACATGTGGTGGATGGCCGCCGGCAGCTTCGTCGCGCTGCTCGCGGTGGCGATCACCCACACCTTCAACTATCACCGCAGCTTCCACATTCCCGCCGATGAGGTCGTCAGCGCCGAGCGCGCGCGGACCGAGCTGCTCGCAGCAGGAGCCAAGGCATGACCGTTGCGATGGGCACCATGAAGGCCGGCGAGCCGGTGTTCTACGTCGTCGACGAGCACGAGCACGCCGAGGGCGACAGCACGATGCTCGGCTTCTGGATCTATCTGATGAGCGACTGTCTCATCTTTGCGATCCTGTTCGCGGTCTATGGTGTGCTCGGCGGCCGCTATGCCGCGGGCCCTGCGCCGAAGGACCTGTTCGACCTGTCGCTGGTCGCGGTCAACACCTCGTTCCTGCTGCTGTCGTCGCTGACTTATGGTTTTGCGATGCTGTCGATGCAGCAGAACCGCCTCAAGGCGATGCAGGCCTGGCTCGTCGTCACCGGGCTGTTCGGTCTCGCCTTCCTGGGCATCGAGCTCACCGAATTCGCGCACATGATCCATGAGGGCGCGACGCCGCAGCGCAGTGCCTTCCTGTCGTCGTTCTTCACCCTGGTTGGAACCCACGGCCTGCACGTGACGTTCGGTCTGGTCTGGCTGGTCACCCTGATGGTGCAGGTGAAGCGCTTCGGCCTGATCGAGGCCAACCGGCGCCGGCTGGTCTGCCTGAGCATGTTCTGGCACTTTCTCGACGTCATCTGGATCGGTGTCTTCACCTTCGTCTATCTGATGGGAATGCTTCGATGAGCTCTGATGCACACGCGCACGGCGCGGCCGATGCCCATGCCGGCACCCGCCAGGGCCAGCTGATCGGCTTCGGCGCCTCCGTCGTCCTGACGGCGATTCCGTTTCTGCTGGTGATGAGCGGCGCGTTCGACAAGCAGGCGACGGCGCTGATCATCATGGCCTTCGCCGCCGCGCAGGTCTTCGTCCACATGATCTTCTTCTTGCACATGAACACCCGGGCCGAGGGCGGCTGGAGCATGATGGCGCTGATCTTCACCATCATCATGGTGGTGATCGCGCTCTCGGGCTCGCTCTGGGTCATGCATCATCTGACCACCAACATGATGCCGATGCACGAGATGGGCCAGACACCGTGATATCAGATCCTGCCAGCAGGGCAGGAGATGGCGCGCCGCGCCGCGGGCAAGCTGGCGCGCTGCGGCCTGCGACGATCGCGCTTGCGACAGCCTGGGCCGCCTGCGTCGCGGTCCTGCTGGCGCTCGGCATCTGGCAGGTCGAGCGCCGGGCCTGGAAGCTCGATCTGATCGACCGCGTCGAGCGCCGTGTTCATGCCGAGGCGGTGCCGGCTCCCGGACCGGCGGCGTGGCCGACCACCAACCGCAGCGATGACGAATACAGGCGCGTCACGCTGAGCGGTCGTTTGCTCAACGATCGCGAGACGCTGGTCCAGGCGCTCACGATCGAAGGGCCGGGCTACTGGGTGTTGACGCCGCTGCAGACCGCCGGCGGCGTCGTGCTGGTCAATCGCGGCTTCGTGCCGACGGATCGCCGCGACCCGGCGAGCCGTCGCGCCGGGAACCCGGAGGGCCCCGTCAGCGTGACCGGATTGCTGCGCCTCTCGGAGCCCGGCGGCGGTTTCCTGCGCCACAATGATCCGGCAGCAGACCGCTGGTATTCACGTGATGTCGCGGCGATCGCGGCGGCGCGCAGCCTGTCCAATGTCGCCCCGTTCTTCGTCGATGCCGATGCGACGCCCCATCCCGGTGGGCTCCCGATCGGCGGGCTGACCGTGATCGCGTTCCCGAACAACCATCTGGTTTACGCGCTGACGTGGTTTACATTGGCCTTGATGCTGGCCGGCGCCGGGCTGCAGCGGCTGCGCCGCGCGCATGGCGATCCCGGTTCGCCGGCAGCGCAGGATGTGGAATGCGATCAGCGGCAGCAGGACATGCGCGGATACGGAGCGTCGGCCTCTTGAGGGATCGAGCCCCGACGTCGCCGCGGATCTCGGGCGCAGGCCAATGAGGAACGAGGCCCCGAACCTGCCGATCGGAGCCGTGGCCGCGATCGCAACGCCGGAGATCAACGCGCCGCCGACCAGGGATGCGACGAACCGGAAGAACATGGTGCTGCTGATCCAGCTGCGCTGGATCGCGGTCGTCGGCCAGATCGTCACCATCGCCTTCGTCACGTTCTGGTTCGGCATTGCGCTGCCGATTATGCCGATGGTGGGCATCATTTGCGCGCTGGTGGCGCTCAACGTCGGCAGCCATATCTGGCTGCGCCATCGCGACGACGTCGGCAACCGTCATCTGCTGATCGCCTTGATGCTCGACGTGGTGGCGCTCACCTCGGAGCTCTATCTCACCGGCGGCGCCTCGAATCCGTTCACCTGCCTCTATCTGCTGCAGGTCACGTTGGGGGCCGTGCTGCTCGATGCGCGCTCGTCGTGGTCGCTGGTCGCGCTCACCGCGCTCAGCTTCATCTGGCTCACCATCGAGTACCGTCCACTGGCGCTGCCGCACCATCACGTCAGCGATCCCTTCAGCCTGCACGTCACCGGCATGTTCGTCGGCTTCGTGCTCGACGCCGTGCTGCTCGTCGTATTCGTCACCCGCATCAACCGGAATTTGCGCGAGCGCGACGCCAAGCTCGCCGATCTGCGCCAGCATGCGGTCGAGCAGGATCACATCATCCGCATGGGCCTGCTCGCGTCGGGGGCGGCGCACGAGCTCGGTACGCCGCTGGCGTCGCTGTCGGTGATCCTCAATGATTGGCGGCGCATGACGGCGATCGCGGCCGACCCGGCGCTCGCGGATGATTTCGCCGAAATGGAAGCCGCGGTGCAGCGCTGCAAGTCGATCGTCACCGACATCCTGGTCTCGGCCGGGCAGGCCCGCGGCGAAGGCTCGGCGCCGACGACGTTGAAAGTGTTCCTGACCACGCTGGTGGCCGAATGGAGCACGGCGCGCTCGGCCCGCAATCTGATGTTTCGCAACGAGTTCGGCTCGGATCCTGCGATCGTCTCCGACGTCGCGCTGAAGCAGGCCATCGTCAACGTGCTCGACAATGCCTTCGAGGTGTCGCGCGACTGGGTGGAGTTCGTCACCGAGCGCGACGGCGACATGCTGCTGCTGACGATCAGCGATCGCGGTCCCGGCTTCGATCCGGCCATTCTGTCGCAGCTCGGGCGGCCCTATCAGTCCAGCAAGGGACGTCCGGGCGGCGGTCTTGGCCTGTTCCTGGTGGTCAACGTGATCCGCAAGCTCGGCGGCAGCGTTTCGGCCTGGAATCACCGGGGACGGGGGGCGACGGTGCGGCTGTCGCTGCCATTGTCGACGCTTGTGATTGGAGAGCCCAGTGGAGATTGAACGCTCTCTCCTCATCGTCGAGGACGACGACGGCTTTGCGCGCACCCTGAAGCGCTCGTTCGAACGGCGTGGCTATGATGCGGTGATCGCGAGCGCGCTCGAGGAGGTCGACGAAGCGTTGAAAGCGAAGACGTTCGGCTACGCCGTGGTCGACCTCAAGCTCGGCAGCGGATCCGGCCTCGTCTGCGTCGAGAAGCTGCATGCGCACGATCCGGAGATGCTGATCGTGGTGCTCACCGGCTTTGCCAGCATCGCGACCGCCGTCGAGGCCATCAAGCTCGGCGCCTGCCACTATCTCGCCAAGCCCTCGAACACCGACGACATCGAGGAAGCCTTCCGCAAGGCGCAAGGCAACGCGCAGGTCGCGCTGGCCGAGCGTTCCACCTCGATCAAGACGCTGGAATGGGAACGCATCCACCAGACCCTGATCGAGACCGATTTCAACATCTCGGAGGCTGCAAGAAGACTCGGCATGCACCGCCGGACATTGGCGCGCAAGCTGGAGAAGCGGCCGGTGAAGTAGTGACAGTTAGTTAGTCGCACCGCAGCCGCCGCACGATCGGTGCGCTCCCTCTCCCCGTTCTTACGGGGAGAGGGTCGGGGTGAGGGGCAGCCGCACGGGAAGTGTGAATGGTTAGACCTGTACCCCCTCACCCGGATTACATCTTGCGATGCAATCCGACCTCTCCCCGCAAGCGGGGCGAGGTGCACCTGCGCGAGCCGCGAGATGTGGGCTCACATCAAGCTGAGAGCGATCTGATCATCACATCGGATGATGCGATAAATAAGCTGCAGTCTTCAGCACGACCATCAACGTCAGCAGGCCGCAGGCGCCGGTCAGCGCCAGTGCGAAGCGCGTGAGCTGGCCGAGCAGGGCCCGCGTCCCGGTATCGGCCCGCTGATCACGACGAGACCACGACGCGCGGTGAAGGTGGGCGTGAGGAGCGGTGAGAAGGGACATCTGATCCATCCGGCATGACAAGGTCGGCGAGCCGGCCTTCGATGCGATGGATATGCATCCGCATGCCATAGGAATGCGAGACGCGGCGAGATGCGGCCGCATAGGAAAGGCATAAGCGAGCTGCGGTGCTGGCGCACCTCGGATCGGCGCAGGTGACGCGCGACTACTCCGCGGCCTCGCTCTTGCCCTCGATCAGCAGGATGTCCAGGCTCTCGATCTCCTGCATGGCACGGCCGGCGATGCCCTGGAGGTCGCCATACAGCCCGGCCGTCGAATCCAGCACGCCGCGCAGCTGCTCCTCGCGCTTGGCCCACAGCCGCATCATGGTCTTGCGCTCGCGGTCGAGATCCGACTGCATCTCGGTGAAGCGCTCGACGATGGCGTCGATGCGGTGGCGGAAGCGCGGCCCGGTCAGGTACGCGTAGACCATCTCCATCTTGGTCTGCTGGCCCTCCTGCGCGAGCTTGCTGCAGGCGACGTCGATCAGCGACTGCCGCAGCGCCAATGACAGCGGCAGCGCGAAGCGCGGCTCGGCGACCCAGACGCCGTCGATCAGGTCGAATCCGTCGACGCCCTTCGGCAGCGCGGTCGAGACGATCAGCGCGATGTCGGCCTTCGCCGCGCGCAAATCGTCGCGCAGCTTCACCAGCCAGCCATCGCTCCAGTTCTTGGTGCGCTTGGACTCCCACAGGATCGCGCCGCAGGCCTGGCCACCCGGACCGATCACGCGATGGATCACGTCGCCACCGAACTCGCCCTTCGGCACCGGCTCGACCAGGTCGCGCGGAAACCGCGCGCGCAGCTGCGATTCCAGCTCGATCTCCAGCGCCTCGCCCTGCAGCTGCTGCGAGCCTTGCTCGGCCTTGCGGCGCAGCTCCTCGATCTGGCGCTGCATGCCGGCGATCTGGGTCTCCTTCTCGGCGACCTTGGCCTTCAGCGAATCCTCGGCTTCGAGCCGCGCCTTGTCGCGCACGGCGACGAGGCTCTCCTGCACCTTCTTCTCGATCGTGAGATCGATTTCACGGCGGGCCTCGTCGAGCTCGCGCTGCTTGCGCATCATCTCGGCCTGCGCCTTCTGCGCATCGGCGAGCTTGGCGTCCTTGCTGACGATGGCCTCGTGCAGCTCGGCCAGCTGGCGATCGCGATTGCTCATCTCATCGGCCACCGCCTCGCGCGCTTTCGCAGCCTCGGCCTGGGCGATCGCGGCGCGCTCGGCCTTCAGCTTGGCAGCGACCTGCTGGTCGATCGCGGCCTTGGCCTGGGCGATCTGCTCCTGCGCCGCCCTGAGCTGCGCCTCGCGGCGGCCGAAATCGGCCTCCTTGGCCTGGAGCTGCTTCTCGAACTGCCGGCGCGTCTCCGCGATCAGAGGCGCTGCGAGCTGCTCGGTCAGCTTGATCTCGGTGCGGCAGGAGGGGCAGACGATCTGAGGATCGGTCATGATTCGCATCCTTCCATGAGGGCCGAATCTAACCGGCCGCCGCGTGGCGTTTAACCCACGCGAACGGCTTATCCCACGCAATTATCTGCGATTCGCAGGGCCTCAGGCCCCGTGCGGCGTGACCTCGGCAGCCGTCGTCGTCTCCGGCGCCTTGATGCGGAACCAGGCGACGTAGAGCGCCGGCAGGAACAGCAAGGTCAGCACGGTGCCGACGATGATGCCGCCCATCATCGCGTACGCCATCGGGCCCCAGAACACCTCGCGGGCGATCGGGATCAGCGCGAGCGAGGCGGCCGCCGCCGTCAGCATGATCGGCCGCATGCGGTGCTCGGTCGCCTCGACCACGGCCTCCCACGGCGGCCGGCCTTCCTCGCGCAGATGCTCGATCTGCACGATCAGGATCACCGAGTTGCGGATCAGGATGCCGATCAGCGCCAGCACGCCGAGGATGGCGACGAAACCGAGCGGTGCACCGCTCGGCAGCAGCGCCGCGACGACGCCGATCAACGCCAGGGGCGCCACCGCGAACACCAGGAACAGGCGGTGGAAGCTCTGCAGCTGCAGCATCAGGATCGTGGCCATCGCGAACAGCATGATCGGCACCACCGCAATGATCGGCGCCTGGCTCTTGGCGCTTTCCTCGACGCTGCCGCCGGTAACGACCTGATAGCCGGCCGGGAGCTTGGCGTTGAAGGCTGCGATCTCCGGCTTGAGCTGATCGACCACCGTGTTCGGCTGCACCTGATCGATCACGCTGGCCTTCAGGGTCAGCGTCGGCTGCCGCGAGCGGCGCCAGATCTCCGGCTGCTCGATCTGGTAGCGCAACGTCGCCAGCGCCGCGAGCGGGATCGACTGGCCATTCGATCCGGACAGCTGCAGGTCGCGCAGCGTCTCCAGCGATTGCCGCTCGGTGGCCTTGGCGCGGCCGCGCACGTCGATCAGATAGATGTCGTCGCGCACCTGCGTGATCGAGGTGCCGTCGAGCACGCCGTTCAGCGCGTTGGCGATGTCCTCGGAGGTGACGCCGAGCTGCCGCGCCTTGTCCTGCAGCACGTCGACCTTCACCACGCGCGCCGGCTCCATCCAGTCGAACACGACGGCGCCGAGATGCGAATTGCCGCGCATGACGCCCGCGACCTGCTGGGCGGTCTCGCGCACCCTGGCCACGTCGGGGCCGCTGACGCGGTACTGCACGGGACGACCCACCGGCGGGCCGATGTCGAGCAGATGCACATAGGCGTCGGTGCCGGGGAAGGTCTTGGTCAGATAGGCCTGCAGCTTGGCGCGGGCGCGGTCGCGCGCCTCGAGGCTCTTGGTCACGATGATGACCTGGCCGAACGACAGGTCGGCCGGCTGCACGTCGAACGACAGCACGAAGCGCTGGGCGCCGGATCCGACATAGGTGGACCAATGGTCGATATCGGGATTCCCCTTCAGCGCCTCCTGCTCGAACTGCGCCATCTGCGCATTGGTCTCCGCGATCGAGGAGTTCTGCGGCAGGTTGAAGTCGATGACCAGCTCGTTGCGGTCCGAAGAAGGGAAGAACTGCTGCTGCACGAAGCCCATCCCGAACACCGAGAGCGCGAAGATCAGGATGGTGACGATGATGGTGGCCCAGCGGTTGCGCATGCAGGCATTGAGCGTGGCGCGGAACATCCGCGTCAGCCGGCCGCCCTCGGCGTGATGGCTCGGCAGCGTCGCGGGCAGGATGGTGACGCCGAGCAGCGGCGTGAACAGCACCGCGACGATCCACGACACCACCAGCGACACCGCGATCACGACGAACAGCGTGAAGGTGAACTCGCCGGCCGCGCTGTTGTTGAGGCCGATCGGAATGAAGCCGGCGACCGTGACCAGCGTGCCCGTCAGCATCGGGAACGCGGTCGAGGTGTAGACATAGGTCGCCGCCTTGCGCAAGGAATCGCCGACCTCGAGCCGCGCCACCATCATCTCGACGGCGATCATGGCGTCGTCGACCAGCAGGCCGAGCGCGATGATCAGCGCGCCGAGCGAGATGCGCTGCAGGGAGATGCCGGTATAGGCCATCACCAGGAAGGTGATGGCGAGCACCAGCGGGATCGAGATCGCGACCACGAGGCCGGCGCGGACGCCGAGGCTGACGAAGCTGATCGCGAGCACGATGATGACGGCCTCGTACAGCGCCCTGGTGAAGCCGCCGACCGCCTCATCGACGATCTTCGGCTGGTCGGAAACCAGGTGCACGCCGACGCCGACCGGCAGGTCGGCGATGACCTTGGTCATCTCCGCCTTCAGCGCATCGCCGAAATCCAGCAGATTGGCGCCGGCCTTCATGCCGATGGCAAGTCCGATCGCGGGCTGGCCGTTGAAGCGGAACAGCGACGTCGGCGGATCCTCGTAGCCGCGGGTGATGGTGGCGACGTCGGTCAGCGGGAAGAAGCGGTCGTTGATGCGCAGGTTGATCGCCTTGAGGCTCTCTTCCGAGGTGAACTGGCCGGAGACGCGCACCGCGATCCGCTCGGGGCCGGCCTGCAGCACGCCGGACGGCGAGATCGCGTTCTGCGCCTGCAGCGCGGTCAGGATGGTGCGCTGGTCGATGCCGAGCGCTGCGACCTTGCGGGTGGAGAATTCGAGATAGATCACCTCGTTCTGGGCACCGACGATGTCGACGCGGCCGACATTGGGCACCGTCAGCACCTTGGCGCGGACCTCCTCGACGCGGTCGCGCAGCTGGCGCTGGCTCAATCCGTCGCTGGTGAAGGCATAGATGTTGCCGAACACGTCGCCGAAGCGGTCGTTGAATCCCGGCCCGACCACGCCGGACGGAAAGTCGCCCTTGATGTCGTTGATCAGGTTGCGCACCTGCAGCCAGGTCGGGACGACGTCGCGCGCCTTGGTCGTGTCGCGCAGGTTGACGAACACGGTGGTCTGGCCGGGCACGGTCAGACTCTTGGTGTAGTCGAGCGCCGGCAGCTCCTCGAGCTTCTTCTCGATGCGGTCGGTGACCTGCCGCGTCATCTCCTCGGCCGAGGCGCCCGGCCATTTGGCCTGGATCAGCATCGTCTTGATGGTGAAGGATGGATCCTCCTCGCGGCCGAGATGCAGGTAGGAGAACAGGCCCGCGGCCATGAAGGCGATCATGAAATACCAGACCAGCGAGCGATGCTCGAGCGCCCAGTCGGAGAGGTTGAAGGATTTCACGGCTGAGATTCCTGATCGATGCGGATGGACTGGCCGTCCTTGAGACTGTGCACGCCGGCGGTGACCACGCGCTGCCCGGCTTCGAGACCGCCGGTGACGCGGACGCTGCCGTCCTCGTTGCGGGCGATCGTGATTTCCTGCCGCTTGACGGTCTTGCTGGCGGCATCGACCAGCCAGACGAAGCTCTTGTCGTTCTGCTCCAGGATCGCCGTGCGCGGCAGCTGGATGACGGTCCTCTGCTCGGCGTTGACGGTCGCGGTGACCGTGGTGCCGAGCCGCATGGTCTCGGGCGGGTTGTCGAGCGTAATACGGATGCGACGGGTGCGCGTGGTGGCATCGGCGCGCGGCGCGATCTCGCGCACCTTGCCGGTGGTGCTGATGGTCTGATCGACCTGCAGCCGCATCGTGAACGGCGTGCCAACCTGCAGGCCGCCCGCGATGTCGTCGCCGACATCGATGACCGCTTCGCGGACGTCGGGCCGTGCGACGGTGACGACGCTCACGCCCGGCGAGACGACCTGGCCGACTTCGGCGCCGACGGCCGTGACGATGCCGGCGAAATCCGCCTTCAGCTGCGCGTAGCCGAGCTGCTCGCGCGCCTTGGCGAGATTGGACTGCGCCTTGACGACGGAAGCCTGGGCGGCCGCGCGCGACTGCTCGGCGCTCTCCAGCGTTGCCTTGGTGGTGGCGTCGGTCTCCAGCAGCGTGCGTTGCCGGCCTTCGGTCCCCGTTGCATTGATCAGCTGCGCCTGGCTGCGCGAGACCTCGGCGGCCGACGCGCGCACCGCAAGCTCGAGCGCCGCCGGGTCGATGGCGGCCACCACCTGGTCCTGCTTGACCATGTCGCCGACGAACACCGGCCGCGCGATCAGCCGTCCCAGCACCCTAAAGCTCAGATCGGCCTTGTAGCGCGGCTCGATCGTGCCGGTGACGGTCGAGGCGTTGGCCGTCTGCCGCTCGACCTTCATCGACAGCACCGGCCGGACCGGCTCGGGAACTGCAGCCTTCTCGTTGCAGCCGGCGAGCAAAGCGAGCGCGCCGAACGGAATGGCACAACGCATCGGCGTCATCACGACCGCGTCTCCTCGTTGAATGTGATCTTTTGTCCGACGCTCAGCAGCTTGCCGCCTTCGGTGACGACGCGATCACCAGGCTTGAGCCCGGTGGAGACGACGAACGCTCCGGTCTCATAGTCCTCGATCGTGATCGGCTTGAGCGAGACCGACTTGTCGGCGGCATCGACCAGCCACACCGCGGGCGTCTTGCCGGCTGCGGTCAGCGCGCTCCAGGGCAGCACGATGCGCTGCTCCGGCTTGATGAAGCCGGTGACGCTCACGGCGCTGCCGAGACTCATCTCGGGGGGAGGATTCTCGATCGCCATCTTGACCCGCACCGTCCCGGATTTGGGATCGATGGTCGGCGAGACCTCGCGCACCTGTCCCTTGGCCGTCACCGAGGGATCCGAGAGCAGCGCCAGCGCCGCTTTGTTGCCGTCGAACTTGAGCGACAGCGCCGCCTCGTAGACATCGATCACGGCATCGCGGTCGCCGTCATGCGCGAGCGTGAACACCGATTGCGCGGCCTGTGCGACCTGACCGACCTCGATGTTGCGCGCGGTAATGGTGCCGTCGGCGTCGGCGCGCAGCTCGGTATAGGTCAGAGCGTCCTTGGCCGTGCCAAGCTGAGCCCTGGCGGATTCCAGCGAACCTTCCGCCGTGCGCAGGTTCTCCTGGGCCTGGTCGAAGGTCGCGCGCGTCGTGAAGCCGCTGGTCAGCAAGGTCTGCTGCCGGTTGAAATTCGAGGTCGCGACCTTGACCTGCGACTCCGCGGCGGTCACGGCGGCCTCGGCAGAATCCAAATCGGCCTGCTGCTCGGCCGGATCGATCTTGGCGAGCAATTGCCCGGCCTTGACGTGCGCACCGACCTCGACGAGCCGCTCGGTAACGCGGCCGCTGACCCGGAACGACAGGTCCGCGAGCACGCGCGCCTGGACATCGCCGGTCAGCGTGATCGACTGCCGCCGCTCCGACAGCTTCACGACCTCGGTTCGAACCATCCGGGATGGTTGCGGGGCCACGGCCGTCTTCTGCTCGCAGCCCGCAAGCAGCAGCCCGATCGCAGCACAGCCGATGACCAGCAGGCCTCGGCCTGAGCTGCTGGGATAAGGTGGAGATCGCGTCGATGAGATCATGGTTGCACGTTCGGGCCCAGAGCGGTGTTTGACGTTCGTCGAACCGGCTGCGGTCGTGGACCGTCGGCCGTCTTATACGCGTCCGACGTTGCGGGACGGTCGCTGCAGATCAGGCCGATGAACCCGGACCGGCTGTCGCCCGTTGGGATCACGGCTTCCGGGAACAAGCTGAGCATCATCCCCTTGACAGCGCGTGAATTAGACAATCGTTTCTAGAAAAAAATGTCTAGTAACATTCCCGTGGCGGGTCTAGGTTTGGGAGGTCCAGGGGCCAGCCGACCCGAGAGGAAGGGATTCAGGTCCCAGGGATCGGCTTTGCGGAAGATCGGAACGAGAGCTTGAACGAGACGTGCGACGGAAAGATGTGACGAATCCGAAAGCCCCGGCGCGGACCACGCCCCGTGCGCCACGGCAGGCGCGCGGGCGCGAGCGTCGCGAGCAGTTGCTGGATGCGGCCGCGACCCTCATCGCCGAATCCGGGCTCGCGGCCGTGAGCATGCACGCGGCCGCCGAGCGCGCCGGCGCCTCGATCGGCTCGGTCTATCACTTCTTCCGCGACAAGGATCAGATGCTCGATGCGCTCGCCGAGCGCCACGACGCAGAGCTGCAGCCGGCCTTCGACCGCGTGCTGCAGCGGAGCGATGCCGAATGGGCGGCATTGTCGCCTGCCGACATCATCGAGCAACTGATCGGGTGGGCGATCCGCTACTTCGTCCGCCATCCCGATGCGCTGGCGACCCTCGATCTGCACGACCAGACCATGCATGCCGAGTTCAAGGCCGTCATCGACCGCGTCATGCGCGCCAAGCTCGGCGAGGAGTTGGGTGCGCAGGCGGCGACCACTCTCGATGCCGTCGTGCTCGGCACGCTGCTGTTCACGCGTGAGCAGGACCCGCGCAGCCGCGACGTCGTCGTCGCCGCGTTGCCGGACATGATGGCCTCCTATCTGATCGCGCTGGAGGCGAAGCGGAAGCGGGCGAAGGGCTGAGGGGGAGTTCGGTCACGCGATCAGCGCGGCTCCTTGAACAGCCATTCGTTCTTTTTCCGGAGGATAGTCACCGGGCGCGGTGCGGCGTCTCCGACGGGCTTGGCCGACAGGACGATCTGATCCTCGCTGTCCCAGCGTTCGAATTCGTAGCCCCATTTGCCGTCGTCCGGCGTGCGATAATGCCAATCCTTCAAGGCTCGATCGTGTTTCGCCGCGACGATGTCGATGCCGTCAGGCGGGCCGGACGGACCGAGGCTGGACGCGGCCGACACGAGCCAGCGCTTTTCCGGCGAATAATGCGGCGGCGCGACGATGCCGATTTCATCTCCACTGTCGGCGCGCACCAGAAGCCAGTCGACGCCTTCCCAGTGGCCGCGCTCGATCAAGATCAGGTCATCGCCGGGGAAATAGCCGGTCAGCTGATACTTGACGCAACCTTTGGCCTCGTCGCTGGCACACTTGGCATCCTGATTGCGATAGACGCGCTTGCGGCCATTGCGAAAGGTCAATTGCAGTCCGGAGCCCTGGCGCTGCGCGAGATCCGGAATCTGGGCGAGACAGGCCGGCTCCGATCGATCGAGATCGCCCTTGCCGTTATCGTCAACGCAGCGCCCGTCTTGTGAGGGATGATCCACGACGGAGAACGGAGGTCGTTCGGCGCCGGCCACCACGCTGCTGATCAGACAGAAGAACGCGGCCGGTGCGGCCGCACGCATTTTTCTCATTGCAGGTGTCCCGCCGTCGAAGGTGTATCGACATGATCCACCGTCGGGATCGACAGCGGTCGAGAGTCGTCGATGAGCGTGGAGCAACGGCGACGCCGCCCCTGCCGTCTCTCGGGACCGCGATGGCGCTTGTTGGCCAGCCTTTCGACGAGCCAGGCGACGACGCCAACCGCGACGAAGCTCACGAGCAGGGAAATGCACAACAGCCCGAGATAGAGCTTCAGCACCGAGCTTGCGAAGCAGGCAAGCGCAATGAGCGCGACAATGGCCAGCCGGCCTTTGACGGAGATCGACATCGTGAGGGGCGTTTCGCTGAGAGCTGGTTGTTCACGTCACTCTAGCGGCATCTTCCGCGCGGCCAAGCCGCGTCCCGATCGGTGGTAAATTTTACTGCAAGGTCATGGCGACAATCGAACGGGCTCCAACTCGATCGTAGCTGGGCACATCGGAACGCAACTTCGCGTTGCGCGGGCCCGGTTGTCGTGGCGTCTGCTTCACGCATTCGTCGCGGACGCTGCAAAGAATGTTTCGACGAAGAGCGTCGCTCATAGATGTCGTCTCCGCCACGCGAACTGTTGCAGCGTGCATGCGCCGCGTCGTGCGAGCGCCGAGCCGGCGCTCATGACCACCGAACGGAATTTGAGGGACAAGGGCCAGTTCGGAATCGATCGCGACATGACGCGGTATGTGTCTCGGCATTCGCCGTGAAGACGGCGGTGCGATGAGGTACGATCCCGTCACACACTCCGCTGTCGTCCCGGACAAGCCCGCCGACGCAAAGCGTCGGCGAGCGCAGATCCGGGATCCATAGCCACCGGCCGCGATGAGGCGGGCAACGACCAGCAGCATCCCTTGATAGCATCCGCGCAATGGGTCCCAACGCTTTCGCTGGGACGCTCGCGGTGGAGCGGTTGTTGCGTACCAAACCCATGCTCGAGCCCGTGCCCCGAAAAACTGATTTCGCAAGTCCCTTCAACCTGATTTGGCCTGTCCAGTCCCTCAGCAAAAAATATTCTTCTTTCGTTTTATCAGAATATGTGGTTGTCTCTCGCCATCCCGCCTCGTGAAGAGGGACGTACGCGTCGTCACGATATGTGAGGTGGGGAGCGGTGGCTGCGAACGGCAGTGCGCGACGAGCGCTGTTCGGCGCAGACGTGAAATTGCGTGGTCCTGGCGCCCCGATGCTGGCGTCAAGTCTTGGGGATGATAATCCCCGAAGGCGACGGTGGCTAAACAGCCGGACACCGGGGAGAGCGTAACATAAGCGTGAAAACTGCCGCGCAGGGAGGGCCGGGTCTGTCCGGCTGTACCTGTGGTTCCTGCCCCGTGCATTTTTTTTCGCACGGGGGCCACGGGCCTCAGCCGAGGTCCGGCCTTCCCTGCGCCCTCTCGCTTGATGGAGGGCAGGTATGCCGCACGATCCGGGCGCATCGCGTCGCGGAGACGCGATGGTGCGTCTTCTTCCCGCCAAGATTTCAGAACGTACGAGTTCGCTCTGGCGAATGGTCTCGACGAGACCTGCTGTTTGACACGTGAAGCAGGACAGCGAAGGTGAGCTGCTATTGCGCGCCGGCCCACGCCGCCAGCACAGCGCGCTCCTCGCCGGTGATCTCGGTGATGTTGCCGGGCGGCATCGCGCTCGACCACGCCGCGTTGCGCGCGATCAGCCGCGCATTGCGCTGGATGTTGTCGGTGCTGTCGAGCAGCACGCCCTTGGGCGCCGTGACGATGCCGTCCCACACCGGCTCTGCCGCATGACACATGCTGCAGCGGGAGGTCACGATCTCCTCGACCTGGGCGAAGGCCGGCTGCGCGCTCGCGGCCGCCTTGGCGTCGCGCGGGCCGGCGGCCGACAACAGCAGGATCGCGATCATGCCCGCCGCCGCCACGCCCCACACCCACCACGGCGATGGATTGCCCTTGTGGCGCTCGTTGAAGAAGTGCCGGATCACAGGACCGAGCGCCAGCACGATGGCGACGATCGCCCAGTTATAGCGGGTGCCGAACAGCAGCGGATAATGGTTGCTGATCATCAGCACGACCACCGGCAGCGTCAGAT
The DNA here is from genome assembly GCF_000344805.1 of Bradyrhizobium oligotrophicum S58. Classification (NCBI taxonomy): domain Bacteria; kingdom Pseudomonadati; phylum Pseudomonadota; class Alphaproteobacteria; order Hyphomicrobiales; family Nitrobacteraceae; genus Bradyrhizobium; species Bradyrhizobium oligotrophicum. The sequence goes on along the minus strand of NC_020453.1, from coordinate 6,586,816 downwards.
AGTTGTTGTGGACCGAGCGCTCCTTGCCCGCCTTGCCGAGCCTGGGGTCCGGCGTTTCGCCTCTGAGCAGCGCGGCGACGATCTTCTTCTGGTTGGGGATGATCAGCGTGAACACGTTGGCGACCATGATGGTGCCGATGATGGCTCCGATCTGGTTGAAGGCGCCGCGGCCGCTCAGCACATGGGTGAAGGCGAAGGTGAGCGCGACCAGGAAGACATAGCCGCCGATCGCGAACGGCAGCTCATGCTTCGCAAGCCCGCTGCGGCAGGCCGCCTCGTAGAGCAGCCAGGCCAGCGCCAGCGAGCCGAAGCTGAACAGGCCGGCCTGAACCGGCGTGAGATCGAGGATCGACTTGTCGACCAGGAACAGGTCGGCGTTGAGATAATACACCACGATCATCAGCACGAAGCCGGACAGCCAGGTGGTGTAGGCCTCCCATTTGAACCAGGTCAGCTCGCTCGGCATCTGCGCTGGCGCCACCAGATATTTGACCATGTGGTAGAAGCCGCCGCCATGGACCTGCCAGGCCTCGCCCATCACGCCCTGCGGCGGCCCCTCGCGCGGCTTCAGGCTCAGATCCAGCGCGATGAAATAGAACGAGCTGCCGATCCAGGCCACCGCAGTGATTACGTGCAGCCAGCGGAAGATCAGGCTCAGCCATTCCGATATGATCGAAGCCCACATCGCGCGCTCATCTCCTTGTGCAGGTCATTGGAGCAAATATCTCGCCGCTTGCGCGATGCACCTCGCCCCGCTTGCGGGGAGAGGTCGGATTGCATCGAAGATGCAATCCGGGTGAAGGGGTACAGGTGTTTCCACGAATACCTCCCGTGCGTCTGCCCCTCACCCCAACCCTCTCAGCGCGAGCGAAGCTCGTCGCGCCCCCGTAAGACCGGGGAGAGGGAGTGCACTGTTCGCGTAGCAAAGGACACGGATCATCATGCGCGCATGATGAGGTAGACTTCGAGGTCTCGATTGCGTTCAATGCGGCTGGTAGTGACGCGAGGCGGTTGTGATGAAGAGACTGGGTCTGATCATTTTGGTAGCGGTGCAGACTGCACTGACGCAAGCGGCAATGGCACAGACGGCGCCCGCGCCGAAGGGAAACACCAAGCGCGCCGATGCCTGCGCGCCGATCGGGCGCACCGAGGACGGCAAGCTCGTCTACTCGATGAAGTGCGAGAGCATCCCGAAGCCGGTCGCGCCGCCGCAAGCCGCAGCCCAGCCGGCGCAGTCCGCGCCGGCCGCCGAGCCAGAGCCCGAGACCGAGCGGGGCGGCCTGTTCGGCTGGTCCTACGATCGCCGGCCCAAGCAGTAGCGCAGCCATCCGTCGCCTCACACGTGCTGCGCCGACGATGCGGCGGAGGCCGCGTCGGCCTCTGCCGTCTTGCCGCTGCCCAGCCCGTTGAAGAACGCGTTCAGCAGCACGGCGACGATGGCGCACAGCAGGATGCCGGAGTCCAGCAGCGGCTGCAGCTCGCGCGGCAGGTTGTGGAAGAAGCCGGGCGCGGCGAGCGGGATCAGGCCGAAGCCGACCGAGATCGCGACGATGAACAGGTTGAAGCGGTTGGTCTTGAAGTCGACATTGGCGAGGATGCGCGCGCCGGTCGCCGCGACCATGCCGAACATCACGAGCCCGGCGCCGCCGAGCACGACCTGCGGCACGGCCTCGACGAGCGCGGCCATCTTCGGCAGCAGCCCGAGCAGCAGCATGATGACGCCGCCGGTGATCGTAACCCAGCGCGAGCGCACGCCGGTGACGGAGACGAGGCCGACATTCTGCGAGAACGAGGTGTAGGGGAAGGTGTTGAAGATGCCGCCCAGGAGTGTGCCGACGCCGTCGGCGCGCAGGCCGCGCGACAGCGCCTCGCGATCGACGGGCTTGCCGGTCATTTCGCCCAGCGCCAGGAACATGCCGAGGGATTCGATCATGACCACGATCATGACGATGCACATCGTGATGATCGGCACGGTGTGGAATTGCGGAATGCCGAACTTGAAGGGGAACACCAGTGCGCCCCAAGGCGCAGCGGCGACCTTCTCGAAATGCATCACGCCCAGCACGGTCGCCAGCATTGTGCCGGCGACGATGCCGAGCAGCACCGAGACGTTGGCGACGAAGCCGGCGCCCCATTTGATCAGGCCGAGAATGAACAGCAGCACGAACAGCGCGATGCCCAGGCCCTGGAGCTGGCCGTAGTTGGGATTGGGGAAGGCGCCCTGCACGCCGTCGACGATCTTGTTGATGGTCGGCAGGCCGCCGCCCGCCCAGTTGATGCCGACCCGCATCAGGGAGATGCCGATGATCAGGATGATGGTGCCGGTCACCACCGGCGGGAACAGCGGCAGCAGCCGGCTGACGAACGGCGCAACGATGATGCCGAAGATGCCGGCCGCGATCACCGAGCCGTAGATGCCGAGCAGTCCAACTTCGGGGGAGGTGGCCATCGACAGCATCGGGCCGACGGAGGCGAAGGTGACGCCCATCATCACCGGGAGCCGGATGCCGACGCCGGGGAAGCCGATGCACTGCACCAGCGTGGCAAGGCCGCAGGCGAACAAATCGGCGCTGATCAGGAAGGCGACGTCCTCCGGCGGCAGCTTCAAGGCGCGGCCGATGATCAGCGGCACGGCGACGGCGCCGGCATACATCACCAGCACGTGCTGCAGCCCGAGCGCGAGCAGCTTCGGCACCGGCAGCATCTCGTCGACCGGATGAATCTTGTCGCTCATGTCTCCCCCCAGATCGTCCCCATGATCGTCTCAGTCGCCAAACGTCTGCCGAAGCTGCGGAAACAGCCGGTCCGGCTTGAATGGCGTCGCCGTGAAGCGGACGCCGGTCGCCGCGCGCAGGGCGTTGCCGAGCGCGGCCGCCACTGGATTGTACGGACTCTCGCTCATCGACTTCGCCCCGAGCGGCCCGATGGCATCGGTGGTCTGTGCGAACAGCACCTCGGTGCGTGGCACGTCGGCGTAGGACGGCAGATGATAGTCACGAAAGCGCGGATTGACCACGCGTCCGGTGTCGTCGATCACGATCTCCTCGTACAGCGCAGCTCCCAGCGCTTGCGCGACGCCGCCCTCGACCTGGCCGCGGCACTGCATCGGGTTGGCGACGCGGCCGGCATCCGCCGCCTGCACGCTCTTGAGGATCCTGATCACGCCGGTGTGCTTGTTCACGGCAACGCGAAAGCCTTGGACATTGAACGCGACCGAGCGCGGCGTGCCTTGCGAATTGCCGCTGGCGGAAAGCCGCGTTCCGGTCGTCCCGGCGATACCAACGAACGAGAGGCGCCGCGTGCCGCAGATGACCGCGTCATCGGCGACCTGGCACTCTGCAGCACCGACGTTCCAGCGATCGGCAGCGAATCTCTTGAGCTTACCGGCAAGCGCCTCGGCTGCAGCTTGCGTGGCGCGGCCGGCGACGAATGTTCCGGTCGAGCCATAGGCGCCGGTGTCGTGGCCGCCATGAGCGGTGTCGGACTGCGCGAGCGCGATACGGTCGACCGTCGTGCCGAGCACGGTCGCGGCGATCTGGCGATGCACCGTGCTGGTGCCGTTGCCGAACTCGGCGGTGCCCACCGTGAGCACGAAGCCGCCGTCGCCGCGCAGGCTGATGGTCGTATCGGCGATGTGGCCATCGGGCGGTACAGTGTCGATCATCGTCAGCGCGATACCGTCTCCCTTGAGCCAGTCCGCAGACAAGTCCGGCGCGGGTGTCGGCTCGGCCATGGCGCGCTCGACCAGATCGATGCACTGGTCGAGCCCGTAGGAGCCGTACAGCACGTCGCTATGCTCGGAGCCCGGCGGCGACAGCATGGGATCACCGCACTTGACCATGTTGCGGCGTCGTATCTCGAAGGGGTCGATGCCGAGCTGGATCGCGAGCTCGTCGATGGCCGCTTCGACCGCAAAGGTCGTCTGTGGCAGGCCGTAGCCGCGATAGGCACCGGCCGGCACCGTGTTGGTGTAGGCCGCGACCGCGTCGACCTTCTTGTTCGGACAATTGTAGACCGAGATCGACTCGGCACAGGCGTGAAACAGCACGGGCCCGGCGTGATTGCCGTAAGCGCCGGTGTTGGAGAGTACATCGAGCTGCAGCGCGGTCAGCTTGCCATCCTTGTCGGCGCCGGCCTTGACGGTGACGCGCATCGGGTGACGCGTCGAGGTGGCGATGAACTGCTCCTCGCGGGTGAATTCGAGCTTGACGGGGCGCCCGGTCTTCAACGCTGCGAGCGCCAGGATGTCCTCGACGAACATCTCCTGCTTGCCGCCGAAGCCGCCGCCGACGCGCTCGCAGAACACGCGGACCTTGTCGGGCGCGAGCGCGAAGATCTCACACAGCGCCCGCCGCGTCAGGAAGGGCACCTGTGTGCTGGAACGGACGTTGAGGACGCCGGCGTCGTCGAGCCAGGCGAGACCGCCGTGGGTCTCCAGCGCGGCATGCTGGACACGTTGCGTCGTGAAGGTGCCTTCGTAGGTCGCGGCAGAAGCCGCGAGCGCGGTGGCGACGTCGCCAAACTCGCCGTGGGTCTCGGCGACGATATTGCGATGGACGTCGGCAATGCGATGCTCGCTGCCGCGGCCGGCGTGGATCACCGGTGCACCGGGCGCGATCGCTGCGGCGGGATCGACGACGGCAGGCAGGATCTCGTAGTCGACGACGAGCCGCCGGCAGCCTTCTTCGGCGGCGGCCTCGCTTTCGGCGACGACGGCCGCGACTTTCTGGCCGATGAAGCGGACGACGTCGTCGAGCACGCGCGTGTCGGCCGGATCCATCCAGGCCTGCTCGTGGCGCGCCGTCGAGAACAGCATCGCCGGCGCATCCTCATGCGTCAGCACCGCGTGCACGCCGGGCACGGCCAGCGCGGCCGTCTTGTCGATGCCGACGATGCGCGCGTGAGCATGCGGCGAGCGCAGCAGCTTGATACGCAGCAGGCCCTCGATCGCCGTATCGAACGTGTAGTGCGCCCGTCCCCGGACGACATCCGGCCCTGCCGGCGCGGGCAGGCTGCGGCCAAAAGCTTCGCCGGCCGCGACCTCTTCGATATTGGTGCGGCCCAGCAGCGCATCCTCGATCGCGCGATAGCCGGTGCAGCGGCACAGATTGCCCTTCAGCGCCGCGCCGAGATCCTTCTTCTGCGCCTGGTTCAGCGAGGCACAGGTGACGATCATGCCGGCGGTGCAGAAGCCGCATTGAAAGGCTTGCGCGTCGAGAAAGGCTTGCTGCATCGGATGCAGTCCGTCGTCGGTGGCGAGGCCTTCGACCGTCGTCACCACTTTGCCATCGGCGCGGAATGCCGGGATCAGGCAACTGTGCACCGGCTCGCCGTCGAGCAGCACGGTGCAGGCGCCGCAGTCGCCGGCGTCGCAGCCCTTCTTGACGCCGAAATGGCCGGTGTCGCGCAGAAGCGTGCGCAGGCATTGCCCTGGGCGCGGCGCGGCATCGACCGCCTTGCCGTTGACGATCACGCTCATGGGCGCGCACCGCCCGCAAGTTCAGCGCGGATTTCCTCGGCGAGGCGCAAGGTCATGGCCTTGCGCCAGGCAGGCTTGCCGTGGACATCATCATGATAAAGCGCATCGGGAATGTCGTGCGTGATGGCCGAGCGCAGCTCGTCTGTGCCGGGCATGGCAGCAAAGCGCAGCTGCAACGGCTTCACGGTCGACGCGGTGACGGTGAGCAGCAGGTCGCCGTCGCGGCCCAGCGTGCCGATCAGCAGCGCGCCGGAGCGGCCGACCGGCGTCAGCGCGATCTGGCGGAACGCGGTGCGCCGCTTCAGCGCCGCAAGCGGGATGTCGATCTGGCGCAGCAGGTCGCCACGACCGAGAACGTTGCCGTTATTGCCCGTGACGAAGTCGGCGACCCCGATGCGCTGCTCGCTGCCGTCGCTCTTCCAGATCGTGCAGACCCCTTCGAGTGCTGCGAGCAGCGATATCATCGGGCCGGCCGGGAGCGACATGCAGAGGTTGCCGCCAACGGTCGCGGTCTTCCAGATCTTGAACGAGGCCAGGAACGCGCGGCAGCATTGGTCGATCAGCGGAGCAGCCGTCCAGTCGGCAGGGCATTGCAGGGCGTCGAGTTCTGCGACGGTGCAAGTGGCCCCGACCGTGAGGCCGCTGTCGCTGACCGCGAGCGTCGGCCAGGCGAGATCGGTCAGGTCGATCAGCCGCGACAGATGCACCTGGGGTTCCGAGAACAGCCAGGTCCCGCCGGCCAGCCAGGCATCGCCTGCCTGCCAGGCGGGCAGCTCAGCCCGCGTTCTCGGTCGCACGACCTCGGCAATGGTGTTCAGATCCATGGTGACGCAGGCTCGCCGGCGAACAGTTTCGCCGGTGAAATCCTTGCAAGACCAGCGCCAACTGGCAATAGGATGACCTTGGCCCTTCGCTTGCAAGTGACCAGCACAAGTGACCAGCAAACGCGAACGCCTCCGCAGCGAGATACAGCCATGAGCAACGCGCCGATCTGGATCAAGGACCCGCTCGCCATCCTGGCCGAGGGCGCGGAACGTGGCGTCGTCGTGCAGGACGGCCGCATCGTCGAGCTTGTCCCGGCCGGCGCCGAGCCTGCCACGCCGGGCGCGGTGACCTATGATGCCAGCGCGCATGTCGTCATCCCCGGGCTGATCAACACGCATCATCACTTCTACCAGACGCTGACGCGGGCGCTGCCGGCCGCGATGGATCGCGAGCTGTTCCCCTGGTTGAAGGCGCTCTATCCGATCTGGGCGAAGCTGACGCCCGAGGCGCTGGATGCGGCGGTCACCGTCGCCATGGCGGAGCTGATGCTGTCGGGCTGCACCACGACGACCGACCATCATTACGTGTTTCCCGCCGGCCTCGAGGATGCCGTCGGCATCGAGGTCGCCGCCGCGAAACGGCTCGGCATCCGGGTGCTGCTGACCCGTGGCTCGATGAATCTGTCCGAGCGCGACGGCGGCCTGCCGCCGGACAGCGTGGTGCAGGACGAGGACACGATCCTCGCCGACAGTGAGCGCGTGGTCGCGAAATATCACGAGCGCGGGCCGGACGCGATGGTGCAGATCGCACTGGCGCCGTGCTCGCCATTCTCGGTGACGGGATCCCTGATGCAGAAGACGGCTGCACTCGCCGACAAACTCGACCTGCGCCTGCACACGCATCTGGCAGAGACGGAGGACGAGAACCGCTTCTGCGAGGCGATGTTCGGTTGCCGTCCGCTGGATTATCTCGAGCAGAACGGCTGGCTCGGTCCGCGTACCTGGCTCGCGCATGGCATCTTCTTCAATGCCGACGAGATGAAGCGGCTCGGCAAAGCGAGCACCACCATCAGCCACTGCGCCTGCTCGAACCAGCTGCTCGCCTCCGGCTGCTGTCCGGTGTGCGAGATGGAAGAGGCTGGCGTTGGAATAGGCTTGGGCGTCGACGGCTCGGCCTCCAACGACGGCTCCAACCTGATGCAGGAGGTACGCGCGGCGTTCCTGCTGCAGCGGGCGCGCTATGGCGTCGGGAAGATCAGCCACAAGGATGCGTTGCGCTGGGCGACGAAGGGCTCGGCGGCCTGCGTCGGCCGGCCTGAGCTTGGCGAGATCTCGGTGGGGAAAGCGGCGGATCTAGCGCTGTTCAAGCTCGACGAGCTGCGCTTCTCCGGGGCCGGCAACCCGATCGCAGCACTCGTGCTGTGCGGCGCGCATCGCGCCGATCGCGTCATGGTCGGTGGCCGCTGGACGGTGATCGACGGCGCCATTCCGGGGCTCGACGTCACCGGGCTGATCCGGCGCCACAGCGCGGCGGCGAGTCGGATGCAGGCGGGGTGAAGACGATTGTCAGGCCACCTCCGTGTCCAGGAAGCGCTCGGCGTAATGACAGGCGACGAGGCGGCCGTCGAGCGGACGCAGCGGCGGGCGCTGCGTGCGGCAGAGATCGGTCACATAGGGGCAGCGGGTCGAAAACACGCAGCCGGCCGGCGGGTCGAGCGGCGAGGGCAACTCGCCCTTGGGCACGATGCGCTGACGCTTGCGGCCGAGGCCCGGCGTCGCGTCGACCAGGGCCTGCGCATAGGGATGCAGCGGGCGGGCAAAGATGCGCTCCTTCGGCCCGTGCTCCATCACAAGCCCGAGATACATGATCAGCACGTCGTCGGCGATGTGCCTGACCACGCCGAGGTCGTGCGAGATGAAGAGATAAGCGAGCCCCAGCTCGCGCTGCAGATCAGCCAGCAGGTTGAGCACCTGCGCCTGCACCGACATGTCGAGCGCGGAGACCGGCTCGTCGGCGACCAAAAGCTTCGGCCGCAACATCAAGGCACGCGCGATCGCGATGCGCTGCCGCTGGCCGCCGGAGAACATGTGCGGATAACGGCCATGATGCTCAGGCCGCAGTCCGACCTTGGCCATCATGTCGAGCGCCTGCGCGCGCCGCTCCTGCTTCGACAGACTGGTGTTGATGACCAGCGGCTCCTCGAGAATGGCGCCGACCCGCTTGCGCGGATTGAGCGAGCCATACGGATTCTGGAACACGATCTGCACGGTGCGCCGCAAGGTCTTTGCAGCGCTTGCCGGAGGATGGACGGCGTCGAGCCCGTCGAGCGTGAGCGTGCCGGCATTCGGCTTCTCGATGAGCGTGACGAGCCTCGCGAGAGTCGACTTGCCGCAACCGGATTCGCCGACGACCGCCAGCGTCTTGCCGGCGTCGATGGCGAAGGACACGCCGCCGACGGCCTGCAGTTGCGCCGGGGCGCGGAACAGGCCCTGCTTGACCTCGTAGCTGCGCTTGAGCCCGTCGGCGGTGACGAGCGCCGTCATGACGCGGTCTCGCGTGGCTGGATCGTCGCGCCGGCACGGCGCCGATCGGTCGCGATCCGCTCCTCTCGCGTCGGATCACCGAGGGGATAATGACAACGCACCAGGCCATCGCTCCAGGGACGCAGCTCGGGACGCACCTCATCGGTCAGCGGGGTCGCATAGATACAACGCGGGCTGAACAGGCAGCCGGGCGGCCGGTCGTAGGCGCCGGGCACCACGCCGGGGATGGTGGCGAGTCGCCCGCCGTCGCTCGCTTCCGGGCGCGCCGCCAGCAAGGCGGCCGTGTAGGGATGCTGCGGCGAGGCGAACAGGCTCGAAGTCGGGCGCTGCTCCATGATCTGCCCCGCATACATCACCGCGACCCGTTCGGTCGTGTCCGAGACCACGCCCATGTTGTGGGTGATGAGGATCAGCGCCATGCCGCGGTCGCGCTGCAGCGACAGCAGGAGATCGAGGATCTGGGCCTGGATGGTGACGTCGAGCGCCGTCGTCGGCTCGTCGGCAATGAGGAGCTTCGGATTGCAGGCGATCGCCATCGCGATCATGACGCGCTGGTTCATGCCGCCGGAGAGTTGGTGCGGATAGGCGGAGAGCCTGCTCTCTGCGGCGGGAATGCCGACCTGCTCCAGCAATTCGATCACCCGCCGCCGCGCCGCCTTGCGATCCATTCCCTCGTGGATGCGCAGCGTCTCGGCCAGCTGATAGCCGATCGTGAAGGACGGATTGAGCGACGTCGTCGGCTCCTGGAAGATCATCGCGACGTCCTTGCCGGTGAGGGCGCGCCGCTCGCGGTCGGACAAGGTCTGCAGATCACGTCCCTCGAACAGCAATTTGTCGGCCTGGACCTGGCCGGGGTAGGGCACCAGTCCCATCAGCGCCAGCATGCCGACGCTCTTGCCGGACCCGGACTCGCCGACGATCCCCAGCACCTCGCCCTTGTCGAGCGTGATGCTGACGCCATCCACGGCGCGGACCATGCCGTTCCGCGACGGAAATGCGACCGACAGATTTTCGATCTCGAGAAGCGGCATCGGATCGCCTTCACTCTCCTGGGTGCATCATCGTTTGAGCTTGGGATCGAGCGCGTCGCGCAAGCCATCGCCGAACAGGTTGAAGGCCAGCACGGTCACCAGAATCGCAAGGCCGGGCAAGGTGACGACCCACCAGGCTCGCAGCACGAATTCGCGGGCGTCCGCCAGCATGGTTCCCCATTCGGGCGACGGCGGCTGCGCGCCGAGACCAAGGAAACCGAGCGCGGCCGCATCCAGGATCGCGGTGGAAATACCGAGTGTCGCCTGCACGATCAGCGGAGCCGCGCAATTCGGCAGAACCTCCTTGAACATCAGGCGCAGCCGGCCGGCGCCCATGACCTTGGCCGCGATGACGTAGTCCTTCGAGACCTCGGTGATCACGGCGGCGCGCGCGATCCGTACGTAGTGCGGCAGCAGCACGATCGCGACCGCCAGCATGGCATTCATCAGGCCCGGCCCCAGGATGGCGACGATCACGATCGCGAGCAGAAGGCTCGGCAAGGTCAGCGTGATGTCCATCAGTCGCATGATCGCGATCTCGGTCACGCCGCGGAAAAAGCCTGCGACCAGGCCGAGGATGGTGCCCGCTATCACCGACAACGTCACCACGGCGATGCCGATCAGCAGCGAAAGCCGCGCGCCATGGATGAGACGGGACAGGATATCGCGCCCGATTGCGTCGGTGCCGAGCGGGTAGCTGAGCGAACCGCCCTGCTGCCAAAACGGAGGCTTCAGGAACACCGCATTGTTGGTGAGAACAGGCGAATGCGGCGCGACGCCATCGGCCGACAGCGCAAGCAGGATCAGCACTGCGATCACGACGAGCCCGGCCACGGCTCCCGCATTTTTCGTGAAGTCGTGCCAGAACTCCAGCAACGGGGATGGCGGCGCGCCTGCCGGCGCCACGACGATGTGTGATGGGAGGTTCTCGGCGCTCATCGCGTGTACCGGATGCGGGGATTGATCAGGCCATAGGCGATGTCAACCAGCAGATTGACGGTCATGACGATCGCGCCGATCAACAGCGTGCCGCCCTGCAGCACCGGATAGTCGCGGCGGTTGATGCCCTCGATCAGCCATTTGCCCACGCCCGGCCAGGAAAAGATGGTTTCGGTGAGAATGGCGCCCGTGAACAGCACGCCGACCTGCAGCCCGATCACCGTCACCACCGGGATCAGCGCATTGCGCAAGGCGTGGATCGCGATCACGCGGATGGGTGGCAGCCCCTTGGCACGGGCGGTTCGGATGTAGTCCTCGCCGAGGACCTCCAGCATGGCGGACCGCGTCATGCGGGCGATCACCGCGAGTGGCACCGTTCCGAGCACGATCGTCGGTAAGACGAGATGCGCCAGGGCCGAACGAAACGCGCCGACATCGCCGTCCAGCAGCGTATCGATCAGCAGGAAGCCCGTGACCGGTTCGATGTAGTACTGCACGGCGATCCGGCCCGACACCGGCGTCCAGCCAAGCTGCACTGAAAACAGCAGGATCAGCAGCAGCCCCCACCAGAAGATCGGCATCGAATAGCCGGTGAGCGAGACCCCCATCACGCCGTGGTCAAAGATCGAATTGCGCCGGACCGCAGCGATGATGCCGGCCGGCAGCCCCACGCAGAGCGCAAACAGGATCGCGCAAACCGACAATTCCACCGTCGCGGGGAACAAGGTCTGGAATTCGGCAATCACCGGCTCATGGGTGACGATCGAACGGCCGAGGTCGCCATGCGCCAGCCGCGACAGATAGAAACCATATTGGACCAGCACGGGCCGATCGAAGCCGTAGTCCTTGCGCAGTTGCGCGAGGCGTGCCGGATCGATGCCGCGCTCGCCGGCCATCGTCTCGATCGGATCGCCGGGGATGAGGCGGATCAGCACGAACACGAGCAGCGTGATGCCGATGAAGGTCGGAACCACGAGGCTGAGTCGGGTGAAAGCAAAGCGAAGCATGCCGTTCTCTGTGATTTCCCGGAAGGGCTAGGTCGTGCAGACATGTCGCGGCGGACTCGGTGTTCACCTCTCCACGCTTGCGGGGCCGCGACGAGCTTCGCTCGCGCTGAGAGGTCGGATTGCATCGTCAGATGCAATCCGGGTGAGGGGATACAGGTCTAACCAACTTGCACCGCTCGCGCGTCTGCCCCTCACCCCAGCCCTCTCTCCGTGAAGAACGGGGAGAGGGAGCCTACCGTCTCCTGCACTACAGCTTAGCTCTCAGCGGGCAAGCGGCGGAGCAACTTCGTCCGCTTCTCCCGCGGTCCGCTAGTCCTTGACGTCCACACCATAGAAGCTGTGGCGGCCGAACGGCGACAGCTTGAAGTCGATCACGCGCTTGCTGACGGGCTTCAACTGCACCGCATGGGCGATGGTGAACCACGGTGCCTGCTCCTTGAAGACAACTTGGGCCTGCTCGTAGAGCTTGGCGCGCTCGGCCTGGTCGCTGACGGTCTTGGCTTTCATGACCAGATCGTCGAACGGCTTGTAGCAGAATTTGGCGATGTTCGATCCCGATCCCGACGCCGAGGCGCAGCCAAGCAAGGTGTGCAGGAAATTGTCGGGATCGCCATTGTCGCCGGTCCAGCCGTACATGCCCATCTGGTGCTCTCCGGCCTGCAGGCGCTTGCGGTATTCGCCCCATTCGAACGACTTGATCTCGGCCTTGACGCCGATCTTGGCGAGGTCGGCCTGCATCAGCTCAGCGATGCGCTTGGCGTTCGGATTGTAGGGCCGCTGCACCGGCATGGCCCACAGATCGGTCTCAAGGCCATTCGGGAATCCGGCATCGGCCAGCAGCTTCTTCGCCGCCTCGGGGTCATAGGGATCGTCCTTGACGGCATCGTTGTACGACCACATCGATGGCGGGATCGGATTCTTGGCCGCGATGCCGGTCGACAAATAGACGGCGTCAATGATCGCCTTCTTATTGATCGCCATGCTCAGCGCCTTACGCACGCGCACGTCGTCGAACGGCTTCTTCTGCGTATTGAAGGCGAGATAGCCGACGTTGAGGCCTGGCTGCTCCAGCACGGTGACGTTCGGGTCCTTCCGGATCGTGTCGATATCGGCCGGGTTCGGATAGGGCATCACGTCGCATTCGCCCTTCTGCAGCTTGGCCCAGCGAACGGATGCATCCGGCGTGATCGCATAGACGAGGTCATCGATCTTGGCCTTGCCGCCCCAATATTGCGGGAATGCCTTGTACCGGATCACGGCATCCTTCTGGTACTGCACCAGATAGAATGGACCGGTGCCGATCGGATCCTGGTCGATCTTCTCGGGCGTGCCGGCCTTGAGCATCGCATCGGCATATTCCTTCGACTGGATCGCGGCGAACGGCATCGCGAGATCTGCGAGGAAAGGAGCTTCCGGCTGATTGAGGGTCACCTTGATCGTATAGTCGTCGATCTTCTCGACCGACTTCAAAAGTTTCGGCATCGCCATGTCGCCGAAATAGGAATGGTTCGGGCTCGTCACCTTGAAATAGGGATTTTCTTCCTTCCATTGCCGCTCGATCGAGAACAGAATGTCGTCGGCATTGAAGTCGCGTGTCGGCTTGAACGACTTCGAGGTCGCATGCCATTTCACGCCCTTGCGCAGGTTGAACGTGTAGGTGGTGCCGTCGGGCGAGATCGTCCATGATTCGGCGAGGCCGGGCCCGACCTGCGTGCCGCCGCGCTCGAACTCGACGATGCGATTGTAGATCGGCTCATTGCCATCGAACGACGTCCCGGTCGTGTTGATGCCGGGATAGAAGTTCTCCGGGCTGCCCTCGGAGCAGAAAACCAGGGTCTTGGCGAAGGCGGCCGGAGCAGTCAGTAGCGCCGACGTGCAGATAGCAACGAGCAGGATGGATCTGTTCACGGTTGGAACTCCGGGTTACGGCTGACGGCCGTGCCACACGATGCGATCGGGTAATGATGTACCGCATCATCCGCCGCAACAAAAGGTCCAACTAGCAAAAGGTCCAACTCATGCGCGAGTAGCGATCACCCTGCCGCGAGCCCGGCAGGGTGATCGGTCGTCTACTTCGACTACTTGCCGGGGAGTTTGTCGTCGACGCCCTTGACGTAGAAGTTCATGCCGAGGATCTGGCCGTCGGCGAGATTCGCGCCGCCCTTGCACTCGACTTCCTTGCCGTCCTGGCCGAGCACGGGGCACTTGAACGGATGCAGCTTGCCCGCGGTGATCGCCGCCTGGGTCTCCTCCGCCATCTTCTTCACGTCGTCGGGCATGTTGGTATAGGGCGCCATCTCGAACATCTTGGAGTCCAGGCCGCCCCAGGTGTCCTCGGACTTCCAGGTGCCGTCGAGCTCGGCCTTGACGCGGGCGATGTAGTAGGGGCCCCAGGTGTCGAGGATCGAGGTCAGCTGCGCCTTGGGGCCGAACTTGATCATCTCGGAATCCTGGCCGAAGGCGAGCTTGCCGCGCTCGGCCGCGACCTGCATTGCCGCCGGGCTGTCGGTGTGCTGCATGATGATGTCGGCGCCCTGGTCGAGCAGCGCCTTGGCGGCGTCCGCCTCCTTGCCCGGATCGAACCAGGTGTTCACCCAGATGATCTTGACCTTGATGTTGGGATTGATCGACTGCGCGCCCAGCATCGTGGCGTTGATGCCCGAGACGACTTCGGGAATCGGGAACGAGCCGATATAGCCGAGCACGCCGGCCTTCGACATCTTCGCCGCAATCTGGCCCTGGATGTAGCGGCCCTGATACCAGCGCGCCGAATAGGTCGACATGTTCTTGTCGCGCTTGTAGCCCGTCGAGTGCTCGAAATGCACGTTGGGGTACTTCTTGGCGACCTTCAGGGTCGGATCCATGTAGCCGAACGAGGTCGTGAAGATCAGCTTGTTGCCGGCGCGGACCAGCTGCTCGATGGCGCGCTCGGAGTCGGGGCCTTCCGGCACGTTCTCCAGATAGGTCGTCTCGATCTTGTCGCCGAACTCCTTCACCAGCGCCTGGCGCGCCAGTTCGTGCTGATAGGTCCAGCCGAGATCGCCGATCGGTCCGAGATAGATGAATCCGACCTTCAGCTTGTCTTCGGCGTGAGCTGTTGCGGCGATGCTTCCCACCAGCACCAGCGCGGCGGCAGCCCCCAGAAGCCTTTTCATCATCATCGTCAATATCTCCAAACAGTGAGGGGAAAACTGGGTGATCCCGAGCGTCGCGCCCCACCGCTGGCGCCCGGATGAAGTCGTCAGCGATCCGGCACGAACACCGTTCCCAGCGCGGCAGGCGCGGTCGAACCGCCGGTCCGGGCGCGCGACAGCAGCACCAGCACAATCACGGTGGCGAGATAGGGCAGCGCCGACATGAACTGCGACGGAATGCCGACGCCGGCCCCTTGCGCATGCAGCTGCAGGATGGTCACCGCGCCGAACAGATAGGCGCCGATGACGAGGCGGCCCGGCCGCCACGACGCGAACACGACCAGCGCCAGCGCGATCCAGCCGCGGCCTGCGGTCATGCCCGGAATGAAGAACGGCGTGTAGGCGAGCGGCAGATAGGCGCCGGCGAGGCCCGCGCAGCCGCCGCCGAACAGCACGGCCAGCATGCGGATGCGCAGCACGGGATAGCCCAGCGCGTGGGCCGAGACGTGATTGTCGCCGCAGGCTCGCAGCACGAGACCCGCGCGGCTGCGATAGAGGAACCACCAGACCGCGACGATCAAGGCCAGAGACAAATAGACGAAGGCGTCTTCCCCGAACAGGATGCGGCCGATCAGCGGGATGTCGCTGAGGCCGGGAATGGAGAGGTGCGGCGCGCTGGTGATGCGTTCGCCGACGAAACGCGCGCCGATCAGGCCGGACAGGCCGATTCCGAGAATGGTCAGCGCCAGGCCCGTCGCCACCTGGTTCACGGCAAGGCCGAGGGTCATGAATGCGAAGATCAGCGACATGGCCATGCCGGCCACGATGCCGCAGAGCGCGCCGACGATGATTGATCCTGAGAGCCATGCGCCGCCGAAGCCGCAGGCCGCACCCACGATCATCATGCCCTCGACGCCGAGGTTGAGAACGCCCGCGCGCTCGGTGACGAGTTCACCGGTCGCTGCCAGCAGCAGCGGCGTCGATGCAGCCAGCACCGACAGGATGATTGCTTCAACCAGCACCACTTTGAACCTGCCGCGATGCGAACACGAGCTTGAACCGGTAGAGGATGAGGGAATCGCAGGCGAGCACGTAGAACAGCAGGATGCCCTGGAACACCTTGGTCACATCGAGCGGAATCTTCATCGTGATCTGGGCCTGCTCCCCCCCAATGAACGTCAGCGCGAGGAAAAGTCCTGCAATTAATATTCCAACCGGATTGAGCCGCCCGAGGAAGGCGACGATGATTGCGGTGAAGCCGTAGCCTGGCGAGATGCCCGGTTGCAGATGCCCGATCGGTCCCGCCACCTCGATGATGCCGGCGAGGCCGGCGAGCGCGCCGGATGCGGCGAAGGTCAGGAGGATCAGCTGGTTGGCGTTGAAGCCGCCGAAGCGCGCGGCGCGAGGCGCCACGCCGACGACGCGGATCTCGAAACCCTTGATCGTCCGTTCGAGCAGCACGAAGGCCCCGGCGACGACGATCAGCGCGATGATGCTGCCGAGATGCAGTCGCCCGCCCTCGATCAGGACCGGCACCGTCGCGACCGGATCGAACTCCGCCGTCGTCGGGAAGTTGAAGCCGGCCGGGTCACGCCAGGGTCCGCGCACGAGATAGTCGAGCAGGAGGTCGGCAACATAGACCAGCATCAGGCTAGTGAGAATTTCGCTGGCGCCGAACTTCACACGGCACAGCGCCGGGATCAGCGCGTAGAGCGCACCGGCGACGGCGCCTGCGATCAGCATCGCCGGGAGCACCCAATGTCCGGCCTCGGTGCCCTGCGTCGCCACGGCGATCCAGCTGCCGGCGACGGCGCCGATCAGGAATTGGCCTTCGGCGCCGATGTTCCAGGCGTTGGCGAGATAGCACAGCGACAACCCGATCGCGATCATCACCAGCGGCGTCGCCTTCAACGCGATCTCCTGCAGCGAATAGCTGTCGGTGAGCGGCGCGATGAAGTAGACGCCGAGCGCGGTGATCGGATTCTTGCCGAGCAGGGCGAACAGCACGCTCATGGTCACCAGCGTGAGGCCGATCGCGATCAGAGGTGAGACGAGCGCAATGGCGCGCGAGCGCTCGGCGCGTTTCTCAAGCACGAGCTGCATGCGCCGACTCCTTCTGGTCGAGACTGGCGCCGCCCATCAGCAGCCCCAATCTTTCGCGCGTCGCCTCGGCGCGCGGCAGCGCTTCTGACAAATGCCCGTGAAACATCACGGCGATCCGGTCGGCGATCTCGATCAACTCGTCGAGGTCCTGGCTGGTGACCAGCACGGCGGCGCCGGCACTCGCGAGATCAATCAGCGCCTGGCGGATGATGGCGGCCGCGCCGGCGTCGACGCCCCAGGTCGGCTGGTTGACGATCAGCACCGCCGGCGTCCGCAGGATCTCGCGGCCGACGACGAATTTCTGCAGATTGCCGCCCGACAGGCTGGCGGCCTCAGGGTCGCGCTTGGCCTTGCGGACATCGAACGCCTCGGTGGTGCGGTCGACGGTGCGCAGCGTCGCCGCGGAATTGATGAAGCCGTGACTCACCATGTCGCTGGCGGCGTGCCCCGTCAGCAGCGCATTCTCCGACAGCTTCATGCGAGGCGCGGTGCCATGCCCGAGCCGCTCCTCCGGCACGAACGCTGCGCCCATTTTGCGCCGCTGCGTGATCGAGAGGTTGCCGCAGGCGAGGCCGTCGATGATGATGGTGCCGGGCTCCTTGACCAGACGCTCGCCGGAGAGCGCGGCAAACAACTCGTCCTGCCCGTTGCCCGCGACGCCTGCGATGCCGAGAATTTCGCCGCCCTTCAACTCGAATGAAATGCTCTGCAGGCGGATGCCGTGCAGTTCGCCGGGCTCGAGGGTGAGATCGTTCACCACCAGGCGCGGGACCGTCGTGCGCCGTTCGGCGGGAGGCTTCACTTCCTTGATGTCGGCGCCAACCATCATGCGGGCGAGCGAAGCCGCGGTCTCGAGCCTCGGATTGCAGGTCGCGACCTTCTTGCCGCCGCGTAAAATGGTGGCGGTGTCGCACAGCCGTTTCACCTCATCGAGCTTGTGGCTGATGTAGAGGATGGCGCGGCCTTCCGCCTTCAGGCGCTCCAGCACCACGAACAGCTGGTCGGCCTCCTGCGGCGTCAGCACGGCGGTGGGCTCGTCCAGGATCAGGAATTTCGGGTTCTGCATCAGCGCGCGCACGATCTCGATGCGCTGCCGCTCGCCGACCGACAATTGCCAGACCTCGCGCTTCGGATCGAGCGGCAGGCCGTAGTCGCGCGCGACGTCGGCAAGCCGCGCCGAGATCGCCTTGAACGGCTCCTTGCCGTCGAGCCCGAGCGCCACGTTTTCGGCGACCGTCAGATTGTCGAACAGCGAGAAATGCTGGAACACCATGCCGATGCCGAGCGCCCGCGCTTCGGCGGGTCCCGACAGCTTGATGGGCGCCCCCTGCCAGCGCAGCTCGCCGGCGCTTGGCTGCACCAGCCCGTAGATGGTCTTGACCAAGGTCGACTTGCCGGCGCCGTTCTCGCCCAGCAGCGCGTGAATCTCACGCGGGAAGATCTCGATGTCGATCCTGTCGTTGGCGAGGAAATCGCCATAGCGCTTGGTCAATCCGATCGTTTGCAGGAGCGGATGCGTCGTATGAGGATCGGACGGCGCGGGGTCAGTCATTTGCTTCGTGGCAGGGAATGGAACTGCCTCAATTGTGAGCTAATTTGCGGCTGTGCGTAAGAGGCGAAAAGCGCCATCCTCTGCCCAACTCTTGCACAAGACGGCTCGCCCTCCCTGCAACACTGCGGTGCGCTGGTGGTTGCAGAGCTCTCGCGCTGCAATCGATCGCTTAGGGAGGTCGGCGAGCTGACGTGTGGCACTTTTACGACAGTTTGCGGAAATCCGTCCACCGCAGCAGTCTGCCCGTTGGATGAGCAGCGTCATTCAATGCGTGGCGCGCGCCGCGCCCAGTGACCCGATCGTTCGCGGATGCGGTTCGAAGGCCGCGCCCTGTCGGCCAGAAAAACCTCAACATTGTGAAGCGGCAAGATTGATTGGGCGTGAGCCGGAGCCGCGGCCAATCGTCCCATCTCCTGGAACCCGATGGATGCCCGCGCCGCCGCAATGCGGCGGAAGCTTGATCAAAGTGCGGGCAATGCCTGGAAAAAGTTGAGGCTTCTCGCGCTGAAGCAACCGGGCAAGTGTGCATGCAAGTCCGGAATCGGTGCTTGCTAATTGGGGGTGTTCTACATGTCGTTCTATAAATCCATTGCCGCTGCCATTGCGCTCGGCGCGGCAGTCCTGGCGTCCGCGGCTCCCGCCGGAGCGGCCGATCTGCCGGCCAAGGCGGTCGCGAAGAAGGCGGCGGACCTGCCGTTCTTTCTCGTCGTCGACAACCGCGTCAGCTTCTCCTGGATGCCAAAGGGGACGGATCCTGGCGTATTTTCGACGCGGCCGGGCGGCGGCATCAACAGCACCACGGCCAAACAGGTCTATTCGTTCAGCCACTTCGACGTCTGGCAGTACGGGACCAACTTCTTCACCATCTCGATGTTCAAGTCGGATCACAACGATCCCGCCAACCCCTGCACCAATGCCGGCGTGATCTTCAATCCCGGCACAGGCGTAGCTACGCCCGCCTCGTGCGAAGGTGCTACCGAGATCTACGGCCTGTTCCGCTCGACATTCGGCTGGAATCAGATCTTCAACACCAACGCCTTCACGATGGGGCCGCTGCACAACATCTCGTTCGAGGTGGGCATGGACGCCAACACCGAGAACAACTATCTCTCGCCGGCCAAGCGCTCGATGGTTGCCGGTCTGCAGTTCGCATTCGACCTGCCTTACAAGGGCTACTTCAACGCCGCTCCGCTGCTTTACTATGAGTTCTACAATCGCAATGCCTTCACGCAGTGTGGCGCCGGTTGGCAGCTTCCGGCTGCGGCCGTTCCGGGTGTGAACTGCCTGAACGACGGCAACCGCAGCTTCAATCCAACCTGGGCCCTCGAGCTGAACTACTACATGGATCTCGGCTTCCTGCCCCCGAACATGCAGTTCTGGTCGATCAGCGGCCGCGCCGCCTGGTATGGCGAGAAGGGCAACGAGAACAGCCCGCTGCCTGGCACGAAGACTGCGATCGAGTTCAACTCGGAGCCGATTCGTCTGACCTTTGATGCTTCCAAGGCCTTCATGGGGGACAAGTACTCCCACTTCGTGGACGTCTGGGTGGCCTATCGTTACTGGCAGAACAAGTTTGGTCTCGACCACAAGGCCAGCGCGGTCTGCGTCGGAAATGCGAGCTGTACCGAAGAAACGGTGTATGGCGGCGTGACCGTCAAGTTCTGATACCGATCGAAGGAACTGAAGAAGGCGCCGTGACCCGGGTCGCGGCGCCTTCTCTATCTGTCCCAGACGCCTTCATGCAGCGCGGCGGCTTCGTCCTCCAGCAGCGGACCCTCGACCTCCGTCCTGCGCTGTCCGCTCGCAAAGACGTCGCGGCAGGGCAGGTCGAGCGTCGGGTTTTCCGGATGGTCGCCGGTGAAGTCGCGCAGCCGCCGTTCGCTCAGCCCATAGACCACACGCCCGACGCCTGCCCAATAGATCGCGCCGGCGCACATCGCGCAGGGCTCGGCTGAAGAATACAGCGTCGACGCGGCCCTGATCTCGGGCGCGATCGTCGTGCAGGCCTGGGTCGCGAGCAGCCGCTCGGCATGCGCCGTGGCATCGCGTCCTGGCATGTAGCCGTTTTCAGCTTCGATCAGCACGTGACCGTCGGCATCGACGAGGACGGCAGCGAACGGATGATTGCCGTGCGACATCGCGCGGCGGGCGACCGCGAAGCTGTGGCGCAGGAAACGCATATCGCGCTCGCTTGTGCCGGACAGCCCCCGTTCATCTCCTGCCTCGTCTGTCTGTGCCGTCATCGCCTGGACCCATTCGCGGATTGAGCGATCCTGCGCTCACGAGACGAGCTGCGCAAGCGTGGCGGAACCGATGCCCGCAACTCGCGTTTCCCGGCGCACCAAGAGCGCGGATGGCAGGCAGGCGAAATGGCGGCAAACGCAGATTCCAAGATCGCCGTCTATGCCGCGCTTGTCGGCAACGTCCTGGTGGCCTGCACGAAGATTGCAGCGGCCGTCTGGACCGGCAGTTCGGCGATGATGAGCGAGGCGATCCACTCGGTCGTCGATACCTCGAACGAGCTGCTGCTGCTGTATGGATTTCATCGCGCAAGCCGCCCGCCGGATCGGCTGCATCCACTCGGTTACGGGCGTGAACTCTACTTCTGGAGCTTCATCGTCGCGCTGCTGCTGTTCGCGCTGGGGGCGGGCGTCTCGCTGTACGAGGGCGTCGCGCATTTGATGCAGCCCGTTCCGATCGAGAGCCCGACGGTGAGCTACGTCGTGCTTGGCCTCTCATTTGTGTTCGAGGCAGGCTCGTGGTGGGTGGCGGTGCGGCGCTTTCGCGCGGCTGCCCCGGGCCTGTCTTATGTCGAGGCCTTCCGGCGCAGCAAGGATCCGCCAGCCTTCATGGTCGTATTCGAGGACAGTGCCGCATTGATCGGCATCCTCATTGCCGCTGCGGCGACTGCGGCGGCCGTGGCCTTCGAGGAGCCGGCATGGGACGGTATCGGCTCGATCCTCATCGGACTGGTGCTTGCGGTCACCTCGATCGTACTGGCGCGAGAAAGCAAGAGCCTTCTCATCGGCGAGCCGGCGGACCCGGAGCTGGCGCGCTCGGTCATCGAGATTGCGCGGCACGTGAAGGGGGTGCGTGCCGCGAATGGTCTACTTACTGTGCAACTGTCGCCGCAGCAGGTCGTGGTCGCGCTCAGCATCGAGTTCGCCGATGATATGCGCGCGGACGACATCGAACGTGCCGTCGTCGCGATCGAGACCGAGCTCAGGGCCCGCCATCCGGTCATTGCGGCGCTGTTCGTCAAGCCGCAGACCAGCGTTCGCTTCCAGGAACTACGCGAACGCCGGCTGCATGATGGTTCGGCTCCCGCCTGAGGTCGTTAGCGGTAGACCACGTCGCTGCGTGCCGACGTAAGCCGCACCAACATGCCGATCTGGTAGATCGCGGAGAGAGCGACGAGGACGTAGACGACCCTGGCGATAGGGGAAGACGTCGCGGTTTCTGCGGCGCCGTTGCCGACGATCGCGGTGACGAGATCGAAGTCGAACAGGCCGACGAGGCCCCAGTTCAATCCTCCGACGATGACGAGAATGAGAGTCACGATGTTGAGTGCGCGCACGGTTCTGCTCCTTGGCCGAGGCATGAGGTGCCGGGTCAAACCGAGCAGGGGCGGCTCGTTCCTAAGGCTGCGTTCGTGCGACCAAAGGCGCGCTCAGCAGCACGATGACGAGCAGTGCGGCCAGGATCCAGAATGCAGCCGGCAGGCTGGTCGCCGCCGCGACGAAGCCGATGCCGGCCGGCCCGAGTAGCACGCCGGAGTAGCCGGCGGTGGTGACGGCAGCGACTGCAAGGCCGACCGGCATCGCGGTCTGTGCGCCGGCCCGGCGAAACAGCACCGGGACCAAGTTCGACGCGCCGAGGCCGATCAGTGCAAAGCCTGCCATGGCAGTCAGAACTGAGGGAACCGTCAGCAGCAGGACGAAGCCCACGATCGCGATGGCGCTACCCCACAGCAACGTCGCGCGATCGCCGACCCTTGCGACGACGCCATCGCCGACGAGACGCCCGGCGGTCATCGCGATCGAGAACATGATGTAGCCGAGCCCGGCCTGAGCAGCGGGCAGGCGGCCCGAGCCGGTCAGCAGCAATGCGCTCCAATCGAGCATCGCACCTTCGACCAGGAACATGATCGCAGCCAGCGCGGCCAGCAGCAGCACCGCGCCGTGTGGAAGCACGAGCAGAGGACCCGACTGAGCGGGTTTGTTGGCCACCAGGCGTGGGGCCGCGACAATCATCGCGACCAGGGCGAGCGCGCAGCAGGCCAGCGTGCCGGGCAGGGGCGCGACATCGACCGCGAGCAGCGCGGTCATCACGCCGGAGCCTGCAAAGCCGCCGATGCTGAACTGCGCGTGGAAGCCGGACATCAGCGGCCGCTCGCTGAGCCGCTCGACCTCGATTGCCTGGATGTTCACGGCGACGTCGAGCGAGCCCAGCGCCGCGCCGAATGCGAACAATGCGAGCGCGAGTGTCGCCGGCGTTGCTGCAATCGCCAGCAGCGGCAGGAACAGTGGCAGCCCGATGCCGCTGACGATGATGACGGGCCTACTGCCGTAACGGGCGCTCAGGAGTCCGGCGGCCAGCATCGATGCGACCGAGCCGACGCCGAGTGAGAGCAGCAGCAGCCCGAGCGTCGCATCATCGACGCCGAGCCGCTGCTTGGCGAACGGCACCAGCGGTGCCCAGCAGGCGATGCCGAAGCCGGCGACGAAAAAGGCCAGGCGGGTCGCGAGCCGCGCCGCGCGGTGATCAGAAGTCATTTGGAGGGTTCCTGAAACTCTGGAAGGCGCCGTCATGCGGGCGGGCTGGCCGTCACGATCGTGGCTCCCGCCCGTCTGAGCAGGGCAAGCCGGGCCGCCGGCGCGTCATGCTCGACGATTGTCTGGCTGATCGTCTTGGCGGCGGCGATCCGGTGAGGCGCCCGGGTTTCGAGCTTCTCATTTGTGACCATGGCGACGCTCACGCGGCTCAGCGACAGCAGCGTCCGCTTGAAGGCTGCGTCCGTCGGATCAAGCGCGCTGATGCCGCCTTGCGCCGACACCGCGCAGGCGCCGACAAAGCAGCGGTCGATGTTCAAGCGCTGCACCTGCATCAGGGCGTCAGCGTCGACGCAGCCGCCGACTGCGGCGTGAACGGAGCCGCCGATCACGATCAGATGCAGGTCCTGCCGGTGCAGCACGGCCGCGGCAATGTCGACGGCGTTGGTCGCGATGGTGAGGTCGAAATCGTCGGGTAGGACCTCAGCGAGTGCGAGATTGGTGCTGCCGCTGTCGAGGAAGAGAAATTCGCCGCGCGCGATGCTGCGGACGGCCGTCCGGGCGAGCGCCAGCTTGCGTTCGCGGTCCTGCCCGATCCGCGCCGCCATCGGTGTCATGCCGCCGGCGATGGGCAATGCGCCGCCATACACCCGGCGGCAGCGTCCCTCGGCAGCCAGCGCGCGCAGATCGCGCCGGATCGCATCCTCGGAGACGCCGAATTCGTTGGCGAGGGCGGCGGCGATGACCGCTTGCCCCGCAGAGAGGCGACCGGCGATCTGGTCGCGGCGAGCCAATGGAAGGTCCGACATGTCGCCTCGATATCATGCACAAACGAGAATGACAACGTGCATAATCGTGCATCGCGCAATTTGTTGTTTGCGCGGCCCGCCGGGCGTGCCATTGCCAGCACGTCGAACTGTTCGGGAGCAGGGTGTGACCGCGGTCTATTCGTCAGCAGCGCCGGCCTTTGTCGCCGTCGACTGGGGAACCTCCAGCTTTCGCGCCTGGCTGATGGCTGGCGACGGGACGGAGTTGGCCGAGAGCCGTGGTGGCGAGGGCATGTTGCATTGCGCGACATCCGGCTTCGCGCCAGTGCTGGCCGATCATCTGGCGAAGCTCGGCGCATCGGCCGATGTGCCGGTGCTGATCTGCGGCATGGCCGGCGCACGGCAAGGCTGGGCCGAGGCACCGTACCTGCACACGCCCACCCGTCTCGATGCGCTGCACGCCGGCGCGATCCGCGTCGCCACGGACGGCGATGTCAGGATCCTGCCGGGGCTCGCGCAGGCGCGGCCGGATCAGCCGGACGTGATGCGCGGCGAAGAAACCCAACTCCTTGGCGTCACCGAGCCGGATTTCAGCGGGATCGTCTGCATCCCCGGGACCCATAGCAAGTGGATCCGCATCGACGCCGGCGCGGTGATCGATTTCGCCACCTATATGACGGGAGAGTTGTTCGCGGTCATCTCCCAGCACAGCATCCTGGTGCACGCCGTCGAGCCCGGTGGATCAGGCGCGGAGGACGGCGGGCCGTTCCGCGCGGGCCTTGCGTCGATATTGGCTGCGCCGACCAGCTTGACCAGCGCGCTGTTTCGGCTGCGCGCGGCGCAACTGCTCGGCTTCGAGCAGCGGTCGGATGGAGCTGCACGGCTCTCGGGACTTCTGATCGGTGCCGAGATCGCCGATGCTCGCGCGCGCTTCGGTGCCGAGCTTCCGCTGCGATTGATCGGAGCAGGCCGGCTCGGCCAGCTCTATCGTGAGGCGCTGGCTGTGACTGGTTTCGACGTGAACGAATGCGATGCCGAGCAGGCGTCGCGCCGCGGCCTGATCAAGGCCGCGCGGCAGATCTGGGGAGCGCGTTTTTGATATGACACAGTCCGTTGCCTGGCCGGTTGTGAAGCGGTCCCTGGTTGCGATCTTGCGCGGCATCAAGCCCGACGAGGCGGAAGGGATCGTCGATGTCCTGATCGAGGCAGGCTTCGAGATGATCGAGGTTCCGCTCAACTCGCCGGATCCGTTCGTCTCGATCGAGCGCCTGGCGACACGGTTCGGCAAGCAGTGCCTGATCGGCGCAGGGACGGTCGTCAATGCGCCGGACTGCGTAAGGGTCGCGGAGGCCGGCGGCCGCCTGATGGTCAGTCCGAACGTCGATGCGGAAGTGCTGGCGACGGCGCAGGCCTACGACATGGTGACGATGCCCGGCGTGCTCACGCCGAGCGAAGCATTTCTCGCGTTGCGCTGCGGCGCCTCGGCTCTGAAGTTTTTCCCGGCCTCGGTGCTCGGCCCGTCGGGAATTGCGGCGCAACTCGCCGTGTTGCCGAAGGGCGTCGTGGTCGGCGCTGTCGGCGGCGTGTCGGACACCAATCTCGCCTCCTACGTCGCGGCCGGCGTGCGCGCCTTCGGTCTCGGCTCGAGCCTGTACAAGCCGGGCATGACTGCGAGCGATGTGCGTGCGACCGCGCGCGCATCCGTGCGCGCCTATGACGAAGCCACGGCGTCGGCGTGAGGGCCGAAGTCGTCATTCCAGCGCGAGCTGCGGATCGCCACGACGACCCGCAGACCAGCGGGCCGTCCGATCAGCCGCGGCCTCCGCTGCTCAACTGGCGGCGGCGTTGATCTCCGGCGATCCGCCTTCTTCCGCCGGTTGTGTGAACGCCTGCAGCGCCTCCGCCATCTGCATGCGGCCGCCGACGCCGGTGATGATGATGTCGACCATCATGAACGACGAATGGAAATGGCCGCGCGCCTTGAGCTGCCCGGCGGGCACACCGGCCGCGGCGAGGGCGTCCGCATAGGCGATGCCTTCGTCGCGCAGCGGATCGAACTCGCAGGTGACGACATAGGCCGGCGGCAGGCCCTGAAGCTTGCCGCGCAAGGGCGACACGCGCGGGTCGGTGCGATCGGCCGGCGAGCAGTAGATGTCCCAGAACCAGAACATCAACGAGCGCGTCAGGAAGTAGCCCGTGGCGTTGTCCGTGTAGGACGGGCGATCGAAGCTGCAGTCGGTGGCCGGGCACACCAGCAGCTGGCCGCCGATCACGGGACCGCCGCGGTCGCGCGCGAGCTGACAGGTGACTGCAGCGATGTTGCCGCCCGCGCTCCAGCCCGCGACCAGCACCGGGCCCTCCCGGCCGCCGAGTTCGGCGGCGTGCTCGGACACCCAGCGCGTCGCCGCGTAGCCGTCCTCGGCGGCTGCCGGGAAGCGATGCTCCGGCGCATGGCGATAGCCGACGCTGACGAAGATCATGTCGGAGCGGCGGCACATGTCGCGGCAGAACGGATCGTCCGATTGCTCGTCGCCGAGCACCCAGCCGCCGCCATGGAAGTAGACGACGATCGGATGCGGTCCCGGCGTGGCCGGACGATAAAGCCGGTAGGGCAGCGGACCGTCGGCGCCTTGCAGCGTGCCGTCCTTCACTTCACCCACGGGGCGTCCCGGCGGCCGGGTCTTATTGAACTCGGCGATGAAGTCGCGTGCGCCTTGCGCGCCCATCGATTCGATCGGCGGCAGGTTCATCTCGGTCAGCATGTTCAGCACCAGCCGGACATCCGGCTGCAGCTTCACGATCTCGCCGTCGTTGCATTGGGTTGCGCCGTTCGGACCGGTCAGCTTGAAGCCGAGCATGCCGCGGCTGACGATCTCGTTGCAGATGCCGCGATACGGGCCCACGCCGCCGGTATAGGGCATCAATGTCTGCGGTTTGCCCGGCACGTTGGCGCCCGTGTACCAGGTGTTGGCGAGCCGATGCAGCGTCACCGTCGAACAGTCCGCCATGTGGCGCATCCAGCCGGCCTGTGCGGTGTCCGTCGGCTCGATGGTCGTGAAGCCGCCCTCGCGCATCGCTGACAGGCGATCCACGACGAAGTCGACATGCTGCTCGATCGACACGGCCATGTTCGACAGCACCGATGGGCTGCCGGGACCGGTGATGAGGAACAGATTGGGGAAGCCGGCGACGGTCAGCCCGAGATAGGTCTCCGGACCGTTCGCCCAGCTGTCGTCGAGCGACTTGCCGCCGCGTCCCTTGATCGGATGCACGGCGCGGATTGCACCGGTCATGGCATCGAAGCCGGTCGCGAACACGATGACATCGATGTCGAAGCTGCGTTTCTCCGTCTTGATGCCGTTCGCGGTGATGGACGCAATCGGCTCCTGGCGCAGATTGACCAGCGTGACGTTGGGACGGTTGAACGTCTGATAGTAGTTGGTGTCTAGGCACGGACGCTTGGCGCCGAACGGATGGTCGTGGGGCGTCAGCGCTTCGGCGGTCTCGGGATCCTTGACGATCTCATGAATCTTCTCACGGATCAGGTCTGCGAGCAGAGCATTGCCGTCCGCGTCGACGCCCTGGTCGGCCCAGAGCTGCGTCAGCATGCCGACGAGATCACCGGAGGCCCACAGCTTCTCGAAGCGCTCGCGGCGCTCGGCCTCGGTCATCTGCCAGCTGAACTCCGTGGCCGGCGGAATCGGCACCCCGGTCAGCGACCAGCGCGCCTGCTCGCGAAGCGCATTGCGATCCTGCGCGAGCTGTGCGGCGCGATCCGCCGGCAGCGGGCCATTGTGCGCAGGGAGCGCGAAGTTCGGCGTGCGCTGGAACACCGTCAGCTGCGACGCCTGCTCGGCGATGATCGGAATCGACTGGATCGCGGACGAGCCGGTGCCGATCACGGCGACCCGCTTGCCACTGAGATCGACTCCGTCATGCGGCCAGCGGCTGGTGAAGTAGATCTCGCCCTTGAAGTCTTGGACGCCGTCGATTTCCGGCGGCTTCGGCTGCGACAGGCAACCGGTCGCCATGACGTAGTGGCGGCAGGAGACGGCAGGGCCCTTGTCGGTCGTGAGCAGCCAGCGCTCCTTGGACTGGTCCCAGGCGGCGCCGAGGACGCGGGTGCCGAAACGGATGTCCCGCCGCAGATCATACCGATCGGCAACGAAACCGAGATAGCGCAGGATCTCCGGCTGGGTGGCGTATTTCTCCGACCACTGCCAGGCGGTTTCGAGCTCGGGATCGAAGGTGTAGCTGTAGTCGACGGTCTGGATGTCGCAGCGCGCGCCGGGATAGCGGTTCCAGTACCAGGTGCCGCCGACATCGTTGGCGGTGTCCAGCGCCACCGCCGAGAGACCGGCCTTGCGCAGGCGATGCAGCAGGTACAATCCCGCAAATCCGGCGCCGACGACGCCGACATCGACCGTCTGAACTTCGCCTTGAGTCGATTCCGACGCGCCTGCCTCGACCATTCCGTCTGACATGCTGACCTCCCGATGATTTTGTGATTGGTCGAAAGGCTAGCTCATGCTCGCATGGTTTGTCAGCAGCCAAAACAACGATCTGCGGTTGTTGCAGTGCGGATCGTGCAGCGCGGTCGGTATGCCAGGCGCCGATTTTGCATCGCCGGTCAAAACCCCGGTGCGGAGTGGACAAACCTCTGAGAAAGCGACAGAAAGCGATCTTACCGCGTCGCATTCACCAAGTTTCAACGCATCGCGACTGTAACAACCGCTACACTACGCCACATCCACGATCGATTTAGGCCAGGCCCATGCCGCTATCGCTGCCCAAGCAAAAGATCCGCGTTCTGCTCCTGGAGGGCGTGAACGACTCGGCCGTCCGCATGTTCGAGGCCAATGGCTATACGGAGATCGAGCGGCTGCCGAAGGCGCTCGGCTCGGCGGAGCTGAAGCGGATGCTGTCGGGCGTGCACATGCTTGGCATTCGCTCGCGCACGCATCTGACCGCGGAGGTGCTGCAGGCGGCGGACCGGCTGATGGCGGTCGGCTGCTTCTCGGTCGGCACCAACCAGGTCGAGCTCGACGCGGCGCGGCGGCTCGGCATTCCCGTCTTCAACGCGCCCTATTCGAACACGCGCAGCGTCGCCGAGCTGACCATTGCCGAGGTCGTGATGCTGATGCGGCGCATCTTCCCGCGCTCGGTCTCGGCGCATGCCGGTGGCTGGGACAAGTCGGCGAATGGCAGCCGCGAGGTGCGCGGCAAGACGCTGGGCATCGTGGGCTACGGCAACATCGGCTCGCAGCTGTCGAACCTCGCCGAAACCATGGGCATGCGGGTGATCTTCTTCGACCTCACCGACAAGCTGCGCCACGGCAACACCGAGCCGGTCGAAAGCCTCGACGAGCTGCTCGCCAGCAGCGACGTCGTCTCGCTGCACGTGCCGGAGACGCCGGCGACCGCGAACATGATCGGCGAGCGCCAGCTCCGGCAGATGAAGGACGGCGCCTATCTGATCAACAATTCGCGCGGCACGGTCGTCGACATCGAGGCGCTGGCCAGCGCGCTGCGCGACGGCAAGCTCGCAGGCGCCGCGGTCGACGTGTTTCCGGTCGAGCCGGCCTCGAATGCCGATCCCTTCGTGTCGCCGCTGCAGGGACTGCCCAACGTGATCCTGACGCCGCATGTCGGCGGCTCCACCGAGGAGGCGCAGGACCGCATCGGCGGCGAGGTCGCGCGCAAGCTGATCGACTACTCCGACGTCGGCTCGACCTTCGGCGCCGTCAATTTCCCCCAGGTGCAGCTGCCGGCTCGCCCCACCGGCACGCGCTTCATCCACGTCCACCGTAACGTCCCGGGCGTGCTGCGGCAGGTCAACGAGGCGGTGGCGCGGCACAACATCAACATCCTCGCGCAATATCTGCAGACCGATCCCGAGGTCGGTTATGTCGTGCTGGAAACCGATGTGGTCGGCGGTGAGGGCGAGGAGCTGCTCGCGGAGCTGCGCGCGGTCGAAGGTACCATCCGCGTGCGCGTGCTGTACGACCACGACCGGCCCTGAGATGACGGGGGCTGTTGCGCGATGACTGCCAAGTCTCCATCGGCTTCAGCCCCATCTGTCGTTCTCAGCACGACCGTGCCGGCGCGCGTGCTGCGCCATGATCCGCAATATGGCATGTCGACGCTGTTCTTTGCCGACGGCGAGTTGCGGGTTCCGATGGTCGATGCCCCGATCGATGCCGGCGTCTCCGTGACCATCGAGGCGCGGGACGTGTCGATCGCGCTGTCGCGTCCGATGGACGTCTCGATTACGAACCGGCTGCCGGGCCGGATCGAGCAGATCCTGCCGCTCGAGTCCCCCTATGTGCGCGTCACCTTCGATCTCGGCGCGACGAAGCTGCACGCGCTGGTGACGCTGGAGTCGGTCGAGCGGTTGGCGCTGGAGCCGGACTTGTCCGCCTGGGCGATGATCAAGAGCGTCGCGATCGGGCCCGGCGCGGTTCGGCCTTCGGAGCTGCCTCGGCCGCGCCGCTGGCCCGCTTCTGATAGTGACGGTCCGTAGCCTTCTGCAGCTCGCCGAGTGCTGCGGCCGTGGCGGTGCGCGTGCGCCGCTCCATCGATCGATACAGCGCGATCAGCCGCTCGCCGAACGGCGTGATCTCGGCGCCGCCGCCGCGGCGGCCGGGATGGGTCTCGAACACCGGCGTCTCGAAGGTGCGGTTGAGCGCATCGACCATCAGCCAGCACTTGCGGTAGGAAATGCCGCTCGCGCGCGCGGCACCCAGGATCGAGCGCTCCTTGCGGATGAAGTCGATCAGCAGCAGATCCTCGGGCGACAGGCTGCCGCCATTGCCGAAGTTGATAGTCAATGCGATCTGAGCTTCGCGCTTCATCCCATTCCGATCCGCTCGCGTTGAAAGCCGATCATGTCACGAGCGGTTGGCGCTGTCACGCGGCCGGACCACGCCTCGACCCAGCCAGGGCCGCGCGCGACATCGACGTGGACGCATTCGGCGAACGCCCCGGCAAAGCCCACCCACGCCTCCATCATAGCCGGCGAGACCGCCGTGATGATCGGAAGCCCCGCAGCGATGGCCGAGCCGAAGGCGTCGGCAAGGCCGCCGCCGGTCGCTTCCTGCTTGCCGAACTTGCTGAGGATGACGACGTCGGTGCCGCTGATGATCGACCGCTGCACGGCGGCGCAGGCGAGCGCCAGGCCTTCCGGATCGAGATTGCAGGCCTGCGATCCCGAGCCGAGATCCTGCGAGATCGAGAACAGGCTGTTATCATCGAGACTGCGCAGCATCATGGATTTGCACGGCTTCGCTTTGTCCGCGCTGCTCTCGATTACGCCGGAGACGCGCAGGCCCGTATCGACGAGCCGCGTAGCAAACTCGGCGAGCATCTCCTGGATCACGCTGGACGCGGCCCCCTGCAGCGCCACGATCTGACAAGTCCCGACGTCGGATATACCCATCGCAGTCCTCCTCATACGTTGGCGGAGACGCGGCCCGCCTTCCGACCGGTTTGCATGATCTCGTGGACGGCCGACACCACGCTCGCGGCGATCGCCTGACCGCGCTCATCGATCCCGGTCCAGGCGGCGTGACGGCCACGCGGATCGATCTCGAGCAGCTTGACGTTGGCCGGCACGCGGACGCCGTCACGCGCGATGCCGCGCAACGCGCCATCCAGCGGCGCGAGCACCGGGGAGCCGCCGAGCGAGCCGAGCTGCAGCCCCTTGTAGACGCGGGTGCCGATGTCGAGCGGCGTGTGCCAGACGGCGTCCTGGTCCGAGTACACGAAGCGCTCGCGCCCCGCGCCGCCGAGATCGCGCGCCTTGCCGTCCGCGTTCCGCGTCGTCCCCTGCGCCACGATCGCACCGGTCTCGCAGGGATGGGTCTCGATCGCGACGTCGCAATTGCGTCCGACCGCGAAGCGTGGCCCGAGGCCCACCGCAACACCCGCGACGCCGCGCAGATCCGGCGTCACCAGATGCTTCTGCATGCGGGCGTCGACGATGACCGCCGGGTAGCGATAGGCGATGATGTCGGTGAGATGCAGGCCGGTCACCGCGACCTGGCCGGGCTCGCGATGGATCCGCACGACATCCGCGATCCCCTCGGCGCGGCAGCCGATCACGCCGTCGATGTCGCGCGTCTCGCCATAGAGGACGTCGTGGAAAGCCATGCCACGCCGGATCACCGGAGGGAACGCGTCGTGGCAGAGCACGAGCGCGAAGCGGGCGTGGCTCAGCCTGGCCGCGACGGCGGAGGCGATCTCGTTGGTGCCGAGCACCAGCGCGAGCGGCTTGGGCGCGTTCGGATGCCAGGTGACGGCGGCTTTCATGCTGATGACCTCGTGTTGCGAGATCAAATTAGCAAGCGCCGGGCCAGACGGCCGTTCGCCGGTCAACTCTCTCATTACGTTGATGAAAATCAGGTAGGCACGACCTTGATCTGCCTTTAGCTGTATTGTTTAAGATATAACATCGGATGCTATATTGTCGTGTATATAACATGGCAGCGATGTCGTGGATTGGGCCAGGCGCGTTCGATCAGCTGGCAGGATCTTCGCGGCGAACCAGGGCGACGCCCTTCACCTGGGCGTAGACGGGAAGCCCGGCGTGCAGGCCGAGCTCGTTCCACGAGCGCTGGGTGACGCGCGACAGCAGCCGCGCGCCCTCACCATTCTCGCCGAGGCCGAGCAGGGCGGTAACGCGGTGGTCCGACTGGCTGCGGATCTCGAGGATTTTCGCGCGCAGCACGTTGACGATGGTGCTGCGGCTCGGCACGTCCCGTGCGAGGCTGACGTCGTCGGCGAGCACGCGCAGGCGGCGGCGCGAGCCCGGCGCGAGCGGCTCGGCCGGCAGCAGGAACTGGCCGCCGGGCACGTCAAGCGTCGCCATGCCGTCGGTCGGGTCCTGATCGCGCACGGTGGCATCGAGGCTCACGGCGGCATGGCGCGACGACGCGAGTGGCAGCGACAGGTCGGCCTGAAGCTCTGACAGGGGGCCGGACGCGAGCACGGCGCCTTGGCGCATCAGCACCAGCTGATCGGCGAGCCGCTCGACTTCGGTGATGTCGTGGCTGATGTAGAGGATCGGCAGGTCCAGCGCGGCGTGCAGCCGCTCCAGATAGGGCAGGATCTCGTCCTTGGTGATCTGGTCGAGCGCCGAGAGCGGCTCGTCCATCAGCAGCAGCTTCGGCTGGCTGAGCAGCGCGCGGCCGATCGCGACGCGCTGCCGCTCCCCTCCCGAGAGATGCCGCGGCGAGCGCTCCAGCAGGGTCTCGATCCCGAGCAGCGCGACGACCTCGTCGAAGCCGATCGCGGCGGGGCCTGTCGTACCGGGATGGCCGTACATCAGGTTGCGACGGACCGAGAGGTGCGGAAACAAATTGGCTTCCTGGAACACGTAGCCGATCGGCCGCTGGTGCACCGGGCGGAAGGTCTTCTCGTCCTGCCAGACGTCGCCGGCGACCGAGCACAGCCCGCCGGCGAGGCGATTGAGGCCGGCAATGCAGCGCATCACGGCGGTCTTGCCGCAGCCGGAGGGGCCGAAAATCGCGGTGACGCCGCGCGCCGGGACCTCGAAGCGCGCGTTCAGTTCGAACCGTCCGAGCGTGCCGCTAAAATCGACCTTGACGGTGCTCATGACGCGCTTCGCGTCATCTTCTTCTCGATCAGCATCATCGTGAGAATGACGCAGAACGAGAACACGACCATGCCGAGCGCCAGCACCGAGGCCTCGGCCCATTGCGAGGTCTCGACATAGTCGAAGATTGCGACCGACAGCACCTTGGTCCTGCCGGGAATGTTGCCGCCGATCATCAGCACGACGCCGAACTCACCGACGGTGTGGGCAAAGCCGAGGATCGCTCCGGTGAGAAAGCCGGGGCTCGCGAGCGGCACCGCGATGGTCCAGAACGCGCGCCAGGGCGAGGCGCGCAAGGTGGCGGCCGCTTCAAGCGGCTTCTCGCCCATCGCCTCGAAGGCATTGCGGATCGGCTGCACCACGAACGGCATCGAGAACAGCACGGAGCCGATGACGAGGCCCGGAAATGTGAAGGCGAGGGTGCGCGCGCCCCATAGCGAGGCCAGCGCACCGCCGGGGCCGCTCGGGCCGAGTGCGACCAGCAGATAGAAGCCGAGCACGGTCGGCGGTAGCACCAGCGGAATGGCCACCAGCGCTGCGACCGCCTCCTTCCACCACGCCCGCGACCGCGCCAGCCACCACGCGATCGGCGTGCCCACGATCATCAAGATGACGGTCGTGAGCGCCGCGAGCTCGAGGGTCAGCCGGACCGGTTGCCAGATGTCGGCCGAGACGTGGAGGTTCATGCGTGCGACGTCTTGATCGAGATGAGGTCTGCGGTCCTCATCTCGGAATGACCTTCACCCTCCCCTGGAGGGGGAGGGTCGCCTCGCATGAAGCGGAGCGGAATGCGAGGCGGGGTGGGGTGAATCTCCTCGGACCGATATCGCGGGCGAATCATCAGCGCCGTCACCCCACCCCGATTGCTCATTGCATTCGCAACCGACCCTCCCCCTCCAGGGGAGGGTGGGGAAATCGTGGATGCCGCATCGATCCGATCATGCTGCATCGCGTCTCGCTCATTCAACCTCAGGTGCCCGACTTCGGGTCCAGAGCATAGCCGAACTTCTCAATCACCGCACGGGCTTCCGGGCTCCTGAGGAAGGTCAGGAATGCGGTCGCGGCCTCGTTGCCGGCGGAGGCCTTCAGCAGCACGGCATCCTGCCGGATCTCGCTATACAGGCTCTGCGGCACCAGCCAGCGCGAGCCGCCAGCGTTCGGCATCAGCTGCGACAGCGCGACGAAGCCAAGCTCGGCATTGCCGGTATCGACGAACTGGAAGGCCTGCGAGATGGTGTTGCCCTGCACGATCTTGGGCTGGATCGTGTCATAGAGCTTGAGCGCCTTCAGCGTCTCGACCGCCGCGGCGCCATAGGGCGCGGCGGCGGGATTGGCGATCGACAGCTTGTTGAACGCGTTCGCCTTCAGGGTCTCCTCGCCTTTGATCGTGTTCGGATCCTTGCTCCACAGCACGAGCTTGCCGATCGCGTAGGTGAAGCGGCTGTCGGCGACGCCGAGGCCCTCATCGACCAGCTTCTTCGGCCTCTCGTCATCGGCCGACAGCAGGATCGCGAACGGCGCGTTTTCCTTGATCTGGGTGTAGAATTGTCCGGATGCGCCGAAGCTCAGCACCAGCTCGTGTCCGGTCTTGGCCTTGAACAGTGCCGCAATCTCCTTGGCCGGCTCGGTGAAGTTGGCCGCCACGGCAATGTTGGCGCTGGCGGCGAAGGCACTCGCACTAGTCAGCAAAGTGGCTGCCGCGCACAGGGCGGCGGCGACGAAGCGCATCAATCTCATCAAATTGTCCTTTCCACCGAGGGGGCCGTTTCGGTGAATTGCAAGTCTCATTCCGGCGCACGGGCCGGTGCCATACGCCGTGCTATATCCATTCGTATACATCAAAATAGACGGGTCCGCCAGTTGCCGTCAACCCGAGGCGATTTCGTGCGGCCGTCACGCGCGTCAGTGTTCGACACGCGACAATCGCTGCAAGGCAGTGTCGAGAAAACGACAGCCCTGAAGATCGGCCGATCCTCAGGGCCGTCCGAGCGTCAGGCCATCTTGTCCCAGAGCTGTCGCACCAGCATGCCGGCGCGCTTCTCGATCGCCGCGGCGGCATCGAGCGCGAGGTCCTCGCGATAACGGCCGGCGATCAGCTGCACGCCGATCGGCTGGCCCTGGTGCACCGCGACCGGGACCACCGCGCCGGGCAGGCCGAGGACATTGATGGCCGAGATGAAGCGGATTTCGTTGAAGAAGATCTCGCGCACGCGCTCGGCGCTGACAGTGTCCTCGCGCGGACCCGGCGTCGGCTTGACCGTCGTCGGCGCCAGCACCACCGGGTACTCCTCGAAGAACAGCTGCCAGGCCCGGATATGCGTCGAGCGTTGTGCCGTCGCCTGCATCCAGCCGGCGAGGTCGAGCATCTCGGCCTTGGCCCGCATCCCGCCCCAGGCCTTGTGGAAGTCCTCGGAGGTGACCGCCAGCATCTTGGCTTCCTGCATCACCACGACCTCGTTGGTGATGATGTCGCACCAGGTCTGCCAGACACCGGAAATGTCGGGCACCTCGACCTCGCTGACCCGGTAGCCCGAACGCTCCAGATGATCCGCGGCCTGCCGGAGCGCGGCATGCACCGAGGGATCGACGTCCATGTCATCAGGGATTTTGGCGAGCGCGACCTTGATCGGCCGCTTTGGCTTCTCGCTTTCTAATGGCGCTGGTACCCACCAGGGATCACGCGGATCGCGCCGGCTCATCACTTCGAGCGCCAGTCTCACGTCTGCGACACTGCGCGCGAGCGGGCCCTGCGACGACATCAGATGCGACAGCATCGGCCGCTCGGCCGCCGCGCTTTCGTTGTAGGCCGGGATGCGGCCTTGCGTCGGCTTGATGGTCACGACGCCGTTGCAATGCGCCGGCCAGCGCAGCGAGCCGCCGATGTCGTTGCCATGGGCGATGGTGCCGATGCCTGCGGCAACCGCGCTGCCGGCTCCTCCAGACGAGCCGCCGCAGGTGATCTCGGGATCCCACGGGTTCAGCGTCAGTCCGTGCAGCGGATTGTCGGTGAAGCCGCGGAACGAGAATTCCGGCGTATTGGTGAGGCCGAGCACAATGGCGCCCGCCTTCTTCAGATTGCGCACCACCGGCGCGTCCGACGGCGCGATCACGCTCATCTGGGCCGGCACGCCGTTCGGATTGGGCCGGCCTTCGTAGTCGACGTTTTCCTTGATCGTCACGGGAACACCGTGCAGCGGACCAAGCTCGCCCTTTCTGCCGCGCGCCTTGTCGGCCGCACGTGCCGCCTTCAATGCCTCCTCGGAGAGATCGACGACGACCGCGTTGAGCTTCGGATTGACCTCGTGCATGCGCGCGATGTGCGCCTCGGTCACCTCGACCGCGGACACGCCACCGGCGCGGATCGCCGCAGCAGTATCCATCGCCGACCACTGCCAGATCGGCCCCTTCGGCAGCCGCTGTTTCGGAGTGGCCGCCTTCGGCTGAGACGTCGCTTGCGTCCTGGTCTTGGGCGCAGGCTTCTTCTTCGCGGCACGTGCGGCCGCGCGTTTCGGGCCCGGCTTCACGGTTTTCGCGGCCGGCTTTTTGACTTTCGCTGTCTTCACCACTGTCTTTTCCCCCCGGTTTCCGCCTCAAGCCACGGACATCGTCAGCGGCGGCTCGACGTCGTCAGGCAGTGGGCTGACATAGGGCGTGCGCGTGGTCCGCTTCTTCAAGTCGGCCTTGGCAGCTGCGATCAGGCCGGGCTCGTTGAGCGCCTTGATGCCGAGGCCCGCCATCGCCTTGGCGGCCTGCACCATGGCCTTGTGCGCGCCCGGCGACTTGCCCTGGGCGACGACCTGCCAGGTGTGGAACGGCGTGCCGATCGCGACCGTCGGCGCGTGTACCTGCACCGTCGGCACCACCCAGCTGACGTCGCCGACGTCAGTCGATCCTATCTGCGGATTGCGCTTGGCATCCAGCGGCACGAGGAAGTCGGCGAGCGGCTTCTCGGTCGGATCCATGCCGATGCTGTAATAGACCGAGGCGATATCCTTGTCGGTCAAGGTGGCCTGGATCTGCCCGGCGAAATCCTTGTCGGTCGCGTCGAAATGCGGCGGCCCGAGCTCTTCCATGATTCCATACAGCGCCTCTTCGAGCGGCGTGTTGGGCAGGATGTTCGAGACCGCGGAGATGATCTTCATCTCGACCTTGGTCTCGGTCATCAGCGCCGCGCCCTGCGCGATCTTGTGGACGCGCCCGACCAGTTCGTTCATCCCGGGCAGATCGCGGGCGCGGATGGAGTAGCGCACGCGGGCGTGGGCCTGCACGACGTTGGGGGCGATGCCGCCGGTGTCGAGCAGTGCGTAGTGCACACGGGCGTCGCTCGGCATGTGCTCGCGCATGTAGTTGACGCCGACATTCATCAGCTCGACGGCGTCGAGCGCGCTACGGCCGAGGTGCGGTGATGCAGCGGCATGCGAGGTGCGGCCGGTAAAGATGAAGTCGGCGCGCGTGTTGGCGAGCGATGGCGTCATCACCACTTCCCAGAAACTCGACGGATGCCAGGTGATCGCGATGTCGGCATCCTCGAACGCGCCCGACCGCACCATGAAGGCCTTTGCCGCGCCGCCTTCTTCCGCGGGGCAGCCATAATAGCGCACGCGCCCTGGAACCTTGTTGGCCGCGAGCCAGTCCTTCACGGCGGTGGCGGCGAGCAGCGCCGCCGAGCCGAGCAGATTGTGGCCGCAGCCGTGACCGTGGCCGCCGCTCTCGATCGGGCGATGCTCGGCGACACCAGCCTCCTGGCTGAGGCCGGGCAGGGCGTCGTATTCGCCCATGAAGGCGATCACCGGGCCGCCCGTGCCCCACTCTCCCATCACTGCGGTTGGGATGCCCGCCACCTTTTCCGTCGTGCGAAAACCCTGGTGCTTCAGTTCGGCAAGATGTTCGGCCGCGGAGCGGGCCTCAGTGTAGCAGACCTCGGGCATGCCCCAGACCCGGTCACTGAGCTCGATGAAACGGGTCTTGATCGCGTCGACGCCGCGCCAGATCTCGCTACGGTTGTCCATCTCCGGTCCTTGTCCTGTGCTGCCGATTGGGAAGCGGTCAGGGTTATCAGCTAAGTTCCCGAACGCCTAGCGACCGCCGCCGGGAGCAGCCATGCGGCATCTGCCCAGCCGCAGGACGGCGTATTATCCTTTGAGCAAATGATGCTACGATTGGGTGCAGCGCGATGTTTTTGGCGGCGCAGCGTAGGGCGAGCTGCCCCGCGTTCTCACATTTCGGAACTGCCACTGTGCGTCGTTACCGCGTCAATCCAGGAACGATCGGAGGCCGGCCCGGTTCTCGCTGACCAGGAGCGCCCAACGCCATGCGTGCAGGACCGATCGCGATCATCGTGGCCTTGCTGCTGATTCTCGCAGGTGCCGTCGTCTTTGCCTATCAAGGCATGACCCTGCCCGGCGATCCGATGCCGCGAGAAGGATGGATCGCGCTCACGCTCGGCGTCGTGTTCTCGCTGATCGTGGGGATCGGGCTGATGGTGCTGTTGTTCTACAGCAGCCGCAAGGGTTACGACGAGCCGTCGCAATTCCGGGCTGACGATCATCCGGATTGAGACCGTTCAGGCCGGCCGCGGCGGATGCTCCGTGCGCGGATGACGGTCGTGCAGCAGCCTTGCGAACTGATGGCGCAGATCGTCGTGGCCGCGCATCGCGGTCTCGAACAGAGCCTCCTGGATATCGCGCGGCATGTCGCCCCAGACACTGATGGCAGCGTTTCCGAGCAGCTCTGCGAAGCGGTTGTCATCCATGCGGCACCTCCGGACGAGGTTACGTCCAGGCGCCGCGAAGGTTCCAAGCCCGCTATTGCGTGGTGAACAGGACCACCGCAATCGCAACTGAGGCTACGATGGCCGACACCGTACCGGTTGTCGACAGCACGCCCATGCGCCACAGCGCGGCCGCGAACACGATGATGATGGGCGTGGCGGTGACGAGCCCGAGCTGCGCTTCGGTCATGGGGCTGCTCCTGAAGGTGGCTCGTCTTTAGCGTGTCCGGGCGCCGCGCAGTTTGTGCAGCGACAAAGAGGACGTCTGCTTCCCTGACTAGCTTGCCGGCGTCCAACCGGAGGTGGAAATGTCGGCAATCGTGGGGGAGGAGGAGCAGGAACGCTGGGGCGTGCTCGACGGCCTGCCCGGAGATCCCATGATGTGGGTGCTGATCTTCAGCGAGCTCGTCGCTTTCGGCCTGTTGCTGGGAGCGTTCGTGGTGGCACGGGCCGTCCACCCCGCTGTTTTCACGGCCGGCCAGGCGATGCTCGACAGTCGGCTCGCCGCCGCGAACACCATCGTGCTCGTCACCAGTGGCTGGGCGGCCGCGCGCAGCGCCGCGGCAGCGCGGAACGCATCGCCGATCATTGCGCGCCGCTGGATCGCGTTGGCGATGCTGCTCGGCGCCGCGTTCATCGCGATCAAGCTGACCGAATATGGCGGCGAGATTGCCGCCGGCGCGGGTCTGGAGACCTCTTCCTTCTTCACGCTCTACTTTCTGTTGACGGGATTTCACCTGCTGCACGTTCTGCT
Organism: Bradyrhizobium oligotrophicum S58; assembly: GCF_000344805.1. Lineage (NCBI taxonomy): Bacteria > Pseudomonadati > Pseudomonadota > Alphaproteobacteria > Hyphomicrobiales > Nitrobacteraceae > Bradyrhizobium > Bradyrhizobium oligotrophicum. The sequence goes on along the minus strand of NC_020453.1, from coordinate 6,546,584 downwards.
CGGCATCGTGATCCTGGCGATCGTTGCCCGTGGCGCCACCGCCAACGGCGTCGAGACCGGGGCCGCGTTCTGGCACATGGTCGATCTGGTCTGGATCGTGATGTTTCCGATCCTCTATCTGGTGCGCTGAGCCATGGTCCGCGATCGTCTCACCCTGGCCTGGCTCCAGCTGCTCGGTCTCGCCATCGCCACCCTCGCAGCCTCGCTGCTGCTGCCCGGCAGGTGGCTGGTCGACGCGCTCGTCCTCGCGCTCGCCGCCGCGAAGGGCAGGGCGATCATGCTGGACTATCTCGGCCTGCGCCACGCCCCGGCGTTGTGGCGCGGCCTGCTGACGGCATGGCTGACCGGCCTCATCGCCCTTGCCGGGCTCGCAGTCGCGATCCGCGCGCTGGTCTGATCGGCCGATCGCCGCGCTCGTTGCGCCGCGACAAAGAGGCTTTCGGCGTTGCCGGTAGATTGGTTCCACTTCATCGGCTTTCACCAACCGGAAAGGATGTGTCATGGCGGAACGCCTGACCAAGTCGGCCGCGCGGAACGTCTTCTACGGCGGTTCGGCCTTCTTCTTTGCGATCTTCCTCGGGCTGACCGCGCACAGCCACTACTACATGGTCACGACCTCGACCAACGCCACCACGCTCTCGGACGGCGTCGCCCGCGGCAAGCATGTCTGGGAGCGCAACTCCTGCATCAACTGCCATACCCTGCTCGGCGAAGGCGCGTATTTCGCACCCGAGGTCGGCAATGTCTGGGACCGCTGGGGCGGCAAGGAGGATCCGGCCGCGGCACGCGAGATGCTGAAATCCTGGATGCAGTCGCAGCCCTCGGGCGCGCCCGGCCGGCGGCAGATGCCGCAGTTCAACCTGTCCGACCAGGAGCTCAACGATCTCGCCGACTTCCTGCAATGGGCCAATTCGATCAAGCGCCAGGACTGGCCGCCGAACAAGGCCGGCTGAGCCGGCATCCCGCCCTCCATCATGAGAGAGATTCGCGATGAGATATGAGACCCAGAAGGTCGCGATGCTGTATTTCTACGGCGCGCTGACGCTCTTCCTCGCCCAGGTCATCTTCGGCCTGCTTGCCGGCACGATCTACGTGCTGCCGAACACGCTGTCGGTCCTGCTGCCGTTCAACATCGTCCGCATGATCCACACCAACGCACTGATCGTGTGGTCGCTGATCGGCTTCATGGGCGCGACCTATTTTCTGCTGCCCGAGGAGACCGAGACCGAGCTCTACAGCCCGCTGCTCGCCAAGATCCAGTTCTGGTTGTTCTTCGGCGCGGCCGGCGTCGCCGTGGTCGGCTACCTCTTCCACTACCATGAAGGCCGCGAATTCCTCGAGCAGCCCTTCATCATCAAGGTCGGCATCGTCGTCGTCTGCCTGATGTTCCTGTTCAACGTGACGATGACGGCCCTCAAGGGCCGCAAGACCACGGTGACCAACATCCTGCTGTTCGGCCTGTGGGGCGTTGCGCTGTTCTTTCTGTTCGCGTTCTACAACCCGGCCAATCTCTCGGTCGACAAGATGTACTGGTGGTACGTCGTGCATCTATGGGTCGAGGGCGTCTGGGAGCTGATCATGGCCTCGGTGCTGGCCTTCCTGATGATCAAGCTCAACGGCATCGATCGCGAGGTGGTCGAGAAGTGGCTCTATGTCATCGTCGGGCTGGCCCTGTTTTCGGGTATCCTCGGCACCGGCCATCACTTCTACTGGATCGGCGCCCCCGGCTATTGGCAGTGGATCGGCTCGCTGTTCTCCACGCTCGAAGTCGCGCCGTTCTTCACCATGGTCGTCTTCACGGTGCAGATGACGCTCAAGGCCGGCCGCAGGCATCCCAACCGTGCCGCGCTGTTGTGGTCGGTCGGCTGCTCGGTGATGGCGTTCCTCGGCGCCGGCGTGTGGGGCTTCCTGCATACGCTGTCATCAGTGAACTACTACACCCACGGCACCCAGGTCACCGCGGCGCACGGCCATCTCGCCTTCTTCGGCGCCTATGTGATGCTCAACCTCGCCGTGATGGCCTATGCGGTGCCGCAGCTGCGCCAGCGTGCGCCCTACAACCAGTGGCTCTCGATGGCGAGCTTCTGGATCATGTGCACGGCGATGATGGTGATGACCTTCGCGCTCACCTTCGCCGGCATCATCCAGGTGCATCTGCAGCGCGTGCTCGGCCAGAGCTACATGGACGTGCAGGACCAGCTCGCGATGTTCTACTGGGTGCGGCTCGGCTCGGGCGTGTTCGTGGCGATCGCGGCGCTGATGTTCGTCTGGGCCGTGCTGGTGCCCGGCCGCACCAAGGAGGCTGCGCTCCCCGGCGCGCTGCAGCCGGCGGAGTGAAATCCCGCAGGCGGCGGCCTCGATGCCGCCGCCTGCATCCCCCTGATACGGAGAGTGATCATGAAGCCCGCGCTGCACGCGATCGATACCGCCCTTTCGCTTCCCTCGTACACGCCGACCTCAAATGAATGCGCGCTGTTCGAACATGCGTTCCGGCATCGCCTGCCGGTGCTGCTGAAGGGCCCGACCGGTTGCGGCAAGACCCGCTTCGTTGCCCACATGGCGGCGCGGCTCGGCCTCCCGCTGCACACCGTAGCCTGTCACGATGATCTCACCGCCGCCGATCTGACCGGGCGTTATCTGCTCAAGGGCGGCGACACCGTGTGGACCGACGGCCCGCTGACCCGCGCGGTGCGCGAGGGCGGCATCTGCTATCTCGACGAGGTGGTCGAGGCGCGCAAGGACGTCACCGTCGTGCTGCATCCTCTCACCGATGATCGCCGCATCCTCCCCCTGGAGCGCACCGGCGAGGAGCTGATTGCGCCCGACGGCTTCATGCTCGTGGTGTCGTATAATCCGGGCTATCAGTCGCTGCACAAGGCGCTGAAGCCGTCGACGCGGCAGCGCTTCATCGCGATCGAGTTCGGCTTCCTGCCGGCCGAGCAGGAGATCGCGGTGGTCGCGGCCGAGAGCGGGCTGTCGCCGGAGCGCGTGCGGCCGCTGGTGGCGCTCGCGCATCGCTTCCGTGCGCTGCAGGGCCATGATCTGGAGGAGGGCGTCTCGACCCGGCTCCTGGTCTATTGCGCGACCCTGATCGCGGCCGGCACGCCGGTCGCCGACGCCGTGCTTGCGGCGATGATCGAGCCGTTGACCGATGACGCTGACGTCAAGGCTGGCTTGCGCGAGGTCGCGCACGCCGTGATCGGGTGAGCCAATGCTCGACTTCCTCGAACTGGAGGAGACCGTCGGCCGCGCCTGGCATCGCCTTGTCGGCAGCACGTCGAGCTATCCGGTCCATCCCGAGCATGCTGTGGCGCTCGCCGACATCAGCGGCCGCGTCGCCGTGATGTTCCGCGCGCTCGGCGGCGAGACCGGCGTGCAGATCGCAGGGGCCAAGGCGCGCAAGTCGGGCCACCGGCTCGGCTGGCGCCAGCGCATCGGGCTCGGTGACGAATGCCTCGACCATGCCGGGCGCGACGGCGCCACCGTGTTTCTGCCCGAGACCATCGCGCTGCTGCCGGACCGCGCGCTCAATGTGAAGCTGTACCAATGGCTCGCGGCCTGGTTTGCGACCATGCCGGTCGAGCCGATCACGCAGACCGATCCGCTGCAGCGTGATCTCCTCGCCCTGCGTCGTGCCGGCGAGACCACCGCGCTCGTCCTGGCGCGCTTCCCGGGGCTGACCAGCACCCATGCGCAACTCGCCGAAGCGCTCGCAGCCACCCGGCCGCAGCGGCCGCTGCCGCGGCTCGAGCAGCAGGTCGAACGCATCGTCATGGCGCTGCTCGGCGCCGGCGCGCCGCCCAGCGGAGCGCTGTGGAATGCCGTGATTGCCGACGGCGCCTTGCCGGATGTCGCACCGCCCGGCTATCGGCCGATGCTGCCGTGCCCATTGTGGGGCGATTGCTGGAGCCGCGAAGCCGTCGCGGCTGCGCGCGGTGATGAGGAGACGCAGACGCCGGCGGAGGAGGCCAGCGCGGCTGACACCCGCAAGCGCCTTGCGCGCCGCGAGCGCGACGACTCTGCCAAGCGCGATCCGTTCATCCTCAACCGCTTCGAGAAGATCCTCGCGATGGCGGAGATGGTGAATGTCGATCGTCCCTCCGACGACACCGACGAGGACGACGCCCGCAAGGCGGCCGACGATCTGGATGAGCTCGCGATCTCCAGGCGCAAGGGGCGGCCGGCGAGCAAGCTGAAATTCGATCTCGACCTGCCGCCGGAGGCAGTCGACACTGCGAGGCTCGACAGTGGCCGACTGTATCCCGAATGGAATTACCGCAGCGGCGCCTACCTGCCGGACCATTGCCGCGTCGTCACCGGCGACGCCGCCGAGACGGGCGAGAGCTGGACGCCTGACGATGCGATGCGCCGGCGCATCCGCAGCGTACGGCGCAGGTTCGAGACCTTGCGGCCGCGCCACGAGGTGATGCGCGCACAGGCTGACGGCCACGATCTCGACATCGATGCGCTGGTGCGCGCGCGCAGCGATCTCAATGCCGGCCACGTCGGCCTCGATCGAGTCTATCTGGCGATGCGGCCGCTCGCGCACGATCTCGCGGTGACCTTGCTGGTCGACGTCTCTCTGTCCACCGATGCGTGGATCGACGGCGTTCGCGTGCTCGACGTCGAGAAGGAGGCGCTGCTGGTGCTGGCCCATGGCCTTTCGGCCTGTGGCGACAGCCACAGCATTCTGACCTTCACCTCTCGGCGCAATTCCTGGGTTCGCCTCGAGACCGTCAAGGCGTTCGGCGAACCGATGAGCGGGCAGGTCGAGCGCCGCATCGGCGCGCTCAGGCCGGGCTACTACACGCGCATCGGCACCGCTGTGCGTCACGCGGCCGGCGAACTCGCCGAGCGTCCGGAGCGCAAGCGCCTGCTGCTGGTGTTGACCGACGGCAAGCCCAACGACATCGACCACTATGAGGGCCGCTTCGCGATCGAGGACACGCACAAGGCTGTGCAGGAGGCGCGGCGCAGCGGCGTGGCCGTGTTCGGCGTGACCATCGACGCGTCGGCGCAGTCGTATTTCCCAACGCTGTTCGGCCGCGGCGGCTACGCCATTGTCGGCAACATCCGCCGTCTGCCCGCCGCGCTGCCGGCGCTGTACCGGCAGCTGGCGCATTGATGGGCGCAACTAGCAACTAATCGGTTGCGTCGAATACCCTTCGAACCGTCTTCAGGTCGCCGGCTCGCGCAAATTGCGCAGCGGCACCGGCAGGTGGGCCATCAGCTTGTCGAACTCGCCGGGATCGAGCTTCTCCCAGAGAATTTCGAAGATGCCGCGCGCCGCCCTGAGCGGATCGACCGGGAAATGCGGCGGCAGCTGACGGAAGATGTCGTCGACGAAATATTCGAGATGGCGGTCCTTGGTCGGCGTCGCCGCGTGGTGCCAGCCTTCGTAGTAGATGCCGCGAATGAGCATCGGCAACTGGACGCCGAAATTCACGGCGACGGCCATCGGCATACGGTCGCGCAGGACATGCAGGACTGCACGCAGTGCGTTGTAGGCCTGCTGCCGGCTCGCGAGCCCGAGCCTCTGCTCGACCGCCTTCAGCCAGATGTTGGTTTCCTGGACGGTGTGATCCAGGGCGGTCACGCCGAGCTCGCTCATGTGGTTCTCCATGATGACAAGTGCATAGGACCGTTCGAGGGGACGCCGAACGAGTAATGGCAACGCCTGATTCGCTTGGACGCCTTGTCAATAGGTGGTGCGTCCGGGTCGGGCGTGTTGACTTGCATCAAATCACGATGTCGTGGTCGGACCGTGAGGTAAATGGCGGGTCAATGCCCGGCGCGGGCATTTACGATCCCAGTGCCGCCGAAGCGGCTACCAGCGGCCGGCAGCTGCCCGTCATTTTACGGGGATCGCTGTGGCGCCGTATACGGCACGCGCCGATGATCAGCAGTTCACTCTGACAAACAGCGCATCGACAATCAGGACATCTACAAACAGGGCGTCGCGATCTCGCGGCGCCCATCGCGCCCGAGTCTTGCAAGACGGGGACCCTCTTGAGTGAGAGGGCGCAGGGAAGGCCGGGAGCTCGCCGCCCCCATGGCCCCCGTGCGGAAAGAATGCACGGGGCAGGAACCACAGGTTCGGCCGAGACATCCCGGCCCTCCCTGCGCGATGGTGTTACGGCTTATACGCAGTCTCCCCGGTGAACGGGCTTTCTTGCCACCGTCGCCCGCGCGAGGCCGAAACCTCATCGCGAGCTTGACGCCAGCGTCGCGGCGTCAGGACCATGCGACTTCGCCGTCCGCTCCGTGCCGTTCGTCCGCAGGCATGACACCCGCTGCGGCTCGTCGCGTCCATCGCATCCCGCACTCCACGTCTCGTGACGTTCGCGACACGCCCCTCTTCATGAGGCGGGATGCGCGGAAATGTGGAGGTGATTTGCCCGACGGCGCAAGCGATTTGTTTGCGGCAGAATGGCACGACGGGCAATTCGCGCATGGCCGGCATGCTGTTTCGTCGGTGTGGTTCGGTTGTTCGGCTGCATGATTCGAGTTGCGCGCGCAAGCGGTGCTCCTCACCATGAGGGCGAACATCTCGCTGCGCCTTGGGTCGTCATTCTAAGGAGCAGCCGCAGGCGTGTGTCGCGAAGGACGGCTGCAAGGGAGGTTCGCAACGTGTTCGAAAGGGAGAGGATCGTCTGGGAACATCCCGAGATCATCGCAAGGCGCCACTGCGCCATCAGGTTGAACCGTAATCGCCCTGCTTGTGCAGAACGCGTCTTCGCTTGCTCCGCGCGACAGACTCACCTTAGATCGGAGTCGTTCGAGGCGCAGACACTGGCGCACTCGATGCCCCTCAACTCACGAATCGACGTCGGCTCGCAATGCTCAAGTCTGCCCAAGAGAAGTCTGTTCACAACAAAACTGCTCAAGAGAAGTCCGGCAACGACCTGCCGCTGAGCGGCTATGCGGTCGTGGTCGATGGTCAGATCAAGACCGAGTTCAAGACCAAGGATGGCGCGCATAACGGCGCGCACGATCTGAAGCGCAGGTTCCCGATGCTGCAGATCAAGGTGTATGACGCCGAGACGAAGCAGACCCACGACATCGAGCTGGCGCGCGCGTAAGGTTGCGTGCTGTGCGCGGGCCTTGGTGCTGTGAGGATGCCAGACTCTACTTATTATAAGTGGTCGCCAAAATTCACCAATGCGCCTTTGCTGATGCTCAGACGCATGGGGGGAGTATTTCAGATCTAATCGCGGCCGCGGTTGCCGTTAATTCGCCCTCTCCCCTTGCGGGAGAGGGCATGCAGGACGGAGCAGCAAACTCACTCGGGTGAGGGGTATGTCTCGACGAGTTTTGCTTTTGGAGAGATACCCCTCACCCAATCGAACATGTGGATGGTCCGGTGATGCCCTCTCCCGCAAGGGGAGAGGGCGCTGTATTGGGCAGCGATGCGGAAGCGATCGGCTCGGTGCTCTCCGCGAGAGTCCGGCTCGCATTCCTCACCTCGTTGCGAAACGTCTTGGCAAGATTCGACAGCGGCTTCGCCTCAGACCAGAGCATGTAGGCCGAGACTTTCGTGCTCGGCGTGAATGGCCGCACCGCAAGGTCATGGCCGCCCTGGCGCGGCGAGAACGGATCGACCACGGCAATGCCGACGCCGGCAGCGGCGAGCACGCAAGCCGTGTTGCAGTAGCGCACCTCGACGGTCGGCTGGAAGTCGGCGTCGGCCTGCCGGAAGCTGTCGCGCACGGCTTCGCCGAGGCGCGTGCCGCGCTCCAGCCCGATCAGCGGAAAGCCCGCCAGATCCCGCGCGGAGATCACATCGCGTTCCGCCAGCGGATGCCGCGGCGGCATCACGCACACCATCTCGCCGGTGTGCACGACCTCATGCGCAATGCCGGGATGATCGGACAGGCCGAGCGCGAAGCCGAGTTCGGCGACGTTGCCGAGCACGCCCTCGATGACCCCCTCATAGCGCCTGACGTCGAAGAACATCCGCGTCTGCGGTCGCCGCCGCAGAAAACCCGACAGGGTCGGCGGAATGATGCTGTAGGCGAGCGGCGGCGTCGCCACGATCGAGAGATGACCGGTGCGCTGCTCGCGCAGGTCACGCACGCGGCTTTCGAGCCGTGCATGCAAGGTGAAGATCGCCTCGCTTTCCTCATACAGCGCCATCGCCTCGGGCGTCGGGAACAGCCGGTTGTTGACGCGCTCGAACAGCGTGAAGCCGGCCTGCGCCTCCATGGTCTTCAGCGCGTTGCTGATCGCGGGCTGCGACAGCGCGAGCTCCTCGGCGGCGGCGACCGTGGTGTGGTGGCGGATGACCGCCCGCAGGATCTCCAGCTGGCGCAGGTTCATGGCATGGTCGCCCTATAAGCCCGGGTGATGGTCTCGGCCAAAATATCATAGACCGAGCCCGTCCCGACTGGTTGCAATTCCTGCGCCGGTTTAGCTTCATTGATCCTTCTTTTGCGCGTCGCAGCGGGCGGTCCTGCCGCCCGCCGAAAAGGCATGACGCATAGATTGGAGGCAGAGTTTGAGTCGTATCTTCCGCGCCGCCGCCGCCCAGATGGGGCCGACCCAGCGGGCCGACAGCCGCGAGCACACGCTGTCGCGCATGATCGGGCTCTTGGAGCAGGCAGCCGCCCAGGGCGCGAAGCTGGTGGTGTTTCCGGAACTCGCGTTCACGACCTTCTTCCCGCGCTGGATTCTCGACGGTGACGAACTGGACGGCCATTTCGAGCGCAGCATGCCGAACGCCTCGGTCGCGGCGCTGTTCGACAGGGCGCGCGCGCTTCGCGTCGGCTTCTATGTCGGCTATGCCGAGCTGACGGCGGATGGCCGGCGCTTCAACAGCTCCATCCTCGTCGACTGCGACGGGCAGATCATCAGCAAATATCGCAAGGTGCATCTGCCGGGCTCGGTCGAGCCGCGCCCGGGCGCCAAGTATCAGCAACTCGAGAAGCGCTATTTCGGCTATGGCGATCTCGGCTTTCCCGCGGTGCGGACCGATGACGCATGGGGCGGCGCCATCATGGGCATGATGATCTGCAACGACCGGCGCTGGCCGGAATCGTGGCGCGTGCTCGGACTGCAGGGCGTCGAGCTGGTCTGCGTCGGCTACAATTCCGCGGCCTATGACCCGAACGGCGGCAGCACCGAAAATGCCTCGCTGCGCACCTTTCACTCGACGCTGGTGGCGCAGGCCAATGCCTATATGAACGCGACCTGGGCGATCGCGGTCGCCAAGGCCGGCGACGAGGACGGCAGCGGTCTGATCGGCGGCTCCTGCATCGTCGATCCCAATGGCCGCATCGTCGCGCAGGCGACGACGCTGGCCGACGAGATCATCGTTGCCGACATCGATCTCGACCTGTGCCGGCAGGGCAAGGACAAGATGTTCAACTTCGCGGCGCATCGCCGGCCGGACCAGTACAAGGTCATCACCGAGCGCGCCGGCGTGGTCGAGCCGGTTGCGGTCGATTAGTTGCTCGCATGGGGAAGTGTCGCAGCATGCGCCGTTCGTTGTTTGCCGGTCTCGTCACCCTCGCGTCGCTCGCAGCGGCCGGTGCCGCCGAGCTGCCCGCTGAGATCAAACAGGCAGGCGTCCTGAAGCTCACGGTCAACTCGACCTACGCGCCGATGGAATATCACGACCCTGCCACCAACGAGCTGAAAGGGCTCGACATCGATCTCGCCAATGCGCTGGCGAAGCGGCTGGGCCTCAAGATCGTCTGGAGCGAGACGCCGTTCGCCGAGCTGATCCCATCGCTGCAGACCAGGCGCGCCGACTTCATCATCTCCGGCATTTCCGACCGCGCCTCGCGGCGGGAGGCCGCCGATTTCGTCGACTATCTCGTCACCGGCCCGCAATTCTTCGTGCTGGCGGAGAGCGATGCCAAGGCCGCGACCGATCTCTGCGGCCGGAAGATCGGCACCACGCGCTCGACCAGCTTCCCGCAGGAGATCGAGAAGTGGAGCAGGGCGGTTTGCGAGGCTGCCGGCAAGCCGGCGGCGCAATATGTGCCCGGCGAGAACTCGATCGACGTCCGCAATCAGCTCAAGCAGGGCCGCATCGACGCGGCCGTGCAGGGCAGCGAGACCTTGCCCTATGCGCAGTCGCAGGAGGCGGACAAGTACCGCATCGTCGGTGAGCCGATCGCTTTCGGGTATCAAGGCATCATGTTCCGCAAGGACGACGCAGGCTTGCGCGAGCTGGTCACTGATCAGCTCAAGGCGATGATCGCCGATGGCAGCTACAAGGCCGTCCTCGACACATGGGGCCTCGGCGCCAATGCGGTGCGCGAGCCCATGCTCAACGCGGCGCCGCAATGAGCCGCACTGAGGCGCTGGCCGACGGCTTTCCGGATCTGTCCGGGCACGAGGTCGCGCGGCAGCCGCATTGGGGCCGCTGGCTCGCGGCGGCCGTCATCGTCGTCATTTTCGTCGCGATCGGCCGCGCCTTTGCGAAGGGCCAGATCGAATGGTCGTATGTCGAGCGTTTCATCACAGCGCCGGTCATCCTGCGCGGCATCGTCAACACCATGGTCATGGCGATCGCGGCGATGGCGCTCGGCATCGTGCTCGGCGTGGTCGTCGCGATCATGCGGCTGTCGCCCAATCCAGTGCTGCGATCGGTCGCCGCCGGCTACACCTGGTTGTTCCGCGGCACGCCGCTGATTCTCCAGTTGTTGCTGTGGTTCAATCTCGCACTGGTGTTTCCGACCATCGGCATTCCCGGCCTGTGGAGCGCACGCGCCGTCGACGTGATGACGCCGTTTCTGGCCGCGCTACTCGGGCTCGGCATCAACCAGGGCGCCTACACCTCCGAGGTGATGCGCGCAGGCCTGCTCTCGGTCGACATCGGCCAATACGAGGCGGCCCAGGCCATCGGCATGGGCAGGCTGCAGGCGCTGCGCCGGATCATCCTGCCGCAGGCCATGCGGGTGGTGATCCCGCCGCTCGGCAACGAGTTCATCGGCCTGGTCAAGGCCACCTCGCTCGCCAGCGTGATCCAGTATCCGGAAGTGCTGCATTCGGCCGAGAACATTTATTACGCCAATTCGCGCGTCATCGAGCTCCTGATCGTCGCGGGCCTGTGGTATCTGCTCGTGGTCTCCATCCTGACGCCTTTGCAGATGCTGCTCGAACGCCGTTTTGCTCGCGGCATAGCGCGAGGCGGCCGCTGATGAGACCGCTGGTCGCCATCCGACAATTGAGCAAGCGCTTCGGTGAGTTCCAGGCGCTGAAGCAGGTCTCGCTCGATGTCTTCGAAGGCGAGGTCGTTTGCCTGATCGGACAGTCCGGCTCCGGCAAGACCACCTTGCTCCGCTGCGTCAACCAGCTGACCACGGCTGATAGCGGCGGCATCTGGCTCGATGGCGACCTGCTCGGGTACAACGAGAGGGATGGCCGGCTGCATCGGCTGTCGGAACGCGAAATCGCGCGGCAGCGCCTCGCCTGCGGCATGGTGTTCCAGCGCTTCAATCTGTTTCCGCACATGACGGCGCTGGAGAACGTCATCGAAGGACCGGTGCAGGTACAGAGGCGTGGCGTCGCCGAAGCCAAGGATGAGGCGATGGCGCTGCTGCGCAGGGTCGGCCTCGCGGACAAGGCGCAGTCCTATCCGTCGCAACTCTCAGGCGGCCAGCAGCAGCGCGTCGCGATTGCGCGGGCGCTCGCGATGAAGCCCCGGCTCGTGCTGTTCGACGAGCCGACCTCGGCGCTCGATCCTGAATTGGTCGGCGAGGTGCTCGCCGTGATGAAAGAGCTCGCGACATCGGGCATGACGATGCTGGTGGTGACCCATGAGCTCGGCTTTGCGCGCGAGGTCGCCGACCGCGTGGTCTACATGGACCAGGGCGTGATCGTGGAGAGCGGCCCGGCCCGCGAGGTGCTGCGCGCGCCGCGCGAGCCTCGGACCAAGGCATTTCTGGCGGCTGAAGTGGGGTGAGATCATGAAGTTCAAGTCGATCATGTTGGCGGCCGTCGCGAGCGCGGCGATGGGGGCGGCAAGTGCTGCGGCCGAGCTGCCGGCCGAGATCAAGCAGAACGGCCTGCGCATCGCCGTGGTGCCGAACTATCCGCCGATGGAGTTCAAGGATCCGGCGACCGCGACCTTGACCGGATTCGACGTCGAGCTCGGCGAGGCGCTGGCGAAGAAGCTCGGCGTCAAGGCGGTGTGGCAGGAGACCAGCTTCGACCAGCTGATGCCCGGCCTCGCCACCCAGCGCTTCGACATCATCCTGACCGGTATGACCGACCTCAAGAGCCGGCAGGAGACCGCGAGCTTCATCGACTACTTGCGCAGCGGCCCGCGCTTCTTCGTGCAGGCCTCGCGCGCCGCCGAGTTCAAGGAGCCGGCGGCGCTGTGCGGCAAGAAGGTCGGCGCCTCCAGGCGCACGATGTTCCCGAAGGACATCGCGGCCTGGAGCGAGAAGAACTGCGGCGCGACTCCAATCGAGTTCGTCGGCACCGAAGGCTCGGCCGATGCGCGGACGCAGCTGAAGCAGGGTCGCATCGACGCCGCCGTGCAGGGTAACGAGACCTTGCCCTACATCATAGATCTCGAGCCGAACACCTATGTGCCGGTCGGGACGCCCATCGCCTTTCAGTATACCGGGCTCGCGACGCCGGTGAAGGCGGAGGAGCTGCGCGAGGCGCTGCGTGCTGCGCTGGAGGCGCTGATCGCCGACGGCAGCTACAAGGCGCTGCTTTCGAAGTGGAAGCTCAGCGATAACGCGATCGAGAAGGTGATGATCAATGCCGGACAGTAAGGCGCTCGCAGCCATCCCGCTCATTCCCTCCAACACGGCGCCGCCGGCGCCCGAGTATCCATGGCCCGCGCCCTACAAGGCGGCGATGTTCCTGTCGTTCGACATCGACGCCGAGAGCGCCTGGACCTCGAAGGACCCGGCGCATGCGGCGCGCCTGGTCACGATGAGTTTTGGCGGCTACGAGGCGCGCGTCGGCACGCCAAAGCTGCTCGAACTGCTTGCCGACCTCGATCTGAAGGCGACGTTCTTCATCACAGGATGGGCGGTCGACGCGCACCCGGCGATGGCGGAAGCCGTGCTCAAGGCGGGTCATGAGATTGGCCATCACGGCTATCACCATCTGCTGCCCGATCCCGGCGATCCCTTCATCATCGAGGAGATCGAGCGCGGCTTCGAGGCGCTTCAGCGCCGGCTAGGCGTCCGCCCGATCGGCTATCGCGCGCCGTTCGGCGAGTTCTGCGAGGAACTGCGCGTGGCGCTGGTGCGCCAGGGCATCGTCTACACCTCCTCGTTCCGCGACGATGTCAGGCCCTATCGCCACCGTCTCGCCGACGGCAAGCAGGGCACGATCGAGATTCCGGTCACCGCGAGCTATGACGACTGGATGCACGGCCTGTCGGCGCGCTTCTCGCCGCGCTCGATCTTTCCGAGGGAGCACGTGCTGTCGATGTGGAAGGACGAGCTCGACGAGGTCAGAGATTGGGGCGCGATGGTGACCACCGTGCTGCATCCGCAGGTCTCGGGGCGGCCGATGCGCTTTCGGCTACTGCGCGAGTTCCTGACCTACGCCAAGTCGTGCCAGGATGTCTGGATCACGACCGGCGCGGAGATCGCCGCGAACTATCAGCGCCACGAGGCGGCGACCGCCTGATAGACACGTAGTGAGGACATCTGATGCCGATCTCCCGCCGGTCCTTTCTTGGCGCCTCTGCAAGCCTGCCGCTACTGTCGATGCCCGGTATCGTTCGCGCGGAAGCGCAGACGACGCTGCGCTTCGTTCCGGTGATCGATCTTGCCTTCCTCGATCCGATCTTCTCGACCGCGCAGGTGTCGCGCAACCATGGCTTCATGGTCTACGACACGCTGTACGGCATGAACGCCGCGCTCGAGGTCTCGCCGCAGATGGTGTCGGGCCACGTCGTGTCCAACGACAGCAGGCAATGGGACCTGACGCTGCGTGACGGCCTGTTCTGGCACGACGGCGAGAAGGTGCTGGCGCGCGACTGCACAGCGAGCATTCGGCGCTGGGCCGGCCGCGACGGTTTTGGCGCCGAGCTGATCGCAGCGACGGATGAGCTGTCGGCGCCCGACGACAGGACCATTCGCTTCCGGCTGAAGCGGCCGTTCCCGCTGCTGCCACAGGGGCTCGGCAAGGCTGCGGTGCAGCCGGCCTTCATGATGCCGGAGCGGCTGGCGAGCCAGGACCCGATGAAGGCGCTGACCGAGGTCGTTGGCAGCGGTCCGTTCCGCTTCGTCAAGGACGAGCGCGTGCAGGGCATCCGCAACGTCTACGCGAAGTTCGAGCGCTATCAGCCGCGCACGGACGGCAAGCCGGATTGGACCGCGGGGCCAAAGATCGTGCACTACGATCGTGTCTTGTGGTCGACGATGCCCGACGCCGGCACCGCTGCGGCCGCGCTGCGCACCGACGAGCAGGACTGGCAGGAGACCACGCCTCACGATCTCCTGCCCGTGCTCAAGGGCGAGGGCGATATCACGACGCGCATTCTCGACCCGCGCGGCTATGCGTGCATGATGCGCGTCAACCATCTGCAGCCGCCGTTCGACAATCCCGCGATCCGGCGCGCGCTGCTGGGCGCGATCGATCAGGTTGCGTTCATGACGGCGGTTGCGGGCAGCGATCCGGCCTATCAGTATTCGCCGCTCGGCTTCTTTGCGCCCGATACGCCGATGGCGAGCGACGTCGGGCTCGACGTGTTTCGGGGGCCGCGCAACTACGACAAGGTCAAGGCCGAGCTGAGGGCCGCCGGGTACAATGGCGAGAAGGTGGTGCTGTTGGTGCCGGCCAATTCCCAGGCGCAGCGGCCGCTCGGCGAGGTTGCCGCCGACATGATGCGGCGGGCCGGCATGAATGTCGAATATGTCGCGCTAGATTTTGCCGCCGTGCTGCAGCGGCAGCTCAAGAAGGACCCGGTCGACAAGGGCGGTTGGAGCGCGGCGGTCGGCAATTGGCAGGGCATCGACTGGCTCACTCCGGCCGGCAACACCAATCTGCGCGGCGAGGGCGCGGTCGCCGGCTGGTACAAGAGCGAGAAGATGGGCGCATTGCGCGCGCAGTGGCTGGCGGCGCCGGATCTCGCCGCGCAGCAGCGCATCTGCCGCGACGTCCAGGCGCTGGCGTTCGAGGAGATACCATACTACCCGATAGGCCTCTACAAGCAGCCGACGGCGTATCGCAAGAGCATCACCGGCATCCTCGACGGCACCGCCGTGTTCTGGAACGTGAGGCCCGCATGAGCACGACGGCGATCTTCGGCAGCTACGTGCTGACGCGCAAGGACGGCGCGCAGCATGTGCTGCGCGACCATTGGGTGCTGGTGGAGGGCACGCGCATCGCGGCGATCACGCCCGACAGGCCGGCGGCGGACGAGGTGTTCGACCACCCCGGCCGCTTCGTGCTGCCGGGC
This sequence comes from Bradyrhizobium oligotrophicum S58, assembly GCF_000344805.1. Classification (NCBI taxonomy): domain Bacteria; kingdom Pseudomonadati; phylum Pseudomonadota; class Alphaproteobacteria; order Hyphomicrobiales; family Nitrobacteraceae; genus Bradyrhizobium; species Bradyrhizobium oligotrophicum. The sequence goes on along the minus strand of NC_020453.1, from coordinate 6,531,199 downwards.
CTGCTGAATCTGCACAACCACATTTTCAGCGAGGCGATCGCGCGCACCTTGACGGAGGACGGCAACGGCCGGCGCAACAACAAGAGCATCGTCTACACTGTGCTGCTGCCGCTCTCCAAGCGCGGCGCTGCGATCCTGACGTCGGAGGAGCGGCTGGCGATCGGCCGCATGGGCGTGCTGCAACTGCTGAAGGGTGGTGCGACCACGGTGATGGAGCCGTTCCGCAGCGCCATTCCGGAGCTGTTCGATGCCGCCTGCGAGATGGGCCTGCGCTTCTACGGCGCGCCCTATCTGTTCTCGACATCGGACGCCAAGGCCGACGCCGATGGCGTCGTGCACTATGCCGGCGATGACGGCGAGGCCGACTTGGCGATCTGGAACGCGCTCTACCAGCGCTGGCACGGGCAGGGCGATGGCCGCATTCGCCTCGCGATGAGCCCGCATGCGACCGACACCTGCGGGCCTGATCTGTTACGCGCCACCGCCGCGCGTGCCCGCGAGCTGGACGTTCCCATCACCACCCACATGGCGCAGAGCGCGGGCGAGGTGGCGACCATCGCGCAGCGCTATGGCGGCCGCACGCCGGCCGAATATCTCGACTGGCTCGGCCTGCTCGGCCCCGATCTGCTGGCGGCGCACTGCCATGCCTCGACCGATGCGGACCTGAAGCTGATGGCGGCGCGCGGCGCCGGCGTGCTGAACTGCCCGCGCGTCTTCGCCCGCGCCGGCGTCACCGCCGCCTTCGGCCGCTTCGCCGCGCACGGCGTGCGCACCGCCGTGGGCACCGACGGCTACAACATGGACCTGCTCGGCGAGCTCAACGCGGCGTCGATGATCTCCAAGATTGCTTCGGGAAATGCCGAGACGGCGAGCGCGCCGGAGCTGATCGACGCGGTCACTGCGACCGCCGCCGCGATGATCAAGCGGCCCGATCTCGGCGTGATAGAGCAGGGCGCGACTGCCGACCTGACGGTCGTCGACATGACCCATCCGCATCTCCAGCCGCTGCACGATCCGCGCCGCGGCCTGATCGCGCTCGCCAACCGCGCCAATATCGACCAAGTGATGGTCGACGGCCGGCTGCTGATTCACGACGGCCGCTATCTTCACGGTGACGAGGCTGCGATCACCGCGGCAGGTGCCGCCGCGATCGAAAAGATCTGGGCGCTGCCGGAGGCGCAGGCGGCTTTTGCCGGCTGACTGCAGCTACCGCGTGCCGTAGGCGCGGTCGCCGGCGTCGCCGAGGCCGGGGACGATGAAGGCGTCGTCGTCGAGACCCTCGTCGATCGCAGCCGTCCACATGGTGACATCAGGATGCAGGCCGCGCACGCGCTCGACGCCTTCGGGGGCCGCAATCATGCACACCATGCGAATGTCCTTGGCGCCGCGCTCCTTGAGCCGGTCGACCGCGGCCACCGCGCTGTTGCCGGTCGCCAGCACCGGCGTGACGACCACAGCGAGGCGCTCGTGCAGATCGGAAGGCGCCTTGAAGAAGTACTCGACCGCCGTGAACGTCTGCGGCTCGCGGTAGAGCCCGATATGGGCGACGCGGGCGGTCGGCACGAGGTCGAGCATGCCGTCGACGAAGGTGACGCCGGCGCGCAGCACCGGCACGAACACCAGCTTCTTGCCGGCGATCTTGGCCGACTGCATTCGCGCCAGCGGCGTCTCGACCTCGACCTCCGTCAGCGGCAGGTCGCGGGTGACCTCGTAGCACAGGAGCATGCCGATCTCCTTCAGCAGCTCGCGGAACGATTTGGTCGAGATCGACTTGTCGCGGATCAGGGTCAGCTTGTGCTGCACCAGCGGATGATCAACGACCGTGACGCCTTCCATGGCTTTCATCTCCGTGAGGTGGCAAAGGCGCGAAGCGCCGTGCCCACCGCGATTTTAGCTCAGCTCGGAAGGGTGGGCACGCTGCGCTTTGCCCATCCTACGTGCAACTGATCAGCTTCGTCATTGCGAGGAGAGAAGCGACGAAGCAATCCAGGCTTCCTGTTTGGCCCTGGATTGCTTCGCTGCGCTCGCAACGACGGAGCAAGGTCCGCGAGCTTGCTCCAAACCCCTTAAAACACCGTGCCGTCGCTGATCACCTTCAGCGGCGGCGAGCCGTCCGGACGGCGGGCGAAGGCGAGCTTGCGGCCGGCCGCCCAGCTGCCGCCTTCGAGGATCCGTGCCAGCGGCAGTTGCTCGGCGGTCTGGCCGGTGCGCTGGCGGATCAGCGCGGCGAGGCGGTCGAGCAGGGCAACCGTCAGCGCGCGCCATTCCACCACCAGCGGCGAGTCCACCGCATGCGCACGTTCAGCATCGGCGGGGTCGCGCAAGCTCAGCACGCCGCCGTCGACGAACAGACCGCCATTGCGGTATTCGGCGAGGCCCGTAAGGCCGTCGATCTCGTCGACAACGAGACCAGCGCGCTGCAGTGGTTCGATCAGCGAATAGCTCAGCCATTGCGACAGCTTGTGCAGCGGGACGAGACCAGTGGTCGCGTCCCCGGTCACGAGTGACGGATGGCGCCAGCAATCGCCGAGAGCGGTGCCGTCCAAGGTCAGGCGTGACGGCCAGATCGGGCCGAGCTGCAGCAGCACCTGCTGCAAGATCTCGGCGGCTTCGATGTGACCGTCCGTCGCCCCGGCCGCGAGCTGATCGAACAGACCGCCGGGGCGCGGGCCATTCTGCACGCCGAAGATGTCCGGCTTTGCGGCCGCGACCTCGCCAAGCCGGCGCAGCAGCGCGACACGGCCTTCCAGTCCGACCAGCGGATTGTCGGCGCCGACCTGGAAACCGCGTTCGAGATCGGCGACGGTGAGCCGCTGCAGTCTGGCCGCATCGGCCCGCAGCGGGTCGTTCGGATCGACCGAGAGCGCGCCCCTCGCGAACATATCGAGGCTCGCCAGCGCCAGCCCCTCGGAGCGGCCGATGCGCGCCCCGGTCACTGCGTCATGATAGCGCCAGGCCGCACCGGCGCCGGCATCGAGCAGCACGCTGGTGATGGCGAGATCGAAATCGGCGCGCGCACGCGTCGCCGCATTCGGCCACTCCACCTTGGCGGCGATGGCATCCCAGCGATCGGCGCCACCAACCACGAAGTGCCGCCAACGCGAATGGAACGGCACCCGGCCATCAGGATAGGCCTTGTTTGTCACATCGAGCACGAGCTCGGCGACCGCATCGAGCTTCGCGAGCTCGATGCGAAAATGCGGCAGCCTGTCTTCGAGGCCGAGCGCAAGCATCTGATGCGCGCGCTCGCGCACCGCGCGGGCCGAGAGGAGATAGGCGACGTCGTCCATGATCCCGGCGCTCAGTACTTCTCGAGCGGGCGGCCGACGGTGTCGCCGAGCTCTTGCGGCTTCTGCGGCTCCAGCGAGAAATAGCCGGCGGCCTTCTTCGCGGCCATCTCGACATGGGCGTCGGCCGGGATCAACTCGTCCGGGATCGGCACGCGCTCGACGATGTCGACGCCTTGCCCGACCAGCGCATCATGCTTCATGTCGCTCATCGAGATGAAGCGATCGATGCGCGTGATGCCGAGCCAATGAATGACGTCGGGCATCAGTTGCTGGAAGCGTGCATCCTGCACGCCGGCGACGCATTCGGTGCGCTCGAAATAGGCGGCCGCGGCATCGCCATCCTCCTGGCGCTTGCGTGCGTTGTAGACCAGGAACTTCGTGACTTCGCCGAGTGCGCGGCCTTCCTTGCGGTTGTAGACGATGATGCCGAGGCCGCCGTTCTGCCCCGCGGCAACGCATTCCTCGATGCCGTGGATCAGATAGGGACGGCAGGTGCAGATGTCGGAGCCGAACACGTCGGAGCCGTTGCACTCGTCATGCACGCGACACGTGATCTTCGTTCTCGCGTCATTCAGCTTGGTGACGTCGCCGAACAGATAGACCGTGGTGCCGCCGATCGGCGGCAGGAAGACCTGCAGGTCCGGCCGCGTCACCAGCTCCGGATACATGCCGCCGGTCTGCTCGAACAGGCCGCGGCGCAGATTGGTCTCGCTGGTGCCGAAGCGCGCGGCGACGCCGGGCAGGTACCAAACCGGGTCGATCGCGATCTTGACCACCGATACGCTGCCATTGGCATGCACGACGTCGCCGTCATGAACCAGGCGCCTGGCGGCGAGCGCCGCATGCAGCTCCGGCAGCTCGATCCGCGCCTTGGTCACCGCGATGGTCGGCCGGATGTCGATGCCTTCCGCGATCTCGCCGCCGAAATTCTCCGCCACCAGATGGCCCCAGGGATCGAGCGCGACGATCTTGGCCGGGTCGCGCCATTGCCCGAACGGGCCTATGGTGGCGGCGGGATGGGTGTTGGTGAGATCGGGGCGGCGGATCGGATCGAGCGCGCCCGATGATACCGCGAGCGCGCGATAGACCGTGTAGGAGCCGCCATGGCTGCCGATCACGTTTCGGTCCTGCGGACGCGACACCGTGCCGATGATCGGGCCGCGCTCGCGCGCGTTCTCCGCGCCCCATTGGAGCGGGAAATTATGCTTGGCGCCTGGCACCGGGTGGGAGGTCAGGCGGATGTGATCCGTACGGTTGGAGCGAGTCATCGGACAGCGACCCCCAAAACGGCAACGGCCCGCCTTGACGACGGGCCTGAGCAGAACGCGTTCACGTTTTCCATAAACCAATATAGCAGTTTTTCCCCGCCAAACAAGTGGTTCCGGACCATCGTCTATTTGTAAACGAACAGTGTCTGGCACGCGCCGGCTTTGCGACGCAGCGTCCGGCTCTGGCACGGCGCTTGCCTTTTTGCCGCCGGGCCGCCAGCTTGGCGCCCGGATGGACTCCTCGGCGGCGAAGACGGCATGGACCTGATCATACGCAACGCGGTGCTGGCGCAGCAAAGCGAGCTGCGGCGCGCCGATATCGGCATCGCCAACGGCTCGATCGTCGCAATCGAATCTTCGTTGCGGGCGGAAGGCGAGGAGCGTGACGCCGAACATTGCTTGCTCGTCCCCGGCCTGATCGAGACCCATATCCATCTCGACAAGACCTGCATCCTCGATCGCTGCACCATCAGGGAAGGGACGGTCGCTGAAGCCGTCCGCGAGACGGCAGCGGCGAAGTGCAACTTCACGGCGGACGACGTCTACACCAGGGCGAAGCAGACCGTGGAGCGCTGCGTCAGCCACGGCACGATGCGCATGCGCACGCATGTCGAGCTCGATCCCGGCATCGGCTTCATTGGCTTCGAAGCGATCCAGCAGCTCGCGCGCGACTATGCCTGGGCACTCGATCTCGAGATCTGCGTGTTTCCGCAGGAAGGTCTCACCAATTATCCCGGGACCGAGGAACTGCTGATCGAAGGCCTGCGCCGGGGCGCGCGCACCATCGGTGCCGCGCCCTATTTCGACACCGATCCGCCGGCGCAGATCGATCGCATCTTCGCGATCGCGCGCGAGTTCGATGTCGATATCGACATGCATCTCGATCTCGCCGAGACGCTCGATCACATGCAGATCGAATATGTCTGCCGCAAGACCGAGGAGTATGGCTGGGGCGGCCGCGTCGCGGTCGGCCATGTCACGCAGCTGTCACTGCTACCGCCTGACCGCTTCAATGCGATCGCCGGACAGCTCGCCAATGCCGGGGTCGCGGTCACCGTGCTGCCCTCGACCGACCTGCATCTGATGGGGCGCCGGCAGGATCGTGCGATCCCGCGCGGCGTGGTGCCGCTGGAGCCGCTGCGCGCCGCGGGCGTCACCTGCTCGATCTCGACCAACAACGTGCTCAACCCGTTCACGCCGTATGGCGACGGCTCGCTGATCCGGATGGCCAACCTCTATGCCAATGTCTGCCACGTCTCGCGGGGTGATCATCTCGCCGGCTGCCTCGACATGGTCACGCACGATGCGGCGAAGCTGATGCGGCTTCGTGATTACGGCATCAAGGTCGGTGTACCGGCCGATCTCGTCTGCATCGATGCGCGCAGTCCGACCGAGGCGATCGCGACCCTGGCGCAGCCGTTGTGGGGCCTCAAGCGCGGCCGCCCGTCGTTCTCGCGCACCCGGCCGGTGCTGCATCGGCCGGTGTGACGAAGGCGGTCATCGAATGAAGGTGTTTCAACACGCGTCATTGCGAGCGAAGCGAAGCAATCCAGAGTTCTTGCGCGGCCCTGGATTGCTTCGCTTCGCTCGCAATGACGGTGGAACTTAAATCGGAGATCAATCATGCGCGTCATCAACGTTGCCGCCGCCCAGATGGGACCGATTCAGCGGGCCGACAGCCGTGAGGCGGTCGTGGCGCGCATGATCGCGCTGCTCGACGAGGCCAAGCGCAAGGGCGCCGATCTCATCGTCTATCCCGAGCTGGCGCTGACGACGTTCTTTCCGCGCTGGTACATGGAGGATCAGAGGGAAGTCGACGCCTGGTTCGAAACGACGATGCCGAACGCGGCCGTGCAGCCGCTGTTCGACCGGGCCAGGCAACACAGCATCGCGATGAACTTTGGCTATGCCGAGCTCACGCCGGATGGACATCATTTCAACACGGCGATCATGACCGACCGTGATGGCAATATCGTCGGCAAGTACCGCAAGGTGCATCTGCCCGGGCATGTCGAATACGATACCGAGCGCAGCCATCAGCATCTGGAAAAGCGCTATTTCGAGCCGGGCGATCTCGGTTTTCCGGTGTGGCGCAATCTCGGCGGCATCATCGGCATGGCGATCTGCAACGATCGCCGCTGGCCGGAGACCTATCGCGTGATGGGCCTGCAGGGCGTCGAGATGGTCGTGCTCGGCTACAACACGCCGTCGGTGAATGCGCAGAAGCCGGCCGAAGGCGTCACGCAGCGACTGTTTCACAATCGTCTTTCCGTGCAGGCCGGCGCCTATCAGAACTCCTGCTGGGTTGTGGCCGTCGCCAAGGCCGGCGTCGAGGACGGGCATGCGCTGTTCGGCGGTAGCCTGATCGTCAATCCCGATGGCGAGATCGTCGCTGAGGCGGTGACGGAAGGGGACGAGGTGCTGGTGGTGCCGTGCGACCTCGATGCGACCAGGTTCGGCAAGGAAACGATCTTCGACTTCGCCCGGCATCGCCGCATCGAGCATTATGGTTTGATCACGAGTCGGACGGGCGCGGTGCCCCCGGAGTGAAGCGGCGCTGTCTGAGCTGATGAGATGAGCCATACAAGGTTGTTGTGCTCTAAAGCGCTACAATAATGGTGTCGTCCCCGCGAACGCGGGGACCCATACCGCGGAAGCTATCGAGGGACGTAACTGGCAGTTGCCTGCCTCACCACGGACGGTGGTTATGGGTCCCGGCTCAAGGCCGGGACGACAGCTTAATATGGCGCAGTCAGCGGAGCCTGCCCGAAATCGCTACTCACCCCGCAAACGCCACCGCGCCCAGCGCCATCGTCACCGCGGCCTGGGTCGGGTCGATGACGGGAATGCCGAGCGCGTCCTCGAGGTTCTTGCGATGGCGCGCCATGCCGGCGCAGCCCATGACGATGGCGCCGGCGCCGTCTTCGTCCTTCAGCGCGCGGCCGACCGCGATCATCTTTGCCAGGGTGCCTTCGCCTGAAGCGGTTTCCGCGACCGTCATGTCGAGCGGCCGCTCGGCGGCGAGCCGGTCCATCAGCCCCATCTGGCGGAGATAGCGGATGTGGCGGCGGATCGAGCGCTGCGCGATCGCGATCACGCCGAACGTGTCGGCGCGGGTCAGCGCGGTCAGCACGCCGCACTCGGCGATGCCGAGTACCGGGCGCGTCGTGGCCTCGCGGCAGACATGCAGTCCCGGGTCGCTGTAGCAGGCGATCACGAAGGCGCTCGATGCATTGTCGCCCTCGACGAAACGCCGCAGCGGTAGGGTGACGCTGTCAGCGTCCTTCTGGCTCTCGACGCCGAACGGCCCTTCCTTCAAGGTCTCGCAAACGATCTCCGGTCCGTCCGCAAACATCAGTGGCGTCAGTGCCGCGGCGAGCCCATCCGTGACCATCTGGTTGGAGTTCGGGTTGATCACGGTGATGCGCGGGCGGGACATGGGAGGGACCTGCTTCTTCTGTGTTGACGGCGCGTGACAGGCAATCACTATGCCACGGATGACGCAATGGTGCCGATGATGCCATCATGCGCTGACGCGACGGCGCCCCGCAACGACGCGGTGTTCCATATGGCAGAACTGACGAGGAGATCGCGATGACCGAGCCGGCCTATGACCTGATCATCCGGGGAGGGCGCGTCGCCACCACGACCGACATGTTCGAGGCCGATATCGCCATATCAGGCGAGAGCATCGCGGCGATCGGCCGCGGCCTTGGGCCCGCCAAGCGCGAGATCGATGCGCGCGGCAAGTTCGTGCTGCCTGGCGGCGTCGACAGCCATTGCCATATCGAGCAGCTGTCGGCGGCGGGCATCGTCAACGCCGACACGTTCGAGAGCGCCACCACCTCCGCCGCGTTCGGCGGCACCACCAGCGTGATCTCATTCGCGGCCCAGCATGTCGGGATGCAGCTGTCGCAGGTGGTCGAGGACTATCACGGGCTGGCGCGCAAGGGCGCGGTCATCGACTACGCGTTCCACATGATCGTCGCCGATCCGACCAGGGAGACGCTGGAGCGCGACCTGCCGGCACTGATCCGCCAGGGCCACGGCTCGATCAAGATCTTCATGACCTATGACCGACTCAAGATCGATGACGAGCCGCTGCTCGACATTCTCGTCGCCGCGCGCGAGGGCGGCGCGATGCTGTGTGCGCACGCCGAGAACCACGGCATCATCTCCTGGATGGTCAAGCGGCTGCTGGCGCGCGGCTACACCGCGCCGAAATATCATGCCATCAGCCACGCCCGCTTCTCCGAAGCCGAGGCCTTCAACCGTCTCATCGGCATGGCCGCGCTGGTCGATCAGCCGATCATGATCTTCCACGTCTCGACGGCTGAGGGCGCCAAGGTGATCCGCGATGCGCGCGGGCAGGGACTGAAGGTGTTCGCGGAAACCTGTCCGCAATATCTGTTCATGACGGCTGAGGATCTCGACAAGCCCGGCATCGAGGGCGCGAAGTGGATGTGCAGCCCGCCGCCGCGCCGCGCGCCCGACCAGGAGGCGCTGTGGCAGGCGTTGTCGCTCGGCGATCTGCAGACCATCTCGTCTGACCACGCGCCGTACCGGTTCGACGAGACCGGCAAGCTGCGCGCCGGCCCCAATCCCAATTTCAAGCAGGTCGCCAACGGCCTGCCGGGGCTGGAGCTGCGGTTGCCGCTGCTGTTCGATGCGATGGTGTCGAAGGGGCGGCTCGGCCTCAACAAGTTCGTCGAGCTCACCGCGACGGCGCCAGCGAAGATCTACAATCTGCATCCGAAGAAAGGCGCGATCGCGATCGGCGCCGATGCCGACATCGCGCTGTGGGATCCGGACAAGCGCGTCACCATCAGCGATGCCATGATGCATGACCTTGCCGGCTACACGCCGTTTGCCGGCCGTAGCGTGCAGGGCTGGCCGGTGACGGTGCTGTCCCGCGGCCGCGTCATCGTCGACGGCGGCAAGATCTCAGCGCGGCCGGGCTCCGGCCAGTTCCTCGCGCGCAGCGGCGGCGAGGCCGCGAAGCCGATCGGGCGCCTGGTGCCAGACATGGATCCCGAACAGAATTTCGGGGCGAAGCTGCTGTGAAGATAAGGGCGCGGTGAAATCGCTCGTGATGGTCTCGCTTTCACATCGTACTCAGTCGTCATGCTCGGGCTTGACCCGCCTGCGGGGCCGAAGCCCCTTCAGCGCGGCGAAGGCCCGGGCATCCACCTTCTCTCGACGACGAACGACGTGGATGGCCGGGACGGCGCCCGGCCATGACGTGTGGAGAGAGCTGGATGCCCATCTTCGATCGGTGCGCGGGGAAGGGGCGATTCCATGCATGTCCTGATCTTCGGTGGCGCGGGCTTCGTCGGGCTCAACGTCGCGCAAGGTCTGCTCGAGCGCGGGCATGTCGTGACCATCTTCGATGCGGCTCCCTTGCCGAAGGCCGCGCAGCGCGCCTTCGCGTCGCATGGTGAGCGTCTGCACGTCATCACCGGCGATGTCACCGACGCGAGCGCTGTCGCGGCCGCCGTAGCCGGCGGCTGCGATGCCGTCGTGCTGGGGGCGGCGATCACCGCGGGTCCTGAGCGCGATGCCGCCGACCCCGAGCGCATTCTCGCGGTCAACCTGCTGGCGCAGGTGCCGATCCTGCAGGCTGCGCGCAGCGCCGATGTCCGCCGCGTGATCAACCTGTCATCGGCGGCCGCCTATGGCGCCAGCGGCCAGCGCTTCGCCGTGCTGGAGGAGACCACGCCATGCGAGCCGGTGTCGCTCTATGCGATCAGCAAGTTTGCCTCCGAGCGCGTCGCCGCGCGGCTGTCGGATCTGTGGCAGACCGACGTGATCAGCGTGAGACTTTCGGCGGTGTTCGGCCCGTTCGAGCGTGGCGGCGGCGTGCGTGACACGCCGTCGCCGCAGGCGCTGATCGCAACCTGCTGCGCGCGCAACGAGCCGGCATTTTTGAACGAGCCGGGCGACAAGGACTGGGTCTACGCAGTCGATGTCGCCGATGCCGTCTGCTTGTTGCTGGCGGCGGAGCGGCCGCAGCACACGCTCTACAACATTTCCAACGAAGCCACGTTCACGGCTGAAGCTTGGGGCCGCGCCTTCGCGCTAGACCGGCCCGGCTTCGTCTGCCGGCTAGCGGACCGGGACGAAGCGCCGACCGTGCCGGTGTTTGCGCCGAACCGTGGACGCCTGTCGACGACGCGGTTGGCGGACGAGTTCGCTTGGCGCGCGCGTTTCGATTGCGCAGCGTCCGCCGAGCATTTCGGCCGCTGGTTCGATGAATACGGGAGAGACTGAGATGAGGCTGGCGGGAAAGGTCGCGGTCATCACTGGCGGTGGCTCGGGCATCGGGCGCGCCAGTGCGGCAATGTTCGCGCGCGAAGGCGCGCATCTCGCGCTGGTCGATCGCGATGCTGCAGGCGCTGCCGAGACGCTCGCAATGCTGCGCGCCGCAGGGGGCGACGGCAGCGTCCATGTCGGCGATGTCGGCGACGCCGACTTCGCCCGGTCGACGATCGAGAGCGTGACTGCGACGCGCGGCCGCCTCGACGTGCTGATGACCGCGGCCGGCTTCTCCTGTGGCGGCACCGTCGTCAGCACCGATCCCGCCGATTGGGATGCAGTGTTCAGCGCCAATGTCGGCGGCACCTGGCTGTGGGCCAAGGTCGCGGTGCCGATCATGCAGCGGCAAAAGTCAGGGTCCATCATCACCGTGGCGTCGCAACTCGCTGTCGCCGGCGGCAAGGGCAACAGCGCCTATATCGCAGCCAAGGGCGCGATCATCAGCCTGACGCGGACGATGGCGGTCGACTTCGCGCCCGACGGCATCCGCGTCAATGCGCTGGCGCCGGGCGCGATCGACACGCCGCTGCTGCGCAGGAGCTTCGCCCGCCATGCCGATTCGCAAGCCGTGCGCGAAGCCTCGCGCCAGCGCCATGCCATGAAGCGCTTCGGCGAGGCCGACGAAGTCGCCGCCGCGGCGCTGTTTCTCGCCAGCGACGAGGCTTCGTTCACGACCGGCATCGTGCTGCCGGTCGACGGCGGCTGGCTGGCAGCATGAGCAGCGATCTGGCCGTGCTCACTGCGCAAGTCCGCGCCGATCTCGCAAGGATTGCGCATCCGAGTGCGCAATGGCTGAAGCCGCGGACCGGTCCCGACGGCCAACCTGCCGTCGATGTGCTGATCGTCGGTGGCGGGCAGTCGGGACTGGCGACCGCGTTCGGGCTGCTGCGCTCGCGCGTCACCAACATCCTGGTGCTCGACAAGGCGCAGCACGGCCGTGAAGGGCCTTGGCGGACCTATGCGCGCATGCCGACCTTGCGCAGCCCGAAGGACTTCACCGGACCGGATCTCGACATTCCGAGTCTGACCTATCAGGCGTGGCACGAGGCGAAATTCGGCGAACAGAGCTGGCGCGATCTTGATCTCATTCCGCGCGAATATTGGGCAGCGTACCTCGTGTGGTATCGCGAGGTGCTCGACCTTCCCGTCCGCAACGGCTGCGAGGTCGTCGACATCGCGCCGGCGGCCGACGGCCTGCTGCGGGCGACGGTGCGCAGCAAGGATGGCGAGACGGTGCTGTATGCGCGCAAGATCGTGCTGGCAACCGGACAGGAAGGCATGGGCGGTTGGAGCATTCCGGCGCCGCTGCGCCATCTGCCGGCGACGCGCTGCGTTCATTCGGGGACGGAGATCGACTTCGGTGCGTTACGCGGCCGCCGTGTGGCGGTGATCGGCGCCGGTGCGTCGGCCTTCGACAATGCGGCCGTCGCGCTCGAGGCGGGCGCCGCGCGCGTCGATCTGCTGTGCCGCCGTGCCGAGATCCAGCTGATCCAGCCGTATCGCTGGCTGACGTTCCGCGGCTTCCTCCGGCATTTCTCCGAGCTCGACGATGCCTGGCGCTGGCGCTTCATGCGCGCGGTCCTCGAATTGCGCGAGGGCTTTCCGCAGCACACCTATGATCGCTGCGCCGTTCATTCCGTGTTCCATCTGCATGAGGGAGCGCCCGTCGTGAGCGCGCGGGACACCGCTGATGGCTTGGTGCTGCAGACGGCGAAGGGCGAGATCATGGCCGATTTCGTGATCGGCGCCACCGGCATCACGATGGATTTTACGCAGCGTCCGGAATTGAGGCGCTTTGCCGCGAACATCGCCCGATGGTCCGATCGCTACACGCCTGATGGAAGCGAGCGCAACGAGCGGCTCGGCGCTTTCCCCTACCTCGCCGACGACTATGCGTTGTGTGAGCGCAGGCAAGGCGAGACGCCGTGGATCAGCGACATCCACGTATTCGCCATCGCATCCACGATGAGCTTCGGCGCGTCGGGCTCGTCCATCAACGCGATGACGACCGCGGTGCCGAAGCTGGTGCACGGCCTGACGCGGGGGCTGTTCAAGGCCGACATCGACGCGCATTGGGCGGCCTTCCAAGTCTACGACGTGAAGCAGGCCACCGTTCGGCGTGATGCCGCAGCCGAGCGCTGAACCTTCCCGCGCGCGCGTGCGGCGCCGCATCAATCAGAACCCTCTCGTCATCTTCGATGGCACGTGATTTGCTGCTGCGCTGGGGTCGCCGGTGACTGCTGGCAGGGGATTTGGTCCCGGATTTCGAGACTACCGAGGGAACAGGGGCGATGAGCTACATGATGTCCAAACGTTCGTTGTTCGCGGCGTCCGCCTTGCTCGCAGTGACGTTCGCCGCGCCGGCTGCGCATGCGCAGAGCCGCGCCGAAACCCTGCGCTACGTCACCGGCGCCACCGTCAACACGCTCGATCCGAACATTCCGGGCTCGACGCGCGAGGCTTTCGCGCTGTCGATGTCGAGCTACGATCGCTTGGTGTCGTTCGGTCGCAAGCAGCTCAATGGTAAATGGGTGTTCGATCTGGACACCATCACCGGGGAGCTCGCCGAATCCTTTCAGGTCAGTCCCGACGGCTTGAAGATCACCTTCAAGCTGCGGCCCGACGCAAAATTCCAGGACGGCTCGCCGGTCACGGCCGAGGATGTCAAATGGTCGCTCGACCGTTGCGTCACCGCGCCGATCCTCGGCAAGGCGCAGCTATTGACGGGCTCGCTGACCTCGGCGGATCAGTTCAAGGTGATCGATCCCTTGACCATCGAAGTGACGCTGCCGAAGCCGGACAAGCTGGCGCTGCCGAACCTTGCGACCGTCTATCCGATCATCATCAACTCCAAGCTCGCCAAGGCGCATGCGACCGCCGAGGATCCGTGGGCGCTGAACTGGACCAAGGAGAACGCGGCCGGCAGCGGCGCCTACATCGTCGAGACCTTCAAGCCGGGCGAGCAGGTGATCGCCAAGCGCAATGACGCCTGGAATCGCGGCACGGCGGACAAGCCGGCGGCGTTCAAGCGGCTGATCATCCAGTCGGTGCCCGAGCCGGCGACGCGCGCCAATCTGGTCGAGCGCGGCGATGCCGATCTCGTCATCGACCTCCAGGCCAGCGACGTGCAGGCGCTCGAAGGCAAGGGCAAGCTGAAGGTGATCTCGACGCCGCAATACAATGCGGTGACCTTCATCTCGATGAACAACACCATTCCGCCGTTCGACAACGTCAATGTGCGCCGCGCCATCGCCTATGCGCTGCCCTATGACGACATGTTCAAGGCGGCGCTGTTCGGCCGTGGCGCGCCGCTCTACGGTGCGACCTGGGCCGACGGCAAGCCGCCGAGCGGCGGCTATCCGATCCCGCAGCCGATCAAGCTCGATCTGGAGAAAGCCAAGGCCTATCTGAAGGAGGCCGGACTGCCCGAGGGTTTCGCGACCACCTTCAGCTTCAATGTCGGCCAGGCCGCGACCGCCGAGCCGATGGCGGCGCTGGTGAAGGAGCAACTCGGCAAGATCGGCATCACGGTGGACATCCAGAAGCTGCCGGACGCGCAGATGTCGACCGCGATCAACGAGAAGAAGCTGCCGTTCTTCACCGAAGGCATCGTCGCCTGGCTGCCCTCGACCGATTACTTCTACCGCAACTTCTACACCGGCAAGCAGCGCTGGAACTACTCCTCCACCGACAATGCCGAGCTCGAGAAGGTGGCCCAGGCGGCGCGCTTCGAGGCCGACAAGGCGAAATACGAGGAAGAGGGCAAGGAGCTCAACGCCATCCATTTCGACCAGATGTTCCAGATCCCGATCTGGCAGGCGGCGCAGGACGCGGTGATGCAGCCGACGGTGGACGGCTACGTCTACCAGTTCACCCGGCAAGTCGATTATCGTAACCTGAGCCGCAAATAGAGGGGCGGCGGAGGACCATGGGCACGATCGGCGCGACCTTGGCTCGGGCGGGACGGCGCTTCGTCTCGTCGCTGCCGGCGCTGTTCGGCGTGCTGGTCTTCACCTTCCTCTTGATGCGCGTGCTGCCGGGTGATCCCGCGGTGTTCTTCGCCTCGGGCCCCAATGCCGGCCAGGAGGAGATCGAGGTGATCCGCCGGCAGCTCGGGCTGGACAAGCCGCTGCCGAACCAGCTGGCGATCTATCTCGCCGACGTCGCCCGCGGCAATCTCGGCCGCTCGATGATGACCGGGCAGGCGGTGGCCAAGGATCTCAAGGAGCGGCTGCCGGCCTCGCTGGAGCTGACCTTGACGGCGCTGCTGATCGCGCTGGTCTCGGCGGTGCCGCTCGGTGTCGTCGCGGCGCTCCGTCCGGGATCGCTGCTCGATCATGGCGTGCGGCTGTTCTGTTCGCTCGGCGTCTGCGTGCCGACCTTCGTCTCCGGCCTGCTGCTGATCTACGTGTTCTACTATCTGCTCGGCTTCGCCCCGGACCCCACAGGACGGATCGACATCTTCACCACTCTGCCGCCGTCGCGCACCGGTTTCCTGCTGATCGACTTCCTGCTCGCCGGCGATCTCGACGGCTGGTCGGCGGCGGCGCGGCAGCTGATGCTGCCGGCCTTCACGATGGCGCTGTTCGTGATCGCGCCCTTGGCGCGCATCACCCGCGCCTCGATGCTGGTGTCGCTCGGCAGCGATTTCATCCGCACGGCGCGCTCGGTCGGGCTGTCGTGGTGGCGCATCGTCGTGACCTACGCGCTGCGCAACGCCGTCCTGCCGGTCATCACCATCGCCGGCATCGTGTTCTCGACCATGCTGGGCGCGAACGTGCTGGTCGAGAAGGTGTTCTCCTGGCCCGGCGTCGCGTCCTACGCGCTCGATGCGCTCCTGGTCTCGGACTACGCGCCGGTGCAGGGCTTTGTGCTGCTGATGGCGACGATCTTCGTGATCGTCAATCTCCTGGTCGACCTGCTCTACGGTATCGCCGATCCCCGGGCGACGGTCGCATGAGCATGAGCACGATCGAGACCTCATCGACTTTGCGCCACGCCGCCTTCGTGCTGCGCGGCAATCCCGTGACGGCGATCGCGGCTTGTGGCGCGCTGCTGCTCGCCTTGATAGCGATCTTTGCGCCGTGGCTCGCGCCTTACGATCCGATCGCGTCCAACGTCCCGGCGGCGCTGCAGCCGCCGAGCGCGGCGCATTGGTTCGGCACAGACCAACTGGGCCGCGACGTGCTGAGCCGCCTGATCGTCGCGAGCCGGCTCGATCTCACGATTGCCGTGACCGCGGTGGCCGTGTCGTTCGCAATCGGCTCGGTGATCGGCGCTTTGTGCGGCTATGGCGGCGGCCGGCTCGACAAGGCGGTCGGCCGCTTCGTCGACGTGCTGATGGCGTTCCCGCTGTTCGTGCTGGCGATGGCGATGGTCGCCGCGCTCGGCAACCGCGTCGAGAATATCGTGATCGCGACCGCGATCATCAACCTGCCGTTCTACATCCGCTTCGCCCGCGCAGAAGTGAACATCCGCCGGAACGTCGGCTGGGTCGAGGCCGCTCGGGCCTGCGGCGAAAGCCATGTCGCGGTGGTGCTGCGCTTCCTGCTGCCGAACGTGCTGCCGGCGATGGCGGTGCAGGTGTCGCTCAATCTCGGCTGGGCGATCCTCAACGCCGCGGGGCTCTCCTTCATCGGTCTCGGCGTCAAGCCGCCGACGCCGGAATGGGGCATCATGGTCGCCGAGGGCGCGCGCTTCATCTCCACCGGGCGCTGGTGGTTGGTGGCGTTTCCCGGCCTCGCGCTGATGAGCGCCGTGCTTTGCTTTAATCTGCTCGGCGACGGACTGCGCGACATCCTCGATCCCCGGATGCGCACATGATGTCTCCTCAGATGACAGAATGCTCGGCGCATCCCCGGATGCGCACATGATGTCTCCTCAGACGACAGAATGCTCGGCGCATCCGGGGATGCGCACATGACGGCGCCGCTGCTGGAGCTCGAAAATCTCAAGGTGACGTTCTCGACCCGCCGCGGCTTCGTCGAGGCCGTGCGCGGCGTCTCGCTGTCGCTCAAGCCGGGCGAGATGCTGGGGCTGGTCGGCGAGAGCGGCTCCGGAAAATCGGTGACCGGCTTCGCCATCACCCATCTGCTCGACAAGGCCGGCCGCATCACCGATGGCCGCATCCGCTTCAAGGGCCAGGACATCACCCGCGCCGGCAGCGCCGATCTGCGCAGCCTGCATGGCGCCGCGATGGCGATGATCTTCCAGAATCCGCGTGCGGCGCTCAACCCGATCCGCACCATCGGCCAGCAGATCGCGGATGCGATCCTCGCCCATCGCCGCCTGTCGCGGCGGGAGGCGCAGGCCGAGGCGTTGCAGCTGCTGCGCGCCGTGCAGATCCGCGATCCCGAGCGGCGCATGAGTGCCTATCCGCACGAGCTGTCCGGCGGCATGTGCCAGCGCGTGATGATCGCGATTGCGATCTCCTGCAGTCCGCAGCTCCTGATTGCCGACGAGCCGACCACCGGCCTCGACGTCACCACGCAAAAGGTGGTGATGGACCTGCTCGCGCATATCGCGGCCGAGCGCGGCATGGCGACCATCCTGATCACCCATGATCTCGGGCTCGCCGCACGCTATTGCGCGCGCGTCGTCGTGATGGAGCAGGGCCGGCTGGTCGAGGAGGCCGCGCCGCTGACGCTGTTCCACCGTCCGCAGCATCCCTACACCAAGCGCCTGGTCGCGGCGTCGCCGACGGCGTCCTCGCGCATCGAGGACCTGGTGCCGGATGGCGAGCGCATTCCATTGGTCGATGTCGCTGAGCTGCCACCTCCGCCACACGGCACGCCGTTGCTGCTCGACGTCAAGGCCATCGGCAAGCGCTTCGATGATGGCACGGTCGGGGTTGCCGATTTCTCAATGACGATGCGCGGCGGTGAAAGCGTCGGCCTGGTCGGCGAAAGCGGCTCGGGCAAGAGTACGACGTCGCGGATGATCTGCCGTCTCATCGACCCAAGCGACGGCGAGATCCTGTTCGACGGGCAATCGATCGGACAGATCCCGGCACGCGACTTCCACCGCTCCGCGTTGAGGAAAGACATCCAGATCGTCTTCCAGGATCCGAACGACAGCCTCAACCCGCGCTACACCGCGTTCGACTGCATCGCCCATCCCTTGCTCCGGCTGCTGAACATGCGCGGCGGCGACCGTCTGCGCCAGCGCGTCGAGGAATGCGCCGATCGCGTTGGCCTCCCGCGTGAGCTGCTGCCGCGTTTTCCGCATCAGCTCTCTGGCGGCCAGAAGGCCCGGGTCGGCATCGCCCGCGCCATCGCCTGCAAGCCGCGGCTGCTGGTGCTGGACGAGCCGACCGCGGCGCTTGACGTCTCCGTGCAGGCCGTGGTGCTGCAGCTCCTCAACCGGCTCCGGCGCGAGGACAATCTGGCCTTCCTGTTCGTCAGCCACGACCTCAACGTCGTGCGCATGATGTGCGACCGCACCATCGTGCTGCGTACCGGCGTCATCGTCGAGCAGGGCGAGAGCCGCGCGCTGTTCGCCAACCCGCAGACCGACTACACGCGCGAACTGGTCGACGCCGTGCCGCATATCGCCGCGCCGGCTGAGTTGCTGCCGGCGTGAGCCCCGCCCGCTGCCACCCTAGAACGAGCCGATCTGACGGCCTGTCGAAGCGAGGTGTCGATCAGCGCGCCGACTGCCTGATATGTTCGACCGTCGCGCGGGTCCCGTTCCGGAACAGGCGATCGAGCGCCAACTCCACCGCTGACGAGAAGCGGGAATCTTTCGGCAGATCATTGCCGAACACCGGGGTGAGCGACAGCAGCGCCGGCGCGAGTCGGTGCGCGACCGGGCCGGCCTCGTCGGCGAGCGCGCGCAGGCGCTGAGACAGCGGATCGCGCAAGTCGATCGGCTGGCCCTGCTCGTCGGTGCCGCTGACGTAGCGCAACCAGGCGGCGACGGCGAGCGCGAGGCGGGTGATCGGCAGGCCGCGCGCCAGGCGGTCGCGGATGGTGCCGAGCAGCCGCTGCGGCAGTTTTTGCGTGCCGTCCATCGCGATCTGCGCGGTCCGGTGCTTGAGCGCGGGATTGCGGAAGCGCTGCAGCAGCGCGGCGTGATAGGTCGCGACATCGAAGCCGTCGAGCGCCGGCAGGGTCGGCGTGACCTCCTCGCGCATCATGTCCGCGACGAGGCCGGCGAGATCGGGCTCGGCCATCGCGGCTGCGACCGTCGGACATCCCATGAGGTAGCCGAGGTAGGCGAGCGTCGAATGCGCGCCGTTGAGCAGCCTGAGCTTCATCAGCTCGAACGGCGCGACGTCGCGCACGAACTGCGCGCCGCTCAGGTCCCAGGCCGGACGGTCGCCGCCGAAATCGTCCTCGATGACCCATTGGCTGAACGGCTCGCTCACGACAGGCCAGGCATCGTCGAGCCCGAGCGCGGCGCCGATCTCGGCGCGGTCTGCATCGGTCGTGGCCGGCACGATGCGGTCGACCATGGTCGAAGGAAAGCGGACCTCGCCTTCGATCCATGCCGCGAGATCGCGGTCGATCAACGCGGCGAAGGCGATGACGAGGCCGCGCAAGGTGTGGCCGTTGGCCGGAAGATTGTCGCAGGCCAGCACCGCGAAGGGCGGCAGGCCCTGCTGCCGTCGCAGCCGCAGGCCGCCGACGATGAATCCGAGCGTGCTGCGGGGATGGCCGAGATTGGCGCTGTCGTGACGGATGTCGGGATCGTCGGCGCGCAGTGCGCCGGTTGCCGGATCGTGGCTGTAGCCCTTCTCGGTAACGGTGGTGGAGACGATGCGCACGCGGGGATCGGCGAGATCAGCGAGCAGGCCCGCGGGATCTTCCGGTGCGACGGCAAGGCCGGTCAGCGCGCCGATGACGCGGCGCTGATGACCGGCGCCGTCGCTCGCCGTCACGCTGTAGAGCCCGCCTTGCGGCGCCAGCGCATTGCGCGTTTCTGGCGAGCGCAGGGAGACGCCAAGGATGCCCCAGCGCGGATCCTCTTTCAGCAGTGCATCTGTGTAGACGGCCTGATGAGCCCGATGGAATGCGCCGAGCCCGAGATGGACGATGCCGGTCGCGACTCTCGCGCGGTCGTAGTCCGGCTTGAGAATGCCGATGGGCAGGCGGTGGAGCGTCGTGGGGCTGAGGCGGTCCATGGCGTGTCGGCTTGTCAGAAGATGAGCTGCACTTTGCAGCATTCGGTCTGGTTGTGCTCGAACGTGTCGAACGCGGTGGCGTAGGCGTCGAGCCCGTAGCGGTGGGTGATCAGGCGCTCCGGCTGCAAGGTGCCGCGTGCGAACCAGTCGATGACCTTGGCGAACTTGCCGCTGTTGAGCCTCGAGGCGTGGATCGCGAGCTCCTTGGCGGTGACCTTCTGCTGCACGATGGTCGATGGCTCCGCCGAGAAGCCGAGCAGGCCGATGCGCGCGGCCGGCGATGCGATCTCGATCGCCTCGGCGAGAATGGCGGGATGGCAGGCGGCGTCGATGATCAAGGTTGGCTTCAGATCGATCTCCGCCAGCGCTGCGGGCAGGGCGGTGTTCGCGGTGTTGATGACGCGGTCGGCGCCGTTGTGCCGCGCGGCCTCGAGCCGGGAATCGATGCGGTCGGTGACGATCAGCTGCTTCACGCCATAGACGTGCTTGAGCACCTGGATCACGGTCAGACCGATCGGGCCGGCGCCATAGACCAGCGCGACGTCGGAAGCGAACACGCCTGTGTGGTCGGTGATGTTGGCAGCGATCGAGAACGGCTCGACCAGCGGCGCCTTGTCGTCGTCGACGCCATCAGGCAGCAGGTGCGCGTTCGTGGCGGGTACGCAGGCATATTCGGAAAAGCCGCCGTCGCGGTGGACGCCGAGCACGGCGAGCTGAGCGCAGACATTGGGGCGGCCGACCGAGCAGGGATAGCAGCGGCCGCAGGCGACGACGGGGTTGACGACAACGCGGGCGCCAAGCAGTGCGTCGACGCCGTCGCCGAGCTTGTCGATGCGGCCGAAGAACTCATGGCCGATCACGCGCGGATAGCGCGCGAACGGGTTGCTGCCGTGCAGGATGTGGATGTCGGAGCCGCAGATGCCGGCCCGCTCGACCTTGATCCTGATCTCGCCGGAAGCGGGCTCGGGAATGGGGCGCGTTTCGATCGACAGGCGGCCGGGCCGCTCCACCACGAGGCTCTTCACGCGTCCCTCCGTCCCTTCAGCGCTCATCTCGACCGTGAGCCGGCGTCGTATAGCAATCCCAAAACTTGGATACAAGTTATCTATTGAAACGTATTTTGGTATCCATTATAGGCTTGAGATACCGGAATGACATACAAAAGGCCCCGTAGCGGGCCGGCAGGGGAGGTTTGCCAATGTCTTTGCCCACATCCATGTCCCGTCGCAGCTTCGTCGGTACCGCGCTCGCGGGGGCCTCGGCCCTGGCGTTTGGCCCGGCCCACGCCCAGTCCGCCAAGTACCGCCTGCGCTACGGCACGGCGTTTCCGGCCACCCATCCCGGCGTTATCAGAATCATCGAAGCGTCCGAGCTCATCAAGAAGCAGACCAATGGTCTGGTCGACCTGCAGGTCTATCCGAACAGCCAGCTCGGCAGCGAGCCCGACATGTTCTCGCAAGTTCGCAGCGGCGCGCTCGACTTCATGTCGACATCAGGCGTGAATCAGACCGTGGTGCCGATCGGCGGCATCAATGCAATCGCCTTTGCGTTCGAGAGCTATGACCAGGTGTGGTCGGCGATGGATGGCGATCTCGGCAACCATGTGCGCGGCGAGTTCGCCAAGGTCGGCCTGCACGTGCTGCCGAAGTGCCTCGACAACGGCTATCGCAACATCACCTCCGGCGCCAAGCCGATCGCCTCGCCCGACGACCTCAAGGGTTTCAAGATCCGCGTGCCCGGCAATCCGTTGTGGGTGACGCTGTTCAAGACGCTCGGTGCTGCGCCGACGCCGATCAATTTCGGCGAGCTCTATGCGGCGCTGCAGACCCGCATCGTCGATGGTCAGGAGAATCCACTGGCGCTGATTCAGAGCGCCAAGCTCTACGAGGTGCAGAAGTACATCGCGCTCTCGGGCCACATCTGGGACGGCCACTACATCTTCGCCAATGCAGCGCGCTGGAATGGCATGCCTGCCGACGTCCGCGACGCCGTCACCGCTGCGCTGTCTGATGCGGCCCTCAAGGAGCGCCAGGACATCCAGAGCTTCAACGAGAAGGCGCAGGCCGAGATGCAGGCCTCCGGCGTCACCTTCAACAAGGTCGACACCAAGCCGTTCCGCGACGCGCTGCGCACCGCCGGCTTCTACACCGAATGGAAGACTAAGTTCGGCGCCGACGCCTGGGGGCTGCTGGAGAAGTCCGTCGGGCAGCTCTGAGCGGGTCGCGGTTGCGTCGGTGATGCATGTCCGCGAATCGCGGACATGGGCAGACATTGCGGGGAGGGTGGAATGGCCGTTGACATGACAGCGACGACCGCTGTGCCGTCGCATGGCGCTTTTGCGCGTTTCGATCATCTGCTCGGCCGCACGGTGGAGGCACTGGCCGCGGCGCTCGTCGTCGCCGAGCTGGTCCTGCTCGGCACGGCCACTGCCGCTCGCTACCTCTTCAATGCACCGCTGATCTGGTCCGACGAGCTCGCCACCGTGCTGTTCGTCTGGCTCGCGATGCTCGGCGCCGTCGTCGCGCTGCGGCGCGCCGAGCACATGCGGCTCACCGCCTTCGTCCGCAATCTGTCGCCGGCGTGGCGGGCGCGCACCGACGCGCTCGGCCTGATGCTGGTCTGCGCCGTGCTGGTGGCGCTGGTGATGCCGTCCTGGCACCATGTCGAAAGCCACTTGATCAGCAACATGCCGGTGCTGGAGATCAGTGAAGGCTATCGCGAGGCGGCGATGCTGGTCGGCGTGCTGCTGATGCTGCTCACCGCCGTCGACCGGTTGATCCAGCAGGCGAGCCCGTTGCAGATCGTCGGCGCGCTGGCGCTGGTGCTGGCGGGCGCGGGCCTGCTCTACGCCGCGGCGCCCGTGCTGGAGGATCTCGGCAACTACAATCTCCTGATCTTCTTCTTCGTTCTCGTCGCAGCCGCGATGGTGATCGGCACCCCGATCGCCTTCAGCTTCCTGCTCGCCACCGTTGCCTATCTGCATTTCAGCACCACGGTGCCGGTGCTGATCGTGCCCGGCCGGGTCAGCGAGGGCATGTCGCACATGGTGCTGCTCGCGGTGCCGATGTTCGTGCTGCTCGGCGCCCTGATCGAGATCGCCGGGCTGGCACGGGCGATGATCCTGTTCCTGGTCTCGCTGATCGGTCACATGCGCGGCGGCCTGCAATATGTGCTGCTCGGCGCGATGTACCTGGTGTCCGGCATCTCCGGCGCCAAGGCGGCCGACATGGCCGCGGTCGCGCCGGCGCTGTTTCCGGAGATGAAGCAGCGCGGCAGCTCGGAAGGCGACCTGGTGTCACTGCTGTCGGCCTCCGCCGTGATGTCGGAGACGATCCCGCCCTCGATCGTGCTGATCACTGTGGGATCGGTCACCGGCGTGTCGATCGCGGCGCTGTTCACCGGCGGCCTGCTGCCGGCGGTCGTCGGCCTGATCGCGCTCTCCGTGGTAGTCTTTCTGCAGACCCGCAAGGAGGACATGAGCGGCGCGCAGCGCTACGATGCCAAGACGAGATTGCGGCTGTTCGCGATTGCCATCCCCGGCCTGGGCCTGCCGATCGTGATCCGCTCGGCGGTGGTCGAGGGCGTCGCCACCGCGACCGAGGTCGCGGCCATCGGCGTCATCTACACCGTGCTGGTCGGCATCTTCTTCTACCGCCAGTTCGACTGGAAGCGGGTCTATCCGATCCTGGTCGATACGGCGTCGCTGTCCGGCGCGATCCTGCTGGTGGTGGGCGCCGCGACCGGCATGGCGTGGGCGCTGACCCAGTCCGGCTTCTCGCAGCAGCTCGTTGACCTCATGGTGGCCGTGCCCGGCGGCCGCTGGGGTTTTCTGCTGATCTCGGCGCTCGCCTTCGTCGTGCTCGGCAGCGTGCTCGAAGGCGTGCCGGCGGTGGTGCTGTTCGGACCGCTGCTATTCCCGATCGCGCGCATGATGGGCGTGCACGAGGTGCACTATGCCATCATCGCCGTGTTCGCGATGGGGCTCGGCCTGTTCACGCCGCCCTTCGGTGTCGGCTTCTATCTCGCCTGCGCCATCGGCCGCGCCTCGCCCGACGAGGTGATCCGCCATGTCTGGCCGCATCTCGCCGCGCTGCTGATCGCGCTGCTGCTCATCGTGTTCCTGCCATGGATATCGATCGGCTTCCTGTGAATCGGATAGAGTGCCGCCATGGATGACGATCTGACACGTCTCACGAAAATGGATGGCAAGGCCGGCCGGCTCGCCGACCAGGTCTATGAACGGCTGCTCGAGGACATCGTTTCCGGCGCGCTGCCGCCGGGGACGCCGATGGCCGAGCTCGATTTGTGCGAGCGGCTCGGCGTCAGCCGCACCCCGGTGCGCGAGGCGCTGATCAAGCTTGCCGATGTCGACCTCGTGCGCATCTATCCGCAGAGCGGCAGCGTGGTGGCGCCAGTATCGCGCGAGGCCTTCGGCGAAGCTCAGTTCATTCGCGAGCATCTGGAATGCGCGCTGGTTGCCGAGGCCGTGCGCTACATCGATGCGACGGCGCTGCGCGAGTTGAACGATCTGATCGAGAAGCAGAAGGCGGCGGCGACGCCGGCGGAGTTCTACGCCCATGACGAGGCGTTCCACCAGACCATCGCCCGCACCAGCCGCCATCCGCATGTCTGGCAGGTGATCCGCCAAACCAAAGTCCATTTCGACCGGGTCCGTCATCTGACCTTGATCGAGGACGC
Source organism: Bradyrhizobium oligotrophicum S58 (assembly GCF_000344805.1). Taxonomy (NCBI): domain Bacteria; kingdom Pseudomonadati; phylum Pseudomonadota; class Alphaproteobacteria; order Hyphomicrobiales; family Nitrobacteraceae; genus Bradyrhizobium; species Bradyrhizobium oligotrophicum. Next base: position 6,506,504 of record NC_020453.1, on the reverse strand, counting down.
CGGCCATATTCCGCTCCTGATCGCGCAGCATCAGGAGATCCTGGACGGGCTGGCGGCCTGCAACGAGGCCCAGGCGGTCGCCGCGATGCGGCGCCATCTGCGCGAGGTCTTCCGCCGCGCCGACGGCATCTTTGCGCGTCAGGAGGAGCTGGCTGAGGCCGAGCCGCGCACGCGGGCGCGACGGCGGCGCTGATCGGACGTCGACATTGTTTTTGAGAGGTGGACGACATGGAACAGACGTGGCGATGGTTCGGACCGGATGATCCCATCACCCTGCCGCAGGTGCGCCAGACCGGCGCCACCGGCATCGTGACGGCGCTGCATCACATCCCCTATGGCGTGGTGTGGAGCACGGACGAGATCGTCAAGCGCATCGGCCTGATCGAAGGCGACTCGTCGCTGCGGCTGCGCTGGAGCGTGGTCGAGAGCCTGCCGGTGTCGGAGGCGATCAAGCTCGGCGAGGGCGACCTCACGGAGCTGTTCGACAATTACCGGCAGTCGCTGCGCAATCTCGCCGCCTGCGGCGTCACGACCGTCTGCTACAATTTCATGGCGGTGCTGGACTGGACCCGCACCGAGCTCGCCTTCCGCCTGCCCGGCGGCTCGACCGCGCTGCGCTTCGATCTCGACCGTCTCGCCGCGTTCGACTGCTACATCCTGCAGCGGCCGGGTGCCGAGGCGGAGTTCTCCGCCGACGTGCTTGACCGCGCCAAGGCCTGGGTGGCGCAGGCGTCCTTGTCCGACAAGGACCGCCTGCTCGCGACCATCATGGCGGGATTACCCGGCGCCTATGATCGGTACGACGTGCCCGGCCTGCGCCGCATGCTGGACAAATATCGCGGCATCGGCCATGCCGAGCTGCGCGCCAACTACGCGCGTTTCCTGCGCGAGGTGGCGCCAACGGCGGAGGAATGCGGCGTCAGCCTCTGCGTCCATCCCGACGATCCGCCGCGTGACCTCTTCGGGCTGCCGCGCGTGGTCTCGAGCGCCGACGATCTGCAATTCATCGTCGATGCCGCCCCGTCGAAGGCCAACGGCCTCACCTTCTGCACCGGCGCGCTCGGCGCCGGCGGCCACAACAACGTGCCGGCGCTGGCCGAACGTTTTGCCGCGCACATCCGCTTCGTGCACTTGCGCAACGTCACCAAGATGCTGGACGGCTCATTCATGGAGGCCGAGCATCTGCGCGGCGACGTCGACATGGTCGCGGTGGTGACGACCTTGTTGAAGGAGCAGGCCCGCCGCAAGGCCGAGGGCGAGCCGGACTGGCGGATCCCGTTCCGTCCCGATCACGGCCATGAGCTGGCCGACGACATCGGCCGCGGCACGCATCCCGGCTATCCTCTCGTCGGCCGGCTCAAGGGCCTTGCCGAGATCCGCGGCGTGATGACCGCGGTCGCGGCCATCAACCGCTTGCCGGTGTGAGAGAAGGGCGGAGCCGCGTCGTCGGCGGCTCCGCACTTTCTTGTCAATCGTGCTCGTAGCCGTAGACTTCCGGCAGGATGAAGATCGCGGCGAGCAGCCCGATCAGCGGGAAGATCGCGACGAACAAGGTTGCGTTGGCCTGGCCGATCGCCCCGAACAAGGACGGGAACAGGAAGATCGCCAGGAACGACGGCAGCTTGACGAACATGTAGGCGAAGCCGCTCGCGGTGCCGCGATATTTCGGCTTGGCCACCATGGTCGGAATCGTCATGCAGTTCGACGCATCCCAGTAATGGCCCCACAACATGCCGGCCGCCGCAAATGGCAGGATGTATTTGTGGTCGGTATACAGCGCGCCCGCGGCGACCAGCAGTGACACCAGTACGATGGAAAAGCCGGCAATGCCGATGCCGCGATGGCCGATCTTCGGCGTCAGCAGCGGCCCGACCCAGCCGGAGATCGCGGCGAAGCTGAACAGCGCCATCGTGACCAGGTTGTTGCCGAGCAGGCTGGAGACGCCGACCATGGCGAACATGACCGGCAGGTAGAACGCGAAGGTCGAGAACTCGCTCGCCTGGGCGAAGCAGGCGATCCAGCCATAGAGCGTGGCGCGCCAGCGGATCGGGTCCTTGCGCAAATCGGCCAGGAAGCTGAGCGGCTGCGGCTTCGGCACCACGGCGTCCTGGTCCGGCAGCATCGCGAGGTCGTCATTGTACATGTCCCGGGCCACCGCCTTGGCTTCGCGGAAGCGGCCGTGCTGCACCAGCCACACGGCGGTTTCGGGGACGTCATGGCGCAGGAACAGGATGATGAGCGCCGGCACCGCGCCGAGGCCGAGCGTGACCCGCCACAAGGTTTCGTGGTTGATTTCGGCGACGATGAAGATCGCGATGACGCCGAGGGTCAGGACTTCTCCGACGGCGAACATGAACTGCCAGCGGTTGCCCATCACCTCGCGCTCGCCCTTGGCCATCGACTCCATGATGTAGGTGTAGCCGGTCGAGATGTCGCTGCCGAGCGGGACGCCGAGCAGGAAGCGCACGACGATCAGCCAGGTCATGTTGGGCACGAAGGCCTGCGCCAGCGCGAGCACGACGAACATCGTCATCGTCCCCAGGAACATCCAGCGGCGGCCGATCTTGTCGGACAACCAGCCGCCGAGCAGCGCACCGACCAGGGCGCCGCCCTGCGTGCCGGCTGCAGCGAGGCCGAGTTCCAGCGCGCCGGGATTGTACTGCTCCTTGATGAAGATCAGCACGAAGGCGATCGAGTAGAGATCCCAGGCCTCGACCAGGATCGAGGCCATCATCAGCCAGCCGACACGGCTGCCTTTCGGGCTGTAGTTCTGAACCAGATGGCGCACGGCGCCATCGATCGCCACCTGATGTGGCGCGTCCGCGGTCGTTATGGACATGTCGTTCCTCCCGTATGTTGTCGCGATGAAGTGTCAGGCGCCCGGTAGCGGCTCGATGCTGCAGTCGAGCAGGCGGGGATCGATGCCGGCTTCCATGTCCTCGAACATCTGGCCCATGAAATCGATCAACGCATCGCTCGCTGTGACGGCGCGCTCCGCATGCCGGTTGGCGACGGTGTTGAGAATGGCGACGTGGCGGTCGATGGTTCCAGTCAGATCGGCATGATCGGCGAGCAGGCGGTGATAGATGAAGCCGATGCGGCGGTAGATCGTGTGCAGCGGCCGCATCGTATGGGTCAGGAAAGGTTCCCCGCTCGCGGCGAGGATCAGCGCGTCGATCCTGCGGTCGAGCTTGTTGAACTCGTCGATCGACAACGTCGAACGCCGTTCACGCAGCAGGCGCTCGATGTGCAGCATCTGGTTGCGGTGGGACAGCGAGGCGCGCTCGGCGGCAAGGCGGATCACGAACCGCTCCATGTCGCGTCGCAGTCCGAGCAGCAGGCGCTCGCGCGCCAGATCGATCGGCGCGATCTGCAGGCCGTGGCGCGGCCGGATCAGGATCAGCGTGTCGGCGGCCAGCAGATTGACGGCGCTGTGCACCGGCGTGCGGCCGCAGCCGGTGATGCTCTGCAGGTCCAGGACCGTGAGCAGGCGGCCCGGCTTGAGCTCGCAATTGACAAGCAGATCCTCGATCCGCTGATAGGCAAGCTCGAACAGATTGACCCGGTTCTGCCTGGGCGCGTCGTCCTCGGTCACCGCCTTCAGCGAGGCTTTGCGGCGCGCCATGCGTGTCCCCCTGGTGTTTCCCTGATATCCCCAGGCCACGTCTTCGGCGCGGCACGGCGGTCACCTTAAACATATTGTGATATATTACAAGAGAGCGTATGGCTGGCGTCGGCCCAACGGTCCAATACGAGCAAAACGGCGGGAGGAGATGAGCGTGAAGATCACCGCGATCGAGACATTGCGAACGGAAGAATTCGCCAACGTCATCTGGGTCCGCGTCCACACCGATGCCGGCGTGATCGGGCTTGGAGAGACGTTCTACGGCGCCGGCGCCGTCGAAGCCCAGATTCACGACACCTTTGCCGGTCGCCTGCTCGGACGCGATCCGCTGCGGATCGAGGCCATCCACCGCGACATGCTGAACCTGCCGATGGCGCAATCGTCCACCGGCGTCGAATATCGCGCGGCCTCCGCGATCGACATCGCGCTGTGGGATCTGTTCGGCAAGGTGTGCGGCCAGCCGGTGCACCAGATGCTCGGCGGCCTCTGCCGTGACAAGCAGCGCATCTACAACACCTGCGCCGGCACGCGCTACGTGCGCTCGACCAATATCAGCCCAGTCTCCAACTGGAGCCTCGGGACGGACAGCCAGTATGAGGACCTCGACGGCTTCATGAACCGCGCCGACCAACTCGCCGAGAGCCTGCTCGAAAGCGGGATCTCGGCGATGAAGATCTGGCCGTTCGATCCGGCGGCGCAGGAGAACCAGGGTCTCTACATCACGGCGGCGCAGATGAAGCAGGCCGTCGCGCCGTTCGAGAAGATCAGACGCGCGGTCGGCGACCGGATGGAGATCATGGTCGAGTTCCACTCGCTGTGGAATCTGCCGACCGCCAAGCAGATCGCTCGCGTGCTGGAGGACTATCAGCCGACCTGGTACGAGGATCCGATCCGCATGAATTCACCGCAGGCGCTGGCCGAATATGCCCGCTCGACCCATGTCTGGGTCACCGCGAGCGAGACGCTCGGCTCGCGCTACCCCTACAAGGACATGCTCGACCGCGACGCCGCGCATGTGGTCATGGCAGACCTGTGCTGGACCGGCGGTCTCACCGAGGGGCGCAAGATCGCGGCGATGGCCGAAACCTATCACCGCCCGTTTGCGCCGCATGACTGCATCGGCCCGGTCGGCTTCATCGCGGCGGTGCACATGTCGTTCAGCCAGCCCAACACCCTGATCCAGGAATCGGTGCGCGCCTTCTACAAGGGCTGGTACAACGAGCTTGTCACGACGATGCCGCTGATCAAGGATGGTTACGTCTATCCGATGGAAGGGCCGGGCCTCGGCGTCGATCTGCTGCCCGCGGTGTTCGAGCGCTCCGACCTGACCGTCCGCCGCAGCAACGCGTGAGTGAAAACATGTCGACGTCGCTTTTCGATCTCTCCGGCAAGACCGCCCTGGTGACCGGGTCCTCGCGTGGCCTCGGCCGCGCCATCGCGGAGGGCTTTGCCAAGGCCGGCGCGCGGCTCGTCATCAACGGTACTGATCCCGCGCGCACGCAGGCGGCGGTGGAGGAATTCCGCGCCGCCGGCCATCAGGCCGAGGCCTGTCCCTTCAACGTGACCGACGAGGATGCCGTCGTCAGCGCCTTCGCGCGCTTCGATGCCGAGGGGATCGCGATCGACATCCTCGTCAACAATGCCGGCATCCAGCACCGCAAGCCGCTGGTCGAGTTCACCACCGACGAGTGGCGCCGCGTCATCGAGACCAACCTCACCGGCGCCTTCGTGATCGGGCGCGAGGCGGCCAAGCGGATGATCCCGCGGGGGAGCGGCAAGATCATCAATATCGGCTCGCTGGCGAGCGAGCTGGCGCGCCCCACCGTGGGGCCGTACACTGCGGCCAAAGGCGGCATCCGCAATCTGACCAAGGCCATGGCTGTCGAATGGGCCGCGCACGGCATCCAGGCCAATGCGATCGGTCCGGGCTACATGCTGACCGACATGAACCAGGCACTGATGAGCAATCCCGATTTCAACAATTGGTTAATGTCGCGCATCCCGTCCAAGCGCTGGGGCCGCCCCGACGAACTGGTCGGCACGGCGATCTTCCTGGCTTCTGATGCCTCCACCTACGTCAACGGCCAGACCATCTATGTCGATGGCGGCATGCTGGCGGCGATGTAGGATCGGACGGGACGAGAAAGGACCAGCCATGCGTGCCGTCGTAATTCATGCGCCCAGGGATCTGCGCATCGACAGCTTTCCCGACCCGGCGCCCGGAGCGGGCGAGGTCCGGGTCAAGATCGAGGCCGGCGGCATCTGCGGCTCGGATCTGCACTATTATCATCACGGCGGCTTCGGCACCGTGCGCATCAAGCAGCCGATGGCGTTGGGGCACGAAATCGCTGGTGTCATCGCCGCGGTCGGCGCCGGCGTGACCGGTCTCGCCGAGGGCACGCGCGTCGCCGTCAATCCGAGCCTGCCATGCGGCAAATGCAGCTATTGCCGCGAGGGGCTGCGCAACCAGTGCCTCGACATGCGCTTCATGGGCAGCGCGATGCGCGATCCGCATGTGCAGGGCGGCTTCCGCGAATTCGTCACCGTCGATGCCTCTCAGGCCGTGCCCATCGCGCCGTCGCTGTCGCCAAGTGAAGCTGCGATGGCCGAGCCGCTGTCGGTCTGTCTGCATGCCGCGCACCAGGCCGGCTCGCTGCTCGGCAAGCGCGTGCTGGTGACCGGCTGTGGCCCGATCGGCGCGCTGTCGATCCTGGTGGCGCGTTTTGGCGGCGCGGCCGAGATCGTGGTGACCGATGTCGCCGACGCGCCGCTCGCGGTGGCGCGCACGCTCGGTGCAAGCCATGCGTTCAATGTCGGAGCGGAGCCGTCGGCGCTGGATCCGTGGCGGGCCGGGAAGGGCACATTCGACGTACTGTTCGAGGCGTCCGGCAACCAGGCCGCATTGCGGTCCGCGCTCGACGTCATGAGGCCCGGCGGCGTCATCGTCCAGCTCGGGCTCGGCGGCGAAATGACTTTGCCGGTCAATACGCTGGTCACGAAGGAGCTGCAATTGCGCGGCACCTTCCGGTTCGACCGCGAATTCGAGCTGGCGCTGCGGCTGATGGGCGAGGGGCTGCTGGACGTCAAGCCGCTGATCTCGGCTGTGCTGCCGTTCGAGCAGGCGGTCGCCGCCTTCGAGCTCGCCAGCGATCGAAGCCGGTCGATGAAGGTTCATTTGACGTTTTGATGGATGGATTGACGCCGATGAAAGTCGCCTGCATCGGAGAGTGCATGGTGGAGTTTGCGCAGGAGGACGGTTCGCTGTTCCGGCGCGGCTTTGGCGGCGACACGCTCAACACGGCGCTCTATCTGGCGCGGCTCGGCGTGCCCACCTCCTACGTGACCGCGCTCGGCGATGATCCCCTGAGTGCAATGATGCTGGCGGCCTGGCAGGCCGAGGGCATCGACACCTCCGAGGTGCTGAAGGTCGAGGGCCGCGTGCCCGGCCTGTACATGATCGAGCGCGATGCCAAGGGCGAGCGCAGCTTCCTGTATTGGCGTGACCGCGCGCCGGCGCGCGAACTGTTCGATCGCGCCGACCGCGACATGCTCGACCGGCTGTCCCGCTTCGACTGGATCTATCTCTCCGGCATCAGCCTCTCGCTCTATGGCGAGACGGGCAAGGCCAAGCTGCGCGAGCTCTTGACTGTGGCGCGCAAGCGCGGCGCGCGCGTGGTCTTCGACGGCAACTACCGGCCGCGCGGCTGGGCCAGCCGAGAGGTGGCGCAACGCGCGTTCCGCGCCGTCCTGCCGCTGGTCGACATCGCGCTGCCGACCTTGGAGGACGAGCAGATGCTGTTCGGCGATGCCGATGCTTCCGTCAGCCTGCGTCGTTTCAAGGACGCCGGGGTCAATGAGGTCGTCGTCAAGCGCGGCGCGCGTGGCTGCCTGATCCATGCCGATGGTGTGCTGGTCGACATCGCGCCGCCTGCGGTGCTCAAGCCGATCGACACAACGGCGGCGGGCGATTCCTTCAATGCCGGATATCTGGCCGCCCGCATCCATGGCGCGCCACCCCGCAAGGCGGCGCTGGCCGGCCACCGGCTCGCCGGCGCCGTGATCATGGCGCCGGGCGCGGTGATCCCGGCCACCGCGATGCCGCGGGACATTCTGACGATGAGCGAGGCGTGATGAACAATTTGGACAAGCGCGCGAAGCTCGATGCCGTGTTCGCGCTGGCGCCGGTGATTCCGGTGATCACGATCGAGGACGCGGCGGATGCCGTGCCGCTCGCGCGGGCGCTGGTCGCTGGCGGCTTGCGGGTCATCGAGATCACCTTGCGAACGCAGGCGGGGCTTGATGCCGCGCGCGCGATCATCAACGAGGTGGCGGACGCCGTCGTCGGCATCGGCACGGTGCTGACGCCGGCCGACTACGAGCGTGCGGCCAGGCTCGGCGCCGCCTTCGCGATCAGCCCTGGTCTGTCGATCGGCTTGCTCGACGCCGCCAATGCCGGCGAGCTGCCGTTCGCGCCGGGCATTCAGACCGCGTCCGACCTGATCGCCTGCGTGACCCGAGGTTATGAGCTGGTGAAGTTCTTCCCTGCGGTGCCGGCCGGCGGGCTCGCCGCGCTGGATGCGCTGGCCGGGCCATTCCCGAACGTGCGCTTCTGCCCGACCGGCGGCATCAACGCCGGCAACGCTGCGCAATGGCTCGCGCACAAGAAGGTGGTTGCGATCGGCGGCTCCTGGATCGCCCCCGCGGCCGACATCAAGGCCGGCGCCTGGGCTGCGATCGAGCAGCGCGCCCGCGAGGCAACGAAGCTGCGCTGATCGCTTTTGACAACTTTAAATTTTGTTTGTAACCGCCGACGATCTCCGGCAGCCTACGTCCGCGTACCGCAAAGCGGGCGTCCTCAAAAAGTATTACAGTCAAATAATATGACTAGTCAGACCCGAGGTTCCGTGGAATAACGGGCGCCGCCGGCCGCCAAGGCTGGAGGAAAGGTGCGACGACACCGCTCAACGCGGCGGCGCATCCAGAACAGATACTTTTTGGGAGAGAACGCCTGATGACCCTGAAAGCCCTCTTTGCGGCCTCGGCGACGGCCGCCTTGTTGCTTGCTACTTCCGCCAGCGCAGCTGAACTCACTGTTGGCTTCTCGCAGATCGGATCCGAATCCGGCTGGCGCGCCGCCGAGACCTCGGTCTCGAAGTCGGAAGCCACCAAGCGCAAGATCAACCTGAAGATCGCCGACGCGCAGCAGAAGCAGGAAAACCAGATCAAGGCGATCCGCTCCTTCATCGCCCAGGGCGTGGACGCGATCTTCCTCGCACCGGTCGTGGCCTCGGGCTGGGACGCCGTGCTGAAGGAAGCCAAGGAAGCCAAGATCCCGGTCGTGCTGCTCGACCGCGACATCGATCCCTCGGGCAAGGATCTGTATCTGACCGCGGTGACCTCCGACAGCGTGCATGAGGGCGAGGTGGCCGGCGAGTGGCTCGCCAAGACCGTCGGCGGCAAGGCCTGCAACGTCGTCGAGCTGCAGGGCACGGTCGGCGCCAGCGTCGCCACCAACCGCAAGAAGGGTTTTGACGCCGTCGTCGCCAAGAACGCCAACCTGAAGGTGGTGCGCAGCCAGACCGGCGACTTCACCCGCGCCAAGGGCAAAGAGGTGATGGAGAGCTTCATCAAGGCCGAGAACGGCGGCAAGTCGATCTGCGCGGTCTACGCCCACAATGACGACATGATGGTCGGCGCCATCCAGGCGATGAAGGAAGCCGGCCTCAAGCCGGGCAAGGACATCCTGACCGTCTCGATCGACGCCGTGCCGGACATCTTCAAGGCAATCGCTGCCGGCGAAGCGAACGCAACGGTCGAGCTGACGCCAAACATGGCGGGCCCGGCGTTCGATGCGATCGTGGCCTTCAAGGAGAAGGGCACCACGCCGCCGAAGTGGATCCAGACCGAGTCGAAGCTCTACACCGCAACGGACGATCCGCAGAAGGTCTACGACAGCAAGAAGGGCTTGGGCTACTGAGCTGAAGATATCGCCGTCGTCCTGGCGCCGCGTGCGCAATTGCGCCCAGGCCAGGGCGACGGAAATCAATCGTTGACGTCCGCACTCCGTGTGGGCGTCGACTTCCCGGTCCCGCCCAAGTAGTTCGCCATGTCTGACAGTTCAGCTCCGCCGGCGGCGCGTCCCTCTCTTCTGGAGATCCTTGGCCTGACCAAGAGCTTCGGCGCGTTGAAGGCGCTTGATCACGTCGACTTCACCCTGGGTGAGGGCGAGATCCACGCGCTGCTCGGCGAGAACGGCGCCGGCAAGTCGACCTTGATCAAGGTGGTCACCGGCGTGTTCGCGCGGGACGCCGGCTCCGTCCGGCTCGCGGATCGGGAGATCGCGCCGCGCTCGGCGAAGGACGCCGTCGATGCCGGCATCGCGACGGTGTATCAGGAAGTGAATCTGCTGCCGAACCTCTCGGTGGCGCAAAATCTCTATCTCGGCCGGCAGCCAACGCGGTTCGGCGTCGTGCGCGAGGCCGAGATGCGGCGGCGCGCACACGCGCTGCTGCTCGACTACGGGCTCGATATCGACGTCGGCGCGCCCTTGGCGAGTTACTCGGTCGCGGTCCAGCACATCACGGCGATCGCGCGCGCCGTCGATCTCTCCGCGCGCGTGCTCATTCTCGACGAGCCCACCGCCAGTCTCGACCGCCATGAGGTCGAAATCCTGTTCAAGGTGATGCGAAAGCTCGCGGCTGATGGCATCGGCATCGTCTTCGTCAGCCATTTCCTCGATCAGGTCTACGAGATCTGCAATCGTGTCACCGTGCTGCGCAACGGTCGCCTGATCGGCACGCGCGAGATTGCCGATCTGCCGCGGCTCGACCTGATCCGCATGATGCTGGGGCGCGAGCTCGCCGAGACCACCCACGAACGCGCGGCGAGCCAGCCGGACACGGCGCGCGAGGTCTGCGTCAGCTTCAAGGGCTACGGCAAGCAGGGCTACCTCGCCCCGTTCGATCTCGAGTTGCGCCGCGGCGAGGTGGTCGGGCTCGCCGGCCTGCTCGGGTCCGGCCGTACCGAAACAGCGCGGCTGGTGTTTGGCGCCGAGCGCGCCGACAGCGGCACGGCTACCGTAAATGGTGAGACCATCAGGCTGAATTCGCCGCGCGATGCGGCCGGCCTCGGCTTCGGCTACTGCCCGGAGGAGCGCAAGACCGAAGGCATCGTCGCCGATCTCACCGTACGCGAGAACATCGTGCTGGCGCTGCAGGCGCGGCGCGGCCTGCACCGGCCGCTGTCGCGGCGTGAGCAGGACGAGATCGCAATGCGTTACATCCGCATGCTCGACATCCGGCCGCCGGATCCGGAGCGGCCGATCGGGCTGCTGTCGGGCGGCAATCAGCAGAAGGCGCTGTTGGCGCGCTGGCTCGCCACCTCGCCGAAGCTTCTCGTGCTGGACGAGCCGACCCGCGGCATCGATGTCGGAGCGCATGCCGAGATCATCCGCCTGGTGCGCGAGCTGTGCGAGCAGGGGCTGGCGCTGCTCGTGATCTCATCGGAACTCGACGAGATCGTGACCTATTCCAATCGCGTCGTCGTGCTGCGCGATCGCGCCCATGTCGAGGAGCTCAAGGGCGAGGCGGTCGAAGTCTCCAGCATCCTCGCCGCCATCGCGGCCGATGCCGAGCCCGTTCACGAGGCCGCATCATGACGCTCCGGATTCCGCGCCGCGGGCTTGCGCAAGCTTTTGCACTGATCGTGATCCTGATGATCGATCGCGCGGTGTCGCCGCAGTTCTTCAACCTGCATCTGCAGGATGGGCGGCTGTTCGGCAGCGTCATCGACGTGCTCAATCGTGGCACGCCGGTGGCGCTGCTGTCGCTCGGCATGGTGCTGGTGATCGCGACCGGCGGCATCGATCTCTCGGTCGGCGCCGTCATGGCGATCGCCGGCGCCACCGCGGCAAGCCTTGCCGATACGCATTCGCTGCCGGTGGTGATCGCGTCCGCGCTCGGCGTGGGTCTCGTCTGCGGGCTCTGGAACGGCATTCTCGTCGCGATCCTGCGCATCCAGCCGATCGTCGCCACGTTGATCCTGATGGTGGCGGGGCGCGGCATCGCGCAACTGATCACCGAGGGGCGCATCGTCACCTTCACCTCGCCCGATCTGGTATGGATCGGCAACGGCGCCGTGTTCGGCCTGCCGATGCCGATCGTGATCGCGATCGGCATGCTGCTGGTAACGGCGGCCGTCGTGCGCGGCAGCGCGCTGGGGCTGCTGATCGAGGCGACCGGCGGCAATGCGCGGGCGAGCGAGCTGTCGGGCGTCGGCACTCGTGCCATGATCCTGTCGGTCTATGTCTGGTGCGGCCTCTGCGCGTCGCTCGCCGGTGTCATCGCGGCCGCCGACATCATGGGCGCGGATGCCAACAATGCCGGTCTCTGGCTCGAGCTCGATGCCATCCTGGCCGTCGTGATCGGCGGCACCTCGTTGTTCGGGGGCCGCTTCAGCCTGGTGCTGGCTGTGGCCGGCGCGCTGATCATCCAGGCGATGAACACCGGCATTCTGTTGTCGGGCTATCCGCCGGAGCTCAATCTGCTGGTCAAGGCCGTGGTCGTTCTCGCCGTCCTGCTGGCACAGTCGCCGCGGCTCGGCGATCTCTCGCGCTTCACCGCGCGCTGGCGGAGGACCAAACCATGAAGGCCTCAACCTCGGTTGCGATCACCGCCTTCGTGCTCGTCGCCGGCTTTGCGCTGTGCGCGCTGCAGTTCCCGAACATCGCCTCGACCCGCGTCGTCGCCAATCTGCTGACCGACAACGCCTTCCTCGGCATCGTCGCGGCCGGCATGACCTTCGTCATCATCTCCGGCGGCATCGATCTGTCGGTCGGTTCGGTGATCGGCTTCACCACGGTGTTCGTGGCGCTTGCCATCGAGCGCTGGGGCATTCCGCCGTTCGCGGCCTTTGCGCTGGTGCTGGTGCTCTGCGCCCTGTTCGGCGCCGCGATGGGTGCGGTGATCCACGTCTTCGATCTGCCGCCCTTCATCGTGACGCTCGCCGGCATGTTCCTGGCCCGCGGCGTCAGCTTCCTGCTGTCGACCGAATCGATCCCGATCAGCGCGCCGATCTACAGCGCCGTGTCCGACTTCGCGATCAGGCTGCCGGGGGGAGGGCGGCTCACGGCGATCGCGATTGCGATGCTGGTGATCCTGGTGCTTTGCGCGCTGCTGCTGCACCTCACCAGGTTCGGCGCCAACGTCTACGCGCTCGGCGGCAGTCGCGCCGCGACCGCCCTGATGGGCATTCCAGTGGGGCCGATGACGATCCGCATCTATATGCTGTCGAGCGTGCTTGCGGGGCTCGCCGGCATCGTCTTCTCCTTCTATACCGCCGCCGGCTATTCGCTTTCCGCCGTCGGCGTCGAACTCGACACCATCGCGGCGGTGGTGATCGGCGGAACCTTGTTGACGGGCGGGCAGGGCTCCGTCATCGGCACCTTCCTCGGCGTCCTGATCCAGGGCATGATCCAGACCTACATCAATTTCGACGGTACGCTGTCGAGCTGGTGGACCAAGATCGCCACGGGGGTTCTGTTGTTCGTTTTCATTGCGCTGCAGCAAGGTCTGATGGCGCTCGCGCGCCGCTCGTCCGTCAAGCCCGCTGGGGCCAAGCCGGTGGGGGCGCGGACATGACGTCGCACATCGTCGTCATTCCGACCCGGCGCGCCCACTCCAACCATGCCGAGGTCGCCCGCAGCATCGGCATCGACATCATCGCCGGCCGCTACGCCGAGGGCGCGCGGCTGCCCGGCGACGCCGAATTGACGGCGATGTTCGGAGTGTCGCGACCGGTGCTGCGCGAGAGCGTCAAGACGCTGGTCGCCAAAGGGCTGCTGACGACCAAGGCCCGCGTCGGCACGGTGGTGCGCGGGCGCTCGGACTGGAACATGTTCGATCCCGACGTGCTGGCCTGGCATCTCGATGCCGGCATCGACAAGCGCTTCCTCTCCGACCTCGCCGAGATCAGGCTTGCGATCGAGCCGCGTGCCGCGGCGCTCGCCGCGGAACGGCGCAGCGAGGGCGATCTCGTCGAGATGGGCAAGGCGATGGCGCAGATGGAGCGGGAGCCGTCGACGTCGATCGCCTTCGCCGAGGCCGACCTGGCCCTGCACATCGCGATCGCCAATGCCTCGGGCAATCCCTTCATGCGCTCGATCGGCGCCGTCATCGAAGCCGCTTTGCGTGCCTCGTTCGTCCTGAGCGCGCCCGTCGAGACCGCCGATCGCGACACCGTGCTGGTCTGGCACCAGCGCATCATCGACGCGATCGCCGCCGGCGACCCCGAGGCCGCCTCCGAGGCCATGATCGAAGTCATCTACAACGGCCGGCGGCGCCATGCGCTATCGGCTGCACGAACGGACCAGCAATGAGCAACGACAAGTCAGACAAGCAGCTGCGCAGCCAGGCGTGGTTCGGCCGCCAGGACAAGATGGGCTTCTATTATCGCTCATTCCTGAAGAACAGCGGCACGCCGCAGGATCGCTTCGAAGGCCGTCCGGTCATCGGCATCTGCAACACCTGGTCGGAGCTGACGCCCTGCAACGGGCATTTCCGTGTCATTGCCGAGCACGTCCGCCAGGGTGTGCTCGATGCCGGCGGCTATCCGCTCGAATTCCCGGTGTCCTCGCTCGGCGAGGTGACCATGCGCCCCACGGCGATGCTGTTCCGCAACCTCGCCTCGATGGACGTCGAGGAGGCCATCCGCGCGCATCCGCTCGATGGCGTCGTGCTGCTGATGGGCTGCGACAAGACCACGCCGGCGCTGCTGATGGGCGCGGCCTCCGCCGACCTGCCGACCATCGGCGTCTCCGGCGGCCCGCAACTGCGCGGCGTCTACCGCGGCCAGATCATCGGCTCCGGCACCAACATCATCTCGATGAGCGAGCAGCTGCGCGCCGGCGAGATCACCCTGGCGGAATTCCACGAGGCCGAGGCGGCGATGAACCGCTCCGCCGGCAGCTGCATGACGATGGGCACGGCCTCCACTATGGCCTCGATGGTCGAGGCGCTTGGCATCGGTCTGCCGGAGAATGCCGCGATTCCGGCCGCTGACGCGCGGCGCAATCTGCTCGCGCGCATGGCCGGGCGGCGCATCGTCGAGATGGTCGGAGAGGATCTCAAGCCGTCGGACATCCTCACGCGACAGGCGTTCGAGAATGCGATCCGCACCCTGGCCGCGATCGGCGGATCGACCAATGCGGTGGTGCATCTGCTCGCCATCGCCGGCCGCGTCGGCGTCGAGCTGACATTGGACGATTTCGACCGGCTGTCCCGCGACGTGCATTGCCTCGTCGACCTGATGCCTTCGGGCCGCTTCCTGATGGAGGATTTCTACTACGCCGGCGGCCTGCCGGCCGTGCTGCGCGCGCTCGGCGAGCGCGGCCTGCTGCACAAGGACGCCCGCACCATCAATGGCAAGAGCCTATGGGACAACGTCGCCGCGGCGCCGAACTGGAACGCCGAGGTCATCACGCCGTTCGAGGCACCGTTCAAGCCGGAAGGCGGCATTGCCATTCTCTCCGGCAATCTCGCGCCCAACGGCGCCGTCATCAAGCCGTCGGCGGCCTCGCCGGAGCTGATGAAGCACACGGGACGCGCGGTCGTGTTCGAGAGCGTCGAGGAGATGCATGACGCTGTCGACGACGACAACCTCGACATCGATGCGTCCTGCATCATGGTGCTGAAGAATTGCGGCCCGAAGGGCTATCCCGGGATGGCCGAGGTCGGCAACATGCCGCTGCCGGCCAAGGTGTTGCGCCAGGGTGTGCGCGACATGATCCGCATCTCTGACGCCCGCATGTCGGGCACCGCCTATGGCACCGTGGTGCTGCACGTCGCGCCGGAGGCGACCGTTGGCGGCCCGCTGGCGCTGGTGAAGAATGGCGACATGATCACGCTCGACGTTGCCGCCCGGTCGCTGCATCTGCATGTCAGCGACGAGGACCTGGCCGCGCGCCGCGCCGCCTGGACGCCGCCCAAGCCGCATGCGGCGCGCGGCTATCAGAAGCTCTACATCGATCACGTGCTGCAGGCCGACCGCGGCGTCGATTTCGATTTCCTGGTCGGTCGCAGCGGCTCGCCCGTGCCGCGCGACAATCACTAGAGGTGCCGCATGACCGCTTCATCCAGAGAGCTCTACAAGGGCGTGTTTCCGGTGGCGCCGACCATCTTCGATGCTGACGGCCGCCTCGATCTCGACGGCCAGAAGCGCGCGATCGATTTCATGATCGACGCCGGTTCGCACGGCATCTGCATCCTTGCCAACTTCTCCGAGCAGTTCGTGCTGACCGATGACGAGCGCGATCTCGTCATGACCACGGTGCTGGAGCATGTCGCCGGCCGCGTGCCGATCATCGTCACGACGACGCATTTCTCGACCTTCGTCTGTGCCGAGCGCTCACGGCGCGCGCAGGACAAGGGCGCTGCCATGGTGATGGTGATGCCGCCCTATCACGGCGCCACCTTCCGCGTGCCTGATACCTCGATCTACGAATTCTACCGCGGCGTCTCCGACGCGATCTCGATCCCGATCATGGTGCAGGATGCGCCGGTGGCCGGCACGCCGCTGTCGGTGCCGCTGCTCGTGCGCATGGCCAAGGAGATCGAGAACCTCGCCTACTTCAAGGTCGAGGTGCCGCGCGCGGCCGACAAGCTGCGCGCGCTGATCGAGGCAGGTGGTGCCGCGATCGAGGGGCCGTGGGATGGCGAGGAGGCGATCACCTTGATGGCCGATCTCGACGCCGGCGCGACGGGCGCGATGACCGGTGGCGGCTATCCCGACGGCATCCGCAAGATCATCGATCCTTATTTCGCGGGCGACCGCGACGCCGCGGCTGCGGCCTATGAGCGCTGGCTGCCGTTGATCAACTACGAGAACCGGCAGTGCGGCCTTGCGACCTGCAAGATCCTGATGAAGGAGGGCGGCGTGATCCGTCACGACACGCTGCGCAGTCCGCAGCCGGCGATTCATCCGGCGACACAAAAGGGCCTGATCGACATTGCGCGGCGGCTCGATCCGGTCGTGCTGCGCTGGGGACGCTGAGATGAGCGAGCTTCGTGTCGCCATCGTCGGCTTCGGCAAGATCGCACGGGATCAGCACGTCCCGGCGATCGCCGCCACCGAGGGCGTGACTTTGACCGCGGTCGCGAGCCGCAACGCTTCGCTGCCCGGCCTGCCGCATTTCGGCACGATCGAGGAGCTGCTGCGCGACGGACCCGAGATCGACGCGGTTGCTTTGTGCACGCCGCCGCAGGTGCGCCGCGTGCAGGCGCTGGCGGCGCTCGAGGCCGGCAAGCATGTGATGCTGGAGAAGCCGCCGGGCGCGGCCGTCACCGAGCTCGATCCGCTGATGGCGCTCGCCGCCGCCAAGCAGCGCACGCTGTTTGCGACCTGGCATTCGCGTTACGCGCCGGCCGTCGAGCCCGCGCGGGAATGGCTGTCACAGCGCCAGATCCGCAGCGTGCGGATCGACTGGAAGGAGGACGTGCGCGTCTGGCATCCGGGGCAGGGCTGGATCTGGGAGCCGGGCGGGCTCGGCGTGTTCGATCCTGGCATCAACGCGCTGTCGATCCTGACCCGCATCCTGCCCGAGCCGGTGTTCGTGACGGAGGCGGAGCTGTCGTTCCCGTCCAACCGTCAGGCGCCGATTGCGGCCAACCTGTCGCTGACCACGGCCAGCGACCTGCCGATCGCGGCCGAATTCGATTTCCGCCAGACCGGACCGCAGAGCTGGGACATCCGGATCGAGACCGACACCGGGCAGCTGAAGCTGTCCCTGGGCGGCGCGCGCATGACCGCGGACGATCAGCTGATGGTCGACGAGAAGGAGCGCGAATACCCCGGCCTTTATCGCCGCTTCGTCGCGCTGACGAAGACCGGCGTCAGCGACGTTGATCTCGCGCCGCTGCGGCTGGTGGCCGACGCCTTCCTGCTCGGCCGCCGCACCCTCGTCGAGCCGTTCGAGGACTGAAGCCATGACGGATGAGGCACGGATCACCAGGAACGTGTTCGGGACGCTGCCGGACGGTCGCGAGGTCGAGCGCGTGACGTTGCGCGGCGCCGGTGGCTTCGAGGCGCGCATTATCACCTATGGCGCCGCGCTGCAGGCGCTGCTGGTTCCTGACGCGCAGGGCCGTGTCGATGACATCGTGCTCGGCCATGACGATCTGCTGAGCTATCTGCTGTTGCGGAAATATTTCGGCGCGACCGTCGGCCGCTACGCCAATCGCATTGCCAAGGCGCGCTTTACGCTCGACGATCAGGACGTGCGTCTGGAGGCCAATGATGGCGCGCATGCGCTCCATGGCGGGCCCGACGGTTTCGACCGCAAGCTCTGGCAGATTGTCGCGACCGAAGGCGGCGCGCAGCCGTCGGTCACGATGCTCTATGTCAGCCCGGATGGCGAGGCGAACTATCCGGGCCGGCTCGATGTCCGCGTCACCTATCAGCTGACCGGGCCGATGGAACTGGCCATCACCTTCAGCGCGCGCACCACCCGCGCGACGGTCGTCAATCTCACCAATCACAGCTTCTTCAATCTCGACGGCCTCGCGGCCGGCACCGGCATTCTCGATCATCGACTGACCCTGGCTGCGGACCACTATCTTGCGATCGACGAGACCGCGATTCCGCTGGAGGGACCGCCGCACGCCGTCGAGGGCACGCCGTTCGATTTCCGCGAAGCACAGCCGATCGGCGCGCGCATCCGCGCCGACGATGCGCAGATCAGATGCGGCCGTGGCTATGATCACAATTTCTGTCTGCGCGAGGGAAGCGGCGTTCGCTTCGCGGCGCGGCTCGAATCACCGCGCTCGGGGCGGGCCATGGAGCTGCTCACGGATCAGCCCGGCCTTCAGATCTATTCCGGCAACTACATCGACGCGACGGTCAGCGGCAAGGGGCGGGTCTATCGCCAATCCGACGCCATCTGTCTGGAGCCGCAAGTGTGGCCGGATGCGCCGAACCGGCCGGATTTCCCGAGCGCGCGCCTGTTGCCGGACGAGGTCTATCGCCACGAGACGGTGTATCGCTTCTCGATCGCGGGAGGGGCCGCATGATGGAGCAGGTGCCGACCACGATCCTCTGCGCCGAGCGCTGCCATCTCGGCGAGGGGCCGACTTATGATCCCCACACCGACACCGCTTGGTGGTTCGATATCCGCGAAGGCCTGCTGTTCGAGGCGACCATTGCCAGCGGCGCGGTCCGACGCCACGTGCTTGGGAAAATGGCGAGCGCGCTCGGCCGCATCGATGCCAACAGGCAGCTGATCGTGGCTGAGGACGGACTCTATATCCGCACCATCGCGGACGGCGCGCTGTCGCTGTATCTGCCGCTCGAGGCCGACAATCCGGCGACGCGGTCGAACGATTCGCGCGTCCATCCCTCCGGTACGTTCTGGATCGGCACCATGGGCCGCAGGGCCGAGTGCGGTCTGGGATCGATCTATGCGCTGCATCGCGGCGAAATCATCAAGTTGTTCCCCAACGTCACCATTCCCAACGCGATCTGCTTCTCGCCGGATGGCACAATCGGCTATTTCGCGGATACGGACGAGAACGTGCTCTACCGCGTCGTGCTCGACCCGGAGACAGGCCTGCCGCGCGGCGAGCCGGAGGTGCTGCTGCGCCATACCGGGATCGGCGGGCTCGACGGCGCCGTCGTCGATGTCGAGGGGCGGATCTGGAACGCGCGCTGGGGCGGCGGTTGCGTCGATGTCTATAGCTCGCAGGGCGAGCATCTGCGCAGCATTGCGGTTCCGGCCAGCCAGGCGAGCTGCCCGGCCTTCGTGGGCCCGGACCTGTCGCGGCTGCTGGTCACATCGGCCTGGCAGGACATGGATGAGGCGGCCAAGGCGGCCGACCCTGGCCATGGCCAAACCTTCCTGCTGGATGTGGGCACGCGCGGCCGCGCCGAGCCCGACGTCAAGCTCTCCACCTGAGAGGAGGAACAATCAGTCAAGCGTTGGTTCAGTCTAACAGCTATCTGGTATCAAGATACGCAATCGCGTATTCATTGTCCAAATTCGAAAATTCAAAGGGAGTGAAGACATGTCGAGAATGAAGACCATCTTGGCCGCCGCGCTGGCCGGCCTCGGCGCCGTGGCGCTGTCCAGCGCCGCGCTTGCCCAGAGCAAGGCGACCGTCGGCATCGCGATGCCGACCAAGTCGTCGGCGCGCTGGATCGACGACGGCAACAACATCGTGAAGGTGCTGAAGGAGCGCGGCTACAACACCGACCTGCAATATGCCGAAGACGACATCCCGAACCAGCTCTCTCAGATCGAGAACATGGTCACCAAGGGCTCCAAGGTGCTGGTGATCGCCGCGATCGACGGCACCACGCTGTCGGACGTGCTGAAGCAGGCCAAGGCCAAGGGCATCACCGTGATCGCCTATGACCGCCTGATCCGCGACACGCCGAACCTCGACTACTACGCGACCTTCGACAACTTCCAGGTCGGCGTGCTGCAGGCGCAGTCGATCGTGGACAAGCTCGGGCTGAAGGACGGCAAGGGACCGTTCAACATCGAGCTGTTCGGCGGTTCGCCGGACGACAACAACGCCTACTTCTTCTACAACGGCGCCATGTCCGTGCTGCAGCCCTACCTCGATTCCGGCAAGCTCGTGGTGGCCTCCGGCCAGAAGGGCATGGACAAGGTTGCGACCCTGCGCTGGGACGGTGCCACCGCCCAGGCCCGCATGGACAACCTGCTCAGCGCCTATTACGGCAACAAGCGTGTCGACGCGGTGCTGTCGCCCTATGACGGCCTCTCGATCGGCATCATCTCGTCCCTGAAGGGCGTGGGCTATGGCAGCGGCAACCAGCCGATGCCGATCATCTCCGGCCAGGATGCCGAGGTGCCGTCGGTCAAGGCGATCCTGCGTGGCGACCAGTACTCGACCATCTTCAAGGACACCCGCGACCTCGCCAAGGTGACCGCCGACATGGTCGACGCCTCGCTGAGCGGCAAGGAAGTCAAGGTCA
The DNA here is from genome assembly GCF_000344805.1 of Bradyrhizobium oligotrophicum S58. Classification (NCBI taxonomy): domain Bacteria; kingdom Pseudomonadati; phylum Pseudomonadota; class Alphaproteobacteria; order Hyphomicrobiales; family Nitrobacteraceae; genus Bradyrhizobium; species Bradyrhizobium oligotrophicum. Next base: position 6,485,890 of record NC_020453.1, on the reverse strand, counting down.
ACGACACCAAGACCTACAACAACGGCGTCAAGGTCGTCCCTGCCTATCTGCTCAAGCCGGTCGTGGTCGACAAGAGCAATTGGGAGAAGGTCCTGATCGAAGGCGGCTACTACAAGAAGTCGCAGGTCGAGTGATATCGGCCGGCCGGCGAGCGCGGCCAATGCGCTCGCCGGCCACTCTCATCCAGTTCAGCTCAAGTGTTGCGGGATACAAGGCCATGACGGCAATCCTCGAGATGCGCAGCGTCAGCAAGAGCTTCGTGGGCGTGCAGGCGCTCCGCGACGTCAGCTTCACGGTCGAGGCGGGCGAGATCCACGCATTGGTCGGCGAGAATGGCGCCGGCAAGTCGACGCTGATGAAGGTGCTGAGCGGCGTCTATCCCTACGGCCGCTATGAGGGCCAGATCATTTTCGAGGGCGAGGAGCGGCGTTTCCGCGACATCAACGATTCCGAGGCCCTCGGAATCATCATCATCCACCAGGAACTCGCGCTGATCCCGCTGATGTCGATCGCCGAGAACATCTTCCTGTCGCATGCACCGTCACGCTTCGGCGTCATCGACCGCGACGAGGTCTATCGGCGCACCCAGCAATTGCTGGCCCAGGTCGGCCTGAAGGAATCGCCGGATACGCTGATCACCGATCTCGGCGTCGGCAAGCAGCAGCTGGTCGAGATCGCCAAGGCGCTGTCCAAGCGCGTCAAGCTTCTGATCTTGGACGAGCCGACGGCGAGCCTGAACGAGGCCGACAGTCAGGCGCTGCTCGACCGCCTCGTCAGCTTCCGCGAGCAGGGCATTTCCTCGATCCTGATCACGCACAAGCTGAACGAGGTCGCCCGGGTCGCCGACCGCATCACGGTGCTGCGCGACGGACGCAGCGTCGACAGCATCGATTGCCGCGCCGAGCCGGTGCTGGAGGACCGGATCATCAAGAGCATGGTCAACCGCGACATGGCGCACCGCTTCCCGGAGCGGCAGCCCAAGATCGGCGAGCCCGTCTTCACGGTCGAGAACTGGTCGGTCTACCATCCGCAGCATACCGACCGGCAGGTGATCAAGAACGTCGACTTCATGGTGCGCCGCGGCGAGATTGTCGGCATTGCCGGCCTGATGGGGGCGGGACGGACCGAATTCGCCATGAGCCTGTTTGGCCGCTCCTGGGGCGTCAACATCGCCGGTCGCGCCCGTCTCGAAGGCCATGACGTCCATCTCACCAGCGTGCCGGCCGCAATCGATGCCGGCCTCGCCTACGTCACCGAGGACCGCAAGCAGCTCGGGCTTGTCCTCGCCGACGACGTTCGCAAAAACATCACGCTCGCCAGCCTTGCCCAGGTCGCGCCGAGGGGAGTGATCGACGACATCGCCGAGCTGAAGGCGGCGTCCGGTTACCGCGGCCGCATGCGGATCCGCTGCTCGGACGTCTACCAGGAGGCCGGCCAGCTCTCCGGCGGCAACCAGCAGAAGGTCGTGCTCTCGAAATGGCTGATGACCGATCCCAAGGTCTTGATCCTGGACGAGCCGACGCGCGGCATCGATGTTGGCGCAAAATATGAGATTTACTGTATCATCCAGGAGCTCGCCGATGCCGGCCGGGGTGTGGTGGTGATCTCCTCGGAGATGCCGGAGCTGCTCGGGATCTGCGACCGCATCTGCGTGATGAATGACGGCGCCTTCGTCGGCGAGTTTGCCGGCTCGGAGGCGACGCAGGAAAAGATCATGCGCGCCATCATGCGCAACGAAGCCATCAAGAACCAGGAGACGGCCGCGTAAAGCGGTCGGGAGGACACCACCAATGACCGACAAGACGGTTTCGCTCCCGGAGGAGAAGTCGCATGGCGGCTTCCTGAAGAACAATCTGCGCAGCTACGGCATGCTGCTGTCGCTGTTCGTCATCATGCTGTTCTTCCAGTTCATGACCGACGGCACCTTGCTGCAGCCGCTCAACCTCACCAACCTCGTGCTGCAGAACAGCTACATCGTCATCATGGCGCTGGGCATGCTGCTCGTCATCGTCACCGGGCACATCGACCTGTCGGTCGGATCGGTCGCCGGCTTCGTCGGCGCGGTCGCGGCCGTGCTGATGGTGCGCTATCACATCGACTTCCCGCTCGCGGTCATCGCCTGCCTCATCGTCGGCGGTGCCATCGGCGCCGCACAAGGCTATTGGGTGGCGTATTTCGGCATTCCCTCCTTCATCGTCACTTTGGCCGGCATGCTCGTGTTCAAGGGCCTGGCATTGGCGCTGCTGCAGGGGCAGTCGGTCGGGCCGTTTCCGGGCACGTTCCAGAAGCTGTCGTCCGGCTTCATTCCTGAGCTGATTACAGGCGCGGGCAATCTCAACCCGACGTCACTCGCGATCGGCGCCGTGCTGACGCTCATCCTGGTCTATGCCAGCGTCAAGGGGCGCGCGCGCGAGGTCGAGCACGGCATCGAGGTCGAGCCGTTCGCCTTCTTCGCCGCGAAGAATGTCGTGCTGGCCGGCGTGCTACTCTATTTCACCTACCTGATCGCGTCGCATCGCGGCCTGCCGAACGTCCTCGTCATCATGACGGCGCTGATCGCGCTCTATGGTTTCATGACCCGGCGCACCGTGGTCGGCCGGCAGATCTATGCCGTCGGCGGCAATGCCAAGGCGGCCAAGCTGTCGGGCATCAAGACCGAGCGGCTGGTGTTCCTGACCTTCGTCAATATGGGCGTGCTGGCCGCGCTGGCGGGTCTGATCTTCGCTGCGCGACTCAATACGGCCACGCCCAAGGCCGGCCTCGGCTTCGAGCTCGACGTCATCGCGGCCTGCTTCATCGGCGGCGCCTCGGCCTATGGCGGCGTGGGACGGGTCGGCGGCGCCGTGATCGGCGCCATGATCATGGGCGTGATGAACAACGGCATGTCGATCCTCGGCATCGGCATCGACTACCAGCAGGTCATCAAGGGCCTGGTGCTGCTCGGCGCCGTCTGCATCGACGTCTACAACCAGCGCCGCTGAGTGTGCGCGCAGCTCCCGGTGATGCTGTAGCGACGTAGGTGGGCAAAGCGCCGCCGTAAGGCGGCGCGTGCCCACTATGTTTCGTGATCCGCGTAGTAGTGCGGTGGGCACGCCGCATTCGCGTCGCGAATGCGTCTCTGCCCACCCTACGCATTCATCACAGCTACACCACGTGGAAATTCGACACGCTGTCGTTGGCGAGCTGGGCGACGAGTTGCAGCTCCCAATCGATATAGGCCTGCATCGCCGTGGCCGCGTTGTCTGTGCCCTCATAGGGGCGCTTGTAGACGTCGTCGGCGAGCGAGATCCACGCGTGCCGCTCCGTCTCCAACGCGTGGCCGGCTGCCATCCACGCCCGTGTGCCGCCTGAGAGCACGCGGATCTCGCGCCGCGTCGCAGCCCGTGCATCGGCCAGCGCGAAAGCCGCCTCGGCGCCGTCATCGCTGGTCAGCACGACAGCGCCGCTGCCCGGCAGCCTGGCGAGATCATCGGCAAAGCGCGACGCCAGCAGGAAATGTGCGCCCGGAATATGCCCGGCCTTGTAGCCCGGACTGCGCGAGAGATCGACGATCGTCCGCGCGGCGGGATCGGCCGCGAGCTCTGTGACACTGATCGTGGCTGCACCGAGATCCGGCAGCGGCGGCCGGCGCGGCACGACGACCGCAGTCTGAGTCGGTGTAACAACGTCCGGCCCGACGACGGACGCATCCCAGCCCATCTGCTTCAGCCACGACGCGGTCATGCGCGCGCGCACGCCGTCATCGTCGAACAGCACCAGGCGGGCACCGCGCACGCCGACCCATTCGTCGGTCGCCTGCACCAATTGTCCCCCCGGCGCCGACGCAAAGCCGGCGGGATGGCCGGCCAGATATTCCTCCGGCGTGCGCACATCGAGGCAATAGAGCGTACGCGCGCCGGCTTCCGCCTGATAGCGCGCGAACGTCGCAGCATCGAGCAACGTGACGCCGACGCGCCCGGCCCAGGCCTTGGCGTCGTCCAGCGCCGCCGTGTGGCTCGTCTGCGGCCTGTCGAGAAAACGCGCGGTCTTGCCGCGCTCGACCTGATGGCCGGCCAGCGTCCAGCCGATCGTGCCGTTGCGCAGCGCGTAGATCTTGTTCGGCAGCCCGGCATTGATCAGTGATTGCGTGCCGATGATCGAGCGCGTCCGCCCAGCGCAGTTGACGATGATGGTCGTATCAGGCGACGGCGCGAGCTCCCGCGCCCGGAACGCCAGCTCGCCGCCGGGGACGCTGACCCCGCGCGGGATGCTCATGGTGCGATATTCCTCGAAGCGGCGGGCGTCCAGCACGACCAGATTCGACTCGCGCTCGATCAGCGCCTTGGCCTCATCGGCCGACAGCGACGGCGTGTGCCTGATGGCCTCGACCAATTCGCCAAAGGACTTGCTCGGCACATTGACATCGCGGAACACCTCGCCCTGGCGCGCATAGCCCGACAGCCCGCCCTCGAGGACTGACACGTCAGTGTAGCCCAGTGCGCGAATGCGCGGCACCGCGCGCACGGCATAGCCTTCTCCGTCATCATAGACGACGATCGGAGCCGTCAGCCGCGGCGCGAGATCGAGGATGCGCAACTCGATCTGCGACAGCGGCAGCGACACCGCGAAGAACGGGTGCGACAGCGAGTAGGGGCCCTCCTCGCGGACATCGAACAGCGCCACCTCCTCGCCGGCGCGCCAGCGCCGCCGCAATTCGGTCGGTGTGATGATGCTGACGCCGTCAGGCGGTGGTGCGGTCGGGCCAGAGGTTGGGGACGGTGTCATTCGAATATCCGGAAATGAAGTCTCGGGCGGCGCCGGTCTCCACATCGTACACCGCGCGGCGGATGCGGCCGATATTGCCGCCATAGACGTGGATGCTGATCGACGAGCGGTCCGCCAGACCGTTGGAGATGGCGTGGATGTCGCCAATCTCTGGCGATACAGCAGCCGTTTGTCCAGCCCTCAGCCGCTCCGGCGCAGCCGCGCGCAACCTGCCGTCCGGCTGCCGCGCATAGCTGACCGAGAGTTCCTCGCCGCGCAACACGCCGACGAGGCCCCAGACGCGATGGTCGTGCACCGGCGTGCCTTGGCCCGGGCCCCAGACGAAGCTCACGATCGAGAACCGATCGAGCGGATCGGCATACAGCAGATATTGCTGGTAGCGGCCGCCCTCGGCGACCGCAAAGCCCTCAGGCAGCCAGTCGTCATGCGCGACCAGCTCCTTCAGTCTCGGTGCGAGCGCGGCGAGCAGCTCCGGCTCCTTTGTCGTGCCTGCGACGAGGCGTGCCGTATCGGCGACGAAGTCGCGGAAACGCGCGATGTCAGTCATGTCGGACTCATGTCGGATCGAGTGGGAAGGAAGTCTGCGGGCGGCGCGATGGCGGAGGGATCTGGTCGCTCAGACGTGAGGGCCGAGCATCGCGATGTAGAACAGGTCCTCATTCGACAACTCGGCGGCCGCGCGCCGGGTGAGCACGTCGTGAGCCTTGAGTCGGCTGTCAGCACGCCGTTGCGGCAGCAAATGACCGAGCCAGCCTCCGAACCACGAGACGTAGCGCATGAGAGCCTCCGCGCGGTTTGATCACGTCCTCGATATCACGCCTCGACCGGCATCGAACAGAGCCCGGCGCGGGTCTGCATCACTTTGGCAGATCATGCCCGCTGGAGCGCCTTGCCGGCAAATTCCTTTTCCGCATCGTAGGCGTCGCGCTGCTCTGCTTCTCCATCATTCGCGTCTGCACCGGCAGTCCGGCCCGTCAGGCTGTCGTGCCAATGGGTGCGGAACGCCATCCACGAGGCATGATCCTGGAACGCGACCTCGGCGAACCACTCGACCGTGACGGCGCCGCTCGGCCAGTAGCGTTCCTGGTCATGCCAGCACACCACGGGCCAGCGCGGATTGCGGTAGGAGCGGCCGGTGTCATCATGCAGCGATGGCCGGCCGAGATGATCGATCAGCCAGGACATCACCTCGGGCAAAAACGTGGCGGCAAACGACACGCCATGGCGGCCGAGCCGCTGCGGCATGCGCATCACGCGCTGGTCGATGATCGCGAAGGCCGGCGGCACCGCGCCGACATTGAACTGGCGGATCATCAGCAGGCGGAAGCCACAGTCGCATAGCTCGGCAGGTACAGCATGGATCGCCGTCGGCTGAAGTGGAGCCGTCATGTTCATGCCGGTGCTCCCAACGCTTGTCCGAACGCGAGGTCGATGGCCTGCTGCAACGCTGTGCGCATCGGCGCATCGCTGCGCTTCAGATAGGCGGTCGGTAGGCGTGCCATCCCGTGTCTCCCGTCGACATCTGCACGACGTTGGTCGCAGCGTGCAGTGGCCTGGCGCGGAGACGGAGATTTGGTCCGAATCCGACGCGACGAAAATCAACAATCGCCGACATTGCTGCCGGTCATGGATGGTAGATCAAGTTTCGTGCCAGACGCGTGGAGGTCAGTGCAGGCTATGGCCGTCCGGATCGTCATCCGGCGTCGCGAGCTGCGCGATGGGGCTGGATTGGTGGTGGACCATCCGCCAGGCGCCGTCGACGCGCGCGAAGTGATTGGCTGCGGCAAGTGCTGCGCCGTCCACCAGCTCGATGCACAGCACGTGGCCGTGGTCGCCGTCGACAATCGCGTGCGGATCGGCGCAGACGATGTTCGGTCGCTCCGGGTTGGCAAGGATATCGCGCCAGCTGCCGATCACGGCAGCGCGACCGACGATCGCCGGCCATCCCGGATGAATGCAGGAGATGCCGTCGCGATCGGCCCAGAGCGCCGCGAGCGCGGCAAAATCACCAGCCGCGAAGGCTGCATAGAAGGCCGCATTGGCGGCCAGAATCTGGCTCTCGTCGCTCATCCTGTTGGGGTGAGCCAAGCCGGCGGCAAAATCAAGCAATGTTTGGAAACGTACATGCGGCGCCCGCAAAAACTTGCAAGTTTCTTGCAGGACCCGGTCGAGACGCCATCGCAACGCATCAGCCGAGGTCCTCGTCATGCTCGAAACGGCCATTGTCGGAGGTGGATTGTGCGGAATAGCACTCGCGCGCAGCCTGCAGCAGCGCGGCGGCACGTTCGCTTTGTTCGAAGCGCGACATCGCCTCGGCGGTCGTGTGCTGTCGGCCAGGAGCAAGGCGGGGCTCGCGCTGGACCTCGGCCCGACCTGGTTCTGGCCCGAGACCCAGCCGCTGCTGACCGGCCTGATCGCGGAGCTCGATCTGTCCCACTTCGCCCAGCACGATGACGGCACGGTTCTTCATCTGAAAGACGCGGACAAGTCGGCCGAGCAGATCAGCGGTCCCCCCATTCATCAGGGCGCGCGCCGGCTGTCTGGCGGCATGACAAAGCTGATCGAGACGCTGGTACGCGATCTGCCGCAGTCCGTCATCCATCTCGGCCATGAGCTGACGCGCATTGTCGATTGCGGCACCCATGTGCGGCTGATCTTCGCCACGGCAACGGAATCGGTCGCGATCGAGGCCAAGCGCGCCGTGCTCGCGCTGCCGCCGCGGCTGCTGCTCGATCACGTCGGCTTCTTTCCTGAGCTCGACGAGGCGACCTCGGAGGCGATGCGCAATGCCGAGACCTGGATGGCGGCGCAGGCCAAGGTCGTGATCGCCTACGATCAGGCGCATTGGCGCGACAAGGGGCAGTCCGGCAATGCTTTCGTCAGTCATGAGCAGGCGGTGATCGGCGAGATCTTCGATGCCTGCGATGTCGGCGGCGACCGCGCCGCGCTCGGCGGCTTCCTCGCCTTCCCGCCGGATCTGCGCGAAGCCTTCACCGTCGGACTGCCGCTGCTGATGGACAGCCAGATGGTGCAGCTGTTCGGCGCCGCGCTGGACGGCGGCGAGCAGCACTATCAGGACTGGGCGACTGAGCGCTTCACCTGCAGCGCATTGGATCGCACCATGCCGCGCGGCGAGCACAGCGAGATCGCGAACCCGATGCTGCGGCGGGCGCTGTGGGATGGGCGGCTGCATCTCGGTGGCGCCGAGACCGCGAGCCACGCGGCCGGCTATCTCGAAGGCGCGCTGAATGCAGCCAGGCGCATCGAGCGCGCGCTTGCCCGCCTGGCGACCGAGACTACAGGGCCACGTGCCGCTGCTGCGGTCGGCGAGCGACTCTCGGGCAATGACGCGAGCCTCGCCTGGTTCGGTTCCTGGGTCGCATCTCAACGCGATGCGGCGTTCGACGACTACCGGCACCGGCTCAACCGAAGCCTCGCCACGCAGCAGCGCGAGCAACTGACGCAGCTTGCCATCCTCGGCGCGACCGAGCAGGTATTCGCCGCGGCGCTGCAGGTGCTGGATGCGCTGACCTTCGACATGCGCGACGTCGTCGTCGAACGCGGGCGTTCGGCGCTGATGCCGGAGATCCAGAGGCCGTTCCGCGACGTCATGCAGTCGCTGCTCGACGATGCCATCGCCTTCAACCGCACTTCCTGCGCGCTGTCGAACTTTCCGCATGAGCACAAGCCGTCGAAGGACTACGTGCAGACCATCCTGCGCGACATCGCCGCTGCGTGGCAGGAGTTCTCGCTTGCCGCCAACCGCCTGCTGCTCGCCAAGGCGGATGCGACGCGCCGCGAGCCGACGGGCGTGTCGTCGTGAGCCGGCCAGGAGCGAGTGACGCCCGATGAAGCTGCAGATCGAACGGCCGAGAATCGAGGCGATGGCGGCGGCGTTTCCGCATCTCGACTCGCTCAAGGAACAGCTGCGTTTCGGCGACAAGGTCGAGGTCGATGTCGCGCAGCTCGCAGCCATCGAGCTCGACTTCCTCCGCGACAGCTATCAGAAAGCGGGGCCCGAATGGCACGCGCGCGCGGCCCAGATCGCGACACTGCAGCGCGCCTTCACCGATTCCGGTACCCGCTTTTCCGAGCACGAGCTGGAATCGGTGCTGCCGGCGATCGCGCGCTACCTGATATCAGATGCCATCCGCGGCTGGATGTTCACGGCCAATGTCGCCAGCCGGCCGCTGCCTTATGTGGTGACGCGGCTCGACTATACCGCGCCATCGAACGACGAGGCCGGCCGCGTCTTCATCGAGCTCAAGGCCAATGCCAAGGGATCGATCACGACGAGCACGCTGCGGATATCCGTCGGCGACATCGTCGGCAAGACCGTGGCCGAGATCTTCGCGGCCAAGGGGTTTCTCAAGGAGACGCGCGAACTGGTCGCGGCCTATGACGAGACCGCGGAGCGCTACTTCGCCTGGCGCGGCCGCTACGGCGCGCAGTTCTCCGGCCGCGGCATCGGCTTCTTCGCCGACGATCCGAACTCCTCGCATCGCGACATCGACTGGTCGCGCAAGGATGTGATCGTGCTGTCGTCCGGCGGCGGCAACGCGCGCCTCGTCAACGACGAGGGCATTTTGACCGAGCGCGCACTGACCCTCGAGGTGACCGGCGACATTCTCGGGCAATATCTGCGCAAGGCGGCCAAGAGCAATCTCTACGACGCCGAGCGGGAGGTCGAGGAGTCCAAGGCGGCGATTCCGAAGGGCATCTTCTGCCGCATTCCGGTCCATCCCTACATGCTGATGTTTCATCTCGACCTGCATCATTATCTCTGGGTACATGCCGACGACATGATGCCCTATGCCTATCAGCCCGACCTCAAGCAGAAGCTGATCCTGCCGGAGGAGCAGACCGACCTGATCGACATCCTCACTGCCGAGATGGACCTGCTGATGGACGATATCGTCGCCGGCAAATCGGGCGGCACCACCGTGCTATGCGCGGGGCCGCCGGGTGTCGGCAAGACGCTGACGGCGGAAGTGTATGCCGAGATCATCGGCCGGCCGCTGTACCGGGTGCATTCGGGCCAGCTCGGGCTCAGCGTCGCGGCGATGGAGAGCGCGCTGAAGGACGCGCTGACCCGCGCACAGCGCTGGGGCGCGGTGATGCTGATCGACGAGGCCGACGTCTACATCAAGCGCCGCGAGGACGACATGACCATGAATGCGGTCGTCGGCGTGTTCCTGCGCGTGCTCGAATATTTCAACGGCCTGTTGTTCCTCACCACCAACCGCATTGGCGACATCGATGAAGCCATCGTGTCGCGCTGCATCGCGCTGATCAAGTTCCAGGCGCCGGACGCCGAGGCGCGCGGGCGGATCTGGCGGGTGATGTGCGAGCAGTTCGGGCTCAAGGTCGAGGCAGCGTTGATCGATCTGCTGGTGGAGACGTTTCCGGCCGCCTCGGGACGCGACATCAAGGGGCTGGCGAAGCTCGTCGCGAAATATTGTCACCACAAGAGCGTGCGTCCGACGATCGAGGTCTTCCGCCGCTGCGCCATCTTCCGCGGCATCGACCTCGGCGACCACGACCTGCTGCCGGAGGCGGCGGAGTAGCTACGGCGCCGCAAGATTCCCCAGCGTCGCCGGATTGTAGCCTTCCTCGCGCAGCACGCGCTGCACGACCGGGCGCGCCAGCATGCGCCGGTAGTGCGCGAGCAGGTTGGCGGGCAGCGGAATGCCGGTCTTGTCGGCCCAGAATTCGACATAGAACAGGATCGGATCGGCGACACTGAACTCGCCGCCGAGATAGGGCTGCTCACCGAGCATCCTGTTCAGGATCGCAAAGCCTTTCACGACGATGTTGCGGCCGAGCGCACGCACGGAGTCCTGATCGGCCTCGTTGCGGCTGAAGGTCGGCGTGGCGAAGATGCGGGCGAAGCCGTGGCCATGCACCGTGCCGGCGATGTAGGTCATGGCTTCGAGCAGCCGGGTCTCGGTCTCGATGTCGGAAGGCCAGAGCTTCGCCCGAGGCCGCGAGCGGCCGAGCCAATAGGCGATCGCGGGCACTTCGGTCAGCACGCCGCCGTCGCCGCGCACCAGCGCTGGGATCGTCGCTTTCGGGTTGATCGCGACATAGTCAGGCTTGAAATTGTCCCCCGCCGGCAGGTTGACGATATGGGCCTCGAACACTTCCTCGAGCTCTTCGAGAATGATGTGGATGCCGGTCGAGCAAGATCCCGGCGTCATGTAGAACTTCATCGCGGCCATCATGGTCTCCAAGCCGACATCGCGCGCACGCTTTCATTGCGCACGGCACGCTTCATGCAAGGATCGGGACAGTTTCGAAAGTGACTGCGCGTGGTTCGACAATACGGACCGCCGTCGTCAGGTTTGCGACAGGAGACGTCATCACGGTCCCGCCGCTCCCGTCGCGCTGTCCAGGGAGCGCCGCGCATGACCGAACGTGAGCCGGAAGTCTTCGTCATCTGTCCGACCACGAGCATCGCGCCGGGTGAGGCCAGGGCGTTCAGCCTGTCGCGGATCGGCGACAATGGCGAGGCGCGGCCGTTTCCGATCGTGATCATCCGCACGGCGTCCGGCGGCTTCGTCGGCTATGTCAACACCTGCCCGCATGATGGCAAATGGCTGAACATCGGCAGCGGCCAGTTCTTCAACGCCGATCGGACGCAGCTGCGCTGTGGCCGTCACGGTGCGACGTTCGAGATCGACACCGGCCTGTGCAATGGTGGTGCGTGCGAAGGCCAGAGCCTGGAGCCGATCGCGCTCGCCATCATCGATGGCGAGGTCTGCCTGTGTGGCGTCGCGCTGGTCGAGGACAACAGCTTTCCAGATCCGTTCGACGATCTCGACGAAACCATGGAAATCATGATCCATCCCGATTGATGGATGGTTGTCTGGCGTCATTGCGAGAAGCGAAGCGACGAAGCAATCCAGAATCTTGGTTGTGCCCTGGATTGCTTCGCTTCGCTCGCAATGACGCGCAATATCACGAGGCAATTCTACGCGCCGCCAGATTAAAAGCCATCCGCCTTCTTCCCCCAGGGGTGACTACCAGGCACGAGCTGGGCCTTGATGCCGGCCTTCTCGACATCGGCTGCGGTCTTGAACAGCGTCGCCTCGTGCACCAGCGTGCCGTTCTTCATCGTCACCGCGACATAGCGCGCGCCCATGTCGATCTCGCACAGATAGCCGCCGCCGGGATCCCCGGCGCTGCGCAAATTGCCATCCCAATCCACGAAAAATCCTTCACTCGACATCTCGTTCTCCACCTCATCGTCCGTTCAGGTTTCGGGCCGGTCGGCGACCAGCTGCGCATAGGCGTTCTCGAGGATCTCCCGGCATTGCCGGAGGCGGTCATACTCGGCTTTGCCGATGCTGACCGTCTCGCCATTGTCGTCGGCTGCGGCTTTCGACGCCTGCAGCGCGTCGAACAACGCCTTCTCGAGCTGATAGATGCGTTCGCTGGCGCGCTCCAGATAGGGGATTGGATTGGCGCGGACATTGGCCTCGTGCAGCGCGTCGAGGCTGAGCAGCGTGCGGAAGCGGCGTTCGGCCGTGCGCTGGTCGAGACCGAAATCGTGCTCGATGACGGTCACGGCTGGACCCCGGCCGCGGATGCGGTCTGCGCCGCCGCCTTGGCCGCGTGGCGCAACAGCGTGAGGCATTCCAGCGAGGCCGCCATGTCGAGTGCGCTGAAACCGTCGAGCGTCTCGGTGCTGATATCCGCGCCTCTGGCGAGCAGATGTGCGACGACCTCGGCCTTGCCGGATGAGGACGCATACATCAGCGCGGTCGCGCCATTGTCATTACGGTTGTCGATGTCGATGCCGGCCTCGGCCAGCACATCGACGACGTCGAGATGCTGGCCGACGCAGGCGAGCCAGAGCGCATTGTTGCCGTCGGCATTTTTCGCGCCGATCGCGGCGCCCGCTGCCAGCAACTCGCGGATCACGGCGACATTGCCGAGGTGGGCGGCCTTCATCAGCGGCGTGGTGCGGTTGGCGATGGTGGCATCGATGTCGTCGGCGGGAAAGCCCTGCGTGGCAAGCCATGACGCGAGCGCCGGACCGATCGCGGCTGTGCCGCTGCGTGCGGGGAAGCGCTGCCGCCACGCCTCATAGCCGCCGTCGAGGCTGTAGACCTCGGTGAAGCCGAAATCGGAGAACGTCTGCGCATATTCCTGACTGGCATTGCCGTGATAGCAGTAGATGAGGATGGGGGTCCGTTTGGTCGAACCAGCGATCATCTCGGAGAGATTGCGCTGGGTCAGATGCTGCGCGCCGGCGATATGCGCTGCGTCGAACGAGTCCTGGTCGCGGACGTCGAAGCGCAAGATATCGTCGCGCTGCAGCAGTTCGGCGGCCTGGCCGATGTCGATGCGCTGGAAGGGAACGCGCGGTCTCATGGCAGGACTCCCGCTTCGTTGCGCGTGCGGCCCGGATAGGCCGGTAGCGTCGTGATGCGATCGTCGGTCAGCGGACGACCGACGGTGAAGTGATAGAGCGTCTGGAATTCGGCCGTGACGACGCCAAGCATCTCGTGCACGGACTCGTCGAAGAAGCAGCCGATGCCGGTGCCGCGAAGGCCGGCGGCCTCCGCTTCGAGATAGAGCGCCTGGCCGATCAGTCCGGCTTCCCAATGCAGCTGCCGATAGCGCCACGGGTTTTCGCTGACCATTGTTGTGAACTCGGCCAGCATCGCGACCGCAAAGCAGCTGTCGCCGGCGATGGCCTGATGACAGCTCGCGGTGCGGATCACGCCGCGGCTGTCGGTCGGCAGCAAATGGAACAGAGGAAGATGATCCGGTGCGCGCTCGACCCGCTGCCAGTCGAAATCGGGGCGCAGCGCGCGGCGCAGGCTGGTCCCGGCGTCGGAGCTGCGCGGCAGCGCATAGAGGCCAGGGGTAAGGCCCTCGACACGATGTACGAACAGCAGCGGATGCAGCCGCGGCGCGAACGGCCAGATATCCCACGGCGGAATGGCGCGCGGCAGCAGCGCGTCGAGCAGAGCAAGGAACGCCGCGCGATCCATCGTGAATTTGGCATCGAAGCGCTGGGCACTGCGGCGGTTGAGAATGAGGTCGGCCGCGCGCGCTCGGGAACGCTGGGCGAGAGGCGGGCGGGGCGATGATGCTGTCACCGCATCCTGCGCCTCGCCGGCCGTGGCCGTGCTCACCTCCGGGATGACCGGCCAGTGGTAGAGCGGATGGCGATCGAGCCGGTTGGCTTGCCCGTACCATGTGTCGTCGGTTGTGTAGCGAGGTGGCAATTCGGCGCGTGCCGGCGCATTTATGTCGCGCGGCGTGATGGCAACCAGCACATCCGCGTCCTCGGTCTCGACGCCGGCGAAATCATCCGTGCGGTCGAGGCCTATGATGGCAGCGAGCGTCGCACTGTCGGTGCCGTCGACGACACGGGCGTGCCAGCCCAGCGCCGTGGCGGCGTAGCTGATGGCGCCGAGGGCATGACCGATGTCGAGCTGGCAGTAGCGGAACGCGCGCTCGCCATATTTCCACGCCTCGCGCCAATGAATCGAGGACAGCGCGAGCCAAAGTCGCGGTTGAGCGTGTGAGACAGCGCCACGGCGGCAGCGTTGCTCCAGCACGTGTTCGCGACTGATGTAATGATGGAGACCGTCGCTGAGGCCAGCGATATTGTCCGCGACGACGTAGGCCTCGGTCGGATGCAGATTGCCGCTGGACGGATTGCAGCGCAACGCCCAGCGGTCCGGGCCGAGCTCCTTCCAGGCCGCCAGTCCGAACGACAGTTCCAGCAGCAGCGCGGTGCCGTCGATGGTGAGCGGATGGATCGGCGCCGTCCCATTGCAACTGTCGGCGAAGGTCGTCGCCAGACGATCAGAAGTCAGCGGCAGCATGCTGCGCGGGCTGCCCGCGAATTCGCGGAACGGATTGGGCTGCGCATCCCAGTCCAATGTTTCCGGACCCGCGGCATAGCGCCTGAGGCTATGCCTGGTGCGGGCGTGATAGGCGAACGCGATGTCGGCGGCGGCGGGGGCAAAGGCTTCCGCCGCACGGGAGGTCGTCACGGACATGGCTCCTCGCAAAGCGCGGCACGTCATCCGCCGCACATCTCTTGTGGTCGCTCGGTGACCGGAAGCCACATAGCAAGTTCTATTCCGGAAAGCCGTGCCCAGATCGGCGTCCGGCATCCGTGTTGCTCGCGCAGCCGAGTGTGCGATTCCGGACAGAGCGCGGGGCGCTGTCCGCTTCTCGACATCAGTGCCGATGAGCACCGCCGGCCGCGCTGGCTCCGATCAGCACGGCCACCTTGGCGGCGATCGAAACCCAGGCCTGGTGCGCGTCGATCCTGTGGCCCAATTTGAAACTATCAGCCATGCGGGCCGCGAATGCGGGCCCGTCGGTGCCGTGCTGTTCGGCGATGATCCACGCGGTCTGCCATAGATCGGTCTCGGTGGTCACGGCCAATTGCCCGTTACAAATCCAGCACCAGCCGGTCGCCCTTGGCGCGCGACACGCAGGGCAGGAAGTAGCCTTCGGCACGCTGCGCCGCGGACAGGCGCTTGTCGCGATGATCGATCTCGCCGTCGACGACCCTGGTCTTGCACGTGCCGCACATCCCTTGCTCGCAGGAGGTGGCGATCTTGACGCCGTTCTCTTCGAGGAATGCGGTGACGGTCTTGTCGCCTGGGATCTTGAATGTGGCGCCGGTGCTCTTGACGGTGACGTCGAACACCTTGTCGAGCAGCGCGGCGGCGGTTTTCGCGGTGAAGCGCTCGACATGGATGCGCTCCTCGGCAAAGCCCTTCTGCCCGGCGAGCGCGAGGATCGGATCCATCCACCAGTCGACGCCGCAGATGAACAGCTGGGTGTCGTCGGGACGATCGGCGAACAGGGCGGCCGGCTTGAGCAGCTGATTATCCTCGGTCGATTCCTTGTAGTATGTGGTGTTTTCGGCAAAGGACGACGCCTCGATCGTGCTGCGGAACGAATCCGGCGACATCAGTGCGAACACGTAGTGCAGCTCGAACGGGATGGCCCTGGCCTTCAGCGTGTCGGCAATCGACAGGATCGGCGTGATGCCGATGCCACGCGCCACGAGCAGCGCCCGCTTGGTGTCCTTTGGGATCTTGAAACGGTTGCGCGGGCGGCTGACCTGCAGACGGTCGCCTTCATTGATGTCGAGATGCAGCGCCTTGGAGCCGCCGCGGCTGTTGCCGTCCTTCCACACGCCGATGCAGTAGCGATTGCGCTCGGAGGCGCTGTTCAGCAACGAATATTGCCGCGTCAGCCCGTTCGGCAGGGTGACGTCGATGTGGCTGCCCGGGGTGAATCCCGGCAGCGGCTGATCATCGGCCGGGACGAGCTCGAACGAGGCCATGTTGTGCGCCTCGATGGCCTTCCTGGCCACGACGACCGTATGCAGCGCGTCGGACATCTGACAACTCCATCATGCCAACCAGCTGAGAAGGAGGCGATGCAAGGAGAGGGCCAGATGCGTGATGGCTCCCGTCGGAGCCGGCCCTTGGGCCGGCGCCTGATGTCCGCAACGAGAGTCCGTCCTGCGGCGTCAGCCCCAGATGTGTTGCATGGCGTGGTGGTGATGGTCGACCACGGTCGACGAATGCGAGGCCGCCGTGGTGTGCGTGGACGCCGAGCTGTGGGTCGTGGCGGTTCCATCATTGTGATGATGGTGCTTCGAGCTTTGCGTGGTCGTCTTCGTCGTCGTCGCGGTGGTGTTACCAGTTGTATTGTTGGCAGTGGTCGTGGTGGTGCCCGTCTTGGTCGTCGTGCCGCCGCTCGCGGTCGTGGTGCTCGCGGTCGTCGCGCCTCCGGTGCCGTTGGCGATGTTGGGCGTGGCGGTGACCTTCGTCGTCCCCTGCGCGAGGCCGTTGACCGAGGTCGCGGTGGCGACGGTCGTCGCCGAGCCGACATAGGTGGCGCCGCCGATCGCGATGTTGTTGCCGCTGACGTCCATGGCGTCGGCGACGAAGCCCTCGCCTGCGGCGGTGAGCGCCGCTAGGTCCGACGTGAGCGTGGTGCCGGTATCGCCGTTGAGGATGCCTTGGAGAGCCTTGATGGCGGTGGAGGAATCAGCCTGCAGCGTGCCGTTGTTTAGCTCGTTGTCGAACCGTCCCTGGAACACCGCGCCTTGGGCGGCGTCGAAACTGGCGCCGAAATTGTTGTAGTTCTCGATCTGAGTGATCAGCGCCTGGCTGGCGGTCCCGGTTCCGTTGACGATCGCAGCAAGCTGCGCATTGATCGTGTTGGCCTCCGCAACGAACGTCGCCCAGAAATTCGTCTGCGCCTGGTTGTCCTGGAATTTCGTGACGGTGCCCGAAAGGCCGCCGGCGTCCTCGGCGAAGCCGCCGGTATGCCCCGGATTGCCGTTGCCGCCGGCGGCTGTGTTCAGCGCGGTGTCGTTCTGGACGATGTCGATGATGTCGAGCAGGTTGTCGGCGGTGCCGCGCAGGGCGGTGGTGTTTCCGGTCGCGGCGGCTGCGTCATATTTCGTGAGCTGCAGGTTGACCTGATTGAGCACCGTCTGGAGGTGGAGCGTGGTGGCCGCCGCAGCGTTGGCGGTTTCGCCCGCTTCGATCTGCGCCAGCATGGTCTTGTTGTTGAGGATCGCGGTGAGGCCGGATGCCACCGCGGTGAGATCCGTGCTGATCTCGGTCAGATTGGCTGCGTTGATGTCGCCGGACGCCAGGGACACGACGGCGTTGAAGACCTCGCCGACCGACTTCAGGCTCGTGCCGGCCGTGGCCGCGGCGAGCGTGGTCGGATCATCGGCTCCTGCCGGAAGGTTCTGGAAGGCGACGTCGGTGGCGCCGGTGTTGGCGGTGAAAGTGACGTTGTTGAGTGCGGCCGACAGATGGGCGTCGTTGTTGATCTCCGACAGGATCTGTGTCTCCAGCGCGTGGATCGTCTGCGAGGCCGCGGTCATCGTCGTCGCATTCGTGGTCTGCGCAGCGGCCGTCAGCAGCGTGCTCAATTGGGTCTGGATGTTGGTCAGGACGGCCGTGTCGGTCGAATTCAACGTGAAGGTCTGGCCGCCAATCGTCAGGTCGCCGGGATTGGCGAGGATCGCGGCGATATCGTTCTGCACGGCATGGATGTCCGTCGTGTAGCTCGACAGGAACGTATTGGAATTGCCGCTGCCCTGACCGCCGGAGTAGAGCCCCAGCGAGATCCGGACCGCATCGTTGAAGACGACGCCGGCCTGGACCAGGTCCGTCGACAGATTGAGCGCACTCGTCCGCGTGAGCAGGTTCGACGTGCCGTTTGCAAGCGCTGTCGCATTGAAGTTGGTTGCCATTCGATCGCCTCCTCTGGCTTTACCGCTGTCGCGACGTGCCGCCGAACAGGCAATGGATCAGCGAACGCCTGCATCGATCGGATGCGAGGTCGTGTTGGCGGTACGTGTCGTGACGTAGTGGAGCTTGTAACGGCGCAATCCGGCCGTGCGCCGCTGCGAAGTCGTCGTCGCGCGGGCAGGCAGCGCGCTTTCCGGTCTGTTTGTTTCTGCGGGGCGAGCAGAAATGTTTGTTGGTCGAGGAACGCTGCGGCGTTCTGTCGCAGGTTCGCTTAGCGGCGTTCGCGCACGAGAGAATCGTGCCGCGTGATGCAAATCATTTGCAGAAATATTTCTTAACTAACAAGTTCGTCGCGATGTGATCGGTTCGGAACGTGAACTAACAGCCGTTTGCCGCGAAGCGGGTGCGGTCGTTGCCCCGGGCGCGAAGGCCGGATTTGTCGTGCAGTCGTTACCCGCTTGCATGGACCGCCGATCGGATGTATGAGCGTCGCCCGTTTCAATCCAGAGCGTTCAACGCGAGAGGACATCAGCCATGACAAGTCCACTGTGCTCGACACGATCCGTGCCGACGCAAGCGGTGCGTCCGGCTGACCGTCATTCCATCATGTTGAACGATCATGGCCAAGTCATTGATAGAGCGCCGGCAGGAGGCTGCGCGCGCGCGGGTTGAAGCCTATGAGCTGACGCTGCGCCGCGTTGCGCGGCAGACGCGTCCGCCGCCGGATCTGCACAACGCGATCCGTGAGGCGCGCCGCGGCTTCGAGGCCGCCATCATTCGCGATCCCGAGAGCTGGAAGCCGCAGCTGAAGACGCGCGATGCCGCGCGTCTGCGCCTTGCGGCGGCGCGCCATCTGTTCGCGCGCTATCCGGTCGCTCCGCATCTGGAGCAGATCTGGATCGACGGTGCCGGTCTCGGCGGCGACGAGATCGGCTTGCGCAAGTGCTGGTACATCGTGGCTGCCGGTGGCGGCTCGCTGTACAAGGCCGGCGCGTCGGCGTTGTTGTCGCGCAAGGAGGTTCACGGCTTCCTCAATCCGCTGGGCACGGTCGGCTTCGACGAGGCGATCTGGCAGGCGATCGCGCGATCCTACACCGACGATCCCGCCCTCGTGACCCGGATTGCGCGGTCGCGGATCGCGCGGACGCCACGCGAGGAGCTCACGTTCTGGCGCGAGGCCGTGCAGTTCTTCTGCGCGCAGCCGACGACGGCCGAGGAGATCGATGATCTCTGCGACTACATTGCGCAGCGCCGTCGGCGCGAGCGCGAGTTCAGCCTCAAGGGGCGCTCGCTCGCCGCGCTGCGCCGGCTGATGCAGGCGTGGCATCGTGACCTCTCGGTGATCGCCCGCATCGAGGCGGCGCGGCGGCGGGCCGAGATGGTGCGTCATCGCACGGCGGCGCGGGCAGAGGAGCTTTCGGCGCACTGGCCGGGCTCACCGCTGACGGAGTGGTCGTGGAGCCCGTCGTCCAAGGCGTTCGCGAAGCGTGATGAGTATGTCATCACGCAATTGCGGACGGCCGAGGATCTCGTCGCGGAGTCGCGGGCGATGCGGCATTGCGTCGCCAGCTACGCGGCGAAGTGCATCGCCGGGCACGCGTCGATCTGGTCGTTGCGTCATCGGGGCGCCGGCAAGACCGACCGGCTGCTGACGATCGAGCTCGACCGCGGGCACCGTGCGGTGCAGGTGCGCGGCTTCGCCAATCGCGTGGCCTTCGTCGACGAGCGCAAGATCCTGGAGCGCTGGGCCAAGGCGCGCGGGATCAACCTGCCGGAAACATGACCTGCGTCGCCCCCCGAGGGCGGCGCTGGGTGCATTCCTCCTGGTGAGCAATGACGCGCGCCCGGCTGGGTGGACTTCCCGACGTGTCCTCAGCTGGACAATGATGCTACCGTGCACGGATCGTTTCCGATGATGAACATGTAGGCCCGAGATGAAGTGGCGGATCGAGGATATTCCGGTGTTTCATGCGGTGGTGGCGACCGGCGGCATGACCGGCGCTTCTCGATCCCTCGGCATGCCGAAATCCTCGGTCAGCAAATCGGTCGCCCGGCTCGAGCAGGATCTCCGCATCCGGCTGTTCGACCGCAACTCGCGGCGCGTCCGCGTCACCCGCGAGGGCGAGCTGTTCTTCCAGCAATGCCAGAAGATCCTCGACCAGGTGTCGGAAGCCGATGCGGTCATGACCGGGCTGGTCGGTGTTCCCAACGGCCGGCTGTCGGTGGCGCTGCCGCCGGCGTTCTGCGAGGAGATCCTGGCGCCGAGGCTCGCCGAATTCCACCACCGCTATCCGCGCATCGAGCTCGACGTCGAGGCGACCACGCGCGCCATCGACATGCTGGCCGATCGCTTCGACATCGCGGTCGTGGTCGGTGTGCAGGAGAGTTCCGAGCTCGCGCAGAAGGTGCTGATCGGCGGCCGCCTGATCTGGGTGACGAGCCCGGCCTATCTCGCCGCGCACGAGATCGGCGACGGTGTCCGCGCGCTGGAGCGCCATCTCATGATCTGCGAGCGCCGCTATGGTGATCGCACCTTGATGATCAAGCAGCACGGCCATCTCGTCCGCTTCGACGTCGGCCCGCATGTCGCGCGCATCAACAATCCCCTGGCGGTGCGCCGCGCGGTGGCGCACGGCGCCGGCGTCTCGTTCCTGCCGGAGCATTATTGCGTCGAGCTGCTCGAGGAGGGCCGGCTCGTCGAGATCGGCAAGGAGGTCGTGTTCGACACCCGCGCCGCGCAATTGACCGCCATCTTCCCCAGCCGCAAGCTGATCTCCTCGCGTGCCCGTGCCTTCCTCGATTTCCTCGAGGAGATCTGCGCCGAGCCTCGCACACGCTGATCAGTCACACGGCAATTGTGTTGTCCGCCAGGCTCAGGGGAGCCGGTGGAATGATGGCGGCAACGGCTCGCGCACCAGCTTGCTCAGATCGAGGGTTTCGCCGCTGTCGGCGATGTCCGAGAACAGCACGTCGATGAAGGGATACTGACGGTTGGATGTCGCGCCGCGCTCGTATTTCTTGCTCACGATCCGCTTGAGCGCTGCAAGATTCAGTTTTCCCAGCGCATTGTACTGGCCGCGGAACAGGCTTTGCCGGCCGCCCGTGTGTTCGATCGATTCGGCCCAGACGTCCATCACCTTCCGGCTGACGAATGCCTCGACCCCTACGGCGCCATCCTGGGCGAGCAGGCGCAATCCGTCCATCGTATGCGGCTGCTCATCGACGCGAAATTGGTTTAGCGACATCGGAGGTCCTCATCTGTTGTCGTGCATCGGTCTTACGGAGCGTTCAGAACGGCGATCGGCGCGTCGAGCGTGTAGGAGAAACCCGTGGACGCATAGGTCAACTGCACCTTGCCCCCGATCTGCGTGCCGAGCGTTTGGATCAGCCGCGTCCCGAAGCTTCGGCTGGTGGGCTGTTGGACGGCCGGGCCGTGCTTTTCGCTCCAGACGACGTGCACGTGCCGTGTCTTGTGATCGACGGACCAGAGAAGATCGATGCGCCCCTCCGGCACCGATAGCGCGCCAAACTTCAGGGCGTTGGTGCACAGCTCGTTGAGCGTCATCGCAATGGCGATGACGGCGTCCGGAATCACCAGGACGTCGGGTCCGGATATCGAAAATCGCGACTCGTCGGGAGTATCGAAGGCCTGGATGGAGCTGCGGATCACCGTACGGAGATCGGCGCTGGACAATTTTGCCTGCAGGAGGAGATCATGCGCATGCCCGAGCGCCAACAGGCGGCCGGAGATGGCATGCTGAGCGCCCTCGGCTTCCGGCAGGTTGCGCAGGCTCTGGGAGACGATGGCGCCGACGGTCGCGAGCGTGTTCTTGATACGGTGGTGCAACTCCTCGAGAATCAGCTTCTGCAGCTTGTCGACTGCTTCGCGCTCTCTCGCTTCGATCTCGGCCTTCTTGAACTGCGTCTTTGCATCGCTCTCGGCCTCGGCGAGGAGACGTTTCAGGCTGCGAATCTCGGCAGTCAAAAAGTCGCGGTCGGTAACGGCGCCGTGAGGCGGCGGCTCTGTCGTGAGATGAATTTCGAGCATGTGGCGATAGTCCTTGCATCGAATGCCGCGATCGGAGCCTGGGCGGTCGAGCGAGGGCAGACCGGCACCCGGTCGTCACTTCACCGGCAGGCCTACCGTCCGGCTGAAATGCCTAAGAAGCTCGGCGGCGTTCGCGAGGATCTTGGCCGCCTTCATCGCGGCTCCGCGTTCGCTGCCGGGCTGCATCTGCTCGGCCTTGTTCAGCGCGTTCTCCGCCCTGATGGTGAGCGCCGTGGCCAGCGACGAGGGATCTCGCTTCGTGGGCTCGGAAGAGCTCTCGGCCTGAACTGGCCGCGGCCCGCTGCGGGCGGCTACCATTGAACCAGCACCGCGGCCACGATCAGCAGGCCAAAAGAGATCGGCACGAGAAGAGGAGGCACCATCCACTCGCGCAAATTGGATATCGTGATGTCAGATTTCGAGCTGTTCGACATATGCGGCCCCGCTTCCTGGTCGCGGCGGGAGCGCAATGCTCTCAGTCACCGATGGCAGCCGTGGGACGCGCGGTGATCTCCAACATGTGGTGTGTGCGGACGCAATTGGCTAGGTCCAGCCGAAACTATTTGTCGTGCAGCCCAAGTAAACTGCTCAGTAGACTGCTCACCCGCGGCGCTCGCCTCGACTCGCCTCTCATGAACCGGCATGCATCGGCAAAACCGCGCTGCGGCGCAAGCAGCCTCGACGGCCGCCGATTGCTCGGCGGCCTTCCGGGTGCCTGCCTCGCTGTTTCGTCAGTAGCGGCCGGTCCCGATGCCGACGCTCACGCCCGGGGCACGGATGCCGATGCCGCCGCGATCGTCACGATCACGCCGCTCGATATAGCGCTCGCGAGGCCCATATCGGTGCTCCTCGTCGATCACGACACGGCGGCCGCGGTTTTCGCGCCAGCAGCGGCCGTCCTCGTTGCAGACCATGCGAACCTGCTGGATGCTGCTCTCCGGGACAATCGATGCACCGACCGTAAGCGGGGCAGCGGAGGCAGCTGCAGCCATCAATGTGCTCGCTGCGGCTGCGAGAGTGAGCGTAAGAGCCTTCATGGCCATGACATGTCTCCGGGGGTGAGGGATTGCGTCATGGGGCCAATCGGCTCGCGATCGCATGGTTCCCTCGGCGGAGCATTTTGTTTCGGCCCGAGGCTCCGGTATCGGACGGTCGCTTGCGCGCCGTCGGGGCGCCATCGGCAAGGACGTCCTGTTAGTCCCGCGCGGGGCGCGATTGGGCGTGCCCGTCCCATGACCATCCGCGCTGCTGATGACTCTCGCGAGGAAGCGGGCTAAGAAGCGCGGCTCTTGAAACTGAAGCCTCGGGCGAGGGGCCCTGATGAATTTGCGCGAGCAGTGGCAAGCGCAGGCCGGCCAGTGGCTCGCCTGGGCCAGAGCGCCGGGGCATGACAGCTTCTGGCGCCATCATGGCGAGCAGTTCGGCCGCCTGCTGCCGCCGCCCGGCGCGCTGACGCTCGACATCGGCTGCGGCGAGGGCCGGCTGTCGCGGCGTCTCGCCTCCGAAGGGCACAGGGTGATCGGCCTGGACGCGTCGCCGTCGCTGATATCGGCGGCGAGATCGGCCGATCCCGCGATCGATGTCATCCGCGCCGATGCGGCCGCGCTGCCGCTGGCCGATGCCTGCGCGGATCTCGCGATCGCCTTCATGTCGCTGCAGGACGTCGATGCGATGCCCGCCGCGGTGCGTGAGGCCGCGCGGGTGCTCAAGCCGGGCGGCCGGCTCTGCATGGCGATCGTCCATCCGCTCAACTCGGCCGGCCGTTTCGAGAGCCTTGCGCCGGATGCGCCATTCGTCGTCCGGGGCAGCTACCTGGACTCGTTCAGCTACAGCGATCCGATCGAACGTGACGGGCTCAGCATGATCTTTCACAGCGCGCATCGGCCGCTGCAGAGCTACTTTGCGGCATTGGAAGAGGCGGGATTTCTGATCGAGGCGCTGCGTGAGCCGTCGATTCCGGAGGCGAAGATCACGCGCGACAGCAGCCGGCGCTGGCTGCGCGTGCCGCTGTTCCTGCATCTGCGCTGCCTGCGCCCGTGAGGACGGAGCGCCCCTGCGCTCCGCCTCGACGCAGTCCTCACCCGCGCCGTGCCGCCTCGATCGTGGCGATGTCGATCTTCTTCATCGTCATCATCGCCGCGAAGGCGCGCTTGGCTTCGGCGCCGCCGGCAGCCATCGCGTCGGTCAGCGCACGCGGGGTGATCTGCCAGGAGATGCCCCATTTGTCCTTGCACCAGCCGCACTGGCTTTCCTGGCCGCCATTGCCGACGATGGCGTTCCAGTAGCGGTCGGTCTCGGCCTGGTCGTCGGTCGCGATCTGAAACGAGAAGGATTCGTTGTGTGTGAACACCGGTCCGCCATTGAGGCCGAGGCAGGGGATGCCGAGCACGGTGAATTGCACGGTCAGCACGTCGCCCGCCTTTCCGGAGGGATAGTCGCCCGGCGCGCGGTGCACAGCGCTCACGTGGCTGTCGGGAAACACTTCAGCGTAGAAGCGTGCCGCGGCCTCGGCGTCCTTGTCGAACCACAGACAGATCGTGTTCTTGGGTGTTGCCATTGCAGGGCTTTCCTTCCGTTCAGAATGCAGGCCGCGCGTCAAACTTTGATAGGCGGGCCGTTTGGATCTGCTCAAGCCAGTCGGTTTCGCTCTGGCTGACCCAAGGACGGTCCTGGCTGCCTCAGTCCGACACCGTGATCCACGATCCCCGCAGATTTTTTTGGCCCCCCTGCAGGGCGGTTCCGTCGCCGCCCTGGCAGTTGTGGTCTGCCGGCGATCGGCGCGCGCTTCAAGAAGGGCGAGAAGATCGCCGAGGTCGGCCCGAGCAGGATCCTGCACTTCCAGCTGCGACCGGTCGCGCAAGGCAACGCGACGGCGGATGCGGCCTGGGCTCGGCCATTCGGCGGGATTGCCGATATGGAATGGCCGGGCTACGAGCCGGTGGATCCGAGGAAATTCGATCCTGAGGCCTTTGGCGGCCTGGGCAAGCGTGGGAAGTAGGCGTCGATATGCTGGACAATGTGGTGCGCGCTGGTAGGGCGCTTTCGGTGTTGCTCGTCGCGATGCTGCCGGGATGGCTGTCGCCGGCGGCGCATGCGCAATCGGCGGCACGCCCGACACCCACGCCGGCACAAGCCGTGCCGGCGGACCTGAAGGACCTGCGCGGCGAGTGGAATAGGGCCGGAGCCGGGTTCGGATGCAAGGTCGTTCCTCCGCGACAGCTGTCTCAGGAGCAATTGCTGGCGGTGATGGCGCGTGCCTGCCAGCGCCTTGGACCGCTCGTGGTTGGCGATGGCGCCGATACGGCCACCGCAGCGCTCGGGCCGCCGCACCGGACATTGAATCAGCCGCAGGACAAGGTTGCGTGGGTCTATTTCATCGGGCAGCGCGAGCACTATCCGTATTTCGTCGTCACCGTGGCGGCGGACAAGATCGTTGCTCTGCAAGTGACCGGCGACGGCACCGCGCCTGCGCCCGGCTATGATTTCAGCCATGTCGGGCTCGGGAGCACCACCGATGAGCTGGTGGCCGTGTTCGGCCAGCCCAGCCATTTCGAGCCCAGCGAGTTGAAGAATGTCGAGCTCTGGACCTATCCCCCGCACCCCTTCTCGTTCGAGCTGAAGGGCGGGCGGGTGATCTCGGTTCGGATTCGTCAGCCGTGAGCTGACACGCCGGACAGCAGCGGATGTGAGCGAGCGCGGGTTGCTTCACGCGATTGCGCACCAGCGACGAAAAGATTCTTGTTGCTGTTTTTCAGAAATCGTGCTTATCTCCTGACAACCCGCCTCGTGCAGAGGGACGTACGCGTCGTCACGAACGTGGAGGTGGGCTGCGATGGACGTGACGGCTGTGCCAGACGAGCGCAGGCGTTGCGGACGGCGAAGTCGTGTGGTCCTGGCCTCTCGACGCTGAGGTCAAGTTCGTGGTCGTTGCTTGACGGCACGCGCGGGCGATGGGGGCAAGAGAGCCGATCCCCAGGGAGAGCACGAAGGACACCGTAAGACCGTCGCGCGGGGAAGGCCGGGTCTGTCCGGCTGTACCTGTGGTACCTGCCGCCTGCATTCTTTTGAGCAGGCGGGCCACGGGCCTCAGCCGAGGTCCGGCCTTCCTCGCGCCCTCTCGTTATTCAGGGGGACAAGCGATGCATCACCTCGGGCGCGGCGCGCCGCGGGATGAGGACGCCTGTCTCTTGGTCGACGATGGTCTCCTGCCGCCGGTGAAGTGGCCGAAGGTGCCGCCACCAACTCAACTGTCGTCCCGGACAAGCGCGCAACGCGCGCGCCGATCCGGGATCCATAACCCCAGGGAGACGTGCGAGGCACGATGGCTGACCGATCTCGCCCAGCCCCATCCGCCGCGGCGTATGGATCCCGGGTCAGCGTCCGCCGACGCTTGCGCGTTGTCGGACTTGCCTGGGACGAAACTGAATGTGAGGCGTGCGCCAATCTTCCACCGGTCAGCGCCGCCAATTTTGCAGCACTCGCCCGATCCATGTATCCAGCAGCCGACAACGAATGAGGAATGCCGACATGACCAAAGCCGCCGCCGAGATCGAGGACGACCGTCTGATCCGCGAACTCCTGCAGAACTGGGCAATCTGGCGCGATGCCGGCGATTGGGAGCGCTTTAGCACGGTGTGGCATCCGGACGGGCGGATGATGGCGACCTGGACTCAGGGCACCGGCGACGAGTTCATCGAGATCAGCAAGGCGGCCTGGGCCAAGGGCGTCAACATCCTGCACTTTCTCGGCGGCATCTCGGTCGATCTCGCGGGAGCCCGCGCGATCGCGCAGACCAAGATGACGATCTCGCAGCGTGCCGACGTGGAGGGCGTCCTGTGCGATGTGCTCTGCACCGGCCGCTTCTACGACTTTATCGAGAAGCGCGCGGACAAATGGGGCATCGTGCTGCGCCAGCCGATCTACGAGAAGGACCGCATGGATCCGGTCACGCCGGGCGCCGTGCCGGCGCTCGATCGCGCATTGCTGGAGCAGTTTCCGGTCGGCTATCGCCACCTCGCTTATCTGCAGACGCGGATCGGCTACACCGTCAAGCGCGACATGCCGGGATTGAAGGGACCGGAGGTCGAGGCGCTGTATGCGCGCGGCGCCGCGTGGCTCAGGGGCGAGCCGCTGTGATCATCAAACCCGGCCTCGCAGCCGGCCTTGTGGGCAGCATCTGCGCCGGAGCGACGCGCCTGCGGGCGCTCCTATGACCGCCATCTGGTCCGGACCGCCTGATCCGCCGAACCTCGTGTTCCGTTACCGGGCTGGGCATTTCGACCTTCGGGCGGCTCACTGGCTGAGCCGGGCGGGGGGTTCTTGTCGCGGTAGCGGATGAATCAACGCAAATACATGAATCACAAAGGAATCCTCCGTCAGATTGGAGCTTTGAGGGGCCTCTCACGCTCGCTGACGGTCGGGGCAATTGTATACAGAATAGCCGGAATTCGCTCGAAGGATGCCGGAACTTGCGTCAATCCACCCACTTGCTGTATACAGAAGTGAGTTGGAAGTATACCGACACGAGGAAACGCGATGGCTGCTTCGTTCCCGATGAATGCCTGGTACGCCGCCGCCTGGGATGCCGAGGTCAAGCAGGCTCTGCTGCCTCGCACCATCTGCGGCAAGCACGTGGTGATGTACCGCAAGGCGGATGGCACCGTTGCTGCGCTCGAAGATGCCTGCTGGCACCGTCTGGTGCCGCTGTCCAAGGGGCGGCTCGAGGGCGATACGGTGGTCTGCGGCTACCACGGATTGAAGTTCAATCCGCAGGGCCGCTGCACCTTCATGCCGTCGCAGGAGACCATCAATCCCTCGGCCTGCGTGCGTGCCTATCCGGCGGTGGAGCGCCATCGCTTCATCTGGCTGTGGATGGGCGACCCGGCGCTGGCCGATCCCGCTACCATTCCCGACATGCATTGGAATCACGATCCGGCCTGGGCCGGTGACGGCAAGACCATCCACGTGAACTGCGACTATCGCCTGGTCGTCGACAATCTGATGGACCTGACGCACGAAACCTTCGTGCACGGCTCGTCGATCGGCAATGAGGCGCTGACGGAAGCGCCGTTCGACGTCACCCATGGCGAGCGCACCGCGACCGTGACGCGCTGGATGCACGGCATCGAGCCGCCGCCGTTCTGGGCCAGGCAGCTCGGCAAGGAAGGTCTGGTCGACCGCTGGCAGATCATCCGCTTCGAGGCGCCGTGCACGGTGACGATCGACGTCGGCGTCGCACCGACCGGGACGGGGGCGCCGGAAGGCGACCGCTCACAGGGCGTCAACGGCATGGTGCTCAACACGATCACGCCGGAGACCGAGCGGACCTGCCACTATTTCTGGGCGTTCGCCCGCAACTACCAGATCTCCGAGCAGCGGCTGACGACGGAGATCCGCGAGGGCGTGTCCGGCATCTTCCGCGAGGATGAGCTGATCCTGGAAGCGCAGCAGCGCGCGATGGACGAGAATCCGGGCCGCGTGTTCTACAATCTCAACATCGATGCAGGCGCAATGTGGGCACGGCGGATCATCGATCGGATGATCGCACGCGAAACGCCGCTGCGCGAAGCCGCGGAGTAAATCAAATGGCTGAGCGTGACAACGAGCGCTCGATCTCGCAGACCGTCCGGGCGCAGCTCACTCTGCGCGACCTGATCCTGACCGGTGGCTTGCGCCCCGGCGAGCGCATCTCTGAGCTGCAGGCGGTGGAGGTGGCCGGTGTCTCGCGCACTCCGGTGCGGATGGCGCTGGTGCGGCTGGAGGAGGAGGGGCTGCTGGAAGCCATTCCCTCCGGCGGCTTCATGGTGAAGTCGTTCTCCGAGCGTGACGTGCTCGACTCCATCGAGGTGCGCGGCACGATGGAAGGCCTGGCGGCCCGGCTCGCCGCCGAGCGCGGAGTCTCGGTGCGCGACACCGAGCCGATGCGCGAATGCCTGGCGCAGATCGACGAGCTGATTGCGCCGGCGGAGCTCTCCTTCGACGCGTTCTCGGCCTATGTCGCGCTCAACGCGCGCTTTCACGCCCTTCTGGCCGAGCTGTCCCGCAGTCCGCCGGTCATCCGCCAGGTCGATCGGGCCAGCGCGCTGCCGTTCGCTTCGCCCAGCGGGTTCGTGATGGCGCAGTCGGCGCTGCCCGAGGCGCGTCACATCCTGGTGGTGGCGCAGGAGCACCATCGTATCGTCATCGACGCCATCGAGAACCGCGAGGGCGCCCGCGCCGAGGGGATCATGCGCGAGCATGCCCGCCTCGCGGCCCGCAATCTGCGGCTGGCGGTCAAGGCCCGCGGGCCGATGGATCTCGTACCGGCCGCCGTGCTGATCAAGCAGACTGCGAACTAACGGAGACGATCATGCGCTTCCAGGACAATTGGTCGCCTGCGACCCTGGTCTCGACGCGCGACCTCGCGCCGGGTATCCGCGAATTCACGCTGCGGCCCGACGACTATCCCTGCGCGCCCTATGCGCTCGGCAGCCACATCAAGGTCGGCGTTCTCGTCGGCGGCCAGCCCGACGTGCGTTCCTATTCCCTGGTCGGCGAAGCCGAGCCGCAAGGCTATCGGATCGCGGTGCGTCTCGCTGAGGATTCACGTGGCGGGTCGCGCTATTTGTGGTCGCTGCAGCGTGGGGCCCATCTCGACGTGACCAGCCCGACCTCGCTGCTGCAGGTCGATTGGCAGCGCCCGCAATATTGCCTCGTCGCGGGCGGCATCGGCATCACGCCGCTGCTCGGAGTGGCCCAGGCTTTGACGCGCAAGGGCGCCGACGTCTCGCTGCACTACGCCGTGCGCTCGCGCCGCGAGGCCGCCTATGTCGAGGAGCTGGCGGCGCTGCTCGGCAACCGCCTGACGGTGTATGCCGCCGACGAGCAGCAGCGGCTCGACCTGGGGCGCCTGTTCAACGGCTTGTCCAGTGGCGCGACCGTGCTGTTCTGCGGGCCGATGCGGATGCTGGATGCGGCGCGCAGCGCATGGTCCGCCTGCGGCCGTGCGCCGACCGATCTGAGCTATGAGACCTTCGGGTCGAGCGGGCGACTGGCGTCCGAGCCGTTCAAGGTGCGGCTGCGCGGCAGCGGCGAGGAGATCGTGGTGCCGCGCGACCGCTCCATGCTCGACGTACTCAATGCCGCGGGCCACGAGATCATGGCCGATTGCCGGCGCGGCGAGTGTGGCGTGTGCACGGTCGACGTGGTCGACATCGCCGGCGAGATCGACCATCGCGACGTGTTCTTCAGCGAAGCGCAGAAGCACGAGAACCGCAAGCTGTGCGCCTGCGTTTCCCGCGCCCATGGCGTTGTCACCATCGATACGCTGGAGCGCGCCGACGCGCTGTGAGTTCGCGCCGAACTATTTGTCCGTCAGGCTGACCGGCATCGGCGCCTGCGGCCGGGTCGAGGACCTGCGGCCGGTCTGCTCCGCTGCAGCGGCGGCGCGTGCCGCCTTCAGGCGCGCATCGGTGTCCTTGTCGGCCAGCAGCGCGTCGGTGAGATTGGCTTCCGCGGTGTACGCCGCATCGACCGCGGCCTTGGCCGCCGCGATAGTGGCGGGGGAGGGATTGGCCTTCGCCTGCGCCTCCGCGGCGTCGCGCTCGGACACCGCCTTCTCGTTGGCCGCCAGCGCGGCATCGAGATTGGCGTCGGCTGTGTTTTCCGCGGCTTCGGCCGCAGCCAGCGCCGCCGCCGCCGGACTGAGCGGCGGCCGTGGGCGGATCGGTTTGACCACGGCCTGCGGCTTGGCGGGGACTGCCGGTTGAGTTGCGGCGGGGGGCTGGATGGAAGGCGGTTGGAGCGATGGCATGGTGGGCACGAGGTCGATCGGCACCATCCGCGCAAACGAACTGCGGGCGTCGCGCATCAGGCCGCCCATGACGTCGTCGAGCGGATCGGCACTTGCAGTCCCGCAAAACGCCATGCTGCCGAGCGCGGCAATCGCGCGGGCGAAATTGCTGGTCGTGATGCAGACGGCCATCGGAGCCTCCCTTCCGACAAGGTCGACCCAGCCGACCCTCGGCGCTCACCGCCTGCCTTATTCCGCGATTGGGGGCGCAGGGTGGCGCCACCGTGGAGGATGTCGCCCCAAATGCGCCCCACCTGCCACATTGCCCCGTCAGGCAAGCTCCTCGCGCACCCGCGCCGCCGCCGAGCTCATCGCCTTCAACTTGCCGAAGGCGGTGGCGCGCGGCAGATACTTCATGCCACAGTCCGGCGCGACTACGAGCCGCTCGGGAGAGACGACCTTGAGGCCGTTGCGGATGCGCTCGGCGATGACGGCGACCGGCTCGATTACGGGATCGCCGAGATCGAGCACGCCGAGCACGATGGTCTTGGCCGAGAGGTCTTTCAGGACACCGAGATCGAGCCGCGGCTGCGCCGCCTCGATCGCGATCTGGCTCGCGCAGCACTCGGCGAGCTCGCTCAGAAACGCATATCCGCTCGGCTTGCTCGAGCCCGGCACGATGGCGGCGTAGCCGAAGCAGACGTGAACGATGGTCGGCACCGTAATGCGATCGAGCGCGCGGTTGATCGCCTTGACGGCATAGCGCCGCGCCGCCTGCGGATTGTTGCGCACCCAGGGCTCATCGAGCTGGATGACGTCGGCACCCGCCCTCTGCAGGTCACGCGCCTCGGCATTGACGACCTCGGCAAAGGCCATCGCGAGCTCCTCGTCGTCGCGGTAGAAATCGTCCTGCGCCTGCTGGCTCAGGGTGAAGGGCCCGGGCAAGGTGATCTTCGCTGCGTGCCTCGTGTTGCGGCGAAGGAACTCCATGTCCCCCAGTTCAATCGGGTGCATCCGTCGGACCGGCCCGACCACGCGCGGCACCGGCGTCTTGATTCCGGAGGGCGATGTGATGATCGCGGGATTGTCGGCGTCGATGCCGTCGAGCGCGGTGGCGAAGCGGTTGGAGTAGCTCTCGCGGCGGATCTCGCCGTCCGACACGATGTCGATCCCGGCCTGTTCCATGTCATGGATGGCGACGATCGTCGCGTCGTCCTGGGCGTCGTCGAGCTGCGGCCGCTGGATGCGCCACATGCCCTGCAGCCGGATGCGTGGAACGGACTTCGAGAGCATCGCGCGATCGACCAGCCAATCCGGCTGCGGATAGCTTCCGACCACCGTGGTCGGCAGCAGATGTGAAGGCAAATTCACGCAATGGTCCTCCCGCGGTCCGACTCGCTTTGATAGCATATCAGCAGAGGATACGTTGACTATGGCGATGCAACCTAGCGTTTTGTTTGTCTTCGGATCGTCATGAAAATGCGTCGTATTTTCTCCAGTTTGTGAGTTCGTCATCTCCCCGAGGCGGCATCATCGTGCGACACATCCTGACCCTCAATGCCGGCTCCTCGTCGATCAAGTTCGCGCTGTTCGAAGAACATGACGGCCTGAGCGAGGC
The DNA here is from genome assembly GCF_000344805.1 of Bradyrhizobium oligotrophicum S58. Taxonomy (NCBI): domain Bacteria; kingdom Pseudomonadati; phylum Pseudomonadota; class Alphaproteobacteria; order Hyphomicrobiales; family Nitrobacteraceae; genus Bradyrhizobium; species Bradyrhizobium oligotrophicum. Next base: position 6,453,422 of record NC_020453.1, on the reverse strand, counting down.
TCTGCGCGGCCAGATCGAGGGGCTTGGCACGGCGAGTCCCCATCTCGAAGCCCAGCTGAGAGGAAGCGCGCTTGCTGAGGAAAGGCTCGATGCGGCGAGTGCGGCTGATCATGAGGCGGCTCTGAACGTCGTGCTCGACGTGCTGCAACGCGCCATCGGTCGGACCACGGTCGACGCTGTCGGTCATCGGATCGTCCATGGCGGCCTCGCATTCACGCGGCCGACCGTCATCGACGACGATGTCCTGACACGTCTGGAGACGCTCAATCCGCTGGCGCCGCTTCACCAGCCTCACAACCTCTCCGGTGTGCGCGCGGCCCACCGCGCCTTTGCCGATGCGCTGCAGGTCGCCTGCTTCGACACCGCGTTCCATCGCTCGCACCCCTGGGTCAACGACACCTACGCCTTGCCGCGTGAGTTCTACGACCAGGGTGTCCGCCGCTACGGCTTCCATGGCCTGTCCTACGAGTACGTCACTTCGCGCCTGAAGGAGATCGCGCCGCAGGACGAGAAAGGCCGCGTGGTCGTGATGCATCTTGGCAATGGCGCCTCGATGTGTGCCATCCGCGACGGACAGAGCATCGGTTCGTCGATGGGCTTCACTGCGCTCGACGGATTGCCGATGGGCACGCGCTGCGGACAGTTGGATCCGGGCGTCGTTCTCTATCTGCTACAAGAGAAGGGAATGACGGCGCCGGAGATGACCGACCTCCTGTACCGGCGCTCTGGCCTCAAGGGACTCTCGGGTCTCTCGCACGACATGCGCGAATTGGAAGCGGCCGGGACGCCTGAGGCGGCGCAGGCCATTGATTATTTCGTCGACCGCATCCGGCGTGAGCTCGGTGCCATGGCTGCGGTCCTCGCGGGCCTCGACGCGCTGGTGTTCTGCGGCGGCATCGGCGAGCATGCATGGCGCATTCGCGATCGCGTTTGCCAGGGCTTCGACTGGCTCGGGATCGAGCTCGACGAGAGCCTGAATCGCGCCGGTGAGACCGTGATCTCCGCGGGCGGCTCGCGCGTCCGCGTGTTCATCGTGAATACCGACGAGGACATGATGATCGCGCGCCACACCGCGCGGCTGATCGTCGAGCGGGGCAACAGCTGACTATGCCGATCAGGCTTGCTGAAATCCCCCTTGCATGTGCCTGCATTTTGGTATCTCCAGAATAGAACAACAAGAGCAGCCATTGGGGGGACGATGGACGGCAGCGCGGCGTTGCGTGACGCGGACCTCGAGTTCGACTACGTGGTGGTCGGGGCCGGCTCGGCCGGCTGCGTTCTCGCCAATCGGCTCAGCAGCGACGGCAGGCACACGGTGCTGCTGCTCGAGGCGGGTCCGAAGGACACCAACATCTGGATCCACGTCCCGCTCGGCTACGGCAAGCTGTTCAAGGAAAAGACCGTCAACTGGATGTACCAGACGGAGCCTGAGCCGGGGCTCGACGGCCGCTCCGTGTTCCAACCGCGCGGCAAGGTGCTCGGTGGCTCCAGCTCGATCAACGGCCTGCTCTATGTCCGCGGTCAGCACGAGGATTACGACCGCTGGCGGCAGCGTGGCAATGTCGGTTGGGGCCATGACGACGTGCTGCCCTATTTCAAGCGGGCGGAAAATCAGTCGCGCGGCGCCGACGACTATCACGGCGTCGACGGCCCACTGCCGGTGTCCGACTGGCGGCACGAGGATCCCTTGTCCGAAGCTTTCGTCAAGGCCTCGGTCGAAGCCGGCCTGCCGTTCAATGCCGACTTCAATGGCGCGAGCCAGGAGGGCGCGGGGTACTTCCAGACGACGACCCGGCGTGGCCGGCGCGCCAGCAGCGCGGTGTCTTACCTGCGGCCGGCGCTCGGCCGCAGTAACCTTCATGTCGAGACCGATGCGCTGGCCCAGCGGATTCTGTTCGACGGACGCCGAGCGTGCGGCGTGACGTTCAGCCAGCGTGGCCGGATACGGACTGCGCGCGCTCGCAAGGAAGTTCTCGTGTCGAGCGGCGCCTACAACTCGCCGCAGCTGCTGCAGCTGTCCGGCGTCGGTCCGGGCGAACTGCTGAGGCAGCATGGCATCGACGTGGTGCTCGATGCGCCCGGCGTCGGGAGCGACCTGCAGGATCATCTCCAGGTGCGCATCGTCATGCGCTGCAGCCAGCGCATCACGCTCAACGACATCGTCAACCACCCCATGCGCAAAATGCTGGCCGGCGCGCGCTACGCTGCTTTCCGCAGCGGGCCGCTGACGATCGCGGCGGGTACGGCGGGGGCCTTCTTCAAGACCGATCCGCGGCTCGCGAGCCCGGACATCCAGATCCATTTCATCCCGTTCTCGACCGACAAGATGGGCGAGAAGCTGCACACCTTCTCCGGCTTCACCGCCTCGGTCTGCCAGCTCAGGCCTGAAAGCCGCGGCTCGCTCCGGATCAGGAGCGCCGACCCGGCGGCACCTCCGGAAATCCGCATCAACTATCTCGCCAGCGAAACCGACCGAAGGGCCAATATCGACGGCCTCCGAGCCTTGCGGAAAATCCTGGCGGCGCCCGCCCTGAAGCCGTATGTCTCGGATGAAGCCTATCCGGGATCCAAGGTCGTGAGCGACGACGACATTCTGGCCTATTGCCGGCAGACCGGCAGCACGATCTACCATCCGACCTCGACCTGCCGGATGGGGACCGATGCTCTCGCCGTCGTCGATCAACGCCTGCGCGTGCGCGGCATCGATGGCCTGCGGGTCGTCGATGCCTCGATCATGCCGGATCTGGTTTCGGGCAACACCAATGCGCCGGTCATCATGATCGCCGAGAAGGCATCCGACATGATCTTGCAGGACGCGCGCTGACCTAGGAATGACCTCGTGACACGTTTCCGGATCGGCACCCGCAAGAGCACGATGGCGTTGGCGCAGACGGAGGAGATCGCGCGCCGGCTGCAGGCCGCGATCCCGTCGCTGGATATCGAGATCGTCAAGTTCGAGACGACGGGAGATTCCGACCAGACCAGCAAGCTGCTCACCCATGGCGGCAAGGGCGGGGCGTTCGTCGCCGAGATCCGGCGCGCCATGCTGGACGGCAAGCTGCATGCAGCGATGCATTCGCTGAAGGACATGCCCGGCAATGAGGAGACGCCCGGCCTGGTGGTTGCGGCGCTGCTGTCGCGCGATCCGCCGGGCGACGTGCTGGTGCTGCGGCGAGGGCTGTCGCTGGACCAATTCCGCAACGCCGGCGGCCGGGGCTTCAAGATCGGCACCAACGCCGTGCGCCGCGCGGCCTATGCGCGGCGGCTGTTTCCGCACGCCGAGCTGATCCATTTCCGTGGCGCGGCCGATACCCGCATCCGCAAGCTCGACAATGGCGAGCTGCAGAAGCTGCCGAACGGCGGTTCGGTGGGACCGGCGGACGCGCTGATCATGGCGCGCTCGGGGCTGGAGCGGGTCGGCCTTTCCGATCGCGCCTCGTTCGACTTCCCGGTCGCCGAGATGCTGCCGGCGGTCGGGCAGGGCATCGTCGCCGTGGAGTGCCCGGTCTCGGACTGGGAGACGCGGCGCATCCTGGCGACCATCGACGACGCGGCGGCGCGGACCTGCGCGGATGCCGAGCGCGAGGTGCTGTGGGTGCTCAACGGCCACTGCAACTCGCCGATCGCGGGTTTTGCGACCATCGACGGGGCGCAGATGACCTTGACCGCCTCGGTGCTCGACGAGGACGGCGGCCGCTTCATCGAGGCGCAGCGTTCGGCGCCCGCGGATCGCCCGCGCGAGCTCGGCCGCGCGGTCGGGCTCGAGCTGCTTGCCAACGGCGCGGCGGAGCTGATCGAGCGCAGCCGGCCGCGCTAACAAGTCATCCCTTGTAGGCGCGCACGCGCTTAAGCATCTGCTCCACATGAGCGATCGGTGTCTCCGGCAGGATGCCGTGGCCGAGATTGAAGATGTGCCGTCCACCCGAGTAGCTCGCCAGCACGTCGTCGACCGCCCGGTCGAGCGCCGCGCCGCCGGTGATCAGCGCCAGCGGGTCGAGATTGCCCTGAACCGCGACCTTGCTCTGCACCCGCTCGCGGACAAAGCCGGGCTCCGCGGTCCAGTCGATGCTGACGGCATCGACGCCGGTCTCGGTGACAAAGCCCGGCAGCAGGGCACCGGCGCCACGTGGAAAACCGATGATCCTGACGTCCGGCCGCACCTTGCGCACGCCCTCGATGATGCGTCGCGTCGGCGCGACCGACCAGCGGGCGAACTCGCGCGGCGACAGCACGCCGGCCCAGGTGTCGAAGATCTGCAGCGCGTCGGCGCCGGCCTCCAGCTGCTTCAGGAGATAGGCGATCGAGCTGTCGACCAGCGCATCGATGATCCTGTTGAAGGCCTCCGGATGCCGATAGGCCAGCAGCCGCGCCGGCGCCTGGTCGGGTGTGCCCTGGCCCGCCACCATGTAGGTCGCGACCGTCCACGGCGCGCCGCAAAAGCCTATCAGCGCTGTGCTCTGCGGCAACTCCGCACGGACCCGGCGCAGCGCCTCGAACACCGATTCGAGCTTCGAGAGATCCGCCTCGGCCGACAGCGTCGCGATTTTCTCGGGTGTATCGAGCGGATCGAGCCGCGGCCCTTCGCCGACCTCGAAACGAACGCCGCGCCCGAGCGCATGCGGGATCACCAGAATGTCGGAGAAGATGATGGCCGCGTCGAAGCCGAAGCGGCGGATCGGCTGCAGGGTGACTTCGGCCGCGAGTTCCGGATTGAAGCAGAGATCGAGAAAGCCGCCGGCCTTGGCGCGGACCTCGCGGTACTCCGGCAGATAGCGGCCGGCCTGCCGCATCATCCAGATCGGAGGCACGCTCTGCCGCTGACCGGCCAGCACGTCGATGAAAGGCTTGTTCACGGCAGTCTCTCTCACGCTGGGGCTCCGCAACCGTTCGGGAACAGTATACCGCCCGTGATACATGGCCGCGCGGTTCCGGCCAAGATCATATCGCCCCGCGAGTCCTCGCGGGACGTCGTCGGCGCAGGATGGGCGCTCAAACCTCCGTGCGACACCGTCGCAGCAACATGCCGCGTCAGGGACCGGGGAACACGCCCTTCGCCGCGGCGTTGTCGTCTCACAGGGAGATTGATCATGGCTGAGAAATTCGATCCCGCGCCGCATGACAAGCACGCCGTCGATCCGCGCGAGGCCGCGCGCCTGGATCGGGACACCGCGACGCAGCTCGACAAGGGACTGATGGACACGTTTCCGGCGTCGGATCCCGTGAGCCTGCAGCAACCCTCGACGACGCGCGTGAAGGGTGGCGAGACGCATGCAGACGACGATGATCCGCATGCTCCGTCGCTATGGGAGAAGGTGCGCTCGGTCTTTGCCCGCTGAACTAACAACATGGATGCCGGTCGCATTCGTCGCGTGATCCTCATCAGCCCGTAGTTATACGGCAGATGCCGTAGTCTTACGGGCTGCTGCCAAGCCGTGCCGAGAGGCCTCATTTCAGAGATAAATAAGATGTCCATGGGACTCTCGCACCGGCCGGAGAGTCCCGCGGAATGGACATTGGTGCGACCAGAGCAGATCTGAGCCGCCTGCCCGTGTGGGCGGCCGGCGTGCTTGCGCTCGTGTGCGGCGCCATCCTCGCTTTCAGCGGCTGGAGCGAGTGGGAGACGCGCAACAACGAACTGCGCAACGCCGAGATCGAGCTCGGCAATCTCGCCCGATCGTTGACGCAGCATGTCGAGGACACGTTCGAGCTGGCGGATTCGCTGCTTCGGGGTGTGGTGACGGCGCTGGAGCGGGACGAGGGAAAGCCCGACCGCATCGAGCGGCTGCAGTCGTTTCTGACTGCACGAAAAGCCACTCTCGGGCGGATCAGAGGAATCTTCGCCTACGACGAGACCGGGGCGTGGCTTGCCACCACCGAGGACGTCAATCTCGCCAACTACAACAATGCCGACCGCGACTACTTCGTTCACCACAGGGTCTCGGCCGACCGTTCGCTGCTGATCGCCCGCCCTGTCCAAAGCAAGTCCAGCGGGCAGTGGGTCATCACGCTGTCGCGGCGCTGGAATCGCGGCGATGGCCGGTTCGGTGGCGTCGTGCTCGCAACCATCGAGGTTGCTTATTTCTCTCAGTTCTATCGCAAGTTCGACGTCGGCCAACTCGGCACGATCAGCCTGGCGAACCGCGACGGATCCGTGCTCGCAGACAACGCCGATCCGGATCCGCAGATGCTCGGGCGCCCGATCCTCGAAACGATCCCATATCACCCCACGTCCGGCACCTTGCACTTCCGCCGTTTGGGTGAGCCGTCCGAGCGCCTCGGATTCTACCAGCACGCACAGCGCTATCCGTTCTTCATCCTGACGACACGTCTGGAGGCGGATGTCCTCGCCGCGTGGAAGCGCGATGCGCTCGTGCGCCTCGCGGTCCTCGTCGGCCTGATCGCACTGGTCGTCGCCATCGGCATCTTCCTCGTCAAGCAGCTGCTGCAGCGTCAGCAGCTGGCTGCGGCGCTGGCGGCCAAGGAGGTGAACTTCCGCCTGCTCGCCGAGGGCTCCAGCGACATCGTGACGCGTATCGAGCTCGACGAATGCATCGGCTACGTGTCGCCCTCCACCATGCGCGTGCTGGGCTGGCATCCGTCGCAGCTGCTGGGCAAGCGCGCGCTCTCCGGCGTGAATCCGCTCGATCGCCCGCAGCTTCAGGAGATCCTCGATCAGCTCAGGAAAGGCGTGGTCGACGAGGCGCGCGCGACCTACCGCATGCGCCGGCGCGACAAGTCCGAGATCTGGGTCGAAGCCACGATCCGGGCCACGCGCAGACCGGACGGCGAGCTCGACGGATTCGTCGCGGTCACCCGCGACGTGACGCAGCAGAAGACGTTGCAGGGGCGGCTCGAGACGCTGGCGATCGAGGATGGCCTCACCGGGCTCGCCAACCGTCGCCGGTTCGACGAGCGGCTGCTGGAGGAGTGGGGCAGGGCCTACCGCGACAAGACCTCGCTGGCGCTCTTGATGATCGACATCGACCACTTCAAGGCGTTCAACGACACCTATGGTCATCCGGCGGGCGACGAGTGTCTGCACACGGTCGCCGGCATTCTCGCCGACGAGGCGCAGCGCAGCGCGGACATGGCGGCCCGCTACGGCGGCGAGGAGTTCGCCATCCTGCTGCCGAACACCGACGCCGGGGGATGTGCCCGGCTCGGCGAGCGCATCAGGCGGGCGCTGCACGCGGCGCGCATCACCCACGAGCACAATCCGCCGGGCATCGTGACTGCGAGCATCGGCGGCGCCATCTGCCGCCCGGGATTCGAGCGATCGGCCGGTCCGGCCTCGCTGGTCGAGGCGGCCGACCGCGCGCTCTACGCCGCCAAGGACGGCGGTCGTGACCGCGTGGTCCTGGCCGGCGAGGTGATCGACCTGCCGTCCAGCAACGCGCCGGCGACCGTTCCGGCCTGAGATCGCTCCGTCGTCAGTAGTGCGGCGGCGGCTCATTGCGCGCCCCCTCGGCGTTGCCCTGCGCGTCCTCGAGCCGTTCCACCAGCAGCGCCATCTGCCGCTTCAACGCGTCGATCTCGCGCCATTGCGCGGTGATGGTCTGGTTCAGCGTCTCGATCGTGTCGTCCTGGAACGCCAGCCGCATCTCCAGCGTGTCGATCCGCTCGCTCAATTCCTGGTTCGACTGCTCAGAGCTGCTCATCGCTCCCGCCCTCCGCGTTGTCTTGGATCGCAGCCGCCGCCTGCACCTGCAGGCCGTGGCCGAGCGCGACCCGCTCGTCGAACACGAAGCAACCGCCGCGCCAGCGGCTCTCGGCTTCCGGGACGTCCTCGAGATATCGGAGGATGCCGCCCTTGAGGTGGTAGACCTCGGAAAAGCCGCGCGCCAGCAGCAGCGCGCTCGCCTTTTCGCAGCGGATGCCGCCGGTGCAGAACATCGCGATCCGCTTGTGCCTGCCAGGATCGAGCGCCGTCGCCACGAAATCCTTGAACTGGCCAAAGCTTGTCAGGCCGGGATCGATGGCGCCTTCGAACGTCCCCATCGCGACCTCGAACGCATTGCGTGTGTCGAGCACGACCGTATCGGGCGAGGCGATCAGCGCGTTCCAATCGGCGGCACTGACATAGGTCCCGACCTGCCGGGTTGGATCGGCGGTGGGATCGCCGAGCGTCACGATCTCCCGCTTCAGCCGGACCTTGAGGCGCTGGAACGGCATGGCCGCGGCCTGCGAGTATTTCAGCTCCAGATTGTCGAGGCGGCCTGAAAACAGCGTCCCCTGACGAAGCTCGTCGATCAGCCCGGCGATCGCTTCGGCCGATCCGGCCACGGTTGCGTTGATGCCCTCCTCGGCGAGCAGGATGCTGCCCTTGATGCCGCGCGCGGCGCAGAACGCCTGGAGTGGCGCGCGAAGGGCGCGGAAATCCGGCAGGGCGACGAACTGATAGAAGGCGGCGACGGTCAGCGGCATGCGGCCGTTTACCAGCAGAGCTGACCATAGAAAAGCTGGTATCCCCGGCCATTGCCGAGGCCGGAAGGAATGTGCCATGTAGCTGGCCAGGGCTGGCATTATGGCCACCACACGATCACGCAGCGAGCAACGATGAGAAGCTTCCACTTTCCCGGCAGGTCCACGGTCCACGCCCAGAACGGCATGATCGCAACCTCGCACCCGCAGGCCGCGCTGGCCGGGATCGAGGTGCTGCGTGCCGGCGGTACCGCTGCGGACGCCGCGGTGGCGGCCTGCGCCCTGCTCGGCGTGATCGAGCCGCAATCGACCGGCATCGGCGGCGACTGCTTCGCATTGGTACAGCCCAAGGGCGAGGGCCGGATCATGGCCTATAACGGCTCCGGCCGGGCCCCGGCCGCGGCCACCGTGGACTGGTACCTCGAGCGCAAGATCCATTCGGTGCCGCTGACCTCGGCCCATGCCGTCTCGGTGCCGGGCGCGATCGATGCCTGGGACCGCATCCTGCGCGACCATGGCCGGCTCGGGCTCGACCGGCTGCTGCAGCCCGCGATCCGCGCTGCCGAGGATGGCTACGTGGTGGCGCCGCGGGTCGGCTTCGACTGGAACAACCAGTTCGAGAAGCTCAGGAACGGCACCAACACCGCGCGCTATCTGCTGCCGCATGGCAGGCCGGCGGCTGCGGGCGACGTGATCCGCCAGCCGGAGCTGGCGCAGACGCTGCGCGTCATCGCCAAGGACGGGCCGAAGGGCTTCTACACCGGCGCCGTCGCCGAGGACATGGTGCAGACCCTGCGCGGCATCGGCGGCTTGCACACGCTGGAGGATTTCGCCAACCACCAGACCGAGGTGACCTCGCCGATCGGCACCACCTACAAGGACTACGACGTCTGGCAGTGCCCGCCGAACGGCCCGGGCATCACCATGCTGGTGATGCTCAACATCCTGTCGCGCTTCGACCTGACGCGGATCGCGCCGCTCAGCATCGAGCGCTTCCACCTCGAGGCCGAGGCGGCCCGCATCGCCTACATGATGCGCGAGCAGCACATCGGCGATCCCCAGCACATGACCACCGAAGTGGCGAGCATCCTCGCCAAGGAGTTCGCCGACGAGTACATCTCGCAGATCAGCCTCGACAAGCTGCTCGATCTGCCGAATGTCGCGCCGCCGATGAACCCGGAGACGGTCTACATCACGGTGGTCGACCGCGACCGCAACGTCTGCTCCTTCATCAACTCGATCGCGCATTCGTTCGGCTCGGCCATCGTTTCCAACGAGACCGGCGTGCTGCTGCAGAACCGCGCCGGCGGCTTCCGCATCCAGCCCGATCATCCGAACTGCATCGGTCCGGGCAAGCGCCCGCTGCACACCATCATCCCGGCGCTCGCGACCAAGGCCGGCCGCGCCCAGATGTCGTTCGGCGTCATGGGCGGACAGTATCAGCCGGTCGGCCAGACCCACGTGCTGACCAACATCCTCGACTATGGCTGCGACGTGCAGGAAGCGATCGATATGGCCAGGGGTCTGCACTACGAGGGCGTCTATCAGCTCGAGGACGGCGTGCCGGCCGAGGTGGTCGAAGGACTGCAGAAGATCGGCCACAAGACCAGCAAGGTGGTCTCGCCGCTCGGCGGCGGCCAGGCGATCTGGATCGATTGGGACAAGGGCACGCTCACCGGCGGCTCCGATCCGCGCAAGGACGGCTGCGCGCTGGGGTACTGAGGCGGTCGAGATTCTTGCTGCTACACACACCGCTACAGCCTCACACTCCTACAGCCTCACACTCCGCTGTCGTCCCGGCCTTGAGCCGGGACCCATATCCCCAGGGAGCGGTTTGAGGCACTCTGGCCATTGGCTTTGTTGCTCCTCACTTCGGCTGCGGCGTATGGATCCCGGATCGGCGCCGCGGCGCGCTGGCGCGCGTCGCGGCTTGTCCGGGACGACAGCGGTGGTGTTGGCGGCGCGACGACTCGAACGGTGAAGAGCATGAAAAGGCGTTCTCGCGGCTGATGACGCCCGAGTTGTCCGATGAGTTCGTCCCTCGCAAGAATGCAGAGGGCGCAGGGAATGCCGGGTGAGGGCCTCACCCATGGCCCGCCTGCGAAAAGAATGCAGGCGGCAGGTACCACAGGCAAAGCCGGTCATCCGGCATTCCCTGCGCGACGGTCTTCACGCTTATACGCAGTCTCCCTGGTGCGCCGGGCTTGTTGGCCACCATAACGACAATGCGCTTGCGCGCACTGCGCGTGACACCAGCGTCGGGGTGTCAGGACGCTGCGACTTCACGTCCGCGAGCGATCGTTCGTCCGCGCCCTCGTGAGAAGACGCTGCGATCTCTCGCGGCCATCGCATCCCCACCTCGCGTGTCGTGACGATCGCGCGCAACGCCCCTCTGCGGTGAGGCGGGATGGCGACAGACAGTCATGATTTCCGATAAAGCGCAAGTAATTTATTTTTTTCAGAATATGACTGCCGGCCCGCGGCGCGATCCGGCCGCATCTCGGGCAGGCTGGTCACCGGCGCCGGCATGGGCTAAACCGCGGCTCCCGTGAACGAGCAGAGGCAGTCTGAAGCATGCGGCGTCTGATGGATCGAAGAGTTGCGCTGGTGACAGTGGCGTCAGCCGCGGCCGGCGCCGTGCTGGGCTCCCATGCGGCCTCGGCACAGACCAGTTCCGCCAAACCGACAGGAAAGACCATGACCACTCCCTCCGGACTGCAGATCATCGACACCCAGGAAGGCACCGGCGCGACGCCGGCGCGCGGCCAGACCTGCGTGATGCACTACACCGGCTGGCTCTATGAGAACGGCCAGAAGGGCAAGAAATTCGACTCCTCGGTCGACCGCAACGAGCCGTTCGAATTCCCGATCGGGATGAAGCGCGTGATCGCGGGCTGGGACGAGGGCGTCGCGTCGATGAAGGTCGGCGGCAAGCGCACGCTGATCATTCCGCCCGAGCTCGGCTACGGCGCTCGCGGCGCCGGCGGCGTGATCCCGCCGAATGCGACGCTGATGTTCGATGTCGAACTGCTGGGCGTGAAGTAGAACGCGCCAGATTCAAAATTCGCCTTGGGAAGTTTGAGTCGCAGTGTTGCGGCTCGCTGGGTGCAACCTCGCCCCGCCTGCGGGGAGACGTCGGATTGCATCGACAGATGCAATCCGGGTGTGGGTAAAGCGGCCGCCCGCAGGGCGGCGGCGTGCCCACCATCGTGTCGGCAGAGGCTGTGGTGAGACCGTGGGCATGGCGCCATTGCGGTTTCGGACGAGTTGATAGTTCGGTCGCGCCTTTGCCCACCCTACATTCTAACAGACGCCCGCAAAAAAAAACGGCCCCCGAAGGGGCCGGTTTCGTCGTCTCGCTTCCGGCTGATCAGCAGCGGGTCTTCAAAGACCCGCGCTCATCTCGCTCAGAGATTCTTGTTGGTCGCGGCGGCCGTCTCGTTCACGGCGTCCTTGGTGGCCTGCTTGGCATCACCCATGGCCTTCTGGCCCTTGCCCTTGACTTCCTGGATCACGCCTTCGCCCTGCAGGCGGTCGGAGCCGGTGGCTTCGCCGATGCCCTGCTTGGCCTTGCCGATCGCCTCGTTGGCCGTGCCCTTGATCTTGTCGGTGGTCGCACCCATGATGTCTCTCCTCCTTCGTGACTGAACTGCCGGGACAACGCGCCTCCCCGCGAAAGGTTCGCCGGGAACCCGAATGGCCTTGCCGCGGCAATTTGACTAAGGTGCCATTGGTCCCGTCATTCCGCGGTGCTGCCGTGCCGTGGTTCCGTCGCTCCAAGATTTTGTCGTTCCAACTGGTTCCCTCTGCGAGACAACAAGCATCATGTCAGGTTCTCACGATCACGCGCACGGCCACTCCCACGATCATGGCGACGAGCGCTGGAAGCACGATGGCGTGCGCGTCATTCCCGGCAATCAGCTGGACTCCAACGTGCCGTCGACGCCGGGCATGGACCGCAAGGCCGCGATCAACTTCGCGCGCGTCGGAGCGCAGAAATTGTGGGCCGGCACGGTGACCATCAAGCCGGACGCCAAGACCGGCGCGCATCATCACGGTCATCTCGAAAGCGTGATCTTCGTGGTGAAGGGCAAGGCGCGGATGCGCTGGGGCGACCGGCTGCAGTTCACCGCCGAAGCCGGTCCCGGCGACTTCATCTTCGTGCCGCCCTACGTGCCGCATCAGGAGATCAACGCCAGCGCTGACGAGGTGCTGGAATGCGTGCTGGTGCGCAGCGACGGCGAGGCGGTCGCCATCAACATCGACATCGAGCCGGTCGAGAAGCCGGAGACGGTGCTGTGGATCGACCCGGTGCACCGCGACCCGGCCGAGACGAAGTCCTGACGTTGATGTGACGTTCTAGAAAATGGCGAGGCCATCTTGCGACGGCCTCGCCATGGCGGGAGCGGCTGTACCGCTCCCTCGGCGCGCGCGGCAGGGGCGACCGTCACGCGCGCTTTGCTGATTGATCGTCAGGCCGCTGCGCCGGCTCGCCACCACACCGTAAACCACCTTCAGCCCCGAGCCGTTGTGCAGGATGCGGTTCAGCAAAGTGGTCTTCCCAGCCCCGGGGAAGCCGGACAAGACCGTGACGAGGAGTTTGCGCATCGAGATCGAACAGCCTCTTCAGGGGGAGGGGGCGCCGACGAGCGGGCATGTTGCCTCGTAAGTTATGTTATAACATAACATTTGCCGAAGTGGCGCGAGGTGTCAAGGGGAAGGGAGTGACGAAGGTGTGAGCGATGGGACCGTGCGTGATTGGTCCCGGCCGCTTGCGAAAAGCCAGCCCTGTCGTCCCCGCGAACGCGGGGACCCATACCGCGTGATCTCCGAAACAAGGCAGGCGGCACGTTCAGCGCGCATCACTGAATTCGGCGGCTATGGATCTGCGTCCGCCGACGCGTTGCGTCGCGTCCGATTGTGAAGGCCAGCCGCCCGTTCTGGTGAACGACCATCGACACACCAGTCGCCAAGATTGCCTTTGGAAAGCGCAACTACCTCGACAGAAACGCGGTGCCGGCCGGACCGGTGGTGACCGACATCGACAGTGCGCCGGGAGCGATGTTCCAGTTGGTGGCGTTCAGGATCAGCGTGTTGAACACCATGGTGACGCTGTTGCTGCTGACGTTGGAGACCGAGTTGATGGTGACGTTGCGGCTCGGGAGATAGATCAGGCCGGTGAAGGACGAGCCGCTGGTGCCGTTGATCGGTAACTGAGAGGTCGACAGCCCCGTGGGTTCGTACATCAGGATGTTGGCGTAGGTGCCGGTGGTCGGCGCGGAAAGATTGGCAGTGACGTTGCCGTTGAAGGTGATCGATCCGCCGGAATCAGCGAAGTAGAAGGTCACGCCGGTCCCGTTCACCGTCCAGCCCGAGTTGAAAATGAAGGGCGAGCCCTTGATGACATAGAGACCCGGGTTCAGCGTCAGCGTCCCCGTGCCGTTGAGGGTGACGCCGCCGCAATAGACGCCCGGATCGAGAGAGGCGGTGCCACCATTCTTGATGACGTTGGACGAGACCGTGCAGGTGGTGCTCGGAGTCGGCAGCTTGCCGGCGAACGGATCGGCGATCGCCGCACAACCGGTTTCGACCGGCGGCGTGACGCCGCCGTTCTTGGTGACGTTGTTGCCCTTGACGCAGATGCGCTTGACGTTCAGCGTCGCGTTGAACATGACGGCCGGGGTCTGCGTCGACAGCACGTGCACCTCGCAGGTCGGCGCATTGAGCTGCGCGCCCGAATTGACCAGCAGCGATTGCGAGTTGATCGTGCTGACGAGCAGGATGCAGACCGGCGACCTGCTCTGTGCGCCGGCCTTCGCCGTACCGGATGCGCTGACGCCCAGCGACGACATCCCCATCACGTTCAGGAACGAGGTCTTCACCGATGTCGAGGCCTGGCCGGTCAGCGTGCCGTCGCTGTTGGCGGTGAAGGTGGCGGTCGGCGTGGTGTCGAACCTGCCCTTGTAGCTCGCGGAGAAGACCGAGCTTGCGGTCGAGACCTGCAGGCCGCTGGCCTGGGTGACGCCGGCGAGCACCGCCGCGTCGACCGACTTCTGCAACTGCGCCTTGACATCGCCGGTCTTGGCGAAATCGACGGCGGCGCCGACCGATACCAGGATCGGAACGAGCGCAACGGCGAAGATCCCGCTGATCTGGCCGTCCCGGGCGTCCCAGAACCGGCGTGACAGACTGCGAAGAGCTTTGGATGAGATCGGTGCGGGCATGTGCGACGCTTCCTGCTGATGGCTGTCTGAGGCTCGACGCCGGCAGATGCGAGCCTTCCGCTGCGAGGAAGCACGGTGAGACCTTACCGCAGACTGAATCCGGTTCCACAAAGGAACCCGAACACGGATGCGCGGGAGCTCAAGGTTATCAGTCCATTTTCGGAGTCGGCGAGAGCTGGCCGTTGGCACCACTCGCTGGTAGCGCCGACACGAATTGCTTGTATTTGGCGGTGGTCGTCGGACAACTGATGAGTTGCAAGTCGCTGGATTGCGCTCGTCGATCGACGCGGCTCAAGCCGACGCGCGCCAGATCCTGCCCGAGAGCACGCGGCAGCACACCAGCGCGTAGACGACGAGGGACAGCGTGACCATTGCGGCGAGCGAGGCCATGCCGCCGCCAAACCAGACGATCGCGAGATAGCCGCCACCGGCCGCAATCAGCACGCGCAGGGTGGAGCCGACGAACGGCCATAGCACGTGACCCGCGCCCTGTCCGGCAAAGGACAGCACGAAGCCGAAGCCGAGCGCGGTGTAGGCCGGGGCCACGGTCCGCAGATAAATTGTGCCCTCGTGCAGTACGTCGGCGTCGTGGCTGAACAGGCCGAGCCAGAGCGGCGGATACAGCGCCACGATCAGGCCGATGGTCCCGACCAGTGCCGCGCCCGTCAGCGCGCTGATCCAGGCAATGCGGCGGGCGCGCGCGCCGTGGCCGGCGCCGACATTGATGCCGACCATGGTCAGCGTCGCCGTGCACAGTCCGAACAGGATCGGGATCATGATGTAGTCGAGCCGCGAGGCGATGCCATAGGCGGCGAGCTCCGAGGTGCCGAAGCGGCCGGCGAGCGCGGTCACCAGGATCACGGTGAGATTGACCAGGACGGCGTTGAGCGCCGTCGGCAGCCCGACCTTGAGAATGTCGGCGAACAGCCGGACCTGCAGCCGGGCGACGCGCACATGCAGGCTGGAGCGGCCCGAGGCCATATAGCGCACGAGCACCAGCATGGCGCCGCAGTAATACAGCCCGAAGGCGATGCCGGCGCCGGCGATGCCGAGGCCCGGCAGCGGCCCGAGGCCGAAGATCAGCAGCGGCGAGGCGGGGATCATCACCAGCGCGCCGACCAGGGTGACGAGCGCCGGCACGCGCACATTGCCGGCGCCGCGCAGCGCCGCCGCCTGCAGATTGACGATCCATACCGGAATGGCGCCGGCGAACAGATAGTTGGAATAGCTGAGCGCGGCGTCCAGCGCGCCGGCGCGACCGCCGAGCGCGTGATACAGCGCAGGACCCAGCAGCGTGGTCGCGAGCGTGAACAGGCCACCGGCGACGACCGCGAGCACGATGGCATGAAACGCGATCGCGTCGGCATCGCCGGTGCGGCCGCCGCCGACGGCGCGCGCCACCGCCGAGGAGACGCCGCTGCCGATGCCGCCGTTCGACATCATCGTCATCAGCATGAAGATCGGAAACACCAGCGCGACGCCCGCCAGCGCATCGGTGCCGAGGAAGCCGACGTAATAGGCTTCGGCGACGTTGACGGCCGTCTGCGCCACCAGCACGGTCATGGTCGGCAGCGCCAGTCGGAACAAGGTCGGCAGCACCGGGCCGGAGAGCAGCGCGGCGCGGGCCGAGGCGCCTTCGGCGCGCGGCGGATCGGACGCCGGGGCGAGAGGGGGCGAACGCGGCGCCTCCGGAGCCAACATGGCGCTGTGCCGGGTCTCGCGGGTCGCCTGGGTGGAAACGTCCATCGGATTCTCCGCGCGCCTGGCGAGCCATTGCGTTGGATGACGATCATCATCCAATAGGACCGCCGCCATGCGCCGGTCAAGGAGACCTTGGCGCAGGCCGATCATGAATTTTTGATGGAGCGGGGCTGGTCTGATCGTCGCATGAAGGTCGCTAATAATGGATGCGCAGGCCGATGCCGCCGTGGATGGTGGTGCCGACCGGCTGCGGGCCGAGCGTGCCGTTGACGAACAAATCGGCGATCCAGCCCTGGGGCAGGCGGAAGCCGAGCCGGCCGCCATATTCGAACCAGCCCTGGTTGCCCATGGTCGGCGTCACCGTGCCGTTGCCGGTCACGGCGGCGACGATGCCGGACTTCGTGGCGAACGACTGCACGTAGCCGCCGTTGATGTTGGCCTCGATGCTGGAGCCGAACAGATGCGTCCACTGGCCGCCGAGCTTGACCAGGCTGGTGCGGTCGGTGCCGCCGGCAATCGACGCATCGAACGGGTTGAAGGCCGCGGCGGGATCGCGGTAGCCGGCCACGCTCTGCCACAGCTGCCACAGCTCGACCGAGGCCGCGAGCTCGTCGCGCGGCGACATCCGGCTGATCCAGCCGGCGCGGCCATAGACCGCATAGTTCGACGCCGTGGTGGTGCCGTCGACCGTGACGTTGCCGAGGCTGGTCGTGTAGCTGCGGCCGTAGCGCACGCGCTCATAGGGCGTCAGGATCGTGCCGAGATCGAAGAACGGCCGCGACGAGCCCCAGTCGGTGAAATCGTAGCGCAAGGCGAAGGCGCCGATCGGCGCCGACGTCACGTGGTAGCCGTTCTCGTTGTAATGCGTGTAGGCGAGGCCGGCGAGCAGCGCCAGATTGTTGGTGAGCTGCTTGCGGCCATGAATGCCGGCCGAGAACGAGCCGGCCGAGCCGAACGCGCTGATGCAGTCGTTGCAATTGACCTGCTCGTTGACGCCGAGCAGCACCAGCCCGAGCACGCGGTTGGTGATCATCTGGTTGAGGCGCTGGTCGGCGAGGCCGTTGATGGTGCCGGCGCTGTTTCCCGCGCCGGTGGGCGAGGGGGACGGTGTCGGCGTGATCGAAGGCGTCGGTGTCGGCGTGGGCGTTGCGGTGGGCGTCGGCGTCGCGGTCGGCGATGAGCTTGGTGAGGGCGTCGGTGTCGGGCACAGCGCCGCCGCGAAGGTCTCGACGTTGCAACTGCTCTGCGCGGCGGCCGGCACGGCCTGCAAGGCGAGCGCCAGCCATCCGCCGGCGATGGCCAGCATCAGGAAAGCGAAACCGCCTGCGCGCGTCGCCATCGTCATCGCCCGCACAGAATGCCGGTGAAGTCCTGCGGCGGCGCGCTGCTGGCGAGATCGGTGACCGTGCAAAGGCCCGATGTCGACGCGCAGGTCGCGGCAAAGCTCCAGGACGGATTGTTGGTCTTCCTGATCGCGCTCCTGCCCTGGCCCGCGGCGGTGATGATCGCGGTGTCGCCGGGCTGGGTCAGCTCGAGGCATTGGAAGGTGAGGGTGCAGACCCGCGCAGCGCCCTCCTGCAGCACGACCATGGTCTGGCCGCGCTGCGAGCGGATGTCGAGGATGGTGCCGCGCACGCCGATGGTCGCCAGCGGGGTGTTGATCTTGTAGGCGGCCTTCTCGGAATGGCCGGTGACGAAGCGGAACGCGCCGGTGCCGAGCCGGATCGCGATGTCGCGATAGCTGGTCTCGTCGTTGAAGACGGTGCGGTCGAGCGTCAGGGTTGCGTTGGCGCTGAGCGAGAGATTGGTGCTGTCGATCATCACGAGACGCGCCGCGCTGTCGTTGCCGGTGCGCACCGTCTCGTTGCGCACGACGCCATCGCCGACACTGATCGGGCTGGTCGACGCGCCCGCGATGCGCAGCACGTCCTTCTGCACCAGCACGGCCTCGCCGATGCGGCTGTCGGCGCGCGCGTCCGCGATGCAGAGCATCGTGGCGGCCGCAATCGCAGCAACGCATGTTCGGCGACGCAGACTCATATCCACACCGAAGATTGGTCCCCGGTCAATCTAGCCGAACACGGCTCGCGAGGTTGTTGTAAATTGGACACAAGTTTGCCTCGATGCACGCTCGGTGTTTAGTTGCGCTCACCACGAGATCAGTTCAATCGCATGGCCACGAAGGTATCCGCTGCTCGCTACGACGATGACGACGACGCCGACGATGCGGCGCCGGACGGCGCCGTGTCGGTTCGCCGCTCGCTGCTGACGGCGCTGCTGATCTTTGCGATCGCCCACGTCCTGCTGATGGTCGGGCTGGCGGCGCCGCCGAAATTCGTGTTCGACGAGGTGCACTACGTGCCGGCGGCGCGGCAGATGCTTGGCCTTGCGCCCGTGACGCCGCAGCTCAACCCGATGCATCCGCCGCTCGCCAAGGAGCTGATCGCGCTGTCGATCAGGACATTCGGCGACAATGCGTTTGCATGGCGCTATCCCGGTACCGTGCTCGGCGCGCTCGCCGTCGTCGCGATCTATCTGTGCGGCCTGGCGCTGTTCGCGGCACAACTGCCGGCCATCACGGCGGCGCTGCTCGCCTTCTTCAACCAGATGCTGTTCGTGCAGGCGCGCACGGCGATGCTCGACATCGGCGCGCTCGGCTTCAGCCTGCTTGCGATCGCGGCGTTCCTGTTCAGCTTCCGGCAGCGACGGCCGCAATTCGCCCTGGCGCTCGCGGGCGCGCTGTTCGGGCTTGCGGTCGCATGCAAATGGAGTGGGCTGTTTCCGCTGCTGACCGCGCTTGTCATCGTCGCCCTGATCAAGCTGCTGCAGCATTGGCAGACCTCGTTCGGGGATCCCGAGCCGACCGATTGGTATCAACCCGAGCAGTGGCCGCAATTGAGCTGGGCGCACATCCTGCTGTGCCTCGTCGTGATGCCGGCTGTCTGCTATCTCGCGACGTTCGTGCCGCTGCACGGCCTGTCGGTCACGGCGATCTTCGAAGCGCAACGGCGCATCTTTGCCGACAGCGTCACCACGGCGATCGCCGGCCACACCTATATGAGCGCTTGGCCGAGCTGGCCGTTGCTCGTCCGCCCGGTATGGTTCCTGTTCGACAAGGTGAGCGACGCTGACATCGCCGCCGTGGTGCTGCTCGGCAATCCGCTGGTGCTATGGCCGGCGCTTCCAGCGCTCGCCGTCTGCGTCCGGGATTTCGTCGCAACGCGCAGCGCGGCGGCGTTCCTGATCCTGGCGTTCTATCTCGGCTGCTATCTGCCCTGGGCGCTGCTGCCACGCGCGCTGAGCTTTCTCTACTACTATCTGCCGTCGGCGACGCTGGCGAGCCTTGCGCTCGTCCACGTGCTGATGCGTTTTCCGCGCTGGGTGATGTGGACCTATGTCGCGGTCGCGATCCTGGGCTTCATCGTGATGCTGCCGGTCAGCGCCGCCTTCATCGGCACGACGATGCAGACCTTCACCCGGCTGATGCTGTTTCAGAGCTGGATCTGATCACGCAAAAAAGCGCCCCGCCGCCGGGGACCATCGGCAGGCAGGGCGAAACGCGCGGCGGAGCGCTCACTTCGCCGCGGTTTTGGTGTCCATGTTCACGACCTGGACCCGGCGGTTGAGCGGATCGGCGGGGTTGGCTGCATCCTTCAGCTTGGTCTTGCCATAGCCGACGGTGACGAGGTCCTGGCCGGTGAGGCCGTGTTTCTCGACCAGATAGCGCTTGATGGTGTCGGCGCGCCGCTCGGACAGATCCTGGTTGAAGCTGTCGCCGCCGATGCCGTCGGTGTGGCCGGCGACCACGAAGGTCGAGCCTTTCAGGTTCGGGTCGGACAACGCCTTGCCGAGTTCCTGGACGGCCGGCATCGACGCCTTGCTGATGTCAGCCGAGTTGTAGTCGAACTGGATCTCGAGATCGATCTTCGGCTTGGTCGCGGCGAGCTCGGCGATCTGCTCGCGCTCACCGAGCGACAGTGAGCGCGTCTTGCGGTTGCGCATGCTGTCGATGAAGGCCGATTGCTTCGCCTGCGTCGCCGCATCGACCGGCGGAGTTGCCTGCGGTCCGACCGAGATGCCGCGGGTGGCGGATTTCGGCTTCAGCGCGTTCAGGATCTGGTCGGCGGACACGGCCTCGCCCGCGAGAGCCGTGGCCGCGCTCATCGCCAGCACGGCGGAAAACGCCGCCGCCCGTACTGCAAAATGTCCAAAATACTGGGTCATCGTCGTCGTCCTCGGGTCGTCATGGCCCTATGGCCATTGGATGCGTGGACGATAGAACCGGTTCAAAGGTTTCGAATGTGATCGGGGTCACGCACGCGCCGTCATCCGCTGCGAGGCCAACGGAACTTCCCCCCGCTGCCACGTTGTCGCAAAGCCATCGGCGCTGGGCCGGTCTACGAACAACAAATCGGCCAGATGCGGTTCTACCGGATATCCAACGCCGAAAAAAAATCGCAAACGGGAGCAGCACGAAACGCACAAGGCGAATTGAGTTCAAGAAACGCAAACAGAAAAGCAAAGCCGTGTTCAACTCATCACCCAGGCGCGACTACCAGTCCAATCGGGCGGGCAGCCAGGACCAGACCGGATCCAGCAGTTCCATGTCGACCCTGCTCGGGGCCGGCATCATCGCTGCAGCCATTCTGTTGTCGACGCTGATCACGGCCGTCGGCAATCGCTATGTCGGCTTCGAAAGTCCCGCCGAGGATACGGCCTGGCTGGTCGACCGCCTGACCGGCCGCGTCTACAAGTGCCGTGCGCCTGATCCGGGCCGCGCCAGCTGCAAGGCCGAGACCGCCACCGGCAGCATTCCGGAGAAGGCCAAGCCGTAGGTTCCGGGAATGGATCCGGCGGATCGATTGCGGTTGCGGACGCACGGCCGAATCTCGCACGATTGCGCGGTCATGCCCGCCGTTCCCACGCCCATCCCGCTCTCCAAGACCGCGGCGCGCCGGCTCTGGCTGCGCGCCCAGCGCCTCGATTCCGAGGCGCCGTTCGGCACCGGCCCTGAAGCCGTCGCCGCCGCCGTCGCGCATCTCGGCTATGTGCAGATCGATACGATCAACGTGATCGAGCGCTGCCATCACCACATCCTGTTCAGCCGCATCCCCGCCTATCGGCGTGCCGATCTCAGGCAGGCGCAGAGCGCAGACAAGACCGTATTCGAATATTGGACGCATGCGCTCGCTTACGTGCCGTCGCAGGATTTTCGCTACTTCGTGCCGGCGATGCGGCGCTACCGCCGCGAGGGACACCGCTGGCTGCAGACGGTGAAGCCCGAGGACTCGCGAAAGGTGCTGCGGCTGATCCGCCAGGGCGGCGCGCTGACGATCCGCGACATCGACGACGACGTGCTGCGGGAGAAGGACCACGCCTGGGCGAGCCGCAAGCCGTCGAAGCGGGCGCTGCAGCTCGGCTTCTACGAAGGCGTGCTGACGGTGTCAGGCCGCGACGGCATGCTCAAGACCTACGACCTCACGACGCGGCATTTCGGCTGGGACCGGCTGCCGAAGGGCGCGACCGAGCGTGAGATCGCGGCCTACCTGCTCGACCGCGGCCTGCGCGCGCAAGGCATCGTCAGCCTCGACTCGCTCTGCCATCTCGACGCGCAGCGCAAGGCGGACGTGCGCCGGATCATCGAGTCGAGGGTCCGGCGCGGCGAGCTGGTGCCGGTGGCGCTGGAGGGCGCCGGCAAGCAGGAGCATTGGGCCATGCCGGCTGCGCTGGAGGAGCCGGTCGAGATCGACCCCGCGCGTGTGCACATCCTGTCGCCGTTCGATCCGCTGATCATCCAGCGCAAGCGGACGAAGGCGATCTTTGACTACACGCATTTGTTCGAGGCCTATGTGCCCAAGGAGAAGCGCCAGCTCGGCTATTTCGCCTTGCCGGTGCTGGTCGGCGAGGAGATCGTCGCGGCGCTGGATCTCAAGACCGACCGGCAGAACGGCAAGCTCCTGATGCAGAAATGGAGCTGGGTCGGCACGGGCAGGGCGGCGCGGGGTGCGGTGCGCAAGGACCTGAAGCGGCAGATCGAGGACGAGCTGCACCGGTTTCAGCGGTTTCAGCTCGGCGACTGACGCGCTTGCGCGAACGCAGTGGTGGCCCGATCGATGCCGACGCCCAGTAAAATGCCGGCGGCATAGGCGACGATATTCCACAGCGAGAAGATGCGTCCGAGCAGCAGCGCGCCGGTCAGCGTCAGGCGGAAGCCGTCCAGCCATGGCGCGTGGATCAGCCGGCTGGCCTCGACGAGCACGGCGACCGCAAGGGCGAGCAGACCGAGTAGCCGCCAGGACAGGCGGGGCAGCAGCGCCACGAGCAACGCGTAGACCATCGTCGCCCACAGCAGCGAGCCGCCATACTTGACGATAAAGGGGGGAAGTCCGAGGCCGCGCCCGTAGATCCGCAAGGCAAGCCCAAGCGTGATGACGATCACGGTCACGCTGAGCGCCATGGCCGCGCGGCGACGCTTGTCAGCTGAGGCCGGCGTTCCGGGCGACGACGTCGTCATGCGCGAGCCGTGCCCCGGCGGTACGTCGGCAAGCTGTGGGATCGCTCGTTTTCCGATTGACTTGCCACGACCGATGCTCAACACCGCCATCAACTACCAAAGTCCAGAAAGCTCCCGGGAGGAGATCGATGAGTCTGTCCGCCACCATTCCGGCCGCACCGGGCCGTTCCGACATCGAGGCATCGACCATCCGCGCCATCTCCTGGCGCCTGATTCCCTTTCTGATGCTGGCCTATTTCTTCTCCTATCTCGACCGGGTCAATCTCGGCTTCGCCGCGCTGACCATGAATGCCGAGCTGAAATTCTCCCCGCTGGTGTTCGCCTGGGGCGCCGGCATCTTCTTCATCGGCTATTTCATCTTCGAGGTGCCGAGCAACCTGGCGCTGGAGAGGTTCGGCGCCAGCCGCTGGATCGCACGCATCATGGTGACCTGGGGCATCATCTCGGCGCTGATGGCGCTGGTGTCCGGCCCGTGGAGCTTCTACACGCTGCGCTTCCTGCTCGGCGTCGCCGAGGCGGGCTTCTTTCCCGGCATCATCCTCTATCTCACCTATTGGTACCCCGCGCAGTATCGCGCCCGCTTCATCGCCGCCTTCGCCGTCGCCGTGCCGGTGTCGACCGTGATCGGCGCACCCGTCTCGGGCATGCTGCTCGGCCTCCATGGCGCGCTTGGGCTGCAGGGCTGGCAGTGGCTGTTCATCATCGAAGGTATTCCCTCGATCATCCTTGGCGTCGTCACCTGGTTCTACCTCACCGACCGGCCGGAGCATGCGACCTGGCTGTCGTCGGAGCAGAAAGCCTGGCTGGCCGCACGGCTCCAGGCCGAAACGACGGCCAAGCAGACCGCGGGGCACATGACGCTCGGCCAGGCGCTGTCGTCGCCGAAGGTGATCGTGCTCAGCCTGATCTATTTCGGCTTCGTCGGCGCGCTCTATGGCATGCAGTTCTGGCTGCCGCAGATCGTCAAGGCGTTCGGCCTGACCAACGTGCAGACCGGCTTCGTCACCGCGATCCCCTATGCGTTCGGCACCGTCGCGATGATCCTGTGGGCGCGGCATTCCGATGCGACGCGCGAGCGCGTCGTCCATGTCGGTGCGCCGATGATCCTGATCGCGGTCGCGCTGGCCGCATCGAGCCGGCTGGGTGATCCGACCATGACCATGGTGGCGCTGACGTTCGCCGCCATCGGCGTGTTCTGCGTGTTCGGCGTGTTCTGGACGTTGCCGACCGCGTGGCTGTCGGGTACGGCCGCGGCCGGCGCGATCGCGCTGATCAACTCGATCGGCAACCTCGCCGGCTTCGGCGGCCCCTATCTGGTCGGCTGGATCAAGGACACCACCGGCTCGACGGCGCACGGCCTGCTCGCCCTGTCGGTGCTGCCGCTGATCGCGGGACTGCTGGTGTTCTTCGGCGGCCATGAGAGCAAGGTCGAATTCGCGGGCCAGGCGCCGGCGGAGTGAGACTCCGCTGACACTCCGGTCGGTTGCTTGGCGACCGACCGCGGATCTGATGACCGCGTGTCGATACACCTGCGGCAACATGTCCGGCCGTTCACGAAGTCCTGATCACTGACGAATATTGACAATCGTCAGTCAACAATCGACACTTGCTCGCAACTGCAGCGAGGGTGTCCAATGCTGATCCGGTTGATTTTCGCAAGCTATTCCAAGCTGTTGACGGGCCTGGCGCTGGCCACCATGGCGGCGGCGCTGGCCGGCTGCAACGAGACCGTGGCCCAGAAGGCCGAGCCGATCAGGCCCGTCCTGGTCGCGCCCGTCCACTACGAGGCCGAGACGCCGGAGCGCAGCTTCGTCGGCACCATCCGGCCGCGCATCGAGGCCGACATCGGCTTCCGCGTCGCCGGCAAGGTCGCCAAGCGCCTGGTCGAGGTCGGCCAGACCGTCGAGGTCGGCCAGCCGCTGGCGACCCTCGACGAGGTCGACCTGAAGCTGCAGGCCGAGCAGGCCGAAGCCGAATTCCGCGCCGCCACCGGCGTGCTGGCGCAGGCCTCGGCGGCTGAGACCCGCGCCAAGGAGTTGCGGTCCAGGGGCTGGACCACGGACGCGCAGCTGGATCAGGCGAAAGCCACCGCCGACGAAGCCCGTGCACGGCTCAATCGCGCCGAGCGCTCGGTCGAGCTGACCCGGAATTCGCTGTCCTACGCGACGCTGGAAGCGGATGCCCGCGGCGTGGTGACCGCGACCCTGATCGAACCGGGCGTCGTGGTGGCGTCCGGCCAGGCGGCAATTCGCGTCGCGCGCTTCTCCGAAAAGGAAGCCGTGGTCGCCATCCCGGAGACCCTGCTCGAGCGGGCCAAGACCGGGAGCGCCTACGTCACGCTGTGGTCGGAAGCCGACAAGAAATATGCAGCGAAGCTGCGTGAGATCGCGCCCGCTGCCGATCCCGCGACGCGCACTTATCTGGCCAAGTTCTCGCTTCCAGGCGCCGGCGAGGCCGTCTCGCTCGGCATGACCGCGACCTTGACGCTCGCCGATCCCGCCACCACGCGCGTCGCGCGGCTGCCACTGTCGGCGCTGTTCAGCGAGGGACGCGAGCCCTCGCTCTACGTGGTGAACGACAAAGGCGAGGTGACGCTGAAGCCGGTGAAGGTGAAGTCCTACGACAGCAAGGATGTGCTGGTCACCTCAGGCGTCGACGAAGGCGAGAAGGTCGTGGCGCTCGGCGTGCAGAAGATCGATCCCGCGCAGAAGGTGCGCGTGGTCTCGGCACTGACGTTCTGACCGTCGTCGTTCCGGGATGGTCCGAAGGACCAGACCCGGAACCTCAAGATTCCGGGTTCGATGCTGCGCATCGCCCCGGAATGACGATCACTGAGACTGTCGGTCTGGACTAACAACTTCGGATCATCGGGAGCGTGGCATGAAGCGGTTCAATCTCTCGGCCTGGGCGGTCAGTCATCCGCCGCTGGTGCTGTTCCTGATCATTGCGCTCGGCGTCGCCGGCTTCTTCTCCTATCAGAAGCTCGGCCGTGCCGAAGATCCGTTCTTCACCGTCAAGGTCGTCAACGTCTCGGTGATGTGGCCGGGCGCGACCGCCGCGGAGATGCAGAGCCAGGTCGCCGACCCCATCGAGAAGAAGCTCCAGGAGCTGCCCTACTTCGAGAAGGTGCAGACCTATTCGAAGCCGGCCTTCACGGCGATGCAGGTCACTTTCCGCGATTCGACGCCGCCGAAGGAGGTGCCGCATCTCTTCTATCTGATCCGCAAGAAGCTCGACGACGTGCAGTCGTCGTTGCCGTCGGGCATCGTCGGTCCGTTCGTCAATGACGAGTTCTCCGACGTCGACTCGATCCTGTTCATGATGACCGGCGACGGCGCCGACTATGCGCAGCTGAAGAAGACGGCCGAAGGCTTGCGCCAGCGGCTGCTGAAGGTCGCCGGCGTCACCAAGGTCAATCTCTACGGCACCCAGGACGAGCGCATCTATGTCGAGTTCAGCCATGCCAAGCTCGCCACGCTCGGCATCACGCCGCAGGCGCTGTTCGATTCGCTGGCCAAGCAGAACAATGTGACCCCGGCCGGCACGGTCGAGACCTCGTCGCAGCGCGTGCCGCTGCGCGTCACCGGCGCGCTCGACGGCGCCAAGGCGGTCGCGGAGACGCCGGTCGAAAGCAACGGACGCGTATTCCGGCTCGGCGATATCGCCACTGTCAGCCACGGCTTCGTCGATCCGCCGAGCTTCAAGGTGCGCCAGGAGGGCAAGCCTGCGCTCGGCATCGGCGTCGTCACCGCCAAGGAGGCCAATATCCTGGAGCTCGGCAAGGAGGTGCACGCGGCCGCCGACGACTTCATGAAGGCCGTGCCGCAGGGCATCGAGATCGAGCAGATCGCCGATCAGCCCAAGGTTGTCGAGCATGCCGTCAGCGAGTTCGTGCACTCGTTCGTCGAGGCGCTGGTGATCGTGCTGTTCGTCTCGTTCCTGGCGCTCGGATGGCGCACCGGCATCGTGGTGGCGCTGTCGGTGCCGCTGGTGCTCGGGCTCGTCTTCATCGTCATGAACATCATGGGGCTCAACCTGCACCGCATCTCGCTCGGTGCTCTCATCATCGCGCTCGGCCTCCTGGTCGACGATGCCATCATCGCGGTCGAGATGATGGTGGTGAAGATGGAGCAGGGCTGGGACCGGATGCGCGCGGCGTCCTTTGCCTGGGAATCCACCGCGTTCCCGATGCTGACCGGAACCCTGGTCACGGCCGCCGGCTTCCTGCCGATCGGCTTTGCCAATTCAGCGGTCGGCGAATATGCCGGCAGCATCTTCTGGATCGTCGCCATCGCGCTGGTCGCGTCCTGGTTCGTCGCCGTGATCTTCACGCCCTATATCGGCGTCAAGCTGCTGCCCGACATGAAGGCGCATCACGGCCATGACGAGCACGCGATCTACGACACCCGCATGTATCGGGGCCTGCGCCGCGTGATCCGCTGGTGCGTCGATCATCGCATCACCACGGTTGCTGCCACCGTCGGCGTGTTCGTGGCCGCGATCGTCGCCTTCGGTCACGTCCAGCAGCAGTTCTTCCCGCTGTCGGAACGCCCCGAGCTGTTCCTGCAACTGCGCCTGCCGGAGGGCACCGCCTTCGGTGTCACTGAGAAGGCCGCCAAATCGGCAGAAAAGCTGCTCAAGGACGACAAGGACATCGAGACCTACACCGCCTATGTCGGGCAGGGCTCGCCGCGGTTCTGGCTCGGCCTCAACCCGCAACTGCCGAACGAGGCCTTCGCCGAGATCGTGATCGTCGCCAAGGACGTCGCCGCACGCGAGCGGATCAAGGCCAAGATCGAGACCGCGGCTGCGAATGGCGAACTGAACGAGGCGCGCGTTCGCGTCGATCGCTTCAATTTCGGTCCGCCGGTCGGCTTCCCCGTCCAGTTCCGCGTCATCGGCCCCGATGCGGCCAAGGTGCGCGAGATCGCCTACCAGGTGCGCGACGTCATGCGCCAGAACCCGAATGTCAGGGATCCGCAGCTCGACTGGAACGAGCAGTCGCCCTATCTGAAGCTGGTCGTCGACCAGGATCGTGCGCGCGCGCTCGGCCTGACCCCGCAGGACGTCTCGCAGGCGCTGGCGATGCTGATCTCCGGCGTGCAGGTCACGACCATCCGCGACGGTATCGAAAAGGTCGGCGTGGTCGCGCGTGCCGCGCCGTCCGAGCGGCTGGATCTCGCCCATGTCGGTGACCTCACCATTACCTCGAAGAACGGCGTGGCGGTGCCGCTGCAGCAGATCGCCAAGATCGAGTATTCGCACGAGGAGCCGATCCTGTGGCGGCGCAACCGCGACATGGCGATCACGGTGCGCGCCGACGTGGCCGACGGCGTCCAGGCGCCCGATGTCACCAACCAGATCTCGCCGAAGCTGCAGGACATCCGCAGCCACCTCGAGCCCGCCTACCGGATTGAGGCCGGCGGCGCGTTCGAGGAATCCGCCAAGGGCAATGCCTCGATCTTCGTGCTGTTTCCCCTGATGGTCATCGTGATGCTGACCCTGCTGATGATCCAGCTGCAGAGCTTTTCGCGGCTGATCCTGGTGTTCCTGACCGCGCCGCTCGGCATCGTCGGCGCCTCGCTCGGGCTCAACGTCGCCAACGCGCCGTTCGGCTTCGTGGCGCTGCTCGGCCTGATCGCGCTGGCCGGCATGATCATGCGCAATGCGGTGATCCTGGTCGATCAGATCGAGACCGACGTCGCCCATGGCCTGACCCGCAAGGAGGCGATCATCGAGGCCACGGTCCGCCGCGCCCGGCCGGTGGTGCTGACCGCGCTGGCGGCGATCCTGGCCATGATCCCGCTGTCGCGTTCCGCCTTCTGGGGGCCGATGGCGATCACCATCATGGGCGGGTTGTTCGTTGCAACCTTCCTGACGCTGCTGTACTTGCCTGGATTGTATGCCCTATGGTTCCGTAAGAGCCTCGATCAGCGCGGGACAGGTGAGCAGGATCGTTCTGCACCGCAGCACGTTGATGCACCGCAGATCCCGCTGGCCCAGGCAGCCGAATAGAGGACGACCACGATAGCAGGCATGATGACGCTGGTTTCCGACCATATCGAACCCGATACGCGCGAACGAATCCTCGTGGTTGCGGAACGCCTGTTTCGGCAAATCGGGTACCAGAAGACGACGGTCGCCGACATCGCCAAGGAGCTCCGCATGAGCCCGGCGAACGTCTACCGGTTCTTCGACTCCAAGAAGGCGATCCACGAGGGAGTCGCGCGCACGCTGATGGGGCAGGTCGAGGTCGCGGCGATGGTCATCGCCAATCGCGGCGGGCCCGCCGCTCCGCGCCTGCGCGAACTGCTCGGCACGATCCACAGCATGAACACCGAGCGCTATGTCGGCGACAACAAGCTGCACGAGATGGTCGCGGTGGCGATGGAGCAGAGCTGGGAGGTCTGCGAAGCGCACATGCTGCTGATCACCGAGACCGTCGGCCGCGTGATCGGGCAGGGCGCCGCCTCGGGCGAGTTCGCGGTCAGCGACCTGCCGGTGGCGGCAAAATGCGCGTGCACGGCAATGATGCGATTCTTCCACCCCCAGATGATCGCGCAATGCGCGACCAAGCCCGGGCCGACGATCGACGAGATGATCGATTTCGTCCTGGCGGGGCTTGGTTCGACGGGCGCTGCAAGCTAAGTTCTCCGTCATTGCGGGCGAAGCGACGCAATCCAGGGCGGCTCGCGCAGCTCTGGATGGCTTCCGCCGTCGCCCTCCGGGCTATGGCGGACAAGTCGTCGCTTGCGTTCTCCGCAATGACGAAAGGGATGACGGCGTGATTGAACGGGACCTGCATTTCTACGAACCGAAGAATGGCCACGGCCTCCGCCACGATCCCTTCAACGCCATCATCGCGCCGCGTCCGATCGGCTGGATTTCGTCGCGCGATCCGGATGGGCACGTCAACCTTGCCCCCTACAGTTTCTTCAACGCCTTCAACTACACGCCACCGATCATCGGCTTCTCCTCGACGCAGTGGAAGGACTCGGTCGCCAACATCAAGGACACCGGCGAGTTCGTGTGGAATCTGGTGACGCGCGATCTGGCGACCCACATGAATGCGACCGCCGCGCATGTCGCGCGCGAGGTCGACGAGTTCAAGCTCGCCGGCGTCACCGCCGTCCCAAGCAAATTCGTCAACGTGCCGCGCGTCGGCGAGAGCCCGGTGGCGTTCGAGTGCAAGGTCACGCAGATCATCCAGCTGCAGGGGGCTGACGGGACCAAGGCCCAGGCCTGGCTGACCCTCGGCGAGGTCGTCGCCGTGCATATCGACAAGGCGCTGATCAAGGACGGTGTCTACCAGACCGCTTTGGCGCATCCGATCGTGCGCGCCGGCCGCCGCGGCGACTATTTCGAGATCAAGGCCGAAGACATGTTCGAGATGATCAGGCCGGACTGATGCGCGCCACTTCTCATCGTTGCTGAATATTACGGGGGAGATGACCTGACGTGACCGAAGCGACCGTTCATGCCGCATTGTCGGCGCCGACCGAGCCTCGCGGCGATCTCTGCATCCGCACCTTGGCGATGCCGGCCGACACCAACGCCAATGGCGACATTTTTGGCGGCTGGCTGCTCAGCCAGATGGACGTCGGCGGCGGCGTGTTCGCCGCCAAGCTCGCGAAGTCGCGCACCGTGACGGTGGCGATCGAGGCGATGAACTTTCGCAAGGCGGTCTATGTCGGCGATCTCGTCTCGGTCTACGCGCACCTCGTGCGCATCGGCCGCACCTCGATGACCGTGCGTCTCGAGGCCTGGGTGCTGCGCCGGAAGGAGGAGCAGCCGATCCTCGTCACCGACGGCAACTTCACCTACGTCTCGATCGACGATGACGGGCGGCCGCAGCCGATCCGGCGCGATGGTGCGATCACGGCCTGATCACGATCCGCGTCGCGCCCGCCGGAATAACATCAGTTAATGGTGTCGCATATGACGATCGCCCGACATAGGAACCGCGATCTGACCGCGCACGTTAACTTTCATCGTGCGAAACGCTCGCGAGAGTGATCATCCGCGGCCATCAGCAGCTGCTGCCGATCAATCTCGCGCGATGTGCGCCTTGTCCACAGGGGTGACGTCTTTACGATGATTACAAGTTCTGGTTGTTTGGACGCGCGCCGCCGCGTCTCTGCCCCATTACGCGTTCTGATTGCGTATCGACCGGGCGATCGATGACAGCGGCGCCTTTTCTGATCATAACGGCAAAACAGGCCAGTCGGAAAAAATTGCCGACACAGGGGAATAGTTTGGGGGACGTGTTGCGAGAACAGGGTGGGAGCAGGTCAATGTCGGACGTCGACGAGAAGCTGACCTTGGAGGTCCTCAAGAAGCTGCAACAGCGGCTGCTCCATGCCGAGCGCCGAATCGGTGTCTACGAAGTTCAGCTCAGTGTGTATCGTGAACACCACGCCGAGGTGCTGAGAGATCTGCGCACGATCTATCAGTTGCTGGGTCAGCACCACGACCGGCTGGGCGGAGCCGATGCATCGCATCGCAAGGCCACGCTCGTTCCGGATGATCCTCGCTGATTCGGCAAGGGTATCACGGCGTGAGTGCGTGCAGCGCAGCCAACATAACATCCACACAATTGCCTGTTGGCATGCACATCGGAATAGCCGGTGGCTCCCTGCACGGAACATTCGTCATGGAGCTCGGTTATACGCCCCGGAATGAACGACGGGATTGCGCAATGTCCGACACCTACATCATCGAGGTCAGCTCCCAGGCGGCGGGGATCGTCATCCGCGATCGCGGTGGCTTCCGCTTCTTCGCAGCGTCCCACCGTTTCAATGCGCTCGAGGGGCAGGTGTTTCGTACCGCGCGTGAGGCCGAGCGGGCTGCGATTCGTCTCATCGCCGGCGAGTTCAGCGCTGCGGCCTGAGCCCCGCTGATGGAGGATGCGCCGCCTCGGCTATGGATGCGGGGGGCGGTCATGCTGCACTGCGCCGGGACGCTTCGTTGATTGACGCTTGACTCGATCAGCCTCACCATGGTGCAGCTCGTCGTGAAAGCTCGCCATGGCCGTCCTCTCTCAACGCCAAACCGACATCCTCAACATCGCCCGCGCCTCTGGCCGCGTCATGGTGGAGGATCTGTCGCGCCGGTTTGAAGTGTCGGCGCAGACCATCCGCAAGGATCTCAACGATCTCTGCGAACAGCGCGCGCTGACACGCATCCATGGCGGCGCCATCATCGCTTCGGGGGTCGAGAATCTCGCCTACGAGGCGCGGCGCTTCGTCGCTGCCGACGAGAAGAAGGCCATCGGCGCCGCCGCGGCGGCCCGCATTCCCAACGGCTCCTCGCTCTTCATCAACATCGGCACCACGACCGAGGAGGTGGCGAGCGCGCTGTCCTCGCATCAGGACCTGCTCGTCATCACCAACAATCTCAATGTCGCGATGCTGTTGTATCCGCATCCGCGCATCGAGGTGATCGTGGCCGGCGGCACGGTGCGGCGCTCGGACGGCGGTGTGGTCGGCTCGACCGCGACGCAGCTGATCGGCCAGTTCAAGGTCGATTACGCCATCATCGGCGCGTCGGCGATCGACGAGGAGGGCGCGCTGCTCGACTTCGACTATCGCGAGGTACAGGTCGCGCAGGCCATCATCGCCAATGCGCGCAGCGTGATGCTGGTCGCCGATTCCACCAAGCTGCATCGCAGTGCGCCGGTGCGCATCGCCCATCTCAGCCAGATCCAGACCTTCGTCACCGATCGTCCCTTGCCGGACGGATTGGCCAGCCTCTGCCATAGCCGTGGCATCGAGGTGATCTCGGCGATGCCCGCGGACGACACGGATGAGGCCGCAGACGCGACCGAAACCACCTCGTCAACGGTGCTGCGCCGCGCCTGACGCTCCGCCATCATCCCGGGCTGTTTGATCCCTGATTGGGCAGGTTCTGCCCAATCTCGGTCCAACATGCGGATTTCGATTTGCTTTCACTTTCGTTTGTGTTTAACTCGAAAGCGAAAGTGAAATCGCCGGTCGAAGGCGATTGCTCGGGGGATGCGTCTGTTGGAGCGGATCTACGACCTCGCCATTGTCGGAGGCGGCGTGAACGGCTGCGGCATCGCGCGCGATGCGGCCGGACGCGGGAATTCCGTTTTCCTGTGTGAAATGAACGATCTGGCGAGCGGAACCTCGTCCTGGTCGACCAAGCTCGTCCATGGCGGCCTGCGCTATCTCGAATATTACGAGTTTCGTCTGGTGCGGGAGGCGCTGATCGAGCGCGAAATCCTGTGGCAGATCGCGCCCCACATCATCCGTCCGCTACGTTTCGTGCTGCCGCACCATTCGGGCCTGCGTCCGGCCTGGCTGCTGCGCCTCGGCCTGTTCCTCTATGACCATCTCGGGGGCCGCAAGCTCCTGCCGCCGACCCGCTCGGTCAACCTGCGGCATGACGAGGTCGGCCGTCCCCTGATCGCCGGACGCTATAGCAAGGGGTTCGAATATTCCGATTGCTTCGTCGACGATGCCCGTCTCGTCGTGCTCACCGCCCGCGATGCGGCCGACCGTGGCGCCGTGATCCGCACGCGCGCCCGTGCGACCGAGATCCGGCAGGACGGCGGCGTCTGGCTGGTCACCACCGAGAACACCCAGACCGGCGAGCGCGAGACCATCAAGGCGCGTGCGCTGGTCAATGCCGCAGGGCCCTGGGTGGAGCAGGTGCTGGCGACCGGTGCCGGCGTCAATGCAAAAGCGAAAGTGCGGCTGGTGCAGGGCTCGCACATCGTGGTGCGCAAGCTGTACGATCACGACCGCGCCTACATTTTCCAGAACGCCGATGGCCGCATCATCTTCGCGATCCCCTATCAGCAGGACTTCACGCTGATCGGCACCACGGACCGCGACTATCAGGGTGACCCGGCGAAGGTGAAGGCGACCGACGAGGAGATCGCCTATCTCTGCGCCGCGCTCGGGGAGTATCTCGCCAAGCCGGTCAAGCCGAGCGACGTCGTGTGGAGCTATTCCGGGGTGCGGCCGCTCTATGACGACGGCGCCAGCGAGGCCAAGGCTGCGACGCGCGACTATGTGTTCGAGCTCGACGCGCCCGGCGGCCTGCCGCTGCTGTCGATCTATGGCGGCAAGATCACCACCTATCGGCGGTTGTCGGAGGAGGCGCTTGAGCGCCTCGCGCCCTATCTGAAGGGCACCAAGGCGCAGGAGGGCTGGACCGGCAAGTCGCCGTTGCCCGGTGGCGATATGAAGGTCTCGGCCGTGGCGCCGCTGATCGCCGATCTCCGCAAGACCTATCCGTTCCTGTCAGATGCACATGCGAAGCGGATCGCCTACGCCTATGGCACGCGGGCTGCGACCATGCTCGCTGGTGCGACATCTTCCGCCGATCTCGGCCAGGATTTCGGTGGCACCTTGACGGAGCGTGAAGTCAGGTACCTGATGACGGATGAGTGGGCGTTGACGGCCGAGGACATCGTGTGGCGGCGATCGAAGCTGGGGTTGCGAATGTCGACGGCCGAGATTGCCGCGCTCGACGCGTGGATCGTTGCCGACCGGGAGCGCTCCGCCATGCAGGCGCGTGAGGCGGGAGGACGCGCATGAGCGTCACGCTCGATCACGTCTCCCGCATCGTCGACGGCGTCACCACCATTCGCGACGTCTCGCTGACCCTGCAGCGCGGCACGCTGAGCGTGCTGCTCGGCCCGACCCTGTCGGGCAAGACCTCGATCATGCGGCTGCTCGCCGGCCTCGACCGTCCGACCACCGGCCGCGTCCTCGTCGACGGCAAGGACGTGACCGGCGCCGACGTGCGGCAGCGCTCGGTCGCGATGGTCTACCAGCAGTTCATCAACTACCCGTCGCTGACGGTCTACGAGAACATCGCCTCGCCCTTGCGCGTGCAGGGCAAGCCGCGCGACGAAATCGAGAAGCGTGTGGCGGAGGCTGCCAGGCTGCTCCGGCTCGAGCCTTACTTGAAGCGTACGCCGCTGCAGCTTTCCGGCGGTCAGCAGCAGCGCACCGCGATCGCGCGGGCGCTGGTGAAGGGGGCTGATCTGGTGCTGCTGGACGAGCCGCTCGCCAACCTCGACTACAAGCTGCGCGAGGAGCTGCGCGCCGAACTGCCGCGCATCTTCGAAGCCTCGGGCGCGATCTTCGTCTACGCCACCACCGAGCCGTCGGAAGCGCTGCTGCTCGGCGGCCGCACCATCTGCATGTGGGAAGGGCAGGCGCTGCAGACCGGCGACACTGCGTCCGTGTATCGCCGTCCCGATACGCTGCGTGTCGGGCAGGTGTTCTCCGATCCGCCGATGAACACGGTGGAGATCGAAAAGCGCGGCGACAGCGTGCATTATGCCGGCGGCGTGAAGGCGCCCGCGGTCGGGCTCTATGCCGATCTGCCTGATGGCGCCTACCGCGCCGGCTTCCGGCCGCATCAGCTCGGCTTGGCCCAAGGCGACGGTAGCCATGGCCGCCATGCCTTTCCGGCCACCGTCTCGGTCACCGAGATCACGGGATCGGAGAGCTTCGTGCATCTGACGCGCGACGGCATGAACTGGGTCGCCGTGCTGCACGGTGTCCATGAATATGAGCCCGGCGAGGTCCTCGATGCCGTGCTCGATCCCGCCAATGTCTTCGTGTTCGACGCCGGCGACCGTCTGGTCGCGGCGCCCAAGATCTGAGGGAGATGCCGCATGGCCCGCATTGACCTCGTCGATCTCGCCCACTCCTACGGCAATGGCGACGATCCCGAAAGCTACGCGCTGAAGCCGGTGACGATGACTTGGCGCCAGGGCGGCGCCTATGCGCTGCTGGGCCCGTCCGGCTGCGGCAAGACCACGCTGCTCAACCTGATTTCCGGCATCGTCACGCCCTCGCGCGGCAAGATCCTGTTCGACGGCGTCGACATCTCACGAGCCTCGACCCGGGAACGCAACATCGCTCAGGTGTTCCAGTTCCCGGTGATCTACGACACGATGACGGTCGGCGAGAATCTCGCCTTCCCGCTGAAGAATCGCGGCGTGCCGAAATCGGAGATCGACAAGCGCGTCGCCGAGATCGCGCGGCTGCTCGACCTGACGCCCGACCTCAATCGCAAGGCGACGCGGCTCACGGCCGACGCCAAGCAGAAGATCTCGCTCGGGCGCGGGCTGGTGCGCTCTGACGTCGCCGCGGTGCTGTTCGACGAGCCGCTGACCGTGATCGATCCCGAGCTGAAATGGCAGCTGCGCTCGAAGCTGAAGGCGCTGCATCGTGAGCTCGACCTCACCATGATCTACGTCACCCATGACCAGACCGAGGCGCTGACCTTCGCCGACACCGTCGTCGTGATGCATGACGGCCGCGTCGTGCAGAGCGGCACCCCGGCCGAGCTGTTTGACAAGCCCGCGCACACCTTCGTCGGCTATTTCATTGGCTCGCCCGGCATGAACATCCTCTCGGCCGAGGTGAAGGGCCGCGAGGCCCGCATCGACGGTCATACGCTGACGCTTGCGCGCAGCTATGATGCGCTGCCGGCGGGTGCCAAGATCGAGATCGGCGTGCGGCCTGAATTCGTCGACGTCGCAGCGCCGGCGCCGGGCCTGCTTGCCGCCAATATCGAGCGCGTCGATGATCTCGGCCGTATCCGCTTTGCGCGTGTCCGGGTCGGTGACGTCAAATTCGCCGCCCGCCTGCCGGCCGGCTTCTCGCCGTCGGGGTCGGCGATCGGTCTGAAGTTCGATCCGGCCTATGTTCATGTCTATGCCGACAGCCGTCTCGTCGAAGGAGCCTGAGTGATGGACAAGACCATCAACAACAAGGCCTGGTTCCTGGTGCTGCCGGTGTTCCTGCTGGTCGCGTTCTCCGCCATCCTGCCGCTGATGACGGTCGTCAACTATTCGATGCAGGACACCTTCGGCAACAACCAGTTCTTCTGGAACGGCGTCGGCTGGTTCAAGGAGCTGCTCGATCCCTCGACCGATCTCGGCGGCCGTTTCCTGGCCTCGCTCGGGCGCAATCTGGTGTTCTCGGCCGCGATCCTCGCCATCGAGGTGCCGCTCGGCATCGTCGTAGCGCTGTCGATGCCGCGGTCCGGGTGGACGGTGGCGTTCTGCCTGGTCGTGCTGGCGTTGCCGCTGCTGATTCCATGGAACGTGGTCGGCACGATCTGGCAGATCTTCGGCCGCCCCGACATCGGCCTGCTCGGCTATACGCTGACGAGCATAGGCATCGACTACAATTACGTCTCCAACGATCTCGACGCCTGGGCCACCGTCATCGTGATGGACGTCTGGCACTGGACCAGCCTGGTGGCGCTGCTCTGCTATGCCGGTCTGAAGTCGATCCCCGACGCCTATTACCAGGCGGCGCAGATCGACGGTGCCTCGCGCTGGGCGGTGTTCACCGCGATCCAGCTGCCGAAGATGCACCGCGTGCTGCTGATCGCGGTGCTGCTGCGCTTCATGGACAGCTTCATGATCTACACCGAGCCGTTCGTCGTGACCGGCGGCGGGCCCGGCAATTCCACCACCTTCATCTCGATCGAGCTCGTCAAGATCGCGCTCGGCCAGTTCGACCTCGGCAAGGCCGCGGCGCTGTCGCTGGTCTACAACCTGATCATCCTGATCGTCTGCTGGGTGTTCTACACCATCATGACCAATGCCGGCGCCGAGCGCCGGCCGGCGAACGGGGGCGCGTGATGAATACGATTCCCGGCCGTCGCGTCATCATGTCGGTGTTCCTGGTCTTCCTGCTGCTGCCGATCTACTGGCTCGTGAACATGAGCTTCAAGACCAACGGCGAGATCGTCTCGACCATGACGCTGTGGCCGCATCAGCCGACGCTGGCCAACTACGCGCGCATCTTCACCGACGAGAGCTGGTATTCCGGCTACATCAACTCGCTGAAATACGTCATCATCAATACGGTGATCTCGATCGCGGTGGCGCTGCCGGCGGCCTATGCGTTCTCGCGCTACCGCTTCCTCGGCGACAAGCATTTGTTCTTCTGGCTGCTGTCGAACCGCATGGCGCCGGCCGCGGTCTACGCATTGCCGTTCTTCAACCTCTATTCGGCGATCGGGCTGTTCGATACGCCCTGGGCGGTGGCGCTCGCGCATTGCATCTTCAACATCCCGCTCGCGGTGTGGATCCTCGAAGGCTTCGTGTCGTCCGTCCCGCGCGAGATCGACGAGACGGCGTTCCTCGACGGCTACTCGTTCCCGCGCTTCTTCGTGAAGATCCTGGTGCCGCTGATCGCGAGCGGCATCGGCGTCGCCGCGTTCTTCTGCTTCATGTTCTCCTGGGTCGAACTGCTGCTGGCGCGCACGCTGACCTCGGTCGACGCCAAGCCGATCTCGGCGGTGAT
Organism: Bradyrhizobium oligotrophicum S58; assembly: GCF_000344805.1. Taxonomy (NCBI): domain Bacteria; kingdom Pseudomonadati; phylum Pseudomonadota; class Alphaproteobacteria; order Hyphomicrobiales; family Nitrobacteraceae; genus Bradyrhizobium; species Bradyrhizobium oligotrophicum. The sequence goes on along the minus strand of NC_020453.1, from coordinate 6,415,251 downwards.
GACCCGCACGGTGTCGGCGGCCGGCATGGATTGGGGCCTGCTCGCCGCCGCCGGCGTGCTCACCATCATTCCCGGCGCACTCGTGATCTGGTTCGTCCGCAACTACATCGCGCGCGGCTTCGCGCTGGGACGGGTGTGATGATGGTGCGAACTCATAGCCACAAGTTCAGTGCGCTCCCTCCCCCCTTGTGGGGGAGGGCTGGGGAGGGGGGTACCCCACGGGCAGTCTTCGTCGGGACCCCCACCCCCCACCCATCCCCGCAAGGGGGAGGGGAGCGCACCGTATTCGGCGCTAGAGCCTTCGATCGCTCGAGCAGAAAGGGTTGAGCCATGGACAACATCGCATGGATGGCCTGGACGTTGCCGACGGCGATCTTCTTCGTTGCGCTCGGCGGCACGCTCGCTGTCATGACCTGGCTCGCCGCCCGCTACCCGGAGGCCGAGCGCGTCGGGATCCTGCGCATTCCGACCACGCGCGGCGATCGCCTGTTCGTGTCGCTGATATCGGCGGCCGTGATTCATCTGGCCTGGATCGGCTTCGTCGGGACCGACCCCTTGACGACTCTCCCGATCGGAGAGGGACTTGAACTTTCGAGCCTCTGGCTCGCAACCGTGATTTCGTTGGCGTCAGCCGTTGCGATCTTCCGCACCGTTTGAGGCGAACGAAAAGGAGCAGATCCGGGAAGCAACCCGGGCCTGAAAAACGTGTCGCTGCAATGGAGGAACACCATGCGATATCTGCCGGAAGGGAAGAAGCCCTTGCCCAGGGCCAAGGTCTTCAAGACCAGAGCGCTGATGATGACGAGCGCATTCGCGCTGATGGCGGCGTCAGCCGCGATCACCGCGCCCGCTTATGCCGATGAGGCGGCAGCGAAGAAGTGGATCGACAGCGAATTCCAGCCTTCGACCTTGTCGAAGGACGATCAGCTGAAGGAGATGCAGTGGTTCATCAAGGCCGCTGCCCCCTTCAAGGGCATGGACATCAACGTGGTGTCGGAAACCCTCACCACGCACGAATACGAATCCAAGACGCTGGCCAAGGCGTTCGAGGAAATCACGGGCATCAAGGTCAAGCACGACATCATCCAGGAGGGTGACGTCGTCGAGAAGATCCAGACCCAGATGCAGTCCGGCAAGAACGTCTATGACGGCTGGATCAACGATTCCGACTTCATCGGCACCCACTTCCGCTACGGGCAAGCCGTCGATCTGACGGAGTGGATGGCCGGCGAGGCCAAGGACGTCACCAATCCCGGACTCGACGTCAACGACTTCATCGGCAAGTCATTCACCACCGCGCCGAACGGCCATCTCTATCAGCTGCCGGACCAGCAGTTCGCCAACCTCTATTGGTTCCGCTACGACTGGTTCACCAACCCGGACTACAAGGCCAAGTTCAAGGCCAAGTATGGCTACGATCTCGGCGTGCCCGTGAACTGGTCGGCCTACGAGGACATCGCCGATTTCTTCACCAACGACATCAAGGAGATCAACGGCGCCAAGGTCTATGGCCACATGGACTATGGCAAGAAGGATCCGTCGCTCGGCTGGCGCTTCACCGACGCCTGGCTGTCGATGGCCGGCAACGGCGACAAGGGCATCCCGAACGGCCTGCCGGTCGACGAATGGGGCATCCGCATGGAAGGCTGCCGCCCCGTCGGCTCCTCGGTCGAGCGTGGCGGTGACGTCAACGGCCCGGCCGCGGTCTACTCGATCGCCAAATATCTCGACTGGATGAAGAAGTATGCCCCGCCGCAGGCGCAAGGCATGACCTTCTCCGAGTCGGGTCCGGTGCCGTCGCAGGGCAACGTCGCTCAGCAGATCTTCTGGTACACCGCCTTCACCGCCGACATGGTCAAGCCCGGCCTGCCGGTGATGAACGCCGACGGCACGCCGAAATGGCGCATGGCCCCGTCGCCGCACGGCTCGTACTGGAAGGAAGGCATGAAGCTCGGCTATCAGGACGTCGGCTCGCTGACGCTTCTGAAGTCGACTCCGGTCGACCGCCGCAAGGCGGCCTGGCTCTATCAGCAGTTCATCGTCTCCAAGACGGTCAGCTTGAAGAAGAGCCATGTCGGTCTCACCTTCATTCGTGAGTCGGACATCTGGGACAAGTCCTTCACCGAGCGTGCGCCGAAGCTCGGCGGCCTGATCGAGTTCTACCGCTCGCCCGCGCGCGTGCAGTGGACCCCGACCGGCAACAACGTGCCCGACTATCCGAAGCTGGCGCAGCTGTGGTGGCAGAACATCGGCGATGCGTCGTCCGGTGCGAAGACCCCGCAGCAGGCCATGGACGCGCTCGCGGCCGCTCAGGACTCCGTCCTCGAGCGTCTGGAGAAGTCCAAGGTGCAGGGCGATTGCGGTCCGAAGCTGAACAAGAAGGAGACCGCGGAGTACTGGTTCGCCAAGTCGGCGAAGGACGGCAACATCGCTCCGCAGCGCAAGCTCGCGAACGAGAAGCCGAAGGGCGAAACCATCGACTACGACACGCTGATCAAGTCGTGGCCGGCCAGCCCGCCGAAGCGCGCCGAGGCGAAGTGAGCCAACGCTCGGCTGTCATCGCCCGGCTCGGCCGGGCGATCCAGTACACCGCGGCGTCTCAGCTCTGGACCGCCGGCGTTGACTGGATGCCTCGCCTGCGGGGGGCATGAGAGGAAATGAACACGAAAGGCCGGGAGCAATCCCGGCCTTTTGCCATTCGTCATTGCGAGCGAAGCGAAGCAATCCAGAATCTTTGAGTGGCGCTGGATTGCTTCGCTATCGCTCGCAATGACGGCTATTATCGGTCTGGGTTCGCCGGATGGCTTGGAGTCCGTTCATGCGCATGACCTTCCGCTGCGATCCCGCGCTGGAGCCGCATCTGCCGCGGCCGGTGCCTGCGCGCACGACGCTGCCGGATTGGCTGCGCCGGATGCCGGCGTCGGCCCATTCCGATCTGCACGGCCGCGACATCCGCACCGTCAAGCAGTGTCCGCCGTTCGTCGATGCGATGGCCCATGGCGTGATGATCCTGCTGCCCTGCGACATCCAGGTCGAGCGCGGCGCCTTCTCCTGGGACTGGGACATTCCGGCGCCTGCGACCGCAGGGCACCCCCGCGCACCCCTCAGTTTCCACGTCGCCGCGCAATTCGAAGGCGCTCCATTCGCGCACGACCGGCAGTCGGCAATCAAGTTCAACAGCTTCTGGACCATCGAATGTCCCGAGGGCTGGTCGCTGTTTGCGACGCACCCGGTCAATCGCGACGATCTGCCGTTTCGGACTGTGACCGGTCTCGTCGATGCCGATCGCTTCCACGACGGCGGCATCAACTTTCCAGCCCTCTGGATCGCGCCCGATTATTGCGGCGTGGTGCCGAAGGGCACGCCGGTCGCGCAATGTTTTCCAGTGCCCCGCGAAGCGTTGGAGCTGGTGTACGAGCCGTTCGATGCGGATCACGGAATCGCGTATTCCGAGACGGTTGCGCAGGTGCTGGCGGCACCGAACGTCTATCGCAAGCGGTTTCGCGCCCGGCGTGGCCGGTTAACGAGCTAAGGCCAACCGCAGTGCGGCTTCGTCGAGCCACAGTTTGCCATGCGCGGCGGAGGTCAACGCCATCGCGATCGCGCCGAACATCTGTGGCCGCAGCCGGTAGGCCGTTCGATAGAACGGCATCGCCGCGTCTGCATCACCGCTTTCCTGCAGCGCGATGCCCAGATTGAGCGCGGCCTCGGCGTGACCGGGATTGAGTGCCAATGCTTTCCTGTAGGCGACTGCCGCACCGCTGTGGTCACGCCGATCCTGGCGGACCAGTCCTAGATCGAACCAGACGGAGGCGGGAGCGTCGCCCGACGTCGCCTGCTCCAGATAAGAAGCGGCGCCCGCGAGATCGCTCTCCTCGAATGCGAACCGGCCGAGCCGCGCGGCGGCTTCGCCATGATCAGGCACGACCTTGAGGATCGCCTGCCATGCGCTGCGGGCCTGGGCGCGATGGCCGGCCTGGTCGAGGATGCGCGCCTTCTCGACGAAGGCTTCGCGCTGCGGCGCCAACGCCAACGCACGATCGACATGGTCGAGGGCGGCGGCGTAATCCTTGTCGGCGCGGGCGATGCGCGCAGCGAGCAGTTGCGCGGCGGCGTTGTCGGGGCGCCTCGCGAGGCTCGCCGCGACGTGGGAGCGTGCAGCGGCGATCTCCTGCCGCGAAAGCAGCACCGCAGCCAGCAGGTGACTGAGCATTGGCTCGCCGGGGCTGCGCGCAAGCTCCTGCTCGCACAGCCGGCGCGCCTCGTCGATGTGGCCGGCGTTGTAGCTGGCTGCGGCACGACGCACGATGTCTTCGGGCGTGGACGTCATGCGATGACGTTATCGCGTTCCCTGACGCGGGGGAATTGGCGTCTGCCGAATGCCGCCACCATCGTTGGCGGCGAGGCTGTTCCTGCTCGCTTCGGGATTTTTTCCCGATGCGCATGGGACATATTCCACGCGCCAAGTGCCTTGAAGCCGATGCCGACAGGCGGCACTCTTTCGTGACCGGCATTGTTGCGACCGTCGCCGTGACTTTGCCCCAAGGACACGAAACAACAAGGCCTCGACACGATTCCACGACGCTCTTCGGCCGACCGCGCGCGCATCGCCTGAAGCGCGGGGGGCGGGACGCGATAGCGCCGGGAATCGCGATCACCAAGCTCACGGGGCCACGAGGGAGTACGACAATGGACCAGGCCAACATCGCCAGTCTCGTGAGCCCACTGCCGGAAGCATTGTCGCCCTGGACCATGTTCATGAAGGCCGACATCGTCGTGCAGGCCGTCATGATCGGGCTGGTGCTGGCATCGGTGGCGACCTGGACCGTCCTCGTCGTCAAGACGATCCAGCTGCGCTCGGCGCTCCGCAAGGGACGCGGCGCGCTGAGTATTACGGTTGCGGCACGCTCCTTGTCGGACGCGACAGGGCGCGTTTCAGCCGAGGACGGCGTCGTAGGGCGCCTGCTTGCGACCGCCGAAGACGAGATCGACAAGTCGCGCGGCCTTCCCGCCGACGGCATCAAGGAGCGCGTCTCCTGGCAGTTCGAGCGGATCGAGGCGGCGGCTGTCGCGCGCATCGGCCGCGGCATCGGCATTCTCGCCACCGTCGGCGCCGTTGCCCCCTTCGTCGGCCTGTTCGGCACCGTCTGGGGCATCATGAACAGCTTCATCGGCATTTCCCATGCGCATACGACCAACCTCGCCGTGGTCGCGCCGGGCATCGCGGAGGCGCTGCTCGCCACCGCCTTCGGCCTCGCCGCGGCGATCCCCGCGGTGGTGATCTACAATCTGTTCGCGCGCGCCACCGGCGGCTATCGCGCCGTCATCGCCGATGCATCCGTCGCCGTGATGCGCCTGATCAGCCGCGATCTCGACCGCCAGCACGCAGGTCCAGCCGAGGCGCGGCGCAGCGCGATCCGCGCGGTCGATGCACCGCTGTTGTCGATCGCCAATCCGGCGGAGTGAGCCATGGCCGTCAAGCTCGCCCGGCGCACCGACGAATTCGAGGAGACGCACGACATCAACGTGACGCCGTTCATCGACGTCATGCTGGTGCTGCTCATCATCTTCATGGTCGCGGCGCCGCTCGCGACCGTCGACATCCCGGTCAACCTGCCAGCGATCTCGGCCGAGCCGCAGCCGCGCGCCGAGACGCCGATCTTCGTCACGTTCAAAGCCGATCGTTCGCTCGCCGTCGGCGACCACAGTGTCGAACAGGCTGACATCGCAGCGTCCCTCGATGCCGCGACCAGGTCCGATCATGGGCAGCGCGTGCTGCTGCGCGCCGATCAGACGCTGCCCTATGGCGAGGTGATGGCGCTGATGAACACGCTGCGCCGTGCCGGCTATGTGAAGGTGGCGCTGGTCGCATTGGAAGACCGGGGCGCGCAGTGAGCGTCCTGACGCTCGATCCGTTCGACCAGGAGGAGCGCCGTGAGCGGACGCTGTGGACCGTCGCCGCGCTGCTGGTGGCCGGACTGCATGTCGGGCTCGCAGTTGGCTATCTATTGCTGCGTCCCGCACCGGAGGGACGCGCCGAGGCGCCTGCGTTCGACGTCGTGTTCACGCCAGCGGTGGTGAGCGAGCCGGCGCCCGCGATCCAGGATGCGCCGCCGGCCGAGCCGACCCCGCCGGTCGAGCCGCCGAAGGAAGAGCCGGTCAAGGACGAGCCCGCTGTGCGTGAAGCCGTCGCCGAACCCGTGCCGGAAGTCATGCTGTCGCCCGAGCCCGCTCCGCAGGTCACGCTCGCGCCCGAGCCGCCGCGCGCTGACGACGTCGTGCTGCCGCCACCGACTCCGCCGAAGCCGATCGAAGCCAAGCCGCCGGAGGCGAAGCCGGCTCCTGTGCCCGAGCGCGTCGAGCACAAGCCGGCGGAAAAGAAAGAGGCGAAGGAGAGGGCCGAGAAGAAGCCCGCGCCAGCGAAGCCGGCTGCGGCGCCCGCGAGCCGGCCCTCACGTGTCGCGTCGGCACCCAATCCGGGCGAGGACAGCGTCGGAGCGCGCGAGGGGCAGGCCGCGTGGAACCATCAGGTCGAAGCACAGATCGGTCGTGCCGCCGCGGGCGCGTATCCGTCGGACGGCAACGGCGTCACCGGCACGGTTGCGATCAGCGTCGTCATCGACCGCAATGGCCGCTTGTTGTCGCGGCGGCTGGCCGGCAGCTCGGGCTCGCCGGCGCTTGATCGCGCGGCGCTGTCCATCATCGAACGGGCTCAGCCGTTCCCGCGCTTTCCGCCGGTGATGACCATGGCGCAGGTGTCGCGAACCGTGCCATTGCGCCTCCGGCCGCGCTGAGCGGCCGCAAGCGCGAAGATCATTTCGAGCATTCGGTGAGATCGGTGTCACGCACGACGAACTGCGCGCCTTCCTTGAGCTCGATGTTCTTGGCGAGGCAGGTGCGGCCGCCTTGTTCGGACAGCTTGATGTCGTAGCGGCCTGATTTCACGCCAACCAGGGTCATCCGCTCGTTGTGGTCGACCATGCCTTCGTCGTCGTTCTTGCACTGATCGACGCCCCAGTTCTTGGTGCCGGCGGCCGCCAGATACATCTTCACGATGGTCTGGCCGGTGCGGTTGAGAAAGCGCGGTCCGTCTTCTGCCGAGGCAGCGGAGCCGGCCAGCAGGAGAACGGCACAGGCGGTGACGAGGCGACGCATGACGGGTCCTTTTCCTTGGATTGAGCTGAGGTGAGCGTGGCGACCGCGTGGATCAGAAATCCTTGCCGATGCTTGTCTTCAGCGCGAGGCCGCGCGAGGCGTTGGTGAGGCCATAGCCGACGCCGAAGCTGAACTCGAAGCCTTTGAATTTCGTGTCGGCGACCGCGTAGAGCGTCTGCATCTGCTGATTCCAGGGCAGGATGTAGCCGAACGGTCCGAGGTTGGAGAAATGCTCGATGCCGACGGTCCAGCGGTCGCTGAGGCGTTTGACGAAGCGGACCGAGGGCTCGAAGGCCGAGCCCGCGCCATCGATGCCGAAGGTCATGTTGGCGTTGAAGATCAACTGATAATCGTTGGGCAGATTGACGCCGATGATCGGCGTGAACATCTGCGCCACCCGCGGCGTGGCCTCCTGCACGAAGCGCGGTGCGCCCGGCTGGCCGGCGCCGGCCTTGTTGGCAACCCACAGATCCGGCGTCAGGCCGCCCTGCGGCGCCAGGATGGTGCGCGAGACCAGGCCGACGAACACCGTGCGTTCGAGCCGGTCGCCCTGGATGAAGGTCTGGCGAATGGTGACGCCGCCGGACTGGAATGAGTAGCCGGGCACGCCATTGTCCATCACATTGCCCAGCGCCATCGGCACGTTGGTGCGTGCGAAAGCGTAGGGCGAGGTCAGCGCGATCTCGTACCACTCGGTCGGCGAGTAGCCGATCTCGGTCTCGCCGGTAACCGCACGCTGCGGCACGCGGCGTCCGCCGTTCTGCTGCGGATTGAAGGTTGTCAGATAGCCGAAGCGCTGCTCGACCTGGAAATGTCCGGGCGATGCCGGATCGTTACCCTGGATCTCCTCGGCGGCTGCACCGAACGGTGCGAGCAGGAAGGCGCCGGCAGCCATGCACCATCGCGAGCGTGTTTGTTGTCGTCGACCGATGCTTGTCCGCTGCATGTCCCCACGCTCCCTCATCAAACGAGCTAACGAGCGCGCGCGGCAAAAACATGCGGCGGTGTCGGCTGAAACGTGACGCGATCGGGAAACGATCAGTTGCCCATTGCCTCAATTGATGAGCCGCCGTTTCGTCTTCGTCGAGAACAGGGAGGTTTTGGCAAGCCAATAGGGATATTTTGACCGGAGCATTGTGGCAGACGAATCGCGAATCGATCTCATCTCGCGATGAAAGTGGCGCGCGGCAAACACATTGATGTCACACACCGATGGAAGACAGGCATGTGCAACCTGCCCTGTGGCAGCTGGATCAGCCAGAGATCGGACGCGCCCGTGACTCGAGCCAACGACCATCGTCACCGCACCGCCGCCCGGTTCGCTGCGCTGGCTGTGATGTTCAGCGTGGCGTTGTGCGCGTTGATGGCGCTGGCCACACCCAGTTTCGCGCGCGACAGGCTGCAGCGAGAAGAGCTGGAAGCGTGGTGGAACGAGACGCAAGCTGGGAAGAGCGCGACCAGGAAGACATGCGCCGTGGCCGCTGAGACGGGCTGCAGCCGCGACAAGGTCGCGCGCTCTCGCGGCGCGGCCTACCCGATCGTCAAGCGCGCACGAAACGTCACGGCGAACGCCCGAGCCGAGGCACGGCAAAGCGCCGACTCCGATGCGGCGAGGACACCCCGCCACGACCGTCCCGGGAGATATTTCCTGCATGGTCCCAGGTTTTAGTCCCGGCGATCCCCTCGGGAATTTCCCGATCGTTCCCTTCTTGCACTTGCGAAAAGGCAGGACCTCCCTTAGTTCCAAATGGCGCGTAGCGCGTTGCCAGGGGAAACCGGCGACGCTCGCATACGTTGGTACGCAGCCTTCATCGCCGGCCCGTCGGACGGCGGAGACAAAGGATCATTTCGATGAATTGGAAACTGATGACGACGGCGGCCGCCCTGGGCATGGCCGCGATCGTCGGCACCTCGACGATGGCGGCGAGCGCGCCGGCGGCTTCGAAGCTGCTGACCTCGATCGACCCTGACAAGGATGGCACCGCCGATATGAACGAGGTCCGGGCTGCAGCCGGCGCGCTGTTCGACAAGCTCGATCGCGACCATGACGGCACGCTCGACGCCAAGGAGTTGCGCGGCCGCGTCTCGGCGAAGGACCTCAAGGCGGCTGATCCCGACAATGACGGCACGCTGACCAAGGACGAGTACCTTGCGCTCGTCGCCGGCCGCTTCAAAGCAGCCGATCCGGACAATGACGGCACGCTCGATGCGAAAGAGCTGAAGTCGGTGGCCAAGCTGCTGAAGTAGGACGCGGTCCGGGACGGACCGGCAATTCGAATGATCTGGGCCTGCGACGGGAAAGTGTCGCGGGCCTTTTTCTTGAGTGGAACCCACCAGCGCTCACAGACCCGGGCGCGCCATCTCCACCGCCAGGCGGACGAGGTCGGGCAGGCTGCGCGCGCCGAGCTTCTGCCGCAGCCGGTAGGTCAGGTTGATGACCGTCTTGTAGCTGATCCCGAGCTGGTCGGCGATCGCCTGGTAGGATTTCGCTTCGGCCAGCAAGGCCAGGGCCTGACGCTCGCGGGGCGTCAGGGACGTCGGCAGGTTTCCGTCGGACTCGTTGCGCAACAGCGCGATCCGGGTGGCGAGCTCCGGGGCGAGATAGGTACCGCCCGTCCGAACCTGCTCCAGCGCCTTTGGCAATTCGTGCGGCGGGGCATCCTTGAGCAGGTAGCCGCTCGCGCCGGCATCGATGGCGGAGCGAACGATGCGCGGATCAGTCAGCATGCTGAAGACCAGGATTCTGGCGCGCGGGTCATGCGACCGCATGCGCTCGATCAGCCTGATCCCGCCGAACTCATCGCCCTGCAGGCGCAGATCGATGACGGCGGCATCGGGCCTATCGCGGACAAAGGCGTCGTAACCGCTCTCTGCGTCATGCGCCTCGATCAGCGTGGCAATGCCGGCTTCGTTCAGCAACCAGCGGCAGGCCGTGATCACGACCGGGTGGTCGTCGACGAGCAGAACGCGGTACATCCTAATCAGATCTCGTTTCTTTGCGCTCCGCGGCGCTTATCATCGCTTATCGCGCGAGTTCCCTTTGCAAACCAGGACCGAGTGCAACAATGCGACCGAGCCGGGGAAAGAGGCCGACGAATTGATTGCCTCTTTCCGGATTCGGGAAGATTGTCCCTAGGGGGCGAAGAATATTACCCGTTGCGGCGAACTTTGCTGCTGTTTACGAATGTTAACGTTCGTAAAATGGGTAAATCGGCTGGATTCGGCGCGGGTGGGGCTCAGGGGCGTGAGCTGTTGCTGGATCGGTCGACAAGAAACTGGGGGACGTCTTGACCAGACTGTCGGCGCTGAAGAGCGCACTTCTCGCGACGTGTGCGTTGCTGCCTACGGCTGCCTTCGCGCAGCAGACATTGCAGACCATCGAGGTGGTCGGCGTCTCGCCGGTGCAAGGCAGCGAGATCGCGAAGGACAAGATTCCGTCCAACGTCGAGACCATCGGAGCCCGGGAGCTCGACCACAGCCGCGCGCCGTCGCTGCTCGACGGCATTCTGCAGTCGGTGCCCGGCGTCTCCCTCAGCGACCAGACCGGCAACGCGTTCCAGCGCGACCTCAACTATCGCGGCCAGACCGCCTCGCCGGTGCTCGGCACGCCGCAGGGCATCGCCGTCTACCAGAACGGCACCCGCATCAACGAGGCCTTCGGCGACGTCGTGAACTGGGACCTGATCCCGGAGATGGCGATCGCGCGCATGACCCTGATGCCGAACAATCCGCTGTTCGGCCTCAACGCCACCGGCGGCGCGCTCTCGATCGAGATGAAGAACGGCTTTACCTATCAGGGCGCAGAAACGCAGCTGTTCGGGGGCTCGTTCGGCCGGCTCCAGTCGGGCGCGCAATACGGTTGGAACAACGGCACCTATTCGGCCTATATCGCGGCGGAAGGCGCCTATGACCGCGGCTGGCGCGACTACTCGTCGGCCTCGCAGATCCGGCGCATGTATGCCGATTTCGGCGCGCGCGGCGACACCGCCGAATTCCATCTGTCCTTCACCGGCGCTGACAACAAGCTCGGCTCGGTGGCGGCGACGCCCATCGAGATGCTGAACCAGCGCTGGTCCAGCGTCTACACTTGGCCGCAGTCGCTGCGCCTGCAGATGCAGATGGTGCAGGCCAGCCTGAAGTGGGCGCCGACCGACACGCTGTCGGTCCAGGCCAACGGCTACTACCGCAACTACAAGTCGTCGCGCATCGACGGCAACGGCACCGAGGTGCAGGACGATGGCGGCGGCTTCTTCGTCCTCCAGGACGCTGCCGGCACCCCATGGGGCATCAACCGCAATGGCCCGGTCGCCAACACGCTGGCCGGCGACGCTGCGCTCGGCCAGATCGATCGCAACACCGTAAAGACCGACAGCTATGGCGGCTCGCTGCAGGCGACCTCGACGACGCAGTTGTTCGGCCATGACAACCATTTCGTCGTCGGCGCCAGCGTCGACCACGGCAACACCAACTTCCAGGCGACGTCCGAGCTCGGCACCATCGACAACAACCTGTTCGTCACCGGCCTCGGCGTCTATATCGATCAGCCCAACGCCGGCCTCGCCCCGGTCAACCTGAACGCCAAGAACACCTATCTCGGCGTCTACGCGACCAACACCTTCGACATCACCTCGCAGCTGGCCTTGACGGCCGGCGGCCGTTTCAACTGGGCCCAGATCAATCTGCGCGACCAGACCGGCTTCGCCCCACTGCTGAACAGCGACAACAACTTCCAGCGCTTCAATCCGGTGGTCGGTCTGACCTACAAGATCACGCCGAACATGACCGCCTATGCCGGCTACTCCGAAGCCAACCGCGCGCCGACGCCGCTTGAGCTGGGCTGCTCCGATCCGGCCAATCCATGCCTGATCGACAACTTCCTGATCGCGGATCCGCCGCTCAAGCAGGTGGTGTCGCGCACCGTCGAAGGCGGCCTGCGCGGGGAAATCTCGGGTGGCGGCTCGGCCTATGCCGCGGCGCCCCCGCCCTATCGTAAGGCGCCGGTCAAGGCAGCGGCCGTCGATGACGGCTGGCGGCTGCGCTGGGGCCTTAGCTTGTTCCGCACCGAGAATTCCGACGACATCATCCAGGTCGTCGATCCGGCCAACCCCGTGCGCGGCTATTTCAAGAACGCCGGCAACACCCTGCGCCAGGGTGTGGAAGCCAAGCTCGACCTCGCCTGGAACCGGTGGACGGCCTACGCCAACTACACCTTCATCGACGCCACTTTCCGCAGCGCGTTCGACGTCAACGATCCGTTCCTGGGCGTGCCCGTCGGCGTCGTCTCCGGCAACCACATCCCCGGCATTCCGGCGCACCGCCTGAAGCTCGGCGCCGAATATGCCGTGACCGATGACTGGAAGGTCGGCGCCAGCGTCAACTATGTCGGCAGCCAATATCTGTTGCACGACGAGACCAACGTCTATCCGAAGGTCCCGGCCTATTGGGTCGTGAACGTCAACACGTCCTATCAGGTGACCAAGAATGTCGAGGTGTTCGGGCTGGTGCAGAACCTGTTCAACCAGCGCTATTATTCGGCGGGCACCGTGTTCGATCCGGCCGGCTTCAACACCGCCGGCGGCGGAACGGCCTTTGCCTTGAACGATCCACGCAGCATGGTGCCGGGCATGCCGCTCGCGGCCTATGCCGGCATCCGGGCGAAGTTCTGAGCTTCGCGTACCGACGACCATAGGCGCATCCGCGCCGTGCCACGGCAGCCCCCCACCGTGGCAAGAAGGCCGGGAGAGATCCCGGCCTTCTCGTTTGCGTGTAGCTTGTTCGCGCCTCGTTTGTCGTCGCGTGGTGCCCTTGCGGGCGACTGGTAATGCATCCGCTGCTCTCTCTGCTCGCTTCGACCTTGAGGCCGCATTCGCATCTGGCGAGAGCAGATTCGGCGTCATCTACGAGCGGTAGTGATCGCTCGAGTATTTGGGGACTAATTCCGTTGTTAGTTGGAATTTGTCCCTTGGCGTTCGAGAAACTTTCGCCTTGCTTGCTGATACCCATGTTTCGATACAATCAGCCACCAACTAGAAACGTGTGTATTGCGTAAGCCGGGGCGTCAGGTGAAATCAAAAAACAGAAAGCGCAGCGAAGCGGCTGCCGCGAGTGTCGTGCTGTTGTCGACGTGGATGGTCACCGGCGAGGCAAGGGCCGAATGTACGACGCCCGGCCTCACCGTCACCTGCAGTGGGAGCATTACCTCTGCGGTCGCGGTGTACGACGCCGCGGCGGGGACGGCGACGCCTTCGAGCGGCAGCAATTCCTATACGCCGGCAAACCCGGCCTTTCCGGCGACCGGCTACAATCCCAACCCGCCGACGACGATCGTCACGCTGGATTCCACTGCCGTCCGTAATCTCACCACCAACACCCAGGCCGGCCTGGCTGACCGTGGCATGATCGCGGCCAACTTCTCCAATGCCGAAGATCCGGCCGTCAACAACGTCGTCATCAACAATGCCGGCTGGCTCAGCCTCACCACCAGCCAGCTCAGCGCCGGCCGGCTGCACGTCATCGTCGCCGACAGCCAGGTCAACAGGTTCACCGTCAACAACACCGGCACCCTGGCCGTCGCCCAGAATTTCTTCGGCACGTTCGATTCGACCAAGCTGAGCGTCTCGATCGGCGCCACTGCGACGGGGCGCTATAACGGCACCAATCTCGCCATCATCTCGGCGCTGTATTCCGACGATAACACCAACAGCTTCGTGGTGAACAACCGGGCCGGCGGCACGATTTCGGCAACCGGCAACTATGCGGCCGCCTATTACGGGCGCGCCGACACCACGATCACCAACTCCGGAACCATCGCCAACACCAGCTGGACGGCAGCGAGCCGGTTCTCTGACGGTCACTGGGCGGTCGGTGCCTTTGCCGGTGCGGAGTTCGATACGATCCCCGGCAGCAATCCGGATTCGCCGCTCTACAAGTTCGATGCCAGCGGCAACGTCACGGTGACCGAAACCAAGGCGCTGACGCTGACCAACAACGCCGGCGGCGTCATCAAGGGCGACATCCTGGCGCTGGACACCAACCCGCTGACCACGGCCGCCGGTCTGGCCGCCGGATCGTCGTTCCCGCTGACCGGCAGCGGCTCGAACTCGGGCCCGCGCGACAGCATCGTCGCCAACGCCGGCCTGATCCAGGGCAACATCTATCTCGGCTCGGGCCAGCACGACGTCAGCAACAATGGCACGATCGCGGGATCGATCTCGGTCGACCAGAGCGCTTCGCGCGGATCGTTTGCGAAGGCGACGGCCGGCACCGTCGCCGGCACGTATAGCAGCTCGGGCTCAGGCACCGACGCCAACGGCAATGCCTGTCCGACCGCCGGCGCCAACACCACCGACCCGCTCTGCGCTGCCAGCACCAACCAGGCGGCGACGTTCTTTGGCGCCCGCACCTTCAATCTGGTCAACACCGGCACCCTCGGCGGCGACATCACCATCAACGACCAGGACGGCGCTACCAACACCATCCTGCTCAAGGGCGCCGGCTTCAGTGGCAACGTCGTCGCGCAAAACGGCCTCGGCAGCAATTCGCTGACCCTCGATGGCGTGACCAGCCTCGCCAGCATCGTCAATTTCGGCATGCTCGATTTGATGAAGTCGCAGGTCACCGTGAGCGGCGGGGCCGGCGTGCAACTCGTCGATGGCGCTGTGCTGCGGACGACGATCTTTGGACCCGGTGGCACCGCTGCTGCGCCCTCGACCAGGATCGGCAACATCACGGGCACCGTGACTTTCGCGGGCGCCGGAACGGTTGCGCCGACGCTTCAGGGCATCGTGCGCAATGGCGACGTCTACCGGATCGCGACCTCGGTGTCGGCAACGCCGCTCGACGTCGATTTCGCCAGCGCGCTGGTCGGCTTCACGGCCGATACCTCCACGGGGGCTCTGCTGTTGAACGCGTCCGTCCGCTCGCCTGCGACCATCGCCGGGATATCGCCGAGCAGCCTTGCTGCGCTGAACGGCCTGTTCGGCTACAACGGCAGCAGCGCGCAGGTGCAGGCGCTCGGCGGCGCCGTGCAGAGTCTCGGCACCGATCGTGAGGTGCGCAACGCCGGCGATCAGTTGCGTCCGTTCGTGAACGGCGCACAGGTCCAGGTGCCGCTCAGCACCGCATCGCTGTTCCAGAACCAGATCGACAACCGGCTGACGGCCGCAGCCGCGTCCCCCAACTCGCGCGTTGCCTCGGCTTTCGCCGACGACACCGATCCGCTCACATCGATGCTGATGGCCTTCAATTCGACCAAGGCCCGTCCGACGGTGAAGGCACCGCTGGCTCCGGCCATAGCGCCCGAGCCGGAGCGCACTGTCTGGGGCAGCCTGATCGGCACCAATACCTCGCAGCATGACGTGGCGGGTGTCGCGGGTTACAGCGGCAACACCGGCGGCCTGGTGGCCGGCATCGACCAGCGGATCGACAGTGCGTTCCGCGTCGGCGCGGCGTTCGGCTACGCTACCAGCGCGATGGACGATCGGACCGCAGCCGGCGATGCGGTCGGCATGCAGCACTATCAAGGCACGGTGTACGGCGCCTATGCCCAGCCGTCCTGGTACGTCAACGGTTCCGCCGGGATCGCGCTGGTCGACTACACCACCACGCGCCGCATCAACTTCGCGGGCTTCACCGACACGGTCTCGGGCAGCCACAAGGGATGGCTGACCCTTGCGCGGGGCGAGTTCGGCATGCCGGTGAAGGTCGACCGGGCCGTGCTGACGCCGTTTGCCGGCGTGACCTACGGCCGCCTCGACCAGCAGGCCTATACCGAGGCGAGCGCCGCCGGCGCCGCGCTCACGATCGCCAAGCAGACCACCAACTCGGTGCGCTCGAACCTCGGTCTCCGTTCGACCGTCCCGCTGCTGGTTACGTCGACCTACGGCTTCGGGCTGGAGACGCTGGCGGCGTGGCGGCACGAGTTCGGCAACACCGCGCAGAACGTGACGGCGGCCTTCGCCGGCGGCGGTGCAACCTTCTTTGCCGCCGGCCCGTCGCCCGAGCGCAACCTGGCCGAGCTCGGCGCCGCGCTCAAGCTGGTGGCGTTCGGCGAGCGTCAGTCGGTCTCACTGGGCTACAACGCCGTGATGGGCAGTCAGTATCTCGAGCAGTCGGCCGTGCTGAAGGTGCGCGCGGAGTTTTGAGGCGCCAGCGGTCGGTTGGATGGGCGAAGCACGACGCAAAAAGGGCCGGGAGCAATCCCGGCCTTTTCGTTGCTGGATTGTCAGAACGATCGAGGCGATGCGTCTCCGCCACCGTAGGGTGGGCGGCGCGGGCGAGCGACACTGCATGTCACGTGCTCAGCTCCATCGCGCGCCGTGCCCACCATTCCCACCGCCTGCGCGGATGCACGGTGGGCACGCGACTGCCCTGCGGGCGGCTGTTTTGCCTACCTACGCAGCCGGTCTGGATCGTCGAAGAGGCTCATCACAAGCGGTCTCGGGCAATTGTCCCGCGGACTTCGTCAACGAGATCGCGGCTTGCTCTTGGAATTTGCGACGCATTACGATTAGTTGTCGTCGATTGTCGTCAACTACGAACTTCCGCCACAGAACGCGACCAGCTATTGCGCATCATATCGCGCAACGAGGTGGTGCACATGAGCCGCGGATCTCTAAGGTTTGTATCGATCATCTCGTCAGTCGTGGGGGCCGCTCGCCAGCTCTGCTTTCTTCATCGGGCGCGAGCGATAATCTCCGTCGTGACTCTCGCCGGCGGCCTGGGCGCGCATTCCCTGCTGCTCGGCGATGCGACCGCGCGTGATCTCGATGGACGCTACGCCAACTCGCCGCTCAAGGGCTGGTTCGAGAATTTGCGGTCACGCAAGGGGCCATGTTGCTCGGACGCGGATGGTACCGCGCTCTCGGACATCGATTGGGACATGAAGGACGGCCGCTACCGCGTGCGCATCGAAGGCCAGTGGTGGACCGTTCCGGAAGAGGCTGTGGTCACCGAGCCCAATCGCGCCGGCAGGACGATGGTGTGGCCGGTCTACTATCGCGAGCTCAATACCGGCCTTCGCATCGATGTGCGTTGCTTCCTGCCGGGCAGCATGACGTAGATGGGAGGACGATAGGGATGTCCGGGGGGCGCGAGGGCAGGGTGGGCAAAGGCGAGCGGGCGAGATGCTACGTCGTCTGCGGTCTCTCGCGCGCCGTGCCCACCATTCCCTCTGCTTGCGCGGATGCACGGTGGGCACGCGACCGCCCTTGCGGGCGGCTGCTTTGCCCACCCTACGTGATGGCGACTACTCCGCCGCCTGCGCGGCCTTCAGCGTCGGATAGTCCGTGTAGCCCTTCTCGCCGCCGCCATAGAGCGTGGCGCGGTCGAGCTCGTTGAGCGGGGCGCCGGTCTTGAGCCGCTCGACCAGATCGGGGTTGGCGATGAAGAGCTTGCCGAAGGCGATCAGGTCGGCGGCGTCGGCGTCGAGCACCTTGTTGGCGAGTGCGAGATCGTAGCCGTTGTTGGCGATGTAGGCGCCCTTGAAGCGCTTGCGCAGGGACGCGTAGTCGAACGGTGCGTTGTCGCGCGGTCCGCCGGTCGCGCCCTCGATGACGTGGATGAAGACGAGATTGAGGGCAGCGAGCCGATCGACGATGTAGTCGAACAAGGCCTGGGGATTGGAATCGCTGATGTCGTTGGCCGGCGTCACCGGCGACAGGCGGATGCCGGTCTTGTCGGCGCCGATCGCGCCGGAGACCGCCTTTGCCACTTCGAGCATCAGCCGGGCCCGGTTCTCGATCGACCCGCCATAGGCATCGGTGCGCTTGTTGGCGCCGTCCTTGGCGAACTGGTCGAGCAGGTAGCCATTGGCGCCATGAATCTCTACGCCGTCGAAGCCGGCCTCGATCGCATTGAGCGCGGCCTGCCTGAAGGCCTCGACGATGCCCGGGATCTCGCTCGGCTCCAGCGCGCGGGGCGTGGACACGTCGGTGAAGGTGCCGCCGACGAAGGTCTTGGTCTTGGCGGCAATGGCCGAGGGCGCGACCGGCGCGCCGCCGTTCGGCTGCAGCGAGACGTGCGAGATGCGGCCGACATGCCAGAGCTGGATGAAGATGCGGCCGCCCTTGGCGTGCACGGCGTCGGTGACCTCGCGCCAGCCGGCGATCTGTTCCTTGGAATAGATGCCGGGCGTGTCCTGGTAGCCCTGGCCCTGTTGCGAGACCTGGCTCGCCTCGGTGATCAGGAGCCCCGCGCTGGCGCGCTGACCATAGTACTCGGTGGCCAGCGGGCTCGGCACCAGGCCCTCCACCGCGCGATTGCGTGTCAGCGGCGCCATCACGACGCGGTTCGCAAGGGTGATCGGGCCGAGCTTATAGGGCTCGAACAGCTTGGAGGTGCTCATCGGCGTTCCCATTGAGAGGACAGGTCTGGGTCAATTGTGCATTGCCGCGAACGGCGCAATGGACCGAGCCATTCGAAAAATGCGGGTGGGGGTCGGCGAAACAGCGCGGGACTGATCCGCTGGCCTCTCGATCTTGAGAGAGAGAAGGCAAACAGAATTGTACGCGGCGGGCGTGCCAGCTTGTCGAACGAAAGGCGCAGCGATATCGTGACACCAGCGCCATCGAGACGCTGAAAAGACTGCGGTCCGCATGGCCGCGGGGGGAGGTCTGTCCATGAAGTCCGGCATCGGGATCGCGGCCGTTTGCGCCGCCGTCAGCATCATCGTCGGCGGGTCGGCGCATGCCGACACCAGCGGCAAGAAGATCGCGTTTTCAAACAACTATGCGGGCAATTCCTGGCGTCAGGCGATGCTCAAGAGCTATGAGATCGTCACCAAGAAGGCCGTGACCGACAAGGTCGTCGCTGCCGCAGATATCTTCACGACCGCCGACAAGGAGGTGCCGACCCAGGCCGCGCAGATCCAGAATCTGATCCTGCAGGGCTACGACGCCATCGTCATCAACGCCTCTTCTCCCGATGCCTTGAACGGCGCGGTCAAGCAGGCCTGCAGTGCCGGCATCATCGTGGTGTCGTTCGACGGCGTCGTCACCGAGCCCTGCGCCTACCGTGTCGTCGTCGACTTCAAGGCGATGGGGATGCAGGAGGTCGAGCAGATGGCGAAATTCCAGCCCAAGGGCGGCAACCTGCTCGAAATCCGCGGGCTTGCCGGCACGTCGATCGACGATGCCATCCACGCCGGAATCCTCGAAGGCGTGAAGGCGCACCCGCAGTTCAAGATCGTCGGCTCGGTCACCGGCGACTGGGATCAGACGACGGCGCAGAAGGCGGTCGCGACCGTGCTGCCGTCGCTGCCCGAGATCGTGGGCGTGGTCGACCAGGGCGGTGACGGCTATGGCGCAGCCCAGGCCTTTGCCGCCGCCGGCAAGCCGCGCCCCACCATCATCATGGGCAACCGTCAGGACGAGTTGCAGTGGTGGAAGGAGCAGAAGGCAAAGGACGGCTACACCACGTGGTCGGCCTCGATCGCACCCGGCGTATCGACCCTGGCGTTCTGGGTCGCCCAGCAGGTGCTCGACGGCAACAAGAACATTCCCCACGATCTGCTGGTGCCCTACCTCGCGTTCACCCAGGACAATTTCGAGGCTGAGCTGCCCAACATTCCGAAGGGCAGCGTCGCCAGCCACGAATACACGCAGGCGGAAGCGATCGCGGCGATCAAGGCCAACATGAAGTGATGGCCAAACGGACGCGCGGTTCGCAGATGCAGGGGCCGAATGACCGTCACGTGCCCTGAGCTGGTCAGACTGGACGGCATCGAAAAGCATTTCGGCGCCGTCCGCGCTCTTGGCGGCGTCGACCTCGCGCTTGCTTCAGGCGAATGCCTTGGGCTCGTCGGACACAATGGTGCAGGCAAGTCGACGCTGATGCACATCCTTGCCGGCACTGCGGCTGCCGATCGCGGACATCTCGCGATCGGCGGCGTGAAGCCGGTCGGCTATTCACCGGATCTCGCCAAGGAGCTGGGCGTACGCTGCGTGTTCCAGGAACTGTCGTTGTGCCCGAATCTGACGGTCGCCGAGAATGCCCGCGTTTTCCATCCTTCGCTGACAGGCTTCGCCTGGCGACGGAAGGCAGGACGGCTGATCCTCGACAAGCTCGACGCCATCTTCCCCGGCCACGGCATTGCTGCGTCCGATCTTGTCGAGGACCTTCCGATCGGGCGACGTCAGATGGTGGAGGTCGCGCGCGCCTTCACGGTGACGGACCAGCCGGTGCGGTTGGTCATCCTCGATGAGCCGACCTCGTCGCTCGATGCCCACACCTCCGGACAGCTGCTTGGCTTCATGCGCCGAGTGATCGCCGAAGGCGTCAGCTGCATCTTCATTTCACATGTGCTGGGTGAGGTGCTTGCGAATTGCGATCGTATCGTAGTGATGCGGGATGGCCGGACCGTTGCCGATGCGCCTGCAACGGCGTTCGATCGCGACAGCCTGGTCGGCGCGATGGGCGATGTGGAGGCTCACATGCGCGACGCCGCCGCCAGCCATGGGCAGGCGCGCGGGCGATCGCCCTTGCGGGTGCGTGCGCGCCTGAAGCGCCAGAACAGGGCTCAAGATCCGGTGGTCCAAGAGCTGGTGGCCCATGAGGGCGAGGTCATCGGTCTCGCCGGTCTCGCAGGGCATGGCCAGACTGAGCTGCTGCTTACCGTGTTCGCAGCCGCGACAGGCACGGTGAGCGGCGTAGAGGTCATGGCGAGCGTGGCGCTTGTGGCCGGCGATCGTCAGTCGGATGGCGTGTTTCCGCTGTGGTCGATTGCCGAAAACATCGGCGTCCGCTCGTTGTCCCGACTGCGCCGGGGCCTGCTGATCTCTCCTGCGCGGGAGCATGCGCTGGCGATGGAGTGGCGCGACAGGATCGGGATTCGCACGCCCGATGTCCACAACAACATTCTCTCCTTGTCGGGCGGCAATCAGCAAAAGGTGCTGTTCGCCCGTGCGCTCGGCTCGGACGCGCGCATCGTGCTGATGGACGATCCGATGCGCGGGGTCGACGTCGGCACCAAGCTTGAGGTCTACGCGCTCATTCGCGCGGAGGCGGACAATGGCCGCACGTTCCTGTGGTACACCACGGAGACCGACGAGTTGAAGCAATGCGACCATGTCTATGTCTTTCGCAACGATGCGATCGTGGCCGATCTGACCCGCGACGAGCTGACCGAGCAGAAGGTCATCCAGTCCTCGTTCGCAGAAGCAGGCTGATGGCATGGCGTCGTTGAACGCGGTCGCGAAACAGGCCTTGCCCATGCTCGGCGCGCGCAACCTGCCGCGGTTGCTGCGGGCGCTGCTGCCGGCGCTGTCGCTGGCGCTGGTGCTGATCGGCATCGCCTGGCTCAACCCGCGCGCCATCAGCTATTTCGGCTTCACCTTGATGCTCAATCTCGCGGTGCCGATTGCGCTGGCAACCGTGGCGCAGATGTTCGTGATCGCGGGCAACGACCTCGATTTGTCGATCGGGGCATTCGTCGGCTTCGTCGGCTGCGTCACCGCGACCTGGCTGCGCGAAACCCCGCTGCTGGGGATCGTCACGCTGCTCGGCTGCATCGCTGCCTATGCGGGCCTCGGCGCACTGATCCATCTGCGCAACCTGCCTTCGATCGTCGTCACCCTGGGCATGAGCTTCGTCTGGCAGGGCCTTGCCATCCTGATGCTGCCGAAGCCCGGCGGCAAGGCGCCGGACTGGCTGCTGACGATCATGGCGGTCAAGCCGCCATTCGTGCCGTTCCCGGTCCTGGCTGCGGCTTTGATCGCCGTGGTCGCCCATGTCGGACTTATGCGCACGTCCTATGGCGCCGTTCTGCGCGGCTGCGGCGGAAATTCACTCGCGATCAGCCGGGCCGGCTGGTCGCTGCTCAAGGCGAAGATGACGCTGTTTGCCTGCACCGGCCTGTTCGGCGTGCTGTCGGGCCTGGCGCTGATCGGCACCACGACCTCGGGCGACGCCAACATCGGCAACGGCTACACGCTGTTGTCCATCGCCGGGGTCATCCTCGGCGGCGGAGAGTTTGTCGGCGGCCGGGTCTCACCGATCGGCGCGGTCATCGGCGCCTTGACCCTGGCCTTGGCGGCGTCGCCGCTCCTCACCTTCATGCGCATTCCGCCGGACTGGCAGGTCGCAGCCAATGGCGCGATCCTGATCGTGGTGCTCGCCGCCCGTGTGCTGATCAGCAGGAAGGACGCGGCACGATGAAGGTCGCCCTCGGAAGCACGTTCGCCAAGCCATGGATCTGGTCCTTCATCGGCGCGCTCGCCGTATGGCTGGCGGCGATCGTCTTCACCGGCGGCTACGGCGCCGGCGGCATGCTGAGCGCGGCGCTCTCGCTCGCCGTGTTCACGGTCGTGGTCGGGGTCGGCCAGATGTTCGTGATCACGCTCGGCCCGGGCAATGTCGACCTGTCGCTGCCGGCCAATATCGGTCTTGCGAGCGCGGTGGCAATGACCGTGATGGCCGGCGACGACCAGCGCATTGCGCTCGGACTGCTCGCCGCTCTCGCGTGCGGTGCTGCGGTCGGGACAGCGAACTATCTGCTGATCTGGGCCCTGCGGATTCCCCCGATCATCGCGACGCTGTCGGCGAGCTTCGTGATCCAGTCGATCGACATCAGCTATGGTCGCGGGCTCCAGATCAAGCCGCCGCCGGGCTTTGCCGAATTCACCAACATCCAGCTGTTCGGCATCCCGTTGCTGGCGATGCTGACCGTGCTGTTCATGATCGGTGCGAATGTCGTGCTGCAACGGACTGTGTTCGGACGGTCCGTGCTGGCGATCGGACAGAACATGCGGGCCGCACGACTGGCCGGCATCCCCGTCAACCGGGTGCGCTTTGCCACCTACGTGCTGTCGGGCACGCTCGGCGGCATCGACGGCGCGCTGCTCGCCGGCTACTTCCGCGGCGCCAATGTCGACATCGGCAACGAATATCTGCTGGCCTCGATCGCGGTGGTCGTGATCGGCGGCACGTCGGTCGCCGGTGGCAAGGCCAATATTCCCGGCCTGTTCGGCGCGGCACTGTTCCTGGTGCTACTGCTGACCATGCTCAATACGTTCGGCGTCAGCGCCGGTGTACGCTTGGTGCTGACCGGCCTCGTCATCGTGGCGGTCATCACTGCGGCGAGCGGCGCTGAAACGGCACGCTGAGTGTCGCTCCGGGCCTGATCCGGAGCGCGTACCGCAGCTTGTTAGTCAGGCCACCGGACGGGGCGTCCAGATGCAATGTCGGCGACAGCTTTCGAGAACCGGCCGTACGTCCCGATCTGGCTACTGGCGAACTCCGTCGCGATGCCCACGATCTCAAGAGGCGAGCGCATCGAGGCAAGGCGCGCGGCGAAATCGAGATTGTCCCTCGCGATCTCCGTGAGCAGCGCCTGACAAGCCTCCAACCCCGCGATTGCCGGCCGAGGTCCGTCGCTCTCCAGCAAGCGATCGTTCGTCCTTGCCTCGCCCATTGTGTGGGCCGATTCCTTGACGTCCGCCGGAGCTTCGATGGGCGGCGTGACGCCGGACGACGGGTGAGCGGGTTGAAGCAGGAGCGCCGGCCTGACATCCAGTTCCGAAGGTGGGATCGGCGGCAGTTTCGCTTCGGTCTCCTGCCCGAGCAGTTCCGACAGCCTCGTTTCCGTCTCTAACCGGGCATGCAGCTGCTCGCCCTCCCGGCCCGCCAAGTCGGCGGCCAGAACTGTGCGCTCGGCGGTCTCGGTGGACCGGGCGAGGTCGGGCATCGCGGTAGGAATGATGCGGGCCTTTTTCGATTTGCGCTTATTCATTCGGAGGGCTTTCCTCAGGGCGCTTGGGATCGAGGCGCCCGATCCCAAGCTCCTCGTCAGGCATTTCGTTCCCTCCTGCCGGACCGGGCAGGAGGAGATGCGCTGAACGGATCATGTGGCGGGGAGTCGTCCATCCGAGAACGTGGCCTCGGCCGCCGCGGAGCTCAGGCGACCCCGAGAAAATCCCGCTTTCCGATCTCCACGCCATGATGTCGCAGAATGCCGTGCGCGATCGCGGCGTGGAAATAGAAATTCGGAAACGAGACCCGGTTGACGAACTCCTGACCCTTCAGAGTCATGGTGGCGCCCGCCGCGGCGGGGAACGTGACGTCGCGGCTATCGGCGCCCTCGAACTGCGCCGGCGTGAAGGTCTTCAGGTAATCGACGGTCTTGGCGAGGCGCTGGCGCAGCTCGGCAAAGCTCGTCTCGGTGTCGGGTGTGCTCGGGACCTCGCTGTGCGACAGCCGCGCACAGCCTTTGGCGGCGAAGTCGCAGGCGAGCTGGATCTGCTTGGAGAGCGGCAGCATGTCCGGATACAGGCGTGCCCCGAGCAGCACCTCCGGAGCGATCTTCTTGGCCTCGCAATAGGCTTCCGCCTTGCTGAGCAGGCCGGACAGACTGCCGAGGATCTGAAGGTAGGCCGGCACGGTCGAATCGTAAAAGGACATGTGATGCTCTCGCTGAGGGAGGAGACGGCGCAAACGATGCGTGTTCCCGAGATGGGGCGGCGTTCAAGAGAATGCAACTGCATCTTTCTGCCGTTTTGCAGCCGTCGTGCGATTTACGTTGGCGGCGTCGTTGATATCGATGGCCACGCGATCTGCTGCGTGGGCCGGCAGCCGGGTTGCTCCCGCCCTAGGCGCGGCGGATCGCCCCGTGCGGCCGACTGCCCTTCGACATTTTCAATCCATGCCGATGCTTTTTGAAATCGTGGCAAGCAAGCGGTCACGACCGGCATCGTCCGTTTGGCGCTCCCGATCCGTTGTTGCTCCACTAGGCCAAAATGGAAGTCGGCCGTCGGCAAGGCCAACCGCCGAGCTTGACCTTTCGGAATTCGCATCGCTTCATCTGGAATTGAGTACTTCCGTATTACGAGGCGATCGGATCGTTGCATATGATCCAACTGCAACGGTGGGAGCATAGCTATCTGAAATGTCGTTGAGGACCGCTCGATATGATTCAAAATGTCTCCCTGGCTAAAGGTACGATCCCGTTCGTGTTGGTGTTCAGCCTGCTCGGCGTGTTCCTCCTTGTCATCGCTGGCTCCAATTTTTACCATTGGTACTCGACCGGTAACCTCTATTTTCCAGCCAAGTACAGCGATGGCGTTTACACGTCGTACGACCAAGCGCCGGGACTGTTTGTGGCCGCAGTTTTGAAGAACTTGCTCGTTCTAGCGGCGGGCTTGGTGTCGATCATCGCAGCATGGGCCGCTCCATCGTATTTTAGAAAGAAGGAGCAGGCGCGTCTCGCGGAGAAAAAAGCGCAGCCATCAGGTTCCCCGTGGGCAGGTCCCAATACGCGCTGCTAAGATCGACATCCACATGGTGCTGCGGATCTCCAATTGTCCGCTTTGGTCCGGAGCGATCATCTGGCTGTGCTAATTTCAAGGTCAAACATCTTGGCTCGAGAAGACGGATGAGATGCTTGCCTGATGTCGGGGTGCGCGAATGGTTCCTTCCGGATCTTTGATAGCCATCCTGCCGTGTAGTGACCTCGATGCGTCGGAGCGGTTCTACAATCTACTAGGCTTCAGGCGCCCCGATAGCGAAAAGCCTGCTCCAGGTGAACCCGACACCTATCGCATGCTGTCGAACCCAGAACGTGGATGTTTGCACCTGACGGACGCGGTCGAAGGCTGGCTGACGCCGGGCCGAAATCCGTTTGGACTTTATCTTTATCTCGAGAACGTCGACGCTGCGGCGCGCGAATTTCAGCAATCGCCAGAAGACAAGCCGTGGGGGATGTACGAATTTGCGTTATCTGATCCGGATGAAACGCTGGTCCGTGTCGGCTGGCCGACCCGTCTGCGCACCGGAGCGCAATAAGCCGTCCGCAAGGACCTTCTGCGGCACGACTGATGTCCGGCGCTTCGGCTCTTCTTGAGCGACGCGCGGGCGTCGCGTCGATGGGGGCTCAGCTAGCGTGTCGCGGTTGCTGAAGCCGGCGCGGCCTGCGCCCGCGGCGTACCGCGCATGCGCACGAGCAACTCCGCAGTCGGCCAGGAGTCGGCCGGCAGCCCCAGCCGCAGCTGCATGGTCTTGACCGCGATCCGGCTCTGTTGTCCCAGCACGCCGTCGACCTTGCCGACGTCGAAGCCGGCCTTCACCAGCAGCTGCTGCAGCTCCTTGATCTCGTTGAATGGCAGCTGCGCGACCGGGCCGCTGGCCTTGCGCATCGGCGGCGCGCCGGCTATGCGGGTGGCCAGATAGCCGGCCGTGGTCGAATAGATCAGCGAATTGTTCCACTCGGTGTAGGCGGCGAAATTGGCATAGGCCAGGAACGCCGGGCCGTTGCGCCCCATCGGCAGCAGCACCGAGGCTTCGAGCGCATCGTTCGGCAGTGGCCGGCCGTCGGCGTAGCTGACGCCGAGGCCCGCCCATTTGCTGCGCGGCGCCTTGACCGTGAGATCGGCCTGCTCCCAGGGGAAGCTCTGCGGCACGCGGATCTCCTCCAGCCACGGCTCGCCGCGGCGCCATTTCAGCCCCGTCGCGATGTAGTTCGCGGTCGAGCCGATGACGTCCGGGGCGCTGCGCAGCAGGTTGCGGCGGCCGTCGCCGTCATAGTCGACGGCGTAGGTGACGTAATGCGTCGGCAGGAACTGGGTCTGGCCGAGCTCGCCCGCCCAGGAGCCGATCATCTCGTCCGGCGCGAGGTCGCCGCGGTCGATGACCTTCAAGGCGGCGATGGTCTCGTTCTGGAAGCGCTCGCTGCGGCGGCAGTCATAGGCCAGCGACACCAGCGAGGGCAGCACCGGCAAATTGCCCATGTTGGCGCCGAAGTCGCTCTCCAGGCCCCAGAATGCGGCGATCACCGCCGGCGGCACGCCATACTCCTTCTCGGCGCGCGCAAAGGCGGCCGCATGTGCCTTGATGTGCTGCTGGCCGTTCTGCATCCGGTAGCTTGCTGCCATGCGGCCGGCGAACTCGGTGAACAGCTGGCCGAACACCCGCTGGCCGCGGTCGCGGTTGACGATGCCCTGGTCATAGGTGAGGTAGGGCGAGGCGGCCGCGATCGCGCGCTGCGACACGCCGTCTGCGACGGCGCGCTGCTTCAGCTCGGCGAGAAAGCGGTCGAAGCTCTGGCCGTTATGGCAGGCCGCGGCGCGCATCGATGGCGCCGGCTTTGGCCGCGGTGCGGCGGCCTCCGGGGCCATTTGCGCCGACGCGCTGACAACCAGCATGAACGAGGTTGCGAGCACGCTGAAGGTGACGCGCAAGGCAGTCGAAGAGCTTCGCATCCGGTCTCACCGATGGTTGGCTAATGGCTTGTAGGACCATCGATATCCGATGATGGGGCAGGGAGGGAAGGGGGCGAATGGCGAGTAGCGAATGAAGGCCTTGCTACTCGCTATTTGCGATTCGCTGCTCGCCCTCCTCACCCCACCTTCGCCAGCGCCGCCTGGGCCTCGCTCTGGATGCGCTTGAGATGCTCGGCATCGCGAAAACTTTCCGCATAGAGCTTGTTGACGTCTTCGGTGCCGGAAGGGCGCGCCGCGAACCAGCCGTAGTCGGTCTCGACCTTGATGCCGCCGAACGACTGGCCGTTGCCCGGCGCCTTCGTGTGCACGACACGGACGGGATCGCCGGCGAGTTCCTTGAGGTTCAGGGTCTCCGGCGTCAGCGCCTTCAACGCGGCCTTGGCCGGCGGGCTCGCCGGAACGTCGATGCGCTCATAGACCGGCGCGCCGAGCTCTGCCGTCAGCTCCTTGTAGAGCTCGCTCGGATCGCGGCCACGCCTGGCCATGATCTCGGCGGCGAGCAGGCCGAGGATCAGGCCGTCCTTGTCGGTGGTCCACACCGTGCCGTCGCGCTTGAGGAAGGAGGCGCCGGCGCTCTCCTCGCCGGCGAAGCCGAAGCCGCCGGAGCTCAACCCCTCGACGAACCATTTGAACCCGACGGGGGTCTCGACCAGCTTGCGGCCGAGCTTGCGCGCGACGCGGTCGATCATGGAGCTCGACACGATGGTCTTGCCGATGGCGGCGTCCGCCCGCCAGTCGGGCCGGTGCGCGAACAGATAGGAAATCGCGGTCGCGAGATAGTGGTTCGGATTCATCAGTCCGCCCGAGCGGGTGACGATGCCGTGGCGGTCGGCGTCGGTGTCGTTGGCGAAGGCGACGTCGAAGCGCTCGCGCATGCCGATCAGGCTCGCCATCGCGTAGGGCGACGAGCAGTCCATGCGGATCTTGCCGTCCCAGTCCGCGGTCATGAAGCGGAAGGTCGGATCGACGACGTCGTTGACGATCTCGGCGTTGAGGCCGTAGCGCTCGATGATCGGCGCCCAATAGGCGACGGCCGCGCCGCCGAGCGGATCGATACCGATCTTGATCCCCGCCGACTTCACTGCATCGAGGTCGACGGTGTTGGCGAGATCGGCGACGTAAGGCGTGATGTAGTCGTAGGGATGAACCGAGCCGCGCTGTCTGGCTTGACTGTAGCTGATGCGCGACACGCCATCGAGGTCGTTGGCGAGATAGACGTTGGCCTGCCGCTCGATCTCGGCGGTCGCGTCGGTATCGGCCGGGCCGCCATGCGGCGGATTGTATTTGTAGCCGCCATCGTCAGGCGGATTGTGCGACGGCGTGATGACGATGCCGTCGGCGAGGTGGGCGGTGCGGCCCTTGTTGTAGGAAATGATCGCGTGCGAGATCACCGGCGTCGGCGTGTAGCCGCCGTCCTTGTCGACCATCACCTCGACGCCGTTGGCGCCGAACACCTCCAGCGCGCTGGCGAGCGCCGGCTCGGCCAGGGCATGGGTGTCGATGCCGACGAACAGCGGGCCGTCGAGTCCCTGCTGGCGCCGGTAGTCGCAGAGCGCCTGGGTGGTGGCGAGAATGTGATTCTCGTTGAAGCCGGTCTTCAGCGACGAGCCGCGATGGCCCGAGGTGCCGAACGCGACGCGCTGGGTCGGCACGTGCGGGTCAGGCTTCAGCGCATAATAGGCCGTGATCAGCCGCGGAATGTTGGCGAGCGCGGCATTGGCGATCGGCTTGCCGGCGGCGGGGTCTGTCTTGGCCATGGAGCATCCTTCGCAAGTTCGAAAAACATCGGCGGCGGCGGTTCGTTCCGCCCCGGCGAAGGGGGCGGAGGAGGGGGCGTCGCGACGGACATGCTGCCCAACATGGCGGCGTGCGGTGATCCGATCAACGGAATTCGTGCCGGCGCTGGAAGCGTTGCCTCGCTCGCGATCTCAATCCGTCAGCTCGTAAACGAGGTGCCCGGGGCCGACCAGCCTGGCGGTGAAATTCGCCGTCCTGCCGGCCAGCGCCGCGAACCGTCCGGACGCCAGCTTGAACACGACCTTGCCGGTGGCTTCCGAAATGGCGGGCGCTCCGTCCTTCATCACGACCGAGCCGGTGCCGTCGCTCAGCACGGCGACGGCATAGCCGTCCGTCATGCGATGAATGCCGGCGCCGTACAGATAGGTCCCCTTCTGGTTCTCCCATTCCGAGGAGACGTTGGCGGTGTAGGTCGCGCCCTTCATCAGCCCGTCGATGCCGATGCAGGAATATTGCAGGCTGACCAGCATGTGACCGGGACGGTCGCCGATCGGCTCAATGCCAACAGTGCCGACGATCGTGCAGTCGTAGCGGGCGATGGTGTCGGCGCGCGCCGTGCCGGAGGCCGTCAGCAGGCCGAGCGCAAGCCCTGCAGCGCAGGCGCGACGTGATGGTTTCATCGGCGTGTCCCCAGCCCAATGATGAATGTGACATTACTACCGGAAAGGGCGCGCCTGTCTCGCCCTTTCTCGCCAGTTGAGTTGGATCAGGTCGTCGATCGCGGCCAGAGCTGCTGTGCCCGGCACGATCTGCCGCTTCATGCGCGGGACATTAACCACGCCACGCTGCGACGACCGTTCGGGAGCGGCATTTAAGTCTGAGTTTAACGCATGGCCGTTGAGATGGGCGGGCATTGAACACGCGCGTATCGCGCAGGAGAGCCGTCAGGAGCGGAACAGTGAGAGCGCTTAGTTTCGGCGCATTGGCCCTGGTGTCAGCTTTGGGGTTGGCGGGCTGCAGCCGTCCGGTCGTGCCGCAAGTCGCGGTGCCCTGTGTGGATCTGAGCGGAAGGCCCTGCGCGGACAATCCATCCGCGGCCCAGCCCACGCCGCCGGCCTCCTCCGAGCAGGCCGTCAAGGAGAGCCGCAAAGCCGCCGCGGTTGCGCGTCGCGCGGCCCTGCAGCGCAAGCACGCCCGCGAGGCAAGGCGGCGGGCCGCGGCTCAACGTGCCGCCATGAAGCCGACCGAAAAGCCGATCGAGAAGCCGGTTGCCAAGCCGAGCGAGATGCCGCCGGTGCAAACCTCGCGGCCGGATCCGGCTCCGTCGCCTGCCGCACCGCCTGCGCTGGCGGGCAAGATCCCGTCCACGTCGACGGACACGCCTCCCAACCCCGCCAAGGTCCAGCGCGAGGTCATGGTGGCGGCGGTCACGGTGGCAGCCGAGCTGGCCGAGCGCATGACCGCGCTGCGCGTCCCGCAGGCACCGGCCGACACGCATCTGGTCGCGGTGGTTCTGGCGCGCCCTGCGGTGCGCGCGATCTCCGATCTCAGCGGCAAGGTGATCGCCATCGACGAGCGCTACGCCAAATCCAATTCCAAGATCACCGCCGCCATGTCCGCGGCCGGCGCCTCCGAGGTGCTGCTGCTGGAGGGACAGGCGACCGCGATCACCCGGCTCACCAATGGCGAGGTGGTGGCCGCTGTCGTCGCCTTGGCGTCGCCCGAGGCTGCGGAAGCGTTCCCGAAGATCGAGGGCTTCCGCCTGTTCTCGGTCATGCTGCCGAAGCCGTAACGGCGAGCTGAGTCAGCAGCGGGCTCAACTCAGCGCCGTGCTGCGCGCCGGCCGCGGCAGCGCCGCGCCCCGGGCGGCGGCGATGCCCTTGGGGAAGCCGCTGCGGTCATTGTAGAGCCGCTTGCGCCCGCGCCTCGCGTCATGCTGCGCCGCCACGTCCTGGGCCGCCGTATAGTCCAGCAATGCGATGCCGCCGACCATCACGAGCGCTGCCAGCACGGTGCCCGCGCGCGGATTGCTCGGCCTGAGCTCACCGAGCAGCGTCGCCATGTCGAGCCCGTCGCCCGCCACGCGGCTCAACAGACCCGCGCGCTTTTCCACCGACAGCGTCAGCACGCCCGCGAGCAGCTCGCGCACGCCATAGGCCCGCACCAGTCCCTCGCGGCCGTCCATGCCAAGCGCGTACGTGACACGATGCGGCGCCAGCAGCTCGAGCGTACCGAGCGCGATCGAGAACCAGCCGAGGCCGCGCGCCAGCCGGTCGGCCGAGGTCAGCGAGCTCGGGCCGGTCGAGATGATCTTCGGGTCGCTCTTGGACCTGACGAGGTTCGAGAAATGAAACATGCGGGGATCCCTTATGGCTTCAACACGACCTTGACGCAGCTGTCCTGCTTGTCGCGGAATGCGCGATACATCTCAGGTCCCTGCGCCAGCGGAACGGTGTGGGTGATCACGAAGGACGGGTCGATCTGGCCGTCCTCGATGCGCCGGACCAGCTCGTCGGTCCAGCGGTTGACGTGGGTCTGGCCGGTGCGGATCGTCAGCCCCTTGTTCATCAGCGCGCCCATCGGCACCATGTCGGAGAAGCCGCTATAGACGCCGGGGATCGAGACGATGCCGCCGGGACGGCAGGCATAGATGATCTCACGCAGCGCATGCGGCCGGTCGTTCTCGAGCATGAACATCTGCTTGGCGCGGTCGAGCACGCTGTCGGGCTGCGCCATGCTGACATGGCTCTCGAACCCGACGCAATCGATGCACTTCTCCGGACCCTTGTTGTCGGTCAGCTCGTTCAGCCGTCCGACCACGCTCTCACTGTCGAAATTGATGGTGATGGCGCCGCCGGCCTCCGCCATCGCCAGCCGTTCGGGAATGCGGTCGATCGCGATCACCTGCTTGGCTCCCAGCAGGATGGCGCTGCGGATCGCCATCTGTCCGACCGGTCCGCAGCCCCACACCGCGACCGTATCGTCAGGCTCGATGTCGCATTGCGCCGCCGCCTGCCATCCGGTCGGGAAGATGTCGCTGAGAAACAGCGCCTGCTCGTCGGTCAGGCTGTCGGGGACCTTGATGTGGGTCGCATCCGCGAACGGCACGCGCAGATAATCCGCCTGGCCGCCGGGATAGCCGCCGGTCAGATGCGTGTAGCCGAACAGGCCTGCCGTGGTGTGCCCGAACACCTTCTCGGCCAGATGCCGGTTGCGGTTGGTGGTCTCGCAGACCGAGAAATTGCCGCGCCGGCACTGCTCGCATTCGCCGCAGATGATCGTGAAGGGGACGACGATGCGGTCGCCCTTCTTGAGCTTGCCGTTGACGCCGGAACCGACCTCGACGACCTCGCCCATGGTCTCGTGGCCCATGATGTCGCCTGGCATCATCGCCGGGATGTAGTTGTGGAACAGATGCAGGTCGGAGCCGCAGATCGCGCAGCTCGTGACTCGGATGATCGCGTCCCGCTCATGCTCGATTTCGGGATCGCTCACCGTGTCGCGTCAGCCCGCCTTCTTGGACTTCGCGCCGGCCTTCGTTGCCGCCTTCTTGACCGGCTTCTTGGCCGCCTTGGCGGGCGCCGCCTCGTCCTTTTTCTCCGCCTTCTTCTCGGGCGCCTTGGGCAACTCGGCCGCGGCGGCCTGCCGCATCGCGCGGGCGTAGCTGTCGGCGACGTTGTCGGCCGAGATCAGCAGCCGGCGCGCAGCCGCATTGGCCTGCTCGACCGCTTCGCGCGCGAGCATCTTGAAGCGTTCCTTGGCGTCCTTGTCCTTGGCCTTGACGGCCATGCCGTTGAAGCGGTCGCGCCGCTTCTTCGCGGCCGAAAGGATCGCCTTGTTCTGCTGCTTGGCCAGTTGCCGGATCACGGCATCAAGATCGGCATCCGCCATCGTCGTCCCCAAACTCCCCGAGAATCAGCGCCCCTGGCGCCCTGAAGCGCGCGGACTATGCTATCGCAGCCTGCGCTTTGCAATTGGGGTACCAGAGGAGGGGCGCCATGCCGGTAAACGGCCGGCCGCGCCGCCCGCCGGCCAGCCCGATGGGGCAGCGGGACCGTCCGCATATCAGTCATGCGACGGTCAATGGTGCAGCGGCACCGCTCGATGGGCGCTTACGGCAATCAGAAACACGTCGTAACCTAATCTCTGCAATCGCATCAATTCCAACGAAAGGGTTGGTCGGCAACATCACTCCAGCAACCTCATTTGATTGGAGTTCTGGACGTGTCCGCCGGAAACAAATACCTCGGGCTTTCATCTCGGTTCCGGCGCGACGAGAGCGGTAATATCGCGATCATCTTCGCGCTCGCCTTGTTGCCGATCCTCACTTTCGTCGGCTCGGCCATCGACTATTCGTTGGCGGTGCGCGCCAAGTCCAAGCTGTCCGCGTCGATCGACGCCGCGATGCTGGCCGCGACCGGCTACACCGCGATGCGCGGAACTGCATCGGATGCCAAGACGGCCGCGACCAACATGTTCAATGGTCAGATGTCGGCGCACAATCTGGCATCGAACTCGCTGAACATCGACATCGCCGACAGTGTGACCGCACGAACCGTGACGGGCACCGCCACCGTGGTGGTCAAGACCGCGTTCATGTACATGTTCGGCTATCCGACCATGACGGTCCAGGCCTCCTCGTCGGCCTCGGCATCGTTCCCGACCTACATGGATTTCTACGTTCTGGTCGACAATTCGCCGTCGCAGGGCCTCGGCGCGACCACGGCCGACATGACGCTGCTGCAGAATGCGACCTCCGACAAATGCGCGTTCGCCTGCCACGACACCTACACGTCGAGCTCGAAGAAGACGCTGCAGACCAACAGCTACTATCAGATCGCCAAGAACAAGGGCGTGACGATGCGGATCGACGTCGTCAGGTCCGCGACGCAGTCGCTGACGGACACCGCGACCGCCAGCCAGGTCGTCAGCAACCAGTACCGCATGGCGGTCTACAGCCTGGGCAGCGACTGCGGCTCGCTGGGATTGAGCACCATCGCCAGCCTGTCGTCGAGCATGTCGTCGGTGAAGTCGTCGGTCGGATCGCTCGACCTGATGACGATCCCCTATAGCGGCTACAACAACGACATGTGTACCGATTACGACGGCACCCTCTCCGCCATGAACGGCGTGATCCCCACGCAGGGCAACGGATCGTCGACGAGCCCGCAGAAATGGCTGTTCTTCGTCGCCGACGGCGTCGCCGACTACTCCTATCCGACGACCTGCAGCAAGACCGTGCTCTCCGGCGGCCGCTGCCAGGAGCCCTTGAACACGACGACCTGCACCGCCTTGAAGGCGCGCGGCATCAAGATCGCGGTGCTCTACACCACCTATCTCGCGATCACCAACAACAGCTGGTACACGACCTACATCGCGCCGTGGCGCAGCTCGATCGGCGACATCATGAAGTCCTGCGCCAGCCCCGGCTACTACTACGAGGTCGACTCCAGCGGCAGCATCGGCTCGGCCCTGACGGCGCTGTTCCAGCAGGCCATCGCCTCGGCGCATCTGACGAAGTAGGGCAGGTCGTCCACGTCCTATGCAGGCAGCGCGACGAGCTGCTCGAGGGTCGTGCCGTCCTTGAGCACGGCGAGCGTTTCACGGCGTGAGAGGAAGCCGGTCGCCTGCGCGAACGAGCCGGCCTCGGTGATCCGCGCTCTCGCGGTGGCGAGGTCGACATCGATATCGCCGGGCTGGCGCCGTTGCGGCGCCGGCAGCGCCTCGACGTGCCGGCGGCGGAGTTCGCGGTTCTGTAGCAGCTCGGCCAGCGCAGGCCCGCGCGCGGGCCGCTTCTCCTCTGCGAGCTCTTTGGCACGAACCAGCACCGGCGGCGGGACGCGGTCCTCCGGAGTCGTGAACAGGCGGGCGCCGCCCCGAGGGCTGGCGGTGAGCAGGCCGATCGGAATGGCGAGCACGAGGCCGGCAATGACGGGCGACATCCAGGCCAGCAGCGGGACCGACACCGCAGTGGCGCTGGCGGCCATGACCAGACCGCACACGGTCGGCAGCGCGAACTTGCTGACGATCTCCTGCCGGCTCACGCCGCCGTCGCTGCGGCGCTGCACCTGCCAGCCGGCATCGCGGCCGAGCAGGATTTCGATCACCGCGACCGACTGGAAGATCATCATCGACGGCGCGATCAGCGCAGAGAGCAACGTCTCGGTCAGCACCGCGGCGCAGAGCCGCACGCCGCCACCAAAGCCGCGTCGCCTGGTTGCCGTCACCAACGTCGCCAGACAGGCGAGCAGCTTCGGAATCATCAGCAGGCCGATGGTCGCGCCGAACACCTGGGCGGCGAGCACCGGATCCTGCGCCGGCCAGCTCGGAAACAGCGCAAAGCCCTTGGGAAAATATTCGGGCCGAACGAAGTTGGCCTGCAGCGAGATCAGGATGCCGAGCACGAGGAAGGCGAGCCACAGCGGTGCGGTGACATAGGCGCCGATCCCGATCAACAGATGCAGCCGCGACGCCCAGTGCAGACCGCGCGCCGGCAGCACGGCCAGATGCTGCAGATTGCCCTGGCACCAGCGGCGGTCGCGCGCGGCGTAGTCGATCAGCGAGGGCGGCACCTCCTCGAAGCTGCCGCCGAGATTCACCGTCATGTAGATCCCCCAGCCGGCGCGGCGCATCAGCGCGGCCTCGATGAAATCGTGGCTGAGGATATGTCCGCCGAACGGCTTTCGCCCGCGCAGCTCGGGGAGCGCAGCGTCCTGCGCGAACGCCGCCACGCGAATGATGGCATTGTGGCCCCAGTAGTTGCCTTCCGAGCCGTACCACCAGGCATTGCCGGCCGCGATGACGGGCCCGTAGAGCCGGCCGGCGAATTGCTGCAGCCGCGCGAACAGGCTGGTGCCGTTGACGATCACGGGAAGCGTCTGGATCAGGCCGGCCTGCGGCGCCTGCTCCATGGCATGCGCCAGCCGCACCACGGTGGTGCCGCTCATCAGGCTGTCGGCATCGAGGATGATCATGTGCTCATAGGCGGCGCCGAAGCGTCGCACCCACTCGGCGATGTTGCCGGACTTGCGCGCGACATTGTCGGTGCGGTGCCGGTAGAACACGCGGGCGCCGCCGCAGGCCTGGCGCAGCGCGAGAAATGCAGCCTCCTCGCCGATCCAGATGTCGGGATCGGTGGTATCGCTGAGCAGGAACCAGTCGAACTGCGCCGCCTGGCCAGTGTCCGCAATCGACTCGATCATCGCGCGCAGCCGGATCATCACCGCGTCGGGGTCTTCATTGTAGGTCGGCAGCAGCATGGCCGTACGGCTGGAGAGCGTCGGCAGCGGACCGTCCACCGCGATCGGAATCGCCTCCCTGGGCCGCGCCAGCATCACGCCGAAGCCGGCCAGCGCCGTGACGAACGCAAAGGCGATCCAGGCCAGCAGAATCGAAAATAGCACGAGCACCATGCCTTCCAGCACGGTCACGCCGCCGACTTCGACGACCTGGTACATCTTGGCGCAGCCCGCGAGCGTCAGCGCTGCGGTGGCGACCAGGATGAGACCGCGCCGGAGCGTGATGCCGATCCCGCTGCTGAGCGCGCGCCTGGCCGGCACGGGCTGACCGAGCGGCGCGGGCACCATCTCACGCGGCGCCTCGGCGGGGAGAAAGTCCGAGCCCGGTCCC
The DNA here is from genome assembly GCF_000344805.1 of Bradyrhizobium oligotrophicum S58. Taxonomy (NCBI): domain Bacteria; kingdom Pseudomonadati; phylum Pseudomonadota; class Alphaproteobacteria; order Hyphomicrobiales; family Nitrobacteraceae; genus Bradyrhizobium; species Bradyrhizobium oligotrophicum. The sequence continues at coordinate 6,378,523 of NC_020453.1, read as the reverse complement.
TCGTGAGGCGGGCGCGGCAGCCTTGCGGTCATGGCGTCCATCGGTAGATCCAGGTCTCTGAGATCAGCTTGTCACTGGCGAACAGCTCGGCCCTCAGCTCGACCGGCGCATCCTTGGCGGCACACTGGAAGCTCAGCCGCCATCCTCCGGTCTCGGGATTGGGCTGTGCGACGACGTCGGTCACGTCGGACTTGTCGGCACTGACCACGCCCTTCAGTGTGCCCGGATCCAGGCCCTTCAGCACGTCGCCCGCGAGTTCGAGGACGAACAGCCGTGCCTCGCCGCGGGCGCCGACGCCGGTGCGGGTGAAGCGCGCCAGCGCATGCGGCTTCGGCATGTCCGGGCCCCAATGCAGGCGATAAGTCATGTTGTGCTCGCCCTTGGCGGCGAGCGGCGTCTTCGGCCGCCAGAATGCGGCGATGTTGTCGTGGATCTCCTGCTTGGTCGGAATCTCGAACAGCACCACGGCGCCTTCACCCCAATCGCCGATCGGCTCGATCCACAGGCTCGGCCGCCGCTCGAAGCGCGACTCGAGGTCCTGATAGGCCGCGAACTGCCGCTCGCGCTGCATCAGGCCGAAGCCGCGCGGGTTGAGATCGTTGAACACGCTGACCTGCAGGTCGCGCGGATTGCTCAGGGGCCGCCAGAGCTGCTCGCCCTTGCCGTTGAACATCGCGAGCCCGTCGGAATCGTGCACCGCCGGTCGGAAGTCGTCAGTTTCGTTGCGATCGTTCGGCCCGAAGAAGAACATGCTGGTCATCGGCGCCAGCCCGGCATGGCCGATCTCGACACGCGGATACAGCGAGGCCTCGACGTCGAACACCGTGGTGTCGCCGGGACGGATGGTGAAGCGGTAGGAGCCGGTCGCGCTCTTGCTGTCGAGCAGCGCATGCACGACCATCGCCGTCGCACCGCCCGTCGGCTTCTCCAGCCAGAACGCCTTGAAGACGGGAAACTCCTCGCCCTTCGCTTCGCCGGTGTCGATCGAAAGTCCGCGCGCGGAGAGCCCGTAGATCTCGCCCTTGGCAACGGCGCGGAAATAGCTCGCGCCGAGAAACACGCAGACCTCGTCGTAATAGTCAGGCCGGTTCATCGGCGCATGAATGCGAAAGCCAGCGAAGCCGAGATCGGCCGCCGGGAACGCAGGGACCTGCGGACCGAAGGCGAACTCCTCGGGACGATACGCCACGGGCTTGGCCTGTCCGTCGAGCACCTCGTAGATGTCGACGCGGTCCTTGTAGATGGAGCCGCGGTGGAAGAACTGCGCCTGAAACGGCAGCTTCTCGTCGCGCCACAGCGCATGCTCCGGCAGGAAGCGGATCGAACGATAGGCGTCGTAATCGAGCTTCGCCAGCGCGTCCGGCAGCTGGTTGTCCGGCGCGGCGTACGGCTTGGCAGCCAGATTGCGCGCGAGATCGCGCACATAGGCCGCATTGAACGGCTGGCTCGCAGGCGCTGCGGCTCCCGCGCTGCGCACCAGCGATGCGGCGACCGGGATTGCAGCCGCAGATTGAATGAACTGACGGCGGTTCAACTGACTCTCACTTTTCTGCGTGGAACTGCGAAGCAACCATCCTGGAGCCGTGCGGTTCCATTCGAATCGGTGCTGCGAGTTCATCGTGTCCGAAGCGGCATGAACGCTCGGTGAGCGACGTCCGATCAGGAGCCTTCCGACGAGATGGTGCCTGGATCTCAGCCGTAGATTGATGAACTAAGGTTCATCTCGCGATGTGAGGGAAGCCTTGCTGTGGGAAGCCTTGGCGTCCGCAGCGTGCCTCAGCTTTGGACTGTGCCGACGAGGCGAGGGCGGCGATGGTTGGCCTGCGTGGTCTTGACGGCCCGGGTGCGCAGCCAGTCGCGAAGGCTGACGACCTCGGGGCAATCCGCGGTGCCTTCAGGCCCGATCAGCCAATCCCCCAGGCCGGATCCCTCATCGATCCGGTCGCAGCGATAGCCCGGATGGTGGCCAAGGCTACGTTCGATCAGCAGGTCGACCTTGCCCTCGATCAGCTCGTGCAGGCCCGCCGGCTGCAGCACCCGCAGGCCGATCTCAGCATGCGCGCTGCGAAACCCGGCCAGTTCGAGGCGGCGCAGGTCGACGCCGCCATGGAGCCCCAACTGCAGCAGGACCGCGCCTGCCGGCTTCAATTGTGAGGTCGCGTCTGCGATGCGCCGAAAGCCATCGGATATCCCGGGCAGATAGGCTTGGCCCGCCGGGGTCAGTATGAGCTGCTTATGCAGCCGCTCGAACAGGCGGACGCCGAGGCGCGCTTCCAGTGCTTTCACCTGCTGGCCAATAGCGGCGGGCGTCACGTGCAATTCGTGCGCAGCCAGCTTGAAGCTGAGATGCCGCGCGGCGGCTTCGAATGCGCGGAGCGCGTTGAGGGGTGGAAGGGCGTAGGTCATCGCGCTCAGTTTGACACGGTCAGGCGGCCCCCTTGCAATAGATTTTCTTGTGCTCGACCGAAGGAAGTCTGCTTTGCGCGGACTTGGCGTGACCGGCTACGGTCGGTTCGCAGCTTTCGCTGGTTCAGTGCTTTCTCACGCCGAAAAAGTTCGCGAACCAGGCTTGTTAGTTCGAGTGCGTCGAGCCTGCGGTCACTATTGATGCGGCAGGATTGGAGAGGTGTGACCATGTCTGAGATTGTCCATCCGTTCTACGAGAAGCATCGCGGAGCAATGGAGGCGGCGATGCGGCAGCGCCTCGACCTTGCAGAACCGATGCTGAACGATCGTGCGAACCTTTCCGATATCGATGGGATCAGGCAGGAGGTGATGGACGAATTCGAACGCGTGCTCACCCAGATGCCCTATGTCGGAGGCGCGGCCAGCCGCATGAGCGACTTCTTCATGCGCCTGATCGGCTTCATGGCCATCAGCCGGGTGCTGCGGCGACACGGCGTGCCGACGGCCGTGATCGGCGAGATCGAGCGACACACCTACAAGGCCCAACTGCTCACCGAGCCCGAGGCCGAACGTCTTGCCGCGGGGCGTCAATTCATGTCCGCGGAGAACCGGGCCTTGCTGCGTGAGCAGGCGATGATGAGCTCGTCCGAAAGCCATCAGACGACGTTTCCGGACGATTTCGTCTACGATTTCGTCGAGCCCGGCCCAGGCGATCCATTCGAATTCGGCATCAACTACAAAGCGTGCGGCTTCTGCAAATTCGCGGCCCGCCACGGTGACCAGGACATATTGCCGAATATCTGTGGACTCGATTTCGACGCCTACGCCACGCGCGGCATCCACCTGGAACGGACGCAAACCCTCGCCGGCGGCGCGAGCCATTGCAACTTCCGCTTCTCGCGGCTACCGCCGGAGAAGGGCGACGGCACCCCGGATCAATGAGCGCATGCGTCACCGACCTGGTGTGCATGGTCGGGAGGCTATGGTCTGCTCCGAAAAACTGAAATTTGTAGTCCTTTCAAATCGATCACCTCTGTCCAGATGTGTTCGGAAAAATTTTCCGCTTGTCGTGTCGGGCAAATCAATCCCATCCTTCCGCCCATCCCGCCTCGATCTGAGGGGCGTTTCGCGGTCGTCACGAGCGTTGATGCGGGATGCGATGGGCGCGTCGGGCTGCAGCGTGAGTGATCATGCCGACGAACAGTTTGATGCGCACGGCCAAGCCGTGTGGTCCTGATCTCCCGGTGCTGAGATCAAGTTCGCGCCGATGATGGCGCTGATGACAGGGGCAAGACAGCCGGTCCCTGGGGAGAGCGCGGAGTACGCCGTAAAGCCATTGCGCAGGGAGGGCCGGGATGTCCCAGCCGAACCTGTGGTTCCTGCCCCGTGCATTTTTTCGCACGGGGGCCATGGGGGCGGCGAGCTCCCGGTCTTCCCTGCGCCCTCTGTGTTCAAAGGGGCGGGCTATCAGCAAAGCTCGGACGCGAAGGCGCCGCGAGAAGGGAATCGCGCATGCTTCCACACCGTCATTGCGAGCGAAGCGAAGCAATCCAGAGTCGCGTGCTGGACTCTGGATTGCTTCGCTTCGCTCGCAATGACGGTGGATGGGTGGTCGTCACAAACTCAGTGTCATTCCGGGGCGCGCGCAGCGCGAGCCCGGAATCCATTTCGCAGCATAACCCGCGGGGCGATGGATTCCGGGCTCGCGATGCGCGCGCCCCGGAATGACGGGGGAGAGAGTAGTGGCCCTACAACTCCCTCGCATTGCTGAACGCGAACGAGCTGACGCGCCGCGTGGTCTCATCCAAGATCAGCGTCCGCGTGATCGGCGGCTCGGCGCGCTGGGCGCAGTTCTCGCGCTCGCACAGCCGGCAGTTGACGCCGATCGGGGTGCCCTCCGTCTTCTCAAGGTCCATGCCGGCGGCATAGACCAAACGCGAGGCGTGGCGGATCTCGCAGCCCAGGCCGATGGCGAAGCGCGGCTGCGGCAGCGGATGCGGCGCCACCGGGCGGCGCACCATCTGAGCGATCGAGAAATAACGCGACCCATCCGGCAGCTCGATGACCTGCTTTAGCAGCCGGTCGGGCGTGTCGAAGGTCGAGTGCACGTTCCACAACGGGCAGGTGCCGCCGAATTTGGAGAACGGGAAGGTGCCGGACGAGAAGCGCTTGGAGACGTTGCCGGCATTGTCGACGCGCAGCATGAAGAACGGAATGCCGCGCGCGTTCGGGCGCGACAGCGTCGTCAGACGGTGGCAGATCTGCTCGAAGCCGGCGTTGAAGCGCTGCGCCAGCACATTGATGTCGTAGCTCAGCGCTTCGGCGGCCGCGAGGAACGCCGGATAGGGCATGATGACGGCGGCGGCGAAGTAGCTCGCCAGGGTCATCCGATAGAGCCGGCGCGCGGTGTCGTCGAGCGCGCCGGCGCGGCCGATGATGATCTCGAACTGCTGCTGGCATTCGGCCATGCCGAGCTGGACGGCGAGCTGGAAGGTGCGGCCGGGCCCGTCGACGAGTTCGGAAATCAGCAATTGGCGGCGGTGGCGATCGTAGCGGCGCAACGTCTCGCGCATGACGTCGACCGGCATGACCCGGGTCTGCACCGAATGTTTTTCGCGCAACCGCGTTGCGAGCGCCGCGTACAGCCCTTCGGCGGGCACGTCGAGCGCGTCGCGCAAGGCTTCGGCCTGCTGCTCGAGCTCGGCGAAATAATTGCGGTTGGCCTCGATCAGGTCGCGCACCCGCTCGATCGGGTTGGCCTCGAAGCGCGCGCCTTCGTTGCGGTCGGCCATCTGCGCGGCGACGAGGGTCTCGCCGCGGCGCGCCTCAGTGTAGGCCGCGTACAGCCGCTGCAGCGCATGGGTGACGCCGGGACACAGCTCGGCGAGGTCGCGCATCTCCTGCTTGGGGAGCTCGATCTGCCGGAACAGCGGATCGGAGAAGATCTCGTTGAGTTCGGCGAAGAAGCGGTCCTCGTCGGCTGTGGCGAGGTCGCGCAAATCGAGGTCGTAGGTCTCCGCCAGCCGCAGCAGGATCTGGGCAGAGACCGGACGCTGGTTGCGCTCGATCAGGTTGACGTAGCTCGGCGAGATGCCGAGGCCCTCGGCGAGCTGGGTCTGCGACAGCCCCAGTTGCTGGCGGATCCGGCGGAAGCGCGGGCCGACGAACAGCTTCTTTCCGGATTCACCACGCATAGCGATCTCCTCGAAGGGCCTTTTTGTGACAAAATTTACAAAATGACATTTATGACAAGTGATGATGTTACATAACATCACCATTCGAAAACAAGGCCTCTATACGAAGTGGCCGGTTTCGCGTTTATCTCCTGTCACGCAAATCGCAATGCACTGTCAAAGTTGTGACGGTTGAAGGAGGGTCTCATGACCAGCAATTTCTGGGTGATCGGCGGCGAATTCGGCTCGATGAATTTCCACAAGCTGGTGGAGGGCTCGGCCCAGGTGAAGGGTCCGTTCAAGTCGCGCAAGGAAGCCGAGGATTGCTGGCGCGAGGTCTCCGAGGAGAACCGCCACAAGGCCGGCGTGCGGTTCTCGATCGTCGAGGAGCCGCAACGCGCTCCGGCGGCCTGACCGCCGACAAGGAATGCATTGCCGGGTATTTGAATAAGCTCGAGGAACGAGCCCAAGGACGGGGCGGTCTCAGCCGGGTCATTCCGGAGGGGGCCGCCCACGTCCGTTTCGTGGTTACGGCAGCGTGCTTATAACCCATTGAAGATGAAAGGGGTTTGCGGAATACTGGGTTACTGCTACGTTAATGGGTGGGAACCTGGCGAAACCAGGGCCAAACCGTGAAAGCGTGACCGATGTCCGAGGCCGCCGACAGCAGCACAGAATCCCGCCCCGTGCGCCTGCGCGAAGCGCTGCGCCAGGCCCGGATCGAGGCCGCAGACCGAACGGGCGTGGTGGTCGATCTGCGCGATGCCGAGGTGGCGCGGCTCGAAATCCTCAGCGACGCGCTCGATCCGCTGTTCGACGAGATTCCTGGTCAGATCGACCTGTTCGATCGCGGCATCAGCCAGGGCGAGACGCCGCGGCTGTGGATCGACGTCGTCGCCCACGTCGTGATGGGACGCGACAAGCGGCAGTATCGCTTCGTGCAGGATACTCGCAATGGTCGCATCGTGCTCGCCGAGTCGCACGATCTCGCGGCCATCGTGAAGGCCGTCACCGACTACGTCGCGCGCCGCATGGTCGAGCGCGAGCGCGCCTTCAGCGTGGCGCAGGCGCAGGCCCAGGTGATCGAGCCGCCGCGGCGGCGCGGCGGCGTGTGGCCGTTCGTGCTCGGCTTCGTGCTCGGGGCGCTGTCGCTGTTCGGCGTCGCGCTCTATGAGAGCCTGAAGCCGATGTATTTCTGACCGCGACGTCAGAGCAGCCGGATCTGGCGGATCTCGCGCACGCGCAGCGCCTCGTTGACGGCGCGCACGGTCATCTCGCAGCGCCAGTGATTGCCGTCGCTGCTGACGGCGAAGATGTTGTAGGCCGCGGCCGGATAATGGCCGTGCGCGATCGAGGACGCCGAGGGCACGCCGACCACCGGGATCTTGCGCTCGGGACCGTCGATCCAGATCGTCGAATGCACGTGGTCGTGGCCGTGCAGGACCAGCTCGACGCCATGGCGGGCGAGCAGCGCGATCAGGTCGCGGGCGTCGGTCAGCCGCTTCATCCGATGCGCCGAGCGCAGCGGATGATGCACGAGCAGCACGCGAAACAGCTGTTCGTGCGCGAGCGATTCGAGTAGCCGCTCCAGCGCGGCGAGCTGTGCGCTGCCGAGCCGACCGGTCGCCATGAAGGGTGCCGAGGGCACGGCCGACGACAGGCTGATCAGCGCCAGCGGCCCCCTCCGGCGCAGCGAGGGAAACGTTGCCGGTCCCTCGGCGTCGCCGCCGAAATACTCGGCAAAGCTCTCGGCGAAGCGCAGCCGCGTCGACCGCACATAGGCGTCGTGATTGCCGGGGATCGCGGTGACCTTGTCGGGCGGACCCACCGTCCGCAGCCAGGCCAAAGCGAGGGGGAATTCGGCCTCGAGCGCGAAATTGACCAGGTCGCCGGTGACCGCAATCTGGTCCGGCATCTGCGTGTGCAGGTCGGAGATGAGCAGGTCGAGAATGTCACGGCGGTGATACTTGTAACGGTTCCGCGTCCAGTTGAGATAAGCGAGCGCCCGCTTGCCGGCGAGCTCGGCCAGACGCGGCCGCGACAGCGGGGCGAGATGCGGATCGGACAGATGAGCGAGCGTGAAGGCGGCCATCAGGCGTCCCTGCGCCGAAGGTGGATGCGAGCGCGCCAAGCGGTCATGTCGTGCTATCCCTCATGCTGGAGGCTCTCATGGCAAGCCCGGCGGTCGAGCGCAAGAACAACCGGGACGAAGGAGTTCATGGCGGCACATCTCAGCAGATTGCGGATCCGGCTCGAGCCGGTGCTCCGGCGCGGCTTCCACATGTACTGGCGCTTCGCCCGCGGCATGACCCTCGGCGTCCGCGGCGTGGTGCTGGACGGCGACAACCGCGTGTTCCTGGTCCGGCATGGCTATGTGTCGGGCTGGCACCTGCCGGGCGGCGGGGTCGAGGTCGGCGAGACCTTCATGGAGGCCTTGACCCGGGAGCTGTTCGAGGAGGGGCGGATTGCGCTCTCCGGCGAGCCGGAGCTGCACGGCATCTTCCTCAACAGCCACGTCTCGCCGCGCGACCACGTCGCGGTGTTCGTTATCAAAAGGTTCACGCAGGACCGGCCGCCGGAGCCCAACCACGAGATCGTCGAGACCGGATTCTTCGCTGCCGATGCGCTGCCGGAGGGGACGACGCTGGGCACGCTGTCGCGCCTGCGCGAGGTGCTAGACGGCGTTAAGATCATTCCCACCTGGCGGCCCGAACAGCCCGTTGGGGCCGGCGCATTATGAGATTCTGCACCGAAAGAGGGCAGTCTCCCGGCCGTGGGAGAAGGGTCAATGAATTCACCATCGATGCGGATCGCGGTGCTGGTGCCCTGCTACAACGAGGAGGCAGCGGTCGCCGCCGTCGTCAGGGACTTCAAACAGGCGCTGCCGACGGCTGTCGTCTACGTCTACGATAACAATTCGAGGGATCGCACGGTCGAGGTCGCGCGCGCCGCCGGCGCCGAGGTGCGCAGCGAGCGGCGGCAGGGCAAGGGTCACGTGGTCCGGCGCATGTTCGCCGATATCGATGCCGACATCTACGTCCTGGTCGACGGCGATGCGACCTACGACGCGCCGAGCGTGCCTGGCATGATCGAGCGTCTCGTCACCGAGCATCTCGACATGGTGGTCGGGCTGCGGGTCGACCAGGAGCAGGCCGCCTACCGCATGGGCCATCGCACCGGCAACTGGATGCTGACGAGCTTCCTCGCCGAGGTGTTCGGCCAGGCCTTCAAGGACATCCTGTCCGGCTACCGCGTGTTCTCGCGCCGCTTCGTCAAATCCTTCCCCGTCCTCTCCGACGGCTTCGAGATCGAGACCGAACTCACCGTGCATGCACTGGAGCTGGCATTGCCGGTCGCCGAAATCGCGACGCCGTACTACGCACGGCCGGAGGGCTCGGTGTCCAAGCTCAACACCTGGCGCGACGGCTTCCGCATCCTGGGCACGATCCTGAAGCTCTACCGCTCGGAGAAGCCGCTGCGATTCTTCTCCGCGATCGGCATCTTCCTCGCGTTGATCTCGATCGGCTTCGCGATTCCGATCCTGGTCACCTATATCGAGACCGGGCTGGTGCCGCGGCTGCCGACCGCGGTGCTGTCGATGGGCCTGATGATCATGGCGCTGCTGTCGGCCTCCTCGGGCCTGGTGCTCGACACCGTCACCCGCGGCCGGCGCGAGATGAAGCTGCTGGCGTATCTGTCACAGGCACCCGTCGGAAGCTGACCTGCGGATCGAGATGCCGCCATCGTCCGGTCGAAGCTTGTGTCCGCCCGCCGTTCCAGCCATGGTCCAAGCCTCAACGTCCTGAACGAGAACACCACCTCCATGCCCATCCTCAACAGCATCGCCGCGCTCGCGGACGACATGGCCGCCTGGCGTCACGATTTCCACGAACATCCCGAACTGATGTACGAGGTGCATCGCACCGCCGGCATCGTCGCCGAGCGGCTGCGCGACTTCGGCTGCGACGAGGTCGTGACGGGCATCGGGCGCACCGGAGTGGTCGGAGTCATTCGTGGCCGCCAGACGAGTTCCGGCCGCACCATCGGCCTGCGCGCCGACATGGATGCACTGCCGATCGAGGAGGCCTCCGGCGTCCCCTATGCGTCGAAAACGCCGGGGCTGATGCATGCCTGCGGCCATGACGGCCACACCGCCATGCTGCTCGGGGCAGCAAAACATCTCTCCGAGACCCGCAATTTCGATGGCACCGCGGTTCTGATCTTCCAGCCGGCGGAGGAGGGGGGTGCCGGCGGCAAGGCGATGGTCGATGACGGCCTGATGAGCCGCTGGGACATCCAGGAGGTCTACGGCCTGCACAACGCACCGGGCGTGCCCGAAGGCGTGTTCGCCTTGCGGCCGGGCCCGATGCTGGCCGCTTCCGATGAGCTCGAGATCACCGTGCATGGCAAGGGTGGTCACGCCGGCGCCGGCGTTCACAAGGCGGTCGACAGCGTGCTGATCGCCGCGCACATCATCACCGCGCTGCAGTCGATCGTGTCGCGCAACGTCGATCCGATCAAGTCCGCGGTCATTTCGATCTGCGTGGTCGAGGCCGGCAAGGCCTTGAACGTCATTCCCGAGACCGTCGAATTGAAGGGCACCGTGCGCACGCTTGATGCCGACGTGCAGGACCTGGTCGAGCGCCGCATCGCCGAGGTCGCCGACGGCATCGCCCGCACCTATGGCGGAACCGCGACGACGAAATACACACGGCTCTATCCGATCACGACGAACCACGCGCGGGAAGCCGTGATCGCAGCCGATGTCGCGCGCGACGTCGTTGGTGTGGAGCGCGTCGTCGATAACGCGCCGCCGCTGATGGGGGCCGAGGATTTCGCCTTCATGCTGCAGGCACGCCCGGGCGCGTTCGTGTTCCTCGGCATGGGCGACGGCAAGGACTGCCACCATCCGGCCTATCGCTTCAACGACAACATTCTCGGCCACGGCGCCTCCTATTGGGTGCGGCTGGTCGAGAAGACGATGCCGGCAGGCTGACTTTGGCCTCGCGCCGTCAGCCGCGGGCCGTCGGTCGCAGCGAGAGTTGGCGCCACTGACGCGGGCTACAGCCGGTCCAGCGCGAGAAGGCGCGGGAGAAGGCCGAGGCTTCGGAATAGCCGAGCAGGAAGGTGACGTCGCCGAGCGGCAGATGAGTTTGGCGCAGATAGTGGCGAGCGAGATCGAGACGCGTCGTCTCGACGAGATCGGAGAAGGTGACGCCAAGCTCGGCGAGGCGGCGTTGCAGGGTCCAGGGCGTCATCGACAGCGCCTCGGCAACCTCCTCGAGATGCTGCGCGCCGGCCGACAGCCGTCGCCTGATCTCGCCGCGGACGAGATCGAGGAACGCCGGCGTGCCGCAGGAGCCGGCGACACCGGCAAGATCGGTCGTCAGCCGCTGAAGGCGTGACAGATCGGCCCCTGGCATGGCGCGGTCCAGGCCTTGATCGCGAAACACCAGCGCGTTGGTGCCCTGCGACCATCCCACGTCGGCGTCGAACGCGGCTTCATGATCACGCCAGGTGGCGGGCCGCGCATGCTCGAATATCACCATCTCCGGCGCCCAGCCTGACGGGAGACAGGCCCGGAAGACGTTGGCGAACATGCCCATCGTCAGCTCGGCATCCTGCCTGCGATCGACGATCGAGCCATCGAGGATGCGATATTCGAGCCGGAGAAAACCGTCGCGGCGTGTGAGCCGGGTCTCGGTCGCCTGCTGATGCCAGGGAAACCACAGCGCGAGGTGTTCGATCGCCGAGCCGAGCGTCGGCGCCGACAGCGCGATCTCGCCGATCAGGCCAAGCATCTGCGGCTGGTAGCGCTGGCCGAACCACAGGCCGAAATTGTCGTTGCCGGTCTCCTGCGCGGCGTCTTCCATCATCGCGACATAGTCGGCGAGGTCGAGCGCGCGGCGGGTCTGGCCGAGGCAGTCTGCGTCGATGCCGATCCGCTCGAACACCGCCTCGGGGCGCCCTCCCGTCTGGGCGATGAAATCGGCGACGCCGGTCGCAGCAGCGGCCAGGATGTTGCGGCTGCGGTCTCGCGGATGCTCGCGTTCGGCTGCAAGAGGCTGTGCCATGAAATCCTCGCCTTTGAGGACGTATGCCGTCGGTTGACACCTCGTAGTTATGCAAGTCACGTGCCTGGCGAAGCGGGCTATCGATGAAGCCCTCCGCGTTGGGACGCGGAGGGCTCGCCTCGATCTGGTATCGCGGGTCCGGCCGATCAGTCGGCCATGGCGCGGGCCTCGGTCAATGCGATATCGAGCAGACTGTCATTCGCTGCATTGCCGCGCTTGCCTGCCGTCAGACGATAGAGCAGCAGGCCGGCGGCGAACAGCACCACGAACGCTGCGAACACCTGCAGGTTGTACCAGATCATCGTGAGCAGCGACAGCGTCGCGCATACCAGCGCCACGGCCGGAAGCACCGGGTAGAGTGGCGCCTTGAACGGCCTGATAAGATTGGGCTCGGTGGCGCGCAGGCGGAACAGCGCGGCCATGCTCATGATGTACATCACGAGCGCGCCGAACACGCTCATCGTGACGATGTTGGCCGTCAGTGTCTGCCCGGCGAACTGGATCAGCTCGTCGGAATAGATCGCGGCGATGCCGATCACGCCGCCGGCAAGGATCGCCCAATGTGGCGTGCGGCAGGTCGGATGCAGCGCGGCGAGCTTCGCCGGCAGGAAGCCGGCCCGCGACAGCGCGAAGATCTGCCGCGAATAGCCCATGATGATGCCGTGGAACGAGGCGATCAGGCCGAACAGGCCGATCCACACCAGCATGTGCAGCCAACCCGAATTCTCGCCGACCACGATCTTCATCGCCTGTGGCAAGGGATCGTTGATGTTGGACAGCTTCGACCAGTCGCCGACGCCGCCGGCCATGATCATGGTGCCGAAGGCGAGCACGACGAGAGTCAGGATGCCGGCAATGTAGGCGAGCGGAATGGTTCGGGTCGGATTCTTGGTCTCTTCCGCCGCCATCGCAGCGCCCTCGATGGCCAGGAAGAACCAGATCGCGAACGGGATCGCCGCGATGATTCCGCCGATGCTCGCCATCGAAAACGAATTCTCTCCGGCCCAGCCATTCGCGGCGAAGTTGGCAAAGGAGAAGCCGGGTGTCACCACGCCCATGAACACGAAGAGCTCGATGATCGCCAGGATCGTCACGAACAGCTCGAAGGTCGCCGCGATGGTCACGCCGGCGATATTGAGGGCCATGAATACCAGGTAGGCGCCGAGTGCGGCGGTCTTCGGCGACAGCGCTGGAAACTGGACGTTGAGATAGGCGCCGATCGCGAGTGCGATGGCGGGCGGTGCGAATACGAACTCGATCAGCGTCGCGAAGCCGGCGACGAAGCCGCCGAGCGGACCGAAGGCGCGATAGGAATAGGCGAACGGACCACCGGCATGCGGGATCGCGGTGGTGAGCTCGGTGAAGGAGAAGATGAAGGTGGTGTACATCACCGCGATGAAGATCGTGGTGACGAGGAAGCCGAGCGTGCCGGCCTTGTCCCAGCCATAGCTCCAGCCGAAATACTCGCCGGAGATCACGAGCCCGACCGCGATGCCCCAGAGATGGAGTCCGGTCAGGCTCTTCGAAAGCGTCGGTTTGGTCTCGCTACTCATGGTCACGCGCTCCTGTCGGTTTGTGATGGGTGATCTGTGTCGTCGCTTGTGTCGTCGCGAGCGCGGCGTCCGGCGCCGCCTCCTTGAGTCCGATGCCGGTGACGCCGGTGCGCAGCGCTTCGCGCACCAGCCAGGCCAGCTTGTCGGCGGCGCGCTCCGCGGACAGGCCGTGACCGTGAATGTTGGAGATGCAGTTGCGGGCGCTGTCGCGCAGGCCGGGAGCTGGATCGAGCGAGAGATAGACGCCAAGCGAGTCGGCCGCCGACAGCCCCGGACGCTCGCCGATCATGACCGCGACCAGCCCGGCTCCCATGGCGGCACCGACATCGTCGCCCAGCGCCACGCGCGCCTGCGAGGCGAGCACGACCGGGCCGATCGTCAGGCCCGACAGCCGCGCCTCGGTCGCGATCACCACGTCAGCCGCATGGCCTTCGACCGCATCGGCGGAGAGCCCGTCGGCAATGACGAAGACGAGATCGAACGGACCCGGTGGCAACCTGGACGCTTCGCCCGCGGCAAGGCGGCGGCCAAGGTCGGGCCGGCGCAGATAGCTGGCACGGTCCGGCGCTGCGCTCGCGACCTTGATCACCTCGCGCGGCGTGAGCGCGGCTGCGATGCCGTCGAAATCGACTTTGCCCCATACGGCATCGCGCGCCAGCGCATGCGCCATCTGGAATTCGAGCTTCGCTGCGGTCGGCAGCCCGTCGCCGGAGCGGCCGAGCGCGACGCGGGCGCGCGTCATCCGGCGCAGCATCTCGAGCGCATCGTCCCTCATGGGCGCGCTCCCTGGCCGATCAGCCGGGCCACGGCCGGTGCGCTGCCGGGCAGCGGCGGCACGCGGCCGCTGTCGTCGAGCAGGCCCATGCCTGCCAGCCAGGCCTCGAACTCCGGCGCGGGCCGGCGGCCGAGTACATGCCGCAGCCGCATCACGTCGTGATGCGACAGGCTCTGATAATTGAGCATGATGTCGTCGGCGCCGGGCACCGCGATCAGGAAGTTGACGTTGGCCACTGCCAGCAGCAGCGCCAGATCGTCCATGTCGTCCTGATCGGCCTCGGCGTGGTTGGTGTAGCAGACGTCGCAGCCCATGGGCACGCCGAGCAGCTTGGCGCAGAAATGATCCTCGAGGCCCGCACGGATGATCTCCTTCGCGTCGTAGAGATATTCCGGACCGATGAATCCGACCACGGTGTTGACCAGCAGCGGGGAGAAGGCGCGCGCCACCGCATAGGCCCGCGCCTCGACCGTCTGCTGATCGAGGCCGTGATGGGCGTCCGCGGACAGCGCCGCGCCCTGGCCGGTCTCGAAATACATCACGTTGTTGCCGACCGTGCCGCGCTTCAGCGACAAGGCAGCGTCCTGCGCCTCCGCCAGCACCGCGAGCGTCACGCCGAAGCCGGCATTGGCAGCCTCGGTACCGGCGATCGACTGGAACACGAGATCGAGTGGCGCGCCCTTCTCGATGGCCTGGATCGAGGTCGTGACATGGCTCAGCACGCAGGACTGCGTTGGTACCTCGAATTTCAGCCTGAGCTGATCGAGCATCGTGAGCAGGCGGATGCAGGCGTCGACATTGTCGGTCGCCGGGTTGATGCCGATCACGGCATCGCCCATGCCGTACAGCAGCCCGTCGAGCGTGCCGGCCGCAATCGCCAGCGGATCGTCGGTCGGATCGTTCGGCTGCAGCCGCGACGCCAGCCGCCCGTGCAGGCCGATGGTGGAGCGGAAACGCGTCACGACCCGGCATTTGGCGGCAATCGCAATGAGGTCGCCATTGCCGCAGAGCTTGGATACCGCGGCCACCATTTCCGGCGTGAGGCCAGGGGCGAGCGCGGCCAGCCGCTCGGCATCGGCCTCCCACGACATCAGCCATTCGCGCAGCTCACCGACCGTCAGCGCGGCGACGGGTGCGAATGCGGCAGCATCGTGGCTGTCGAGGATGAGGCGCGTGACCTCGTCGCTCTCATAGGGAATCAGCGGCTCGTCGAGAAAGCGCCGCAGCGGCACGTCGGCCAGCGCCATCCGCGCCGCCACTCGCCGTGTCGCGCTGGCGGCTGCAACACCTGCCAGCTCATCGCCTGAGCGGCGTGGGGAGGCACAGGCCATCAGCGTCTTGAGATCGCCGAATACATGAGTTTCGCCGCGATGGCGCGACCTGAACGCACCCGTCATGCTCGACCTAGCCACTCGTGCTGCCTATGGGCGGTCCGCAAGGCTGCGGTGGCGACTGCAGCGCTCGTGACCTGGGGGCAGGTTAATTCAGGTCAGTTCGGGAAACTTGACATCTCAGCACAATCTTCGGTCAAGCCGGGCTGATGCTCATTATTTCAGCATGGCAAAACGGGCGAACGAGGTTCTTGAACCGGGGCGAGCCATGCCATGGACCGCGCCGCTCCAGGATGCTATCCCGCCACCCCACATGAGTGACCTCTCCATTACGATATCCGCGGAAAAGCCGGGCGACGCGCAGGCGATCGAGCGGCTGCATGAGCGCACCTTCGGCCCTGGCCGATTCGTGCTGAGCGCCTACCGGCTGCGCGAGCACGTCCACCATCTGCTCGAATTGTCGTTCACGGCGCATATCGGCACCTTGCTGGTCGGCTCGGTGCGGCAACTGCCGATCTGCGTCGGCGACACCAAGGCGCTGATGCTGGGACCGCTGACCGTCGAGCCGCCGTTCCGCAAGCACGGCATCGGCCGCATGCTGATGGAGCGCTCGGTCGCGGATGCGAAGGCGCAAGGCCACCGCTTCGTCCTGCTGGTCGGCGATGCCGCTTATTATGCGCGCGTCGGCTTCAAGCCGGTGCCGAAGGGCAGGGCGACCATGCCGGGCCCGGTCGATTACAATCGCCTGCTGGTGAACGATCTGGTCGAGGGCGCGTTCGAAGGCGTCTCGGGTGAGATCCGGCCCGATTGGGATTACGCGCGCTGACCTCATCCGTCACTGCGGATTTGTAGCCCGGATGAGCGCAGCGATATCCGGGGTCTCACGCGATGTGTCGGTGAACCCGGATGTCGCTGCGCTCATCCGGGCTACATGGCCTAAGAGTTCTCCGTCATTGCGAGCGAAGCGAAGCAATCCAGAGTCCCGATGGAGGTCTGGATTGCTTCGTCGCTTCGCTCCTCGCAACGACTGAGGAGGGGACGCAGGCAGGAGGCCTCCTGCGTCCTGAGTTTCCGATCAGAACTTCAGGTTGGCAAAGATCCGCACGCCGATGCCGGGCAGCAGCACCTCGTCCTTGGTATAGGATACCGAGTTGCGGATCTTCTCGTTCAGCAGATTGTTGCCGACCATGCCGACCAGCATCTCGTGCGCGCCGAACATGTTCGGATCGAGCTTGGTCCGGTAGCTGACCTCCGCCTTCAGCAGATTGTAGCCCGGCGTCGGCGTCTCCGCGATCGGTGCGATGTCGTTCTGCGCGAAGGCGTGCAGCAGGTTGATGCGGGTGAGCCAGTTGGCGTCGCGCCAGAACAGGCCGCCGCCGACGCGCATCGGCGGAATGCGCGGCACGTTGGTGCCGTCGGGGAAGGTGGCGCGCACGACGTCGAACTGGTTCTCGATGCCCCAGATGCCGCTGCCGAGCTGGGCAACGTCGTACTGGCTCTGGAACTCGAAGCCGCGGAACAGCGCGTTGCGCTGCGAGTAGACCGCCTGGTTCAGCTCAGTGCCGGTGGTGCCGCAAGAGGCGAAGTCGCCATCGCACATCACGCCGGTCAGCCGCCGATAGATGAAGTTGCTGAACTGCGTGTAGTAGGCGGTGGCCTCGAAGCGGAATGGACCGGTGGCCTTGCGCAGGCCGGCCTCCACCGTCTTGGCCGTCTCGAGCGTCAAGTTCGGATTGCCGATGTCGAAGGTCGCCGTCGCATCATGGCCGCCGCGCGAGAACAGCTCGGCCGCCTTCGGGGCGCGCTCGACATATTGCGCCGTGACGCTCGCAACGAGGTCGCCCGGCAGGTTCTGCAACAGGCCAACGCTGGCGCTCTTCGGCGTGTACGACGGATTGCGTGCGATGTTCGCCTGCGGCGTGCCGTCCGGCAGGTAGTCGACCGGGAAGTTCGGCGTCGAGCCATTCAGCGACACGTGCTCGATGCGGCCGGCGATCTGCGCCTTGGTCGTCGGTGTGAAGGCGAACTCGTTGAACACGTAGCCCGCGACCCGGTTGTTGGTGTTGGGGCCGAACAGGCCGTTGAACACCGAGCCGGGATTATCGGGGCTCGGCGCATTCAGCTCCTGGTGCCCGGCCTGCACGCCGTAGGCGGTCGTCAGCGTCGCGAAGCGCAGATTGACCGGCATCATCTGCATTTCGACGCGCGCTTCCTGCTCGCGGTTGGTGAAGGTCTGGCGTACGCCGTCCGTGGTCGGATCGGCCGTGTCGGCAAGGCCGATCTCGTTGTGACGATAGTCGGTGGCGCCGGCCCAGAACCGGATGGCGTCGATCGCCGCGGAGTCAGGACGATACTCGCCTTTGGCGGTGATCTTGGTCTGGTGCGCGTCGATCCGCGTCCGACTGTCGGCGCCGTCGATGCCGGGGATGTGGTAGAGCGCGTCGGTCTGCGTGATCGCAGCGCCGATGAAGCCGCCTGAGAAGAAATAGCTGCCGCCGATCGAGGCGCCATCATTCTGCACCGCCGAGTTGGGCTGGCGGCCATTCACCGGGCGGGTCTGATCGAACAGATAGGGATAACCGGGGATCGCATAGTCGCCGGTCTTGCGGCCATAGGCATCGGCGTGAAGCGCAAAATTGCCGCCGCCGGCATCGAGCAGCACGCCGCCTTCGACGCCGCTATCGACCGAGTTGAACGAGGTGCGCGTCTCCGCGGTGACGCAGGGCGCGCCGCCTGCGGCGGGCGCGCTCGCCGGCAAGCCATAGGTCTGGAACGGCGCGGTCGAGCAGGTTGGCAGCGCCTGCGGAATGCGATTGTTGGTGGCGCTGACGACGCCGCCGATCGACGTCGAGCCGTAGCGCAGCGCCGCCGGGCCGCGGACGACCTCGATCTGGTCGCTCGTCAGCGGATCGATCGGCACGAAGTGATCCTCGCCGAGATCGGAGGCGCCGCCGCCGCCGATGCCGTTCTCGACGATGCCGACGCGGTTGACGTCGAGGCCGCGAATGATCGGCCGGCTCGAGGCGCCCGGCGCGAAGCTCGATCCGGTGATGCCGGGCTTCGAATTCAGAAGGTCGCCGAGCGTGGCGGCGCCTGCGCGGCGGATCTCCTCGTTCGGGACCACGGTGACGGTCGCGAACTGATCGGTGACGATCGGCGTCACGCCCTGCTGCGGGGGCGGCGGTGCTGATTGCGCCTCGCGCGCCGGCGCCGGCGCACGGGGCCCGCTGCGCGCGACGCGCGGGCCGGGGTTGGGCCGCGGCACCACCGGCTTGCGGGCGCGGATCGGGCTCGGCGCGGTGACGTTGACCTCGGGCAGTTCCGCGGCCGGCTTCGGATCATCAGCGCGCGCGGACGCGCTGAAAACGCACAACATGGCTGCGACGCTGCAGCCCGACATCAAAGCTCTCGCCAACATCATTCCATTCCTGATCCTGATCAGGCGTCCCACGTCTTTCGTTGCTGGTGGGATGCGCCTGCCGTCGGCTCGCGACGGATCCATTCCTGAACGCTGCCGCTGCGCGCGTGAGCACAGCGGTTCAGCATGTCGAGCGGCTCAGATCAGGCGAGGGGAGGGGCGCGCGGCTGGAACGCCGTGCTGACGGCGACAGCCGCCATGGTGACGGCGATCGCATCGGGCAGGCGAAATGCGACCGCGTCGGGAAGAGTGAGAACCGGCGCGGGCGACAGCAGCAGCGATTGCGCCATCGCCATGACGGCGCAGATGGCGCAATAATCCGCTGCCGGCTGCTGATCCCCATCCTGATCAGCGGGTGAGGATCTGGTGCTAAGCTGCTGCGCCGTGACACCGGCGGCGTCTTGAGGCTGCGCTGCGAGCCAATGCACATGGCCGAAGGCGAGCGCGAACTGCAGCAGCAGCGCGAACAGCGCCAGCCGCGAGCCATCCTTGATGTTCGCGCGAAACCAGCTCATGGCCAGCTTTGGCTCATGTCGATCGGCCACCCCGTTCGGCTGAGAGGCTCAGCCTTTGTTACAATGTAACATCGCAGGGGGGCTTCGCTGCTGTCAATCAGTGCGCTGCGGCAGCGTGTGAAATCAGGACCGTTGTGCCCTTCGCGCCACGTCGCTCGCACCGTATGGTGCGAGTCCGTGTCGTGCGGCTCAGCGCCCCTCGCGCACCCAGGTCGCGGCGAGCGCGCCGAGCAGCAGCAGCAGGCCGATCACGCCGGCGAACATCGGCAGCACGCCGACGCCCTTGACGACGCTGGCGTCGCGCATCCGCACGCCCATCCAGCCGTCGCCGCTGAACAGCGTCGATGACCGGACAGGGACGATGCGGGGCATGTCGATACTTGATCCGTCCGCGATGCGGCGGGCGTCGCCGCCGGTCGCCTGCGCCAGCGGCTTCAGCGTCTCGGTGGTCGAGGTGACCTCGGAGAACTCCTTCGGATTTGTCGGCCCGACATTGATCAGCGCCTTCAAGGTGCCGTCGGTGGCCTGCCACAGGCCGAGTTCGCTCGCCGGCAAGGTCGCGCGCCATTCGCCGGGATCGCCTTGAGCGAGGGTGAGCTCGCGCGTGGTGCCGGACGGAGAGGTGACGGTCACCGGCGGCACGGTGTCGCCCATGGTCTGGCGGATGACGGCGAGATCCTTGCCCTGGATCTGCAGCCGCAGCGCTTCCTCGTCCAGATCAGGCTGCTGCATCAGCCAGTGCGACATCCGCCGGAGCAGGTCGAGATGCGGGCCGCCGCCTTCATAGCCGCGCGCCCATAGCCAGATATGGTCGGACAGCAGCAGCGCGACCCGGCCGGCGCCGAAGCGCGACAGCAGCAGCAGTGGCTTGCCGTCGGCGCCGGTCATCACCGGCGGGCTGACCGCATTGCGGGTCTCGACGGTGCGGAAGAAGCGGCTCCAATGCGGCGGCTCCGACGCCGAGCCTTCGAGCCCGCGTGTGACCGGATGGCGTTTGCCGGCGTCCGACAGGTGCGCATAGAACGGTTTCTCGGTGACGCCGACCGGCTCGGCGGGCAGCACCGAGTCGAGCGGGGTGCGCCAGATGCTGGTGTTGGAGGCGTAGTCCGGCCCGGCCGAGACCAGCACCGCGCCGCCATTCCGGACATAGCGCGCGATGTTGTCGAAATAGGCGATCGGCAGCACGCCCTGGCGGGCATAGCGGTCGAAGATGATCAGCTGGAATTCGTTGATCTTCTGCTGGAACAGCTCACGGGTCGGAAACGCGATCAGCGACAGCTCGTTGATCGGCGTGCCGTCCTGCTTCTCCGGCGGACGCAGGATGGTGAAGTGGACGAGATCGATGCTGGCATCGGACTTCAAGAGGTTGCGCCAGGTGCGCTCGCCGGAATGCGGCTCGCCCGACACCAAGAGCACGCGCAGCTTGTCGCGCACGCCGTCGATCGAGACCACGGCACGGTTGTTGACGAGGGTCAGCTCGTTGTCGAGCGGCGAGGCCTCGATCTCGACGATGTTCTGGCCTTCGTGCTTGATGTCGACGTCGACATTGGCGGCCTGACCGCTGGTCAGCGTGCGTTCGCTGATGACCTCGCCGTCGCGGCGGATCACGACCTTGGCGCTGGCGCCGCTGACGCCCTGGTCGTCGAGGCGGAAGCTGATCGTCTGCGGCTGGCCGACGATGCCGAAGCGCGGGGCTGCGGTGATTGCGACACGGCGGTCGCGCTCGGCCTTCTGCCCGGTGATCAGGGCCTGCAGCGGTGCCTGGAAACCGAGCGCGGCGACGTTGCCGGGAATGTCGTGCACGCGGCCGTCGGTGATCAGGAAGGCACCGGCAACGCGGTCGACCGGGACATCCGACAGCGCCGAAGTCAGCGCGCCGAACAAATGCGTGCCGTCGGTCTCGCCATCGGCCTGGCCGGCATCGACCACGCGGACCTCGAGGCCCTTGATCTTCTTCAAGCCGTCGACCAGCGCCTCCTGGGCCGCCTGGGTCTGCTTGTTGCGGTCGCCGAAATTCTGGCTCGGGCTCTTGTCGACGACGACGGCGGCGACCGAGGTCAGGGGCTCGCGGTCCTCGCGCGTGAACTGCGGATTGGCGAGTGCGAGCGCGATCAGAGCCAGCGCGGTGACGCGGATCCAGGCCGAGCGCGAGCGGCCGATCAGCAGCAATGCGGCGATGACGACGATGGCGCCGATCGCGAGCCACAGCACGACCGTCGGGACCAGAGGCGTGAACGCGATGCCGTAGTTCATGAGGCAAACTCGCAGTTGTCGTCATGCCCGGCCTCGTGCCGGGCATCCATGTCGCACGGCGTGCGTCGCTGCTCGTGGATGGCCGGGCCTTCGCCGCGCCGAAGCGGCTTCGGCCGCGCAGAGGGGTCAAGCCCGGCCATGACGACCATTGTTGTTGCGATATCGAGACCGACGACGCGCATCATCACTGTCCGAGCCGTTCGATCAGCGCCGGCGCGTGCACCTGGTCGGCCTTGTAGTTGCCGGTCAGCGTGTACATCACGATGTTGACGCCGGCGCGGAAGGCGAATTCGCGCTGGCGTGGCTCGCCCGGGACCATCGGCAGCATGGCCTGGCCATCGGGGCGGATCGCCCATGCACCGGCCAAGTCGTTGGAGGTGATGATGATCGGCGACACGCCGTCGCCGCCGCGCGCCGGGCGCGAGGCGCTGTCTTCGTCCTCATCTTTCGGCAGCGCCTCGACCCAGGTCTGGCCCGCGGTGAAGCGGCCGGGGAAGTCGCGCAGCAGATAGAACGTCTTGGTCAGCACATGCTCGCGCGGCACCGGCTCGAGCTCGGGCACATCCAGCGACGACAGGATCTCGCGCAGCGACTGCATGCCCGGGGTCTGCTGGGCACCATTGTCGCCCGGCGGCGCCTCGACGGCGTCGCGTGTGTCGAAAATGACCGTGCCGCCCTGCTTCATGTAGGCGTCGATCTTGTTGATCGCGTCCTGGGGCGGCTTCGGCGCACCCGGCACGATCGGCCAGTAGATCAGCGGGAAGAAGGCCAGCTCGTCATGGGTGGGATCGATGCCGACGGGATCGCCGGCCTCGAGCGCCGTGCGCTGCGCCAGGAACAAGGTCAGCCCGGTCAGGCCGGCCTTGACGATGGAATCGACGTCGGCATTGCCGGTCACGACGTAGGCGAGCCGCGTCTGCGAGACCGCGCGCATCGCGAAATCATCGCTGGCCGCATCAGCGCGCGCGGCGGTCGGCATCGCGATCGCGAGCAGGGCGCCGGTGGCGAGCATGGCAATCGCGATCGCCGCAGATGCTGCACGCCGCCGCCGCACCAGCGCGGCCAGCGCGCCGCCGAGCAGGGCGACGATGACCGCGTCGATCAGGAACAGCAGCAGCGCAGTCGACAGCAGGATGCCCCGGAGATCGCGCGGCTCCGCCGTCGTGTAGCTGGCGCGCTTGGCGACCAGGGCGGATGTGTCGAGCTGCAGAATGCGATCGGCGGGGCTGAGCGTGTTCACTGCGGTGGGTCCCTCGGCAGGGCCGTAAAATCCGGGTGGATGATCCAGCGATGCCCGGTCGTTGTAGTCGGCCGGCAGTGGCTTGGCCGTCGAAGGCGGCGGTCCGAAGGCGCCGAAGCCGTCGAGGATGTGCAGCGGCGCCAAGGTGGCCTTGGCGGTCTCGCCCGCTGCGCCCGGCCCCGGCGTCGAGGTGTAGCCGGACATGTCGACGATGCGGCGGAGCATCTCGACCATGGCGCCCGACATCGGCAGATCGGACCAGCGCATGTCGGCGCTCACATGGAACAGCGCGATCAGGCCCTTGCCGCGATGCTCGCCGGTGACGAGCGGCGTGCCGTCCTCGAGCGAGGCCCAGCTCTTGGTCGCCAGCACGGCGTCGGGCTCGGCGAGGACCTGGCGATTGACGGTGACGTCCTTCGGCACGCTGATGCCGGCGAACGGACCGTCGGCCGCGAAAGCGGCCAGATGCTGCGGCTTCTCCCAGGTCAGGCTGCCGCCGAGCGTGCGGCCGCCCCGGCGCAGCTTCACCGGCACGAGGTCGTCATCGCCCTGGGCGAGCCGGGGACCGGCGAACCGTACCAGTACGCCGCCATTCTCGATCCAGCCATTGAGGCGGTCGCGCAGCTCCGGCGACAAGGTGCCGACGTCGGCCATCACGATCATCGGCACTTTCTGATCGAGGAACTGCGTGATGACCTGCTGCGGCGCGCCGCGGTCACCGAGCCGGAGATCGGCGAACGGCGACAGCGCGCGAGTCAGATAGAAGGTCGGCGCGAGCAGGGGCTGTGCGGTGTCGCTGGTGGCGCCGGTGACGATGCCGACCGCGCGGCGGCGCCAGCGCTTGTCGAGCAGCTGCACGGCGCCGGCCGAGTGCTCGCCCGCAATCTCGAGCCGGGTGATGTCGTTGCGCAGCTCGACCGGAAGGTCGAAGCTCGCCTCCGCGTCATGCGCGCCGGCGGCGAAGCTGAATGACGCCTCGCCGAGCGGTGAGCCCTTGGCATCGAGCGCGCGGACGATGCCGCCCGGAACGGAGAGATCGGCCCGCAGCACCTTCACGGTCATCTTGGCCGCTGCGTTCTCGGCGCCCGCAAGCGCCAGCGGCGACAGCGTGCCGCCCTCGAACACCGTCAGGCTGCGATCGCCGATGGTCTTGGCAAGTCCCGTGACGAACTCGCTGCCGCGACCAGGGTCGACGCCATCGGAAAACCACATGATCTCGGCATCGCCGGTGGCTTTCAGGAAGCGGTCGAGCTGAGGCAGTGTGTCGGCGCGCTCGGTCGTGTAGGCCTTGGGCGCGATCTGACGCAGCGCGACGCGCGCCGCCCCGGCCGGCATCAGGGTGAGATCTCGCGCGGGTTCGGACAGCGGCACCAGCGCAACGCCGCGCCGGTCGGCATCGGCATTGGCGATGATCTCGTCGGCGGCCCTGATGCGGGTGTCCCAGCTCGCCGCCGCGCTCCAGCTGTCATCGAGCAAAAGCACCAGCGGCGCCTTGCTGCCGATGGCCTCGGTGCGTGGATTCCAGATCGGGCCGGCCGCCGCAAAGATCACCAGCGCCGCTGCAATCAATCGCAGCAGCGTGAGCCACCAGGGCGAACGCGACGGCGTCTCTTCCTTGGGCGTGATGTCGAACAGCAGGCGGGTCGGCGGAAATTCGATCCGCCGCGGGCGCGGCGGCATCACGCGTAGCAGCCACCACAGTACCGGCAGGCTGACGAGACCGGTCAGCAGCAACGGTTCGGCGAACGACAGCGGCAGACCCATCATGCGCCGATCCCTCTCAGGCCAGCGCCCACTTTGACGCTGGCGCGCGCTCCCGCCTTGGGGGTCGTCATGCCGGCGTGCAGGAACAGCAGCAGTTCGGCGGCCGAGCGGCTGGTGGTGTGGGTCGTGAACAGCCAGTCCAGCCTGCCGGTCTCGGCGCGGATCTGATCGCGATGCAGCGCGACGCGGGCGACGTAATCCTGCGCCCAGCTCTCGGCACGTCCTGCAGTGATCACCTCGCCGCCTTCCGGCTCGACGAATTCGACGCGGCCCGAATAAGGGAAGGTTTCTTCGGCGGGATCGACCACCTGCACCATCGTGCCATGTGCGCCAGACGCGGACAGGCCGGCCAGCATGATGCTGATCTCGGAGATGGGCGACCAGAAATCCGACAGCACGACGATCTCGGCGAGCGCCGACGGCACGAAGGACGGCGGCAGGCTCGGCCTGACCGTCTCATCATGCAGCATCGCCTGCGCGATACGGTCGATCACGCTGCGGCTCGCGGTCGGATTGATCAGGCCGGGAATGCCGACGCGTTCGCCGCCGGCGACGAGCAGTTCCGCCAGCGCGAAGGTCACGATCAGCGCGCGCTCGAGCTTGCTGTCGCGTGCGCCCTTCGAAGCGAAGGCCATCGACGGCGAACGGTCGGGCCAGATCCACACGGTGTGGGCGGCCTCCCATTCCTGCTCGCGGACATAGAGATGATCGTCGCGCGCGGAGCGGCGCCAGTCGACGCGTTGCGACGGCTCACCGGAGACGAAGCGGCGATATTGCCAGAAGCTCTCGCCGGAGCCGGCGCGCCGCCGGCCATGCAGGCCGTGGATGACGTTGGCGGCGATCTGGCGGGCTTCGAGCACGAGACGCGGCAGCGAGGCGGCCAGCGTCCGGCTTTCGCCGTCGGCACGCCGGATTGCGAGAATCTCCTTGTCGGCATGCCCGGGTGTTGCAGCCATCAGCCAATCCGGCTCTTCAGTTGCCGGATCACGTCCGGAATGGTGCGGCCCTCGGCGCGGGCGGGGAAGGTCAGCGCCATGCGGTGCTTCAGCACGGGCTCGGCAAGATCGAGCACGTCGTCGATCGAGGGCGCGAGGCGGCCGTCGAGCAGCGCGCGGGCGCGCACCGCGAGCATCAGGGATTGGCTGGCGCGGGGACCCGGACCCCAGGCGATCAGCTTGCCGGCCTCACCGGCCTCGGGACCTGGACGCGCCGAGCGCACCAGCGACAGGATCGCCTCGACCACGGAATCGCCGACAGGCAGCCGCCGCACCAGCCGCTGCGCGGCGATCAGCGCGTCCGCGGTCATTGCGCTCTTGGCGGCGCTCTCTTCGGCGCCGGTGGTTTCGAACAGGATGCGACGCTCGGCGTCGCGATCGGGATAGTCGACGTCGATCTCCATCAGGAAACGGTCGAGCTGCGCCTCGGGCAGCGGATAGGTTCCTTCCTGCTCGAGCGGATTCTGGGTCGCCAGCACGTGGAAAGGCTTGGGCAGGTCGTGGCGGGCGCCCGCAACCGTGATGTGCTGTTCCTGCATGGCTTGCAGCAGCGCTGATTGCGTGCGCGGGCTGGCGCGGTTGATCTCGTCCGCCATCAGGAGTTGCGCAAACACCGGGCCGGCGATGAAGCGGAACGAGCGCTTGCCGCCGGCGCTCTCGTCGAGCACCTCGGCACCGAGAATGTCCGATGGCATCAGGTCGGGGGTGAACTGGACGCGCTTGGCATCGAGGCCGAGCGTGACACCCAATGTTTCCACCAGCTTGGTCTTGGCGAGGCCGGGGACGCCGATCAGCAGCGCGTGGCCGCCGGACAGGATCGTCACCAGGGTGTTTTCCACCACTTTGTCCTGGCCGAAGATCACATTGGAAATCGCGTCCTTTGCCGCCCGGATCTGTCCGGAGACCTGTTCGGCCGATCGGACGATCGCATCCTCGAGCTTCTCGGCACTCTCAGCCATTCCCGTCGCTCCTTCTGCCCCGCATCTTGAACTTTCGGACGAACGATCCGCTCCAGTTTGTCCGGAAGCGGATGCTAATCTATGCGAAGGCGCTGTATTCGTTGAGTTAAACTATCCCCATATTATCGGCATTACGGGGTATTGACGGCATCACGTTATGGCGACCTTACATCACGCGCACTGCCGCCAGGAACTTTTGCACAGACGCGCGCGATGAAATCCTGCACCAATCGTGCCAAGGCATACGCAAACTCAGGGCAAACCATGGCGAAGCAAGGGCAGACCACCGACCAGGGACTCGCGCGGCTGACCTCGGCCGCAACGCAGGCCGGCACGTCCGGAAAAGGCCTGCCGCCGGTGCATCTGTGGAATCCGCCATTCTGCGGCGATCTCGACATGCGAATCGCAGGGGATGGTAGCTGGTACTACTTGGGCACGCCAATCGGCCGGCCGGCGCTGGTGCGGCTGTTCTCGACGATCCTGAAGCGCGAAGGCGAGCATTATTTCCTGGTCACGCCTGTGGAGAAGGTCGGCATCCGCGTCGATGATGTCCCCTTCATGGCCGTAGAAATGCGGAAAGAAGCCGGTGATAGCGGCATGCAGCTCCATTTCCGCACCAATGTCGACGACTGGGTCACTTGCGACGCCGAGCACCGGCTGCGCTTCGAGCCTGGAGAAAGCGGCGGTCTCACGCCCTATCTGCATGTCCGCGCCGATCTCTGGGCCAAGGTGACACGGGCGCTCTACTATGAGCTTGTTGACATGGGTGAGGAGCGGATGATCGATGGTAACGTCATGTTCGGGGTGGAGTCGGGCGGTGCGTTCTTCCCCATGGCCAACGCAGAAGAGGTGAGGGCGGCGCTTTGAACGAGCCCATGGTGAGGAACAAGGCGGCTTCGATCAGTTCGACGGAGTTCTTCGGACGTGGCCGCGAGCGGCTGGGCTTCGACGTTCCGCCGGCGCTGCTCGATCCCGACGTGATTCCGACCAGCGGCGATTCCGGCACGGATCGCATGCTCGAGATCATCGCCCGCGAGCAGCCGATCCGGCCCGCCGCGGTGCTGATCCCGGTGGTGGACCGTCCCGAGCCGACCGTGCTGCTGACGCAGCGCTCACCGAACCTCTCGAGCCATGCCGGGCAGATCGCGTTTCCCGGCGGCAAGATCGACGTCACCGATGCCACGCCGCTCGATGCGGCCCTGCGCGAGGCGGAGGAGGAGGTCGGGCTCGACCGCAGCTTCGTCGACCCGATCGGCTATCTCGACGTCTACGGCACCGCCTTTGGCTTCCGCATCCTGCCGACGGTGGCGCGGGTGCGGCCGGGATTCTCACTCAAGATCAACGAAGGCGAGGTCGACGATGCCTTCGAGGTGCCGCTGGCATTCCTGATGGATCCCGCCAATCACCAGCTGCATTCCAAGGAATTCCGCGGCATGGAGCGGTCATATTACGCGATGCCGTTCGCGGAGCGCTATATCTGGGGCGCAACCGCGGGCATCCTCCGGGTCCTCTATGAGCGGATCTGTCTGTCATGATCCGGCCCGTGTTGACGGAAATCGGAATTTTTCTCATTCCTTTTGCGATTTATGTGCTGTTCTTGTTCGCAACCCAGGCAGGGCTTTTGGTGCCGGCCAACTGGCCTCTGCATCTGGTTGCAAAATTGACGGTGGCGGCGCTGGTGTTGGTGATTGCAAGTCTGGTCCTGGTCGCCGAGTTTTCCGGCGCGCCGCCGCGTTCGACCTACGTCCCCGCCCATGTCGAGAACGGCAGGCTCATTCCCGGGGTCGAGAGATGATGGATCCGCGGGTGCAGAGCGCGCCCTGGCTTTCATCCGGTCCGGCCGCGCGGGTGCTCGCACTGCTCAATTGCGACGGCGAGGAAGCGCGCGTGGTCGGCGGCGCCGTCCGCAACGCGCTGCTCGGCATCGCCATCGGCGACATCGACATTGCAACGACGGCACTGCCGGCCGAGGTGATCCGTCGCGCCAAGGCCGCCTCTATCAAGAGCGTGCCGACCGGCATCGATCATGGCACCGTCACCCTGGTGCTCGAAGGACATCCGTTCGAGGTGACGACGCTGCGCGAGGACGCCGAGACCTTCGGCCGCAAGGCCAAGGTCGAGTTCGGCCGCGATTGGATCGGCGATGCGCACCGCCGCGACTTCACCATCAATGCGCTCTCCGTGGGGCCCGATGGTGTCGTGCACGATCATGTCGGTGGTCTCGCTGACATCGAAGCCCGCCGCGTGCGCTTCATCGGCGATCCCGCCCAGCGCATTGCCGAGGACTATCTGCGCATCCTGCGCTTCTTCCGCATCCACTCGGCCTTCGGCCACGGCGAGCCCGACCGCGACGGCTACCTCGCCTGCATCGCCGGCCGCGCCGGTCTGGCCACGCTGTCCGCCGAACGTATCCGCATGGAGATGCTGAAGCTGCTCGTCACCGATGGTGCGGTCGGCGCAGTCACGGCGATGACCGACGGCGGATTGCTGACCGCGATCCTGGGTGGCGTCGCCTATCTCGGCCCGTTCGCCGCGATGATCGAGATCGAGCACGAGCTGGCGCTGCCGGCGAGCGCGGTCCGGCGTCTCGCCGCGCTCGCGGTTGCGGTCACCGAGGATGCGCGCCGGCTCGGCGTCAGGCTGAAGCTCTCCAATGCCGAGACCAAGGCGCTCGACGGCATGGGCCATCGCTGGTGGCGGTTCGCCTCCGCCGACGAGGCGCGCACGCGGCGGCTGCTCTATCGTCTCGGCGAGACCGTCTATCGCGACCGCCTGCTGCTCGGCTGGGCGCGCGCCGGCTGCGATCGCGCCGCGCCGCGCTGGCGCGAGTTCGCGCTGTTGCCGCAGCGCTTCACGCCGCCGAAATTGCCGCTGAAGGCCGCCGATTTCATCGCGCGCGGGGTTGCGGAAGGGCCGCTTCTCGGTCATGTGCTGACCCTCGCAGAGGATGCCTGGTTGGCTGCGGACTTCCCGCTCGACGAGGCATCGCTGAACGCGATCGCCGATCAGGCGGCGGCGCGTGTCAACCGCGACGGACGTTCATGAATTTTCTGGCAGGCTTTGCCGATATCTCGCTCCTGCAACTCCTGCTCGTCGCTTCCGTCGCTCTATTTGCTTCCATCATCGGCGGTCTCGCCGGCTACGGCACCGGCGCTCTCATGCCGCTCGTGCTGGTGCCGATGGTCGGCGCCGAGCCGGTGGTGCCGATCATCGCGATCTCGGCGATCCTCACCAATCTCAGCCGCGTCGTCGCCTATATCAGCCATGCCGACCGCACGCGCGCCGGCATCGTGATCGCCGCGGCGGCGCTGACCACAGCGATCGGCGCCTACGGCTATACGCGCCTGACAAATGCCGGCGCGGCGTTCGTGATCGGCACCATGCTGATCGTGAGCGTTCCGTTGCGGCGGATCCTGCGCAAGCGCGAGGTCCGGATCGGCAATGGCGGGCTCGCCGCCGGCGCCGTGGGCTACGGCGTTCTCGTGGGCGGCACCTCGGGCTCCGGCGTGATCCTGCTATCGCTCTTGATGGCGGCCGGCCTCGAAGGCGGGGCGGTCATCGCCACGGATGCGATGATCTCGGTGGCGACTGGCGTGATCAAGATCTCGGTATTTGGCTTGGCCGGCGTCGTCACGGCGCAGGTGCTGGCCTTCGCGCTGCTGATCGGCTTAGTCGCGGTGCCGGGCGCCTTCCTCGCCAAGGCCTTCGTCGCGCGCATGCCGGTGCACATCCACGCCGCTATTCTCGATGTCGCCGTGATCACCGGCGGCGGTGTGATGATTGCATCGGCGCTCCGCCATTTGCTGCCGACGGAGTAGCAAGCGCCTCGTCAGGCGATCTGCTGATCCTTCCCCGCATCGGTCGGCGCGATCGGCCTGGTGTCGACCTGCGCCACGATGGCATCCAGCGCCGCGACGGCCCGGTTCGTCATCTCGTCGATCGGAGGCACCATGCCGCCCGAGGCGAGCTCGACCCGGTTGCGGCCCTTGTGTTTGGCGCGATACAGCGCGCCGTCGGCGACGCGCAGGATCTCCGGCAGGTCGATGCCGGCTTCCGGATAGGCGGCAACGCCGACCGAGATCGTCACCCGCGGCAGCATGCTCTCGCCATAGCTGATGTTGAGCGCCTCGACGCGGGCCCGCAGTTCCTCGGCGCGCAGTGCGGCTTCCTCGATGGTGCAGTTCGGCAGCATCACGACGAACTCCTCGCCGCCGAGGCGGCAGGGCACATCGCAGCCGGTGAACATCGCCTTGAGAATGTCGCCGACGTGGCGCAGCACCGCGTCGCCGGCCTCATGGCCATGATTGTCGTTGAACGACTTGAAGTGATCGATGTCCAGCGTCACGACGCTCAACGGCGCGCCGCTGCGCGACGCGCGCAGCAATTCGCGGCGCGCCGTCTCGATCAGATAGCGCCGGTTGTTCAGGCCGGTCAGCGCGTCGCGCAGCGACTGGTCGCGCAAGCCTTCGCGCAGCTTCATGTTGGCGATGGCGATCGACAGATGCTCGGCGCAGGCGAGCCCGAGCCGGGCGCGATCGGCGAAGCGCGCCTTGGCCTCGGCGGCGGTTTCGGCGCCTGTGAAATTGTACTCGACATGCAGCAGGCCGACGATCTCGCCATGGGCCAGGATCGGGATGCAGCAATAGTTCTCGTCGACCCCGTCATGGACGTGATCGCAGCGGAATTCGACCTCGTTGGTGCCATGGATATAGACGTGGCCGCGGCGCAGGCTCCAGCAATCGTCCGGATGCAGGCTCCGGGTGAGTGCCGCGCCGTTCCATTCGGACGCCACTTCGAGAACGTCGCGGCTGTCGGCGTAGATGTAGAGGGCGCCGGTGCATTCGGGCATCAGGCCGCCGAGCACCGTCGAAATCATCTGGTAGAGCTCGGGTTCCGACTTGGCCGATTGCAGCCATTCGCTGAGCTCGGACAGCGTGCGTGTCGCCGCGTTGAGGCGCTCGTTCTCGACCAGGCTGGTGCGGAACACGGCCAGTGCCCGTGCCATCATGCCGAGCTCGTTGGTATGATCGGCGTAGGGAATCTCGGTCTGCAGCTCGCCCTCGGCGATCGCCTCCATGCTGCGCGTGATGCGGAAGATCGGTGTCGAGACATCGTGGATGACGAACAGCAGCGTCGCCAGCCCGATCAGGATGCTGACGCCGTTGACCGACCACAGCACGAGGCGAAACACCTGGGCATCCAGGGTGGCGCTGTCGATCGCGCTGTCCGCGCGATGATCGGCGAGCCTGATGCCGTGCCCGATCGCGTCGACCAATGCCTGAAAGATCGGCGGCGTCTCGATGTTGACGACGTGCTCCAAACGGTCGCGGTTCGCCCCGACATCCGGCTCGAGCATCACGGCCTGCTGCTTCTGGTACAGGTCCCATTTGTTGACGAACTGGTCGAACGCCATCCTCATCGGCGCGTCGGCGCCGATCGTTTCCTTGAAGTGCGCGATCCTTGCATCGACCTCCGTGGTGCGGCGTCTCAGCTCCTGCTCGGCCGCAGCGCGCGGCTCGGCCACCGAGGACAACGCGGCGCGGATCGCGACGAGGTGGGTGTGGGCGATATCGGCGTTGAGGTCGCCGAGAGCGCGAATCTTCGGCAGTCGGTCGCGGTCGATGCTCTCGACGGCATCCTGCAGCGCCGACAGCCGCATCGTCGCCATGACGGATACACCGCCGAGGATCGCCAGCAGCAGGAAGACGGAGGTCAGGAGCGAGTTCTTGATCGACACGCTCAAGGAGATCTGCGGCAGATTGAGAGACATGGCACCGACGCTGCACGAACGGCTTGCATCAGTCGAAGCGGCGCGCACGAACTGGCGCCTTATCCCCACAAGCCCCGCAACAACTAGACGCTTGGCCGAATTTCGATTCGGTTACAGGGGCTCCGTAGCACCCCGGAGAGCGGCGCCAATGGGGCGTCTGGTTAAGGGCAGGTGTGCCGGAACAGTGAACGTCGTACTAACTCGGCCCCGGCATGGGCCATGAGCCTCGTGCCGGGGCCGGCGTCATCGTGAGCCGGCTGCAGTCGGATTGCCGGGGCGCCTCAGCCCCACTTCATCTCGCCCTTCGCCACCTTGGCGCCGATGTCGAGGGCGACGCCCATGGCGAGGTTGGGAAACTTCGCCTCCATCGCAGCCTTCAATGCCGCTGCGTCCTTGGCCTTGGCGAGTTCTTCCTCGAACGCGACGAGATAGGCCCGCGTGTGCCGGATGCCGGAGAGATCGGTCGCAGCGTCGGCGACGGCATGCCCGGCGACGACGATGGCGGGAGCGCGTGCCGCGATCTTGTCGAGGTTCGCGATCCAGGCAGCGCGCTGCTCCTTGGTCGGCGTGTCCGCGGTCCAGACATGGACGCCGGAGAAGATCATGACGCCGCCGAAGACAGCCTTCAGTGACGGGACCCAGAGAGTGCGGCGGTTGGCGAGACCCTCGGCGGCGACGATCTCGATCGTCTCGCCATCGACCGCGAGAGACGGGCCATCGAAAGCCTCGGGCAGAACGATATCGGCCATTGTCTGCGGGCCGTTCTCCTTCAACTGCGGGCCCCAGACCGCGAGCTTCTTTTCGACATTGCCCTTGATCGCCGCGATCGTCGCGGTCGCGGCGATGACCTTCACCTCTGGAAAGGCTTCCCGGATCGGCTTGAGGCTGAAGTAATAGTCCGGGTCCGACTGGCTGATGTAGATCGCGGTCAGCTTCTTGCCGCTCGCCTTGATCGCAGCCGCCACCGCGCGGCCGTCCGGATAGTTGAAGCCGCCGTCGATCAGCAGCGCCTCGGTCGGACCCGAGAGCAGCACGGGCGCCCGGAAGAAGCCGTTCGGGCCTGCGGGGAAATGCGTCCAGCTCAGCTTGCTCTCCGCGGCATGGCCAATCCCGGAAGAGCCGAGAATGGCTGCGGCGGTCCCTGTAACGGCTGTCGTCATGATCTGTCTCCGTGTGGGCATGTCAGTCTCCTTGGCGTGATGGAATGATGCTGCCAGGCAGCAAGCGGCGCTCCTGCCGTGCGCAACCGCCGGGTGAACGTGTGCGAGGCATAAGTGGCGGATCGACTCAGGCCGCTCCGAGTTGCGCGAGCAGGCCCTCGAGCGGTTCGTACAAGGCGTTGCCCGGCAGCGGCCTCTGCCCCGGGCCCTCACCAGCCAACAGGGCCGGGACGCCGGACAATCCGTGGCGTCGCATCAAGGTGCGCGCGGTCTGGATCCGGCGGCCATAGGCTTCGACGAGAGCGGGATCCCGCGCCAGCATCCGCTCGGCGGCCTTCGCAAGACCCAGCGATAGAAGGATCTCGCCGACGCCCGCGACGCTCACGATGTCCTGTCCGCGCACGTAGCGCGCCAACTGCAGCTCCTTCAGGGCCGTGAGCTCACGGCCGGGGTCGGTGGCGTGGACCGCCGTCAGGCCGAGCGAGGCAGCCGTCGAGTCGAACGCGCCGCCCGCGCCGAGAATGCGGGTGCGGTAGTCGTCGGTAAAGCGCTGGCCGGTCAGCTTGGCGATGCGCTGGTCGTTGCTCCAGGCATATTCGGAAAATTGCGCATCCATCCTGCCGGCGCCACGCCCAGCAAACAGGCCGGTGGGCAGCAGTTCGAGCGTGACGTTGTCGTGGCCGGCGAGCTTTTCGATTGCCGGGCCGGCGCCGTAGCACCATCCGCAGAGCGGATCGAACAGATAGGTCAGTCGCATCTCCGGCACCCTGTCTTGGATCGGCATGGCGCTGACATAGCGGGTTCTCGTTTGTTCATAAATACAGCATAAAGAGACAGGCTGTATGCTAAAGATAGACAATCGCGCCGAGGGCCCAACGCGTGGAGCCGATCAATCTCAATCGCCTGGTCTATTTCTCCGCGGTCGTGGATGCCGCGTCGTTCACCCGCGCGGCGGATCGGCTGGGGATCACCAAGGCGGTGGTCAGCCAACAGGTCGCCGCGCTCGAGCGTGAGCTGAAGACCGACCTTTTGGTGCGCACGACCCGCCGCGTCGAGCCGACGCAGGCAGGCCGCATGCTGCATGCGCGATGCGCCGCCATCCTGCGCGAGGCCGAGAGCGCGATGGCCGAGCTCGCGCAAAGCAACGCCGAGCCGATGGGGCTGTTGCGGATTGCCGCGCCGAACGACTACGGCACATGCATCCTTGCTACGATTGCGACGGCGTTCTCCCGGACCTATCCGGCGTGCCGGGTCGATCTCGTCCTCGCCGACAGCAAGGTCGACCTCATCGCCAATCAGATCGATCTCTCGATCCGCGTCGGATGGCTCGACGATTCCACCTTGCAGACGCGGCGGATCGGCAGCTTTCGTCAGCTGCTGGTGGCGGCTCCCGGCGTGGTCAAGCGTGTCGCGCATCCGCGGGACCTCGCCTCGCTGCCGTTTGTTGCGAACGCTGCGTTGAAGGAGCCGCTGATATGGCAGTTCGCGCGAAGCGAGACAGAGCGGGAAAGCGTTGAGATGAGCCGGACGCTGACCATCAACACGACGCCTGCGGTTCTCTCCGCGACGCTGGCCGGTGGCGGTCTTGCGGTGCTGCCCGACTTCCTGATCAGGGACGATCTCGCGGCAGGCCGCCTCGTCCACGTCGTGCCATCCTGGACGCTGCCGTCCGGCGGCATCCACGCCGTCTTCCCCGCAGCCCGCTTTCGCGCGCCGAAGGTGACAGCCTTCGTGGCAATGCTCATGGACGAGCACAAGCGCACGGCTGCCGGAGGTCCCAAGCGAACGCGGTGACGTCGGTGCTGCAAGCGCCGTGAGTGCGCTGCGGCTCCGCGACCGGCGGATGGGCCGCGGCTCGCGGTGATCGTCGTCGACCTTTCGCCGGCGGATGTCCTTCAGCAGAAGGCTCCACGGAGGTCCTCTAGGAGCCGTGCGAAACGCGCATGCGCTTGGCCTCGGCTAGCACCATACCCCGCAGCCAGGCGCTGGCCGGATCGCTGTTGTGCAGGGCCGGCCACTGGATCGCCTCGGTGAAGGCGGGAAGATGCGCCGGCAGCTTGACGATCTGCAGCGGCATGGTCTTTGCGAAGTGCAGCGCCAGGCGCCGGTGCATGGTCGCGATGCGCTCGGTTTCCAGCAGGCAGTGCGGGATCATGGCGAAGCTCTGGACCGACACTTCAACTCGCCGCTTGATGCCGTGCTCCAGCAGCAGCCATTCGTCGATCGATGGCTTTCGTGTCTTGCCGAACTGGGCCATCACATGCCCCATCGACATGTATGTCTCGAACGTCAGCTTGCCCCTCAGCTGCCGGTTCGAGCGGCAGCCGACGCAGACCATGGTCTCATCGAACAATTTCGTCTTCGGGTGGCCCGGCGGCATGAACACCTCGGGGAAGATCAGGAAATCGATCTCACCCCGCCGCAGCGGCTCGTCCGGCTGATCGTCGAACGGCAGCAGATCGAAGCTGACGCCGGGCGCTTCCCGCGCGGCCCGCTCGATGATCCTGCGGAAGAACACGATGGTCATGAAGTCGGATACGACGATGCGGAAGCGCCGGTCGGACTTCGCGGGATCGAATGCCTCCCGGCTCGAAATCGTCAGCTGGATGTGCAGCAGCGCCTCGCGCGTCGGCGCGGCGAGGGATTCCGCAAGCGGCGTCGGCACCAGCTCCCGCCCACGCATGATGAACAGGTCGTCCTTGAAATAGGTTCGCAGCCGTCCCACCGCTGCGCTCATCGCCGGCTGACTGAGGTTGATGTTGCGAGCCGCCGCCGTGAGGTTGCGCTCGGTCAGCAGCGCGTCGAGCGCGACGAGCAGGTTCAGGTCGAGGCCGTTGAAGCGCATGCGGTCCATCCATCCGAAACGTGGATACTTCCCATAGAAACAATCGATTTTACTAATGCCAGCCAATCCCACAAGGTCGTCCCCAAAATCAAGGGAGGACCTTTCGTGGTGCAGACAGATTTCGACGTGGCCGTCGTCGGCTATGGACCGACCGGCCTGACCGCCGCATCGCTTCTGGGCCAGCTCGGCCACCGCGTCGTGGTCATCGAGCGCTGGCCGACGCTGTACGGCCTGCCGCGGCTGACCCACATCGACGGGGAGACGGCACGGCTCCTCAGCTTCGCCTGCGACATCGGCGAGGCGCTGCGCGAATCGTCGCCGATCAAATCCTTCATCTTCTACAATGCGAAGGGCCAGCGCCTCATCGACGCCGGCGCGATTCCGACCATTCCGATGGGCTTCCCGGCACACATCTCGATCCACCAGCCCGACATCGAGGCGGCCATCGACCGCCGGGTACGCACGCTGCCGAACGTCAGCGTACGCCAGGGCACCGAGCTCACCGGACTGACGAGCGCGGGCGGATCGGTCGAGCTCGCGGTGAAAGCCGGCGAGCGCACCCAGACGTTGCGCGCGCGTTACGTTTTCGGTGCCGACGGCGCCCGCAGCTTCGTCCGCTCCGCGCTCGGCATCCAGCGCGACGACAGCGGCTTCCACGAGCGCTGGCTCAACATCGACGGCGAGCGCAAGCGGCCGCTGGCGTCAAGCTTCGATGAGACCAAGATGTACTGCGATCCGGCACGGGGCCACATGTTCCTGCCGATCGGCAAGAACCGCCAGCGGTTCGAATTCGCGGTGCTGAAGCACGAGGACACGG
Organism: Bradyrhizobium oligotrophicum S58; assembly: GCF_000344805.1. NCBI lineage: Bacteria > Pseudomonadati > Pseudomonadota > Alphaproteobacteria > Hyphomicrobiales > Nitrobacteraceae > Bradyrhizobium > Bradyrhizobium oligotrophicum. Next base: position 6,341,475 of record NC_020453.1, on the reverse strand, counting down.
CGACGATGGAGAAGCCGGAGACCGCCTGGAAGATCCTCAAGCACTATCACGACGTCGGGCCGGACGACATCAGCATCATCCGCCAGGTTGTCTACACCTTCGAAAGTCGCATGGCCCACAGCTGGCGCAAGGGACAAACCTTCCTCGGCGGCGACGCGGCTCATACCATGCCGCCCTCCCTGGGGCAGGGGGCGTGTTCCGGCATCCGCGATGCCGCCAACATCGCCTGGAAGCTCGACCTCGTGATGCGCGGCGTCGCGACGCCGGACATTCTCAACAGCTATGAAGCGGAGCGGCGTCCGCATGTCGCCAGCATCATGAAGACCGCGGTGATGCTCGGCAAGGTATCGAACACCCACAACCGCGCTCTGGCGTTCATCCGCGACCTGGCGTTCCGCCTCAACCTGCTTCCGCCACCGCCACCGTTTCCGTCCTTCAGCGCCGGTCTCATCCAGAACGACCGTGGCGGCGTGGCCGGCAAGGTCGTCGGCTCGGTGCCGCCGCAGGGGCAAGTGCGCGTCGGCGGAACGACGGCGAGGCTCGACGACCATGTCGGCTATCGCTTCGCGCTGATCGCTGAGAGAAATCCTGCCGTGGTACTCGATGCGTCCAGGATTGCCTTCCTGAAGGATCTCGGGTGCCGGCTGTTCACGCTGGCCGACGATGCGGGCCCCGGCGTGGAGCGGATCGTCGACGTCGAGGGCGTCTATGCGGCGTATCTGGCCGAAAAGCATGTCGCCGCGATGCTGACGCGCCCGGACACCAACCTGTTCGGCTTTGCCGCAGATACAGCCGACCTGCCACGCCTCGTCGACGAGCTCCGCCACAAGCTCGGCTGGCGCAAGGCCGCGATGGTCGCCCGAGCAACAACGGGAGATCTCGCGCATGCGGCCAAGTGAAGACCAGTTCAAGCAGATCGAGGCCCTCTGCCGCGCGATGCCCGTCTCGCGCATGGTGGACTACGGCGTGCCCCGCGACCTCGCCGAGCGCGCGCACCAGCAGGTCCGCGCGGGCGCACCCTGGGACGCGGTGCTGGAGGAGTTGGGCCGCGACCAGGAAGCGTGCGCCCGGGCAGAGGAAGACCCGGTCCGCGCACGCGACGCCTGGCACGCCGCCGCGGCGTGTCTGGTCTTCGCCCAGATGGCCTTCAACGCCGACGGCGGGCGCAAGCGCGCGCTCTACCGAGAGATGACGCGCTGCTTCGGCCGCTTCGCCGCACTGTCCGAATTCCGGGTCTCCGGCATCGAAGTGCCTCACCGCGGCGGCGCACTGTTCGGCTGGCACTTTCATGCCTGCAGCGACGCCTTGGGCGCCGTGATCGTGTTCGGCGGCATGAGCGGCTGGTCGACCGCCTACCGCACGATGGCGGAAGCGCTGTGCAGGCGCGGCCTCGATTGCTTGCTGGTGGACGGTCCCGGTCAGGGCAACAGCCGCATCGAGGGCGGCGTGTTCGCCGACGCCGACGTCACGGCCGGATTCAGCCGGTTCGTCGATCTCGTCGTCGCGCCCGGACGACCGGTCGGGATCTGGGGCAACAGTTTCGGCGGACTGTTCGCCGCACTGACGGCGGTGCGCGATCGACGGATCGCCGCCTGCTGCATCAACGGCTCGCCCGCACGCCCCCAAATCCCGCCGTACCGCACCGTGCAGGAGCAACTCGCGGCGCTGTTCGGCGTCGGTGAGGCTGCAGAGCTCGCGGGCGTCTTGCCGTCGCTGGTCTTCGACGGCGAGCGTGCGCCGCTCGCCTGTCCCACGCTGGTGCTGGAAGGCGGCGCGGATCCGGTGGTCGCTCTCGGCGAGCAGCGGAGCTTCCTGACAGGCAATTGCCATCCGCTGTCACGCGTCGAGACGTGGCCGGATGGCGAGCACACCATCTACAACCACGCCGCTGCACGCAATGAGCTGGCAGCCGCATGGTTCGCAGACGCTCTCCGTCCGCCAGCCACCTAGCAACGTCGATCGCAACAGCAAAGGGCAGAACGATCACGAAGACGACGAGCCATTGTCCCGACGGACGGGTCGCGGGCATTCTATCGCGCCGGCACCAGCTCGGTCAGGGAGCGGATGATGCCGTGGGGCCTGACATTGGAGTTCGCGGAAAGGCCGTTGCGATGGACGTCCATCCCCATCGCATAGATGCCGAGCCGCTCCATCGCCGCGTTCAGCGCGCCTCGGCGCGCTCGAGGCCGGCCATCTGGCGCGGATCGACCAGGCTGTCGTATTGGTCCCCGGTGATGAAACCGAGCGCAATCGCGGCCTGCCGTGGGGTCGTGTTGTCGGCAAGAGCCTTGGTCGTGATCTGCGAGACCTTGTCGTAACCGAGCACCGGGTTCAGCGCGGTCGCCAGCAGCAGCGCGTTGGCGACATCAGATGCAAGCTGCCGACGATCGACATCGAGGTCGCGCACCAGCCTATCCGCGAACATGCGCGAGCCGTCCGCCAGCAATCTGATCGACTGGAGAACGTTGTAGATCAGAACGGGCTTGGCCACGTTCAGCTCGAAATGTCCGGATGCCGCCGCGGCCGTGACGGTCGCATGATTGCCGATCACCTGGAACGCGACCTGTGCGACTACTTCGGCGACGGTCGGATTGCGCTTGCCGGGCATGATCGAGGAGGTCAGCCCGTCATGCGGGATCACGATCTCGCCCAGGCCGCAGCGCGGGCCGGAGCCGAGCAGACGAATGTCATTGGCAATCTTCAAAAGCGATACGGCGAGACCGTTGAGGGCGCCTGACACCTCGACCAGCGCATCGTGCGCGCCCATGCCCTCGAACTTGCTCGGGTTCGGGATGAAGTCGATGCCGGTCAGCCGGCTCAGCTCGGCGCAGAACGCGGCGTCGAAACCCGCGGGCGCGTTGAGGCCTGAGCCCACCGCGGTCCCGCCTTGCGACAGAACGTGCAGGCGCGGCAGCGTCGCGCCGATCCGGTCGATGCCGTTGCCGATCTGCCGGGCGAAGGCATCGAACGCCTGACCCATCGTCATCGGCACTGCGTCCATCAGATGCGTTCGGCCGATCTTGACGATGTCGGCAAAGGCCACGGCCTTGGCGGCCAGTTCGTCGCGCAGGCCGGCCAGCGCAGGCAGCAGCGCGTCGCGCAGCATGAGCGCGGTCACGAGATGCATCACGGTCGGAAAGCTGTCGTTGGACGACTGCGAGCAATTGACATGATCGTTGGGATGAACCGGGGACCTGGCGCCGAGCGGCTGCCCCAGCAGTTCGTTGGCACGATTGGCGATGACCTCGTTGACGTTCATGTTGGTCTGGGTGCCGGATCCGGTCTGCCAGATCGTCAGCGGAAAGTGCGCGTCGAAGCGCCCCTCATGCAGCTCGGTCGCGGCCTGCTCGATCGGTCCGGCGATGGAAGGGGTGATGCTGCCGAGCCGAACATTGGCGCGAAGGGCGGCGATCTTCTGCAGTGCGAACGCACGAATCAGAGCGACAGGAAAGCGCTCCTCGCCGACGTCGAATACGCGGAGCGCGCGTTGCGTCTGTGCGCCCCAATAGCGGTCCGCCGGCACGTCGATCGGGCCAAAGGCATCGTGTTCGACACGTCGCTCACTCATTGACGCTCTCCCTGGCCAGCGCTCAATTCACCTCGGCGGCGTCGACACGTCGCAACGTATCACCGTCGAACTCTCCGGCGATCTTGGCGACGACGACCGCGGCCACCGTGTTGCCGATGACGTTGCACGTCGATACCGCGATCGAGAGAAAGCGGTAGACGCCGAAGATCAATGCGAGGCCGTCGACCGGCAGGATGCCGGACGCGGTGACCGTCGCCGCGAAGACGACGAAGGAGCCGCCGGAGACGGTGGCAGCGCCCTTCGACGTCAGCAGCATGATGGCGAGAATGCCCAGCTCCTGCTCCCAGCTGAGCGTCACGCCATAGGCGTTGGCGAGGAAGATCACGCCCATCGACATGAACAGCGACGTGCCGTCGAGATTGAAGGCATAGCCGGTCGGCAGCACGAGACCGACGGTCTGCGTCGACGGCCCATAGGACGGCAGCTTCTCCAGCAGCCGTGGCAGCACGCTTTCGGATGACGCGGTGCCGAGCATGATGAGAATTTCTTCGCGGATGTAGCGCAGCAGATGCAGGATGTTGATGCCGAACAGCGCGCAGATGGCGCCGAGCACGACCAGGATGAACAGCGCGACCAGGGCGTAGAACGTCAGCACCAGGTAGGCGAGGGCGATCAGCACGCTGGTGCCGTTGGAGCCGACCGCATAGGCAACCGCACCGAACGTGCCGATCGGCGCCAGCGACATGATGATGTGGATGAACTCGAAGAACGCGGTGGAGATGGTGTTCAGTCCGCTTTCGATCGGCGCTCGCCGCTCGGGCGACAGCGCCATCAGGCCGAAGCCGAAGATGAGGGCGATAACCAGCACCTGAAGCAGCTCGCCGCGCGCGAAAGCGCCGAGGAAATTGTCGGGAAACACGTTGAGCAGGAACTGATCGAAGGTGGTGTGCGACGAGGCGGCCGCCTTGGCCGCGGCTTCGGCGCCCTTGGTGGCGGCTGCGGAGGCCGTGATCTGTCCGAGGCCTTTGCCGACGCCGATCGCATTGCCAAAGATCAGGCCGAGCGCCAGGGCGACCGTCGAGACGATCTCGAAATAGAGGATCGCGATCAGCCCGACCTTGCCGACGCGCTTGATGTCGCCGGCCGCGACGATGCCGACGACGACGGTGAGAAACACCAGCGGCGCGACCGCGGTCTTGATCAGGCGGAGAAAGATGTCGCCCAGCACCTTCAGCGAGGTGGCGAAGTCCGGCCACAGCAGGCCGACGGCGATGCCGAGCACCATGCTGACGGCGACCTGCAGGCCGAGGCTCCGCCACAGCGGCTTCTTCCTGGCCGTGGCGACACTTGTTGCGCGGCCGTCATTTTGCGCCGCTGCGATCGTTCCCATGTTCGCTTCCTCGATGTTTGATGTCCGAAACGGCGCTCTGGGGCGCCTTGTCGTGATCGGTCGGTTTGAGGCGGTCAGCCGGTCGCGCGGGATGCCGCGCCGGACAGGTCGATCGCCCGATCGACCATCGGTCCGCACAGGCCGAGATAGTTGGCGGGGTCGCAGTGATGCGCGATCGCATCCTTGCCGCCGAGCGCGGCGACGATCTCGGACACGTCGGACAGAATGTCGGCAAGCTGGCCACCGCCTTCGATCGCCTTGCGGCACGCGGCATAGACGACGTCATGCGCGTGCTGGCGTCCGAGCTTGGGGGCGGCGGCCATCATCACCGCCTCCGCGACGATCAGCCCGTGCGTCAGGCCGAGGTTGTCGAGCATCCGCTGCTCGTGCACGACCAGTCCGGCCAGCATGAACTTGGCGTTGGCGAGCGAGGCCGCGGTCAGCAGGAAGCTTTCCGGCAGCGAGATCCATTCGAGGTGCCAGGGACCGGTGGCACGCTCGAAATCATGGATCATGCCGTCGAGCATCGCCGCCACGTGCTGGCGCACGGCCTTGGCGGCCGCGAGCATCAGTTCGCTCGAAATCGGATTGCGCTTCTGCGGCATCGTCGACGATGCGCCGCGTCCCGGCACGAACGGCTCGGAGACCTCGCCGAATTCCGTCGACGACATCAGCATGACGTCGGTCGCGATCTTGCCGAGGCTGCCGGTGATGAGGCCGAGCAGGGTGACGGCTTCGGCGATGCCGTCGCGCGCGACGTGCCAGGTGATCGAGGGCTGGTTGAGACCGAGCTCTTCGCAGAACAGCTTCTGCATCTCGAGCCCGTTCGTGCCGACCGAGGCGAGCGTGCCGGCGGCGCCGGAGAATTCGCCGAGCAGGATGCGCGGCAGCGCCTGATCGATGCGTTCGATATGGCGGTCGATCGACGACAGCCAGATGGCGGCCTTGTAGCCGAAGGTGACGGGCAGCGCCTGCTGGAGATGAGTCCGCCCCGCCATCGGCGTGTCGCGATATCTGCGCGCCATCGCCGTCAGGATGTCCCTGATCTCGCGCAGGTCGCGCGCGACGATCTCCAGTGCCGCGCGAAGCTGCAGCACGTTGGCCGTGTCCATGATGTCCTGGGTGGTGGCGCCCCAATGGACATAGCGTCCGGCCTCACCGGCGGCTTCGGACAGCTGATGGACCAGCGGCAGGATCGGATAGCCGACGATCTCGGTCTCGTGCCGCAGCTTGGCGAAATCGATCTGGATGGATTTGGCCGCGGTGGCGATCGCCGCGGCGGCATCCCTCGGCACGACGCCCATGCGCGCCTGGGCGCGGGCCAGCGCAACCTCCGCCTCGATGTAGCGCCCTACCATGGCTTCGTCGCTGAAGACGTCGCGCATCTCGGCGGTCCCGAACATGTCGCGAAAAAGGACGGAATCAAAAACGGTGCTGCCCACGGATCCTCCTCGATAATATGTTCGTACATATAAAATGTACGAACATATTGATCCCGTCAATGGGCTTCCTTGACGAATCCCGGTCGCATCGGGCTTCCATGCCCGTGGATCGATGCCGTTTGCGAAGGAGAGCGGGTGGAAAAGCGCTATGCGATCGTGGCCCGGGCGCTCGCGGAGGCCATCGCCGAAGGGCGCCATCCGGTGGGCTCGGTGCTGCCGAACGAGTTCGAGCTGGCCGACCAGTTCGCCGTCAGCCGCTCAACGGTGCGCGCGGCGATGCGGGAGCTGCAGGCCTCAGGGCTCGTCAGCCGCAAGCGCAACGCCGGCACGCGGGTCGAGGCACGGACGCCGGATCGCAGCGGGAGCGGCTTCACGCAGGCGCTGGCGACGATCGAGGCCGTCCAGCAGTTCGGCACCGAGACCGAGCGACATGTTCAGCGCGTGGCCGACGTCGTCACCGACAATCAGCTGGCGGATGAGCTCGGATGCCGGCCCGGCCGCCGCTGGCTGTGCATTTCGAGCCTTCGCATGATCCCCGGCGACGCCACGCGCACGCCGATCTGCTGGACCGACGTCTATCTCGACGCCGCGTTCGCGGACGAGGTCCGCGCGCGGATGGCGGGCCATCACGAGATCTTCGGCACCCTGATCGAGAAGATTTCCGGCCGGCGGATCGCGGAGATCCGCCAGGACATCTCTGCGGTCGGCGTCCCGGCGCAGATGGCCGAGCCGCTAAAGGCAACCGCCGGCGCGCATGCGCTCTCGATCCGGCGGCAGTATCTGTTTGCCTCGAACGAGATGGCCGAGGTCTCGCTCAGCATTCATCCCGCCGACCGCTATCGCTACTCGACCCGGCTCACCCGCCAGCAATCCAAGGGGTAAGCGGTCGGCAGCCTCGATCGACGCGGACTATGCCTCGGGCACCAGCTCGGTCAGCGAGCGGATGATGCGATCGGGCTTGACGTTGGAGTTTGCGGGCAGGCCATCGCCATGGACGTCGATCCAGATCGAATAGATGCCGAGCCGCTGCGGCGCCACGATCTCCCATTCGAGATTGTCGCCGATCATCCAGGTGTCTTTCGGGCCGACGCCGAGGCGCTCCATCGCATGCAGATAGGCGCGCTCCTCCGGCTTGCCGAAGCCGTGCTCGCCCTCGATCTGGATGTGGTCGAAGCGGTGCGCCAGCGCGAAGCGCTCGATCTTCTTGCGCTGCTGTCCAGCCTCGCCATTGGTGACCAGCGCGAGCTTGATGCCGCGGGATTTGAATTCGTCGATCGCCTCGTGCGCGCCGGGGAAGACGAACATCTGCTCGTCGCGATAACGGGTGAAGCGGTCGGCCATGCGGATGGCGAGCTCGGTCGGCAGCGCCGGACCTGCGGCAGTCAACGCCGCGAAGCCACGCTTGACCACTTCCTGGCGCGCCTGGATCAGCTTCATCCGCCATTCGGCGCCGGCCACCGACCAGAAGCTGCGCGCCGAGGCCAGGATCGCGGCCGCCACCTCCTGCGAGCGATGCGGCAACAGCTCGTCGGCGAATTCGGTGGCGATGATGTTCCAGGCGATCTCGGGCCGGCCATAGGCCGACAGAATGGTGTCGTCCATGTCGATCAGCATGGCGCGGGGCAGGGGGGCGGTCATGATTGATCTACGCGGCGGCGTCTCGTGGGTTTCAGGGCCATCTCACCTCGGGTGGCATCGACGACAGGATGGACTCCACATTGCCACCCGTTTTCAGCCCAAATGTGGTGCCGCGGTCATAAAGCAGGTTGAATTCGACATAGCGGCCGCGCCGGACCAGCTGCTCCTCGCGGTCGGCCTCGGTCCAGGGTACGGCGAAATTGCGCCGGACCAGCTCCGGATAAATGTTCAGGAAGGCGCGCCCGACGTCCTGGGTGAAGGCGAGGTCCGCCTCCCAGTCGCCGGAATCGTGGTGGTCGTAAAAGATGCCGCCGATACCGCGCGGCTCCTTGCGGTGGGGCAGGTAGAAGTACTCGTCGCACCAGCGCTTGTACTTGTCGTAGGAGGCCACGGCAGCGTGCGCGTCGCAGGCGCCCTTCATCGCGGCGTGGAAGGCAATCGTGTCCGCGTCTTCCTGGTTGCGCCTGCGGTTCAGCACCGGGGTCAGGTCGGCGCCGCCGCCGAACCAGGCCTTGGTGGTGACGACGAAGCGCGTGTTCATGTGCACCGCCGGCACGTGTGGCGACCACAGATGTGCGATCAGCGAGATGCCCGAGGCCCAGAACCGCGGGTCCTCGGAGGCGCCCGGAATCTGGCTGCGGAATTCCGGGGCGAACTCGCCATGCACGGTCGAGCAGTGCACGCCCACCTTCTCGAACAGCCGCCCGTGCATCATGCTCATGACGCCGCCGCCGCCATGCCCGCCACCATGGTCGGTGCGCTCCCAGGGCGTGCGCACGAAGCGGCTGGCCTCGCGTGGATACAGCCCGGCCGGAGCCTCGTCCTCGAGCCGCTCGAACGCCGCGCAGATCTGGTCGCGCAGGCTCTCGAACCAGGCGCGGGCGCGGGCCTTGCGATCCTCGATGGCGGCGGTGGTCATGGCTGTTTTCCCCCGGGCTGGTTCTTCGTCACCCTCCCCTGGAGGGGGAGGGTCGATCGCGCGCGAAGCGGGCGATCGGGGTGGGGTGAAGCCACAGCCGTCACTGCCGGCTTCACCCCACCCCGTCTCACATTCGCTGCGCTCATGTGAGCCGACCCTCCCCCTCCAGGGGAGGGTGAGGACCGTCCGCGTCGCTACGGTTCGGTCCTACCACAATCGATCAATCCCGCGGGCCAAAATAGGTGCAGGTCTCGCGGCAGCTGTCGCGGTGAACGCTGACCTTGGTAACGTGGCCGATATGGCGGACGCGCTCATAGATGAAGCGCGACAGGTTCTCGAGCGTCGGCAGGCCGATGGCCTCGATCTTGTTCAGGAACTTGTGGTCGAGCATGGCCTGGATCTCGCCCAGCCGCTGCGTCAGCACGCCGAAATCCACCACCATGCCGGTCTCGGGATTGGTCGTGTCGCCGCGCACCGTCACCTCGGCGCGGAAGGAATGGCCGTGGATCTCCTGGCTGGCTTCGCCGAGCGTCGTGATCGGCAGCGTGTGCGCGGCCTCGAAGGTGAAGGATTTGGTCAATTCCCACATCGGTTCAGTCACAATCCCTATCTGATGCCGATCATCTTGTGCGTCTGCAGGCTGAGCCGCCATTGCGGATGATGCTGGCAGTAGTCAATGGCGCGCGCCGTGTTCGCGGCCGCATCGGGCCCGTCCATCGGCTGCAGCGAGAAGCGGCGGAAGGCGAGCGCTTCGAACTGCTCCGGCGCGGCACCGTCCTGCGGATAGACCAGCTTCAGCTCGTGGCCATGCCGGAGCTTCAGCTCCGCGCCGGCCTTCGGGCTGACGCAGATCCAGTCGATTCCCTCTGGCGGCAGCAGCGTGCCATTGGTCTCGATTCCGACCGCGAAGCCCTCCGCATGGAGCGCCGCGATCAGGTCCGCATCGACCTGCAGCAGCGGCTCGCCGCCGGTCAGGATCGTATAGCGGTCGGCCGCGCCGCCTGTCCATTGCCCGGCGATGGTATCGGCGAGCGCCGCGGCGCTGTCGTAACGGCCGCCCAGCGTGCCGTCGGTGCCGACGAAATCGGTGTCACAGAACCGGCACGTCGCGGTCGCGCGGTCGGCCTCGCGGCCGCTCCACAGGTTGCAGCCGGCGAAGCGGCAGAACACGGCGGCGCGGCCCGCCTGGGCGCCTTCGCCCTGCAGGGTCATGAAGATTTCCTTGACCGCGTAGCTCACTCGCTCGCTCCTTCGCCGGATGGCAATTGGACGAAATGTCCAGTCTGGCGCAGCGCCTCGCCGGCAGCCATCGCCGCCGCGATCGCCACGTTCAACGATCGCAAACCCGGCTGCAGCGGGATGCGCAGCCGGGCGTCGGCCACATCGGCCACCGTCTCGGGCACACCGGCGCTCTCGCGTCCGAGCAGCAGGATGTCGTCCGCCCTGTAGCCGAAATCCAGATAGGACGTCGTAGCCTTGGTCGTGAGCAGCAGCAGGCGGTGGCCCTGCGCGGCGCGCCAGCTTTCGAACGCGCTCCAGGAATCATGCCGCCGCCAATTCAGCTGGTCGAGATAGTCCATGCCGGCGCGGCGGAATTGCCGGTCCGACACCGGAAAGCCGGCCGGCTCGATGATGTGCGCCTGCAGCCCCAGGCAGGCGCACAGGCGCAGAATCGTTCCGGTGTTCTGCGGAATGTCGGGCTGATAGAGCGCGATCTGCATGCGAATTGGTCTTAAGGATGATGCGGAAAGTCCGCTTGGGAAGCGGGAATTGGTGCATGGCGTGCTGCAGGGCCGATAGCGGGCTTGCGCTCGTATCGCAAGGGTGCCAATAGAACGATTCTGGACGGCTTTTTCCCACCCGGGGCGGTGGAGAGAGCCGTTTTCTGCCGCCGCGGGGGACGCGGGCGCCGGCAGGCATCTCCCGGTCACGTGATCTCTCCCAGCGAGATCTCATGCGTCGAGCGGGGCGGTTCCACCGGCTGCAACGAAGAAAGGGTTGGAATCGTGACAGCGTCTACTGCGGATCATCCGACACGCCGGGATTTTCTTTTCGTCGCCACGGGCGCAACCGCGGCAGTCGGCGGTGTGGTCGCCCTGTGGCCGTTCATCTCCCAGATGAACCCCGACGCCTCGACCATCGCGGCCGGTGCGCCGATCGAGGTCGACCTCGCCCCGGTCGCCGAAGGACAGGACATCAAGGTGTTCTGGCGCGGCAAGCCGATCTACATCTCCCATCGCACCAAGAAGCAGGTCGACGAGGTCCGCGCCGTTCCGGTGTCGAGCCTGCCCGATCCGGCGTCCGACCAGTCGCGCACCAAGGACGGCCATGAGCAGTGGCTGGTCGTGATCGGCATCTGCACCCATCTCGGCTGCATCCCGATCGCGCATGAAGGCAACTACGACGGCTTCTTCTGCCCGTGCCACGGCTCGCAGTACGACGCCTCCGGCCGCGTCCGCCAGGGACCGGCGCCGCTCAACCTTCCCGTCCCGCCCTATCAGTTCGTTTCCGACACCAAGATCCAGATCGGCTGAGCGGACGTTTCGTCTTCAGCTCACGCTCGATCGTGCAAGATAATTTCTTTCAGGAACGCATCATGAGTGGACCATCTGACTACCAGCCGAGCCACCCCGCCTTGAAGTGGTTCGAGCAGCGACTCCCCATCATCGGCCTGGTCCACTCGTCCTTCATTGCCTATCCGACGCCGCGGAACCTGAACTACTGGTGGACGTTCGGCGCCATCCTATCGATCATGCTGGGCGTGCAGATCGTCACCGGCGTCATCTTGGCGATGCACTACACGCCGCACGCCGACCTCGCCTTCAAGTCGGTCGAGCTGATCGTGCGCGACGTGAACTACGGCTGGCTGCTGCGCAACATGCATGCCTGCGGCGCGTCGATGTTCTTCCTCGCCGTCTACATCCACATGTTCCGCGGCCTTTATTACGGGTCATACAAGGCGCCGCGCGAGGTGCTGTGGATCCTCGGCGTCATCATCTACCTGCTGATGATGGCGACAGGCTTCATGGGTTACGTGCTGCCGTGGGGCCAGATGAGCTTCTGGGGCGCCACCGTGATCACCAACCTGTTCTCGGCCGTGCCGTATTTCGGCGAGAGCATCGTGACCCTGCTGTGGGGCGGCTACTCCGTCGGTAATCCCACGCTGAACCGCTTCTTCTCGCTGCATTACCTGCTGCCGTTCCTGATCGCCGGCGTGGTCGTGCTGCACGTCTGGGCGCTGCACGTGGTCGGCCAGAACAATCCGGCCGGTGTCGAACCGAAGACCGAAAAGGACATGGTGCCGTTCACGCCCTATGCCACGATCAAGGACTTCTTCGGCGTCACCTGCTTCCTGATCTTCTATTCCTGGTTCATCTTCTACATGCCGAACTATCTCGGCGACGCCGACAACTACATCCCGGCCAATCCGGCCGTGACGCCGGCGCACATCGTGCCCGAATGGTACTACCTGCCGTTCTACGCCATCCTGCGCTCGGTGCCGAACAAGCTCGCCGGCGTGATCGCGATGTTCTCGGCCATCATCGTGCTGGTGTTCCTGCCCTGGCTCGACGCGGCCAAGACCCGCTCGAACAAGTACCGCCCGCTCGGCAAGCAGTTCTTCTGGATCTTCGTCGTGGTCTGCGTGCTGCTCGGCTATCTGGGCGCGCAGCCGCCGGAGGGCATCTACGTCATCGCCGGCCGCATCCTGACGGTGCTGTACTTCGCCTACTTCCTGATCGTGCTGCCGCTGCTCGCCCGCATCGAGACGCCGCGGCCGCTGCCGAACTCGATCGCCGACGACGTGCTGGCGAAGTCCGGCCGCGCGCCGATGGTCTCGACCGTGATCGCGCTGGTCGCCGCCGTGTCGCTGCTCGCCGGCAGCATGGGCGACGCCCGTGCCAGCGAGGGCCAGGAGAACCCGCCGTCGGCGAGCTGGTCGTTCGCCGGTCCGTTCGGCAAGTTCGATCGCGGCGCCGTGCAACGCGGCCTCAAGGTCTACAAGGAAGTCTGCTCCAACTGCCACTCGTTGCAGTATGTGGCGTTCCGCAACCTCGCCGAACCCGGCGGGCCCGGCTACTCCACGGCGCAGGCGGCGTCGTTCGCGGCCGAGTACAAGATCAAGGACGGTCCGAACGATGCCGGCGAGATGTTCGAGCGTCCGGGCCGCCCGGCGGACTACTTCCCGTCGCCGTTCCCGAACGAGCAGGCAGCACGTGCGTCCAACGGCGGCGCGGCTCCGCCGGACCTGTCGCTGATCGCCAAGGCGCGTTCCTACAAGCGCGGCTTCCCCTGGTTCCTGGTCGACTTCTTCACCCAGTTCCAGGAGCAGGGCCCGAACTACGTCAACGCGCTGCTGCAGGGCTATGAAGAAACCCCGCCGCACGGCGTCACCATCCCAGACGGCTCGTACTACAACAAGTACTTCCCCGGCCACGCGATCAAGATGCCGTCGCCGCTGTCCGACGGCCAGGTGACGTTCGACGACGGCTCGCCGGCCACCGTGAAGCAGTACGCCCATGACGTCGCGACCTTCCTGATGTGGACCGCCGAACCGCACATGGAAGCGCGCAAGCGCCTCGGCTACCAGGTGTTCATCTTCCTGATCATCTTCGCCGGCCTGATGTACTTCACCAAGAAGCGCGTCTGGGCCGCCGCGCACTGAGCGGTGCGATCGAGCAAAGCTGAATTGAAAAAGCCCCCGCGGGGGCTTTTTTGTTGGCTGTCTGTTAGTTCCTCGCCTCTGTCAGTTGCAATTGCTGACTTGGAGCCAGGATTCCGCCGAGCGGGCAGTGCGCTCCCTCTCCCCGTTCTTTACGGGGAGAGGGTTGGGGTGAGGGGCAGCCGCACGGGAAGTGTTTGTGGAGAGACCTGTACCCCCTTCACCCGGATTGCATCTGGCGATGCAATCCGACCTCTCCCCGCTTGCGCGGAGAGGTGCACCGAGTGAGCCGCTGAGACCGAAGCCACAAGAAACGCCGATCGCAAGCCGCGTGCGCTGGCCTAACCAGCGAGACAACGGAGTTCTCCGCATGCCATCACTCCTCGCCTTCGCTGCCGCCGCCGTGCTCGAGATCGGCGGCTGCTTCGCATTCTGGGCGTGGCTGCGGCTCGGCCAGTCGCCGCTGTGGCTGCTGCCCGGCATGGCCGCGCTCGCCGGCTTCGCGACGCTGCTCACCATGGCCGACAGCCCGCTCGCCGGCCGCGCCTATGCCGCCTATGGCGGCATCTACATCACTGCCGCGCTGTTGTGGGGCTGGCTGATCGAAGGCCACCGTCCCGATCTCTGGGACGTCGCCGGCGCGCTGATCTGTCTTGCGGGGATGGCCGTGATCCTGTTCGCGCCGCGCGCGATGCCGGCGTAGCGCAACCCTGCCGTAGCCCGGATGAGCGCAGCGACATCCTGGGTCATCGCTGACACCGTTGTTAACCCGGATGTCGCTGCGCTCATCCGGGCTACGACGCGGTCACGTTCGAGCGACGCCGATCGCCTCCAGTCGCGCCGGACACGTATTTGGGCTAAACCGCATCTCCAATCCCCGACCAGAAACTACGGAGGACCATCATGGGCACACTCGTCAGCTTCAAGCGCCCCGACGGCCAGGAGGCCAAGGGCTATCTGGCCAAGGCGGCGAAGGCCGATGCGCCGGGCGTCGTCGTCATCCAGGAATGGTGGGGCCTGCAGGACCAGATCAAGGGGATGTGCGACCGCTTCGCGCTGGCGGGCTTCAACGCGCTGGCGCCGGATCTCTACAAGGGCACGGTGGTGCCCTATCACGACACGGATGCCGCCGGCCGCGAGATGAACTCGCTCGATTTCATGGACGCGACCACGCAGACCGTGCGCGGCGCCGCGCAATATCTCGCCCGCAACGGCGCCAAGGTCGGCCTCACCGGCTTCTGCCTCGGCGGCGCGGTCACGATCATCGGCGCGACCAGGATCGATGAGCTCACCGCAGGCGTGGTGTTCTACGGCATCCCGCCGGAGCAGGCGGCCAAGCCCGCCGACGTCAAGATCCCGCTGCAGGCCCATTTCGCCAACAAGGACGATTGGTGCACGCCGGCTTTGGTGGATGGCTTCGAAGCGGCGATGAAGGCGGCCGGCAAGTCGCTGGAGCTCTATCGCTACGACGCCGAGCATGCCTTCGTGAACGAGCAGCGCATGACCGTGCACGACCGCGCGGCGGCCGAGCTCGCCTGGGGCCGCGCCACTTCGTTCTTCCACAAGCATCTCGGCTGAGTTGAGGGCAGGGGCGCGCGGCCCCTCGGGTCGCGCTGCCTCGCAGTCAGACTGCGCGGGCGGCCTTGACGCCGTCCGGCGGCGACTCGGCGTCATCGAGAGCCGATGCATCGTCCGAATGTTGCAAGGGGTCGGCGCCGGTCGCCGCGTCGGGGGAGCGCCGTCGACGCTTCGTCCTCTTCGCCTGCGCTTCGAGGAAGCAATCGAGCAGCGTCTGCTGCTTCGGAAGCGCATGCGACACGGAAGGCTGTTTGCCGCGAGCCATGTTTACCAAGGTAATTCAATATGGTTAACCAATCATTGCCACACTATTGCAGATAGACAACAGTGTTGCTCTCGCGCACGGCCAAGTTATGTAACTTTTTGGGCTCTGAGCAACCATTGGTAGGCAGATTTGGCAGTGTGCACGCGCGCAACATGAGGTTGTGAGGCGCCGTGCAGCCCGTGGCTGCAGATTTTGTGCCCTTCCGGCGTTGTCACGGCCCGGCGAATCACCGGAATTTTGCGGGTTTTGAGCGCCGTCCATGTTCGTGGACGCGCCCCATTGTTCGTCGGTCGAACGCCATCAGCTTCTCCGTTGCATCGCCGAAACAATCTGAGGTAGCATTCTCCTGTCCTTCTGCTGACGGAGAGAGCCGTGCGCGTGGCCTTTGCGCTGGCCGGGCTGGGCGGCTTGAACGCCCATGGCGCTGGCTTCCTCGACACCGCCCGTGCCTGGGGCGTGACACCTGATCTGGTCACCGCGACGTCCGGCCAGATCCTGGTGCTGTCGGCCTGGCTGCAGGGTCTCGACCTGCGCCATCAGCTGATCTCCTCGGACCGGGTCACCGATCCGGCGTCGCAGCTGCGCACGGTGATGTTCGGCTATCCCGGCGTGTTTCGCCCGGCCTATGCCGAGGCGCTGACCCGGTTCGTCTCCTGGCCGGACTGGCGCGACGGCCCATTCAATGTCCTCGCCGACCGTCTGCTGCCGGCGCAGCAATACGTCCCGGTGCGCAGCGAGGCCGACTTCGTCCAGGCGGCGGAGACCCTGAACGCGACGCCGATCGGCGTCGTCTTCAACACCTACGATCCCGAGACCGGCACTGGATGGCTCTACGGCAACGACGCGGCGCGGGCGCTGCTGCCGTCGGAGAAATCGGTTCCCAACGCCCATGCCGCCAAGGCGCGGCAATCGGCGGCCAAGCGCGACCTGCGCTATGCCTCCGACGTGCAGGCCGAGCGCGCCATCCGCCCGATCACGCCGGAGGCGATCAAGGCCGCGCTATGGCTGTCGCTGTACGGCTTCACCAGGCTGCCCCAGGGACAGATGGACGGCGCCTATCACCGCGCCAGCATCATCTCCGAGCTGCACGGCTTCGACCGCATCTTCGCCGTCCGCCCGCTCGCCCAGGGCTGGCAGGGCCAGGCGCCGCAGAACTGGTTCGAGGTACAGGACTGGACCACCGAGATGTGGTTCTCGGTCGGCTACAAGGCCGAGGTCGACGCGCTCAAGCGCATCAACGATCTGATCGCGAGCGGCGTGATCACCGATCCCAAATACAAGAGCGTCGAGCTGGTCGAGATCCAGCCGGAAACGCCGGCCGGCTACTTCAACTACTTCGTCGAGCGCGGCGAGGTGTATGAGAATGCGGTGGTGGCGACGGAGCTGAAGTTTGCCGAGCTCGGGCTGGTCAAGCCGACGCTGCCGTAGCTACAAACCTGCGACTGCGACGATGCACGCCGCTCTAGGATGGGCTGGCGTCGGTGTCGAAGCCGTCCATGGCGTGGCCCTCGGTCCTTCTTGCTTTCCGCAAGGTCTCGGAGGGGAGCTCACCAATTTGCCGGCGGTACTCCGCGGCAAAACGGCCGAGATTGCCAAATCCGCATTTGAACGCGACGGACACGACGCTGGTTTTCTCATCCGGTCGTCGCAGAAGCTCCGACGCTTGCCGCAGTCGCACGCGCCTGGCGAACTGGCCAGGCGATCCGCGTCCCGTTTCCGAAAACTCCCGAAAGATCGACCGGACGCTGACGCCCGTGATGCCGGCGACCCTTTCGAGATCAAGCGGCTCGTCCCAATGAGCCTCGATATAGGACTCGACGAGGTCGACAATGGTGCGATCGGCGCGTCGCGGGGCGGTACGCAGCCGGTCGCTGAAATTATGTCGATGCGCCAGCAGCAGCTTTGTCATCAAGCTGCGCTCGAGCTCAGCGATCGCGATCGGCGAATAGTTCTGCCCGAACGCCTGCAACTCTTCCGCAAGCCTGAAAACATCGCGGCGAACGAACGCCATCATCGTCGGATCAGGATCGTCCTCCTCGAAGCTCAACCCTTTATCGCTGTCGTCGCCGAGCATGGCTCTCAGCAGGCCTTGCAAGGGCACGACCTCGACCCTCACCACCAACTGGCGATATCCGGCAGGGAAATCCAGGTCCAGTCTCGAATGACCGGATATGATCGGGCTCCACGCGGCAATCGCGTGACTGGATCCAGCTGTCCGATAGCCTGCCGTCCCCCGGATCGAAAAGAACTGCCGGACGATGGTCGATTCCGGAAATGAAAGCGAGGTCGCGCCTGCATAGCCGCAGAACGCCAGCCCCGTGGCGCTCAATGGCGCGAGGTTGGCCTCAAGGCCGAAACCGGCGTCGTGAATGTCGAAGCGATCGACGCCGTAGATGCTCATCAATCGATCGCGCACGAACTCGCTGTCTCGCGATCGAAACAACGGATAGCGATCGAGATAGGAGATGTCGCGCAATCGGCCCGCCCGGTTTACATCCTTGCGCGGCGCCGTCACCGACTTGTGCCCAGATCCGCGCCGTTGCGTCAGGGAATCAGCAAGCATACTCAGCGCATTGTTGGTCCTCGTCAACGAGCCGGGCTTGTCGCGAACTGCTATGAAGAGGCTGCGCGGCCATCCGCATTTTCCCGGATCATTCCGTATTACTACGGCCAGATCCGGCGCGGCGCAGCCGCGAGCAGAGTTGGCCGTCAATCCCACGCCGCATCGTCATACCCTTCGGAGTCCTGAGGGGCGGGGCCAACGATGCGACCATCTCGATCAAGTTAATGGCGACGGCAGAAATCGGCCATTCTGTCGGAGATCGGACAAATACTTTGATAAATCGATTCAAATAGGTTCCGCCCGCACTGGGGCGGAAGCTTGCTGCCGGCGGCATCCGCGATCCCACGAGCTTTGACGAAACGCGCGGACGCCGCAGCGGCAGCGCCGGAGTACGGAGGAAGTGAATGTTCGGCCGTAGGACAACCAAGGGTGACGCGCAGGCGATGATCAATGCGATCAGCCGCTCCCAGGCGATGATCGAGTTCGATCTGGACGGCACCATCATCACCGCGAACAAGAACTTCCTCGAAGCGCTTGGATACCGGCTCGATGAGATCCAGGGCAAACATCACAGCATGTTCGTTTCACCGGATGAGCGGGACAGCGCGGCCTATCGCGAGTTCTGGACGTCTCTCAATCGCGGTGAATTCCAGGCCGGTGAATTCAAGCGGATCGCGAAGGGGGGGCGTGAAGTCTGGATCGAGGCGTCCTACAATCCCATTCTCGACGGCAACGGGAAGCCGATGAAGGTGGTGAAATTCGCCACCGACATCACCGCGAAGAAGCTCCGCAGCATGGCGGATGCGTCCAAGATCGTCGCGATCGATCGCGCCCAGGCGGTGATCGAATTCAAGCTCGACGGCACGGTGGTGACGGCCAACCAGAATTTCTGCGACGCGCTGGGCTATCGCCTCGATGAGATTCAGGGGCGGCACCACAGTATTTTCGTGGAGGCGTCGCAGCGGGACAGCGCGGCCTATCGCGAGTTCTGGGCGGCTCTCAATCGCGGCGAATATCAGAGCGGCGAGTACAAGCGCATCGGCAAGGGCGGCAAGGAGGTCTGGATTCTGGCCACCTACAACCCCGTGCTCGACACGTCCGGCAAACCGTTCGGCGTCGTCAAATTCGCAACGGACATCACCGCGCAGAAGCTCAAGAACGCAGATCTGGCCGGCCAGATCGACGCGATCGGAAAATCGCAGGCGGTGATCGAGTTCAACATGGATGGGACGGTCATCACGGCGAACGACAATTTCCTGCATGCGCTCGGCTACACCCTGGCCGAAATCAGGGGCAAGCACCACAGCATGTTCGTCGAGCCGTCGGAGCGCGACAGTGCCGCCTATCGCGAGTTCTGGTCGGATCTGAACCGTGGACGATATCAGGCTGCGGAATACAAGCGGATCGGGAAGGGCGGCAAGGAGGTCTACATCCAGGCCTCCTACAACCCGATCCTCGATTTGAACGGCAAGCCGTTCAAGGTGGTGAAATATGCATCGGATGTCACCCGCCAGGTGCTGGTGCGGATGGGCAACGAGCGCGTCCGCGCGATGATGGAATCCGTCGCCGCGGGCTCGGAGGAGCTGAACGCGTCGGTTCGCGAGATCTCCGAAGCGATGACCAAGTCGCGCGAGACGGCGATGGGCGCCGTGGGGCAGGTCGCCGCCGCGGATGGTCAGGCCCTGCGCCTGTCAGATGCCGCTCAGGCCATGAGCGGCATCGTCGAGATGATCAACAACATCACCGGCCAGATCAACCTGCTGGCGCTGAATGCCACCATCGAATCCGCCCGGGCAGGCGAAGCGGGCCGGGGATTTGCCGTGGTCGCATCCGAGGTCAAGAGCCTCGCCAACCAGGCCAAGCAGGCCACCGACAAGATCGCGCAGGAGATCGACAATCTCAACAACATCTCCGGAGATGTCGTTACGGCGCTCAGCTCCATCAAGCAGGCGATCACCAACGTCAGCGAATACGTGACCTCGACGGCGGCTGCGGTCGAAGAACAGAGCACGGTGACGAACGAAATGTCGTCCAGCATGGCTCGCGCCGCCGCCGAAGCCCAGGCCCTCGCCACGAGGGCTGCGGCCTAACCCACGGGGCGGCCGGAAACGGTTGCCCCGTCATGGACCCCGTTCGCTGCGCAAGCTCGGTCGGTCCCGAACCAGAACATCGTGGCCGACATCCTGGAGTTTCCAGTATCGAGGTCCGGCCTCCCCTGCGCCCTCGGCTTTCTGAAGAGGGCGGTCTCGATGGTCTTCACTCGGGCAGATCGTGTCGCGAGAATGCTGCCGCACATTCCGCTGTCATCCCCGCGAAGGCGGGGATCCAGTACGCCGCGGCCCATCGATATGAACCGCAGCGCTGGTGGACTACTGGATGCCCGCCTTCGCGGACATGACGCCGGTGAAAATCGCCGCGGCCGCGTTTGCTCGCGGGCGTCAGCCCGCGGTGATGGCTCCCGCAAGCGCGTCGTTGGTCATCGGCCTGCCGTGCAGATTCCAGGTGCCGTCGACGGCGTGGACGCCGTTGGACCAGATCCGGTCCCTGGCGAGCGCGCCGCCGGAGAGCTCATGCAAAATGTCGGTGGCTTCGCCGAAGAACGCCGTCTGGATGTCGTGGCTGGCGAGCGCGAATGACGGCGTCTTGGTCTCGATCCAGGCGCCATCGACCGGCTTGCCGCCGGCGAAGGTCTGGCCCTTCGGCAGGATGTTCAGATGGGCGGTGACGTTCGCCGTCATGATCCTGTTTCCCGCGAGACCATGGTGTTTCAGGAACGATTCCGTGATCCGCGCGACGGCAATCGGCGCCTTGTCGGCGGCGATGACGCCTTCCGTGAGCGTGAGACTGATCGGCATGACTCCTCCTGTGATGGCTGTATGGCGGTTGTCCGGGGAACGACGGTCCATTATGTAACGACCGTGATGAATTGGTAGAATAACGATCGTTACGAGTCAATCATGAAATAACGATCGCTATGGAAAGCGTCAGATGCGGTACCAGGCCGAGCACAAGCAGGAAGCGAAGGCGAAATTGTTGGAGGCCGCCGGCCGCGGATTTCGCCGGCTGGGCTATGGCGGGATCGGCGTCGACGGCCTTGCCAAGGAGGCCGGCGTCACCTCCGGCGCGTTCTACGGTCATTTCAAGTCCAAGGATGCCGCCTTCGGAGCGGCCGCATTGGCCGGGCTGGACGACCTCCGGGCGGGCATCGCAGGCCTTCAGGACGAGCAGGGCGCCCGCTGGGCCGAGGCGTTCATCGCCTTCTATCTCGGTGAGCGCCTCACTTGCGGGCTGGATGCGAGCTGCGGTCTGCAGAGCCTGACCCCGGACGTCACCCGCGCCAGCGAGGCCACCAAGGCCAGCTACGGTGCCGCGCTCGAACGGGTCGCCCGGCAGATCGCGAAAGGGTTGCAGGGAAGCAGCGAGCAGGCCCGGCTGCAAAAGGCCTGGGCGCTGATGGCGCTGCTCTCGGGAGGCGTGACCATGGCGCGCAGCGTCGCCTCCCGCGAAGCCCGCGATGCCATCGCCGCCCACCTCAAGCAGGCCGCGCTCGCGCTTCTGTAGTGCAGTCGCCGCGCAGCCACGGCTTCGCAATTTGTGAGTTGCCGCTCGCCCCAACAGCGGTGCGTCG
This sequence comes from Bradyrhizobium oligotrophicum S58, assembly GCF_000344805.1. Taxonomy (NCBI): domain Bacteria; kingdom Pseudomonadati; phylum Pseudomonadota; class Alphaproteobacteria; order Hyphomicrobiales; family Nitrobacteraceae; genus Bradyrhizobium; species Bradyrhizobium oligotrophicum. The sequence continues at coordinate 6,319,863 of NC_020453.1, read as the reverse complement.
AGCCCGACGACGCGGGGGCAAGGCCTCTGGCCTCAATCGAGGCCCGGCCTTCCCTGCGTCGACTTCGGGACGGCGGTGCCGATGATCATCACTCGGGCAGATCATGTGTCGCGAGAATGCTTCTCCATACTCATTTGTCATTCCCGCGAAAGCGGGGATCCAGTACGCCGCGGCCCCTCGAGTGGAGCTGAAGCGCTGGTGGACGCGATACTCGGTCGGAGTCGCAATGCCCGGTTGAAGCTTGGTGATCAGGCCGGCGACGCGCGCACGCTGCCCACCCTCCCCTGGAGGGGGAGGGTCGCTGCACGGCGCGTCAGCGCTGTGCGGCGGGGTGGGGTGAAGCCGCGGAGACCGGTGTATGTGGAGACATCACCCCACCCCGTCTCACGCTTCGCTGCGCTCACCGTGAGCCGACCCTCCCCCTCCAGGGGAGGGTGGCAGCCGGCCCGACACCGTGGGTGGTGCAAACGTCGAGAGCCTGAGCGAACCAAGCAAGCGGTCGTTGTAGGAGCCTCCACCTGTGGCCCCGCGGCCCTTGACCTCGGCCGCCCCGCGTGGTCATTTCCGCGCCATGAGCACCGCCTTCCGCCCAGCCCGTTTCTGGTGGCGCACCTTGTAAAAGGTGGCCGGTGCGATTTGTCTGACATTCAATCGCTTAGGGGCCGCCACGCAGCGGCGGCTTCCGGTTGGTCCTGTGTGGCGTTTCCTCGGCAAAGTTCGTAAGAGGACACCATGAACAGGACCGTTTTTGCCCTCCCGGCGCTCAGCGACTACCGCACCCGTGGCGGGCTTGCGATCACGCGCGCTGCCGAACAGTTTTCCGGCGGCGCCAGCCGGCTCGACGATCTGATCGACCTGCTCGACCGCCGCCCCGGCGTGGTGCTGTCCTCGGGCACGACCGTGCCCGGCCGCTATGACAGCTTCGATCTCGGCTTTGCCGATCCGCCGCTGGTGCTGGAGACCAGGGGCACCAAGTTCACGCTGCAGGCGCTGAACCGCCGCGGCGAGGTGCTGATCGCCTTCCTCAAGGACACGCTGCGCGAGCCCTGCGTCGTCATCACCGAGGCCTCGCCCGCGCGGCTGGCTGGTCACATCGTGCGTGGCCCCGCTCCGGTCGAGGAGGACCAGCGCACCCGCCGCGCCAGCGTGATGTCGCTGGTGCGCGCGCTGATCGCGACACTCTCGGCCAACGACGATCCGCTGCTCGGCCTGTTCGGCGCCTTTGCCTATGACCTCGTGTTCCAGATCGAGGATCTGGTGCAAAAGCGCCCGCGCGAGGCCGACCAGCGCGACATCGTGCTCTACGTGCCCGATCGCCTGCTGGCCTATGACCGCGCCACCGGCCGTGGTGTGGTGCTGTCGTATGATTTTGCCTGGAACGGCCAGTCGACATCAGGCCTGCCCCGCGACACCGATGCCAGCGTCTATCTCAAGGAGCCGCGCCAGGGTTTTGCGGACCACGCGCCCGGCGAGTATCAGGCCACGGTCGAGAAAGCGCGCGCGGCGTTCGCCCGCGGCGATCTGTTCGAGGCGGTGCCCGGCCAGCTGTTTGCCGAATCGTGCGAGCGCTCGCCGGCGGAGGTGTTCCAGCGGCTCTGCCGCATCAATCCATCGCCCTATGGCGCGCTGATGAATCTCGGCGATGGCGAGTTTCTGGTCTCGGCGTCGCCGGAGATGTTCGTGCGCTCCGACGGCCGACGCGTCGAGACCTGTCCGATCTCCGGCACCATCGCGCGCGGCCGCGACGCCATCGGTGACGCCGAGCAGATCCGCCAGCTGCTGAACTCGGAGAAGGACGAGTTCGAGCTCAACATGTGCACCGACGTCGACCGCAACGACAAGGCGCGCATCTGCGTCCCCGGCACCATCAAGGTGCTGGCGCGCCGCCAGATCGAGACCTACTCGAAGCTGTTCCACACGGTCGATCACGTCGAAGGCATGCTGCGGCCGGGCTTCGACGCGCTCGACGCGTTCCTGACCCACGCCTGGGCCGTCACCGTGACCGGCGCGCCAAAGCTCTGGGCGATGCAGTTCGTCGAGGACAATGAGCGCACGCCGCGGCGCTGGTATGCCGGCGCGATCGGCGCCGTGAACTTCGACGGCTCGATCAACACCGGTCTGACCATCCGCACCATCCGCATGAAGGACGGCCTCGCCGAGGTCCGCGTCGGCGCCACCTGTCTGTTCGATAGCGATCCCGCGGCCGAGGATCGCGAGTGCCAGGTCAAGGCGGCGGCCTTGTTTCAGGCGCTGCGCGGCGATCCGCCGAAGCCGCTGTCCTCGACTGCGCCGGATGCGACCGGCTCGGGCAAGAACGTGCTGCTGATCGACCACGACGATTCGTTCGTGCACATGCTGGCCGATTATTTCCGCCAGGTCGGCGCCAACGTCACCGTGGTGCGTTACATCCATGCGTTGAAGATGCTGGCCGAGCGCAGCTGGGATCTGATCGTGCTGTCGCCGGGGCCGGGTCGCCCCGAGGACTTCAAGATCTCGACCACCATCGAGGCCGCGCTTCAAAAGAAGCTGCCGATCTTCGGCGTCTGCCTCGGCGTGCAGGCGATGGGCGAGTATTTCGGTGGCCGGCTCGGCCAGCTCGGCCAGCCCGCGCATGGCCGGCCGTCGCGGGTGCAGGTGCGCGGCGGGCGCCTGATGCAGGGGCTGCCGAACGAGATCGTCATCGGCCGCTATCATTCGCTGTTCGTCGAGCGCGACAGCATGCCCGAGGTGCTGACGGTGACGGCGGCGACCGAGGACGGCGTGGCGATGGCGATCGAGCACAAGACGCTGCCGGTCGGCGGCGTGCAGTTCCATCCGGAATCGCTGATGTCGCTCGGCGATGCCGTCGGTTTGAGGATCGTGGAGAATGCGTTCCGGCTCAGTCAGCCGGGGTGATAGAAGGTCACCGTCATCGCGAGGAGCGTGAGCGACGAAGCGATCCAGACTTGTTTTCGCGGCCCTGGATTGCTTCGCTTCGCTCGCAATGACGAATTCCTCGCGGTCACGGCCAAACAAGGCAATGAGAGCACGATGACGTTCGATCTGGACATCAAGAACACGGTCCGCACCATTCCGGACTATCCGAAGCCGGGCATCCTGTTCCGGGACATCACGACCCTGCTGGCGGATGCGCGTGCGTTCCGCCGCGCGGTCGATGAGCTGGTGCATCCCTGGGCCGGCTCGAAGATCGACAAGGTCGCGGGCATCGAGGCGCGCGGCTTCATCCTCGGCGGGGCGGTGGCGCATCAGCTCTCGGCCGGCTTCGTGCCGATCCGGAAGAAAGGCAAGCTGCCGCACAAGACCGTCAGCATGTCCTATGCGCTGGAATACGGCACCGACGAGATGGAGATGCATGTCGACGCGGTCGAGCCCGGTGAGCGCGTGATCCTGGTCGACGACCTCATCGCCACCGGCGGCACGGCCGAGGGCGCGGTGAAGCTGCTGCGGCAGATCGGCGCCACCGTCGTGGCGGCCTGCTTCATCATCGACCTGCCGGATCTCGGCGGCGCCGCCAAGCTGCGCGCGCTCGACGTTCCCGTGCGCACGCTGATCGCGTTCGAAGGGCACTGAGGGCAGCGAGGCGGGCCTCAGGACCGCTGCATCAGCAGCTCTTTCTCGATCTCGCGCAGCTCGTAGTAGTTGCGACGGATCCATTGATAGAGCTCGGTGGAGGGGTCCTTCTCCTGGCGCAGATAGCCTGTGAAGGAGAACGAGAAACGCTCGATGTAGGTCTTCAGGAACGCGGGCAAAGCGGCGATCCGCAGGTGCCTGCTGCGGCTGTACAGCTCGGGAAGGTCTTCACGCAGCACGTGCTCGTTCTCGACCACGATCAGCTGCTGCCGCGGGATCTGGCGCCGCAGGGCGTCGTAGGCCCGCATCGAGACCCGGTCGCCCTCGGCGCAGTACAGCACGATCGGGACCACCTTCCGCCGCGAGGCCTCCTTCAAAAAGCCGATCTCTTCGGACATTTTGAAGAACTCGTCGAACGAGTAGTAGCCGAGGTCGATCACCTTGGCGATGCCGTCGTTGAGGATCACCCGATCCATCAGCTGGATCTTGCCGTAGGTGTCCTCGATCGACGCGGTCTCCGTGATCTGCGGCAGGAAGTCGAGCAGCGACGGCTCACGCAAGGTGACGTCGAAGGCGAGCACTTGGCCGTTCTTCAGCAGCAGGAACTCGCTCAGCACCCGCGCAAGCAGCGTCTTCCCGGACTGCGGCCGGGGCGAGCAGACGATGTAGACGGGCGTCGCGGGCATCAGACCTATATCAGGTCAAATGCGATTGCGATAAAGTCCCATCATTCACGGAGACGCTATTTTTCCCCGGCCGGCCGCGACGCCGGCTGCTTGGTCGATCCGACGATGTCGGTCAGCTTGATGCGGTCGTATTCGCTCCAGACATTGGCGAGCCAATGCCGGACGTAGCCGCGCAGCACGAACGAATAGTTGGCGGCCTCGTCGTGCGGACCCTTGTTGGCGACGAATTTCAGGAACGGCACCGAGGCGACCTCGACCTGCTCGAACGCCATTTCGTTCAACTTGGGGATGGTCAGCTCGGTCGCATCCTTGATGCGGTGGAAGTAGGAATTATAGGTCGCCTGGTCCCACTCGAAGAAGCTGGTGTTGTTGATGAAGTTCTTCACCAGGAAATATTTCGCGCCGATCATGTAGCTCGCCGTCTCGGCGATCTCGTCGAGCGAGGCGATCGACGATCCCAGGATGTGGAACACGGCGAAGGTGATCTGGCCGGAGCGAGCGGCGTCGAGGAAGCCGATGTCCCTGAGCGCGGCGAGCGTCGGCGACATCAGGCCGGCGCGGACGTCGATCACGGTGACCGAGGGCGCCACCGCGCTCAGGGTGTCGAAGATCTTCATCTGGTCCGGCGTCGAATTCATGTCGACGATCTCGGTGATTTCGGGGTGGAAGCGCTTCAGGGTGCCGCGCGGATGCTCGGTGTCGAACGCCCTTGTGGGGACGTTGTTGGCGCTGAAATAATCGAGCAACGTCCGCGACACCGTGGTCTTGCCGACCCCGCCCTTGTCCGCGCCCACCACCACCACTGCCGGTTTCGCCATGGAAAGTCCTTCAGCCCTGAGGCCGGCCAGGGGGCCGGCGCATTGCATTCTGCTTTGGGCGCGAACATGGCAGAAACGCTGGAGAATTCAAATTCATTGCAGCACGGGACAGGGGAAATTTGCACCTTGGCTGCAACAGACCGGAGCAATCGCAAGCATTCCGGCCGAAACGTTCGCCCCGGTGCGGAAGCACTTGCAAGAGAGTGGCAAGACGATTGCCCGTCGCGCGGGATCGGCACCGGAATCCCGCTGTGGAGGTGACGTCTAGTGCTGGCCCCAGGGACCCGTCGCGGGTGTGGTCCAAGGTCCTCCGGGAGTGGCCTGTCCTTGGCCGGATGGCGTGGTCGGGCCATCGGCATGGCCCCACGGGCCGCTGGACGGCAGCGGCGGCGGAGCGTTGCCGTCTGTCGCCTCAGTGCCTGTCTCGTCCGGCTGTGCCTCGTCTGCCTCGTCCGAGGGCAGCGCCAGCGGGCCCGGATCGTGGCCACCGGCGAACTTGATCAGCGCCTGGACGCGGGCATCGACCGAGGGGTGGGTGGCGAACAGGTCGGCAAAGCCCTCGCGCGGATTGTCGACGCACAATTCCATCACGGCTGAGGTTGCGCCGGGCAGCTCGCCGCGGCCCTCGATCTTGCGCAATGCGCTGATCATGGCGTCCGGGTTCTTGGTGAGCTCGACCGAGCCGGCATCGGCGAGGTATTCCCGGGTGCGCGACAGCGCCAGCTTGACCACCTGGGACAGCAGCCAGGCCAGCACGATCAGCACCACTGCGATGATCACGACGATGACCGCGCCGCCGCCGGAGTTCTTGCGGTCAGAGGACGACGACGACGATGAAGAGGAGGACGACGAGGAGCCGCCCCAGGACCCGCCGCCCCAGCTCATGTTGGTGAACAGGCGGAAGAACAATTCGCCGAAGAAGCCGACCACGCCGGCGATGATGACAGCCACGACCATCAGCTGGACGTCGCCGTTGCGGATATGGGTGAGCTCGTGGCCGAGCACGGCCTCGATCTCCTGGTCGTCGAGCGCCTCCAGAAGACCTGTCGTGACCGTGACCGCGTATTGCCGCGGGTTCAGGCCGGTGGCGAACGCGTTCAGCGCCGGGCTGTCCATGATCTTCAGCTGCGGCATGGTGATGCCGCGCGAGATGCAGAGGTTTTCGAGCAGATTGTACAGCCGCGGCTGCTCCTGGCGGGTCACGGCAGTCCCGCCGGTCACCGCGTCGATCATCTTCTGATGGAAGAAATAGGCGATCACGATCCAGGCGGCCGCGCCGAGCGTGGCCCAGGGCAGCGCCTTCATCAGGTCGCGCGTGGCGGCGTTCATGTAATAGGCGACGCTGCCATTGCCGTTGATCATGACCTCCGCGATCAGCGCGCCGGCGAACACCAGCACGTAGATCAGCAGGAACAGGCCGCCGAGCAGCAGCATCGACCGGGTCTTGTTCGATGCGATGTGGGTGTAGAGACCGTAGGCGGCCATGGCGTCGGGCCCTTCAGGCGCGAAGGCGCTGGCTCAGAACTTGACGCTGGGGGCGGCCTCGACCTCGGTCCGGCTGGCGCCGAGATCGAAGAATTCCTTGCGGGTGAAGCCGAAGGTGCCGGCGAACAAGGCCGCCGGCATCTGCTGAATGCCGGTATTGTACTCCTGCACCGCGCTGTTGAAGAAGCGGCGGCTGGCGGCGATCTTGTTCTCGAGGTCGGACAGCTCGCTGGCGAGCTGCTGGAAGTTGGCGTTGGCCTTGAGGTCCGGATAGGCCTCGGACAGCGCGATCAGGCGCCCCAGCGCGCCGGAGAGCTGGCCCTCTGCCGCCGAGACTTGGGACGGTCCTTGCGCCGACATGGCGGCGTTGCGGGCCTTGATCACCTCGTCCAGGGTGCCTCGCTCATGCGCGGCATAGCCCTTCACGGTCTCGACCAGGTTCGGGATCAGGTCGTGGCGCTGCTTGAGCTGGACGTCGATGTCGGCAAAGGCCTGGCTGACCCGCTGGCCGAGGGCCACCAGCCGGTTGTAGGCGCCGAAGGCGAACAGCACGAGAACGACGATGATGCCGAGGACGATCCAGCCGGACATGACGGGCTCCGAGGGAGAGGGCAGGAGGAGGACGAGGCGGCCGACACATGGCGGCGCCGCCGGCCCTCGCGCGGACCGGCGTGCATTGGTCGCATCAGAACGGATGCCCGTTCAAGCCGCGCTGCATTGAATGGCTGCTTCAATGCGCGCCTGGCCGCCGAGAAACGGCGGTGCCGAGGGCTCAATAGGGGCGGGCGACCTTCCACTGCTGGGCGGGATTGTGGCCATTGACCTCGCCTGGTGCGCTGTCGAGCTGCGAGGTGTAAAGCGGCCGATAGCGATAGGCCCACATCTTCTTGCCGTCACTGCGGGTGATGACCGTGAAATCGCCGCTGGCGATCGCGTTGTCGGGCGCAGTCAGCGGCGGGCGCTTCTGGGCACAGTCGCCGTCGCAGGTCGACTTGGTCCCGGTGTTGTCGCGCTCGGTATAATACAGCGTCATGCCCTTGAGGTCGGTGAGGATCGGGCCGTTTTTGCCGATGGTCGCCTTGGCCGGCGGGCCTTCCTGCTTCGGGGCCGGCGGCGGTGCCGAGGATTCGCCGCCATGGCCGCCCGCGAAGGCGGTTCCTGCCGAGGCCAGCAGCATCGCAGCGATCGTCATCGTCCTGAACATCGAAACGCGTTCCCTTGTGAGCAGCGCCCTCAGCGCCCGTTGCAGCTCACCGTAGCAAACACGAATTTCTCTCGGGTTTCGCGAAGTCGCGAAAATGAGAGACAAACACGACCTGACGTTAACCAAGCCGGGCCGCGGCGGTATCTACGGGCGCGGCGGCGGCTCCACGCCGTCGCCCCAGTCCCAGCGCCGCGCGGCGGCGAACGCGGCCTTGTCGCGCCGGGGAATGGCGACGACGGTCGCGGTCCCGTTCGCCTGACAAAGCTTCGCCATGGCCCCGATCTTCGTCACCGCTGGCGGCGCGAGGACGCGCGCGGCAGGCCGGTGCGGGACGGGTTGACGGGTCAAGGCGATGAAGCTGAACTTCTCGTCCTCGAACGGGACGTCCGCGCCCTTGAGCTCGCGATGCGCCCGCGAGCGCGCCAGCCGCTGGGCGAAGTGGCACCAGTCCGGAGCGACGAGCGGACACGCCGCCGCATGCGGGCAGGGCGCCGCGACATGAGCCCCGGCTACGATCAGGCGGTCGCGCGCCGCGATGATGCGCTGATAGCCGGCGGGCGTGCCGGGCTCGACGATCAGAAGCGTGTCATCCGTCCTCGCCCAGAGCGCGTCGACGAGGTGAAGGCGCTCGGCGTCGCTCAGTTCGCCGATCATGTAGCTGGCGACGACGAGATCGGCGCTGTCAGCGCGATCGAGCAGCGTCCGTGCCGGGCCCAGCGCGTAGTCGAGATCGCGGATGCGCATCGTGTCATCAGCGAGCGCCAGCGCGAGCGTGCGCAAGGCGGGATTGGAATCGACGGCGTTGAACGACGTCAGCGACGAGAATACGTCCGCCGCAGCGAAGCTCGCGGTGCCCGGCCCGGCGCCGATATCGAGTAGCGAGACGGGTGCGAACTCCGGGCTGGCCTGCATCAGGGCATTCAGGCTCGCCGCCACCGCAGCATAGGTCGCCGGCATCCGCACGGTGGCGTAGGCGATCGCGTCGGCGTCGCTCGTGATCGTTCCGGAATTGCCGCCACTGCGATAGGCCGCCGAGATGCGCGCCGCGCGGACCGCTGCATCCTGCCGCGACTGCCCGTGCAGCTTGGCTTCCAGGCTGGCCTTCAGCGCGGCGGGGAGATCGGGAGAGATCATCGGTCCTCTCCACGCGCCATTCCGGACGCCGCTCGCGGCGATCCGGAATGATGCAGCAAGATCATGCCACCTGCTGGTCGAGGATCTTCACGGCCTCGTCGAGCGCGACCGAGACGAGCTGCGACACGCCGCGCTCGGCCATGGTGACGCCGAACAGCCGGTTCATGCGCGCCATGGTGATCGGGTTGTGGGTGATGATGATGAAGCGGGTCTCGGTCGAGCCCTTCATCTCGTGCAGCAGGGTGCAGAAGCGTTCGACGTTGTGGTCGTCGAGCGGAGCGTCGACCTCGTCCAGCACGCAGATCGGCGAGGGGTTGGTGAGGAACACCGCGAAGATCAGTGCCATCGCCGTCAGCGCCTGCTCGCCGCCCGACAGCAGCGACAGCGTCTGCGGCTTCTTGCCCGGCGGCTTGGCGATGATCTCGAGACCCGCTTCGAGAGGATCGTCGCTCTCGATCAGGTGCAATGCAGCCTCGCCACCGCCGAACAGCTCGGTGAACAGCCGCTTGAAGTGGTCGTTGACGGTCTCGAACGACGCCTGCAGCCGCTCGCGCGCCTCCTTGTTGAGGCTCTGGATGCCCTGGCGCAGCCGCTTGATGGCCTCGACGAGGTCGTCGCGCTCGGTGGTCAGCGCGGTGTGCGAGCCCTCGACCTCCGTTAGCTCCTCCTCGGCGCGCAGATTGACGGCGCCGAGCCGCTCGCGATCGCGACGCAGCTTCTCCAGGCTGTCCTCGATCTCGTGCAGCGGCGGCAGCTGGGTGTCCGGGCCGATCTCGGCCATGGCCGCGACGGCCTGCGGCTCGCATTCGAGCATGTCGTGGATTTCGCGCTCGACGTCGCCGACGCGGCGCTTGGCGCTCTCCAGCCGCTCCTCGGCGCGGGCCGCTGCCTCGCGCGACTTCGACAACGCTTCCAACGACGCCTTGGCGGCGCGGTCGGTGTCGCCCATCGCGGTCTCGGCTTCGGCCAGCGCATCGGCGGCGACCTGGCGCTCGCCATCGGCGATTTCGAGCTCGTCGATCAGCGCGCTGCGCTTCTCGGCAAAGATCTCCGGCGCATTGTCGAGCTCGGCGCGTTCGTCCTTCACCTCGGCGATGCGGGCCTCGATGGTCGCGATCTGCGAGCCGGCGCCGCGGATGCGGTTGAACCAGTCGTTACGCTCGCTGATGATCGCCTGCACGCGGCGGTCGGCCAGCTCGGCCTCGCGGGCGAGGGCTTGCGCTTCGGCACGAACCTGCGCCGCGGCGCGGCGCCTGGCCTCGATATCCGCGCGCACGGCGGCAAGGCGGCCGTCGGCTTCGGTGGTCGCCGGCAGCTCCTCGATCGCTTCGAGCGCATTCTGGTGCAGCTCGGCGATCTCGGCGCGATCATGGGCGAGACGCGTCGACGCTTCGACCAGCGCCGATTTGCGCGCCGAATGGCGATTGATCTCGCGCTCGGCATTGGCGTGGCGCTCGCGCGCGGAGTTGACCTCGCGCTGGGCAGCGCGCCAGGCTTCGCGCGCGGCGCTCTCGGCGGCGGTGGCCGCCTTCACCTCGGCCTCGGCGCTCTCGAGCGCCTGACGCTTGTTGGTCGCATCGATGCGCGCCTGTTCCAGCTCGCTCTCGATGTCGATCAAGCGGGCGCGCTCGGCCAGGCGCCGGGCCGCACCGGTCGGCGCATGCGCCGCCGCGATGAAGCCGTCCCAGCGCCAGACGTCGCCTTCGGAAGAGACCAGCCGCTGGCCGGTCTTGAGCTGCGACACCAGCTGCGCACCGCGATCGCGCGACACCACGCCGATCTGGGCGAGACGGCGCGACAGCTCCGGCGGCGCCTGGACATAGGCCGCGAGCGGCTCGACGCCGTCCGGCAGCGCGGGGTCGGTGACTTCTGCACCGGCCACGGTCCAGTGCATCGGCGCCGATGCATCGACCGGTGCGTCGAGATCGTCGCCTAGCACGGCGCCGAGCGCCTTCTCAAAACCCTTGGCCACGGTGACGCCGTCGATGATCGGCGGCCACAGATTCTTGGTCTCGCTGTTGACCATCTTGGAGATGGTGCGCGCCTCGGTCTCGAGCCGCTGCACCCGCTTGTCGGCTTCGGCGAGCGGGGCGCGCGAGGCTTCGAGCTTCTGCCGCGCATTGGCCTGTGCAGATTCGTTGGTCTGCACGGCAGCCTCGGCCTGGGCCTCGGATTCCTCAGCGGCTTCGAGCGTGGCCGCCAGCGTATCGAGATCGCCGAGATGGGCGGTCTCCTGCGCCAGCCGCTCCTCGTCGGCGCGGACATTGGCGATGTCCTGGTCGAGCCGGGCGAGGCGATCGCGATGGCTGCGGACGTTGGCCTCTAACTGGTTGCGCCGCGCCGTCAGGTCGGCGAGCTGCGTCGTCAGCTCGGTGAACTGACGTTCGATCTCTGACAGATTGGCCTCGGCCTCGGCGACGCGCTCGTCGACGCCGCTGCGCATCTCGACGCGCGCCTTGATCTCTTCCTTCAGCTCCGCGTCTTCGGTCTCCAGGCGCTGCAGCGCGACCTGCGCGTCCTGGTTCTGCTGCTGCTCGCGCGCGACGTCGGCGGTGAGCTGCATCAGGCGGCGATCGAGCTCGCCGACGCGCTCCTTGGCGCGCACCTCCTCGCGGTCGAGCAGGTCGCGGGCGTTCTTCAGCCGCTGCATGGTCGCGGCGGCGCGGGCCTCGGCCTCGCGCAGCGCCGGCAGATGCGAGGAGCGGATGGCCTGGATGCGCGCCGATTCGGCCTGCTCGCGGGTCCGCTCCGCCATCTCGCGCACGCTGACATCGTGCACGCGTGCGGCGTCGTTCAGATCGGCATGCGCGCCCATCCATCGCATATGATAGAGCGTGGCTTCCGCCTTGCGCACCTTGGCGGCGACCTCGCGATAGCGGATCGCCTGGCGGGCCTGCTTGCGCAGCCCTTCCATCTGGCCGGCGAGCTGGCCGATGACGTCTTCGACGCGCAGCAGATTGGTCTCGGCTGCCTTCAGGCGCAGCTCGGCCTCGTGGCGGCGCGCATGCAGGCCGGCGACGCCGGCGGCGTCTTCCAGCACGCGGCGGCGCTGCTCGGGCTTGGCCTGGATGATCTCGCCGATCTTGCCCTGGTGGACCAGCGCCGGGGAGCGCGCGCCGGTGGCGGCGTCGGCGAACAGGATCTGCACGTCGCGGGCGCGCACGTCACGGCCGTTGATGCGATAGACCGAGCCGGCCTCGCGCTCGATGCGGCGCGAAATCTCGAGAATGTCACGGTCGTTCACGGCAGCGGGCGCGGTGCGATCGCTGTTGTCGATCGTCATCACCACTTCGGCGTGATTGCGCGACGGGCGCGTGTTCGACCCGGAGAAGATCACCGCGTCCATGTCGGCGGCGCGCAGAGATTTGTGCGAGGTCTCGCCCATCGCCCAGCGCAGTGCTTCGACCAGATTCGACTTGCCGCAGCCGTTCGGGCCGACGACGCCGGTGAGGCCGGGTTCGATCACGAAGTCAGTCGGTTCGACGAACGTCTTGAAACCGTGAAGACGAAGACGCGTGAGTTTCATGCACAGATTCTCTGTTGGCGGGAGACGAATCTCCCAGCCCCGACAATACCATGGAAGGCAATGTCAATGTGGACTGAGTCGCCGTGGCGCCCCGTTCTAGGGGCCGGACAATGGCGAGGGCCGCCCCTCAGGGCAACCCGCCGGCCCTGCTTTTCCAAGGCTTTCTCGTGGCAACCTGTCCACCAAACAGAAGCGGCCCCACGAAGGGGGCCGCGCTGTGTCCTCCAGGACTCAGTGATTCGAATCAGCTCTTCAGAAGCGGATTGATCTTCTTCTGAAACTCCTCGATCGAGGTCTCACCCTTGATCTTGTCGCCGTTGACGAAGAAGGTCGGCGTCGAATCCACTTTAAGAACGTCGCTCGCATACTTCTGGTCGGCGGCGATCTTGTCGAGCAGCGCCTGGTCCTTCAGGCAGGCCTCGACCTGCTGCTGGCTGAGTCCGGCCTGCTTGCCGATCCGGGTCAGGGTCTCCGTGGTGTTCTTCACCACCCAGTCGTTCTGCGAACGGAACAGCATGTCGGTGACCGCAAAATACTTCTGTGCGTCGCCATTGGCGATGCAGCGCGTCAGCATCGAGCCGGCGGCGGCTTTGATGTCCAACGGGAACTCGCGGAAGATGTAGCGCACCTTGCCGGTATCGATGTATTCGGCCTTCAGCTTCGGGAACACCGTCGCGTTGAACGCCGCGCAATGCGGACAGGTCATCGAGGCGTATTCGGTGATGGTGACCGCGGCGTCTGCCGGCCCGAGCACCATATCGGGCAGCGACACCGGCTTGGCGACATCGGACGCGCTCTGCGCCATGGCGTCCGAGATCAGCCGCAGCGGGGACAGGCCCGCCAGGGCGGCGAGGCCGGTCAGCGACAAGGCGGCGGTGAAGGCGCGGCGGGTGATGATCAAGGCTCTGCTCCGAAATGGGCGCATCTCGCGCCTGAAACGCTCACAACTTGGCTTTTCGCTAGCTTGAAACCCACCCGGAGGCAATGCCGGGCCGCAAAGCGGGATCAAAGGCCGGGCGTCAATTTCGCTTGATGGCAGCGCCGAGCCGGGCCAGGGCGTCCCGGAGGGCGTCGTCCTCGATCGCGGTCAGGGTCGAGGCGACCTTCGCCACCGTCTTCGCATCGGGTGGCGCCGGGCGGCGCTTCACGGGCGGCCGCAACAGCGGGCCCTGGCGCAGCGCCAGCTTGCCAACGGCATGCCAGCCGAAGAAGCGGTTGACCCGCTCCAGGATCACGTCCGAGGAATGCTGGATCTCCAGCGCCATCGGCCCCTCGACGCGCAGGATCAAGGTCGCCGGCTCCTGCGGCTGGCCCTCCACCGGCCGCGGCCATTGCATCTTCAGCGGCTGGGCATGCTCGGCGATGTCGCGGCCGGCGATCTCCGGCCAGCGCGTCACGAGTTCACGCGCGGCAAACCCCTGCTTGGCGTAGGCAGCCGTCAGCACGTCGCCCATCATGAGTGCGAGAGGCTTTGCGGTGAGGCGGCCGGGCTTTGCCATGATGAACGGTGGTCTCGTGGTGCTTATCGTCGGTCCGGGCTCGAAGAAAGCCGTGGATGCCGCCGACGAGATCGCGGTCCAACGGGCGACGACGGCTCCTGACGTACTAGATTAAGCCAATGGTGTCATCAGCCCTTCCTTCCAAGCGCAAGAACCGACAGCGGATTGATCCGGCCGCCGAGCGTCCGGCGCAACTGCTCGCCTGGTACGACCGCCATCGCCGGCGGCTGCCATGGCGTGCGCCGGCCGGGCAGCGCTCCGATCCGTATCGGGTCTGGCTGTCCGAGATCATGCTGCAGCAGACCACGGTGAAGGCGGTCGGGCCGTATTTCGAAAAATTCCTGGCGCGCTGGCCTGAGGTCACGGCGCTCGGCAGCGCGGATCTCGACGACGTGCTCCGGATGTGGGCCGGGCTCGGCTATTATTCGCGGGCGCGCAACCTGCATGCCTGCGCCGTCACCGTGATGCGCGAGCATGGCGGCGTGTTCCCGGACACGGAGGAGGGGCTGCGCAAGCTGCCCGGCATCGGTCCGTACACCGCGGCGGCGATCGCCGCGATCGCGTTCGATCGCCTGACCATGCCGGTCGACGGCAACATCGAGCGCGTCGTGTCGCGCCTGTTCGCCGTCGAAGACGCGCTGCCGCAGGCCAAGCCGCAGATCCAGGCGCTCGCGTCGACCTTGCTCGGACCCTCGCGCGCGGGCGACAGCGCGCAGGCGCTGATGGATCTCGGCGCCACCATCTGCACACCGAAGAAGCCGGCCTGCGCGCTGTGCCCGCTGAACGAGGATTGCGCAGCGCGTGAGCGCGGCGATCAGGAGAGCTTTCCGCGCAAGGCCGCCAAGAAGACCGGCGCGCTGCGGCGCGGTGCGGCGTTCGTGGTCACCCGTGGCGACGAACTGCTGGTGCGCTCGCGCCCCGCAAAGGGCCTGCTCGGCGGCATGACCGAGGTCCCCGGCTCGGAGTGGCTGGCCGGCCAGGACGATTCCGACGCGCTCGCCCAGGCGCCGGAGCTCGCAAGCGTGAAACGCTGGCATCGCAGGCTCGGCGTCGTCACCCACGTCTTCACGCATTTCCCGCTCGAGATCGTCGTCTACACCGCCAACGTGCCGGCGCGAACGCGCGCGCCGGGCGGCATGCGCTGGGTGCCGATCGCGACGCTCGACGGTGAGGCGCTGCCCAACGTGATGCGCAAGGTCGTGGCGCACGGGCTCGGGGACTGAGGCTGCGCGTATGATGGAAGCTGAAGGCGCTTTGCGAACTGACTGATGTAGCTGATGTAGGGTGGGCAAAGGCGCGCCCCCCCCCCAACAGCGCACGCCTCATGCCGCGCTCTCGCGCGCGCCGTGCGCACCATTTCGGTGAACTAAGGGCACCGTCATCGCAAGTCTGCGTCTAATCCCAAATAAGCAGAACACCTTCAACGGCTGAGAGCCTGCTGGCTTGCCCGTTCTGGTTCAGCGGACGTGCCGAATGCGACGTAGCGATAACCCGCCTTGGGGACCGTCTGAATGCAGTCTCGTCTGGGACCCAGCTTCTTGCGCAGCGTGCGCACGAGCGTATCGACGACGTTGCTGCCGACATGGGCCCGTCGCCAGATGCGCTCGATAAGATCTTCCCGGCGCACCACTGCCGGCGCACGATCGATCAGTTCGCCAAGAACCTGCGCTTCCATGGGCGTTAGCTCGATTGCGCGTCCTTCCACCATGACCTCGCGCCGATCGCGTGCAAAATCCAGGCGGGCGATTCCACCCGGACCGGCATCGATCAGAGCCGCAAACCACGCGATCATGTCGCCTCCAGGGATATCGAGCACCATCGTGTCCGGCGTGCCGGTTCGCGGTTGTTCCAGAGGACGAAATCCGAGCCGGTGCAGAAGGTCGCGATCCTCTGCAACTGCGCAGGTGTAGATTCGCGCCACCCCCCGGCGCTCAATGTAGTTGCGCTTCAAGTCGAGGATGCAAGCGGTGCGGCCAGGCGGATTGGCTCCATTGGCTCTTGCGGCCATCTGGCGGATGAACAGGATTTCTCCTTCGACGGGATTGGCGGCCAGATGAGCCTGCCACGCGGCAAACAGAGGGTCGACAGCGCCGAGCCCTGAATGCGGATCGTCCTGCCGTGCGAACAGATAGAAGGCCAACACTTCGCCCTCCGGTCCCCTTGCCACGGAAAAGCGATGCGGCAACCGCTGGGCCCAGACCTCGATGCGGGCGCGCTCGTCGGCGCCGTCACGGAGTTCGGCGATATCGAGGATCTGGTCGAAATCGTCAGCGCGGGCTGGATCGACAGGAGGCGCTTCCTCTCCCGGCGGGAAGAACGCGTTGCGAAGTGCCGGCTGCTCCAGGAGGTGCAGAAGATCGGCCATGAGGCGCCAACGGCCGGAGCGTCCCGCCGCGCGAAGATGGCTGACGATCCAGTCCGCTGCGGTTTTGCGCCAGAGCTGGTAGCGTTCGGGTTCAACGGCAGACATCCAGTCGACGATCGCTCGCCGCACTGGTTCGGCGATATAGATTCCTTCCGCATCGCGCTTCGCGAATGGCAGTGTTTCGATCGCCTCGATCAGCGAAAGCGGGATCGGCTCCCCTGTTTCCAGGATGGTCGAGAGCAGGGCGCGGTTGGCTCGCCGAACGATGGCGCATGCTTCGACCGCTCGGCGCAAGGCGCTGTCGCCGATGGCGTGCAGGATCGCATTGGCAAGTTCGCCGACGTCGCGCGCGGTGCCAAGCGAACCGGTACGTGCCGCGTGGATCGCCATTCGCAGGCCAAGAGGATAACCGCCGCTCAAGAGCCAGATGCGCTCGGCGATATCAGCCGAGAGACCCGCCGCTGCGACCGCCGCATCGCTTTCCGCCCTCGGAAGCGTACCGAGCTTGATGTCGAGGAAGTACTGCCCGTACTCGACCGACCAGGCAGGCGGTGGAGGGACGGAGCCGGCGAGGACAAAGCGCGTAGTTGCGGGGAGAGCGGGAATGAGGTCAGCGCGAAGCCACGACGCCGCCAGGCGCCAGGTGTCGACGTCGTCGACCATCACGACGGTGATATCCCCGACGCCCGCAAGCGCGGCTGCAAGCTCGGCGACCGTTCGGACGTCGTGACTAACGACGCTGCCGAGCGCCGTCAGGATCGCCGTCGGCGTGGGCTTCACGGCGCCCGCCGCAATATGCAGACGGCGGACACCCTGATCCTCGAGGCAGGCATCCAGCGCCGAAACAAGCGTTGTCTTGCCGATGCCGGCGGGGCCGTGAACGTAGGCGACAACAGGTCCTCCAGGCGCCGTCACCTGGCGCAGCAGGCGCAGTTCAGCGTCGCGTCCGGCCAGAGCAGTGCGATGCCCCTGGCGTATCAGGCCGGCAATCGTCATCGCATCCATGAGAGAGTTTCTCATCGAATACTCATCGCGCCATCATGATCCCGTCCACGCGGTGAGTCTATATGCGGGCTGCGACATTCCTGCAGCCTGAGGGGACACGAGCATGAAGACGCATTCCTGTTTCAGTCTCCGTTCCCCGGCCCGTCGGGAAAGGAACTGACGGAAGCCTCGCGCGGCCTCGCGAATGACATCGCGTCTTGACGATTTCCAGCCGGCGCGCGGGCGCCGGTCGCCTCATTACAATCAAAGGATATTCAGGATGTTTTCAACTTCGATTACCCGGGCCTTCGGGCTCACGACCCCGATCGTCAATGCAGGCATGGCCATGATCGCGCGTCCCGCACTCGCGGCTGCGGTCAGCGAGGCCGGCGGGCTTGGTACGATCGGCTCCGACATCAATCCGCCCGACGTCCTGCGCGATCTCGTCCGACAGACGAAGACACTGACGAAACGGCCTTTCGGCGTCGATCTGATCGGCGACTTCCTCACCGATGACCACATCTCCGTCCTCATTGAGGAACAGGTAGCGCTTGCCATCTTCTTCTGGACGTTGCCGACGCCAGAGCTTGTCCAACGGTTGAAGCAGGCCGGGATCAAGGTCTGGATGCAGGTCGGCCGCGTCGCCGAAGCCGAGCAGGCGGCCGCACTCGGCGCCGATGCACTCATCATCCAGGGCGCCGAGGCGGGCGGGCACAATCGAGCCGAGGCGTCGACCATGACGCTCTTCCCGCGCATTCGGCGTCGCTTCCCCCGCCTGCCGTTGCTCGCCGCCGGCGGCATCGTCGATGGTACGACCATGGCGGCCGCACTCGTGCTCGGCGCCGATGCGGTCTGGTGCGGCAGCCGCTTTCTCGCCTCGACAGAGGCGGAAGCTCACGCGAGCTACAAGGATCGCGTGGTGTCTGCCGATGTCGGCGATACGGCGATCCTCTCCATCTACGGCCCCGAGTGGCCTGGTCAGGCCATGCGAGCGATCGTCAATGACGGTGCGCGCGTGGCGTTGGGGCGAGAAGCCGAGGCCATAAAGGATGCCGAGGGCCAGGTGATCGGTTCGACGATCCTCAATGGGCAGACGATCCCCCTCCCGCGCTATAGCGCCATCCTGCCGACCCGCGATTTCGACGGCGACATCGAGCAGGCTTGCCTGACTGCCGGGCAGAGCGTCGGCAACATCGACGAGATCCTGCCGGCCGGCGAGATCGTCCGGCGCATGACACGTGAGGCGAAGGCGGCGCTCGACCGTCTCGCTGCCAGGGAGGAGGCCTGAGTGATGCATGCGCTTTCACTACTCGAGCCGCCACCAGTTCGCGCTCGTCGGCCTCCGGCCCGGCACGAGCTCGTGGTCTACACGGCCAAAGTGCCGGCCCGCACGCGCGCGCCGGCCGGCATGCGCTGGGTCCCGATCGCCACGCTTGACGGCGAGGCGCCGCCCAACGTGATGCGCAAGGTCGTCGCGCATGGGCTGGGGGACTGAGGCGGCGTCTGTGACGGAGGCTGAAGAGCCCGGCCGAATTAGCTGACGTAGGGTAGGCAAAGGCGCGCATCACCACAGCTCGCGACGGGCGCGCTGTTTCGCGCGCCGTGCCCACCCTACCTGACCTCGGCCGATCTCGACGCTCGACCGCCGTGCCGGTGGCGGCCATCGTAGTTACTCGATCAATTGAATCTGGACCCTGGACGGAGCGTCCTTGAGCACGCTGGCCGCAGTAGCGCCAAAGGTTGCCTTGAAGGCGTGGCTGAAATGGCTGGAGCTCGCAAAGCCTGCATCGAGGGCCGCCGACGTGATGGAATCGCCGCCTCCCACACGCTTCACAGCGTGCCGGAAACGAATCCAAATCCTGAACGTCCTCAACGGCACCCCAATCTCTTGGACGAACAGATGCTGCAGGCGACTGGGGGAAAGGTCGACTCGCCGGGCCAGTTCCTGGATCGAGTGATTGCGGGCGATGTCAGCCCTTATGATCGATACGATATGTTCAACCCGCGCATCGATTCGTGGTGGGCGCGGTTCGATCCCCAATGCCTGTTCAGCAGCGAAATCGAATTCGTCGAAGCGAAGCTTGTCACCTGCCTGATGCAACACGTAGAGATTCCGCACAGCGGCGATAAGCGAACTTTCGACATCAGGGTCCAGTGAGCTCAGGCCACATCCCTGATGGGGCGAGAGGCGCCGATAGTAAGGATCGTCAGGATCATTGTATATCACGGCGACCGGCGCCCCGCTTAGATCAAGGGTATGCGACAAGCCTGCGGGAATGATCGCCGTAAGGCAGGCCAGGCTCTGCTCGGACATTGTGGTGCCGATCCGCAGAGGGGCCTGAAGGGCCACCAGGCAGACCGATATTGGATGCCGGTGCAGCGGCAGCGCGCCCAGACGCCCGATGAACATCATTCGTTGGGGCCAGAGGCACAACAAAGCCCTCTTGTCGAAATTGGTAGCCGATTCTGGCAAGCGACCATTCCTCCACACGTCTATGCTTCGAGAAGATCACGCCGACGCAATCCAGCGACCGAGGCGCGCAAGCTCTTGTCGTACGCGGCGTCCATAGCGGAAAGATGTGTTTGGGGAAATAATGTCCAGCGCTCTCTTGATTTCGACTATTGAGTTGTGGCGGCTTCTTGCCGTGGCCGGCATCTGGAAATGCCGCCGCATGATGGCATCGCCCGAAGTCAAGACGCCTGTTTGCGCCGACCTCTGCCATCGCGGCGTCAATGTGTTCATTTGTCTGATTGGTTCTTGCAGAATTTGCGCGGCCGAGCTCTTGGCCACGGGGCGTCAACGTGATCGCCGTCAGCGCGCGATCACCTTCCTCGCGACGGCGTGTAGCTTTCAACGATCACCCGAAGAGCCGGATTTGAACGCCTGTCACACGAGAAGTTTAAGCGCGCCACGCGGTATCGCCCGCTTGCAACACGCGCACGGTCGGCCTCAGCCGGACTAAGAGACGACAGTCCGTGTCCCCCGCGCCGCGCCCGGCACACGAGACCCCCTTCGGCGATTGAGCCGCCGTGCCGGGGACCACACGTCCTCAGCCGATGGAGCACCGCGCCGTCACACAAAACCGCCCCACCGCAGTCTCTCCCATACTCCGGAGCACCAGATGACCCTCACCGTCCCCTACGACCCCAACAACATCTTTGGCCGAATCCTTCGCGGCGAAGTCCCTGCCGCCAAGGTCTGGGAGGACGATCACGTCCTCGCATTCATGGACGCCTTTCCCCAGGCCGAGGGGCATATCCTGGTAATCTCGAAGACCTCGACGGCCCGCACCCTGCTGGACGTGGAGCCGGACGTGCTCGCTCGGATGGCCGTAGCCACCCGACGCACCGCCCGGGCCGTGGTCAAGGCGCTCGCACCGGAGGGTTTCCTGATCGCGCAGTTGAACGGCGCAGCCAGCGGTCAGACCGTCTTCCACCTGCATTTCCATATCATACCTCGCTGGGCGGACGTTCCGATGAAGGGCCACGGGGAGGCGCCGATGGGTAAACCAGAAACCCTGCTCGCCCTCGCCGACCGCATCGCCGCTGCGCTCGATTGACCGCAGCCCGGCATGCGGTCTGCTGTCGCTCAAATACCGATCGGAAAAGCTCGGATGTGGCAGCACAAATAAATGTAGCGATGCCTTGCGGCGACGCGTCGTCGCCCTGCGGGGTATCAAACGCACGGAGCTTGTCCGAAGTCCTGCTCAGCAACGGCACTTGGGAGGCTCAGCAAGGATTCTCCTATGTTCCGTTCACTCAGCATTGTCATCACCGGGGGAGCGACGGGCCTGGGCTTTGCGATAGCGAATGCGCTTACGTCCGAAGGAGCTCGGCTGACGCTCCTCTCGCGGCAAACCGACAATCTGGATCGCGCGGTTCAGGAACTTCGTCGGCGACACGCCGGCGCCGATATCGAGGTTCAGACCGTCGATGTTGGCGATCCAATTGCAGCGTTCCAGGCTATCGAGGAGGTTGCCCGGCGCCGTGGAGGGATCGACATGGTGTTCAACAATGCAGGTGTGATGCGCGAGGGGCGGTTCGAGACTCTCACCGACGATGACTTCCGGGCCGTGATGCAAACCAATTTCTTTGGTGCGGTCAATGTCACGAGGGCTGCTCTACCCCATCTGGGCGCCACGGGCGGGCGGTTGATAAATATAGCATCGGTCGCTGGTTTGGCCGGCATTTTCGGTTTCACCGCCTATGGATCTGCGAAACACGCCTTGGTCGGCTTTACCGAATGCCTGCACTACGAGCTGCCGCGCCAAGGTATCAAGGTTCACCTCGTCTGTCCGGCGGAGTTCGAGACGCCGATGGTGGCGGAGCTCGATTCCTATCGGACACCGGAGAACCGGCGACATACGCTTGCCATCCCGAGAACTCCCTTGGACATCGTTGTTGCGGACACATTGCGGGGAATCCAGCGCGATCGGTATTTCATCGTTCCGGGTGGGCGCGCCCGGCTGGCCGTCCTCGGCCTTCGGCTCTTCCCATCGATTGCACGTCAGCTCGGCGCGCGCATTGTCGCGAAACTCGAGTGGAAGCGCCCGGCGTGAGTTCATCGTCATGCCGATCCATCCCTCCATGGCGTCCCGCGACGTGTCTTCCGTTTTTCAGAATATTTCTTGACTCCACCCCCAAATCAGGTGTCTTATCCGCCCCGTTCCGTCCCAGTAGGAGGGGCGTACGCGTCGTCACGACACGCGGGGCGGGATGCGGTGGCTGCGACGGCGTCGTTAGGACGAGCGACGTCGACCGGCTTCGTCCAGTGCTGCAGCGGCTTGCCGTCGTGGTGCCGGTGCGAGGTCTTTCGCGGACGTTGAAATCGTGTGGTCCTGGCATCCCGACGCTGATGCCAAGCTGGTGGTGATGATGATCCGCCGGTGACGGGGGCAAAACAGCCGGTCCCCGGGGAGATCACGTATAAGACGGAAGCCCATCGCGCAGGGAATGCCGGATGACCGGCTGGACCTGTGGTTCCTGCCGCCTGCATTTTTTTCGCAGGCGGGCCATGGGTTGCGGCCAGCACCCGGCATTCCCTGCGCCCTCTTCGCTTGGAGGGTTCATCCTCAGCAATCACTCGGGCGCATCGCGCGCCGCGAGACGGAGGGCTCATGTCTGCTTGCCGGACAGGACGATGCCAACGCGCAGGTGCCGAAAATGGCGGACGTGATCCGCCAGTACCGAGAACTCGGCGTCGTCACGCATGTCTTTGCGCATTTCCCGCTCGAGCCCGTGGTCTACACCGCAAAGGCGCTGTCACGAGCGCGCGCGGGGGCGGGAGGCGCTGGGTGCCGACCGCGACGCGCGATGGCGAGGCGCTGCCCAACGTCATACACAGGGTGGCGGGGCACGAGCTCAGCCGATCAGGCGGCGCGGGCCAGGCTGGTTGGAGACGGCGCCATCAGGACGACGCGGTTGCGGCCGGTGGTCTTGGCTGCATACAAGCCCTGGTCTGCGCGCTCGATCATGTCCTGGATGTCGCGGTCGTTCTCTTCGAGCAGGGACAGCCCGATCGAAACGGTCGCCGGCACGCAGCTGGCCCCGTTCTCGATGGTCGCCACCTCGATGTTGCGCCGGATACGTTCGGCGAGCAGCATGGCGGTGGGCTCGTCGATTTCGCGCAACAGAACCACGAATTCCTCGCCGCCGAAGCGTGCCGCCTTGTCGGTGGTCCGGATCGAGCCATTGATGATGTCGGCAACCGCCTTGATCGCCTGGTCGCCGACCGCATGGCCGTGCGTATCGTTGATCTTCTTGAAATGATCGATGTCGATCATCAGTGTTCCCAGACCGCGCTGGTATCGCCGGCAATACTGCATCGCGTCGTCGGCCGCGGCAACGAAAGCGCGCCGGTTCATCAGGCCGGTCAGGAAGTCCTGGTCGGCCAGTCGCTGCAGCCTGGTCAGATCGTCCTGGAATTGCAGCGCGTTCTCGGTCGCACGCAGCTCGGCCTCCTTGGTGCGCTCCTCGGCAAGGCCGATCCGGCGCAGCAGCGACCGCAGCGCGCGCGTGAGCTGCACCACTTCGGCCGATCCGCCCTGCCGGGCGAGCATGGAGGGGCCGGAGAGGCGCCCGATCCGGTCAGCCTCTTGGGTCACGGCCCGGATCGGGGCCGCAATTCGCCGCGCCATCAGCAGCGCAAGCGAGACACCGATCAGCGCGACCGCAGCGCCGATGCCGAGAATGATCTCTGCCGATCGCATCGCGGCCGCCAGCGCCACGCTTGCGGGCTGGCTGGCGGTCACGATCCAGTTCAGGCCCTGATATTCACGATGTCCGGTTCCGACATGGAAGGCGGTCAGCATCTTCTCGTCGCCGGCCGTCTCGATGAAGGTGCCGTCTCGGTTCTTGAGAATGCCGGCGAGCTGTTCACCGCTGTACTTGACCGTGTCGCGTTGGGCGCCGACGAGGACCGTGCCGTCCTTGCCGATGATCGCAAGGCGGGTGTCGGCCCCGCCGTCATTGTCTTCGATGTCCTTGATGAGCGCGCTGGCCCAGTCCCAGTTCAGATGGCCGCCGAGCACGCCCAGCAGCTTGCCGTCGGCGTCGAACACCGGCATCGACAGGTCGACGAAGCGATAGGGCTCGTCCGTGGCACGCTGGGTCAGGAGCGAGGCGAGCAGGATGGCCTCGTGGACGTCGCCGACCGCCATGCGCTGCAGGCCATTCTTGAACCATGGCCGCGCCGCGACCGACTGGCCCTGCAGCAATCCGCCGGTCGACGCGATCACCTTGCCGTCGACATCGGCAAAGCCGATCCAGGCAAATTCCGAAAAGGTGCGCTGCAATTGCTCGAGCACATTCCGGACCTCGCCCGGCTCGCCGTGCCAGACTTTCTGCAGAGGCCGCAATTGCGACAGCAGGCTCATTTCCTGCTGGCGCACCGCCATGAAGCGGTCCAGCCGGCCGGCTGCGTTGGTCGCGAGGTTCGTGAGATTGCCGTTCAACAACGCTGCGGTATTGTGGTAACTGACGAAGGCCGCGCTCGCGGCCAAGGCTCCGATGAGCATGAGCGAGATGGCGGCCGTCGCTGCTGCGATCTGCATGCGTACGCTGAGGCGGTTTTCGACCGCGCGTATCCGGTCCTTGAGGGTCTGGAACATGATGGCATCATCGGTTGTTCTCGTTGTGCCAACTGTTTGCGCAAACGATTCTCAATCTGTTACCGCGCAACTGCACTTTGCCCGCATGTTGAATCGGCAATGAACGGAAGTCGTAAAGGGGTCCTGCAGCGGGAACCGGCGCGGTTGCCCGCGCTTCTGTTCGCCGACAATGGGACCCTGGCTGGCGACCGCAACGGCGAATGGACGGCCTGTCGAAAGCGCGTGGGCGCGAAGCTGAAGCTTCGCGACTGCAGCGCTGAAACATTCCGTCCTTGGCGTCTTTTTCATTGCCGCCAAAGCGAGGACGACGGTAATCTGAGATTGCGCTGATCTATCTTGCATCCTTGGGTGTGCGAAGCCCGCAGCTGCTGCCGACACATTGGCAAATCAAACGCCTGATGAGGCCGGGTGACTCCCGGGCCAACATAAGGCTCGGATCAGAGGAGGAACGGATGGCCAAGGCTGCAGGATTCTCACGTCGTTCGATGCTGGGCTTTGGCGCCACGGCCGGGCTCTGTGGATTGTCCGGGATCATGAGCCCCGGCGCGCTGGCCAAGGGCCCGTTCCTCAACACCCAGGCGCCGACGTTCTTTCGCTTCAAGCTCGGTTCTGCGGAGGCCACCATCATCTCGGATGGCGTGCTGCCGCTCGGCGATCCTCATGCGGCGTTCCTCGGCATATCCGCTGGCGATCTGGACTCGATGCTGACGAACAACTTCCTGCCGGTCGGGGCTGCGACGCTGGAGCAGAACATTCTCGTGCTCAACACTGGCGACAAGATCATCATCTTCGACAACGGCATGGGCGTCTCGAAGCTGTTCGGCGACACCACCGGCAAGATGCTGCTGACGTTGAAGCAGGCCGGCATCGATGCCAAGGACGTCGACGCGCTGGTCATGACGCATGCGCATATCGATCATTGCGGCGGCGTGATCGGCGCTGATGGCAAGCCGAGCTTCCCCAATGCCGAGCTGTTCATCTCCGAGGCCGACTTCACCTTCTGGACCGATGAGGCGAAGGTCGGGCCCACCTACAAGGCGTTCTACGAGCAGGCGGTGCGCAATCTGCTGCCGGTCAGGGACCGCATCACCTTCTTCAAGGATGGCCAGGAGTTCCTGCCGGGCGTGCAGGCGATGTTCACGCCGGGCCATACGGTCGGGCATACGATCTTCCTGATCCAGTCGGGCCAGGATCAGCTCGCCTATATCGGCGATATCTCGCACCATCCGGTGCTGCTGATCGAGAAGCCGCTGATCGAGTTCGCCTATGACACCGATCCGAAGCAGGCCGCCAAGACCCGCGTCCGCGTGCTCGACATGCTCGCGGCCAACCGGACGCGCATCCTCGGCTATCATTTCCCGTGGCCGGGCATCGGCCATATCGGCAAGCTCGGCGACGGCTTCCGCTATTATCCGACCGCCGTGCACACGATGGACGTGGCGCCGATCTAGCGTGTGTCGAGTGGTCGAAGTGCGGGGTGGACGGCCGATGGCGCCGCGGCTAGGTTCAGGCATCGTCTGTCAGGGATCACCATGTTGAAGCTCTATGTCGCGCCAGGCACCTGCGCGCTCGCCACGCACATCACGCTCGCCGAAGCCGGCGCCGACTACGTCGCCGAGAAGATCAGCTTCAAGATCAACCAGCAGAACAGTCCCGATTATCTCGCGATCAACCCCAAGGGCCGGGTGCCCGCGCTGGTGACCGAGCGCGGCGTTCTGACCGAGACGCCGGCGATGCTGGCCTATCTCGCGCAGCGCTTTCCGCAAGCCCGATTGGCCCCGCTCGACGACGTCTTCGCGTTCGCCGAGGTGCAGTCCTTCAACAGCTATCTCTGCTCGACGGTGCACATCGCCCACGCGCACAAGCTGCGCGGCGCTCGCTGGGCCAGCGAGGAGTCCTCCTTCGCGGACATGAAGCGCAAGATCCCCGAGACGATGGCGGCGTGCTTCGCCCTGATCGAGCAGAAGATGCTGCGCGGTCCCTGGGTGATGGGGGAGCAGTACACGATCTGCGATCCCTATCTGTTCACGATCGCGCAATGGCTCGAGGGCGACAGCGTCGACATCAACGCCTTTCCCAAGGTGGCCGATCATTTCAAGCGGATGTCCGAGCGGCCGGCCGTGCAGAAGGCGTTCGCGGAACTGGCGGCCTGACGGTGGTTTGACGGCAACCGGTCGCGGGCGCCGGCTCATCCGCCCTTCGTCATGCGCGCGGGCAGGCTGCCGAGTTCACGGCCCGTCTCCAGCATCAGCGTGCGCAGCCAGATCGAGCCCGGCTCGATCTGCGCCCTGGTCGGATAGAACATGTATTGCTCGTCGAGGCCGGGATCGAGCGGCGGCGCAACGGTCGCAAGCGACAATTGCCGCGCCAGCGCCGCGATCAGCCGCCGCGGCACGAAGGCCACGAGATCGGTGCGCGCGGCGACATGCAGCGCCTCGATGTAGCTCGGCACCACCAGCGCGATCCGCCGCTCCCAGCCCTTGCTTCGTAACCACATGTCGATCAGGTCCTCGCTCTGGCCGCGCAGCACGACGGCGACGTGCCGGGCCGCCAGAAAGGCGTCTCGCTTGCTCAGCCGCCTGCCGATCGGGTGACCGCGCCGCACCGCGAGCGCATCGCTGTCGGTGTAGAGCAACTGGCGGTGAAAGCCTTTGAAGGCGTCGCCGATCGAGATCACCATGTCGATGGTGCGGCCGAACTCGGCGTGGAAGATCGCGGGTCCCCGCCACGGCACGACGTCGATGCGGATGTTGGGCGCAGCCCGCGTCACCTTCGCCATCAAGGGCGGCATCAGCAGTTCGACCGCGAGATCGGGCATCATCAGGCGAAACTGGCGCTCGCTGCTGGCGGCGTCGAACACGTCCGGCGTGAACAGGCCGCGCACCTGATCCAGCGCCAGCGCGAGCGGGGCGCGCAAGGCGAGCGCGCGCGGCGTCAATTCCATCCGCGCGCCGGTGCGCACCAACAACGGATCGCCGATCAGATCGCGCAGCCGCTGCAGCGCGTGGCTGGTGGCGGGTTGCGACAGGCCGATCCGCAGGGCCGCCCGGCTGACGCTGCTTTCGCGCAGCAATGCGTCGAGGGCCACCAGCAGATTCAGATCGAGCGCGGTCAAATTCATCGGGTGAATTTATACCATATTCCATATCGATTGGAAGAATGAGGCTGGATCCCGCATGGTCGTGCCATCGCCCACACACGCAAGGAGACGCCATGACCGCCGCCGCCAACAAGCAATTGATGCAGCACCTGCTCGCCAAGGCCGCCGCCGGCGACCGCACACCCTATGTCGAGGCCATCGCCGACGACGTCAGGATGGTCGTCACCGGACAATATTCATGGTCGCAGACGTTCAGGGGCAAGGAGGCGCTGCTGCGCGATCTCTACGGTCATCTCGCCAGCCTTCTGGCGGACGGACGCCGCACCATTCCGCTGCGCTTCATCGCCGATGACGACCATGTCGTGGTCGAAGGCAAGGGCGAGATGCGCACGAAAGCGGGCCAGCCCTACAACAACGACTACTGCCTGATCTACCGGCTGCGCGACGGGCGCATCGTCGAGATCCGGGAATATTGCGATTCGGCGCTGACGGAGGCGGTGCTCGGGCCGTTTCCAGCCGCGCTGAAGCAGGCCGGCTGATGCGACCATCGTCGCGCAAAGGAGAGCGTGCCATGACGACCGACGCAAAGAGACATCACAACAAGCAGATCGTCCAGCACGTGTTCGACGAGTTGGCCAAGAGCAACGCGCAGCCGCTGCTGGCGCATCTCGCGGACGACTTTCGCTTCGTCATCATGGGCAGCGGATCGTGGTCGCGCAGCTATGACGGCAAGGAGGCCGTCCTCGCGGAGCTGTTTGCGCCGCTGCGGGCGCGGCTTGGCCGCATCACGACCATCCCTGTCCGGCTGATCGCGGAGGGCGACTACGTCGTGGTCCAGGCGTACGGCCGCAACACGACGAATGACGGCAAAGCCTATCACAACGACTACTGCAACGTGCTGCGGCTCGACGACGGACGCATCGCGGAATGGGTCGAGTACTGCGACACGCTCCTCATCGAATCTACGCTCGGTCCGCCCTCGGCTGCCACTTGACGAAGGGCGAACGGGTGCAAAAGCAAGGGCGGCGGCAGGTCGAAGCGATTGGAGGTGGTGCAGGTGATTCCGACCTTGAATAATCCCTGAGAGAAATAGCGCCAGAGAGGAGGGAACTACGGACGCCGATTGGCGTTTACTGCAGCCGTCGCGCGTCTGCGGCCGCTCTCCTTTTGCTAGGCCCCTTTTGATGCAGCTGGCTGCCGTTTCCGATGATCCGTCTCGCGCGCCCAGCACTCAGGGTCTTCGCCATCGATTGAAGGCGGCTACCGCCGCCGCGCATCATGCGCTGGATGAGCGCCTCGGTCAGTTCGATCTCACCACGACGGCGCACTACCGCCGCTTTCTTCAAGCCAGCGCCGCCGCGCTGTTGCCGCTGGAGGCCGCGCTGGAGCACGCCGGCGTCGCCGCATGTTTCGACGACTGGGCTCGGCGGCGGCGCTCCCCCGCGATCATGGCCGACCTCGCAGATCTCGGCGGCGTGGCAATCCCGATGAGCCTGCCGGTCCAGCGTCCCGACCGCGCCTTCGTGTTCGGCACGCTCTATGTCCTCGAAGGCTCGCGGCTGGGAGCGGCCTATCTGTTGCGCGTCGTCGCTGCCTCGGCCGATCCGAAAGTGCGGCGAGCCATCCGCTACCTTGGTCACGGCGCGGGCGTCGGGCTCTGGCACAGCTTCTTGTCGCAGCTCTCACGTGAGCCGGCGACGCCGGACGATGAAGTCCGGATGATCGAGAGTGCGCGTGAGGCGTTCGCGGTGTTTGCTCAAGCGGTGGCATGCGCATGACCATGAACGAGCCCGTCAATCTCACCAATTGCGATCGCGAGCCGATTCATGTTCCCGGCAGCGTTCAGCCGTTCGGATTTCTGCTTGCGCTGGTCTCGGATTTCACCATCTGCATGGCGTCGGAGAACGCGCCGGACTATCTCGGCGGCGACGTCGGCTGGCTGCTGCAACAGCCGATCACAGCGGTGCTCTCCGAGGCCGCGGCGACGGCGATCCGCTCCCGGGTCGATTATCTGAGCGGCCCGGATGCGGTCGAGCGCGTGTTCGGCGTCGACCTTCAGGGCCGTGGCCAGCTGTTCGATCTGGCGATACATTTTTCAGGCGCGTATCTGATCGTCGAGGCGGAGCCGAGCCTGATCGAGCCCGGCGTCAATTCCGGCGAACTGGTTCGCCTGATGCTCGGCCGCATCCGCAAGACGGCGGGCATGATCGACCTCGCACAGGAAGGGGCGCGCCAGCTCAAGCTGCTGACCGGCTTCGATCGTGTGATGGTCTATCGCTTCCATCCCGATGGGTCTGGCGAGGTGATTGCGGAGGTCGCGGGCTCAGGCCTGGAGCCGTTCCTCGGGCTGCACTACCCGGCGTCCGATATCCCCAGGCAGGCGCGCCAGCTCTACCAGCGTAACTGGCTGCGCATCATCGCCGATATCAACGCCGCGCCGGCCGAGCTGATGTCGACGCCTGCGCACAATGCCGGGCTGCTGGACCTGTCGATGAGCGTACTGCGCGCGGTCTCGCCCATTCACATCGAATATCTCCGCAACATGGGCGTGGCCGCGTCGATGTCGGTCTCGATCCTGCGCGACGGCAAACTGTGGGGCCTGTTCGCCTGCCACCATTATGCGCCTCATCATCTCTCGTTCGAGAAGCGCACGGCCGCCGAGCTGTTCGGCCAGATGTACTCCTGGCTGCTCGAGGCGCGCGAGCGCGAGACCGATGTCGCCTATGAGACGCGTGCGCATCAGATCCAGGAGCGTCTGATCGAGCGCGCGGCGTTGCAGGCGCACAGCAAGCGCGCGATCCTCGGCTTCGTCGCCGATTATCGGCAGATGATTGCGTGCGACGGCATCGCCGTGTGGTCGGACGAGGAGATCACGCTCGACGGGGAGACGCCGACCGAGGAGGAAGTCCAGGACCTGATCAGCTTCATCAACCGGACCTCGCCGGGGCGCATCTGCGCCAGCGCCGAGATTGCCAAGGTCTATGCTGCCGGTGAATCGTTCCGCGATCGCGCCGCAGGCTTTCTCGCCATTCCGATCTCGCGCACGCCGCGCGACTGCCTGATCTTCTTCCGTCGCGAGGTGCTGCGCTCGGTCAATTGGGCCGGTGATCCCAACAAGACCTATTCCGAGGGCCCGCTCGGCTCACGGCTGACGCCGCGCAAGAGCTTCGAGCTGTGGCAGCAGACGGTCGCCGGCCAATCGAAACCGTGGACGACGGCGGATCTGCGCATCGCGGAGAGCCTGCGTGTGACGCTGCTCGAAGTGATCCTGCAACTGGCGGAGCTCGCCGCGCGCGAGCGCCGCGGCGCGCAGGAGCGGCAGGAGCTCATGATCGCCGAGCTCAATCATCGCGTCCGCAACATCCTCAGCCTCGTGCGCGGCCTGGTCACGCAGAGCAAGGACACGGCGACCTCGATCGAGGAGTTCGCAACCGTGCTTGGTGGTCGCATCCAGGCGCTGGCGCGCGCGCACGACCAGATCACCAATTTGAATTGGGCACCTGTCGCGTTGCGCCATCTGCTGGAGTCGGAGGCGGGCGCCTATCTCGGCTCGCGGGCCGCGCGGGTGCGCATGGAAGGTCCCGACGTCGCGCTCGACCCCAAGGCGTTTGCGACGCTCGCGCTCGTCGTGCACGAGATGATGACCAACTCAGCGAAATACGGCGCGCTCGCCGACTCCACCGGGCAGGTCCAGGTAATGTGGCGGCTCGATCCCGGCGCAAGCCTCGTCATCGACTGGAAGGAGAGCGGCGGCCCGCCGGTGCAGCCGCCGTCGCGCCGCGGCTTCGGCACCACGATCATCGAGCGCTCGGTGCCGTTCGATCTTAAGGGCGACGCCGAAATCCGCTTCGACCTGCTCGGCGTTCAGGCGCGTTTCACGATTCCCGCCAATTTCGTGCAGGTGGTGCCGGCGATGGCGGGGGCGCCGTCGCGCCTTTCGTCCAAGGAGGAGCAGGCTCCGCGTCTCTCCGGCACGGTGCTGATCGTCGAGGACAATCTGATCATCGCGATGGGCGCCGAAGTGATCCTGCTCGAGCTCGGCGCGCGGCACATCGACACGGCAGCGTCAGTCAATCAGGCGCTGAAGTCGATCGAGCGCGCGATTCCCAGCTTCGCATTGCTCGATATCAACCTCGGCGCGGAGAGCAGCCTTCCTGTAGGACACAGGTTGAAGGAGCTCGGCGTGCCCTTCATGTTCGCCACCGGCTACGGCGAGCGCGCGCCGATTCCCACCGAGTTATCCGCTGCGCCCGTGATTCAGAAGCCGTACACGCGCGAGCTGGTCGAGAAGGCGCTGTCGAAGATGAAGTGATTCGATATGCAAGAGCATCACTGCGCTCATTGCGGTGATTGGCATGCATAATTTTCCACCGTCTGCTTGCTCACATCCGCGTGTTGTCGCGTCAGAGACGAGGCGCATGAGTGGCCACATCAGCGCGTATTCCAGCTGTTGCTGCGACAAAACAGCCCGAAAAAATTAGAAGCCATCCAAAGGACACCGCTGTTCTAACATTGTTTCGACAAATGGAACCTCGGCAGCCTTATTCCGAACGAAGTGATCGTCGAAACGGCGCATCGGGGGCGCGTTGAATCGTCGGAGGTCTGATGACGAATCGAACGGTGAGTTTGTTGCCGTATGTGGCTGTCGCCATGCTGGCGGGAGCGGCTGCGGTGACAATCGAATCTGAACCGGCATCGGCTGCTGACGAATGCCTGGCAAAGCCTGCGGGGACGCCGGCGGGGAAGCATTGGTTCTATCGCGTCGATCGCGCGACCAAGAAGCAGTGCTGGTATCTTCGCGACGACGACCGCGCCGCTCAGGGCGCGTCTCTCGTTACGCGAAAATTGGCATCGCATCGGGATCGCACGACGCTGTCGTCGAACGCGGCCGATGCGCGTGCGGAAATTCAATCGTCACCAAACCAGGTCGGCGATGAGATGAAGGTGGCGTCGTCGACGCCGACCGCGGCCGTTCGACCGTCGGCCGTCTTCCCGCCTGTTGCCGCATTTCCGACAGCCGCTGCGCCGTCGGTCCCGGCTGCTCCCGCATCGCTTGCGCCCATGAGCGCCGCGCCGGCCGCACCGGCGGCCGAAGCAGTCGAGGCGACCGCAAGTGATTCTGCTGTTGCGACGCGTTGGCCGGATTCATCCGGCACGCTTCAGGCGCAGCCCGCGCCGGCGCCGCGGTCCTCGTCCTACACGCTCGCTGCGGCGTCGAGCGATGCTGCATCGACCGAGACCACCGCGCCCGTTGCGACGTCGCCGACCCCGGCTGACGCTGCGCCGACGATGTCGGTCGCAGGGGCGGCTGATGACCCGGCGCGGACGCGGCTGTTTGCCTTCCTGGGCGCTGTCGCCATCGCGGGCTTCTCGACCAGCGTGCTGCTCGCGCGGGCCCGCGCCAAGCGGCAGCTTCGCATCGAGCCGGCCGCGGCGCGCCGCGTGACCCGCTGGCCCGCCGAACCGGAGCTCGATCGCATGCACCTGCCGGCCGTGGACAGCTTCTACCCGGCACCAGCCGGGCGCAGGGAGCAGCCGGCTCAGCGTGTGTCGCAGGTCTCGGTCGTGCCGCGCGACGACGCGCGCTATGACGAGGAGTATGAAGTCGAGAACCTGCTGGCCCGCTATTCGGGACAGGGACGCCAGAGGTCGTAAGCGTCAGGCGGCGCTCATCTCCGAGCGGATCTCGGCGCGCAGTTCGTCGATCAGCCGGAGGCCGCCTTTCGTCTCGACGTGCCAGAACGTCCAGCCGTTGCAGGCCGGCAGCCCCTGTGCGACCGCGCCGATGCGATGGATCGAACCGACCTTGTCACCCAGCATGATGGCCCCGTCGGCGCGCACCAGCGCGCCGTGGCGCCGCTTGGAGTCGACGAGCTTGGCGCCGGGCGCGATCATGCCGCGCTCGATCAACTCGGAGAACGCGACACGCGGCGCCTCGCGCGCCGTCATGAACGGTGCGAGCGTGGCCTCCGGCAGCGGCTCGACCGCTGCGATGCGACGTTCTGCCGCTTCCGCATAGATCTTGTCGCGTTCGAAGCCGACGTAGCGGCGGCCGAGGCGTTTGGCCACGGCGCCCGTGGTGCCGGTGCCGTTGAACGGGTCGATCACGAGATCGCCGGGCTTCGAGGATGACAGCAGCACCCGCGCCAGCAGGCCTTCCGGCTTCTGCGTCGGATGAACCTTCTTGCCGTCGCCGTCCTTGAGCCGTTCCTCGCCGGTGCACAGCGGAATCAGCCAGTCCGAGCGGGCCTGAACGTCCTCGTTCGAAGCCTTCAGCGCCTCGTAGTTGAAGGTGTAGCCCTTCGCCTTCTCGTCGCGCGCGGCCCAGATCATGGTCTCGTGCGCGTTGGTGAAGCGGCGGCCGCGGAAGTTCGGCATCGGGTTCGACTTGCGCCAGACGATGTCGTTGAGGATCCAGAAGCCGAGATCCTGCATGATCGCGCCGACACGGAAGATGTTGTGATAGGAGCCGATCACCCAGATCGTCGCGCTCGGCTTCATCAGCCGCCGCGCGGCGAGCAGCCAGGCGCGCGTAAAATCGTCATAGGCGGCGAACGAGGAGAACTTGTCCCAATCGTCATCGACGGCATCGACCTGCGATTCGTCGGGACGCTTGAGCTCACCCTTGAGCTGCAGATTGTACGGCGGATCTGCAAACACCAGGTCGACGGATGCGCCCGGCAGTTTCGACATCTCGGCGACGCAGTCGCCGACGATGATTCGTTGCTCTTCGAGGGTCTGAAATTTAGTGCGGGGCGCCCTTGCAGACGCCCCGCGACGCGACTCTACCATGACTCAAGAACTCTGACTCAGGCGACGCTGTCGGCGACGCGGGACCTAACAACCGACTGGCCACACATTGACGTGGCAAAGTAAAAATGGACTTAACCCGGAAAATTTTTCGCATCTCAGCAAGCGTGTTCATCACGCGCACCGGCGATGAAGAGCCGCTCGTCGATGCATGATGGTCTTTGCGCAAGACGACGATCGCGATGGGTTTTTTGCTTCGCGTGCTTATGGGCGGTCGGCGCGGGGAAGTTCGCGTGCGCGGGTTTTTTCGGGCCGCGCTAGGCAAAATTTGCCGGCCGGGTTATTGATTAACAGTGTGGAAATTTTACCTGTCTGCCGCGTTAGGCATTTCGCGCAGAGCCGCGCAAGATCATGAGGAAAAGCCGCCATGCGTTACGATGATTTCCGTCGCAGCGACGACATCGACGACCGTCGCGACGATGGCGGCGGGATGGGGGGCGGTATGGGTCTGCCGATCGGCGGCGGCGGGCTCGGCATCGGCACCATCATCGTGCTCGGCCTGATCGGCTACGCCTTCGGCATCGATCCGCGCATCCTGATCGGCGGCGCCGAGATGCTCAACCATGGCGGTGCTCCGACCCAGCAGGCCGACCGGCGCTCGCCCGGTAAGTCCGGCGCGCCCAAGGACGAAATGGGCGACATGATCTCAGGCGTGCTCGGCGAGATCGACGATCGCTGGAGCGAGATCTTCCAGGCCAGCGGCCAGAGCTATACGGGACCGAAGATCGTGTTGTTCCGCAACAGCACCAATGGCGGCCGCTGCGGCATGGCGCAGTCGGCGATGGGGCCGTTCTATTGTCCGCCGGACCGGCAGATCTTCCTCGACACCAGCTTCTTCCGCGAGGTCGAGACGCGCTTCCGCGGCTGCTCGGGCAGCGCCTGCAAGTTCACGGCGGCCTACATCATCGCGCATGAGGCCGGACACCACATCCAGAACCTGCTCGGCATCCTGCCGCGCGTGACGCGGCTGCAGCAGCAGTCGGGCAGCAAGGCCGAGGCCAATGCGCTGCAGGTGAAGGTCGAGCTGCAGGCCGACTGCCTGTCCGGCGTCTGGGTCAATCGCGAGGCCAAGAAGCGTCCGGGCTTCCTGGAGGAGGGCGACATCGACTCCGCGCTGACGACCGCTTCCGCGATCGGCGACGACACCCTGCAGCGCCAGGCCACGGGACGCGTGGTGCCGGATTCGTTCACGCATGGCTCGGCCGCGCAGCGCAAGCGCTGGTTCATGGTCGGCTATCAGCAGGGCACGGTGCAGGCCTGCAATACGTTCGGCGCCAATTCGCTGTAAGGAGACGCGTGATGGCGATCGACGAGAGCAAGAGCTTCATTCCCCTCAACATTGCCGTGCTGACGGTGTCCGACACGCGCGCGCTCGCCGACGACAAGTCGGGGACGACGCTGAGCGACCGCCTGACAGCTGCCGGCCACAAGCTCGCCAAGCGCGAGATCGTCACCGACGACGTCGACAAGATCCGCGCGGTGGTGCGGTCATGGATCGCCGATCCCGGCGTGGACGTCGTGATCACCACCGGCGGCACTGGCTTCACCGGCCGCGACGTCACGCCGGAAGCGATCGAGCCGCTGTTCGAAAAGCGCATGGACGGCTTCTCGATCGCCTTCCATATGCTGAGCCATGCCAAGATCGGCACGTCGACGATCCAGAGCCGGGCGACCGCCGGCGTCGCCGGCGCGACCTACATCTTCTGCCTGCCGGGCTCGCCCGGCGCCTGCCGCGACGGCTGGGACGGCATCCTCGCCGCCCAGCTCGACTACCGCACGCGGCCGTGTAACTTCGTCGAGATCATGCCGCGGCTGGACGAGCATCTGCGCCGGCCCAAGGCCCAGGGCGCGACGGCGTAGCACGGCTTTGCACGCCTCATTTCGTCGGAACGATCTCGAAGGCGCCGCCGCCTTCAATGGCTGCGCCGATGAGGCCGCCGACCATGCTGGCCGCGAAATTCTTGCCACGCGGACCCACGACCATCCGATAGGTCTTGCCGGGCAGCGCGGTGAAACGAATGTTCGACGAACCCGGCGACGACCGTGTCGAAACGGTGATCGTCGTGGCGCCGGGCGTGATCGGACCGCTGTAGCTCTCGCCGCGTCCGAGGCTCGCCACCTTGGCGCCGTTGATCTCGATCGCCGCAGGCGCCGCCAGATAGAGGAAGTCGTTCGTGCGCGTGATCGCGACCGTCGCGCGCCCCTTGGGCGCAGCGTGCGCCGCCATGCCGTCCATCCCCACGGCGCCCGCAAGCGCAAGACACACGGCTAGCTTCGATCGACACGTCAAACTGATCACTGGCGACCTCCGCTCTGTTTCCGCGGGATCCTACCGAAGCGCGGGAACTCCGCAATCGAGGCGGTGAGCGTGTTGCACAGTCGAGCTCTGCCTACTGCCGGTTGAGACCATGTCGCCGGCCTGCGCGCGCTACAGCTCGAGCTCCCAGGTCTCGCCCATCAGCTCGACGCCGAACGACGCATGCGGCTCCTCCGCGACCTTGCGAAAGCCGGCGCGGGCATAGATGTCGCGCGCCGCGGTGAGAATGCTCTGCGTCCACAGCACGAGCTTGTTGTAGTTCTTCTCGCGGGCGAAGCGGATGCATTGTTCGGTCAGTGCGCGGCCGACGCCGAGCCCGCGCGCCTTCTTCTCGACCAGCAGCAGCCGCAGCTTGGCGACATCGTCGCTGCCTTTCACCAGGAAGATCGAGCCCACCGGCTCGCCGGTAAGCTCGGCGATCCAGCAATGCTCGCGTGCAGGGTCGTAGCTCTTGATGAACTGTGCGCCGATCTCGGCGACCAGCGCCTCGAACGAGATGTCCCAGCCATATTCCTCGGCATAGACGGCGCCGTGCCGCGAGACGACCCAGCCGATGTCGCCGGGACGATGGCTGCGCAGCAGCACGGGAGAGCGCAGCGGCTGCTGCGGCTCCAGCGTGGTCTCGATGGTCGTCATGGCGCCGACCAGCCGGTCGCGGACCGACGAAGCGAGCGGCGCCAGCATGGCCGCGATCTCCTTCTGCGAGCTGCGGTCGAGCCTGGCATAGGCCTGCCGCCCCTTTGCGGTGAGGCTGAGCTGCTGTTGCCTGCGATCCGACGGCAAGGGCGTGCGGCTGATCAGGCCCTTCTCGTCGAAGCTCTGGACGATGCGGCTGAGATAGCCGGCATCGAGCCCGAGCGAGAGACCGATCTCCTTGGCCGAGATGGCGTCGGACTGCGCCAGCTCGTAAAGCACGCGCGCTTCTGCGAGCGAGAAGGGGCTGTCGAGCAAATGCTGGTCCAGCGCGCCGAGCTTCCTCGTGTAGAAGCGGTTGAAGGCACGAACGGCGGCGACCTGGCTGTCGGACGGAGCAGGAATCATGGTTCACCTCAATGCTTGCCGTTATCAATCAATTGATTGACTTTGGCAAGCATATCGGGGTTACACCATCACGATCCGGCTGCGCAACATGGTGCGGGAGCGGCCGAGCTGGCGCAGCAGCCGCGCCTCGGCGCGCTTTTGCTCCGGCTTGTAGCCGCCGACCTGCCGGTAATGATCCCTGGCAATCAACAGGCCCTGGTCGCCCAGTGGCCCGACCAGGACCCGAGCGACCGCTCGCAGCCGGTCGCGCAGTCTGACATCGGCGTAAGGAGATCGGGCGTAACGGAATACCCCGGCGCGGGGCCGGCCGGCGGCGGCGACGCTTTGGACGAACTGCATGGTCTCGTCGATCCAGCCGGGATCGAGCATCGCGCCGGCGGGCAGAAACATCAGCCACGGCGCACGCGCCGTCGCGGCGCCGGCCGCCAGCGCCGCGGCATGGCTGCCTTCGAACTTCATGAAGTGGCAGCCAGCGACGTCGGCGACGCGCTCGATCACGCTGGAATCGGGGGAGCGGTCGACCAGCAGCACTTCGGTGACGACACCGGCCGCAGCGCCTGGCACGAGTGCGGACAGGGTGGCAACGGCGGTCTGCTCGACCCCTGCGGTCGGGATGATCACGCTCAGCATGAACCGGACATCGTTATTGGTAGTGCCTCCGGCCTGCTTGTTATCATCTTGTCATGGCCAAATCAGCCTGCTGCATTGCGGAATTTTGCGGCAGGCCGGTTTGGCGGCAAGGAAGCAAAGGGGCAAGGGGGAAGGCGAGGGTCAGGCGGACAGCCGCTTGCCCGGCTGCGTCGCGCCTTTGCGCCAGGCCGTGACCTCGGCCAGCTCGGCGTCGGGTCGGGTTGTCACGATCTCCAGCCGTCCGAGATAGAGGTGGCCTCGATCTCCGTCGATGGTCACCCAGTCGCCGCTTCCGAGCGGCGTTCCGGCGAGTGTCGCGCAGCCGGCTTCGACGCTCACCTCGAGCGCGCGACAGCCGACGATGCAGGGTCTCCCCAGTTGGCGCGCGACCAGAGCAGCGTGCGCGGTGCGCGCGCCGACCGACGTCACGATGCCGGCTGCGACAGCGAAGCCCGCGACATCAGCGGTCGAGGTGTCCGGGCGCATCAGGATGACGGGTTCGCCGCTGGCGGCCAGCCGCTTGGCGCTGTCGGCGTCGAACGCTGCGCGCCCCGTGGCGATGCCGCTGGAGGCGCCGATGCCTGTCGCGACGGGGGCGCCGGCAGCGACGAGCGACGTCTCGACCAGCTGCTCCAGATCGATGTCGGCCAGGCGCTCCAGGGCCTCATCAGGCGTAATGACCCGCTCGCGAACGAAATCCACCGCAAATCTCAACGCGGCGCGCGGCGTGCGCTTGGCGGCGCGGGTCTGGAGAATCCACAAATGGCCGTCTTCAACGGTGAACTCGACGTCCTGCACGTCGCCGAAGGTTTGTTCGAGCTGCCGCAGCAC
This sequence comes from Bradyrhizobium oligotrophicum S58, assembly GCF_000344805.1. Taxonomy (NCBI): domain Bacteria; kingdom Pseudomonadati; phylum Pseudomonadota; class Alphaproteobacteria; order Hyphomicrobiales; family Nitrobacteraceae; genus Bradyrhizobium; species Bradyrhizobium oligotrophicum. The sequence goes on along the minus strand of NC_020453.1, from coordinate 6,280,754 downwards.
CGCGCCGAGCTCCTCCTTCAGAGTGGGAAGCGCGCGCGCGATCGCATCCTCGCTGTCCGGCATGCGACGGCCGGAGACGACGTCCTCGCCCTGGGCATCGAGCACGAGGTCGATCATCGGCTGCCGCGCCCCGGTGGAGGGATCGCGCGAGAACGCGACACCCGCGCCCGAGCTCAGACCGCCATTGCCGAACACCATCGTCTGCACGGTGACGGCCGTGCCGCGCAGGTGTTCCAGGTTCTGCAGCTTGCGATAGGTCTGCGCACGCTCGCTGCTCCACGAACGATAGACGGCACGCGCCGCGGCCATGAGCTGCGCCTCGGCATCCTCCAGCCAGCCATCGCTGCCGGACTCGACCAGCGCCTGTTCGTCGGTCGCGAGCCGCGCAATGGCTTCGCTATCCAGATCTCGATCATTGGCAACACCTTCATGCGCGACCAGCTCGTCGCGCCGCGCCGCGAGCGTTCCGGCATCGAAACCGAGCACGGTCTCGGAGAAGCTCTCGATGAAGCGCCGGCGGCAGTCGAAGGCGAGGCGCGGCCGTCCGGTGCTGCGGATCAGGCCGCGCACGGCAGCCGAGGTGCAGCCGACATTGAGCACGGTGTCGAGCATGCCCGGCATGGATCGCGCAGCGCCGGAGCGGACGGACACGAGCAGGGGCCGGCGATGATCGCCGAAGATCCTGCCGGTCGTCTGTTCGAGAAACCGGATACCCGCCCGCAGGCCGTCGCGCAGGCGCTGTTCGGCATCGGCCCGGTTCGCGATGATGTCGGTGCAGAGCTCGACCGGAAGCACGAAGGCCGGCGGCACGGGCAGTCCGAGCGTGGCCATGCGCGCCAGATTGGCGGCCTTGGCGCCGACGGTCTCGGCCGAGCATGGCTCGGTGTTCTTGCCGAAAATGCAAACGATGGACATGGCAGTTCCTAACCGGCGAGATCGATCATGACGTACTGGCGCAGCAGATGTCCGAAGCTCGCCAGGCGGTCGGTCGCACGCTCGATGGCGCGCGCCAGCTCCAGCCCGGACAGCGACGTTGCGACGTCGAAGCCCGCTGTGAACACGAGGGCGGTGATCGCGCGCTCCTGCGCGTCGGCCGCATGTTCGCTATCCATGAGGCGCAGCACGGCGGCGAGCGCATCATCGGAGTCCGCCCGCCGTCCTTCGGGCACTTCGGCCGCCGCGGCGAGGCCGCTCGCGGCTGCCTCGATCGCGCCAATGGCGACCTTGCAGAGTTCGGCCAAGGCGGCCGACAGCGTCGGCGGCATCGCAGCCGGCGCGAGCGAGGCGATGAACGCCGCCTGTTCGAGTTCGTCGACCGTCTCTTCGACCCGGTCGACCAGCTGCGCGATCAGCGGCTCGGCCTTGAGCCTGTTGATCTCCTGGCGGGCTTCGATCGCGATCCGGTCTGCCTTCTGTTCGATCCTGCTGGCGCGTGCGGCCAGCAGCTTGCGGTCGCCGGAAACACCGGACTGCAGCGCGCTGAGATCGCGGCTCAGCGCGGCGGCAAGGTCGTGTGCCAGGCCGAGCTGGCGCATCACGATCGCGAGCAGCGCACCGTCGGCACGGTCGAGATGCCGCACCAGATCGGCTTCGATCTGATCGCGGACCAGCCGCACCGAGCGGCCGGCCTGCAGGCCCTCCGTCGCCGCACGCAGCGCGGCTTTGAGAAATTCGACTGCGGCGGTGCGGCCCAGGGCGCGATCCAGACGTTCGCCGAAGCCGATGCGATGGGGCGCCGCGTTGCGGACGGCGGCGCCCAGCAGCTCGTTGCCGCCGAGCTCGAGGAAGGCGCGGTGGCCGATCCGGTTGCGCGCCGCCCAGTCGAGAATCCTGATCGCATCATCCTTGGACAACCATGTCCGCAGCAGCTTCCGGGCCTTGTTCCAGTCGATCAGGAACACCAGCGCGGCGCCGAGTGCCGTGAGGAAATCATCGCGCGCCTGCGCCGTGTCGCCGTGGAATTGGCCGGTCACCAGGAAGAACGCATTCTCTTCCAGCTTCGTCCCGGTGTGACGGTCGAGCCCGCTCCAGGTCGCCGCGAAAGCATCGAACAGGTGAACGAAGAACTTCGCGCGCGCCAGGTGAACGTCAGTGTAGGTGAGCGTGACCGTGAGCCCCTGGACCGCGATCACCATGACATGCGCATCGGTGGTGCCGATGTCGTTCTGGATCAGGAGGCGTTCGCCGGCGCGGGTCGCCATCGTGTCCAGGCCGGGATGGTCGAACTTGAGTGCGCGCGTCGCGTTGAGCCCGCGCATGAAGGCGACAACCGCGGGCCTGTCGTCGGCGGTGAGGCCATATACATGGGCTCCGTCGAGCGTTTCCTCGGCGCAGTCGGCGGCGATGCGGTTGAGGGCCTTGTGCAGATCCATCACTAGCCGGTGCAGGCTGTCCGACTCTTCCTGGGCGCCGGTCAGGCGCGCGACGCGCATGAAATCGACGTCGTCGCCTGCCGTCAGCAGGCCCGCGCGTTGCATCGTGCCGAGCCGCCGTTCGGCAGACAGGCCCTCGGAGCTTCGTCCTGCGTTGACCGCGCGGATCATCGCGCGTGTATCGTTTTCGATATCACCGATCAGCGTGGCGAGACCGGGAGCGGCAAGGCGTCCGGTCGCCGTGCGATGCGCGCCTCCGATCAGGCTCGCGAGATCAGCAGGCGCGATGCGCGCGGCGCGGCACTCGGTCGAGAGATCGGTCGGCCGCTGCTCCGGCGCTTGAGCGTGCTGGGCGGCAGCCTGCAGCGCGCTCATGCGCACCTTGACGCGGTCGTTGGCAGCGAGACCGTCGGCAATCAGCGACGGCAGCAGGATATCGGCTTCGCCGAGCTCCTTGATGATCTGAGATTTCATGACGGCATCGATCAGGTTTCCGATGCCGTCACCGTGCCTCGGCGCCGCGCGCAAGTCCTTGCGTTGGATCATTCATCGAACCGTCACACAAGGTGCGCGGCGACGTCAGTCGCCCGCCTGCGCCGGCGTCGTCCCGCCTGAGCTGTTCGGCCAGACCCAGTCGCGGATCTCCGGCATGTCCTCGCCATGCGCGCGGATGTAGCGGGCATGTTCGATCAGCGCGTCGCGGAATTTCTGCTTCACGTGGGCCGCCGACACGCTGAGGCCGGGCACGCGCTCGATCGCCTCGATCGCGAGATGGAAACGATCGAGCTCGTTGAGCACCACCATGTCGAACGGCGTCGTCGTGGTGCCTTCCTCGATGAAGCCGCGGACATGCATGCCGGCATGGTTGGTGCGGCTGTAGGTGAGGCGATGGATCAGATAGGGATAGCCGTGATAGGCGAAGATCACCGGTTTGTCGGCCGTGAACAGGCTGTCGAAATCGCGGTCGCTGAGGCCGTGCGGATGCTCGGACCGAGGCTGCAGGGTCATGAGGTCGACGACGTTGACGACGCGGATCTTGAGATCGGGCAAGTCCTTGCGCAGCAGGTCGACGGCCGCCAGCGTCTCCAGGGTTGGGACATCGCCGGCGCAGGCCATCACCACGTCGGGCTCCTCATCGGCCGGCTCGGTCCCGGCCCACGACCAGATGCCGATGCCGGCGTCGCAATGCGTGGCCGCATCCTTCATCGACAACCATTGCGGCGCCGGCTGCTTGCCGGCAACGATGACGTTGATCCGGTTGTAGGTGCGCAGGCAGTGGTCGGCGATCCACAGCAGCGTGTTCGCATCCGGCGGGAAGTAGATGCGGACGATGTCGGCTTTCTTGTTGGCGACGAGATCGACGAAGCCGGGATCCTGATGGCTGAAGCCGTTATGGTCTTGCCGCCAGACATGTGAGGTCAGGAGATAGTTGAGCGATGCGATGGGGCGTCGCCACGGCAGCTCGCGCGATACTTTCAGCCATTTGGCGTGCTGGTTGAACATCGAATCGACGATGTGAATGAACGCCTCGTAGCAGGAGAACAGCCCGTGCCGGCCGGTGAGCAGATAGCCTTCCAGCCAGCCCTGGCAGAGATGCTCGCTCAGCACCTCCATGACGCGGCCGTCATGCGCGAGATGGACGTCATAGGGCTCGATGCCCTCCATCCACACGCGTTCTGTAACGTCGAACACGGCGTCGAGCCGGTTCGAGGCGGTCTCGTCCGGGCCCATGATGCGAAAGTTTCTGTTATCCGCATTCAGGGTGATGACCTCGCGCAGAAACTTGCCGAGCTCGCGCGTCGCCTCGGCGATGGTCTTGCCGGGTGACGTGACCTCGACGGCAAAGCCCCGATAGTCCGGCAGCTTGAGCTCGCGCTTGAGCAGGCCGCCATTGGCATGCGGGTTGGCACCCATGCGCCGCGCCCCCTTCGGCGCCAGGGCCTGCAGCTCCGGCACCAGCCGGCCCTGCGCATCGAACAGCGTCTCCGGCTGATAGCTCTTCATCCACGCTTCGAGCAAAGCGAGATGCTCCGGCTTGCCGCGCGGATTTGCGATCGGCACCTGATGGGCGCGCCAGAAGCCTTCGACCTTGAGGCCGTCGACCTCCTTCGGCCCGGTCCAGCCTTTCGGGCTGCGCAGCACGATCATCGGCCAACGCGGCCGCTCGACCGTTGCATCCGGCTGGCGCGCATTCTGCTGGATCGAGCGGATGCTGGCGAGCGCGACGTCGAGCGCGTCGGCCATCTGCCGGTGCATCGCCGCAGGCTCCGAGCCTTCGACGAACAGCGGCTCATAGCCATAGCCCTCGAACAGGCATTTCAGCTCCGCATCGCTCATGCGGCCGAGCAGGGTGGGATTGGCGATCTTGTAGCCGTTGAGATGCAGGATCGGCAGCACCGCGCCGTCATGGGCCGGGTTCAGGAACTTGTTCGAGTGCCAGGACGCGGCGAGCGGACCGGTCTCGGCCTCGCCGTCGCCGACCACGCAGGCCACGATCAGCCCGGGATTGTCGAACGCCGCGCCATAGGCGTGCACCAGCGCGTAGCCGAGCTCGCCGCCTTCGTGGATCGAGCCGGGCGTCTCCGGGGCCGCATGGCTCGGGATGCCGCCGGGGAAGGAGAACTGCCGGAACAGCTTGCGCAGGCCGTCGGCGTCGCGCGTGATGTCGGGGTAGATCTCGCTGTAGCTGCCTTCGAGATAGGTATTGGCGACCATGCCCGGGCCGCCATGGCCAGGGCCGCAGACATAGATGACGTCGAGATCCTGCGCCTGGATGGCGCGGTTGAGGTGGGCATAGATGAAGTTCAGCCCGGGCGTCGTGCCCCAGTGGCCGAGCAGGCGAGGCTTGATATGCTCCGGCTCGAGCGGTTCACGCAGTAGCGGGTTGTCGAGCAGATAGATCTGTCCGACCGAGAGGAAGTTCGCCGCGCGCCAGTAACGGTCGAGCAAGTCGAGATCGTCGGTCGGATTTGTCGGGTGGGGAGAAGTGATCTGCATAGGACCTCGCTTGCCGTCCGCTTCGCGCTTGCGGGAGAATGCATTAGAGTAACGCCGCACCGTCCCGTTCCAGCGCGACGCGAGGATAGTACGGGAATGTGATGGTTGGCCTTGCGCCGGCTCAGAACCATTTATGAGAGCTCGTTCTAATTTGTTCTTGTAATGTTCACTTTGTGTGCTATGTCTTGGCCATGAGCCGAGCATCTTCACATGCCCTCAAGCGCCCGCCGGTCCAGGTGCCCTCCGAGCCGGCGGGCGCGCCTTCCACGGGTTCTGAGCAGAACCGTCCTGAGGCGGACTTTCCCGAACTCGCGGTCGCCATCGAACGGGGCCGGCGCCGCGGTCGGGGTGCCCAATCCAATGCGAGCGGCCGCTACGAGGCCGAGGCCCGCGTTGTCTTCGACGATGGCTGGCAGAGCCTCGAGGACTTGCCGCCGTTCAAGACGACGGTCGCGACCGATACCTCGCGCAAGGTCATCACCCGCAACGAATCGCCGGATATCGGGTTCGACCGCTCGATCAATCCGTATCGCGGCTGCGAGCATGGCTGTGTCTATTGTTTTGCGCGGCCGACCCACGCCTTCCTCGGCCTGTCGCCCGGCCTCGACTTCGAATCCAAGCTGTTCGTGAAGCCGGATGCGCCCGCGCTCCTGGAGAAGGAGCTCGCGGCGAGCGGCTACGAGCCGCGGATGATCGCGATCGGCACCAACACCGATCCCTATCAGCCGATCGAGCGCGAGCGGAAGATCATGCGCGGCATCCTCGAGGTGCTGGAAAAGGTTGGCCATCCCGTCGGGATTGTCACGAAGTCGGCGCTGGTGATGCGTGATGCCGACATTCTGGCGCGGATGGCCAAGAAGAACCTGGCGAAGGTCGCGATCTCGGTGACCACGCTGGATCCGAAGCTGGCCCGCACCATGGAGCCGCGGGCCTCGACGCCATCGAAGCGGTTGGAGGCGCTGCAGGCGCTGTCCAAGGCCGGCATCCCGACCACGGTCATGGTGGCGCCGGTGATCCCGGCGCTGAACGACAGCGAAATCGAGCGTATCCTCGATGCCGCCGCCCATGCCGGCGTCAAGGAGGCCGCCTATGTGCTGCTGCGGCTGCCGCTGGAGGTGCGCGACCTGTTCCGCGAATGGCTGCTGGAGCACTATCCGGATCGCTACCGCCACGTCTTCACCCTGATCCGCGACATGCGCGGCGGTCGCGACTACGACTCGCAGTGGGGCACGCGGATGAAGGGGACGGGCCCGATGGCCTGGATGATCGGCCGCCGCTTCGAGATCGCCTGCGAAAAGCTCGGCCTGAACAAGCGCCGGACCAAGCTGACGACCGATCATTTCGTCAGGCCGAAGGGTGGCGGCCAGCAGCTCAGCCTGTTCTGAGGCGAGTGGAGAGGCGCGATGAGTCCAGAGATCGTCGTTCCGCGGTTCACCGTCGTTACGCTCGGGGTGTCCGAGATGCGGCGAAGCATCGCCTTCTATGCATCGCTCGGCTTCGCCCGGAAATTCCGAGCGACCGGCGAGGCCGTGGCGTTTTTCGACACCGGCGGGACGGTGTTGGCGCTGTACCCGTGGGATGCCCTTGCGCAGGACGCCGGTTTGCCGGACGCGCCGCGCCCGCAGGCGTTTCGCGGCGTGACCTTGGCCTGGAACTGCCGCTCTGAAGCCGAGGTCGATGCCGCGCTCGCAGCGGCGGTGGAGAAGGGGGCGACGCTGCTGAAAGCTGCCCAGCCGACCGATTATGGCGGATATTGCGGTTATTTCGCCGATCCCGATGGCCATGTCTGGGAGGCGGTGGTGGCGCCCGGGATCGAAGTCGGCGACGATGGACGGGTGCGGTTGCCCGAGTAGCATTGCCGATGCACCACTGGAGCGGGAATTGACTGGGGTCTGGTTCGCGCTCGCGGTGCGTTCCGCACCATTCAGCTTATGATTCGGGACCAAGCGAAAACGTCGGGCTGGGCGAAAACTGCGGGTGTTCTTGCGACCAAGGGCGCCACGGCCAAGGCCGCCGTCAAGCCCCGGAAAGGGCGGCATTGCCGTGGCCCTGCCGAGCTTCCGGCGCGAGCGGGCGCTGCTGAAGCAGGGCATCTGGCTGGTCGTGAGGGGGGGGGCGACGAGGCGAGGCGGGGTCCGTTTGCCGGTCCGGTGGTTGCCGCCGCCGTCATTCTCTACCGCGCGCGTATCCCGAGGGGCCTCGACGATTCCAAACGGCTGAGCACGGAGCGGCGAAAGGCGCCGTTCGAGTTGCAGGGCGCGAGGTGCGGAAGTCCGCTTCCAAGTGAATTGTTCCCAGAAGCCCGAAACAAAGTTGTGTCGAGCGGGCTGGGACGCTAGGGAGGTGCCTGCCACCTGACGAGTGTGCCCCGGGGGACATGGACGCGCGATGCACAATTCTGACTACTTCACCCTATTTATCGTGGTGTTGTCGGCAGTCGCGCTTGCCCTCAGGCTGACCAGCCAGGCCAGCGTCGAGGTCCGTCGTGGAATCGTGGCGATCGGATCGACGATCGTCTACTATGGATTTGATCCGCACGGGTTGCCGATTTGTCTCGGTTTGGTCGCAATCAACTGGGTGCTGGGGCGAGCAATCGTGCTGTCGCCGGACCACAGAAAATCCACGCTTCTGGTCTGTGGCTTGACGCTCGATCTCGGACTGCTTGCTGCCTACAAGTATCTTGGTGCCATAATCGCCGGACTGGGCCCGACCTATTCCGTTGAACTCGGACTTGGCTTTCCGATTGGGCTCTCCTTCATCATCTTCCGCCTGGTGTCGTATCTCGTGGACGCACATGCCGGCGGCGAGGTCGCGCGCTCTCCGCTGGACCTGTTGTGCTATGCCCTGTTTTTCCCGGCGATCTTGTGCGGCCCGCTGATTCGCTACGAGGCGATGATGAGCCAGGACCGGCTCGGTCGTACGACCAGCGTCGACTGGTCCGTCGGACTGGCACTGATCGGCATCGGGATGTTCAAGAACCTGATGATCTCGCCCGCGATCGCAGCGGTGGCCGACAAGGTGTTCGTGCCTTGGCTTGCCAAGCAACCGATTCCCATGACCGGCGCCTGGATCGGCATGATCGCCTACGGATTCCAGGTGTATTTCGACTTCTCGGGCTACAGCGACGCGGCTATCGGCGTCGCGCGTCTGCTTGGTGTGGAGTTGCCGGCCAATTTCCACTCGCCCTTCAAGGCGCGCAGCATGGTCGATTTCTGGCAGCGCTGGCACGTCTCATTGACACGCTTTCTGACGATCTACGTCTACAATACGGTCACTCTGACCATGGCGCGCAAGATCGGAGCCAAGGCCAGCGCGGTCAAGCAATTCGTCTGGCGCATCGCCTATCCGACCACGCTCGTGATGTTCCTGATGGGCATCTGGCACGGCGATCACCTGACATTTGCTATGTTCGGCCTGTATCACGGTGCTCTGCTGGTCGTGAATCACGCTTGGCGAAGCTTCGGCGGACGTTATCGCAAGGCTGCGCTCGCCTCCGACTGGTGGCCTACGGTCGCGCTCGGACTGACGTTCCTCGCGGTCGCGGCCGGGTGGGCCATCTTCCGTGCCAGCAATCCCGGGCGCGCGTTCGCGATGCTCGGGACATTGCTCGGACGCTCAGAGTGGACCGGGGCCACGCTGGCGAGCAGCGCCTGGCCAAGCCATCCGGCGGACCCGCTTCTCACCACCGGCGGGGCGATGCCGATCACGGTTGCCGATATTGCCTTGCTGCTCGCGCTCTTCCTGATCGTCTGGGTGTTGCCGAACAGCAATCAAATCCTGTCGCGGTTCAATCCGGTGTTCGAAGGCGGCGGCTACCCCAAGATCGCGCCTTCGACCGAGGCGCTCAAGCTGTCCTTATCCCCGGCCTGGGCGCTCTCGGTGTCATGTCTGCTCGTCTGGTCGGTCGTCGCCTTCCTGAGCAACGATCGCGCCGCGCTGCTCTATTTCCACTTCTGACCGAGTGCACATTGGCCATGCCCGTCCGACCGATGAGCTCCGCAGGATAAGCCATGCAGTTGTCCGTCACGTCCACCACGCAGCAGCAAACAGGAGCGCGCCGAGGTCGTCGCTTCCTGGCATGGGTGGTGGGGTTTGCGCTCGTCCAAATCGCGCTGATGGAATATCTCGGCTGGACCACGCTGGAGGGACGCCCCCCCTCCGCTGCAGCCCGCCTGCAGCAGGGCAACATGCCCGTCGTCTTCTTTCCCACTGATGCACGCAACTGGGCTGCCTTCAAACTGCAGCGGATTGCCGACGAACAGCCGGAGATCATCGCCATCGGAAATTCGCGCTGCAGCCAGCTGCGCTCGGCGATGTTCACCCCCTATAAGTTCTACAACGCCTGTCTGACTGCCTGGACGGTTTCTCAGCTGCGTGACTTCCTCAACAGGATTACCGAGGTCTCGCGTCCCCGCGTCGTCATTTTCTCAATGGATTATTTCCAGCTCTCGAATTCCTATCAGAGGATCGAAGGCAAGCGGGCAGGGGCGTTCCGCTACAATATCGGGGGGCACATCGGAGGGATCGGCTCCTTGATCGGTCAGGCCATGGATACCAGCGGTCATGGCCTCGAAGCTCTGTGGGAGTGCCTCGCCGGCCGTTATCCGCAGCATCCGCGAGAGGATCTGACCATGGTCGGAGTCACCGCGGTGCGAAACGGAGCCGGCTTTCGTTGGGATGGATCGCTGATCTACCAGGTGGCGCAATATGACGACGCCAAGCGGGTGATGCTCGATTTGAAGAACGGCTTGGTCAATGCCATTCCCGGAGCGCCCCGTGCTGATGAGGAGCAACTCGCCGAGCTGGCGGGAATGGCGGCCGATGCCAAGGCCAAGGGCGTTCTGCTGGTTGGAATCCAGTTTCCGATCTATGCGCCGACCGTCGATTTTCTCGACCACGACGAGGGATACAGACCTTACGCAGGAACGTGGCGCGATTTCGAGAGCGAGGCGATGAAAAAGAGGTTCGCCGAAATGGGAATCGTCCACATCGATTTGAGCCGCGCCGTCATGTCGAAGGATCCCGAGAATTTCGTCGACACCTCCCATCCATCCGAGGCCGGCATGGTTGCCGCCTTGATTGAGGCGAGCGATACTGCCGGGTTCGCAGCGGCGCTGCCGCGGCTGGATATTCCCGGTTTGCGAGAAGACCTCGGTCGCGCCAATGACTATGTCAACCACTACCATCTCTACAGATCGACTTTCGTGAAGTAATGGCCTTTGGGGCGGAGTGCAAAATGACGGCTGAGATCTACGAGCGTTTGAACAAGGTCTTCATCGAGACGTTCGGTGACGAGACCATCAAGATAACCCCCGAGATGACGGCCGACGACCTCGATGAATGGGATTCCGTCACGCACATCTCGTTGGTGCTGGCGGTCGAGGAGGAGTTCGGGCAACGCCTCAATGCCGCGGAAATCGGCAATCTCGAGAATGTCGCGGCGATGGTCGCTTTGCTCCAGAAGAAGATGGCGCGTTAGTTGCCGGTGATCGGCTGGGTCATTGGCCCAAGAAGCCGGAATTGGTCGGTCCATCGTTCGATTCGGGTTCCAGCCTGTGTTCCCTGTGTGACTTGGTCCAGGTGATTGAATAGGACCCGGCCAGCTCTGATTGGGCCGTCCGGGTGCCGATAGACCTGCAATCCCGAGTGGTCTGAGCAGGAAACTGTTTATTTTTTCTCGACCGGCTGACTTGAAAAAGCTAGTTTGTGAGCCTTAGGGGTGTGCTCGGCCTTATTCTAAACCATGCCGAGCTTCGACGCTGATGACGGGCAGGACGGGGGAATGGTTCAATTGGCCGGCGGCGCGAGCGCGGTTCTCTGCCTGAAGCCTGACGATATTTTCGTCGGCTTGACGGCGGAGATCGAACAATGCGTCGAGCGTCAGCATGTCGATCAGTTTGCAGCGCTCACCGGTGACGTGTCCCCGATCCACATGGACGACGGCGCGGCCAGGGAACGCGGTTTCGAAGGGCGCGTCGTCCACGGCATGCTGATCGGGGGATTCATCTCACGGCTGTTCGGGCTCCGCCTGCCGGGCCTCGACTGCATCCTGCAATCGATCAATCTTCGGTGGATCGAGCCGTTGTACATCGGCGATACGATCCGCATCCAGGCAACGGTGGCGCAATGGTCGAGCGCAGCCGAGGTCTTCGTCGCCAACGTCGAAGTCATCCGCCCGCGCACTCAGACGATCGTCGCCAAGGGCAAGGTCCAAGCAGGGTTTACCAGGAGCCGAACATGAAAGATTGGGATTTTATACTGATCTGCCAATCTAACGTCGTCGAGTACGACGCGTTTTCGGCGCTTCCCATCGATCGGCTGGATCTGTTCCGGTCGCTGGTCTACCCGCGGATGGTTCGGCACGAGGGGAAGTTCGTCGGCCATCTCGATTTCATCAATTCGATCTCGGGCCGGCCCAACTATTTCGAGGCCGATTATCCCGGGCGCCGGCAGTCGCTGAACATATGGAACCTGCCGTCGGCCAGCGGTCTGCACGTGGCCAACTACCTGCTCTCGTTCGGTATCCGCACCAAGATCATCAACAACATCGACAGCGACTGGGATCTGTTCGAGGAGGCCTACCGCAGTTGTGGCGGTGACATCCCGGTCGGCATTTCCTCCACGTTCTTCCTGAGCTTCAAGGAGATCGGGCGCATCTGCAAGCGCCTCAAGAAACTCGATCCCGACATGGAGATCATCGTCGGCGGCGCGTTCGCGAATTCCTACATCATCAACGGGTCGCCGGCCGATCTGGCGGAGCCGATGCGGAAATACGGCATCAAGCACATGCTGCATGCCTTCAACTCGGAATTCGATCTCCGGGATCTGCTCGTGGCCCGGCGCAAGGGTGAGGGCTTCGACCAGGTCAAGAACCTCTGCAGCTACCAAGGAGGCAGCTTCACGGCCGGTCCGGTGCAATGGAATACGCCGCTGCTCGACGACTGCCCGGCCTTGTGGGATCAACTGGACGCGCCGTTCCTCAATCGCACCGTCCAGATCAGGACTGCGTCGGGGTGCCCGTTCTCCTGCGCCTTCTGTTCCTATCCGACGACGGCCGGCGGCTGGAAGACGTTGGGAGGCGACAAGGTCAGGATGCATCTCGACGCGGTGAAGCGCATCGGCGGCATCGATCGCATCATCTTCATCGACGACACCTTCAACGTGCCCCCGCACCGCTACAAGGCTCTGCTCAAGATCTTCCAGGAATATGACTTCGAATGGTTCTCGTTCCTCCGCGTGCAATATGTCGACGAGGACATCGTGCGGGCGATGAAGGATTCCGGGTGCAAGGGGGTCTATCTCGGCGTCGAATCCGCCAACGACACCGTGCTCGAAAATATGAACAAGAAGGCGCGGCGCGCCGATTTCCAGCGCGGCATCGAGTTGTTGAACAAATACGACATCAACTCGCTGGCGGCCTTCGTGCTCGGCTTCCCCGGCGAGACGGACAAGACCATCCAGGACAACATGGACTTCATCGAGAACTGCGGCGTCCAGTTCTATTCGCTGAAGGAATTCTATTATATGGAGCACACCGACATCCACAACCGGCGCGAAGAGTTCGGTTTGACGGGGATGGGCGCGAATTGGAAGCACAACACGATGTCCCATGAGGACGCCGGCCGCATCAAGCTCGAGATGTTCCAGTCCATCAAGAACGCCTGCTTCGTCGATCCGGACACCAGCCTTTGGTACATGGCCTATCTCTACGACCAGGGTTACGACTTCCGCGAGATCAGGCAATTGCAGGAAGGCATCAACACCATCATGAAGAGGCAGCTTGCGGGGGACTTCGGTGACAATGACGACGTCGTTGCCTCGCTGAAGGCGCTTCACGCAAACCGGTTGCCGGGATCGGTGCTGCAGGCAAGCCGTCCGGAGCTCGTCACGAGCGCCTTCGGGGCTTAGATCGACAGCGGCGGCCGCCGCGACTTTTCGACGGCCCCCGACACGGGGACGTCGGATCGAGAGCGGTGGCCCAATTCGGCGCCGAAGCAACGAGTTTACGGGCTCATGGTTTTTCGGACTTTCGCGATTTCCGAGGTTCGCACATGAGCGGTATGGCTGGAGCTTGCCGGCTTCGGGACGTGGGGACTTGTACTGACCATTTGCGATGAGCCGATCCGACATGAACAGCACGCGTTCGAACGACCGATTTGCCAGCTTCGCTGCGCAGGCACGGCGGGGAGAGATCCAGGATGCCTTCGCGACGCTGCGAAGCGCGATCGACCCGAATGACAGCTTCGTCACCTTGCGCAAATACCTCAAGGTGTTCGATACGATGGATCGGAACGCGCTCGGCCTGAAGCCGATCCGGATCGCGATCCTGTCGAGTGCCACGGTCGATCACGTCTCCGAAATGGTTCGCTTGTGGTTGGCCTGCGAAGGCTTTGCCGCGCAGTTCTACATCGCGCCCTTCGACACCGTCGTTCCGACCATCCTCGACAAGGATGGGGACCTGTACGCGTTTCAGCCTGAGATCGTGTGGATCTTCACGACCGGACGAGACCTGCGGATCGACATGCCGCCCGGCAGCGCGGTCGACGTCGTCGATGAAGCCGTGGCCGCCGAGGTCGACATGGCGGAAGGCTTGTGGGCGGAGCTGCGCAAGAACTGCCCAGCCCTCGTCATCCAGAACAATGCTGATACGCCCTCCATCGACGTCCTCGGCAATTTCGAGGGCTCTGTCGGCTGGAGCCGGCGCTCGGTCATCCGCAAATTCAACAGCCGGCTCGCCGACCGAGCCTCAGGCGGCGTGGTGATTTTCGACTATGATCACCTGTCGGCGCTCTATGGACAGTCACGCTGGTTCGAATATCGCCACTGGCATCATTCCAAGCAGCCGATGACGTTCGATGCCATGGGGCTGGTCGGCTTTACGTTCGCGCGGCTGGTCGCGGCGATCAAGGGCCAGGCCAAGAAATGCGTCGTGCTCGACCTCGACAACACGCTGTGGGGCGGGGTCATCGGCGATGATGGGCTGGCGGGGATCAAGCTCGGCAACGGCGCCACCGGCGAGGCATTCAGCCAGATCCAGGACTACTTCAAAAGCCTGAAGCAGCGCGGTGTCATCCTCGCCGTCTGCAGCAAGAACGAGGCGGCCAATGCCAGGGAGCCGTTCGAGCAACATCCGGATATGCGCCTGAAGCTCGATGACATCGCCGAGTTCGTGGCCAATTGGAACAACAAGGCCGACAACATACGCACGATCGCCGAGAACCTGAACATCGGGCTCGATTCGATGGTGTTCATCGACGACAATCCCGTCGAACGCGACGTGGTGCGCCAGTACTTGCCGATGGTCGCCGTTCCCGAGCTGTCCGACGATCCCGCGGAATATGTCGGGCTCGTGCATCGCCTGCGCTATTTCGAGACGGCCGCCTATTCGCAGGAAGACGCCGTTCGTACGGAGTACTACCGCGCCAATGCGCAGCGCCGCGAGCTGCAGGGGTCTTTCGCCGACCAGGCTCAGTTCCAGGAAAGCCTGTTGATGGAGGCCGAAATCGGCTGCGCCGACGGGATGTATCTCGCCCGCTCGGCACAATTGATCAACAAGAGCAACCAGTTTCATCTGACTGGCACGCGCTACAGCGAAGCCGAGGTAAGTGCGTTTCAGCGCGATGAGAACTGGATCTGCCGCCATTTCATTCTGCGTGACCGCTTTGGCGACAACGGCCTGATCTCGGTGGTCCTGATGCGGCAGGATGGGCCGGCACTCGTCGTCGATACATGGGTGATGAGCTGTCGCGTGCTTGGCAGGGCGATGGAGGAGTTCATCGCCAACGAGATCGCGCGCGTCGCGCTCGATCGCGGTTGCGAGGTCATCCGGGGCCGCTACGTGCCGAGCAAGAAGAACAAGCTGGTGGCTCAGCTCTACCAGCGTCTCCGTTTCGAGAAGGTCGGCGAGGTCGACGGCGTCACCGATTGGATCCGCCCAGTGAATCCGCCGGTGTTTCTGGACACCAAGATCAAGCTGGTCGGGAGCGAGCCGGCCCCTCGCGACGAGACGGTCGACGCGGCCTGAGAAAATGGCGCCGTTCGACCGATATGATGTCGTCAGGTCGTCGATCGTGCTCGTTGGTTTGCTGGTCGTGTGGATCGGTGCGCGCGCGGTGACGAGTGAAACCACTCTGCGCGATCTCCGCGACATTTCCGCTGCTCTGGCCGACGTCCGGGCTCAGCAGGCGCGCTTGGCGCAGGCGTCGGATCAGCAGCAGGCGCTGCTGCTGAAGCTCGAGGCTCTGCAGAGCGACCGATTGCTGTCCGACATGCGGACGCCCGCCTACAGCGCCGAAGGGGCTGCACTGTTCGCCAAGGCGATGAAGGTCGATTGTCGGACCTTTGCCCAGCCGCGCTCCGCGGTCATTCTCATCCTTGGCCAGAGCAATGCCGGCAACTACGGCGAAGGGCGCTCGCCCAACAATCATGGTGCGGATGTCGCCAACTATTTCGGCCAGCAATGTGCAGTTGCCGCCGAGCCGCTGATGGGATCCGACGGCAACGGCGGCAGTCCCTGGATGGCGCTCGCCAATACAACCCTCGAAGCCAAGGTTTTCGATCGGGTGCTGCTGGTGCCGCTCACCCTCGGTGGCACCGGCATGACCCGATGGAACGCTGGCGGTGATCTCTACATGCTGGCCGAGAGCACGCTGCGGCGCCTTGCCCGGTCCGGGATCCCGCCAACCCATGTGTTCTGGGTCCAGGGCGAGGCAGAACGTTTCGACGGCAGCCGTTACCGTCGCAACGGGGGCGCGGACTATTTCGATGGCCTCCAGGCCATCGTCAACCTGGTGCGGCGCTATTCGCAGGCCAAGGTCTTCGTATCTCCGACCTCGTCATGCCGGGGTGAGGAGCGGGGGCCTGCGCCGGAGATTCGCTGGGCACAGACCGAGATCGTCAGGGAGAATTCCGGAGTCGTGTTCAGCGGACCAGATCTCGACGCAATTGACCTGCCCGAGCAGCGTACCGCTACGTGTCACCTGTCGGAGGCGGGTATGAAGGCCTTCGTGTCGGGATGGCATGCGGCGATCCAGACGGTAGAGCCTGCCGCCAAATAGTCGCGAACACAATCGCAGCCCTGACGGGCAGAATGACGGGGACGGCACTGGTTCCCGGTTGCGCTCAGGCATCGGCTTCAGCAGCATGCGAGCATGATTCGGGATGAAGCCAAGAAACCAGCGAAGACTTTGAACTCCGGGAAGGCCGCCGCCAAGGGGGCCAAGGCCGCCGCCGCCAAGCCCGGCAAGGGCGTCATCGCGGTGGCGCCGCCGAGCTTTCGCCGGGAGCGTGCGCTGTTGAAGCAGGGCATCTGGCCGGTCGCCGGCTGCGACGAGGCGGGACGGGGGCCGCTGGCCGGTCCCGTTGTCGCCGCCGCCGTGATTCTCGATCCTGCGCGGATTCCCAAGGGCCTCGACGATTCCAAGCGGCTGAGCGCGGAGCAGCGCGAAGCACTGTTCGACAAGATCTGCAAGACGTCGGCGTTTGCGGTCGCCGTCGCCTCGCCGGCGCGAATCGATCGCGACAACATCCTGCGGGCGTCGCTGTGGGCGCTGTCGCGCGCCGTGAGGGCGTTGCCCGAGGCACCTAAGCACGTCTTCGTCGACGGCCGCGACCGCATCGATGTCGATTGCGCCTGCGATGCGGTGATCGGCGGCGACGGTCTGGTGATGTCGATCGCGGCCGCCTCGATCGTCGCCAAGGTGACGCGCGATCGGCTGATGTGCGCGCTGGCGCAGGATTGTCCCGGCTACGGCTTCGAGCAGCATAAGGGCTATGGCGTGCCGGAGCATCTGGCGGCGCTCGACCGGCTCGGCCCCTCGGTGCATCATCGCAGCCTGTTTGCGCCGGTCGTGGCCGCGCGGCGAAAGCACCAGCCCGAGATCGCGATACCCGCGCCCGATATCTTCGCCGAGGTCACCGTTGTCACCTCAGCCGAAATTTCGCTCGGCCTGTGATGCCGGTTGCCTCGACGGCGCCGCGGTCTTAATAGCTTTAGTCAGCCAACCAGCACGAAGTGTCACTCCTCGCAGCAGGGGCGGTCCTGTGCGCCTCGATCGTGCGGTATCGATTGCAGGCGGCGGACAGCGAGACTGCTGCGGATGAGCGACGGTCCTGCCGGCCCCCTCGACGTCCCGAGCGATCCAGCCGTCCATGCGTTTCACGTCCCTGGTTGTCGAACTGATCCGCGCAAGGCCGCGGCTGGTCGTCGTCATCGTGGTGCTCTGCCAGGCCCTGATGTGGCTCGGTGTCGCCGTGCTGTTCTACCGCAGCCCGCCCGGCCAGCTCGCCACTGCGATCGCCTTCGGCCGGGAGTATCAGGTCGGCACCGACCTCGGTCCGCCATTGTCGTTCTGGCTGGCGGACATCGCCTATCGCCTCGCCGGCAATCATCTGTTCGGCGTGTATGTGCTTGCCGTGCTGTGCTCGGCGCTGACGTTCTGGGTCATCTATCTGCTGTCGCGCGCGATCGTGGGTGGCCAGCAGGCGGTGCTGGCGGTGCTGCTGACCATGGCCGTTTCGGCGTTCGGCGCCTCGACGCTCGAATTTGGCCCTGACGTTCTCGCCAGGCCGCTCTGGGCGCTGCTGCTGCTGCACAGCTGGCAGATCCTCGGCCGCGGCAGGCGCAATGCCTGGTTCGCCTGGTCGATCGAGGCCGGCCTGCTGCTGCTCACCACGCCGGCCGCGGCCGGCCTGCTGCTCTTGATCGCCGGCTTCGTGGTCACGACGGCGCAGGGCCGCCGCGTGCTGCGGTCGTTCGATCCGCTGTTTGCGCTGCTCGTGGTGCTGGTGCTGGCGCTGCCCTACGTGATCTTCGTGCTGCGCTCGGACAGTGTCGGGCTGCCGGCTCTGCCCGTCCTTGCGGAGCTTTCGGCGCGGGCCTGGCAATGGCTTGCGCTGGCGGGAGGGCTGCTGCTGGCGATCTCCGCCGTGCTGGTGCTCGTGGTGCTCGACGCCGGCTGGATCGGCGGCAGCGAGACCGACGCCCCGATCATCTATCGCCGGAGCGTTCCGCCGCTCGCCCGCGACTTCGTCTATTGCTTCGCGATCGCGCCGAGCTTGGCCGGCAGCCTGATCTCCGGCCTGTTCGGGCTTCCCACCGTGTTCGGCGGCTCCGCCGTGGCCTTGACCATGGTTGGACTGGCCCTGGTGGTCGCGTCGGGCGACCTGATCTATCTGCGACGCCAGCGGCTGTTGCGCATGGTCTGGGCCGTTGCGGTGGCAGCACCGGCCGTTCTCGTTGCCGGCAGCGCAGTGGTGCTGCCCTTGATGGGTGATCGCGAGGTCGCGACCGCCATGCCTGCGCGCGACATCTCCCGGTTCTTCGTCGAGAGCTTCGAGCGCCGGACCAATCAGCGGCTGCAGGCGGTCGCGGGCGATCCGCAGCTTGCCAGCCTGATCTCGCTCGGTCGCCGCCGTGCCCATCTGTTCCTCGATGCCACGCCGCAGCGGACGCCATGGCTCACGGCGGCGAAGTTCGCCGAGGGCGGCGGCGTCGTGGTGTGGCGCGCCGCCGACACGGTCGGCACCCCGCCGCCCGACATCGCGCAGCGCTTTCCGGGCCTCGTGCCGGAAGTGCCGCGCAGCTTCGACTGGCTGGTCAACGGCCGCCAGCCGGTGCTGCGCATCGGCTGGGCCATCGTCCGGCCGAAGGGGCCGTAGGCCTCTCCACAGGCGCCTGTGAAGAGAGCCGTTGCGCTCACCAGGTTCTCCGTCATTGCGAGGAGCGAAGCGACGAAGCAATCCAGAGTCCCGCCCACGACTCTGGATTGCTTCGCTTCGCTCGAAATGACGAGGAGAGGCCGGTGCTTAAACCGCCATCACCTTGGCGATCGCGCGCAGATCCTGCCACGACAGCCGCTTGTAGGATGGCGAGCGCAGCAGATAGGCCGGGTGGAAGGTCGCGATCGCGCGGATCGTGCGTTTGCCGGTGTCGTAGTCGCGCCATTTGCCGCGCGTGCGCATGATGCCTTCGGTCGTCCCGAGGATCGCCTGGGTCGACGGGTTGCCGAGCGTCACCAGCACGTCGGGATCGACCAGCTCGATCTGGCGGCGGATGAATGGCAGGCAGATCTGGGTCTCCTGCGGCGTGGGCGTGCGGTTGCCGGGCGGCCGCCACGGGATGACGTTGGCGATGTAGACGTTGGTGCGGTCGAGCCCGATGGCGGCGATCATGCGGTCGAGCAGCTTGCCGGAGCGGCCGACGAACGGCAGCCCCTCGATGTCCTCGTCGCGGCCGGGCGCCTCGCCCACCAGCATGATCCGCGCCTGCGGATTGCCGTCGGCAAACACCAACCGCGTCGCCGTCTGCTTCAGCGAGCAGCCGTCGAACTCTTCCAGCAGGGCGCGCAAGGCGTCCAATGTCGGCGCGGTGCGTGCCGCCTCGCGCGCCGAGGCGATCGCGGCATCCGGCGGTGGCGGCGGTTCGCCGCGCGGCGGAACGATCGCCGGCGCCGCGGGCTTGCCGAGTTGCGGCGCCATCGCAGCGCGGGCAACGGGAGCCGCGGCCGCAGGCACCGCCTCAGGCTCGACCAGCCGGTTGATCGGCTCGTCGGCAAGCGCGCAATCGACCCCGGCCTCCAGGTAGAAGGCGAGCAGCTGGCGGATGTCGGGGAGGGGCTCTGGGGTCATCATGATCGATCGATGTGGCAGTCTAAGCCGCCTTGGCGCATGGCGGAATGCATTTCCATGGTTGTCCTGCCCCAAAAAATCGGAAACAAGAGCTTGGAATAACCCAAAAAAGGGACGGAACGCCCTAGTGTTCCGGCGCCAGCCTTCGCTCCCTCCGGACCAGCCCCTTCAGCGAAACGCCGACGCCTTCAGGAACCCTAGTTAAGTCATTGTTGCTGTTGCAGCTCCGGGTTTGACCCTTGCACGCGCCAGGGGGATGCAAAGGTCAAATCCACTGCACCGGCCGGGCCTGAGATTGAGAGACATGAGCACCGAAGAGCTACCTCCGCGCGAATCCATGGAGTTCGACGTCGTCATCGTTGGCGCCGGCCCGTCGGGCCTGACCGCCGCGATCCGGCTGAAGCAGCTCAATGCCGACCTCAACATCGTCGTGGTCGAGAAGGGCTCCGAGGTCGGCGCGCACATTCTGTCCGGCGCGGTGATCGATCCGGCCGCGCTCGACAAGCTGATCCCGGACTGGCGCTCGGATGAGGATTGCCCGCTCAAGACCCAGGTCCAGGTCGACAAGTTCTTCTGGATGACCGAGAGCAGCGCGATCGCGCTGCCGGGCTTCGCGATGCCGCCGCTGATGGACAACCATCATTGCTACATCGGCTCGCTCGGCAATGTCTGTCGCTGGCTGTCGCGCAAGGCCGAGGCGCTCGGCGTCGAGATCTATCCGGGCTTCGCGGCGACCGAGGTGCTCTATGACGAACAGGGCGCGGTGCGCGGCATCGCCACCGGCGACATGGGCATCGGCAAGGACGGCAAGCCGAAATCGTCGTTCACGCGCGGCATGGAGCTGGTCGGGAAGTACACGCTGTTCGCCGAGGGCGCGCGCGGCAGCCTGTCCAAGCAGCTGATCGCGAAATTTGCACTGGACGCCAACAGCGAGCCGGCGAAATTCGGCATCGGACTCAAGGAAGTCTGGCAGATCGATCCCGCCAAGCACCAGAAGGGCCTCATCCAGCACTCGTTCGGCTGGCCGCTCGACATGAAGACCGGCGGCGGCTCGTTCCTCTATCACTACGACGACAACCTCGTCGCGGTCGGCTTCGTCGTGCATTTGAACTACGACGATCCTTATCTGTCGCCGTTCGATGAATTCCAGCGCTTCAAGACGCATCCGTCGATCCGCGGCGTATTCGAAGGCGGCAAGCGCCTCGCCTATGGCGCGCGCGCCATCACCGAAGGCGGCTATCAATCGGTGCCGCGGCTGTCCTTCGCCGGCGGCGCGCTGCTCGGCTGCGCGGCCGGCTTCGTCAACGTGCCCCGCATCAAGGGCGTGCACAATGCGATGGGCAGCGCGATGCTCGCGGCCGAGCACGTCAATGCCGCGCTCGCGGCCGGTCGCGCCAATGACGAACTGGTCAGTTACGAGAACGCCTGGCGCGGCTCGCCGGTGGGTGAGGACCTGTTCAAGGTCCGCAACGTCAAGCCGCTGTGGTCGAAGTTCGGCACCGTGCTCGGCGTCATGCTCGGCGGCTTCGACATGTGGTGCAACACGCTCGGCTTCTCGCTGTTCGGCACCCAGTCGCACGCCAAGCCCGATCGTGCCACGCTCGATCCGGCCAAGGCGCACCAGCCGAAGCCCGCGATGAAGCCGGACGGTAAATTGACCTTCGACCGGCTGTCGTCGGTGTTTCTGTCGAACACCAATCACGAGGAAGATCAGCCGGTGCATCTGAAGGTCGCCGACATGGCGCTGCAGAAGAGCTCCGAGCACGACGTCTATGCCGGTCCATCCAACCGCTACTGCCCGGCCGGCGTCTATGAGTGGGTCGAGGACGGCTCGAGCCCGCGCTTCGTGATCAACGCGCAGAACTGCGTCCACTGCAAGACCTGCGACGTCAAGGATCCCAACGGCAACATCACCTGGGTTCCTCCGGAGGGCGGCGGCGGGCCGAACTACGAAGCGATGTAGCGCAAGGTTAATGCACGTTTGCGTGAGGCGGCTGTCCCGCCAGGGGCAGCCGGCCACGATACGGCCATCTTGGCGCGGTTTGTCGCAGGTGACCTTGGCCAAAGGGGCTCCCGGCTGACCCGAATATCCTGCAAATCCTTGCGGTTGGCCGCCAAACGCGGCATTGTCGGCGCCTTGACGAGCGGCCGACCGGGTTCGTGTCCGATACGACCAATCCTTTCAAACAACCAGAGCGCACCGTGATGTTATCAATTCGCTGCAATCGCTGGACCGCTGTTGCCGTTGCTGCCTTGCTGCTCCCCGGTACCGTCCTGGCCCAGACGCCGGACCACCCGGCGGATAACAGCGCGAAGTTTCCGAGCAGCGTCGATCTGAAGTCGCTCACCACCTCGGGCAGCTATCTCGCGGCCCGCCACGCCAGCGTCGAGCGCGACGCGGCCTCGGCGGCGGCGTTCTATCGCTCCGCACTGCGCAGCGACCCGAAGAACAACGAGCTGCTCGATCGCGCCTTCATCTCGTCGGTCGCCGATGGCGACATCGACGAGGCGGTGAAGCTCGCCGAGCGCGTGCTCGCGGTCGACAAGGCGAACCGCATCGCGCGGCTCGTGGTCGGCGTGCAGGACATCAAGCAGAAGAAATACGCGGCCGCTCAGACCAACATCAATCAGTCGGTGCGCGGCCCGATCACCGATCTCGTCGCGACGCTGCTTTCGGCCTGGGCCGCGGCCGGCGCGGGCGATGCCAAGACGGCGGTGGCCAACATCGACAAGCTGACCGGTCCCGAATGGTATCCGCTGTTCAAGGATCTCCACGCCGGCATGATCCTGGAGCTGGCCGGCAAGGAGAAGGACGCCGGCACGCGCTTCGAGCGCGCCTACAAGCTCGACGATTCGATGCTGCGCATCACCGAGGCCTATGCGCATTGGCTGTCGCGGAACAAGGATGCGGCGGCGGCGACCGCGATCTATGAAGCGTTCGACAAGAAGCTCGCGCGCCATCCGCTGGTGCAGGAGGGGCTGCGCGAGACCAAGGCCGGCAAGAAGCTGCCGTCGCTGGTCGACTCGGCCCAGGCCGGCGCCGCCGAGGCGCTGTACGGCATCGGCGCCACCTTGAGCCGCCGCGGCGGCGAGGATCTCGCCCTGGTCTATCTGCAGCTCGCGCTGCACCTGCAGCCGAATCATCCGCTGGCGCTGCTGTCGCTCGCCGATCTCTACGAGACCGTGAAGAAGCCGCAGATGGCGATCAAGGTCTATGAGCGGGTGCCGGCGAGCTCGCCGCTGAAGCGCAACGCGCAGATCCAGCTCGCGACCGATCTCGACAGCGCCGATCGCAGCGACGAGGCGATCAAGATCCTGAAGGACGTGATCAGCCAGGATCCGAAGGATCTCGAGGCGATCATGGCGCTCGGCAACATCGAGCGCGGCCGCAAGAAGTTCGCCGATTGCGGCAAGACCTATTCGCTCGGCATCGACGCGCTGCCGGCGAACAACGACAAGGCCAACAGCGTCTATTATTACTATCGCGGCATCTGCCTGGAACGCTCCAAGCAGTGGCCGAAGGCCGAGGCCGACATGCGCAAGGCGCTCGAGCTGCAGGCCGACCAGCCGCATGTGCTGAACTATCTCGGCTATTCCTGGATCGACCAGGGCGTCAATCTCGACGAAGGCATGAAGATGATCAAGCGCGCCGTCGAGCAGCGGCCGGACGATGGCTACATCGTCGACTCGCTCGGTTGGGCCTATTACCGCATCGGCAATTACGAGGAGGCGGTGAAGAACCTCGAGCGCGCGATCGACCTCAAGCCCGAGGATCCGACCATCAACGACCATCTCGGCGACGCCTATTGGCGCATCGGCCGCAAGCTGGAGGCCAAGTTCCAGTGGGCCCATGCGCGTGACCTGAAGCCGGAGGCCGAAGAGCTGCCGAAGATCGAGGCCAAGATCCAGAACGGCCTGACCGACGAGCCCGCGCCGGCGGCGGCCAGCGCCGACACCAAGGACACGCCGTCTGACGCCAAGAAGGACGACGGCAAGGGCGGCTAGTTCGTCCTGATCACGATGTGAGAGCTGATGCGGGCTCCTCGGTTTGCCGGGGAGCCCGGATGATTTTGATGAAGGCTGTGGCGGGTGCCGGCCACGTTCGTTTTTGGCCTCTGGCTGACAGCGAGAGTGGCGCTGAACCGCTACGGCCGAAGAGCTTGGGGGCATTGCGCCGATGTTGGCGTCCACGGTCACCGGCGCGCTGCAGGAGCAGGGGCGCGCCAAGGTCAATCTGACCCTGCGCGTCGTCGGCCGCAGGGCCGACGGCTATCATGATCTCGAAAGCGTGGTCGCGTTTGCCGACTGCGCGGACCAGCTCACGCTTGTGCCGGGCCCGGAGCTGACGCTGACCACGACCGGACCTTTGGCGGAGGCGTGCGGCGAGACCACGGACAATCTGGTCCTGAAGGCCGCCCGGCTGTTGGCGGAGGCCGTCCCTGGCCTGAAGCTCGGCGCCTTCACGCTGGAGAAGCTGCTGCCGGTCGCCGCCGGTATCGGTGGCGGCTCGGCCGATGCCGCAGCGGCGCTGCGGCTGCTGGCGAAGCTGAACGCGCTGTCGTTGGACGACCCGCGCCTCGCTGCCGTGGCCCTGAAGACGGGCGCCGACGTCCCGGTCTGCGTGCCCTCGCGCGCCTGCACCATGACCGGCGTCGGCGAGAATCTGCAGCCGCTCGCACTGCCCGTCCTGCCTTGCGTGATGATCAATCCGCGGGTGCCGGTCGCGACCAAGGATGTGTTCCAGGCGCTTGGTCTAAAGCCGGGCGATCTGCTGGTCGGCGTGACCGACGTGCTGACGGCGCCGTCCTGGCCCAAGGCCGGCGCCTCTATCGGCGACTGGGTCGCGACGCTCAACCGGGTGAAGAACGATCTCGAGCCGCCCGCGCTGAAGGTCCAGCCGATCATCGGCACCGTGCTCGAGGCCCTCCGTGCGAGCGCCGGCGTGCTGCTGGCGCGCATGTCCGGCTCCGGCGCGACATGTTTCGCGATCTGCGGCAGCGACGCGGATGCGAAAGCCGCCGGCGCCGCGATCGCCGCTGCGCATCCCGAATGGTGGGTGCATGCGGGGACGCTGAGCTAACTAATCGCTATCCGCGAAACGACCGCGCAATACAGTGCCCTCGTCCCTTGCGGGAGAGGGCATGTTCAACAGCGCCGCGAACGCGGTCGGGTGAGGGGTATGCCTCCGCGAGCGTAGTCTGCGGAGAGATACCCTCACCCGAGTGAGTACGTGGAGGGGCCGGAGATGCCCTCTCCCACAAGGGGCGAGGGCGCTGTATTGAGCAGGGCCCCCGCTGCAGCTGAGGCGCGGGCGCCAACGAACTAATGCGATCGCGCCAGACAGAACGCGACGACCTGCTCCAGCGCGGTCTTCATCGGCGAGGCCGGGAACAGCGCCAGCGCGTCGACGGCCATGGCGCCGTAATGATGCGCGCGGCTGATCGTGTCCTCCAGCGCGCGGTGCTTGTTCATCAGTCCGATCGCATGGTCGAGATCTGAATCGCTGATCTCGCCGCGCTCCAGCGCCTTGATCCAGAACGCGCGCTCGCTGTCGCTGCCGCGGCGGAAGGCGAGCACCACCGGAAGCGTGATCTTGCCCTCGCGGAAATCGTCTCCGATGTTCTTGCCGAGCTTGGCAGCCTTGCCGCCATAGTCGAGCACGTCGTCGACGAGCTGGAAGGCGATGCCGAGATTCATGCCGAAGGAGCGCGATGCGGCCTGCTCGGCCTTGGGGCGGTCGGCGAGCACCGGGCCGACCTCGCAGGCGGCAGCGAACAGCTCGGCCGTCTTGCCGCGGATCACGGCGAGGTATTCGTCCTCGGTGGTTGCCGTGTTCTTGGCAGCCGCAAGCTGCATCACCTCGCCTTCGGCGATCGTGGCCGCGGCAGCGGAGAGAATGTCGAGCGCGCGCAGCGAGCCGACCTCGACCATCATGCGGAAGGCCTGGCCGAGCAGGAAGTCGCCGACCAGCACGCTGGCCTCGTTGCCCCACAGCATGCGCGCGGACAATTTGCCGCGGCGCATTTCGCTTTCGTCGACGACGTCGTCATGGAGCAGCGTCGCGGTGTGCATGAACTCGACGGCAGCCGCGAGCTTGACGTGACCATCGCCGGTGTAGCCGGTGAGATGGGCCATCGCCAGCGTCAGCATCGGCCGCAGCCGCTTGCCGCCCGAGGAAATCAGGTGATTGGCGACCTCCGGGATCATCGTCACGTCCGAACCGGTCCGCGACAGAATCGTGGTGTTGACCCGTTCCATGTCGGCTGCGACCAGCCCGACAAGCCCGTCGATCGACGCACCCGATGGGCTTTCGAAAGGTACGATAACCGCCACGCTGGTCTCCAATTTTGCTATCCTGGGTTCGACAATAGAAACTGCGGCCGCGGGCGGCAAGGGCGGACACGGAACCTTGACCCGGGCTTCTCTTGACCCAAGCCTCTCTTGACCAAACTTGCTTGACCCGGACCTTTCTCGACCAAAGCCTGCACGGAGACATAACGCTTGAAGGAATTGGTTCGGACCAACGACATCGTGCTGGTTTCGGCAATTGGAGCGCTGCTCGACGGCGCCGATATCCATCACCTCGTGCTCGACCAGAACATGAGCATCATCGAGGGCTCGCTCGGCATCCTGCCGCGACGGATCCTCGTGCATGAGGACGACAATCTGCAGGCGCGCCGGCTGCTGACCGAGGCTGGACTGGCGCATGAATTGCGCGCCGATGAGTGACGCGATCGCGATCTCCGAAGATGCCGTTCTAGGTGGGCGCCTGCGGCTGCGACAACCGACCTCAGGCCATCGCGCCGGCCACGATGCGATCCTGCTGGCGGCAGCGACGGCTGCGCGCCCGGGTGATCGCGTCGTCGATCTCGGTGCCGGGGTGGGGACGGCCGGGCTGGCCTTGGCGAGACGCGTCGGTGGCCTCGCGCTGACGCTGGTCGAACGCGAGCCGTATCTGGCGAGCCTCGCGCGCGACAATGCAGACGCCAATGAATTGCCGGCTGCGGTCGCCGTTCTCGACGTCGCCGCGGAAGCGGCCGCCTTTGCCGCGGCGGGGCTCGGGCCCGACAGCGTTGACGTCGTCTTGATGAATCCACCGTTCCACGATGACGCCCGTCACCGCGCCTCTCCGGACGCCGCGCGCGCGACCGCGCATATGGCGACCGCGACGACGTTGGAGATCTGGACCCACGCTGCGCGCCGGATGCTGAAATCGGCTGGCGTGCTGACGCTGATCTGGCGGGCCGATGCTGTGGGAGAGGTGCTGGCGGCGCTGGCGCGGGGGTTCGGCAGCGTTGCCATTCAACCGGTTCACGGACAGGCCGGGAAGCCGGCGATCCGTATCCTGGTCAGGGCCGTCAAGGGCGGCCGGGCACCGACGCAGATCTGGCCGGGCGTGATGCTCAACGAGGCGGCAGGTGCGCCCAGCGAAGATATTCGGCGCGTGCTGGAAGGGCAGGGGGCGCTGGCCTTGGCCGGCCCCCTGAACGGTGATCGGGTTTGAACGTTATTGCGTCTGCGCTTCCGATTGGCGTTCAGTTACCGTCGTGAAACGGATCGCAGTCAGTAGAGTACCGATCAGCAGCATCAACAGGTAGACCTTCATGCATTCCTCCGCCGCTCTCTGCAACTTGACTCGCCGTGCACTTGCCCAGGCGATTGCAAGGCTCGTTCCAGCCCTTTGAATGGCAGCGGCGCGATAAAAAGTGGTTAATCCGAGGTAACAGGATGGTGGACAATTTGACACAACCCAGCGATGCAGCAGGGCCTTTCGATCGGTTGAAGGCGCTGCTTCCGGCGCGGCTCCGTGGCGCACCGGTGGTGCCCGTCGTCCGCCTGTCCGGCGTGATCGGCGCGGTGACGCCGCTGCGGCCGGGGCTGACGCTGGCCGGCGTCGCCAAGATGCTGGAGCGGGCGTTTTCGATGCGCAACGCCAAGGCGGTGGCGCTGGTGATCAATTCGCCGGGCGGCTCGCCGGTGCAGTCGCGCCAGATCTATCTGCGCATCCGCCAGCTCGCGGCCGAGAAGAAGCTGCCGGTGCTGGTGTTCGTCGAGGATGTCGCCGCATCCGGCGGCTACATGATCGCCTGCGCCGGCGACGAGATCTTCTGCGATCCGTCCTCGATCATCGGCTCGATCGGCGTCGTCGGCGGCTCGTTCGGGTTGCAGGAGCTGATCAAGAAGATCGGCATCGAGCGCCGGCTCTATACGGCCGGCGAGCACAAGGCGATGCTCGATCCGTTCCTGCCGGAGAATCCCGACGACGTGGCGCGGCTGAAGAAGATCCAGCGCGAGATCCACGCGCTGTTCATCTCGCTGGTCAAGGAGAGCCGCACCACCCGGCTGAAGGGCGCCGACGATCTGCTGTTCACCGGTGAGTATTGGGCCGGCGACAGCGCCGTCACGCTGGGGCTGGCGGACGCCATCGGCGACCTCCGCGGCGTGCTGCGCGCCCGGTTCGGCGACAAGGTCGCGACGCCCGTGGTGGCGCCGGCCGCCGGCCTGCTGTCCGGCCTGCTTGGGCGTCGCGCCGCCGGGGCGGGCAGTCTGGGGGCCACTGGCCTGGGCTGGGCGGGAATGGCCGAGGAGCTGATCTCCGCGGTCGAAACCCGGTCGATCTGGGCCCGATTCGGGTTCTGACGCGCCGATCCGCGCCAATTTGCCCGCTGCAATCTGGATTGCAGGGGGAACCGGGATCGGCGACAATGCGAATCGGGGGTGGCACCTCATGAACAAGGATCGACCAATGCCGCCGTTCGTTGCTTTTGCGGGTATGCTGGGCGGGCTTGCTGCGGTTCGCTGGGTCTACAAGACCGCGCAGAAGATCAACCGCGAGCTTGAAGAAGCGCGGTTGTCGCGCGCTGCCGAGGTCGCGCAGACCGCGGAGATCAAGACCTTGCGTCGCGATCCAGTCACGGGCGCTTACCGGCCGGGCTGACGTCGTCGCTCGTTGTCGCGAAACGGCGGCCTTCGCCGCCGTTTCCGCGAGGTCCCTATTGCCTTGATTCCTGGTGGTCCCGCCGATACGGTCCGCGCGCTTTTCAGACGCTCGCGCGAAAGACCGATATCGACGATGGACTCGCTGCCTCAGCACATGCGCCCCGAACGTTCGTTCCAGGGCTTCATCCTGGCCCTGCAACGGTTCTGGGCCGAGCAGGGCTGCGTGATCCTGCAACCTTACGACATGGAGATGGGCGCCGGCACCTTCCATCCGGCGACGACCTTGCGCGCGCTCGGGCCGAAGCCCTGGAATGCCGCCTATGTGCAGCCGTCGCGCCGCCCGAAGGACGGCCGCTACGGCGAGAACCCGAACCGGATGCAGCACTACTACCAGTTCCAGGTGATCATGAAGCCGTCGCCGCCGAACCTTCAGGAGCTGTACCTGAAGTCGCTGGCCGCGATCGGCATCGACGCCGCCGTGCACGACATCCGCTTTGTCGAGGACGATTGGGAGAGCCCGACGCTCGGCGCCTGGGGCCTCGGCTGGGAGTGCTGGTGCGACGGCATGGAGGTGTCGCAGTTCACCTACTTCCAGCAGGTCGCGGGCTTCGAATGCGCGCCGGTCGCGGGCGAACTCACCTACGGCCTCGAGCGCCTGGCGATGTATGTCCAGGGCGTCGACCGCGTCTACGACCTCAACTTCAACGGTCGCGACGGCGATGCCAAGGTCACCTATGGCGACGTCTTCCTGCAGGCCGAGCAGGAATATTCCCGGCACAATTTCGAGCATGCCGACACCGACATGCTGTTCGAGCAGTTCAAGATGGCCGAGGGCGCCTGCCGCAAATATCTCGCCGCCGGCTGGCAAGAAAATTCAAAGCTGGGCGATCGCAAGGAACATCTGATGGCGCTGCCGGCCTATGACCAGTGCATCAAGGCCAGCCACGTCTTCAACCTGCTCGACGCCCGCGGCGTCATCTCCGTCACCGAGCGCCAAAGCTACATCCTGCGCGTCCGCGAGCTCGCCAAGGCCTGCGGCGAGGCCTGGCTGCATACGGAAGCGGGCGGGGCGGGGGCTGGTTAGAACGAACGCGGCTGCTTCCGGGCCTTATGGTTTGAGACGCGCCGCGTGCGGCGCTCCTCACCACGAGGGTCTTTCGAATCTCGCCGCAAAAATCAGACCTCGTCCTGAGGAGCCCGCCGAAGGCGGGCGTCTCGAAGGACGGTGGAAGGCGCGCTGCCTTCCACGAGTTTAGCAATTTGCGATGGCCTGTCCCTCCAGGGGAGGGTGGTTTTTCGTGCAGAGAGACTTGAGACATGCCCGACCTTCTCCTCGAACTGTTCTCCGAAGAAATCCCCGCGCGCATGCAGGCCAAGGCGGCCGACGATCTGCGCCGCATGGTCACCGACAAGCTGGTCGCCGAGGGCTTGGTCTATGAAGGCGCCAAGGCGTTCGCGACGCCGCGGCGGCTGGCGCTCACCGTGCACGGCATCCCGGCGCGCCAGGCCGACTTGAAGGAGGAGCGCAAGGGTCCGCGCGTCGGCGGCGCCGATGCCGCGATCCAGGGCTTCCTGAAAGCCACCGGCCTGTCCTCGATCGAGGAGGCGACGATCCAGCGCGACCCGAAGAAGGGCGATTTCTACGTCGCGCTGATCGAGAAGCCCGGCCGCGCCACGCTCGACGTGCTCGCCGAGATGCTGCCGGTCGTCGTCCGAACCTTCCCGTGGCCGAAATCGATGCGCTGGGGCAAGCGCTCGGAGAAGCCCGGCGCGCTGAACTGGGTGCGGCCGCTGCATACGATCATCGCGACCTTCGGCCTGGAGACCGAGGAGCCGGATGTGGTCAGCTTCGCCGTCGAGGGCATCGAGGCCGGCCAGACGACGTATGGCCATCGCTTCATGGCACCGGCTGCGATTTCGGTGCGCCGCTTCGAGGACTATGAGGCGAAGCTGCTCGACGCCAAGGTCGTGCTCGATCCTGACAGACGGAAAGACACCATCGTCACCGATGCCAAGCAGCTCGCCTTCGCGCAAGGGTTCGAGCTGGTCGAGGACCAGGTGCTGCTCGACGAGGTCTCGGGGCTGGTCGAATGGCCGGTGGTGCTGATGGGCTCGTTCGATCCGGAGTACCTGAAGGTGCCCGGCGAGGTGATCCGCGCCACCATCCGCAACAACCAGAAATGCTTCGTGGTCCGCGATCCCAAGACGGGAGGTCTCGCGCCAAAATTCATCCTGACCGCCAACATCGAGGCCACCGACGGCGGCAAGACCATCATCGCCGGCAACGAGCGCGTCATCCGCGCCCGCCTGTCGGACGCGAAGTTCTTCTACGAGACCGATCTGAAGACGAGGCTGGAAGACCGGCTACCGAAGTTCGAGCAGATCGTGTTCCACGAGAAGCTGGGGACGCAGGCCGCACGCATCGCTCGGATCGAGAAGCTCGCCGCTGAGATCGCGCCGCTGGTCGGCGCCGATGCGACGAAAACCGGGCGCGCGGCCAAGCTCGCCAAGGCCGACCTCCTGACGGAAGTGGTCGGCGAGTTTCCGGAAGTGCAGGGTCTGATGGGCAAGTACTACGCGTTGGCCCAGGGTGAGGACGCCTCCGTCGCCGCCGCTTGCGAGGAGCACTACAAGCCGCAGGGGCCGGGTGATCGCGTGCCGACGGATAAGGTCGCCGTCGCGGTGGCGCTGGCCGACAAGCTCGATACCCTGGTTGGCTTCTGGGCGATCGACGAGAAGCCGACGGGCTCGAAGGACCCGTACGCGCTGCGCCGCGCGGCGCTGGGTGTGATCAGGTTGATCTTGGAGAACCATTTGCAGCTTCGGCTTTCGCCGATCCTTCGGCAAGCCTCACTTGGTGTGTTGCAAGCTCTAGCGACTAAGGAAGTCGCGGCGTTCGCTGCTCCGGTATCGGAGATAGCGGAAATCTCTCAAAGTCCGAATCTCCTACGAGAAATCATCGATGTGATCGGAAAAGAAAGGACTGCTCCATCTGAAGTCTCTCGGGTAGTAGAAGGTGTGAATGTTGCGCTAAAGGATCTCCTCTCCTTCTTCGCCGACCGCCTCAAGGTTCAATTGCGCGAGCAGGGCGCGCGGCACGATCTCGTCGATGCCGTGTTCGCGCTCGGCGGCCAGGACGATCTCCTGATGGTCGTCCGCCGCGTGGAGGCGCTCGGCAAATTCCTCGAAACCGACGACGGCAAGAACCTGCTCGCCGGCACCAAGCGCGCGTCCAACATCCTTTCGATCGAGGAGAAGAAGGACAAGCGCAAGTTCGAGGGCGCGCCGGATGCCGCGCTCTACAAGCTCGACGAGGAGAAGGCGCTGGCGAAAGCGATCGGCGAGGTCGCTGCGGAGGCGGGTGCAGCCGTCGCCAAGGAGGACTTTGCCGCCGCGATGCGCGCGATGGCGAAGCTGCGTCCGGCGGTCGATGCCTTCTTCGACAAGGTGAAGGTCAATGACGACGATGCAAAGATCCGCGAGAACAGGCTGAAGCTGCTGAACGAGATCCGCAGCGCCACGCGCGCCGTGGCCGACTTCTCCAAGATCGAGGGCTGAGGCAGCCGCGCCGCTGTCAGATGCAGCGCCCTCGCCCCTTGTGGGAGAGGGCATGTACGGCCTATCCACGAGCGCGGTTGGGTGAGGGGTTTCTCTCCGCGAGCGACCCTTGTGGAGAGATAACCCTCACCCAACCGAACTCGCGGTACATTCCTACATGCCCTCTCCCACAAGGGGCGAGGGCGCATTCACGGGCACCGCGCTCGCTTTAACACTAAAAGAATCGCGATGCTTTGGTTGGCGGAACAGTCTGAAGAAACCAGCTCCAGCCACTCCAAAAAAGTAAGCCCCGCCCGGCGGGGGGGACCGGGCAGGGCCTTTACATCTGGCCGCTTGCGGGGGCGTTGGCGACCAAATGCAGCTCGATAACTACTCAACGACCTGAATGATCCGTCGCGATCGCGGCTCGACGAGAACTGTTTCGCCGTTCACGACGGTGTAGCGATAGGGCGTCGCACCGAAGCGCTCCGGAACGTCGTAGTATGTAACACCCGATTCCGGGAGCACGGTCCCAACAACCACGCGATCGGGGATCACATAGTTGGGAACACGCTCGCGCACGACGTATTCGCGAAACTCGGGGCGCCGCTCGACGGTGATCGCCGGAGCATCCTCCTCGACCACGACGCTGCGGCCGACGCCGGTCGTGTAGGACTGCGCCTGCGCCGCCACGGGGATCACGAGTGCGGCCGCAAGGGCTGCAAGGGTGAGATGGGTTCGCATGGACAGGACTCCTGAGCTGTTGATGCGCTGACAGAAACCGGCGCGCGCCGGCACCTGCCTCCCAATGCCAGCGGCTGCGCATCGTTCCGCGAATCCCCGAGGCGAATTGGCGTCATTTCCGTGGCGAGAGGCCGGTGCGGAACCGGAACCCGTGCCGCGCGTCTCCTATTCCGCCACGATGAGCCGGGATAAGGTCCGGTCCAATCGAATCGCCCAGTCCCGGTCCTTCAATCATTCAGAGTTCGCCGATGACCCTGACCGTTGCCCATATCTCGCCGATCATGTCCGTGATCGCTGGAGTCCTCATTCTGATCATGCCGCGCCTGCTGAACCTGATCGTCGCGATTTTCCTCATCCTGAACGGCCTGATCGGCATGGGCCTGCTGAAGTGGCTCCATTTCTGATCCCAAGTCTAAATCCCAAGTCTAATCCCAAGGTCGGGAACCCCCGAGCTTGCGCCGCAGCGCCCAAAGTGGTGTAAGGCGCGCGATTTCTCCTCCCTATTTGCGGATCGAAGCACCTCATGGCCAAAGCGGTAGCGAAGTCTAAGAAAGTTACAGCGAAATCAAAGCCTTCCAAGCAGGGCAAGGCCAAGGCCGCAGCGCTCGCTCCGCCGCGCAAGGCGCTGAAGACGGCTGCGGCGAAGCCTGTTGCAAAGGCCCCGGCCAAATCCGCACCCAAATCGGCGCCGAAATCGCCGGTGAAAACCGCTCCGAAGAAGCAGGCCAAGGCAAACGTCAAGGCAAGCGTCAAGGCCGTCGCCAAATCGGCCGCGAAGGCTGCGAAAGCTCCGGCCGCGAAGAGCGCAGCATCCGCGATCAAGCCGAACAAGTGGGTCTACACCTTCGGTGACGGCAAGGCCGAAGGTAAAGCGGGCTTGCGCGACCTGCTCGGCGGCAAGGGCGCCAATCTGGCCGAGATGGCCAATCTCGGCCTGCCGGTGCCTCCGGGCTTCACCATCCCGACGTCGGTCTGCACCTACTTCTACGCCAACGACAAGACCTATCCGAAGGAGCTGCAGACCCAGGTCGACAAGGCGCTCGACTACATCGGCAAGCTCACCGGCAAGAAGTTCGGCGATGCCGAAAACCCGCTGCTGGTCTCGGTCCGCTCCGGCGCCCGCGCCTCGATGCCGGGGATGATGGACACCGTGCTCAACCTCGGCCTGAACGACGAAACGGTCGAGGCGCTGGCTTCGCTGTCCGGCGACCGCCGCTTCGCGTTCGACAGCTATCGCCGCTTCATCACGATGTATTCGGATGTCGTGCTCGGCTTCGAGCACCATCATTTCGAGGACATCCTCGACAGCTTCAAGGATACCCAGGGCTATCAGCTCGACACCGATCTCTCGTCCGAGGATTGGGAGATGCTGGTCGGCAAGTACAAGGACGCGGTCGCGCACGAGACCGGCAAGGATTTTCCGCAGGACCCGCATGACCAGCTGTGGGGCGCGATCGGCGCTGTTTTCTCATCCTGGATGAACGCGCGCGCGATGACCTATCGCAAGCTGCACGACATTCCGGAATCCTGGGGCACGGCGGTCAACGTCCAGGCCATGGTGTTCGGCAACATGGGCGAGACCTCGGCCACCGGCGTTGCCTTCACCCGCAATCCCTCGACCGGCGAGAGCAAGCTGTACGGCGAGTTCCTGATCAATGCGCAGGGCGAGGACGTCGTCGCCGGCATCCGCACCCCGCAGGACATCACCGAGGACGCGCGCCAGGAGTCCGGTTCGGACAAGGCTTCGATGGAAGTCGCGATGCCCGACGCCTTCCACGAGCTGACGCGGATCTACACGCTGCTCGAGAAGCACTACCGCGACATGCAGGACATGGAGTTCACGGTCGAGCGCGGCAAGCTGTGGATGCTGCAGACCCGCAGCGGCAAGCGCACCGCCAAGGCGGCGCTGCGCATCGCGGTCGAGCTCGCCAATGAAGGCCTGATCTCGGAGAACGACGCCGTGCTGCGCGTCGATCCGGCCTCGCTCGATCAGCTGCTGCATCCGACCATCGATCCCGCCGCGCAGCGCGACGTGGTCGCGACTGGCCTGCCGGCCTCGCCGGGCGCTGCATCCGGTGAGATCGTGTTCTCCTCGGATGAGGCCACCAAGCTGCAGGCCGATGGCCGCAAGGTCATCCTGGTCCGCATCGAGACCTCGCCCGAGGACATCCACGGCATGCACGCCGCCGAGGGCATTCTGACCACGCGCGGCGGCATGACCTCGCATGCGGCGGTGGTCGCGCGCGGCATGGGCAAGCCCTGCGTCTCCGGCTGCGGCACCATCCGCGTCGACTACGGACGCGGCACGATGAGCATCGGCGGCCGCACCTTCAAGACCGGCGACGTCATCACCATCGACGGCTCGGTCGGCCAGGTGCTGGCAGGCCGCATGCCGATGATCGAGCCGGAGCTGTCCGGCGAGTTCGGCACCCTGATGGGCTGGGCGGACGCGGTGCGCGAGACCGGCGTGCGCGTCAATGCTGACACGCCCGAGGATGCGCGCACCGCGATCAAGTTCGGCGCCGAGGGCATCGGCCTGTGCCGCACCGAGCACATGTTCTTCGAGGAGACGCGCATCCGCACGGTGCGCGAGATGATCCTGTCCGAAGAAGAGCAGGAGCGCCGCGCGGCGCTGGCAAAGCTGCTGCCGATGCAGCGCGCCGACTTCGTCGAGCTGTTCGAGATCATGAAGGGGCTTCCGGTCACGATCCGTCTGCTCGATCCGCCGCTGCACGAGTTCCTGCCGCACACCCAGGCTGAGGTGGAAGAAGTCGCGCGGGCGATGAACACCGATCCGCGCCGGCTTGCCGACCGCGCCCGCGAGCTGTCGGAGTTCAACCCGATGCTCGGCTTCCGCGGCTGCCGTCTGGCGATTGCCTATCCGGAGATCGCCGAGATGCAGGCGCGCGCGATCTTCGAGGCCGCGGTCGAGGCCGAGAAGCGCACTGGCGAGGCCGTCGGCCTCGAGGTCATGGTGCCGCTGATCGCGACCAAGGCCGAGTTCGATCTGGTCAAGGCGCGCATCGATGCGATGGCACAGGCTGTCATCCGCGAGACCGGCGCCAAGCTGGAGTACCAGGTCGGGACCATGATCGAGCTGCCGCGCGCGGTGCTGATGGCCGGCCAGATCGCGGAAGCCGCCGAGTTCTTCTCGTTCGGCACCAACGATCTCACGCAGACCACCTACGGCATCAGCCGCGACGACGCCGGCAGCTTCCTCGGCGCCTATGTCGCCAAGGGCATCCTTGCGATCGATCCGTTCATCTCGATCGACCGCGAGGGCGTCGGCGAGCTCGTGAAGATCGGCGTCGAGCGCGGCCGCGCCACGCGGCCCAACCTCAAGGTCGGCATCTGCGGCGAGCATGGCGGCGATCCCGCCTCGGTCGCGTTCTGCCATCAGGTCGGCATGAACTACGTCTCGTGCTCGCCCTACCGCGTGCCGATCGCCCGCCTCGCGGCAGCGCAAGCCGCGCTCGGCAAGGAGATCGCCAGCCAAGCTTGATGCTGCTGCGAATGATTTGAACTGATGAAGGCCGGCAGATGTTGCCGGCCTTTTTCGTTGGTGATGAGCGTTCGTGATGCGAGTGTGTGAGCTTGTGAGACGAGCGCGTGCCGTACGAACAGTGCGCTCCCTCTCCCCGTTCTTCACGGGGAGAGGGTTGGGGTGAGGGGCCGACGCGCGGGAAGTGTTCGTGGAGAGACCTGTATCCCTTCACCCGGATTGCATCTGACGATGCAATCCGACCTCTCCCCGCAAGCGGGGCGAGGTACACCGCGCACGCCGCACGACCTGTGACACAAGCATTTAGGTATTCGCGTCATCGCACCACGGCCCGATGCCGCCGCCCGCTGTTCCCACCAGCGATGTTCCACCTACGAACATCTCGCATCGACGCTTCGAATCGATCCGCGCTTCAAACATTCATTCACGGTCTTCGTTGACCGAATCTTCACCGTTCTCGTCACGCCGCTGTTTACCAAGCATCTCGATCGCACGGCGCTCTGCAACTTCTCCGCTTGCATGTTTCGATCTTGCAACGCGGATTAACTCCTCAGCAACCTAAACCCGATACGAAGAGTAACGATCGAATTGCACGGATGCACTGTCGTTCGGTCTTCCTCAGTAAGCGTTGCGTTGAGCGTATCGATGTTAGTTCTGCGTCCCGGTCCGAAGGGCGCGCGATTTGCGTCCTTCGGACTCGGTCTCTGCGTCTTCGCCCTGATGCCGACAGAGACCGGGTATCAAGACATCGCTTCACTGCTCGCCCGCCAGCCGGGCGTCGCCGAGCGCTGGCAGAAGCGTGTGTCCGCGGCCGCTGCGACCGTTCAGCTCGCCACCTACAGCTTCGGCCGTCCGATCGGAACCTCTGCGCCGCAAGGGGTGAACGTCCGTCTCGCCAGTCTCGACGCGCGCGACATCGACGTCACCGGCAGCACGACGCCGCGCAATCCGGCGCTGCAGGTTCCGCCGCGCTACCAGGCCTCCGATTTTCCCAAGGTGGATCGCACCCTGAAAGGCGATCGCCTCGTCGTGCGTCCGGCCACGGCGCCGGCACAGCCGACCGAGTCGGCCGCGCCCGTCGAGCCTGCGCCGACGGAGTCCGCCCCGGCAACGCCGACTCAGCCTGATTCGAATTCGTCCGTGTTCGGCGCCAAGAGCTCGGAAGTGCAGACGCCGGCGCAGCGCGCTGCACTCGATCCCGAATTGCAGGAAGCGTTGAGTGCGCCGCCGCTCGTCCAGTATGGGGCGTCGAAGCCGGAGGTCCAGCCGTCAGGCGAGCTCAAGCCCGCGCCCGATTTGGCGGCCGCGGACGTCCCGGTCAGCTATGACGGCCTCAACATCAAGACGTCGAATCTGTATTTCGGCGCAGCGTCGCTGGGTGGCGTCACCGGCACGATGGAAACCTGGCAGCCGGGCGAAGCGCCGCTGATCGTCATGCCTGATCCGGATCTCAAGCCGATGGCGGCGTTGCCGCAGCCGGCGGACGATGTGGCGAAGTCCGGTGACGGCGGCGAGAGCATCGCCCCCAAGGGCGAGGTCAACACCGACAATCAGCGTGACAGGACGCCGGCCGAACGGCTGGGCCTCGCGGACGAGAAGGCGCGCTTCAAGTCGGAGAAGTGCCTTGCGGAAGCGATCTACTTCGAATCGCGCGGCGAGGCCGTACGCGGCCAGATGGCGGTGGCGCAGGTCGTGCTGAACCGCGCATTCTCCGGCTATTATCCGACCACGGTGTGCGGCGTCGTCTATCAGAACAAATACCGCCACTTCGCCTGCCAGTTCACCTTCGCCTGCGACAACACTGCGGACGTGGTTCGCGAGCCGGAGATGTGGGACCGCGCCAGGAAGATCGCGAAGGCCATGCTGGACGGCCTGATCTGGCTGCCCGAGGTGGGCAAGTCGACCCACTATCACGCCTATTGGGTGCGGCCGTCCTGGGTCGCCGAAATGAAACGGATGTACAAGTTCGGCGTCCACACCTTCTATCGCCCGAAGCGGTGGGGCGACGGCAGCGATGCGCCGAGCTGGGGCACGCCGCAGCAGACGGCGGCCATTTCGGCCGAGCTCACCGAGGCGGCCAAGAGCGAAGCCGAGATCAATCCGAACTGGACGCGGCGCTAATATCTCGGCCCGGGATTTGACCGGTCGATCGAAGTCCTGCAGCGTCCCGGGCCTTCGGTGCGATGAGGACGTCGATGCCGGGCGGAGCCGAATTAGTGACGCGCCGCATTCCACTCGAGAAAGCGGCGGTACAACTCCGTCTGGCGCGCCTGCTCAGGCGACGTTGCGGCCTGCGGCTTCGCGGTGGCAGGAACGCGCGGGGACGGTACGGCAGCCGTGACCGGCTTCGGCCGGCTACCGGTGACCGGACTGACCGCCGCGGGCGCTGGAATCTTTATAGTCCCATCGAGCCATTCCTGCGCGACCCGCAACCTGGTCCATCCGGCAACCGGCGCACGCGGCGCCATCTCCTGCCATTTCGGATGGAAGGGAGGCCGCTGCAGCTCCGACACCCGTGAGAACAGCGATTCGACAAGCAGCGACAGCCGGCGGTAACGCTCATTCCCCGGCTGCCAATTATACGACGCCAGGATCGCCTCAGCCGCAATCGTGTCAACCGGCTCGGATTTTGAGATCAGGTTGGGGTAGTCGTCCGCGGTGAGCTTGGATGGAAGGTAGTCCTCGCGCAAGGTCTTGTCGTAGCCGACCGGAACGAAATGGAGGTTGGGATCCGTGATCTGGCTGAGCCAGGGCACCGGCTTGCCCTCGACCGCAATGATCGCGTCGATCTCCCCCTTGCGCAACATTTCGAGCGCGATGCGCGGCTCGATATAGAGCAGGTGCGGCTTGATCTCGAGCCGCTCGAACACGTTGATCGCGGTCACGAAGGTGCTGCCATCCGGCAGGTCGACCGCGACGGTCTTGCCGTCGAGCTCCCGCATGGTGCGGATCGATCGCGGCGCCAGGACATGCATTTCCTCGTTGAACATCTTGGTGACGTAGACGAGCTGATTGCGGATGTTGCTCGCGAAGTCCTTGCGTTCGAGATAGGACAGCGTGTCCTTGCGCACGATTCCCACGTCGACGCCCTTGAGCATCAGGATGTCGGCCACCGCCTGAACCGAACCGCTGCCGAGGATCGGCATGATCCGCAGGTTGATGCCGTCATTGAGCACCGAGGCGGCATCGGCGCCCATCTGGGAATAGGTGCTGCCATAAGAGCCGGTCATCAGGCTCACCGTATTGGCATTGAGCTGACCTGCGAGGTCCCGCTTGGACGACGCATAGCGGAAGATCGCCTTGAAGGAATCGCTGACGGCACCCGGGTCGATTCCACTGCGTACCGGTCCGAACCGCTCCCAATGGCCGTCGACGAAGCGCTTCATCTGCATCTGCTCGATCGGCGCGTGGTCGCTGGCGCTGGTATTGGCGACGATCCCGGGAATCAGCATGGGAATCGGCGTCCCCTTCAAGGAACGAGCCTGCCTCATGATGTTGTCGCGGGAGAAGTCGTCGCCGCAATTGCGCAGGACCGCAACCATCAGGTTGGCGAGCGCGTAGCCCACGATTCCCAAGCTGTTGTTCTTGCTGATGGCAGGCGCGTAACGATCCATGAACGCGGACCACTCGGCGAAGCCGGGATCGCCGCCCTGTGCACCGCCCTCGTACAGGATGGTGGCGGACAGCAGTCCTTCCGCGTTCTGCAGGCCTGCAGGCTGCAGCACGGTGGCGACCGAATCCGAAACCGTGGGGATGATGTGCTCGGGTTTCCAGCCGAGCTCGGCGAGGCGGCGGATCGCGAGCACGGTGAATTTCGGAGTGCTGACGTCGACCAGGACGTTGGCACCGGCGGCCTTCAGCTTCGTGATCTGCTGATTGATGTCGGTATCGGTGACCGCGTAGGCCGCTTCTCCGACGATCGGCAGCTTGCCGCCGAGCCCGTCCTTCAAGCCCTTCAGATAGTCCTTGCCGAACTCGTCGTCCTGATACAGCACACCGATGCGCGTGCCACCGGCATGTTGTTCGAGCAGATATTGCGCGTGGATATGAGCTTCGATCTGGTAGCTGGGTTGCGCTCCCATGGTCCAGGGATAGTCGCGAGGCTGATCCCAGATCGAGGCGCCGGAGCCGACGAACAATTGCGGTATCTTGTTCGCGTTGAGATAAGGCCGCACCGCCGCGCTGGTCGCTGTTCCAACGCTCGCAAAGATGACGTCAACCTTGTCTTCCTCCACGAGCCGTCGTGTCAGTTCCACCGTCTTCTGCGGATTATAGCCGTCGTCATAGGAGATGTAGGTGATCTTGCGGCCCCTGATCCCGCCCTCGTCATTCACCTTCTGGAAATAGGCCGAGATGACCTTGCCCACGCTGCCATAGGCGGCCGCCGGCCCGCTGTAGGGGGTCGTATTGCCGATCCGGATCTCGCCCTCGGCAGCACGCGCCGAGCCTGGCACGGTGGCAAGCGCGAGCAGCAACGCCACGGTCGGAGAACTCGGCGCGCAAAGCAGCCGCGGACCACGGGGCGCCGACGACCAGGCCGGCTGCAGCAGACGTTCGAACATTCCCATCATGGACCTCATCACGCAACACACAACACTTTGCGGCGACGCGCGTCGCCCGCACGACGTCATCGACCAGGATCCAGCGGCGCCCCGCCGCCATTCCTGCGCAGCGACCGGCGTGAGATCGCGCCTCATCACCCAGTCTCGAAGCTCGGCTCACTCGAGGCGCCGCCGGGCCTCGAGGGACCCGAGTTCGGCCGCTCTCGCGTACCAGGCGCGGGCCTTGGCCGGATCGGGCGCGACGCCGACGGCTTTCAACTTGGACAAGACCGCGACGTCATAGGTACTGGCCAGCATCAATGATGCTTCGGCGTCTCCTTCCGCGACATGCGCCAGGATCAGACGGGCCGTCGCAACGTCGCCGGTGCCGATGAGATCGCGTCCGCGCTTCAGCATTTCGCTGATCTCGTTCCTGGTCAGCGCAGACGCGGCCGCCGGTGCAGGGCTCCTGGTCGCGATCGCCCGCGAAGCCTTCGGCAGAACTAATTGCGGGGTCTCGCCTCCGTCCGGAGCCGGCTTGACGGCCGGGACCGACGCCGCGATCGAATCGGTCCGCCCGACTGCGTGCGCCACGGCGTCCACCGATGCTTGGCCGTCCTCGAATGTCGATTTCCCCGCTGCCCCGAAGTTTCGGGGAGACGATGAAGCGGTCGTTTCCGACTTTGCAGCTGTTTCAATATTCGGAGCCTGCATGACGCGCACCGCAAAGAACGCGAGGCCCGCAAGCACGGTCACTGCGGCACTGAATCGGAAAACGGAATCGAATTCGAGCGGTTGGGGCGGAGGCGGGGGCATCACGACTGGATCGAGTGAAGGGATCTGCCGGGATCGGTCCGCCTCTACAGGCGCCGAAGGCATCGGCGCATCATCGGCCGCCGAAGCGGTTTGCCACCACGGCGGGGGGAGAGCGGTGGCCGTATCCTCATCAGGCGCGGACGTCGCATGCGCGACGCTGTTGGACAAAGCGGCAGGCTTTGCCGGGCGCCAACGTTCGCTCTGCGCATCACCCACGGCGATCCGCGATCCGCTACTCCGCACTACGGAACTCATCCTCGACTACTCCTGCGGACACGCGCCATCGCGTCGCTCCGCATCACTCCCTGGACCGTTTGCCGCCGTATCCGTTCGGCGATTCGGCTTCCGCACCGGCCGCGAGACGGACGACCGCATCCGTGATCATGCCAAGCGGTCAATCGGTGATCTGGCAGCCGTGGCTTTCCATTTCCTCGTCATCAGGACGGACAGAAACTCGCGCGACTACTTGAGCACCGCTAAATTCCAGCCATCTCTTTTTCTTATTTGTAAACGTTCTGCGGCTCTTTTGCCGAAATCATGGCGAACCTGTCCAGCCATTTAGTTCGTGCTGGTAAATGCCGCCGGCGCTGGGCATGCGCGTGGCGTATCCCTACAGGTCGATGCGAATTAGTCGCGCGCGTCAAGGATGTGCTCGATCCGTGCGGCGAGCCGCCGCGTTCGCGTCTGCCGGCGATCTAATTCGACGAAAGGCCTCGTCCAACTCAGTGGCGAGGTCCGCTCAGTTCATGCGCGCCATGACGACGAGTGCCGGCGCAACGGCATGGCTAATTTGTTCGTCGAGCGCCCGCGGGATCAATGGATTTAAACGACCGACACGGCACGTACTAATCAGGTCGCGCCTGTCCCCAAATACCGGCGAGGCGGCAAAAACAACGAGTTGGAATATCTGTCTTGGACGACGATGGCCGCTTCGAAAGATGGTGAAACCGCGACTGCCGAACTCCGTCGTGACGCGGTCGGATCAGATCTTGCTACGCGCTCAGCGGCCGCGATTGCCGTGCCGTCGGCCGCGCCGCGAGCTCGTCGGCGATCTCGCGCGCAGCGGCCAATGTGGTCATCGTCCTCTGGGCGAAGCTCGGATTCTCCGCCGGGCAGTCGGCGCGGCAATGCGCGCCGCGGCTCTCGCGCCGACTCCAGGCCGCGGTCGCGATCAGCAGCGCTGCACTCGCCATGTTGCGCAGCCTCGGACTGCCGCCGTCGCGCTCCATCCTGGCAATCGCGACGATCGCTTCGGCCACGCGCTCCTCCTCGCGGATGACGCCAAGCTGCGCCGTCATCATCTCACGCAGCGTCTTCTCCGCGAAGCCCGGGCAGCCGCCGGGCGAAGCGGCGAATGCAACGTGCTGCAGGGTGGAGGCTTCGGCGAACGTCCTGCCCGACACGTCCTCGGCAATCCGCGCGGCGAACACCAAAGCGGCGAGCAGCGCGTTGCCCGCGATGTGATTGGCGCCATCGGTTGCGGTCGCCGCCACCTCGCCGGCCGCCCATAGTCCCTCGATGGAGGTGCGGCCGCAGGCATCGATTGCGATGCCGCCCATGTGGAAATGCGCCGCCGGCGCCACCGGAATCGGCTGCCGCGTCGGATCGAGTCCGGCGGCGACGCAGGCCCGGTGCAGCATCGGATAGCGCTCCGCGACATCTTCGTCGAGGACGTCGCGGGCGTCGACGAAGGCTCCGCGCCCGGCGATGATTTCGGCCATGACGCCGCGGGCCACGGTATCACGCGGCGCCAGATCGACCAGCGGATGCCGCGGCAGCATGAAGCGCTGGCCGCGCCGGTTGATCAGGATGGCGCCAGCGCCGCGCAGGCTCTCGCTGACCACGGCCGCCGGATCATGACCCGTCATCATCGCAGTTGGATGGAACTGCACGAATTCGGGGTCGGCGATGACGGCGCCGGCTCGCGCGGCGATCGCAAGGCCGATGCCGTTGGCATGAACGGGGTTGGTGGTCGCAGCGAACAAATGCCCGATGCCGCCGGTCGCCAGGACGACGGCTGGCGCGGCGATCAGCACCGGCGCGCCCGCATCATCATCGGCCGGGCGCAGCTGCAGGCCGCGCACGGCCCCGTTCTCGGTCAGCAGCGCGTCGGCGACATAGCCCTCGACGACGCGGACCGAGGGTGTCGCACGCACGGCGTCGGTCAGGGCGGCGACGATCGCCTGTCCGGTGAAATCGCCGCGAACGCTCAGGATTCGCCGCGCTGAATGCGCAGCGGCGCGGGAGGTCGCCAGTCCGCCGCCGTGATCGCGATCGAACGCGACGCCGAGGCGCAGCAGGTCCTCGATCCGCGCCGCCGCATCACGGGCAAGGCCGAGCGCCGCGCTCTCGTCGACAAGGCCGGCACCCGCCGCGATCATGTCGGCGGCATGGGATTCTGGACTGTCACCGGACGCGACCGCTGCCGCGATGTCGGCCTGCATCGTCGCGCCGAAACAATCCTCGCCGAGCGGTGTCGCGGAGATCAAGGTGACCGGCTGGGGTGCGAGCTTCAGTGCGCAGAACAGTCCCGCAATGCCGGCGCCGACGATCACGACATGGCCTGAGGTCTCGATCTGGTCGTGGTCCATATGCTGTCCAAATTCCACATTCCGTCAGCATATGTACCGCGGTACCTGTTAGTTCTTCTTCAGAGACATTCCTCGCTGTTTATCGGTGTTTGGTGACAAATCGCGGCCGTTCTGCAAGTCATTCTCGCAGAAGATGAATCGCTGTCTATCACTCGCGTGACAGGACAGATGAACATGGCTTCCCGAGTTCCGTCGATGGAACTCATCATGGATGACATGCGCTCATGGCTCGACCTTGGCATCGATTTTTTCATGGCTGAGTTCCCGCTTTTGAGCTTGGG
This sequence comes from Bradyrhizobium oligotrophicum S58, assembly GCF_000344805.1. Lineage (NCBI taxonomy): Bacteria > Pseudomonadati > Pseudomonadota > Alphaproteobacteria > Hyphomicrobiales > Nitrobacteraceae > Bradyrhizobium > Bradyrhizobium oligotrophicum. The sequence goes on along the minus strand of NC_020453.1, from coordinate 6,235,805 downwards.
AGTTCAATGCAAATGCATTAATTCGTGACGAGCGGCCGGCGACACGGGCAGCATCACGGGGGAGGACAATTCATGTCGATACAGACCGGCGATCTCGGCACGGCCTCTCCGACCCAGAGCTGGCGCACGCCGCTGGTCATCATCGTGTGCGGCTGCGCCATTGCGCTGCTGAGCTTCGGTCCGCGCTCGAGCCTCGGCTTCTTCGTGCAGCCGATGAGCCGTGAATTCGCCTGGGGACGCGATGTGTTCGCGCTCGCAGTGGCAGTGCAGAACCTGCTGTGGGGGCTCGGTCAGCCGCTCGCCGGTGCGATCGCTGATCGTTTCGGCGTGATGCGCGTGATCTGTGTCGGCGCGCTGCTCTATGCCGGCGGCCTGCTGATGATGCGCTATTCGACGACGCCATTGTCGCTGAACGTCGGCGCCGGCGTGCTGGTCGGCTTCGGCCTTTCCGGCTGCTCGTTCAACCTCATTTTGTCGGCGTTCAGCAAGCTGCTGCCGCCGGAGCGGCGCGGCCTTGCACTCGGTGCGGGCACCGCGGCCGGCTCGCTCGGCCAGTTCCTGTTCGCGCCCTTCGGCGTGGCGCTGATCGATCAGTTCGGCTGGCAGAGCGCGTTGATGGTGTTCGCGACCTTGATGCTGTTCATCGTGCCGTTGTCATCAGCGGTCGCGACGCCGCCGGCCGCCGAGGCCAAGCCGTCCGAGGCCGAGCAGCAGTCGTTCACGACGGCGCTGATGGAAGCGTTCGGCCACCGCTCCTACGTGCTGCTGGTGCTCGGCTTCTTCACCTGTGGCTTCCAGCTCGCCTTCATCACCGTGCATCTGCCGGCGTTCCTGGTCGACCGCGGCCTGTCGGCCCAGACCGGCGGTTGGGTGATCGCGGCGATCGGGCTGTTCAACATCATCGGCTCGCTCAGCGTCGGCTGGCTGCAGAGCCGGCTGCCGAAGCGCTACATCCTGTCCTTCATCTATTTCACCCGCGCGCTGGCGACGCTCGCCTTCATCTCGTTCCCGGTGACGCCGGCCACCGCGATCGCCTTCGGGGCTGTCTCCGGTCTCGCCTGGCTCTCGACCGTGCCGCCGACCTCGTCGCTGGTCGCGATCATGTTCGGCACGCGCTGGCTCGCCACGCTGTATGGCTTCGCCTTCGTCAGCCACCAAGTCGGCGGCTTCCTCGGCGTCTGGCTCGGCGGCATCGTGTTCGAGCGCTACGGCTCGTATACGCCGATCTGGTGGCTCTCGATCCTGTTCGGCGTGCTCTCGGCGCTGATCAACCTGCCCATCGTCGAGAAGCCGGTGGCGCGCGCCGTTCCCGCGACCTGAGTTGCGCCGCCAATCTGATCGGCTAAACATGGCCTGAGACGAAGAGAGCGCAGGGAGTGCCGCTGTGGGAACGTTCAAGGCGATCCGGATCGACAAGGCCGACAAGGGGACGACCGCCACACTGACGCAGTTCGACGAAGCCGAACTGATGGACGGCGACGTCACGGTCAAGGTCGAATGGTCGGCGCTGAACTACAAGGACGGTCTGGCGCTGACCGGGAAGGCGCCGGTGGTCCGCCGCTTTCCGATGATCGCCGGCATCGATTTCGCCGGCACGGTCGAGCAGTCCAGCCATCCGGCCTGGAAGCCGGGCGACGCCGTGATCTGCACCGGCTGGGGCATGGGCGAGACTCATCTCGGCGCCTATGCCGAGAAGGCCCGGGTCAAGGGCGACTGGCTGGTCGGCTTGCCGCAGGGCCTGTCGGCGCGCGACGCCATGGCGATCGGCACCGCCGGCTTCACGGCCATGCTCGCGGTGCTGGCCCTGGAGAAGCATGGGCTGACGCCGGCCAGCGGCCCGGTGGTGGTGACGGGAGCGGCCGGCGGCGTCGGCTCGGTCGCGATCGCGGTGCTCGCCAGGCTCGGCTATCACGTGATCGCCTCGACCGGGCGGCTGGCGGAAGGGGACTATCTCAAGTCGCTCGGGGCCGCCGAAATCATCGATCGCAACGAGCTGTCCGCGCCGGCCAAGCCGCTGGGCAAGGAGCGCTGGGCGGGCGGGATCGACAGCGTCGGCTCCCATACGCTCGCCAACCTGCTGGCGATGACCAGATATGGCGGCGCAATCGCGGCCTGCGGTCTTGCCGCCGGCATGGACCTGCCGTCCTCGGTCGCGCCCTTCATTCTGCGCGGCGTGTGCCTTCTGGGCATCGATTCCGTGATGTGTCCGCTGCCGGCCCGCAAGGCCGCCTGGCAGCGCCTCGCCGCCGATTTGGATCGCGGAAAACTATCTGAAATCACTCATGAAATCGAGTTGGACCAAGTCGCCTCGCTGGGCCCGCAGATCCTCGCCGGCCAAGTCCGCGGCCGCACGGTGGTAAGAATATCCTGAGGATCTTCAGACTTTTCAAACCATGCTGCTCCATTCTCGCCATGGTTGGTATGGTAAGCATGGGGTAAAGATACCGCCTTACCCGCTGCGTGGGGTTAAGTGGGAGTTTGAAGATGCTCGCGCGTTTTTTGCTGGGGACCGTGACCGCCGGCGCCGTAATCGCTCCTGCCGTGGCGGGATCGATGACGGCCGACGAGGCGCGTAAATTCGTCGCCGGAAAGGTGTTCGCGTTCACCTGTGTCGACGGAACCCGCGGCGCTGGGCGCATTCTCGACGACATGGGGGCCGCCGGCGCCGTGCAGTTCTCGGGCTCCGGTCCGGTCCGGCAAATCCGTCTGCCCGGCAACACGCTGCAGATTCGCGGCCAGAACGTATGCGCCGCCATCAAGGGCATGCCGTTCGAACCGTGCTTCAACCTCGACAAGAAGGATGATCGCAGCTTCCGCGGTTCGGTCTCGGGGCTCGGCGCCTTTGCCTATTGCGACTTCCAGCACCAGGGCGGTGCCACCATGCTGATGGCGCGGGCCGTGGCGCGCCCGCGTGCGGCACGCGCTGCTGCAACCGGAGCGGATCCGTCGCATACCGAAGTGGCAGCACGGGTAGAGACACCGCGGGTGGAACGCAGCAAAGTGGAACCCGCGAAAGCAGAATCGGTGAAGGCGGAATCCGCGAAAGCCGACGCCGGCAAGTCCGAAAACGCGAAGACTGATGCTGCACCGGAGCTTCGCCGCTCGACTGATTAGTTGTTAGTTCACCGATCATTGAAAAAAACGCGTCTGATTAACATAGAGCAATATTTGAGAGAGAACCGCACGCTAGCGGTCATTGCGCCGTAGTCGTACGGACAGTTAAATTCATGCCTCGGTAGCGACTCACAATGCAGTTTGCCGCGGGGGGTGGCCCAATAGAAAGGGTCGTTATGTCGCTTTATTTCTTCCGTATCAGCCAGGGCCGCTATTCGGGCGCTGCTGATCAGCCTTACGAGTTTGCCAACCGGGAGACCGCCTGGAACGAGCTGACTGCGGTTTGTTCGGACCTGATCGGGGGGATCTCGAAGAGCCTGCAGCAGGGAGCAGAGTGGCAGATGGAGCTGCTGGACGAAGCCAAGCAGCCGGTGTTCCGTATCCGCCTGGTCTCGGAAGCCGTCGGCTGAGCTGCTGATTCCTGCACCACCGGCCGTGCGACTATCCGTCCGGCCGCCGCGCGCTCCTGATCTCACACCGCCCTTCGCAGATCGTGGGTCCCTGATCGAGCTTGCTCGTCAGGGTCCGTAGCGCGGCTTCGAGCAGGCTTACGGCTTTCGACATGGCGGTGAACGCCAATCGGTTTACAGGCGCCAGCCCGTCCCAGCCGACTCTCACCAAGTTCCATCTACGTGCTCCTGACTAAATTACAGGCTCAGGTAGTAACGCGCCATTAAAGGGTCATGGCATACCACCAAGCTCACAGGTGTGTCCTTCCTGCCCGAGACCGGCAACCCAACGCGCGCGATCGAAAGCAGCAGAACGCCTCCTGAAGAGACTTTGGCGTCTGGTGATCCGGCACCGGGCACGCCTGCCATTCCCGTATTAGTACGGTCTACAAGTTTAACTTATGTTTGGCTTGTTTTTTCCCAAATGGTTCCGTTCGGGGAACGAGACGTCCGTACCCTGAGCGAAGACTGCGCAACGTCGCGCGTACACGGATCAGTTGCCGTCGTGAGCGTTGGCAGGGAGCGGCCACAAGCCGCACAGCCATCCGGGGTCACCAGTGTCCAAACTGTCCATCCGTACCAAGATCATTTCGGTCATCGCCTTCATGCTGCTGGCGATGTCCGGGCTCGGCGTGCTCGCCGTGACCAGCATGCAGTCGATCAATGCGAACACGGTCGACATCGCCAACAACTGGCTGCCCAGCGTGCGCGCGATCGGCGAGCTGCGCGCCGATATCAACCTGCTGCGCATTGCGCTGCGGGCGCATGTCATGGCCGAGACCACCGAGGCCAAGCAGGCCGGCGAGAAGCGGGTGAACGGCATCCTCGAAGCCATCAACAAGGACCGCAAGACCTACGAGCCGATGATCACGTCGGCCGAGGAGCGCGCGATCTACAACAGCTGGGTGCAGGCCTGGGAGAAGTACGTCGTCGCCGTCAAGCAGGTGATGGACGAGTCGAACAAGAGCGTCGGCCGGCTTCCGCGGGAGGCCACCGAGCTGCTGGAGAAGTCGGCTGCTGCGATCGCACGTGACGCGGACAAGTATTTCATCCAGGACATCGAGTTCAACAACAAGGGCGCCGACAATGCGACGCGGCAGGCGTCGGAGAGCTTCTCGCGTGCGATCTGGCTGGTCGTTTCGATCATCGCCGCCGCCATCGTCGCCGGCATCGTCGTCGGCTTCTACCTGGTGCAGACCGTCTCGCAGGGCATCGCTTCCATCATCAAGCCGATGCAGGAGCTCGCCAAGGGCGATCTGAGCGCGGAAGTCACGCAACGCGGCGAGCCCACCGAGATCGGCGCCATGGCGGATACGCTGCAGGTGTTCAAGGAAGCGCTGATCGCCAAGAAGGAGGCCGACGAGCTCGCGGCACACGATGCCGAGGCCAAGATCGAACGCGGCCGGCGCGTCGACAACATCACCCGTCAGTTCGAAGCGACCATCGGCGAGATCGTCCAGACGGTGTCGTCGGCCTCGACCGAGCTCGAGCACTCCGCGGGCGCGCTGTCGTCCACCGCGACGCGTTCGCAGGAAATCTCGACCGCGGTTGCGGCCGCCTCGGAGGAGGCCTCGACCAACGTGCAGTCGGTCGCGTCCGCGACGGAGGAGCTGTCCTCATCGATCACCGAGATCAGCCGCCAGGTGCAGGAATCGGCCCGCATGGCTACCGAAGCCGTGGACCAGGCGCGCATGACCAATGATCGTGTCGGCGAGCTGAGCAAGGCGGCCGCGCGCATCGGCGATGTGGTCGAGCTGATCAATACGATCGCGGGCCAGACCAACCTGCTGGCGCTGAATGCGACCATCGAGGCGGCGCGCGCAGGCGAGGCCGGCCGCGGTTTCGCGGTCGTTGCCTCCGAAGTGAAGGCGCTGGCCGAGCAGACGGCCAAGGCGACCGATGAGATCGGCCAGCAGGTCTCGGGCATCCAGGCGGCGACGCAGGAGTCGGTCGGAGCCATCCGGGCGATCTCGACCACCATCGAGCGGCTGTCGGAAATCTCGTCGGCGATCGCTGCGGCCGTGGAAGAGCAGGGGGCCGCCACGCAGGAGATCTCGCGCAACGTCCAGCAGGCGTCGGCAGGCACGCAGCAGGTGTCCTCGAACGTCGTCGACGTGCAGCGTGGCGCGACCGAGACCGGAACGGCCTCCACGCACGTGCTGGCCGCGGCGCAGTCGCTGGCCTCGGACAGCGACCGCCTCAAGCGCGAGGTCGCGACGTTCCTGGAGTCGGTGCGGGCGGCCTGATCACCCGCCCCGCGCGGCGAAAGAATTCGAGTCCCGTACTAATACGACGTTTAGCATTAACGGAACGTTGCAGACAAAGCGGCACACTGCTTCCCAGCAGTGGCCGCTTTTTCGTTTCGCAGCGGTACGCCGGTCGCGCAATGGTGTCGTGCCCGGGCTGAGATGTCCGGTTGCGAGATGCTTTCTCTCGGAGGATCAGGACGTGTCCAAGCTCTCCATTCGTCTCAAGATCATCGTCGTCATTGCCTTCATGCTGGTGGTGATGTCCGGCATGGGCGTGCTGGCGCTGCGCAGCATGCACGGGATCAATGCCCAAACGATCGAGATCTCGAAGAACTGGCTGCCGAGCGTCCGGATGCTCGGCGCGCTGCGCGCCGACATCAACATGTACCGCCTCACGCTGCGCGTTCACGTGATGGCGCTGTCGGCCGAAGCCAAGGCCGCGGCCGACAAGCGCATGGCCGACATGCTCGACATCGTGCAGAAGGACATCCGCGCCTACGAGCCGTTGATCGCGAATGCCGATGAGCGCAAGATCTATGAAGCCTGGACGCGTGCCTGGGCCAATTACATCGCCGAGTCGAACAAGGTGCTCGACGTCTCGCGCAAGAATGTCGGGCGTCTGCCCGATGATATCGACGGCCTGTTCAAGGGACCGGGCGCCGCGTCGGCGGTCTCCGAAGAGCTGCTGGCGAAGGCCATCGACTTCAACGACAAGGGCGCGGAAGCCGCCACCCGCGACGCCGCCGACGGCTACAGCAACGCCTTCTGGATCATGACGAGCATCATTCTCGCCGTGGTCGTGGCCGCGATCGGCGTCGGCTTCTATCTCGTGCAGGACGTCTCGGCCGGCATCGCCTCCATCATCAGGCCGATGCAGGCGCTCGGGCAGGGCGATCTCTCGGCCGAGGTGCCGCACCGTGGCGAGCCGACCGAAATGGGCGCGATGGCCGACACCCTGCAGGTGTTCAAGGAGGCGCTGATCGCCAAGAAGGAGGCCGATGAGAGGGCCGCGGTCGACGCCGAGGCCAAGATCGAACGCGGCCGCCGCGTCGACAACATCACCCGCCAGTTCGAGACGACGATCGGCGAGATCGTGCAGACGGTGTCGTCGGCCTCGACCGAGCTCGAGCACTCCGCCGGCGCGCTGTCATCGACCGCGACCCGCTCGCAGGAAATCTCCACCCAGGTCGCGGCGGCCTCGGAAGAAGCCTCGACCAACGTGCAGTCGGTCGCCTCAGCCACCGAGGAGCTGTCGTCCTCGATCACCGAGATCAGCCGCCAGGTGCAGGAATCGGCGCGGATGGCCTCGGACGCCGTCACCCAGGCACGTCAGACCAACGATCGCGTCGGCGAATTGTCGAAGGCGGCGGCCAGGATCGGCGCTGTGGTCGAGCTGATCAACTCGATTGCCGGCCAGACCAACCTGCTCGCCTTGAACGCCACCATCGAGGCGGCCCGCGCCGGCGAGGCCGGCCGCGGCTTCGCGGTGGTCGCCTCCGAGGTGAAGGCCCTGGCCGAGCAGACCGCCAAGGCGACCGGCGAGATCGGCCAGCAGATCGGCAGCATCCAGGCAGCGACGCAGGAATCGGTCGGCGCCATCCGCGACATCTCCGGCAGCATCGAACGGCTGTCGGAAATTTCCTCGGCGATCGCGGCCGCCGTCGAAGAGCAGGGCGCGGCGACGCAGGAGATCTCGCGCAACGTCCAGCAGGCCGCGCATGGCACGCAGCAGGTGTCGTCCAACGTCGTCGACGTGCAGCGCGGCGCCACCGAGACCGGCTCGGCGTCCTCGCATGTGCTGAGCGCCGCCAAGTCGCTGGCGACCGACAGCGACCGCCTGAAGCGCGAGGTCGCCTCGTTCCTGCAGTCGGTCAGGGCCGCCTGATCGTCACTCCGCCGGTGCAGCAGGCGGCGCCTGCTGCTGCCGCCGGAACAGCACCTTTTGATACAGCCAGCCGATCGCGACCAGCACCAGCCCGAGACCGATGAACGACAGCGCGCGCCAGACGCCGGTCAGCGCCGACATGTCGACCAGGAAGGCTTTCAGGATCGTCAGCGCGATCACGATCGCGGATGCCAAGCGCGCGCGCTGCGACTGCACGATGATTCCGATCCCGAGCAATACCACGCCGAAGCCGAGCCAGGCGATCGAGTAGGTGTACTGCTCGGCGGCGCTGGTGACGCCGCTCGTCAGGTCGGGGCCGTGATAGATCCGGCGGATCTCGAGGCTGACATAGGACAGCGCCAGGATCAGCGCGCCGGCCGCCAGCGTGTTGCCGTAGCCGGGCGGACGGCGGCCCGCCACCGCGTAGGACAGCAGCAGCATCAGCACGGCCGGGAATGCGTAGGCCAGGATCAGGATGTTGAGCAGGCCGCCCTTGATCGCGACATCCGAGATCATCGGGTTCTCGAACAGCAGCAGCCCGAGCACGGTGGCGCCGCCGGCAAAGCCGGTCAGGATCACCGCGCTGATGTTGTGCACGATGCTGCCGCTGCGCTCGCGTAGTCGCTCCAACCCGATCGCGAGCGCCAGCGCGACGCAGACGTCGAGGCCGATTTCGGCGAGCGACGGCACTGCCAGCATGTCGCCGTCATTGACGGCGTGGCGGATCTCCAGGAAGGCAAGCAGCGTCGTGAACAGGATGGCGGCGGCCTCGACCGCGCGCAGCGGCGCATCGTCGCCATGGCGGCGCATCAGAGTGCTCGCGCCCCAGAACGACGCCGCCGGCACGCCATAGCCCCATAGCAGCCAGTTGAAGATCGGCGTGGTGCCGACATCGGCGCCGACGATGCGCGGATCGTAGCCGATGCGGAACGCGACCAGCCCGGCAAAGACGGCCGCGAGCGTGCGCAGGAACCGGATCGGCCGGTTCTCGTAGATCCAGGCAGTGCCGAGCGACATCAGCGCCAGCGCGATCGTGAGCCAGCCTTTTTCCAGCGCGAAGGTCAGCGCCAGCGCCAGCGCGGCCAGCGTGCCGGTCGCAAACAGCGCGATCGAGGCGCTGAGGCCGGGTCGCTCCTCGCGCCGGGTCAGCGGTTCGGTCGCGGCGGCAAAGCCGGCCGCCAGCACGACGGCGAGGATCGCAAACGGAATCGAGCGGTCGAGATGGGCGATGCGCGCGTAGAGCGCGACCAGCAGCGCCAGCGGCGTGAACACGCCGGCCGCCGACCACACCACCGGCACGGTCGCATTGTGCGAGCGCCCCTGCGCCAGGAATCCGGCGCCGCCGAAGCCGAGCGCAAAGATCGCCGCCGTGACCAGATGCGAGGTGACCGATGCGCCGAGCGGGTTCGGTCCCATACCCGGCAGCGCGCCGCCGGGCAGCACCAGCAGGTCCGGATTGTCGCGCAGCGCCCATTCGGCGAACACCAGGAACACGGTCGCAGCAGCGGCCGCGACCGCGCCGACCGCGCTCGGCGCGCGCCAGGCGACGGCGAGCGTGGCCGCGACCAGCAGCGTAAAGCCGATCAGCGCCAGGCCGTCGTGGAAGCTCGAGAGCACCACCAGCATGGCGCCGAGCAGATAGACCGCGAGCCCCACCGACGAGATCGGCTCGACCTCGTCATTGTCGGCAGCGGGCCCGAACATGAAGCCGCAGACCACGATCAGCGCGGCCAGCGCAAAGCCCGCGGCGACGTGGAAGACGTGCGGCGCCACCGTCTCGACGCCCATGTCGAGGCCCGGCAGGGTCCACAGGAACGACAGCCCGATCGTGGTCATCGCCAGCCAGCGCCACAGCCGCACGCGCGCCAGCGCGAACGCGGCCGCCGTGACGATGGCGAGATAGATGTAGAGCGCCCAGTAGTTCGGCTGGCCGGTCGACACCAGCACCGGCGTCGTGAAGGCCGCGACGAGGCCGAGTCCGGCCAGCGCCGGGCCGTGCAGCAGCGCCGCCGCCAGCGTGCCCAAGGCGACGAGGCCGAGCAGCACGAAGGCGATCGCGGGCGGCAGGAACTCATAGAGCGCGTAGGCGGCGTAAATGGTCGCGAAGGCGACCGCCGTGCCGGCCGCGGTCAGCATCGCCGGGATGTTGGCGATCGGCAGCGCCGCGATCTGCGAGATGCTCTCCTTGCGCCGCGTCCATTCGCCGGCCGCAAGCAGCGCGGCGGCGAACAGCGCGCCGAGCGCGACGCGCACCTCGGGACCGATGAGGCCGGCCTCGATCGAGTAGCGCACCATGAAGAAGCCGCCGAGCGCCAAGGTCAGCCCGCCGATCCACACCACCCAGCGGGTGCCGATGCGCTCCTCGAAACCGGCGGACGGTTGCGGTACGGGAGGCGGAGGCGCGAGCGGCGGCGGCTGATCAGCCGCCGCGTCGCTCGCCATCGTCGCAGGCTGCAGCGCGGGCTCGGTCGCTTCCGGCAGCGGCGGCGGCATCGGCGCAGGCTCTTGCAGCGGACTCAGTGGCGGCGCTGCCGGCACTGGCGCAATGGCCGCCGGACGCGCGGCTTCGAGCCGGTCCAGCCGGGCCTGCAGCTCGGCCAATCGATCGGAGATTTGACGCGCGTATGCGAATAGGGCGAACGCGACCAGCAGGGCGATCCAATCCAGGTGCGAATCGAACATCACGCGGGGAAATCCTGAAACAATGGCGCCGGCGGGCGTCACGGGTGGAGGGATGGCGCCGGCTTTCGGGTAGGCGCGGCGAATCGGCCGATGGCCACGGCAGGTCGCACGATGGCCGTCGTTCCCTCTGTGTCAAACCGCGGAACATAAGTTCAAAGCGTGCCGGTACGCGGCTACGCAGCCTCGCAACTCACTCCAGATCGATCCGGAACGGCTGGCTGTCGACCATCATCGCGCCCGGCCCGATGGCGTCCAGTGCGCGCACCATGCGGCCCTGGCGCCCCAGCGCCCTGTCGGCGAGGCTGACGATCAGGCGGTTGGGCGAGGCGATCGGCGAGGCTTGGCGGATGGCCCAGGCGATGTCGAGCTCGTCGCGATTGGGGTTGAGCGCGCAGGCCGCGGCGAAGGCGCTGGCGGTGGAGCGGCTGATGCCGGCGTAGCAGTGGATCACGAGCGGCGCGGCGCGGTCCCAGCCGCGCACGAACTCCAGCACCTGGGTGACGTGGCCCTCGCTCGGTGCCATGAAGCCCGGGAGCTGCTCGGTGATGTCGTCGACCGAGACCCGCAGATGGTTCTCGGGAAGGATCGTCTGCGGCCGCTGCACCTGCTCGACATTGGCCATGATGGTGAGGACGTGACTGGCGCCGGTCAGGCGCACGGTCTCGGGCAGGGCGGCAAGCGAGCAGACATGGATCATGAGGGGCCTTTGAAAGCCCAATTATACGACCGCGCGTGCAAGCGCAAAAGCGGCTTTCGGAGGTCTGCTGTCGGGCTGGCGCATGCGTGCGACGCAAGCCTGTTGCGCCGCGTCAAGGCTGACCCGGCGTCAGCGCGTGTTCTTGAGGTGCCGCAGCTCCTGGCGGACGAGATGCGCCTTGCCCTCGATCTCGGCGTTCAGCCGCTCGAGGTGGTCGAGGACACGCTCACGGCTCGGAGAGGGCAACTCGACCGGCTTTTCGGACCAGGGACGGCGCACGAGCAGCGCCACCACGGCAACGGCCGCAGCGGTCAGGAGCGGAAAGCTCAGGGCGATGAGCTGGTGCATGGTCATCGAAGACCTCCCAGGATCCACTGACCGAGCAAATGTATGAGCAATCCCGTGACAATGCAAACCACGCCGGAGCCGTAGATCAGGCCGGCCGGGGTACTCGGCGGCAGCACGCCATAGACGAACTGGGCGAGCGGCACGAACGTTCCTGCGGTGACGATGGCGGTCCCCAGCGTGTTGAACCAGTTCGCCAGCAGCTTCAGGCGCTCGTTGCGGCGCTCGTCCGGCGTCAGCGGCATCTCAGCACGACCTCAGCACCAGGTTGAAGCGGGTCAGGAACTGCTTCTCGGCCTTGGCCGCGCTCCAGGGTGTCAGGTAGTCGGTGACGGTGGCGTCCGGCAGGCCGGGATCGCGGCCGAACAGCTTCTTCGCCTCGCTTTCGGAGAAGCCGGCGAGGCGGGTCGCCTCGAGAAAAGCGGCGCCGCGATCGGCGGCCTTGATCTGGCGCTCGATCTTGGGCGCAAGCTCGGCGGGCAGGCCGAAGCGGATGTGGATGGCGCCCAGCAGCCGCTTCTCGACTGACTTGTAGCTGCCGCCGAGCACCGCCTTGAACGGCGAGATCATGTCGCCGATGACGTATTCCGGCGCATCGTGCAGCAGCGCCGCGAGCCGCAGCCTGACGTCGATGTTGGGTTTGCGCGCGCGCATCACCGTTTCGACCAGCAGCGTGTGCTGCGCGACCGAGAAGATGTGCGCGCCTGACGTCTGGCCGTTCCAGCGCGCCACGCGTGCGAGCCCATGGGCGATGTCGGCGATCTCGACATCGAGCGGCGAGGGATCGATCAGGTTGAGCCGCCGGCCGGACAGCATGCGCTGCCAGACGCGGTCGTGCCCGCTCGGGGCCTTGTCAGTTGTCATTTGGGAGGCTTGAGGCGCGGGGCGCGGCGCTTGCCGCTGCAGGTCTCGTGGCAGAAGCAGGTGACGAGATGGTCATTGACCATGCCGGTCGCCTGCATGAAGGCGTAGACGATCGTCGGGCCGACGAACTTGAAGCCGCGCGCGGACAATTCCTTGGAGACCTTGATCGACAGCGGCGTCGAGGCCGGCACGCTCGCGGTGGTCTTGAACTGATTGACCTTCGGCGCGCCGTCCATGAAGTCCCACAGCAGCTTCGAGAAGCCGCCTTCCTCCTGGATCTTCAGCCAGGATTTCGCGCTGAGAATCGTGCCCTCGATCTTGGCGCGGTTGCGGACGATGCCGACATCGTTCATCAGCGCGTGGATCTTCTTGTCGGTGTAACGCGCGATCTTCTCCGGCTGGAAATCATCGAAGGCGCGGCGGAAATTCTCGCGCTTGCGCAGGATCGTGATCCACGACAGCCCGGCCTGGAAGCCGTCGAGGATCAGCTTCTCATACAGCGCGCGGTCGTCATATTCCGGCACGCCCCACTCGGTGTCGTGATAGGCGACATAAAGCGGATCACTGCCCGGCCAGGGGCAGCGCGTCAGACCATCCGGATGGACGACGGCAGCGCGGCTCATGCTGATGCGCTCAGGCGACCGTCTGCTTCGGCGGGCCTTGCAGGGCCTCGGGATCGGCGATGCTCAAGACGAGTCCGCCGGCGGTGAGCGGCGTGCCCGCCTCGATCGCCTCGGCGGCGCGGTCGATGCGCAGCAGCGCCATGCCCTTGTGCTGCGCGGCCGAGCCCATGGTGCCGATCGTCTTGTCGCCGGCCGTGATCGGCGTGCCCGGCTCGGGACTGGCTCCCTCGAGCAGCACCTGTGCGGAGCGCGTGCGCGTGGTGCCGCGATGATGCATGCGGCTCACGACCTCCTGGCCGACATAGCAGCCCTTGCCGATGTCGACGCCGTGCAGCCGGTCCATGTTGGTTTCGTGCGGAAACGCGTCGCCATACATGAAGTCGAGGCCGCCGCGCGGCACGCTGCATTCGATGCGGTGCGCCTCATAGACGGTGGAATCCACGATCTCGGCGCCGAGCCGGGCGGCGATGTCGGCAAGCGCGGCCTGCGGCGCGATGACGCGCGTGCCAAGGCTCTCGTGGCGCGGATCGATGAAGCTGGCCTCGATCGCCGTGCCGACCGCACCATCCCACAATGCGCTCACGCCGAGCTGGTCGGAAAGATTGGCGACCGCGACCTTGGCGCGCAGTTTGTACAGATTGAGCTTGTCGGTGAGCGCCTGCGCCAGCGCGCGCGGGCAGTCGAGCACGAAGCGCTCGCCGGCCTCGGTCGAGGGCAGTTGCGCCACCAGGAAATCGACGATGATCTTGCCCTGTGGCGTCAGCAGCGCGCCGAACCGGGCTTCACCAGGGTGGAGCTTGCCGACGTCGGTGGTGAAGAGACCGTTGAGGAACTTGCGTGCATCGTCGCCGCTGACCTGGACCACGCCCCGGTCGTCGAGAAACGTCGCTTTCATTCGAAAAACCTCTTGCGACAGGCCGCACCGAAACGTAAGCCGCGCTAGCATAAACCACAAGGCTGAAACGCCGCGGCGCGGTGGCTTCATTCTAAAGATCGAGGTTCACGCGGGCCTGCAGGCCAGCAAATGGGCAGGCGCGCAGCATGATCGATGCGTCTTGGGGTGATCAGGAGAATGAAATCCTATGAGGGCTTCATGAGCGCGCGGTTCGACGTCATTCTGAAATCCGGCACCGTGGTCAATCAGGACGGCGAGGGCGTCCGCGACATCGGCATCTCCCAGGGGCGCATCGTCGAGATCGGCGATCTCGGCGCGGCCTCCGCGGCCGAGATCATCGACTGCAAGGGCCTGCATGTGCTGCCCGGCGTCATCGACACCCAGGTGCATTTTCGCGAGCCCGGTTTGACCCACAAGGAGGATCTCGAAACCGGCTCGCGCAGCGCCGTGATGGGCGGCGTCACCGCCGTGTTCGAGATGCCCAACACCAATCCGCTGACGGTCACCGCGGAGGCGTTCACCGCCAAGGTCGAGGCCGGCCGCCATCGCATGCATTGCGACTTCGCCTTCTTCATCGGCGGCACCCGCGAGAACGTCGACCAGCTCCCGGTGCTGGAGCGCGCCGAGGGCTGCGCCGGCGTCAAGGTGTTCGTCGGCTCCTCCACCGGCTCGCTGCTGGTCGAGGACGACGACAGCCTGCGCCGCATCTTCCAGGTGATCCGCCGCCGCGCCGCGTTCCACGCCGAGGACGAATACCGCCTCAACGAGCGCAAGGATTTGCGCGTCGAGAACGATCCGCGCTCACACCCGGTGTGGCGCGATGAGGAGGCGGCGCTGCGTGCCACGCAACGTCTCGTCAATCTCGCGCACGAGACCGGCAAGCGCATCCACGTGCTGCACATCTCCACCAAGGAGGAGATCGTGTATCTGCGCGACCACAAGGACGTCGCGACCGTCGAGGCGACGCCGCATCATCTCACCTTGGCCGCGCCCGAATGCTACGAGCGGCTCGGCACCTACGCGCAGATGAACCCGCCGGTGCGCTCGGCCGACCATCGCGACGTGATCTGGTGGGGCGTGCACCAGGGCATCGTCGACATCCTCGGCTCCGACCACGCGCCGCACACCGCCGAGGAGAAGGCCAAGACCTATCCCGCCTCGCCCTCCGGCATGACCGGCGTGCAGACGCTGGTGCCGATCATGCTCGACCACGTCAACGCCGGCCGGCTGTCGCTCGCCCGTTTCGTCGACCTCACCAGCGCCGGCCCCGCCCGCATCTACAACATCGCCCGCAAGGGCCGCATCGCCGCCGGCTATGACGCTGATTTGACGGTGGTCGATCTCAAGCGCAGCGAAACCATCACCAACAAATGGGTCGCCTCCAAAGCCGGCTGGACCCCCTATGACGGCGTGCGCGTCACCGGCTGGCCCGTCGGCACCTTCGTCCGTGGTCAGCGCGTCATGTGGCAGGGCGAACTGCTGGCGCCAGCCACGGGCGAGCCGGTGCGGTTCATGGAGACGCTGCGGCCGTAAGGCTCGTCGCCGTTGTTAGCTCCGTCGTTGCGAGCGCAGTCAACCCGCAGAACTCCGTAGCCCGGATGAGCGCAGCGACATCCGGGTTCACCGCCACGGCACGTGAGACTCCGGATGTCGCGTCCGCCGACGCCTGTCGGCGCAGGCGTCCGCTCATCCGGGCTACAAGGCCTCCGCGTTCACGACGTCTGCCCCACACTGCCAATGCAACTTTGCGTCACCCGATGGTTCCGCTGTCGGGCACGACCGGAAGTCAGCAATCCGGGGATCGATAGGCCACTTGTGACCCTCGGCCATCGTTCGGGTCCACGGGTAGGCCGCACTGTATCGGCATTGCTGACGAGGCCGGATATTTCGACTATCCTCTTGGTGGACCATCAAGGCGGGGCAGGACAGGGTCCACGAGGGGAGATCGATGAGCACAGTCAGAAGCGCTCTGGCCCAGAAGACTGGCGCCGTGATCCATGTTCGTTCCGGCGACATGGTCGTCGAAGCCTTGCGCCAGATGCGCGACAACCGGGTCCGGTCGGTGCTGGTCATCGACGACGGGGTCCTGGTCGGCATCGTGACGCAGGGTGACTGCGCCATCAAAGTGCTGCTGCCCGGGCTCGACGCGAAGCAGACGCCGGTGGGCCAGGTGATGACGGGCGACCCGGTGACGGTCAAGCCGGACCACCGGCTGGACAGTTGCATGGCGATGATGTCTCAACGTAGTTTTCGCCATCTGCCGGTGCTGGACGCGGGCAAGGTCGTGGGCGTGATCTCGATCGGAGACGTCGTCAAGAACATCATCCGGGATCTGGAGCACAACGTGGACGACCTGATGGGCTACATCATGAAGGACGGCCCCGGGGGCTGACGGACGAACCGCGGGTGTACGAGCACGACGGTCGTCGCGCTCGCCGGAGCGGAAGTGGCAGCCGTGCCAAGTGTGGAGATCAGTGAAGCCGCACCAAGGGTCAGGAGCGCGGCGGAACAAGTCCGTCTGCCCATCATAACATCTCTTCCTTCAATGTTGTTTCGCGGTCGGTGCCGGCGGCACCGGCAGGATGATTTCAGAAGCGACCTTCCAAGCGTTGCCGATGCGAAGCCAGTTGACAATCATCAGGAAGGGCTTGGCCGTTCCGTCCTGTCCCGCATAGGAAACGGTGATGTTCATCGGAACATAGGACTCGGCGACATCGCGCGTCAGCCCAACGACCTTGAGCCGCGAATAGTCTGGCTCGAGCACGACTGGACCGGAACTGCCGATGTCATGCAGCTTCTGGTCAATCGCCTCGTTGCCCCAATAGCCTGCCCAGTTTCCTTCGGACTGGATCGCGCTCTTGGCGACTAACAGCGTCGAGGGCGATTGCCAAAACATCTCATGCAAACGTCCGAAATCGTGTTTGTTGGCCAATTCCATCAGCCTGGCGAATCTCGATTTGATCGTGCCGAGCGTGGCAGCGTCGAGCGGCTCCCGACCGGTCGCGTGTGCAGACACGGCAGCCGCGGAGAAAAGAGCCCAGGCAGCGCTGAGAAGGACCTTGTTCATGCGAAGAGTTCCCTTGATCTGGCTCGGTCATGCCGCCAGAGCGCGTGTTAGTCGCCGACTTACATTGTGCCAAAGACGTCCGGGAGAATTGGCCCGCATATTCGCCCGGCGCGAAAAGCGCCGGGCGTGGGACCGTCACTTCGCGCGCGCGGCCTTTTCGATGACCTCGGCCACCTCTTTCGCATGGACGACGAGCGAGGCATGGCTGCCGGCGACGTCGGTTGTCTGAGCCTTGATCCTGGCTGCAAACGACTTCTGCGCCTCGGGCGCGATGACCTTGTCCTTCGTGCTGATGACGTAGAAATTCGGCTTGTCATGCCAGGCCGCAATGGTGACAGGGGCCTCGAACGCAACGTGATTCAACGGCAGCTGTGACTTCGCGAGGTGCTCACCGATTTCCGGAGGAAGATCCGCAGCGACGGCTGACGGAAACACCTTGGGATCGATGTACAGATCACCCTTCGCGTCGGGCTTGATCGCTTTGGCGCCTTCGGTCGGCGGGCCGGCCTTTGCCAGCGACGCCAGGGATTCGCCGACCTCAGGCGCAAAGGCGGAAACATAGACCAGCGCTGAAACCTTGGGATCGTCGCCGGCCTGCGTGATCACGACGCCGCCCCATGAATGGCCGACCAACACGGTCTTGCCGTTCTGCTTTGCGAGCGCCTGTCTGGTGGCATCGACATCCGCCGCAAGTGAGGTGAGCGGATTCTCGACCAGCGTGACGTTGTAGCCTTTCTTGGTGAGAATATCGGCGACAGGCTGCCAGCTCGTCTGGTCCACGAAGGCGCCGTGCACGAGAACGATGTTTTGAGCCGCTCCCTTCGGCGGTTCGGCGGAATGGGCGGAGCCGACCAACGCCGACCCGGCCAGAAATGCGGTGGCAGCTGACAGGAGGATATTTCGCATCGAATGATCCTATGGGCATGTCGGACGGAACATCGTCCGGGGAATGGACAGGGCGTTTCCAATAAGCTCGCGGTTTTCCATCCGCCGTGGGCGATAGGGTCGCCGCACGTGAGGTTGGCCCCGCCGCGACATGACCTAGTCCGCAGTCCACCCGGACGATAGAGATCAATCGTCCGAATGTTGTGTTCGATCGTCCACCGAGTTAGTCTGGACAGAATGGACATCCTCGCCCAAATGCTCGATCGCGTTCGTCTCGGCGGGACCTTGCTTTTTCACTTCGAGCTCGGCCATCCCTGGCATCTGGAGCTCCCGGCGCGCCCGTACGCGTTGTTTCATTATGTCAGCCGAGGATCGGCGACTCTCGCTGTTGGGCAGGGACAAGAAATTCAGATGACCGAGGGCGATCTTGTCGTCATGACACGCGGCGAACCTCATGTGTTTTATTCGGATCGCCGGGCCAAACCTTTGCGTATTATCGATATCGATCGGGCGTCATCGCGGTTTGGCATCATTCGTCACGGCAGTCGCGTGAAGCCGCACTCGACCATGATCTGCGGCAATTTCACGGTGTCGCGGCCGACATTTGGCAGCGTGCTGGAGCTGCTACCGCCAGTCCTATTGTTGAGGCGGACGACGGACGGTGAATGGCTCGAAGCTATCCTGCGCCGCATGGTCAGCGAATCTGCGCTCGATCGCCCCGGCCAACGCGTCGTGCTTTCAAGACTGACGGAAGTGCTCTTTGTCGAGGTGCTCCGAAGCTGGATTTCATCTCTCAGTCCTGGACAAGGCGGCTGGCTCGGGGCCATTTCCGACCCCCATATCGGACCCGCGCTCAAGCTCATTCACGAAAATCCGGAACGTCCCTGGACTCTGAGCGGCCTTGGACATCGCGTCGGGCTTGGCCGCTCGGCATTTTCCGAACGTTTTACCAGGCTCGTCGGCCAGTCCGTGCAACGCTATGTGATTGAACGCCGTATGGCGGAAGCGGCGTTTCTGCTGGAAACCAGCCATGAGTCCATCGCACAGATTGCCAGCCAAGTCGGCTACGAGACGGCGGCAGCATTCTCGAAGCTGTTTCATCGGCACAACGGTCAGTCGCCGGGGCGTTACCGGGCCGCTCGGCGCGAAGGCCGTTCGCAATTGGACCACTCGGAATTACAAATATCCAATTGACCTCGACAACGCCGTCGCGATGGCTGCAATTGTGGCTCAAAGCGGACTTTGACTTCCGGGAATTTTAACTCTTGTCGGCCAAATACGTACCTTTAGCCGTTGGATTTGAGAAAATGCTTGCGCGCCTGCGCTGACGCGCCCGAGAATCTCTGTTGGGAGACGGTCGATGGCTCAAGACAGTTCAAGGCCGCGCATCGGCGAGGGGCGCATCGGTAGTTCTCTCTGCGCCGCGATCGGCGTGCTCAGCGCCGCTGCGGTGCTATGCCTGCGCTACCCCGCCTTTCTCACGACGCCGGAGCTGCGCGTCCATTACGACGTCGAGCTGCTCCGCCTCACGCTTGCGATCGCCATGGTCGTCGGTGCCTGGCTCGGCGTCCTCGGGATCGTGCTTGGCGGTCCGCGGGTGAGCGCTGCGATCGGCCTCAGCGCGCTTTTCCTCGCCACGCTGCTTGGCGGGCCCTACGTGCCGACACCGGATTTTCTCCAGCCGCACTTCTATCTCGGCCTCGACTGGCTGGTGCTCGATCTCTTCTTCACCGGCGCAGCCTTCGTGTTGCTCGAATGGGTCTTCCCACGGGTGCGGCCGGAGCAGGGGCCGCTCAGCCCCGGCTGGAGGCTCGATCTCGCTTATTTCGGCGTCAACCACCTGCTGATCGGCGTGTTCCTGGTGGTCTCGACCCATTTTGCCCATGACTACTTCGCCTGGGCGATCAGCCCGTGGCTGCAGGCGCATGTCGTGGCCCTGCCCGCGATCGTCCGCTTCGTGCTGGTGATCCTGGCGGCCGATGCCGTCGAATATATCTCCCACCGCACCTATCACGAGGTGCCGTGGTTGTGGCGGATCCATGCGGTCCATCATTCGCCCGAGCACATGGACTGGCTCTCGGGATCGCGCCTGCATTTTTTCGAGCCATTGGCCACGCGCGCTTTGGTGCTCGTGCCGATCGTCCTGCTCGGCTTCCCGCAGGACACGATCTTCGCCTATCTCATTTTCATCTCGGTGCAATCGGTGCTGATCCATTCGAACATCAAGATGGATGTCGGCTGGCTGCGGTACATCATCGTCACGCCGCAATTCCATCACTGGCACCACGCCTCGGACGCCGAGGCCCTCGACAAGAACTACGCGGCACACACGCCGCTGTTCGATATGCTGGGCGGAACCTGGCACCTGCCCAAAGACCGTTGGCCCGTCAATTACGGTACGGTGAAGCCGATCCCCGGCGGCATGCTCGGCCAGTTCGTGCACCCCTTCGTCGGGCCGGTGAAGGAATTCCTCGAACATCGAAACCCATGACGGGTGTGTTCTGCTGTTGCCAGCATGAGAGCAGCTGCGTGTTTGCTCGCTGAGGAAAATCTGGTGAGGGGATGTTGGTGAAGCGTGCTCTCCGGCAATTTCGGTGACTGGAGTGGAGTTGTCCGCCCAGTTTCGAAAGATGCCGACCGCAGTCTTCTGTTGGTCAGTCTAAAGTGAAGCCCCGAACGGAAAGCCGGTGGAAGCTGCGCGCGGTCCATGTCCGAGTCGAGGTCCGTAGCGGACACAGCTGAGGCTGCGGCTGAGGTCTGCTTTCGGCCCAGGCTGTGTGACACAGCCTGGGCCCTTTCCGGACATTGTCGTGAGCCCGTTGAGGTCCACCTTCGAAAGCTAAGCGGCAGCGCGATGGAGTCCATCTTTACGTCGGTAGGGTGAGTTGACCGGTTGCTGCCCCGGTCCACCCGACGGGCAAATCAGTGCACGATTTTGCTTGTCACGCCCACGCTCTGGGGCACGGCAACTACACAAAACGCATGCGCCGCAACGGCAATTTTGCGCAATGTCTCAACGTGATCGCGCTTGCAGCACCTTTCGGGCGAAAGAATTCACTTTCTTTTTTTCAGAATCCATGTCACTCCTCCACCCATCCCGCCTCAACGAGAGGGGCGTACGCGCGGTCGTCACGAGACGCGAGGCGGGGAGGCGGTGGACGTGTCGGGTTGCAGCGTGGCTTCGGCTAGCGCGGACGAACAATCTTGATGCGGACGTCAAGTCGCGTGGTCCTGGTCTCCCGATGCCGAGGTCAAGCCGGCGCTCGATGCGAGAGCATCGGCGCAGGCGATGGGGGCAATCAAGCCGGTCCCCAGGGAGAGCGCGAAGCAAGCGTTAAAACCATCGCGCAGGGAAGGCTGGGCTCATCCGGCTGCACCTGTGGTTCCTGCCCCGTGCTTCTTGTTCGCACGGGGGCCATGGGCGTCAGCCGACGCCCAGCCTTCCCTGCGCCCTCGATCTTGCGAGGGACGAACGCCGGTCATCGCTCGGACGCTTAAGCGTCGCGAGGACGACGAGGTGTGCCCGCTATTTGACATGTGAAGGTGAGCGTTGGGCTCGAAGGCAGCGCTGCGATTGACCTGCACTGCTGCGGTGGTCCGCCGGCCTTGCGACATTCACCGCTGTCATCCCCGCGAAGGCGGGGATCCAGTACTCACCGGCAGCGTGATCGACCGAGAGGCCGCGGCGTACTGGATGCCCGACTTCGCGGGCATGACGACCGAGGTTGTCGCGCGATGTCAGCCTACGCGGGCACATCAGCGCGTCTCGCAGTCTCGTAGCCCGGATGAGCACAGCGACATCCGGGGGGCACCGACGCAGCGGATGAGATCCCGGATATCGCTTTCGCTCATCCGGGCTACGCTCGAGGAGCTTGGGAAACTACTGCGTCGACCGGATCAGCGAGAACTCGCCGTTGCGGACGCGCTCGGGCATGCCCTCGACGAAGGTCGCGACCGCGTCCTCGCCATAGGTGGTGACGAGCTCGGCCAGCGCCGCGAACAGGCTGGCCTGCGCCAGGCAGTCGCCGTCGACGCCGTCATGGCGCGCTTCCGCCCAGGCTTCGTTGAGGTAGCTGAGCGCGGCCTGCTTCTGCTCATGGTCGGGCAGGACGGCGGGGAGGGCGCTGAAGGTGACGGGAAAGCTCATTGAATTCAGTCTGGCGGGGCCGCGAGGCGCGTTGAATTCCGAACGCGGGCGCGCCGGACGAGTGAGGTTTACCACGCAGGACGCGGACGCCTAGGCCAGTTGTTTAGGAAAGGTTAACAGGGTTAACGCAATCGGGGATAACGTTCCCGCGGCCTCAATTGGCATAGCGCGCCGTGAGGTCCCGCGAGATCTTGGAGCCCTCGTCGATGTAGCGGCGGATCGCCACCATCGCGGCCGGCGTGCAGGTCCGGTAGGTCTGCTGAAAACCGTTATAGCCGCGGTTGAAGCCGGCGATCATGCGGGCGCGGCGCTCGCCCGACGGTGTCTCGGCATCGACCAGCGCCTGCATCTGGTTGCGCCATTTGGCGCCTTCATTGCTGCCGCAGATGCCGCGGAGGTAATGCAGGGTGCCGAGGATCTCGGCCAGCCGCTGCAGATCGCCATCGAACGGCGCGGCCGCATCCTGCGCCCGCACGGGGGCGGCGGCGCAGACCGTGACGAGCATGAGGAGGGCCAGCAGGCGTTTGGAAATCATCGGAACCACGCCCTTGATATGCCTTTGCCGGCAGGCCGACGCAAGGCGCGCTTACAGCAGCGCCCGGGCGGCAGCGATGATCTCCGGCAGCCCGTCGGTCAGCGTCAGGCCGTCCAGCGCATCGGGGACGCGCCACTGGAAATCGTCCAGTTCCGGGTTGAGCCGGACCTCGCCGGACTGCCAGCGCGCGGCGAACGGCAGAATCACGTAGTGACCGCCGCCTCCCTTGCCTCCCTGACTGGCCGGCAGCACCTCACGCCAGCCGGCCAGCCCGATGAGGGCGATCGACAGCGCCGTCTCCTCCATGACCTCGCGCGCGACGGCCTCATGCAGGGTTTCGCCGAACTCGACCCGGCCGCCCGGCAGGGTATAGACGCCCTTGGCCGGGGATCGCGCCCGGCGCACCAGCAGGAGCTTGCCGTCGCGGAAGATCGCGGCGCTGACGGCGAGCTGGGGATGGCGCGGAGGTGTCGGATCGATCATTCGATGGGGAGCTCCGGGAGCGGGTTCCCACCCTAACGTGAACATCGCCGCAGTGGCAGCCCCGTTATGCGGATCAGAAGCTCGCCATGATCGCGTCGACCGTATCGACCTCGTCGACCGGATCCGGATCGATCTCGATGTCGCCGTTGATGATGCCGCCGGCCTGCGCCACCAGCGGCTTGACCCAGGCGGCGGCCTGCTCGGCGAGCTTGGCTTTGGTCGCGTCCTGCTTGGCGTCGCGCATCGCGCTGCCGACCGCGAGCAGGATCTCGGTCATGGTCTTGGTGAGCTGGTCGAATTTATTGCGAATTGACGGCTCGGCCTGCTCGTAGGCATCGATGACGAGATCGCGGGCCTTGAAGTTGGTGTGCGTGAAATGTTCTGGATAGGTCAGCGGCGACCATGCCAGGAAGTCCTCGGCGCACTCCGGAATGTCCGGAATCATTTCGAGCAGCATGACGGCTTCGTTGAAATGATTCAGGTAGTCGGTGGCGAGGCCGGTGCGCGGATTGATGTTGGCAGCGCGCAGCATCGCGGCACGCGCCGGATCGATAGCGCTGCCTGCCGGTCGTTGGGTCGTGCGATCGGAAGGCACGGATTGGGTCGCCGCTACGGTCATCCGCCGCAGTGTTGGCAACCCAAGTTAAAAGGTGCTGAACACACGACGATTTGAGTGAGATTATGTGTGGACGCTTCGTGATCACTTCACCACCCGCGGCTCTCAGGCAGATCTTCGGCTACGAAGAGCAGCCAAACTTCCCGCCGCGCCACAATATTGCTCCGACACAGCCGATTCCCGTAATTCTCCTGGACCAGGAGAAGCGCCGGTTTCGCCTGATGCGCTGGGGTTTCATGCCGGCCTGGGTCAAGGATCCCCGTAATTTCACGCTGCTGATCAATGCACGTTCGGAGACCGTACGCGAGAAGCCCGCGTTCAAGAATGCGATTCGGCGCCGCCGCGTTCTTGTGCCCGCTGATGGGTATTACGAATGGCAGGTGATCGACGGCCGCAAGCGTCCGTTCTTCATCCATCGCAGCGATCGCGCGCCGCTCGGTTTCGCCGCGCTCGCCGAGACCTGGATGGGACCGAACGGCGAGGAGGTCGATACGGTCGCGCTTCTCACGGCGGCCGCGAGCGGTGATCTCGCGACACTGCATCACCGTGTTCCCGTGACGATCCGGCCGGATGATTTCTCGCTCTGGCTCGATTGCCGCAGCGATGACGCCGACGAGGTCATGAGGCTGCTGGTCGGGCCGCGTGAAGGTGAGTTCGCCTGGTACGAGGTCTCGACACGCGTCAATGCGGTGGCCAATGACGATGATCAGCTGCTGTTGCCGATGACCGAAGAGATGCGCGCCCTCGAAGATGCGCAGCGCAAGCCGGCCAAGAAGGTTGCATCCCGAAAAGTTTCAACTTCGGTCGATGGCGGGCAGGGTAGCTTATTTTGAGGCCGGATGTTTCAACAGAACAGGTCGTCATCCCCGCGAAGGCGGGGATCCAGTACGCCGCGGCCTCTCGGTTTGAAACGGATGTCTCTGGAATACTGGGTCCCCGCTTTCGCGGAGGACGACAGCGCAGCAAGATCGGCGGCCGATGCGTTGGCTCGGTTCAGACGAAGATCCTCAGTGCCGCGTGCTGCAGCAGCATGATCGTCTTGGCGTCCTGGATGCGGCCGTCGGCGATCATCGCCAACGCGTCGTCGATCGAGAGTTCCAGCACCTCGATCTCCTCACCCTCATGCGCCAGCCCGCCGCCGGCGCTGACGCGCATCTCGGGCTCGTACGCCGCGACGAAGAAGTGGATCTTCTCGGTGACGACGCCCGGGCTCATGAACGCCTCGAACACGAACTTGACGTCGTGCAGCCGGAACCCGGTTTCCTCTTCGGCCTCGAGCCGGATCCGCTCCTCGGGCGAGGCATCATCGAGCAGCCCGGCCGCGGCCTCAATGAGAAGATCGTCATGGCCGTTGAGGAAAGCCGGATAACGGAACTGTTTGACCAGGATGACGCTGCGCTGCGCGAGATTGTACGGCAGGATCGCCGCCGCGTTGCCGCGGTCGAACACGTCGCGGCTCTGCATCTGCCAGGTGCCGTCGTCGCGCCGCCACTCGAACTTGGTCGAGCTCAACGTGCCGTAATGGTCGGACAGCACGCGCTTCTCGTGCACGCGGATGCGGTCGGAGATGCTCATGGTGGACCTCTATTTCATGCCCGGCGTAGGGTCGCGACCGTCGAGCCATTTCGAGAACACGACGCTGTCCTGCACGGCGTAGTCGAGCTGATGATAGAACGCCTGCACCTTGGTGTTGTCGCCGCGCACCATCAGCATCAGCTTGAGGACGCCGCGCGCACGCAGCCAGTCTTCTGCGGCGGCCATGATGGCGCGGCCATGATCGCGGCCGCGATGATCGGGATCGACGCTGACGTAGTAGACCCAGCCGCGATGGCCGTCATGGCCGACCATGGCGGACGCCGCGATCGCGCCGCCCACGCGGCCGACCAGGATGGTGGAGCTGTCGCCGCGGCGGGCGAGGGCGATGTCGGCGGCCGGATCGTTCCACGGCCGCGTCAGGCCGCAGCGCTGCCACAGCGCGATGATGGCGGGCACGTCGGCATCGGTGATGTCGGAGATCGCGAGAGCGGGGGCACTGTCCATGGGAGCGTCGAAAGCCTAGAGCACCTTGCCGGGATTCATGATCCCCAACGGATCGAACTGCGCCTTGATCGCGCGCATCAGCGCGATGGCGGTCGGATCTTTCACGTCGGGCAGTTCGTCGCGCTTGAGCACGCCGATGCCGTGCTCGGCCGAGATCGAGCCGCCCATCCGCAGCACGATCTCGAACACGACCGCGTTGACCTCGTGCCAGCGCGCGAGGTAGTCGGCAGTCTCGGCGCCGATCGGCTGGCTGACATTGTAGTGGATGTTGCCGTCGCCGAGATGGCCGAACGGCACCGGGCGTGCACCCGGCATCAGCTTCACCACGGCGGCGTTGGCCTCTGCGATGAAGGCGGGCACCGCGGCAACCGGCACGGAGATGTCGTGCTTGATCGAGCCGCCCTCCGGCTTCTGCGCCGCCGAGATGTCCTCGCGCAGCTTCCAGAACGCCATGCGCTGGGCGAGGCTGTCGGCCATCGCGGCGTCGTCGACGATGCCGTCCTCGAGGCCCTGTTCCAGGATCGTCTCGAGCGTGGCGCGCGCATCGTCGCGCGAGGACGACAGCTCCATCAGCACGAACCAAGGATGCGCGCCCGACAGCGGCGCGCGGTTGCCGGCGGCGTTGCGGATCGAGAAGTCGAGCGCGATCGCGGCGATCAGTTCGAAACTGGTCAGGCTGCCGGCGGCCTCGCGTTGCGCGATTGCCAAGAGCTTCAGCGCGTCCTCCGGCGACTTCAGCCCGACGAACGCGGTCTCGATCGCGCGCGGCTTCGGGAACAGCTTCAGGCTCGCCGCGGTGATGATGCCGAGCGTGCCCTCGGCGCCGATGAACAGGTTGCGCAGGTCGTAGCCGGTGTTGTCCTTCTTCAATTTCGACAGCGCATTGAGCACCCGCCCGTCGGCCAGCACCACCTCGACCCCGAGCGCCATCTCGCGCGCGACGCCATAGGCGAGGGCGGCGGTGCCGCCGGCATTGGTCGAGAGATTGCCGCCGATGGTGCAGCTCCCCTCGGCGCCGAGCGACAGCGGGAACAGCCGATCCACCTCGGCGGCCTTCTGCTGCGCGACCTGCAACACGACGCCGGCCTCGGCGATCATGGTGTTGGAGGCGGTGTCGACCTCGCGGATCCTGTCCATGCGCTTCAGCGAGACGACCACCTCGCCATTGTGCGGGGTCTGGCCGCCGACGAGGCCGGTGTTGCCGCCCTGCGGCACCAGCGCGATACGGTGCTGACTGGCAAGCTTGCAGATCGCTGCCACTTCAGCGGTCGAGCCCGGGCGCAGCACCAGCGGCGAGCGGCCGTGGAACAGATTGCGCTCCTCGGTGACGTAAGGCGCAACGTCGGTTTCCGCGGTCAGCGCCTGGCGCTCGCCGACGATGGCGGCGAATTGCGCGATCAGGTCGGGCGGCAGCGGCGGAAAGGCAGGCTGGCTGATGTTCATGGTCGGCTACTTCCAGTGTTATCTCGGCGCGGCGGCGCGGCGCAGCCGGTCATTGATGGCCTCGCCCAGTCCGTCGCTCGGGATCGGCATCACGGCGATGCTGCGCGCGCCACTCCCATCGAGGCTGCGAAGATAGCCGAAAAGATGCGTCGCCGCCTCTGCCGGATCGCCTGTTGGCGACAGGTTCAGGATCGCGGTGGCTTCGCTGGCGCCAGGCAAGGTCAGGGGTCCGAAGGCGAGCAGGGCCTCGCCGGGCGCGACCTCCGTGGCGTCGAGGCGGACGCTGGCGCGCGGCGCATAGTGCGAGGCCAGCATGCCTGGCGCCAGCGGCTGCTCCGCGTCCTGCGCCTCGGGGGCGGCGGGCCGCGCCAGGGAGCGGCCGAGCACGGCCTCGATCGCCTCGCTCGGAACGCCGCCGGGGCGCAGCAGCGTCGGCGCATCGAAGCAGCCGACGATGGTCGATTCGACCCCGACCTCGACCGGCCCGCCGTCGAGGATCAGGTCGATCCGCCCGCTGAGATCGGCCGCGACATGCGCCGCCGTGGTCGGAGACACGTGGCCGGAGACGTTGGCGGAGGGCGCCACCACGGCGCCGCCGAACGCGGCGATCAGCGCCTGCGCCGTCGGATGCAGGGGCACGCGAATGGCCACCGTGTCGAGCCCGGCAGTGGCGAGATCGGCCACCGGGCAGCCAGGGGCCTGCGGCACCACCAGCGTCAGCGGCCCCGGCCAGAACGCGGCGGCCAGGCGCTCGGCCGTGGCATCGAAGCGGCCGATCCGCCGCGCAGCGGCGAGATCGGCGACATGGGCGATCAGCGGATTGAAGGCCGGCCGGCCCTTGGCCTGGTAGAGACGCGCGATCGCGGCGGCATTGGCGGCATCGGCGCCGAGGCCATACACGGTTTCGGTCGGGAACGCGACCAGGCCGCCGCGCGCGAACGTCGCCGCGGCTTGCGTGATTCCAGCCGCGTCGGCCGGCAGGATCAGGGTGTCGATCGCGATGCTGTCTGCTGCGGGCATGAATGGTACGGGACGATGCTGGCTTTCACGCTCGCCTATAGCGGGCGCAGCCGTTCGAATGAAGCGCGCAAATCGATCGCTGAGCTGCGCGTGCGCCATGGCCCCGGGGCAAAGTGCCGTGACCTCAACGAGTTAACCGATCCTCTTGCGATCGTCCATTTCGATGCGATTTCCTTCCTTGTGTGCCTTGCGGAGACGGACACCCAACGCTATAAGCCGGCTTCCTTAGTCGGAGCGTGGCTCAGCCCGGTAGAGCACTGCGTTCGGGACGCAGGGGTCGCAGGTTCGAATCCTGCCGCTCCGACCATTCTTCGCGTGACATCTCACGCGTTTCCCGATTTCACCTCGTGCTTGCTGCGCTGGCCCAGCGTAGCCTGACGACGCGAGGTGCCTCCCGACATGACAGCGCGATATCAACGTAAGGCGCCGCCCGCGGGACAGGCCGGTACGGCATGGCGTCATGCCAATATCGGCCGGCTGCTCAACAATGCGGTGCGCCGGTTCGAGGCCCGCGTCCTCGAGCTGATGGCGGCGAGCGGGCACGGCGAGACGCGCATCGCTCATGTCAGCCTCACTCGCAACCTCGACGTCGAGGGCACGCGCCTCACTGAGCTTGCGCGCCGGGCCTCGATGAGCAAGCAGGCGATGGGCGAACTGGTCGATCAGTGCGCGGAGCTCGGACTGGTCGCGCGCGAGGCCGATCCGCACGATGGGCGCGCGCGCGTCGTGCGCTTTACGCCGGCCGGCCTGAAATGGCTGGCAGCGTTTGGCGATGCCGTCGATGTCGCCGAGGCCGAGATGCGCAAGCAGCTCGGCAAGGCCGCGATGGAGGCCATCGTGCAGGGCCTTTCGGTCTATGGCGCGCAGTTCGACACGCTGGAGGATGCGAGATAGTCAGGTTGCTTGACTATTTCCTCGGACGCCGTAGCATCGTCCCCGCATTCTGGGGAGACGCGCCGTGACCACGCCTCTGACCGCCTCCGTCCTGATCGTGGGCGGCGGGCCCTGCGGGCTGATGCTCGCCAACGAACTCGGCCGTCGCGGCGTCTCCGCGATCCTGATCGATGAGAAGCCGGGCACCGCCTTCAACCCGCAGGCCAACGCGACCCAGGCGCGGACGATGGAGCACTACCGCAGGCTCGGCTTCGCCGACGAGATCCGGCGCGCCGGTCTGCCGGGCGACTATCCGACCGACGTCGCCTATTTCACCCGCTACACGACTTACGAGCTGGCACGCTTCCAGCTGCCCTCGGCAACGCGCGCTGTTGAAATGGTGAAAGGCCTGTCAGGCTCCTGGAGCGCAGCCGAGCTGCCGCATCGGGTGTCGCAGAAATTCGTCGAGGCCATCCTGCGCCGGCATGCGGAACAGCTTGCGGGCATCCAGCTGCATTACGGCCACCGATTGATGGGTTACGTTGTCGATGATGACGGCGTCACGGCCGATGTCGAACGCGTCAGTGACGGCGCGCGCATGAACGTCAGCGCCGCATTCCTGATCGGCGCCGATGGTCCGCGCTCTCTCGTTCGTCAGTCGCTCGGCATCGCCTATGGCGGCTCCACCGGCGTGCAACGCGATTTCATGGGCGGCCGCATGCTCGCCGTCTATCTCCGCTCGCCGGGGTTCTATGCGAGTGTGCCGCATGCGCAGGCCTGGATGTATGTCTGCTTCAACCGCGACCGCCGCGCCTTCATGGCCTCGGTGAACGGGCGCGACGAATTCGCCTTTCACACCCAGCTGCGGCCCGGCGAGGACGAGAGCGCGATCACGGCAGCCGACGCCAAGGCGGCGTTCCAGCGGGCCTGTGGCACAGCCATTCCGTGCGAGGTGCTCTCGCATCTCACCTGGACCGCCGGTCACGCGCTGGTCGCCGAGATCATGCAGCGCGGCCGGGTGTTTCTCGGCGGCGATGCGGCGCATCTGTTCACGCCGACCGGCGGCCTCGGCTACAACACGGCGATCGAGGACGCGGTCAATCTGGGCTGGAAGCTCGCGAGCGTCGTCAAGGGCATCAGTCCCGTGGCGCTGCTCGACAGCTACGCGGCCGAGCGCCGCCCGGTGGCGCTACGCAACACCGATTTTGCCCGCCGCTTCGCCGACTCGCTCGGCCTGTTCGCCGCGGTGCCCGAGATCGAGGATCCGACGGAGGCGGGGGCCGAGGCGCGCCGCGTCGCCGGCGCCTATCTCGAGCAGCATGGGCGCGCCGAGTTCAACATTCCCGGCATCACCTTCGGCGGCCGCTATGATAGTTCGCCGATCATTGTCTCCGATGGGACACGGCCGCCGCCTGACGCCGCTAATGTCTACGTCCCGAGCGCCTGTCCCGGCGGCCGCGCGCCGCATGCCTGGCTGGAGCAGGGCGTATCGCTCTATGACCTCTTTGGCTTTGAATGGACCTTGCTGAGGTTCGAGGGCGGTGACGTCGATGATGATCAGCTGCGTGAAGCCGCGGCGGCGTTGCGCGCCGACGTGAAGATCGTCACGCTGCCGCGCGCCTTGCGCGATCTCTACGAGGCCGATCTCGCGCTGATCCGTCCCGATCAGATCGTAACCTGGCGCGGCAGTGCATCGCAGGCCGGCATGCTCGGGCCCGTGCTGGCGCAAGCCCTTGGTCACGGCGCGGGCGCGTAGCCGGAGCCGACGCTGTGACCGGTGCCGTAGCTTTGACGCCGGCACGGCGCTGGCGTAATTGAGACCGGCTCCTCGTCGCAGGCGGTGCATGCGACGTGCGAACAATGAGGCCTCGTCATGGTCGCGCTGCAGGCCGCGGTGTCGTGAACAGCATGTCTCTCCCGGCCCTCGTGCTTGGCGCCCACGGCGCGGCGTGCGGATTATTCCTGCTGGCCGCTGGCCTGACCTGGCGCGACCGAAGCCGCACCCGGATCGGACAGTTGACGGCGGCGGTGCTGCTCGGCGCCGCCGCAGCATCGGTCAATTCGGTGCCGGGCTTCGGGCAAGCCTGGATCGTCTGGCGCGCGCCCGTGCTGGCGCTGGCCGCCGGCAACGCCGTCGTGTTCTGGCTGTGGGCGAGGGCGGTCTTCGACGATGAGTTCATCCTGCGCGCCCGGCATCTGGCATTGTGGGTGCTATTCGTTGCAAGCGAACTGCTGAGCGCCTACGGCCCCGTCATATGGTCACCGCTGGACCCGGTCGGCGACCTCGCCGACAAAGTCGTGCAGATCGCGGGCCTTGGGCTTGCGGTGCTGGCTGCCGCGCAATCGATGGCGACATGGCGCGGCGATCTCGTCGCGGGCCGGCCGCGTCTGCGTGTCGTGGTGCTGCTCGGCAGCGTGCTGTTCATCGCGATCGATACCCTCTACGGCTCGGGTCTCGGTGCGCGCGTGATCACGCCGGCCGCAATCGATACGATCCGCGCCGCCGGGCTGTGTGGGCTTGCGGCGATGGCGGCATGGAGCCTGCTGCAGGTCGCGCCTGTCGGTGCAGCTGCGGCCATGCTGCCGCGGCGCGAACAGGGACCGGCCGCCGCGCCGGTGTCACGAACTCCTGCACCGAATGCCAATCCGTTGCTGCTGAAACGCCTGGAGCAACTGATGACGCAGGAGCGCATCTTCCGGCAGGAGCGGCTCACCGTCGGCGCGCTGGCCGCCCGCCTTGCCGTGTCCGAGGAGCAGCTGCGGCGCGCCATCAATGAGGGTCTCGGCTATCGCAACTTCAACGCCTACATCAATCACCACCGGCTCGCCGAGGCCAAGGCGGCGCTGGCGGATCCGAGCCAGCTTGCCGTGCCGGTGCTGACGATCGCGATGGATGCCGGCTTCCAGTCGCTCGGTCCGTTCAACCGCGCCTTCAAAGCCGACACAGGCCTGACGCCGACCGAATACCGTCGAACGGCGCGCGAGGTGCCGCCATCCGATGCGTCCGGCCCGGCTGACCGAAAAATCGGCTAGCCGAAACCGGGAGTTCGGCGAGCCGGGGACAGCGACCGCGATGCAGTCTCAGACGATGCAGCCTCCGCTGCCTGACCCTGGAGACATCGATGATCCCCCGCCCATCCCGGTCCATGCATCTGCTGCGGCCGTTCTCCATCCTGATCCTGCTGTTGTCCCTCGCCGGACCGGCTGCGTCCGATGATCTGGCGCGGGTCACCGATCCGCAGCCGCTGGGTCTCTCGGCCGCAGGGCTGGGGCGGATCGCGCCGTGGTATCAGGCGCGCTTCGAGGCCTTCCCGCCGCCCGAGGGTCTCGTCCCCGGTGCGGTCGTCGCCATCGCCAAGGCCGGCAAGCTTGCTTATCTGCAGGCGATCGGTTTTCAGGACCGCGCCAGGACGATCCCGATGAAGATCGATTCCATCTTCTGGATCGCCTCGATGTCCAAGCCCGTCACCAGCGTCGCCGCGATGATCCTGGTGGATGACGGCCGGCTCGACCTCGATGCGCCGGTCGGCCGCTATCTGCCCGAGCTCGCCGGCATGCAGGTCGGCGTACGCAGGATCGACCCCGCCACCGGCCGGACGGACTATGCGCTCGAGGCGCCGAAGCGGCCGATGACCGTGCGCGACCTGCTGCGCCACACCTCGGGCCTCATCTACCCCGAATTGGATTTCGCCTATCCGGCAGGTGGCCTTGCCGACCCGAGTGCCGATGCGGGCATCCGGATGATCCACATGCTCTATGGCTGGAAGGCCGTGTACCGGCGCGATAGGACCCTGGCGGATTTCGTGGCGAGCCTCGCCGGCCTGCCGCTCGCCCATCAGCCCGGTGAGGTCCATGAATATGGCTGGAGCGTCGACGTGCTCGGCCGGGTCATCGAAGTCGTGTCTGGTCGGCCGCTCGATCAGTTCATGCAAGCGCGCATCTTCGATCCGCTGCACATGGTCGACACCGGCTTCTTCGTGCCGAAACAGAAGCTCGATCGTCTGGTCGACGCGCCGATGCCGGAACGGCCGCCGATCTGGGAGGTCACGACGCCTCCGAAGCTGTTTGCCGGCGGCGCTGGCCTGGTGTCGACGGCGCCCGACTATCTGCGCTTCTGCCAGATGCTCTTGAATGGCGGCGAGCTCGACGGCGCGCGCGTGCTCAGTCCGCGAGGGGTGAAGGAGATGACGACCAACGCACTGCCCGAGACCATCAGCATCTTCGGCGGCGACGAGGTCGGCGCTCGCGCGGGAACGACGTTCGGGCTCGGCTTCGCCATCCGTACTGATCCGGTGTCGAGCTGGCTGCCCGGAAAAGTCGGAACGTTCGCCTGGGCCGGCCACTGG
The DNA here is from genome assembly GCF_000344805.1 of Bradyrhizobium oligotrophicum S58. Taxonomy (NCBI): domain Bacteria; kingdom Pseudomonadati; phylum Pseudomonadota; class Alphaproteobacteria; order Hyphomicrobiales; family Nitrobacteraceae; genus Bradyrhizobium; species Bradyrhizobium oligotrophicum. Next base: position 6,202,547 of record NC_020453.1, on the reverse strand, counting down.
GGCACCTATTTCTGGATCGATCCGGCGGAGCAACTGATTGGTGTGCAGATGATCCAGGCCACGCCGGGCAGCAAGGCGCGCAGGGCGCTGCTCCCGTCCGGGATCAATCATCTGGTCTACGGTGCCTTATCGGCGCGCACGCCGGCAGATGCCACAGCGCCGGCTGCGCGATGAGTGCGGCCCTATCGCGGAGATGACAGAAAAGCCTCTGCCCTGCAGTGATACGCGTCGCCGTGAACGTCACATTAACCAAGCATGGGTGTGCCGCCGGATATCTCCCGCGTCTGCTTGTCCTGACGCAACGATCGCTGTGCTCACGCGAAGCATTGTTGGCCAAGCTCAGTTCGCAGGAACAACCATGCTCGATGTTCTCAGTCGCTTTCGTATCTCCACCAAGCTCGTCACTGCGGCGCTCGGTGGTATCTTCTTCGTCGCGGTGATGATCGCAAGCCAAATCGTGGGCAACGCCATCATCGAGCGCGGTCTCGGCAGCGCGCTCGATCAGCAGGAGATCGCGCGGCTCGCGATCGCTGCGAAGTCCGAAGCCAGGCAGATGCAGGTCGCGGTGCGGGATCTTCGTCTCGCCAAGACTGAAGCCGATATTCGCGCCGCCGAAGAGCGTCTGGCTGCAGGGCGTCACGCGGCCGATCAGCTTTGCGTCGAGATGAATCGCAGGCCGGTCTCGGTTGACGGCAAGGCCCGCATCGAAAGCCTGCAACGATCGATCGACGCCTACGCGGCCGGAGCCAAGCGTATCGCAGCCGTCAGGCACAGGCTTGCCGAGGATATCGCGGCAGGCCGGTCCGCGGAGATCGCCCCGCTGGAAGCGGAGGCGGCCGACCTCGCGCGCAACGTGACCTTGCCGATCGCAAAGACGATCGACGATCTGGCGGATGGTATCGTGACCTTCGCCTCCTCGAAGGCTGCGACGGAGAAGAACGCGGCCTGGGCCGTCATCTCGACATCCGAGACGACCTCCATCGTCGTCGGCAGCATCGCCATCCTGGTTCTCGGTGCGGCCGGGTTGATGAGCGTGTTCGCGGTCTCGCGGCCGATCGGCCTGATAGTCCACAGCATGACGGCGCTGGCCGGCGGCGAGCTGTCCGCCTCCATCTCCGGGCTGTCGCGTGGCGACGAGGTCGGCGACATGGCGCGCGCGACCGAAGTGTTCAAGGCAAACCTGCTGGAGACGCAACGCCTGCGCGCTGAACAAGTCGAAGCCGAAGCGCGCGCGGAGGCGCAGCGCAAGACGGACATCGAGAATTTCACGACATCCTTCGAGAGCGCCATCGGCGGCATCGTCGATCGCGTATCGACGAGCTCGACCAGCCTGGAGCAGGCGGCATCGACCTTGGCGAGCACGGCGTCCACAACCAGTGAGCTGTCGACCACGGTGGCCTCGGCTTCGGAGCAGGCCTCTGCCAGCGTCCAGTCGGTCGCCGCTGCGACCGAAGAGATGGCGGCCACGGCGGCCGAAATCGGCCGCCAGATCGACGGCGCATCACGCGTCGCGCGGGAGGCGGTGGCGCAGGCGACGAGCACCGACGAGTCGATGACCAAGCTCGGGGCCGCGGCCGACAAGGTCGGCAGCATCGTCGGTCTGATCACCGCGATCGCCCAGCAGACCAATCTGCTGGCGCTCAATGCGACGATCGAGGCGGCGCGCGCCGGATCGGCCGGACGCGGCTTCGCCATCGTCGCTTCCGAGGTCAAGGAGCTCGCCGCGCAGACTGCCGATGCGACCAAGGATATCTCCAACTACATCGCCGAAATCCAGTCGGCGGCCTCGGCGGCCGTCGGTGCGATCAAGGAGATCATGTCGACGATTTCAGGGATGTCGGAAATCACCGGTGCCATTGCTGCCGCTGCCGAACAGCAGGGCAACGCGACCAAGGAGATCTCCCGCAACGTACAGCAGGCCGCGGTCGGCTCCTCGCAGGTCTCGTCGGGGATCGTCCACGTCCAGTCAGGCGCGACAGACACCGGCGCGGCCTCCTCGCAGGTGCTGACGGCCGCGCAGTCGCTGTCAGCGGATGGAACGCGCCTGAAGCAGGAGGTCGGTAGCTTCCTGGCCCGGGTGCGCACGGCGTGAGCCTCCTTTCGCGTCGTCTTCACTGACGGCCACGGCAAGCCGTGCGGGGACCATTCGGCCGTCCTGCGGGCCAAGGTGCTTGGCGTCACGGGCATAGGAACAATCGCGATCCGCGGCTCTTGCAGTCGCAACGATCAGGCTTCCAACCCGGAGATGAACGATGACCAGGATGATCGGCGCTTCCTCGACGCGAATGATACAAACGGCCATGGCGGCCTGCGGCATGACCCTGTTGGTGGCCGGCGGTGCCATCGCTGCGCCGAAGGGGCAGTCGCCGGCCAAAGACCGGCATTTCATGACCGAGGCGATCGAAGGCGATCTGTCCGAGGTCAACATGGGCAAGCTGGCGCAGCAGAAAGGGCAGAGCGACCAGGTCAAGCAGTTCGGCCAGGCCCTGCAGCAGGACCATGGCGAGCACCTGCAGAAGGCGCAGCAGCTCGCGAGCCAGAACGGGATGCCGGTGCCGTCGGAGCCGAACAAGAAACAGCTCGCCATCTACAACAAGCTCGAAGGCCTGTCCGGCGACCGCTTCGACCGGGCCTTTGCCCAGGCGATGGTGCGCGACCATCAGGGGGACATCAAGAAGTATCAGAAGGAGGCTGCGGCGGGCTCGCCTCTGTCGGACTTTGCCCAGCAGACCTTGCCGACGCTGCAGAAGCATCTGGAGATGGCAAAGTCTCTGAGCAAATGATCGTAGAGCGGTCGTTCGTCGGTGCCCGGGCCAGCCCCGGGCACCGACGTTCGGGTTACTGCGAGCGCGCCAGCGCGAGTTGGGCGCGACCCGTGCGCCGCGATGCCGGCGGCCGCTTGTCGGGATGGGACGGTCCGCCGCGTCCCGCGACTTCGAGCGCGAAATAGGCGATCGTCGCCTCCAGCCCTTTGCGCAGCGAGATCTGCGGACGCCAGCCCAGCAGTCGCTCGGCCGTGGAGATCACCGGCTTGCGCCGCTAGGGGTCGTCGACCGGCAGCGGCTTGAACTCCAGCGTCGAGCTCGACTGCGTGCAGGTCGGCACCTCGCGCGCGATCGCCTCGATCGTCATCTCCTGCGGATTGCCGAGATTGACGGGACCCGTGACCAAGTCCGGGCTGTGCGCAGCGAGCCGGTGTGCAGATTGTCGGTGCAGATCACCGTGTCGCCGCGCCGGAGCAGCGTGTCGCAAATGTGCGAGCCGATGAAGCCGGCGCCGCCGGCGCCGCCGGCGACGAGAGTGCGGAGTGAACGTCGTGTGGGTATGGAGATCTGAATGGTCATGACAGTCCCAGTTTCAGTTCGACGGGCGCTTCGGTGGCAGTGTTCTTGACTTGGCGCGCCGGACGCGAGCGCCGCGAGAGCGCCTCGCGGTAATAATCTTCGAGCTGGCGTGGGCGGTGATCGGGGGTGTGGTCGCGGCGAACGCGGCGGCTGGCGCGATCGGCGATGGTGCGGCGCGTGTCCTCCGGCATCTCCTGCAGGATCGCCGTGACGTCCTGTGGCGAGGATACGACGAGGGTTTCGCCGTTCGGCACGAAGATGGTTTCGAGGCCCGGCCAGTGATCCGACATCACCGGCGTGCCGCAGGCGCCGGGCGCATCCTGATCACCGGATCGATCGCCGGCTTCACGCCGGGCAGCTTCCAGGCGATCTACAACGCCAGCAAGTCGCTCCAAGATGGCCGAGCCCGGCACGGCACGGGACCAGCGGTCGTCCGGCGCCGGGCCGCGCGCATCTTCGTCGTGGACGGCCGACATTGCCCGGCTCCCGTTCGGCTGCTAGCGTCATGCCGACGGGGCACGGACGAACGATGAGACGATGACCGAGGCGTTGACGGAATCGGAAAAGGCGCAGCAGATCGTGGCCGCGCTGAGATCGGCGGAAGCGAGCCCGCCGGATGCGGCATTGCAGACGCTGAACGGCCTGATGGGGCTGGTGCGCAGCCCGAGCGCCGAACAGCCGCTCGAGGTGGAAGAGGCCCGATCCGCAGCCTTCATGTCGATCTGCGAGGTCGGCAAGGCGCTGCACCGCGGACAGCCGACGGATGCGCTGTGGCCGGCGGCGGTGTCGGCCAGCCAGCGCTGGCTGGCGCTCGTCAAATGAGATTTTCCAAGTGAGACGTTCCAAGTGAGACGTTCGAAGTGAGGCACGCGCCGGCCGCCTCGACGGGACTGACTTGGCGCGCGATGACGATCGATGACCTCGCCGCCGTCGATGCGATCGCGGCCCGCGTGCACCCGGCCTATCCCGAGGATCGGACGGTGTTCGCCGAGCGCCTGCGTCTTCATCCGGATGGCTGCTGGGTGCTTGCTACATCGGGTGGCGAGGTCGCCGGCTACGTCATCAGCCATCCCTGGCATCTCGGAGAGCCGCCGGCGTTGAACGTTCTCGTCGGCCGTCTGCCTGTGCCGGCTTCGACCTATTACATCCATGACCTCGCCTTGCTTCCTGCGGCCCGCGGCAGCGGCGCTGCGGGCCGCATCGTGGCGGAGCTGATCCGGCATGCGCGCCAGCTCGGCGTGCGGTCGCTGTCGCTGGTTGCGGTCAGCGCCTCCACGGCATTCTGGGAGAAGCAGGGCTTTGCGGTCGCGAGGGAGCCCGGCGCCGGCGGCTGCACGGGAAGCTATGGCGACGACGCCAACCTGATGATCCGCGATCTCGCCTGATCGTTGCAGACATGCAAACGGCCCGATGGTCGACCGGGCCGTTTGCGTTCTCGTCGGCTGTTACTCGACAGCATTCATTCCGGCATCGATGTGGGACGCCGCCACATGTCGCTCCGCCGGCTGAAGCGGTTGGCATGCAGCATCCAGCCCGTCACCGGCTTGCCGTCGCGATGCCGTCCGCCGCTTTCCGCGCCCATCCAGGCCGCCACGGCGCCGAGCAGCAGCGCGGTCGCAATCGAGAAGGCCAGGATGATCGTGCTGGCGCGGGCCCGCGACAGTGCGCTCTTTGCATCGGCGATCACCGTGTCGACGCGGCGTTCGGCATCGGCCGGGGCGAGCCCGGTCGTGCCGCTGACGAGCTGCACGAGATAGCTGCGGTCATCGCTGCTGACGCCGCTGTGGCTCGATGCCGTCAGCAGGATTCGACCGGCCTCGCTGCGGGCCGGTGCGAGCTCGGGGGTCGGCGCCCGCCGCGCTGCGCGGAACAGATGGTCGAGCTCGTAGCTCAGCACTGACGGCTCGGTGGCGGCTGGTGGCGAGCTCAGCGCATTCGGCCGGTTGGCCGCGGACGCGACCATGGCTGCGAGCACCGCGCCGAGCACGACCGCGAGTGCCCAGGATCCGACGCCGTGCAGACCGTCCCGCTTCTCGGTCTCGTCACTCTCGGCAAGGCCGTACGGTGCACGCACACGCCCGGCGACGTAGCCGCCAACGCCGAAGCTCACCAGCGCCTGCAGCACCAGATACAGACCCGATAGCAGCCACAGCGCCACCGACGCGTCGCGCCAGGTCGGCGCCGCGGAGCTGACACCGAGACCGACGGTGGTCGCGAAGCTGACCAGGATCGAGGAGACGGCTACGGCGGTGAGGGCCCCTGCAATGACCGGCGTCCATTGCAGGGTCCAGCTGTCGGCGGCGACGCGCGTCATGGGGGAGGTCGCGACCGGCACAGTTTCCACGTTCATCACGCAGCCTCAGCGCAGGCCGAAGAACGACAGGATGGCCATGACAACCACGATCAGGCCCACCAGATAAATCAGTCCGTCCATGTTGGTCTCCTCCAGTTTGACTTCGCAGCCGTATAAGCAACGGCGACGTCCAATGTTCCGCGCACCTGTCGGCGGCGGAGGAGGAGAATGTGAGCGGCAATGCAGCATCCACATGCCGCTTGCCTTGAGGTGATGGAAAACAATTTCACTGAGTTGTTCCCGCCCGAGCTCTTACCGCAACGCAGAGGGAGCAGCTCGTGGGAACGCAAAGTATCGCGGCGGCCGCAACGCCGCCGTTAATCGATCGTGATCTTCATGGTCAGATACAGGTAGCTGGGCTCATCGACGCCGGCTCAATAGCGCGAGTAACCGCCGCGCTGACGCGCGTAAGCGTAGGCCGGGTTGATGCCGCAGCCGGCGTCGGTGCCGGAGGCCGCGGCTTGGCACTGGCGATAGGTCGAGTACTGGCAGTTGCCCGGATAGCCCCAGGCACGGCCCTGCAGGCAGAAGCGATCCTGGGCGGCGGACGCCGGGGAAATCGCGGCAAAACCCGCGAGGAGGGCCGTGGCAGAAAGCGAAGCGAAGAGCAGGCGGCGCATGCGTTTATCCTCGAGTATCCCTGAGGTTGGAAGGTGAAGTTGCAACGCGGCGGTGCACAAGCCTGTTCCTCGCGCGCCACATTAACTCTTGTGTCGAACTGTTGTGTCGCCGTCGCGATCGCGCGTTCATCGTCCGATGAGATTATTTGCCGGATCGAGGTGCGCTTGCCCGCGTCCCGCGCCCCTCCTGCGGGCGCTGCGGCAACGGCAGCGGCGCGGTCGGAAGCGTCCGGAACATTCGCGGACTCCTCCGGTTTCTTTCCGCGACAACAGCGGATGCTCCCTCATGTTCGGTCGATCCAAGAAGCCGGATGTTGCACGTCAGGACACGGCGGGCTTGTTCGGCGAGCCGCGCATGCGCGGACCCGGCACCGGAGGCATGCTGGCACTGCTCGGGCTCGCATTGCTGATCCAGTATTTCGAGCAACGGCCCCCGGAGGAGCCCAGCGGCCAGCGTATCGGCAGCGCCTCCGGTGACGACGGGCGAGGACGGCTTGCCGATTCGCCCTCGGAGATCCCGGCGCGCGGCTGGAAGGATGTGCTGTATCGCGTGTATGAGAACGTCACCGAGCACAGGATCGTCGCGCTCGCCGCGGGCATGACCTTCTACACGTTGCTGGCGATCTTTCCCGCGCTTGCGGCGCTGGTCGCGGTGTACGGCCTGTTTTCGGATCCCGCCAGGATCACCGCCCACCTCGAGCAACTCCAGGGCCTGCTGCCTGGCGGCGCGATCGACATCGCGCGCGATCAGCTCACGCGCGTCTCCGCGAATGGCAGCCAGGCGCTGGGCGTGACCTTCCTGGTCAGCCTCGCGATTTCGCTCTGGAGCGCAAATGCGGCGATGAAGTCGCTGTTCGATACGCTCAACGTGGTCTATCGCGAGCCCGAGACGCGCGGCTTCATCAAGCTCAACGCGATCTCGCTGCTGTTCACCGGCGGCGCGATCCTGTTCGCGTTGCTTGCCATCGCGGCGATCGTCGTCGTTCCGCTGTTGCTGAACTATGTGGGCCTGCCCGATGCCGCCGGCCTCCTGCTGCGCATCGGCCGCTGGCCGGCGATCTTCATCTGCGTTTCGCTCGGCCTCGCGCTGATCTATCGCTATGGCCCGGACCGCGAGGAGCCGAAATGGCGCTGGATCAGCTGGGGCAGCGCGCTTGCCGCTGCGTTGTGGCTCGGAGGCTCGGCGCTGTTCTCCTGGTACGCGGCCAATTTCGGCAATTTCAACGCCACCTATGGGTCGCTTGGCGCCGCGATCGGCTTCATGACCTGGATCTGGATCTCGGCGATCGTGATCCTGATCGGCGGCGAACTCGACGCCGAATTGGAGCACCAGACGCTCCGCGATACGACCACCGGCCGCGAACAGCCGCTGGGCGCGCGCGGCGCCACCATGGCCGACACGGTGGGTCGCGCGAGCTGACCACGGGCGAGAACGTCGGCGCCGGTGGGCGCTGCAAATCAGCAACCGGCCCGACTCCGTTGGCACCGCCTGTACCCTGATCGCCCCCGGCTCCGGGTTCCTCGGGAACCCGAAGCACCTCGATTGTGTTCCCCTTGCGGGCTCGCTGTGCTGTCCGGCGGGCGGTGTCTGATTGCCATTCGCCTAAATTCATCACGACGGAGCGTTTCAATGACGGGGGAGGTCATCGCCGGCAGGCAACATGGCGGATCCAAGGGGCTCGCGCGCATTTCCACCGGGAGCGAAGGTCTCGACGACATCCTCGGCGGTGGCCTCGACCCCAACAGGCTGTACCTCTACGAGGGCCGGCCCGGGACCGGAAAAACCACCATCGCGCTCCAGTTTCTCCTCAAGGGCGCGAGCCTCGGCGAGCGGGTGCTCTACATCACTCTGTCCGAGACCAAGCGGGAGCTGGAGGTCGTCGCCGAGCGGCACGGCTGGTCCCTCAAAGGCGTCGACGTGTTCGAACTGGTCCCTCCCGAGACGACGCTCGATCCGGAGCGGGAGCTCACCGTATTCCACCCGGCCGAGGTGGAGCTCAGCGAGACGACCGGTCTCGTGTTCAAGGAGGTCGAGCGCCTCGATCCCTCCCGGGTCGTGATCGACAGCCTGTCCGAGCTCCGGTTGCTGGCGCAGAGTCCGTTGCGCTATCGCCGTCAGGTTCTCGCATTGAAGCACTTCTTCGCCAAGCGCAACTGCACGGTCATCCTGCTCGATGATCTGTCGTCGTCGCAGGACGACCTGCAACTTCACTCGGTTGCGCATGGTGTCGTGATGCTGGAGCAGCTTGCGATCGACTATGGAGCGGAGCGCCGCCGGTTGCGCGTGATCAAGATGCGCGGCATCTCGTTTCGCGGTGGTTTTCATGATTTCACCATCGCCGAGGGTGGCTTGAATATCTTTCCGCGCCTGGTCGCCTCCGAGCATCACAAATCTTTCCTCGGCGAGTTCACCCCGAGCGGCAGCGCCGAGCTCGATCAGTTGCTGGGCGGAGGGCTGGAGCGCGGCACCAATGCGCTCTTGATTGGCGGGGCCGGCGTCGGCAAGTCGTCCCTCGCGTTGAGCTATGCGATTGCGGCGGCAGAGCGCGGCGAGCACGCGGTCTTCTTCGCGTTCGACGAGGGACGTGGCACGGTCGAGGCCCGGGCGCGAGCGCTCGGCCTGCCGCTCGAACAACACATGAATTCCGGGCTCATTCACCTTCAGCAGATCGATCCTGCGGAACTGTCACCGGGCGAATTCGGTGCCATCGTGCGTCGCAGCGTCGAGCACGACAATGCCAAAATCATCATCATCGACAGCCTCAACGGCTACCTCAATGCCATGCCGGACGAGCGCTTTCTCATCCTGCAGATGCACGAGCTCCTGAGCTATCTCGGCCAGCAAGGCGTGCTGACCATCCTCGTCCTCGCGCAACATGGCCTGGTTGGACCGATGGATACGCCGCTGGACATCAGCTATCTCAGCGACGCGGTGTTGATGCTGCGCTATTTCGAGGTGGCAGGGACCGTGCGCCGCGCTCTGTCGGTGGTCAAGAAGCGCAGCGGAAACCACGAGCATACGATTCGCGAGTTTCGTTTGAGCCGCGCCGGCATCACCCTCGGTCCGCCGCTGACGGAATTCAGCGGGATTTTTTCGGGCAACCCGCGCTTTACCGGATCCCTCATTGCTGACACGGGCACGAGAGATGGGAACTGAGAGGGACCAGCGTGTCCTCGTCGTCGCACCGATCGGACGCGACGGTCCTGCGTCTGCGGAGCTGCTTCGAAGCGCCAAGCTCGACACGTGGGTCTGCTCCGGTCTGACGGAGCTGATCAGCGAGTTGAGCGCAGGTGTCGGCGCGGTCGTCCTCACCGAGGAGGGGCTGTTCGCAAAGGATACCGCTCAGCTCACTCAATGGGTCGAGCGTCAGCCCGCCTGGTCCGACCTGCCTTTCATCGTGCTGACGAGTCACCGAGAGCAGCCCACGGTCGTCGCGTGGCGACGCAATCTCGTGCGCGCGCTTCGCAACGTCTCATTGCTCGAGCGCCCGATCCAGCCGATCACGCTGACCAGCGCCGTGCAGTCGGCGATGCGCGCGCGGCGCCGCCAATACGAGATTCGCGCGTTGATCGAGGCACGCGAGCAGGCCGCGCAGGAGCTCGAACGGCTGGTGGTGGAGCGCACGCGTGCGCTTGCCGAATCCAACGAGCATCTGCGTGTCGAGATGGCCGAGCGCGCGCGTGTCGAGGAGACGCTGCGCCAGGCCCAGAAGATCGAGGCGATCGGCCGGCTGACCGGCGGCGTCGCGCATGATTTCAACAATCTGCTGATGGTGATCTCCGGCGGTCTCGACATGCTGGATCGCCAGGCCGATCCGGCGCGGCGGCGGCGCCTGATGGACGGAATGATCCAGGCCGCCCAGCGTGGTGCCAGCCTGACCCGGCAGCTGCTTGCGTTCTCCCGTCGCCAGGAGCTGCGGCCCGAGCCGGTCGATATCGCCCGCCAGATCGGCGGCATGCGCGAGCTGCTCGATCGGAGCCTGCGCGGCGACGTCCATGTGCAGTTCGATTTTCCCGACGCACTCTGGCCCGTCGAGGTCGATCCCGGCGAGCTCGAACTGGTGGTGCTCAATCTCGCCGTCAACGCGCGCGACGCGATGCTCACCGGCGGCACGATCGTCGTGCGCGGTGAGAACCTGCCGAATTGGAAGGACGACGAAGTCGCTGGCGACTACGTCCGCCTGTCGGTGATCGACAGCGGCACCGGAATGACGGACGAGGTGCGCCTTCGCGTTTTCGAGCCGTTCTTCACCACCAAGGATGTCGGCAAGGGCTCGGGCCTCGGGCTTGCTCAGGTCTATGGCTTCGTCAAGCAGTCGCGCGGCACCGTCTCCATCGAGTCGGAGCTCGGCAGAGGCACCACGATCGCCTTGTACCTTCCGAGGTCCGAGCACGCGGCATCGCGGCATCAGCACCATCTCGTCGACCTCCATCGACCGCGTCCCCGTCATCGCGATGAGGGTCGCATTCTTCTGGTCGAGGACGACGATGAGGTGGCGGCGCTCGTGAGCGAGATGCTGCGCCAGCTCGGCTACGAGGTGACCCGCGCATCCAGTGCGGCAGCGGCGCTCGGCGCGCTCGCCGACGGACGCGCGGTCGACCTCGTATTCTCGGACGTCATGATGCCGGGCGGCATGAATGGGGTCGAGCTCGCGCGCGAGATCCAGCGGCGGCGGGTCGACATGCCCATTCTCCTGACCAGCGGCTATTCAGGAGCGGCCGTGCATGCGGCCAAGGACGCAGGTGTCCGGATTCTGTCGAAGCCCTACCGGATCGACGAGTTGGCCACCGCGATCGATGCTGTGAAGTCAGAAAACATCTGGTCCCGAGCGCGCAGCTCCTGAGAGCTGCCGTTTAACTCCGTATCAACCACCCCTCGCGCGAAGAGCCCTGCCTCACGATCTGCAGGTCAGTCCTGCGTATTTCAGCGATTGAGTTTGATTTGCCGCAATGGCCGAGCCCCGTTTCGCTGGAACACTGGGACCAGCAGAAAGGAGTTGAGTCATGTGGCTCACCAAGGACGACTTCCGCATCAAGGCGGAAAATTTTGATTTGTCGAATGGTCTGAACATTCTTCGCATCATTTGCGGTTTGTTTCTGTTTCCTCATGTCGCCGGAAAGTTCGCAGCCGGCGCGGTATCGGCCGCGACCGCGGGCTTCTTCGCCAAGGCTGGCTTTCATCCGCCGGAGGTCTGGGTGGTCATCGCTGCCGTATCGGAATCCGCGGCCGGCGTGGCCCTGGTGCTCGGCATCTGCACACGCTTCGCCGCGCTCGGCGCCACTGCGCTGCTGCTGTTCGCCGTCTACGCGCTGCAGGTCGTGAAGGGCTTCGGCTGGACCTGGAATACCGGCGGCTATGAGTACCCCGTATTCTGGGCGATCACCTCGCTGGCGGTGGCAATCGAGGCCTGGAAGGTGCATCTGCGCCAGGTCAAGCCGGGCGTCGCGGCCGTGCCGGCGACCGCCACGGCCTGACTTTGAACCATACCGATGAGAAGACGAAAGCCGCCTCTTGGGCGGCTTTCGCATTTATCTCAGCAGGGCCGACCGTTCCCGCCTGCCGCGTGAACGGCTGCTCCGTTCAAGCCTTGACCGCATAGAGATCGGCGAAGCGCTCGCGCAGCAGGTTCTTCTGCACCTTGCCCATGGTGTTGCGGGGCAGCTGATCGACGAAGATCACGCGCTTCGGCTGCTTGAACTTCGCCAGCCGTCCGGACAACGCGTTGAGGATAGCGCGCTCATCGATCGATGCGCCGGGGGTGCGAACCACGGCGGCGGTGACGCCTTCGCCGAAATCGGCATGCGGCACGCCGACGACGGCGCTTTCCGTGACGCCTGGAATGGCATCGATCTCGGTCTCGATCTCCTTCGGGTAGACGTTGAAGCCGCCGGAGATGATGAGGTCCTTGCCGCGGCCGACGATCTGCACGGTGCTGTCGCGGCCGATCTTGCCGAGGTCGCCGGTGATGAAGAAGCCGTCGGCGCGGAATTCCGCCGCGGTCTTCTCCGGCATCTGCCAATAGCCGGCAAACACGTTCGGCCCCTTCACCTCGATCATGCCGACCTCGTCGACCCCAAGTGGCGTACCCGTCTCGGGATCGGCGATGCGCACCTCGACCCCCGGCAGCGGCCGGCCGACCGAGCCCGGGATGCGCGGACCTTCATACGGGTTGGAGGTGATCATGCCGGTCTCGGTCATGCCGTAGCGTTCGAGGATCTCGTGGCCGGTGCGGTCGTGCCACTCGCGATGGGTTTCCGCCAGCAGCGGCGCGGAGCCGGCGACGAACAGCCGCATGTGAGCGGTGGACGCGCGACTCAGATTCGGGCTCTGCAGCAGGCGCACATAGAAGGTCGGCACGCCCATCAGCACGGTGGCCCGTGCCATCGCCGACAAGATGCGCTCGGCATCGAATTTCTGCATGAAGATCATGCGTGCGCGCGCCGCGAAGGTGACGTTGCCGGCCACGAACAACCCGTGAATGTGATAGACCGGCAGCGCGTGGATCAGCACGTCGTCGCTTGTGTAGCGCCATTGCTCGACCAGGGTTAGTGCATTGGAGACCAGGTTGCCGTGCGTCAGCATGGCGCCTTTCGACCGTCCGGTCGTGCCTGACGTGTAGAGGATCGCGGCGAGATCGTCCTTGGCGCGCGCGACCGTCTCGAACTCGCTCGGGCAGGCGGCGGCCGCGTCTACCACGGAGCCCTTGCCGTCCTGGTCCAGCGTTTCGATGCGGCCGCCGGCCTTGTCGGTGATGGCGCCGAGCGCAGCCTTTTCCTTCGGATCGCATACGATCAGCGTCGGCTGGGCGTCGCGAATGAAGTACTCGGATTCGGCCGGCGTGTAGGCGGTGTTGAGCGGCAGGTAGACGGCGCCTGCGCGCAATGTCGCCAGATAGAGCGCGATCGCCTCGACGGATTTCTCGACCTTGCAGGCGACGCGGTGGCCGGGGCCGACCCCGAGCTTGGCGAGAAGGTTTGCGAAGCGGCCGCTGAGGGCTGCCAGCTCCGCGTAGCTCAGCGCGGTGCCGTCGTCATTTTCGATGCAGATCGACTGATCCGAGGCGGCGGAGGCGAGCAGGCGGTCGAACAGGTTCCAGGTCATGACGAGATCTTCCGTTGCGAGTTGGTCTGCGGGCTGGGCACCAGGTCCTGCGACGCCAGCTTGGCGCGCAGCGACTTCTTGACCTGTTGCGAGGCGATGACGGTGCCGGCCTCCGCGAAGGCCTCGTGGTTCGCCTCGATGTGCTCCAGCGCGTAGAGATAGTTGACCATCAGTCCATGAGATTGCTTGAGGCCCTTGGGTGAGGCGTCGCCCATGAAATTCAACCGCTCCAGCCGCGCGCCATTGCCGAGATGAAAGCGGGCGACGGGATCGACGGGCTTGCCCGAGGGCAGCTTCGCCTTGAGGAAGTAGTAGGCGGCGAGCGCGGTGAGCGGCTCCTTGGCGTGGGCGATGTCGCCGCCGGCCTCGATCGCCGCCAGCGCGCGCCGGGTGTCATCGTCGATCGCGGTCGATGCCTCCGCCTTCAGCTCGCGCTTGACCCAGTTGGCGAAGCTCGGCACCGGCGACAGCGTCACGAAGGTCGTCAGGTTCGGCAGCTCGCGCATGAGATCCTGCACCACCTGCTTGATCAGGAAGTTGCCAAAGGAGACGCCGGCCAGGCCCTTCTGCGTGTTCGAGATCGAATAGAACACCGCCGTGGTCGCCTCGCGGGCGTCGATGGCCTGGCGCTCCTTGTCCAGCAGCGGGCCGATCGCGCCCGGAATCTGCTTGGTCAGCGCGACCTCGACGAAGATCAGGGGCTCGTCGACCAATTGCGGATGGAAGAAGGCGTAGCAGCGGCGGTCGGCCGGCTGCAGGCGGTTGCGCAGATCGTCCCAGTCCTGGATGGCGTGGACCGCCTCGTAACGGATGATCTTTTCGAGAATGTTGGCCGATGTCGTCCAGTCGATCGGCCGCAGCACCAGGAAGCCGCGGTTGAACCAGGACGAGAACAGATGCACGAAATCGTCGTCCACCGCCTGCAGCTCCGGGTGCTTCGACAGCAGCGACAGCAGCACCTCGCGCATGCGCACCAGCGACGCGGTGCCGCCGGGCGCCAGGTTGAGCCGGCGGATCAGCTCCTGCCGCCGCGGCTCGGCCGCGGCGTGCAGGGCCTCGATCTTCTTGCCCGCGCCGCCGTCCTCGCTCTTGTAGGCCGCGATCGCGAGCTCGACCGCGCGGCGGTCGGGCCCGAACCGGTCGGCCAGCGAGGACAGGAATTTGAGCCGCTCCGGTTCTTTCGCCCGCTCGAACGCCGCGAGCAGCGACTGCGCGATGGCGACGCCCGAGGCCTCGCCGCGCCGCGACAGCAGCGCCTCGCCGAGCAGTTCGAGGTCCGGATCCTCGCCGGTGTGGCGCGGCGGCTTGATGCCGAGCACCGATCGTCCGCGCTGGGTCAGCGTGTCGATCAGCCCCTGCAGGAATTCCGGCGCCGACATCCGTCCGGATCGCGTCTCGTTCAGCATGGTTTGAAGCTCCATCGGCTAGCGGGAAGGGAGGCCCATCACCAGGTTGGGCAACCAGGTGGAGATCGACGGCACCAGGCACAGCAGGACCACCGCGAACGCCATCAACAGCACGAATGGCAGCGTGCCCCAGATCACGTCGCGCAACGGGATGTCGGGCGCGATGTTCCGGATGACGAAGATGTTCAGGCCCACCGGCGGATGGATCAGGCCCATCTCCATGACGATGGTCATGACGACACCGAACCAGATCAGGTCGAAGCCGGCGGCCTTGAGCGGCGGCAGGATGATCGGTGCGGTCATCAGGATGATCGAGACCGGCGGCAGGAAGAAGCCGAGCACGACCACCATCACGAGGATTGCCGCCAGCAGCAGCCAGCGCGACAGCTGCAGGGCAACGATGGCCTGTGCCGCGCCCTGGCTGATGTGCAGGTAGCTCATCACGTAGGAGTAGAGCAGGGACATGCCGATGATCAGCATCAGCATGGTGGATTCCTTCAGCGTCGATTCCAGGATCGGCGCGAGATCGGCCGGGCGCCAGACGCCGTAGATCAGTGCGATCAGAGCGAGCGCCAGGATGCCGCCGAGGCCGGCCGTCTCCGACGGCGTGGCATAGCCGCCATAGAGCGCGATCATGACGCCGCTGAGCAGCACGATGAACGGCATCACCCGCGGCAGCGAGCCGAACCGCATCGCCATCGTGAAGTGCTCCTTCGCCAGGATCGGATGCGCGGCGGGATCGGCGGCATAGGCGCGCTGCGCCGCGCGGTACTCGGCCTTGAACTTCGTCACCGCATAGGCCGCGAACAGCACCACCAGCAGCAGCCCCGGACCGATGCCGGCCAGGAACAGCCGCCCGAGCGACTGCTCGGCCGCGACCGCATACAGGATCATCGTGATCGAGGGCGGCAGCAGGATGCCAAGCGTGCCGCCGGCGGCGATGACGCCGGCCGCGAAGCCGCCGGAATAGCCGCGCTTGCGCATCTCGGGAATGCCGGCCGAGCCGATCGCGGAGCAGGTCGCCGGCGACGAGCCGGCCATCGCCGCGAACAGCGCGCAGGCGAACACGTTGGCGATGCCGAGACCGCCGGGAATGCGGCCCATCCAGACGTGCATGGCGCTGTAGAGATCCTGGCCCGCCTTCGACTTGCCGATCGCCGCGCCCTTGAGGATGAACAGCGGGATCGCGAGCAGCGTGATCGAGGCCATTTCCTCATAGACGTTCTGCGTCACCGTATCGAGCGATGCGCCGGGCATGAAGAAGTACATGAAGATGACGGCGACGGTGCCGAGCGCGAGCGCGATCGGCATGCCCGAGGCCATGATGGCAAGCGTCGCGCCGCCATACATCATTCCGACAGCAAGCGTGCTCATTTGCTCCTCCATCCGTCGATCTGCGATGCGAGCTGAAGCGCGATCTGCAGGGTCATCAGGGTCATGCCGACGGCCATCAGGCTGTAGGGAATCCACAGCGGCGGCGCCCAGGTCGAACCGGACACCTGCCCGTCGACCCACGCTTCGTGAAGCAGCGTCCAGGATTTCCAGGAGAAGAAGCTGCAGAACAGCAGGCTCGTCAGATCGACGATGAAGATGCGCATCGCATTGCCGCGCCGCGTGAGATAGCCGGTCAGCGCCTCGATGCCGATGTGGCCGCGGTTCGACTGCACGAAGGCGGTGGACATGAAGGTGCTGCCGACCAGCAGGAACACCGCCGCCTCGTCCTGCCAATAGGTGGCGGCGTTGAAGAAATAGCGGGAGGCGACGCTGTAGCTCAGGATCGCGCTCGCGGCGATCAGGGCGATCGAGCAGAAGATGACGATGGTCCGGTTGAGCAGCGCCATGGCGCTGACGATCCGCGCCGTGACAGAGCCGGGCCGCGCCGTCGTCACGACGGCGGTGTGCCCGAGATCGACGCCATGCGCGCTCATGCGCCGACCTCCCTGGCGAGCTTGATCAGGCGGACGCAGTTCTCGCTGTCACGGAAGTCGCCCTCGGTGGCGGTTCCGCCGGGAAACTGGTGCGAGATCTTCAGCACCGTGGCGGCAGTGGCGCGGCCGGCCCGCAGCAGAGCAGGCATCGCAAGGCCGAGCGCCAGTGCCCGGCGTCGAAACAGTCTCATTCCATACCCCCCATTCGATCATTGCATTTTTAATTCACAATCTTGCATACAATTTATATATTGATTGCATGCTGTATTCGTTGTCAAGTGTGTGGTATGGAATTTGGCCCGAGAGTGTATGCAATGAGCCAGGCCTTCCGACTGAAGCAGGCGATCGAAGATGCTGTGATCGCGGGGGAATTCCTGCCTGGCGACCGGCTGGACGAGGTTTCGCTGGCGGAGCGATTCGGTGTGTCGCGGACGCCGATCCGGGAGGCGTTGCTCCAGCTCGGCTCGGAAGGCTTCATCGACGTCAGGCCGCGCCGCGGCGCCATCGTCAGCGTGCCGTCACCGACCCGGCTGTTCGAGATGTTCGAGACCATGGCCGAGATCGAGAGCGCCTGCGGGCGGCTCGCGGCGCGCCGGCTCACGCCGGAAAACGACGCGGCGATGGAGGCCGCTCATCGCGCCTGCGAGGTGGCCGCGCGTGCCGGCGACAGCGAGCAGTACTACGCCGATAACCGGATTTTTCACGAGGCGATCTACCGTGCGAGCTGCAACGGCTTTCTCGCCGACCAGGCGCTGGCCCTGCACAAGCGCCTGAGCGCCTATCGCCGCATCCAGCTGCGCGCGCGCAACCGGCTGCTGCAGTCGTTGCAGGAGCATGGCGGTGTGCTCGACGCCATCCGCGCCGGTGACGAGCAGCTCGCCGCGACGCGGCTGCACGACCACGTGCTGGCGCAGGGTGAGCGTTTCTCCGACATGGTGCTCGGCCTGGCCGAGCGGCAGCGCTCGGCGGTGGCCGGCCGTGCCGGCGCGGCGAAATCGCGCGCGGCCGAGTAGGCGAGCCGGTGCTGCGACGGCGCACC
The DNA here is from genome assembly GCF_000344805.1 of Bradyrhizobium oligotrophicum S58. Classification (NCBI taxonomy): domain Bacteria; kingdom Pseudomonadati; phylum Pseudomonadota; class Alphaproteobacteria; order Hyphomicrobiales; family Nitrobacteraceae; genus Bradyrhizobium; species Bradyrhizobium oligotrophicum. The sequence goes on along the minus strand of NC_020453.1, from coordinate 6,184,755 downwards.
CCCCGAAAAAGCAGTGGGGCCCGATGTCGGGCGGGGGGCGTTCCGATCGTCCTTTGGAGACATCGGAGGACCTCGCCATGACAAGCCGCACCATCGTCTCCACGATCGTCTCGAAGTCCGAATGGACCGAAGCGCATCGCGCCCATCTCGCCCGCGAAAAGGCGTTCATGCGGCAGCGCGACGCGCTGGCCGAAGCCCGGCGGGCCCTGCCTTGGGTCAGGGTCGAGAAGGATTATCTGTTCCAGTCACCAACGGGACCCGTGAGCCTCGGCGGCCTGTTTCACGGACGCAGTCAGCTGATCGTCTATCACTTCATGATGGCGCCGGGCGATCCGCATCGCTGTCCCGGCTGCTCGTTCCTGTGCGACCACATCGACGGCGCCAACCAGCATCTCCGGCAGCACGACGTCACCCTGGTCGTGGTGTCACGCGCGCCGCTGGCCGAGATCGCGCCGTTCAAGGCGCGCATGGGCTGGACCTTCGACTGGGTCTCGTCCGAGGGCAGCGCCTTCAATTTCGACTATCAGGTCTCGTTCTCCGACGCGCAGATCGCCAGCGGCGACGCCATCTACAATTTCGCGCCCCTGCGCGGGAGGTCGCCCGAGTTGCCGGGCCTGACCGTGTTCTACAAGGACGACGCCGGCGACATCTTCTGCACGTTTCAGGTCCGCTCTCGCGGCGGCGATCCGCTGATCGGAGCCTATCATTATCTCGACCTCACGCCGAAGGGCCGCAACGAGACCGGACGCGGCAATCTCTCCGACTGGGTTCGCCTGCATGATGAGTACGAGGGGGGCAACGGGCCGGCCTGTCACTGCGGATCATAGCCAACTCCGCGCCATGACATGCCCGTAGACGCACGGGGCCCGACCGCCGCCGACTGTGCGATCTCCAGGCATCGCGGCCGGTGCGCGGGCGGTCGCAGCGCATTTGGTGGCATAAAGCAGCCCCGTCGGGCGCGATGTCGCACGAGTAGAAATACGGAAATCCCGGATTCACCCTTTCGCTTTAACGATAGTGGAACAAGTTCCGTCAATTTTAGGCATATAGAGTTTCGGTCGTTTGCGACATGCATCGTTCGCCGCCGAATACCTGAAAACCAGCCTAGCATTCGGAGGATACCTTGTTGTTTCGCTCGAACAGCCGCTCGGATGCCGAGGCTCAGCTCGCCGCCCTCAGTCGCGCAATGGCTGTCATCGAATTCCAGCTCGACGGCACGATCATCACAGCGAACCAGAATTTCCTCGATGCGCTCGGCTATCAGCTGAACGAGATCAAGGGCAGGTCGCACAGCATGTTAGTCGACCCGTCCGAGCGCGACAGCTCCGCCTACCGCGAGTTCTGGGCGGCGCTGAACCGGGGTGAATTCAAGGCTGCCGAGTTCAAGCGCATCGCCAAGGGCGGCGCCGAGATCTGGATCGAAGCGTCCTACAATCCGGTCCTCGACAGCTCCGGCAAGCCGGTGAAGGTCGTCAAGTTCGCGACCGACATCACCCAGAAGAAGCTGAAGAGCATGGCCGACGGGGCCAAGCTGACGGCCATCGATCGCGCGCAGGCCATGATCGAGTTCAAGCTGGACGGCACCATCGTCAATGCCAACCAGAACTTTCTCGGTGCGCTGGGCTATCGCCTCGACGAGATCCAGGGCAAGCATCACAGCATGTTCGTCGAGCCGGCGCTGCGCGACAGTCCGGCCTATCGCGAATTCTGGGCTGCGCTCAATCGCGGCGAATACCAGAGCGGCGAATACAAGCGCATCGGCAAGGGCGGCAAGGAAGTGTGGATCCTGGCCACCTACAACCCGGTGTTCGATGCCTCAGGCAAGCCGATCGGGGTCGTCAAGTTCGCGACCGACGTCACCGCCCAGAAGCTGAAGAATGCCGACCTGGCCGGCCAGATCGATGCGATCGGCAAGTCGCAGGCCGTGATCGAGTTCGGCATGGACGGCACGATCATCACCGCGAACGCCAACTTCCTGCATGCGCTCGGCTACACCCTGCCTGAGATCCAGGGCAAGCATCACAGCATGTTCGTCGAGCCGTCCGAGCGCGACAGCTCCGCCTATCGCGATTTCTGGGCCAGCCTGAACCGCGGCCAGTACCAGTCCGCCGAATACAAGCGCATCGGCAAGGGCGGCAAGGAAGTCTATATCCAGGCGTCCTACAATCCGATCCTCGATCTCAACGGCAAGCCGTTCAAGGTGGTCAAATATGCCACCGACGTCACCCGGCAGGTTTTCGTTCGCATGGGCAACGAGCGGGTCCGGGCGATGATGGAATCGGTTGCCGCAGGCGCCGAGGAGCTCAATGCCTCGGTGCGGGAAATTTCCGAAGCCATGACGAAGTCGCGCGAGACCGCCATCAGTGCGGTGGACCGTGTGACCTCGGCGGATGCCCAGGCGCAGCGTCTGTCCGCGGCCGCCCAGGCCATGAGCGGCATCGTCGAGATGATCCACAGCATCACCGGCCAGATCAACCTGCTGGCGCTGAACGCCACGATCGAGTCGGCCCGCGCCGGCGAGGCGGGCAGAGGGTTCGCCGTCGTCGCCTCGGAGGTCAAGAACCTGGCCACCCAGGCCAAGACGGCGACCGACAAGATCGCCCAGGAGATCGACAGCCTCAACAATATCTCCGGAGGCGTCGTCACATCGCTGGGCACGATCAAGCAGGCGATCCAGAACGTCAGCGAGTACGTGACCTCGACCGCGGCTGCGGTGGAGGAGCAGAGCACGGTGACCAACGAGATGTCGTCCAGCATGGCGCGTGCTGCAGCCGAAGCCCAGGCCCTGAGCGATCGGGCTGCCGCCTGAGGCGAGATCGCCGGGAAGCGTCGATCGCGCCGCGGCCTGCCTGCCGCGCGATCGCAGGGCCATGCTGCCGCTCGGAATGGCCTCCGCAGGGACGCAGTCCGAATGGCACCCTTGAGTTCTGAGTGAGGCGTTGCCGTGGCCGACATCATCGCATTTCCCGCCCGGGATTCGTTGCGCATCATCGGCGCGCAAGCAGAAAGCCCGCATGATGCCGTGGTGCCCAGTCAGCTCAGACGGCTGCGGCGCGAGCTGGAAGTTTGGCGGCAGGCGGTCGACAATCTCGACCGGTGCATCAGGTCGGATCCGTCGCTCGCCTCGCTCGCTCCCGAATGCGACAAGATCCGCGACCTGATCTCCGCAACCGCCGCCAAGCTCGAGTCGCCGTTGTAGAGCCTGCTGCCATGCGGCTCATGCCCCGGCTGGGATCGGCTGCTCCGGACAGTTCGTCAGCCGCGCCGGCGTGCCGATGGCCGTGCAGCCGGCCGGCACATCGCTGGTGACGACCGCTCCGGCGCCGACCTTGGCGAAGTCGCCGACCTCGACATCGCCCAGCACCGTCGTGCCCGAGGACAGCAGCACGCCGCGGCCGATCCGCGGGGCCCGGCCCGGCAGAGCGTCGAGGCGTCCGATGGTGACGTTCTGCAGGATCGTGACATCGTCGCCGATCGCGGCGAAAGCGCCGATGACGATGCCGGTGGCGTGATCGAGAAACACCGAGGTCCCGATGCGCGCGGAAGGGTGGATGCTCACCTGCAGTGACGCCGAGGACTCGGCCTGGAGCAGCAGCGCGAGGTCGAATCGTTCATTCGTCCAGAGCCAATGCGCGACGCGATGGGCCTGCAGCGCGATGTAGCCTTTGTAGTTGAGCAGCGGCGGCAGCAGCGCCGTTACAGCCGGATCGCGCGCAGCGATCGCGCCGAGGTCGCGACCCGCCGCCTCGACGAGTTCAGGCGTGGCGGCATACGCCTCGCGTGCGACCGAGGCAAACCGGGCGCGCGCGCCATCGCCGCTGCCGAGGCGGACGCCAATCTGCTGCGCGACGGCGCTACCGAGATCAGAATGGTCGAGGATTGCAGCCGACAGGGCGGGGCCGAACACGGGGTCGGATTCAGCGATGCGCCGGGCCTCATGCTGGATCGACGGCCAGAACGCGGGACTGGATGGGTGTGTGTCGGCCATGGCAGAGCCTGCTCGATAACAGGTGACGGCGGCACTATAGCCTGATCTGCGCGTTGCAGAAACCTGACTGACGCTTCGCGGGCGTTGTCATCCGATGTGGCCGGCGACATGCCTTGCCGAAGGTTGCAGCCCATTCAGTTCTGCGCCGTCCGCGCCGCTGCGGCGGCGACACCCGCGCCGATCAGGAGGGTGCCGCCCGCCTTGTTGAAGATGCGGGTCACCTTCGCGCTCCGTACGAGCGCGCGGGCGCGCGAGGCGATCAACGCATAGCCGACGGCGTTGGCGAAGGCGAGCACGACGAACGTGGTTTCGAATACGATCAGTTGCGTGAGGAAGCTGCCGTTCGGACTGAGAAACTGCGGCAGGAACGCGACGAAGAAGGTGATGCTCTTCGGGTTCAGCGCCGTGACGATCCAGGCGTGACCGAGCATCTTCAGCGCCGAGGCCCTGTCGGTCCGCGGCACCGCATTGAAGGAGCCGCCGCCCTGCCATAGCTTGATCCCGAGCCAGACCAGATAGGCCGCGCCGATCCATTTCAACGCGGCGAACAGCATCGCCGACGTCGCCAGCAGCGCGCCGACGCCGAGCATGGACAAGGTCATGGCGGTGAAGTCGCCCAGCGCGACGCCGGCCGCCGTCGGCAGCGCGGTTCGCCATCCCTGGCCCAGCGCATAGGAGACCACGAGCAGCACGGTTGGCCCCGGGATCACCAGGAGGATGATGGACGTTCCGGTAAATGCGAGCCATGTCTCGATCGTCATGCTGGTCTCCGTCATCTCGACGTTCATCAGGGTATATCGCTCGCGCCGCGTCAAGGCTTGCGGCGAGCGAACTTCGATAGGCTCAGCAGTTAGGTCTGCTGCGTGTACTCGATCATGGCCAGATTAGCCCCAACTGTCTCCTTTTGATTTTGGACTTGTCTGCCGAGCAATCGTCAGGTCGGAGAAGCGCTTGATCTTTACGTCAGGCATACTGAGTCTTCATCGTTGTCATTGCGCACATCAATTCGGTGACGCACACTAGTCCTAACGCTTCCCGTCGAAGGCCAGCCTCAGGGCGAGCGCTCCAAACACCGTTCCCAGCAGATATTGCGGCCAGCGGCCGAGGCGGCTGCTTCTGAAGACGTTGGTGCCGACACGGCTCGCAACCGCGATGACGGCTCCGTTCACGAGCAGGCCGATCGCATTGAGCACGGTCGCCAGCGTCATCACCTGGAGCGCCATCGATCCAGCATCGGCCTGGATGAATTGCGGAAAGAGCGCCAGAACGAACAGCGCCATCTTTGGATTGAGCAGGTTCGTCACCAGCCCCTGCCGAAAAGCCGCCAAGGTCGAGCGCCGATCACTTTCGCCGGAAGTCGGCGCGAGCAGACGGTCCGAAGTGAACGCCTGCCACGCCAGAAACAAGAGATAAGCCGCACCCGCATAGCGAACGGCATCATAGGCGACAGGGACCAGCAGAAACAATTTGGACAGCCCGAAGGCTGCAGCCAGAGCATGACAATAGGTTCCGGCCTGAATTCCCATCAGTGTCGCAAACCCGACGGATCGCCCCTGTGCAATGCTGCGGCTCGCGATCAGCAGCATGTCCGGGCCCGGCGTTGCCGTCAGCGCCAGAGATGCCAGGGAAAACAGCGCGAGCGTATGAACATCGGGCATCTCCGGTTCGTCCTCCGAGTCAGTCGCAGCGAAGCCAAGATAAAGGTGTAGCGTGTCTCGTCGACGTCCCTTGTTGACCCAAAGCGGAAATCGGCGGTTGGACAGACGGGCCGCGCCTGAGGCATATTCCTCAATATCGGAAGGGGGCGAACGATGGAACAGCGCTTTACGTTCGATCAGGTTGCGAGCGTATACAGGGCCTCACGCCCGGACTATCCAGAGGCGCTTATTGACGATGTTCTGTCGTACGCAGAGCTAAGGCCAACCGATAACATTCTCGAAGTCGGCTGCGGAACGGGTCAGGCGACAAAGGGCTTCGCGCCGCGGGGCTTTCCTATCGTTGCCATTGATCCTGGACCAGAAATGCTGCTCGCTGCACGCGAGACTTTGGCGAGTTTTGCCAACGTGAAATTGGTCGGGGCTACTTTCGAGGCGTGGCCGGTTGGCAATTCAGTGTTCGCTCTAATCTTCGCGGCACAGGCGTGGCACTGGGTATCCCCAGAAGTGCGGTTCGTAAAAGCCGCCCAACTGCTTTCGACTAACGGAACACTAGCCGTCTTCGGGCACGTGCCTGTCGGACTACCCTCACACTTATTTGAACGGTTTAAGCAAATTTGGCTACGTCACACGGGCTCGTGGGGGCCGCCGCCCGAAGCTTGGTACCTACCGAACGGCCCGTTTAAGGACTGGTTTGACCAGTCGCAGTTGTTCGGGTCCGTTGAGCACAAGTGTTATCCGTGGAAATGGCAGCACACGACATCCAGCTACACGGATTTTCTGAGCACGCGGTCGGACGTTCGGCTACTCGCCGCAGAGACGCGTGAAGACCTGCTCGATGAAATTGCAAAAGCAATCGACGATCAAGGAGGCGGCCTTGACATCGATTACGAAACGCATCTCTACATTGCTCACCGTGTTGATGGCGACTAATAGCCCTTCGCGTCAGCCCATTTGTCGCGTTCACTTCCGGTTCTGGCCCATCCCGGACCTTCCGGCCGGCACCGGGGATGAAGGCTGCTTTTGGCCCGGCGCAGAGCAGGCAGACGCTCCCACATCGACCTTAGTCCGCCGGGGGCCACCGCTCGCCCAAAAAATTTCTCTTTCGCTTTTCCAGAAACTATGCTTTATAGCCTCCATCCTGCTTCGCCACGAGGGGCGTATCGCGATCGTCACGAGACGTGAGGCGGGGAGGCGATGGCCGTGGGGTGCCGCAGCGTGCTTGCACGCGGACGAACGGCAGTTTGCGGACGTGAAGTCGTGTGGTCCTGGCGCCGCGACGCTGGCGCCAAGCTGTCGGGCGATGATCCCGTCGGCGACGGTGGCTAAACAGCCGTACACCGAGGAGAGCACGATATAAACGTGAAGACCATCGCGCGGGGAATGCCGGGATGTCTCGGCTGAACCTGTGGTTCCTGCCGCCAGCATTTTTTTCAGCTGGCGGGCCATGGGGGCGGCCAGCTCCCGGCATTCCCTGCGCCCTCGTGATTTCCGAGGGTCCGTCGGCATTCAAGCCTCGGGCGCGTCGGCGTCGCGTGATCGCGCGGATGCGCGCCGGCACGGCCAGTTCGGGGGGCCGCGATCGCGACAGGCGCGATCTGACGTCCAAGTTCTGACGTTCCAAGTGGCGGATCGGCCAGCGGGCGGGCGCTCGCGCCGCGGCGGATTATGATCTACACGGAGGGCGATCATGATGGACCGTCAATTGCGTCTCGCGCGCACCGGCGCGAAAGACAACTCCGGAGTTGCATATGTCGCCCAGCCAAGCACATTCCCTCAATCTCGCCGCGGAAACGACTGACATCCTGACCTCGCTCGGCGTCGCGCCGGAGCGGCTGCGCGGCGGGGCGCGCGCCGCCCGCTCGCCCGTGACTGGCGAGGTGCTGGCCCAGGTGCATGACGACACGAGAGCGGATGCCACGGCGGTGATCGCGCGCGCCCACGGGGCGTTTCTGCAGTGGCGGCTGGTGCCGGCGCCGAAGCGCGGCGAACTGGTCCGGCTGCTCGGCGAGGAGCTGCGCGCCAACAAGGCCGCGCTCGGCCGCCTGGTTTCGATCGAGGCCGGCAAGATCGTGTCGGAAGGCCTGGGCGAGGTCCAGGAGATGATCGACATCTGCGAGTTCGCTGTCGGCCTCTCGCGCCAGCTTTATGGCCTGACCATCGCCACCGAGCGCGCCGAGCACCGCATGATGGAGACCTGGCACCCCCTCGGTGTCACCGGCGTGATCTCGGCCTTCAACTTTCCCGTCGCGGTGTGGGCCTGGAATGCGGCGGTCGCGCTGGTCTGCGGCAACAGTGTCGTCTGGAAGCCGTCCGAGAAGACGCCGCTGACGGCGCTCGCGACCGATGCTCTGTTGGCGCGTGCGCTGGCCCGCTATCGCCGCGAGGGCGGCGACGCGCCGGATGGTCTGACCGGCCTGCTGCTCGGCGGCCGCGCGGTCGGCGAAATGCTGGTTGACGATCCCAACGTGCCGCTGGTTTCGGCGACCGGCTCGACAGCGATGGGACGCGTGGTCGGTGCCTGCCTTGCCGGGCGCTTTGCGCGTGCCATCCTCGAGCTCGGCGGCAACAATGCCGCGATCGTCGCACCTTCCGCCGATCTCGATCTCACCTTGCGGGCCGTGGCTTTCGCCGCGATGGGCACGGCCGGCCAGCGCTGCACCAGCCTGCGCCGCCTGTTCGTGCATGCTGATGTCTATGAGCAGCTCGTGCCGCGGCTGAAGCAGGCCTATGCCTCGGTCGCGATCGGCAATCCGCTGCAGCAGGACACCCTGATCGGCCCACTGATCGACCGCGGTGCCTATGATGCCATGCAGGACGCCCTGAGCGCGGCGAGGGATCACGGCGGCCGCGTGTTCGGCGGCGAGCGGGTCACGATCGGCGGCTTCGAGAATGCCTACTACGTGCGGCCGGCGCTGGTCGAGATCGGCACGCAGGCAGGTCCCGTCGAGCGCGAGACGTTTGCGCCGATCCTCTACGTGATGCCGTATCGCGACCTCGATGCCGCGATCAAGCTGCACAATGCCGTGCCGCAGGGCCTGTCATCGTCGATCTTCACCAACGATCTGCGCGAGGCCGAGACGTTCGTGTCGTTGCGCGGCTCCGATTGCGGCATCGCCAACGTCAATATCGGTCCGTCCGGCGCCGAGATCGGCGGTGCATTCGGCGGCGAGAAAGAGACCGGCGGCGGCCGCGAATCCGGCTCTGATGCGTGGAAGGCCTATATGCGCCGGGCCACCAACACCGTGAACTACGGACGCAGCCTGCCGCTGGCGCAGGGCGTCAAGTTCGACATCGGCTGACCGGCGCGATGTCTTCCTTCGTCAGCGGAACTGGTTTGCTGACTTGCGCGTTGCGCGCTGAAAAGGAGGATCATCATGGCAGCACCGAAGAAGACGACCTCTGCCGCAAAGTCGGCGCGCGGACGCAAGCAGGACCGCGCCCGCGTCGCCGGCGGCCAGGACTACGAAGTCCGCTACGAAGCGAAGAAGAGCGGCCGCTCGGCTTCGGCCGTGAAGAAGGCGGTCAAGAAGGTCGGCAACAGCCGCAAGACCGTCGAGCGCAAGCTCTCGCGTTAATTGGCGAAGCGCAGCATCCCCTAGTTCTTCTGCGGCCGCTGCGGCGGCCGCAGCGATCCCTTGGCCCAACCGAGCGCTTTCGGCGAGTGCAGCGGATCAGGACCGTCGCAGTTGGGGCAGATCAGCTCGCGGCGTTCGCCCTTGCCGTCGCGCACAGCGAGCGCGCGACCGCAGGTCGGGCATGGTTTGCGCAGCAGCCAGTGGGCGGGACGTTGCGGCATGGTGACGTCTCCCGTTCCTCGCCGCAGATTAGGCCGGAATGGGGCAGGCGCGGAATCACTTATTTGAATCGCGGCCGTTCTTCCGGCTCGCCCTGCCGTGAGCATTCAGGACAGCTGTCGCTGATCGCGCGGAGGACGTCCTCGATGGCCGCGACCGCTTCCGAATCGCTGAACCCGGGCGGCGGATCGTCGCGTGCGACGCGAAAAGCCAACGTCAGGGCGTGCGGATCGCCTCGCTCCCGCATCCAGCCATGCTGTTCGCATTCGACGATCGCGCCCGCCTCCAGCAGCGTCGCCGTCGCCCAGCCATCGAGGCTGCGGACGGCAGGTCGGCACGTGATCATGACGGACATCGGCGAATCTCTCCAGGAAAGAGAATCCACGATCTCGCCGGGGTTTCCAGGCCTGGCCTGCAGGGCAGGGATTCGGAAACGAAGGGGCTGGCTCCTTCAGCCGTCCGGCTTGAGATCGTCGCCGGCTGCGGCCATCCTGGACGGACATCAGTGAAGCGGGTGCAGACCAACATGAAGATCAAGGCGAACGAGGATTTGCTGCTCATCATCGATGTGCAGAACGACTTTTGCCCCGGCGGGGCGCTGGCGGTCGCCGATGGCGACGCGGTGGTCCCGCTGATCAATCGGCTGAGCGGCCGGTTCGAGCACGTCGTCCTGACCCAGGACTGGCATCCCGCAGGTCACAGCTCGTTCGCCTCGAGCCATCCGGGCAAGGCGCCGTTCGAGAGCGTCACGATGGCCTACGGCCCGCAGACGCTGTGGCCGGACCATTGCATCCAGGGCACGCCCGGCGCGGCCTTCCATGCTGATCTTGCGACCGACAAGGCGCAACTGATCATCCGCAAGGGTTTTCGCCCGGAGATCGATTCCTATTCGGCGTTCTTCGAGAACGACAAGACCACGCCGACGGGGCTCGCCGGATATTTGCGCGAGCGCGGTTTGAAGCGGGTGTTCCTGGTCGGGCTCGCGGCCGATTTCTGCGTGCACTATTCGGCGGTCGACGCACGCCGGCTCGGCTTCGAGGCCGTCGTGATCGACAGCGCCTGCCGCGGCATCGATCTCGGCGGCTCGATGGCGGCGGCAAAGGCGCAAGGCGCCGAGGCGGGCGTTGTGCGTATCGCCGAGCTGGGGTGACGACGGCGGACTACGCCGCCGCGCCGATCTTCGGCTCGGCGATGGCGCCGGCGACGCGGACGCGGACGCGCAGCGCATTGCCGGGGAGGTAGGCGATCGGCATGTCCTCGACGTCGACGGTCTTGAGCGTGTCGCGATCGGCGCCGGCCTCTACCGCGCGCTCCTCGGCGATGCCGCGGGCGGCCGCGATGGCCTCGTCGCGGCTGAGGTCGCGGAACACCTGGTCGGCCTCGCCGGAGACCTGGGCGATGGCGGCGCCGACCGCATTGGCACAGTCGCCATGGTCAACGCGGACGATGTCGGAAATGCCGGCGAGGCGCTCCGGCACCAGGAAGGCGCCGCCGCCGACCGCGAGCAGCGGCACGTCGCCCGCTTCGGTCTTCATGCGGTCGATGTCGCCTTCGAGCTTGCGGTGGGCATCCGCGAGCGCCGCATCGACCAGGCTCTTCGGCAAATGCGCGACGCGCGCGCGGTCGCCGATATCGATCAGCCCGGCCGCGACGGCGATGTCGGTGGCGGTGAGTTGGTCACCGCCGAACACCAGCGCATCGGCGGTCAGGCGATATCCGACGCTGAGCGGCCCGACGCGAACGGGATCCTGCGCGACATGGCTGCCGCCGCCGAGCCCGATCGAGAGCAGATCAGGCATGCGGAAGAGCGTACGGACGCCGCCGACCTCGACCACCGCGTTGGCCTCTCGCGGAAAACCGTGGCGCAGCTGGCCGATGTCGCTGGTGGTGCCGCCGACGTCGACGACCATGGCGTCGTCGAGGCCGGAGAGATACGCGGCGCCGCGCATCGAGTTGGTGGCGCCGGAGGCGAAGCTCATGACCGGGAAGGCGGTCGCGATCTCCGCCTGCATCACAGTGCCGTCGTTCTGGGTCAAAAACAGCGGCGCATCGATGCCGGAATCCGTGATCGCCCTGCGGAAGGCGGCCACGGTGGTGACGGCGAGGTCGTGCAGCGCGGCGTTGAGCAGCGCGGCGTTCTCGCGCTCCAGCAGGCCGATGCGGCCGAGGTCGTGCGACAACGTCACCGCCACGTCAGGACAGATCTCGGCAAAAATCTCCCGCGCGGTGTTTTCGTGAGCCGGGTCGAGCGGCGAGAACGACGAGGCGACCGCGACCGAGCGCAGGCCCTTGGCCTTGATCGCATGCGCCGCCGCCTTCAGCCCGGCGATGTCGAGCGGCATGAACGGCCGGCCATCATAGTCGTGGCCGCCTTCCAGCATGAAGGTCTCGCCGCTGACGATGTCGGCGAGATCAGCGGGCCAATCGCAGAACGGCGGCAGCGAGGCGGAGGCCGGCATGCCGATTCTGACGGCGCCGATCTTCTGCAGGTGCCGCCGCTGCACCACCGCATTGATGAAATGCGTAGTGCCGATCACGACCGCATCGACCGGCACGGCCGCTGCAGGATTGCTCCGCAGCGCCTTCAGCGCGGCAAGGATGCCGGAGGTGACGTCGGCGGTGGTCGCGCTCTTGACGGAGTGGACGACCTTGTCGTCGGCAATCAGGACGGCGTCGGTGTTGGTGCCACCGACGTCAATACCAATCCGCTTCATTCATTATGCTCCAGAGGTCGCAAACAGCGACCGGAAATCGAGGTCGTAACCGAAGGCACGGGGGCCGACGAAGTCGAGTCCGCGCGGGCTGGTCAAAACGGCGGGTGCCGGCAGTGCGATCACCGTCACGCGCTGGCCGTAGCGCACGGTCTCGGTGCCGATGCCATGGCCGTTGACGCTGTCGAGCACGCAGATCAAATCCGGCGACATCGCGATCGCCTCGCCATCGCGCCAGGCCACGATCCACTCGTTCTGGAACGACAGCTTGAGGCGGGTGCCGCGATCATCGTCGCTGCCCTCGATGACGGCGCTGCCGCGCAGAAAGCCTTCGGTGGTGCGGCGCTCGACGTCGACGATCTTGCCGCTGAACAGGCGCTGGCCGCCCTCGCATGTCAGGATCGCGGCGATCGGGTCCTGGTGACTTCTATTCGCCGCGTCGACGGCGCGGCCGATCGCGATCGCCTTGGTGGTGGTGAAATGAATGCCCCAGTCCTTGACCTCGCGCCCCGTGCGCGGCGCCTTGCTGGTCGAGGCGATCGAGCCCATCTCGACGCAGATCTTGCGGCTGGCGCGCTCCATCCACTTCCAGCTCGGCACCTTCGTGACGACCGCCTCGATGCCGCGCGGATCATACAGCGTGCACGGATAGGGCTTGAGGTCCCCGATCGCCACCGACGTCATCTGCGCTTCGGGAAAGGCGCGGCCCATGCAGTCGGCGTCGACGACGGGGATGCCGAGATGGGCGGCCGCCATCAGCGCCTGCATGCCGTTGCCGCCGCCGATCTCGACCGACATGACGGCGCGGAATTTGATGCCGTTGACCTCCTCCTGCATGCGCACGGCGCGCGCGATGCTGCGGCTGTCGGCAAGCCGCTCCTGGCCGACCAAGGGCGCGCCCATGTTGGAGACGACAGCAACCCAGTCGTCGTCGGCGAGATCGAGCGGCGACATCAGCTGCACGCGATGGCCTTCCGTGTAGAGCCGGCGCAGATTGAGCAGGCCGAGATAGGGGCTGCCGCCGCCGCCGGTGCCGAGGATCCAGGCTCCGACCGCGAGTGCCTCGATGTCGTCGAGGCTGATCGTCTTCATCTCGCCCGCGCTCACGACACCAGCTCCTCGACGACGCGGGCAGCCGCGGCGATCGACAGGATCACGGGGCCGGCATAATGGCGACGGACGCGAGCCTTGTTGGCGCTGGTGTAGCTCATGCAGTCGAGCACCACGAGATCCGGGGTCTTCGCCGACATCTCGCGCGCCGCCGCATCGACAACAGCATCATCCGAGCCCGGCTGCAGCGTGACGCCGACCACTTCGACACCCTCGCGCTGCCATTTGCCGGCGATCAGCGCGGTCTGCTCGGCCAGCGGGGAGAACACGCCGAGCCGTCCCTTCGGCAGCACGGCTTCGACCATCTTGTGCAGCACCGCCGAGGGCAGGATCACCAGTCCCTCTGGGGTGAGGTTGGGAAACTTGCCGGTACAGGCGAGCATGACGACGTCGATGCCCTCATGCCGAAACTTCGCCAGTTGCGCATTGGCGCGACCCTCGACCGCCTTCTTGCTGATACGGACGTTGTCGCCATTTGGCAGCAAGGTGAACAGCGCGTCGGCGCCGTCGACCGGCGGTATCAGGTCGATCTCGTCGCGGCTCATGCCGTCGAGCGCGCCGCGCAGCTCGATCGTGATGCCAGGGGACAGCACGGCTGCAACCTCGGCTTCCATCGTGGGGCGGGGGCTTTGCCCGATGACCACGACGCCGATGCGCCGCTGCAGCGGGGAGCGATCTGCCGTGTCCGTTGAAGTAGATGAGAGTATGACGTTCAAAGTATCAGTCCTCGAGAATGACGAGATCGGCTGGGCGCCAGCCGAGCGTGACTGCGTGGCCGGGCGCATGGAGCGGACCCGCTCCGGAGTTCGGCTGCTGGGCGAGCACGCGCTGCCCGCCGTCAAGGACGATGCGGTACAGAACGGCGCCGCCAAGGAAATTCGTGCTCTCGACCGTGCCGCGCGCCGACACGCCCGTGCTTCTGACATCGGGCGTGCTGCCGGGAGACACACCGATCTTCTCCGGTCGCAAGGCGACCGATACAACCTCGCTACCAGCGATTGCGGCCGCCGCCGGCAGGGCCAATACGAGGCCGTTGCCGACGGCGATTCCGACACTGTGGTCCATCGTCACGCGCTGGCCACGGAAGATGTTGGTGTCGCCGATGAAGTCGGCGACGAAGCGCGTTCGCGGCTGGTCGTAGATCTCGACCGGCGTACCGATCTGCTCGACGCGCCCGGCGTTCATGACCGCGATGCGGTCGGACATCGCCAGCGCCTCCTCCTGGTCGTGGGTGACGAAGACGAGGGTGAGCCCGAGGGACTTCTGCAGCTGCTTGAGCTCGAACTGCATCTGCTGGCGCAGCTTCTTGTCGAGCGCGCCGAGCGGCTCGTCGCACAACAGCACCCGCGGCGAGATCACGATGGCGCGGGCCAGCGCGACGCGTTGCTGCTGGCCGCCGGACAGCTGCGCCGGCCTGCGGTGCTCCATGCCGGACAGCTCGACCATCGCCAGCGCAGCCTTGACCTTGGAGGCGATGGTGGCCTTGTCGATCTTGCGCATGCGCAGGCCGAAGGCGACGTTCTCAGCCACCGTGCGATGTGGAAACAGCGCATAGTTCTGGAACACCATCGCCATGTCGCGCCTGTGGGCGGGCACATGGGTGATGTCGGCGCCGTCGATGCGGATCTCGCCGGTGCTCGGCGTGTCGAAACCCGCGATCATGCGCAAGGTCGTGGTCTTGCCGCAGCCGGAGGGGCCGAGCAGGGAGAAGAACTCGCCCGGCCGGATGTCCATGGCGACGGCGTCGACGGCGCGGACGCCGCCGTCATAGACCTTGCTGACCCTTGCGATCTCGATGCTTGCGCTCATGCGCGGAAGATCCGGTTGACCCTGCTGTCGATCTCGTCCTTCTGCGCATTATACCACTTCCAGTCGACCTGGATCAGCTTGCTGACCTTCTCCGGCGTGGTCAGCAGTTTGGCGTCGTACTTGGCGTCGAGCTTGACCTTCTTGTTGGCCGGCGAATACCACACCGTCTCGGCGAGGCGCTTTTGAACATCGGGCCGCAGCATGTAGTTCACATAGGCGTTGGCGAGCTCCTTCACCTTGCTGCCGGGCGTGATGGTGAGCACCTGCTCCAGCGACAGCACGCCCTCGCTCGGCGTGACGAATTCGGTAGGCTGGTTCTGGCCGTCATAGCGGTAGATGCCGGAATCGTGGATGACGCCGAGTCCGACCTCGCCGGACAGCAGCAGCTTCTCCATCGCGCCGGTGAAGTCGACCAGCTTGATCGGCTTCAGCTTCTCCAGCGCGGCATAGGCGGCGTCGAGATCCATCTGTCCCTTGCCGTACAGCGTGCCGCACATCATCAGGAAAGCCTGCCCCAGGCTGTTGACCGGGATGACGTAGCCGCCGCGCACGCCGTTGTACTTCGGATCCCACAGCTCCTTCCAGGACGTGACGTTGGCGTAACCCTTGTCGGTGCGCATGCCCAGGCCGATCGCGCTGGTGAAGATGCAAACGCCGACGATCTTGTCGCTGACCGCATAGGGGTAGACATCGGTGATGTTCGGCACCAGCTTGGGATCGACCTTCGGCTCGACGAGGCCCATTTCGACTGCCGCCCACTGCTCGTTCGAATTGGTGTGCAGCACGTCGTAAACAGGCGCCGAGCGCGAGCTCGCCTGCAGCTTCGGCAGGAACGGCAGCGCGGTATCCGTCTTGAGCTTGCACTTGAATTCGCTCTCGAAGGCGGGGCCGATCTCCGCCTTCATGACGTCGCCCCATTTGCCGCCCCAGCCGGTGATGTTCAGCACCGGCTCGTCGGCGCGCGCGACATAGGGAGCTGCGAGGACGCCGGCGCCAAGCGACGCGGCGGCCGTCAGCAGGCGGCGGCGGCTCAGGGGAAAGCGACGTGATGAGGCGGTCATGTCCAGGAGCTCCCTTAGAGTTTGACGTAGGAGCGCAGGCCGACGGTGCGGTCGAGCGCGATGACGACGATGAAGGCAAGCAGGATCGAGACGACGGAGGCCGCGCCGATGGTGCCGTCGAGATCGAATTTGAGATAGTTGAACAGCGTGATCGGCAGTGTCTCATTGCCGGGGGCGACGAGGAATAGCGATACCGGAAACTGGTCGAACGAGACGATGAAGGCGAAGATGGCGCCGGCCATCACCCCGGGTTTGACCAGCGGCAAGGTGACCTCGAAGAACGTTCGCGTCGGGCTGGCGCCGAGATTCTGCGCGGCTTCCTCCAGTCGCACATCGAAATTATGCAGCACGGCGAGCGTGGTCCGGACGACATAGGGGATGGCGACGAGCGTATGCCCTGCAACGAGTCCCCACAAGGGACGGCCGACGTCGAGCAGGACGTAGGACTGGAATAGCGCGAGGCCGGTGAGGATCGCCGGCAGCATCAGGGGCGACAGCATCGTGGCGACGATCAGCCGCGAGCCCGGCAAATTGCCACGGGCGATGGCGAGCGCTGCGGATGCGCCGAGCACGGTGGCCGCTGCTGTCGTCAGCGCCGCGACTTCCAGGCTGAAAGCGAGCGCGTGCATGAAGTCGCGCGAGACGAAGAATTTTTCGAACCAGCGCAGCGACACGCCGACCGGCGGAAACTGGATGAAGGGTGTCGGATTCAGTGCGAAAACGATGACGATCGCAATCGGCATCAGCAGGAAGACGAGGATTGTGATGTTGGCCGCGAGATAAAGCCTGCGGCCCCAATGCCGCGGCGGGGTCGTGCCGCGACGTGCAGGCGCGGTCGTCAGGTCATGCGATGCAGCGAGATGGGGCTGCGATCGGGGCGCTAGGCTCGTCATCGCCGTCCTCATTGCAGCTCGCGCTGGCCGGAGACGAGGCCGAGCATGTGATTGTAGGCGATGACGAGCAGCAGCGAGATCGCGAGCAGGACCATGCCGAGTGCGGCCGCGAAACCGATGTTGAAGTTCGCGGAGATCTGCTGGTAGATCAGGATCGGCAGGGTCATGATCTGGAAGCCGCCGAGCAGGATCGGCGTGACATAGGCGCTGATCGCGAGCGCGAACACCAGCAGCGAGCCGGCGAGGATGCCGGGCAGGCTGAGCGGCAGGGTGACTTCGAGGAATGCTCGCCATGGGCTCGCGCCGAGATTTTCCGCCGCCTGTTCGAGCCGCTCGTCGATGCGGCCGATCACGCCGGTCAGGGTCAGGACCATGAACGGCACGTAGATGTGGACGAGGCCGATGATGATGCCGGTCTCGTTGTACATCAGCTGCAGCGGCTTCGTGATCAGTCCGAGCGAGGTCAGGAGCTGGTTGACGACGCCCTTGTCGGACAGCAGCGTCATCCAGGCGAAGGTGCGCACCACGATGCCGGTCAGCATTGGCGCCAGCACCGCCATCAGCAGCAGCGCATGGCCGGTGCGGCTCTTGATCCGCGCCATCCAATGCGCGAGCGGATAGCCGATCAGGAGCGCGGCCAAGGTGGTCCAGAGGCCGATCCGGATCGTGGTCCAGATCACCTCGAGATAGTAGCTGTCATTGCCGATGCGGGCGTAGTGCTTGGCGGTGACGGCGACGTTCGGCATGACCACGGGATTGCCGGTCAGCACGCTCATGACCGCCATCAATCCGATCGGCAGGAAGAAGAACAGCGCGAATAGCAGCGCGCTCGGCAGGATCAACAGCGCCAGGCTGTTGACGCGCGGCGCGCTGGCGCCTGGCATCAGGAGGCCAGTCCGGTCAGCTGCTCGATGGTCTGGCCGAGCGGATCGCCGGTCATCCGCCGCAGCTTCGCGGCCATCGCGCCGAGCTCGCGGCGGACGTTGGCGCGCTCGATCTCGGTGGTCGCCTGCACCGAATAGGAGATGGCGATGCCGATCAATTCGCCGCTGTCGCCGCTGGCGAGCGCAAAGCCCTGTGAGCCAACGCCTTCGATGGCTTCATCGGCCGCATCGGAGATGCCGCTGCGGCGGATCTCGTTCAGCCGGGCCATCAGCTCGGTGAAGTTCTGCGGCGAGTTGGCGGGGACCTTGGGATAGTCGAGCGGCACGCGCGCGCGGATCTCCTGGTCGGACAAGCGCGCCAGCATGGCGCGGCCGTTCGAGGTGATGATCGCGGGCGTGCGCTGGCCCGGCGGGTTGACGACGCGCAGCGGATTGGAGCCGGGCACGATGCGCAGCACGACCTGCTGATAGCCGTCGAGCACGGCGATGTAGCCGGTATGGCCGGTGCGCGCGCAGACGTCGCGCAGTTCGCGCTCGGCGGTGGCGATCAGGTCGTCATGGGCGCGATGCAGCCGCCCGAGCTCGAAGGTGAGCAGGCCGGGACGGTAGCGCCGGCTGTGCGGGTCCTGCTCGAGCAGGCCGCAATCGCGCAGCGAGCGGAGCAGGCGGGAGGTCGAGCTCTTCGGCTTGCCGGTCAGGACTTGCACGTCGGCAAAGGAGAGGTTCGGCCGCGAGGTCGAAAAGCAGCGCAGGATGTCGATGGCGTTGGTCAGGGCGCTCATGATGATACCGTTGGTTCCATTATGCGGAACATAGTCCCGAATTCTAGAAGCGGCAACCCGTCTGCCGCAAGGCGAAAATACTGGCAAGGCGATGCCCGAATGCGCGTCAGGGTGGTGGTCGCGGCGCCGGACGCAGGGTGAGCATGGTCGGCCTCAGTGTGGCGCGGCGGAGCGGACGCGGCTGACCGCGGCGTCCACGGCGGTCCAGGCCGGCCTGTCCGGCGCGAACTGGCTGCGGAGATACGAGACGAGTTCGCCGAGCTGCGCGTCGCTCAGATGGTCCTTGAAGGCCGGCATGTAGCCGAGCTCGGACGAGGCCGGCGTCGTGATGCCGTGCAGGATCACCTGGATCAGATTGTCGGGCGTCGCGCTGTGCAAATTGCTGTTGAGCGCGAGCGAGGGCCGGCTGCCGAACAGCGGCAGACCGCCGACCTCGTGACAGACGGCGCAGGCGCCGAGATAGAGCCGCGCCGCCGGCGACGAGGCCGAGCTGACCTTGGTGCGTGCCTCCAGCTCCGAGGCCATCGCTTCCAGTTTTTCGGGCTCGGGTGTGTGCTCCTGGAACGAGGCGAGGTAGGTCGCCATCGCCCGGATATCCGCATCCGGTAGCGTGGCGAGGTCCTTGACGATCGGCGCCATGGGGCCTGCTGCCACGCCGTGGAAGCGCGACTGGCCGGAGCGCAGATAGGTGGTGAGCTCGTCCTCCGTCCACGGAATCGGAGCGGCCGAGAGCGAGGTCAGCGCCGGCGCCTCCCAGCCGTCGGCAAAGCCGCCGGCGAGATAGGCATTGCGCGGCTCGGCGCCGAGCGCGTTGCGCGGCGAATGACAGGCACTGCAATGGCCGAGGCTTTCGACCAGATAGAAGCCGCGATTCCACTGCTCGGATCTGGCCGGGTCAGGCTTGAACGGCTTGGTATCGTGAAACAGCGCATTCCATCCGGCGACCAGCGGCCGCAAATTGAAGGGAAAGCGCAGCGCATTGTCGGGCGCCTGCTGCCGGACCGGTGCCTGCGCCATCAGGTAGGCATAGAGCGCCTGCAGGTCGGCATCATCCGTCCGCGCGAAATGCGTGTAGGGAAAGGCCGGATAGAGCTGCCGCCCGTCGCGGTGCACGCCCTCGCGCATCGCGCGCTCGAAGGCGGGATAGGACCAGGCGCCGATGCCGGTCTCGGCATCGGGCGTGATGTTGGTGCTGAAGAGCGTGCCGAACGGCGTCTCCAGCGCGCGGCCGCCAGCGTTGACCACACCGCCGTCGGCGGTGTGGCAGACGGCACAATTGCCGAGCGCCGCGAGTGCTTCGCCGCGCGCGATCGTCGCCGCGGAATAGACGGACGGATCAGGCCGCGTGATCGGTGCAATCGCGCGCCAGGGCAGCACCGCGGTGGCAACGCCGATCGCAGCCGCACAGGCCGCAACGGCGCTGGCGACGAGGCCGCCGCGCTTGGCGAAAGGTTTGAGCCATGTCGTCGCCGGCTTGTCAGGCGCGGGCAACGACCGCTGCGTCGGCGTCTCCACGTGTTCGCCGCGCAGTCCTTTCAGGATGCGCTCCGGCGTGAACGGCGGCTCACGGAAGCGCACGCCGGTGGCGTCGTAGATCGCGTTGGCGATCGCTGCGGCGCTGGGGACGGATGCGGATTCGCCGACGCCGAGCGGCGGCTGATCCGGTCGCGGCAGCATCAGGACGTCGATCTTAGGTACATCGGGGAAGGTGATGATCGGGTAGGCGCCCCATTCACGCGCCGCCACCTTGCCGCGCGCGAACGGAATCTCCTCCATCAGCGCCCGGCTGGTCGCCTGGATGACGTTGCCTTCGATCTGATGGCGCACGCCGTCCGGATTGATCATCAGGCCTGAGTCCTGGCCCGCCACGACGCGTGTGACGCTGACGTCACCGGTCGTCGTATTCACCGCGACGTCGGCGATCCACGCCGACCACGCCGCCCCATAGCCGGGAAACTTGCTGTGCACGTACAGCGCGTAGGCAAAGCCGCGGCCGTGCACGACGCCGTTGTCGGGCGTCTTATCTTCCCGCACCGGGCGTGGTGTCCAGCCGGCGCGCTCGGCGACCGCGTTGACGAGATCGCGGGCACGTTCGTCCCTCAGATAACGCAGCCGATATTCGATCGGATCGACGCCGGCTTCGGCGGCGAGCTCGTCAATATAGGATTCGTGCGCGAAGCTGTTGGGCAGCGCCGAGACGCCACGAAACCAGGACGCGCGCACGATCGGTGGCATGTCATGCGCGGTGATGCGCATGTGGTCGTAGTCATAGGGCGGGATTGCGGTGCGGTCGCCCATCTCGAACACGGACGGCTCGGGCGCAATGCGGCCGGTGAGCAGCAAGGCCAAAGTCGGTGCGCCGTTCGACGGATAGCGCGTGGCGAACTCATAGGCCGCAACCGATCCATCGGCGTTGAGGCCACCATTGACGTCCATCAGCTGCGCCGTGCCCTTGGGCTCCCACAGATGCTCCTGCTCGCGCGACAGCTGCACGCGCACCGGGCGGCCGACCGCATGCGACAGCAGCAGTGCGTCGGCCGTGACATCGTCAGCGCAGTTGCGGCCGTAGCAGCCGGCGGCCTCCAGCCGGATCAGCTCGATCTGATTCTCGAGACAATTGATCAGCTTGGCCAGATCGCCGCGCAGCATGTGCGGATTCTGCGTGCCGGAATAGATGCGGATCTGCCCGTCGCGATAGTCGGCAACCGCGCAGGACGGCCCGATCGAGCCGTGCATCTGATAGGGCCAGAGATAAGTCCGCCGCATCGGCCTGGCGGCGCCGTCGATGGCAGTATCGACATCGCCCTTGTCGAGCAGCCGGCGCGGTTCGGACGGATTGGCCCGCAGCGCGTTCTCGACATCGTCGAGATCGCGCAAGGTCGGCACCGGCTTCCAGCTCACCTTCAGGCGCTCGGCCGCCAGGATCGCGTTCTCCTCACGCTCGGCGACGACACCAATGAAGTCGCCGATCACGACGACGTCGACCAGCCCGGGAATGTCGCGCACCGAGGCCTTGTCGACGCCGAGCAGGCTGGTGCCGACGAACGGGCCGGCATCGACGCCGGCATAGGGCGGACGTACGACGCGGCCATGCAGCATGCCGGGGACGCGAACATCGTGCACGTAAGTGAGCTCGCCGGTGGCCTTCGCCGGCAGATCGACGCGCGGCACCGAGCGGCCGACGATCTGATAGTCGTCCACTGATTTGACGATGGCGTCGTCGGCGAGCTCCAGCCTGATGGTGTCGTCGCCGATCAACTCGCCATAGCTGAGGACGCGATTGTTCGGGCCACGGACCAGCCCGTCCTCGACGGACAATTCGGATGTGCTGACGCCGAGCTGCGTCGCGGCGCGCGCCAACAGATAGGCGCGGGCCTGCGCCGCGGCGTTGCGCAATGGCACGGCGGTGATCTGGATGGTCTCGCTGGCGATGGTCGCGCCCTGGTTCGGCACGACGGCCGTGTCGCCCAGCACGACGATCACGCGGGCGAAGGAGACATCCAGTTCTTCTGCGACGATCTGTCCCAGGGCGGTGCGGATGCCGGTGCCGAGATCGACATGGCCGTTGAAGGCCGACACTTCGCCTGATGCCGTGATCCTGATGAAGGTCTCGACTTGGCCATCAGCGCCAGCAAGAGGACGTTCGACGGCCAGCCAGCCGCGCTGATGATCTGCTTCCTTGGCGAGGCGATCGTCCATCAATCAAGTGCCTCGAGCGTATGGCCGGCAGCGCGCATCGCGGCGCGCAGGATTTCGACATGAGCGCCGCAGCGACAGAGATTGTAGCGCAGCGCCTGCTTGATGTCGTCGAGCGACGGGTCGGGCTTGATCGCGAGCAGCGCCTTGGTCGTCATGATCATGCCGTTCAGGCAATAGCCGCATTGCGCGGCCTGCTCGGCGATGAAGGCCTGCTGCACGGCGTCCGGGTTCTCGCGAGATCCCAGGCCTTCCAGCGTGACGACGCTGCGGCCGATGCAGCCCTCGATCGGAACCACGCAGGAGCGGGCGGCACGGCCGTCGATCAGCACCGTGCAGGCGCCGCATTCGCCGAGGCCGCACCCGTATTTCGGGCCGTTCAGCGCGAGATCGTTGCGTAGCACGTGGAGCAGGGGCGTGTCCGGCGCCGCGGCGACATCATGCGCCTGTCCGTTCACGGTCAGCCGAATCGTTGCTGGCGTCATGCCCTTCTGTCGCCCGGTATGGTATCGTTAACAAGGATGGTATGCTGATCGCCCGGAGCGTATCGTTTGTGTACTAACATGCAAGTGCCACGTTTCGCGCTGCAGCGCATGCACGATTTCTCGTCATTGTGCAGAGCAAACTGATCGTTTATCCGGCAAACGTGCTTTTCGCGTGCGCCGGTGCTTGACAGTCGGCGGATGGGCACCTCATCATTCGTATACGAACGAATTGCCGCGCGCATTCGCGGCTGCGACGATCCCCGCTTGAGATTGAGCCTGTTTGAGATTGAGCCTGTGCATGGTGACTGAGACGGCGAGCGACGGTGCAGGGGACAAGATCCGCTGCGATGCCTGCCCGGTGATGTGCTACATCAAGCCGGGCGCGGCCGGCGCATGCGACCGCTATGCCAATCAGGACGGCGTGCTGGTGCGCGTCGATCCGCATATTCTGCTGGAGCGCACGGTGTCGCATGGCGGCAAGCTGGTGCCGTTCCAGGCGAGCGGCGACTGGGACGGCAAGATCGTGCATGAGCCGGAGCTGTTCGTGACCGCGATCGGCGCTGGCACGACCTATCCCGACTATAAGCCGGCGCCGTTCATCGTGTCGTCGCAGGTCGATGGCGTCGACATGGTTACGGTCGTGACCGAGGGCATCTTCAGCTATTGCGGCGTCAAGGTGAAGATCGACACCGACCGCTATCTCGGGCCGGAAGCAGCGACAGTGCGCGTCGACGGCGAGGCGGTCGGCCACGTCACGACCAGCGAATACGGCTCGCAGATGCTGTCGCTCGGTGGCGTGCATCATCTCACCGGCGGCTCCAAGAAGGAGGGCCGCGTAACCTGCGACGCGCTGATGGATCTCAGCAACCGCAAGGCCGTCGAGCTCGTCGTCGACGGCGGCGCCAGCGTGATCGTGCAGGCAGGTCAGCCGCCGATCGTCAACGGCGTCAAGGAAGAGCGCATGCGCGTCGGCTGCGGCTCGGCCACGATCGGCATGTTCGCCAAGCAATGGCAGGGCAAGGTCGACGAGGTCGTCGTGGTCGACGATCACATCACCGGCGTGCTGTCGGAGCATCAGGCCGGCAAGCTGCTCGACATTCCCGCGACTGGGATCAAGATGAAGGGGCGGCGCTCGACTCCCGGCCGCTACTTCCAGGTCGCACAGCCCGGCACGGGGTGGGGCGGCACCGACATCTCGGACCCGCTGTCGATCCTTGGGCCGTTCGATCCGAAGACGGCGAAACCGGGAACGACGCTGCTGATGGTGTCGACCACCGGCGAACACGCCGGCTACTACGTGCTCGACGAGACGCTGACGCCGGTCCAGCGCGAGATGCCACCGGAGCTGCAGTTCTCGGTCGAGCGCATCCAGGAGAATTGCGAGCCGGCGCTGTGTACCGTGCTGTTCATGGCCGGCGCCGGCGGCTCCTTGCGCGCAGGCGTGACCGACAATCCGGTGCGGCTGACGCGCTCGGTGAAGGATGCATTGACGCGGGTCACGAGCGGCGGTGCGCCGGTCTATGTCTGGCCGGGCGGCGGCATCACCTACATGGTCGACGTGACGCAGATGCCGGCCGGCGCCTTCGGCTACGTGCCGACGCCCGCGATCGTCGCGCCGATCGAGTTCACGTTGAGATTGTCCGACTATGCGGCGCTCGGCGGCCACGTCGACTATGTGCAGCCGCTCGACGGGCTGAGGGATGTCAGCAAGGACATCCGGCAGCTGCCATGGCCGGGGCAGAGCACATGAGCCGGCAGCCGCAGATCGCATTGTTGCCGGATCGTCGGCTGCACCTGCAGGACGGTCCGATCGATCTGATCATCGGGGCCGATGGCCCTGAAGCGGATATTCGCGCGGCCTATCGGGCGGCGGCCGAGCGTTTCACCGGACTGCTTGACGCGCTGTGCGCGGAGCTGCCCGACTTGCGCAGGGCTGCGGAGCCGGATCGGTGTTCGCTGCATGGCGTGGTCGCGCAGCGCATGCATGCGGCTGTGGCGCCGTTCGCACGCGAGATGTTCATCACGCCGATGGCGGCCGTCGCCGGCAGCGTCGCCGAGGACGTTCTCGGCGCAATCCTGAGCGTGGCGAACTTGACACGCGGCTATGTCAACAACGGCGGCGACATCGCGCTCCATTTGCAGGACGCCGCAACGTTCAGCGTCGGGCTGATGGATCGTCCTGACAGCGCCGGCGTGATGCGCAGGATGACGTTACGCGCGGCCGATGGAATTCGTGGGGTTGCCACCTCGGGCCGCCATGGCCGCAGCTTTTCGCTGGGGATTGCCGATGCAGTCACCGTGCTGGCGCGCAGCGCGGCGCAGGCCGACGCTGCTGCGACCGTGATCGGCAATGCCGTCGATCTTCCGGATCATCCTGCCGTGCTTCGTCGTCCCGCCTGCGAGCTGCAGCCGGACAGCGATCTCGGTCACCGTCTCGTCACATGCCAGGTCGGCGAGCTGAGCGATGCCGAGATCGCCGACGCGCTTGCGGCCGGCGAGCGGCGGGCGCAGGCGCTGCTGTCCGAAGGCCTCATCGAGGGCGCGGTGCTGCAACTGGCTGGGAACATGCGCGTGGTGGGGTTACGCCCCATTGAGATTGTTGGTCACCCGCAGTTGCGAGCCGCGGCGGCGTGAGGTTTGATGCATGATGAGCTTGAACATGAGGGACCGTCGATCATGAGCGCCGTCATCCGCAAGATCGTGACCGTGGTCGAGGAAGTTCATCACGAGATGGGCAGAGCGATCTCGCCGCCGACCCGCCGGGCCGCGGCCGTTGCGGTCATCGAAAACCCGTTCGCCGGCCGCTATGTCGAGGACCTCACGCCGCTGATCGCGATCGGCGAGGAGCTTGGCGAGATGCTGGCGAAGCGCGCGGTCGCCGCGCTCGGCATCGAGGGGCCGGCGGCGCACAGCTATGGCAAGGCGGCCGCCGTCGGCAGCGACGGCGAGCTGGAGCATGCGGCGGCGATCCTGCATCCAAAGATGGGCGCGCCGGTGCGCAAGGTGCTCGGCAAGGGCGCCGCGCTGATCCCGTCGTCGAAGAAGCGCGGCGGCGTCGGCTGCACGCTCGACATTCCGCTCGGGCACAAGGATGCCGCCTTCGTGCGCAGTCATTTCGACGGCATGGAGGTGCAGATCAACGATGCGCCGCGGGCCAACGAGATCATGGTGGCGCTCGCGGTGACCGACAGCGGCCGTCCGCTGCCGCGGGTCGGCGGGCTCACGGTGGCCGAGATCAAGGGCGACGACGGTCTACGATAGTTCAAATCAAAACTGGAGGCTGAAGGGATGCGACGGAGAACGATGCTTGCGGCAGGCCTGGGCCTTGCCGTCGCGGGACTGACGGGCACCGCTCGTGCCGAGGACGTCATCAAGATCGGCGAGATCAACAGCTACTCGCTGCTGCCGGCCTTCACCGAGCCCTATCGCAAGGGCTGGCAACTCGCGGTCGAGGAGGTCAATGCGGCTGGCGGCATCAACGGCAAGAAGCTCGTCGTCGTCTCCAAGGACGACAGCGGCAAGCCGGCAGACGCGCAGACCGCGGCCAACGAGCTGGTGTCGAGCGAGAACGTCGCGATGCTCGCCGGCACGTTCCTGTCGAACATCGGCCTCGCCGTCAGCGACTTCGCCAACCAGAAGAAGGTGTTCTTCCTGGCGGCCGAGCCGCTGACCGACGCCATCACCTGGTCCAAGGGCAACCGCTATACGTTTCGCCTGCGTCCGTCCAACTACATGCAGGCGGCGATGCTGGTCGAAGAGGCCGCCAAGCTGCCGGCCAAGCGCTGGGCGACGATCGCGCCGAATTACGAATACGGCCAGTCGGCGGTTGCCGTGTTCAAGAAGCTGTTGTCGGAAAAGCGCCCTGACATTCAGTGGGTCGACGAGCAGTGGCCGCCGCAGGGCAAGATCGACGCCGGCCCGGTTGTGCAGGCCGTCGCCGCCGCCAATCCGGAAGCGATCCTCAACGTCACCTTCGGCGCCGACCTGGTGAAGCTGGTTCGTGAAGGCAACACCCGCGGCGTGTTCAAGGACCGCAAGGTCGTGAGCTTCCTGACCGGCGAGCCGGAATATCTCGATCCGCTCAAGGACGAGACGCCGGAGGGTTGGATCGTCACCGGCTATCCCTGGTACTCGATCAAGTCGCCGGAGCACGACGCGTTCCTGAAGGCGTATCAGGCCAAGTACAACGATTATCCGCGGCTCGGCTCGATCGTCGGCTACCAGACGATCAAGTCGGCGGCCGCGATCCTCGCCAAGGCCGGCTCGACCGATGTCGAGAAGCTGATCACCGCGGCCGAGGGCCTCGCCGTGCCGTCACCGTTCGGCGAGATCACCTTCCGCAAGATCGATCATCAGTCGACGCTCGGTGCCTATGTCGGCAAGACCGCGCAGAAGGACGGCAAGGGCATCATGGTCGACACCGTCTATCGCAAGGGTTCGGACTATCTGCCTGGTGACGATGAGGTCGCCAAGCTCCGTCCGAAAGATTGATCCACGCCTTCCTGCCTCCTCCTCCCGCGGGGGAGAGCGGGCGGGGTGAGGGAGCACGACGCCTGATCTACAGGTTCGGGCCGAGATCCCTCACCCCACGCTTGCTCGCCGGCTCGTTGACAGAGCACACGAGCGCGAACGCGGCTCATTCGACACACAGACGATCTCCTGACGCGGACTGCCCATGGCCTTCTATTTCGTCCAGTTCCTGACCGGCCTTGCCAGTGCAGCCTCGCTGTTCCTGGTCGCGTCGGGGCTGTCGATCATCTTCGGCGTCACCCGCATCGTCAATTTCGCCCATGGCGCGTTCTACATGCTCGGCGCCTATGTCGCGTTCACGCTGACCGAGCGCTTGTCCGGCACGTTCGGCTTCTGGGGCGGCATCGTCGTCGCGGCGCTGGTGGTGGCGGCGATCGGTGTGCTCGTCGAGATGGTGCTGCTGCGCCGGATCTATCACGCACCCGAGCTGTTCCAATTGCTCGCGACCTTCGGCCTGACCTTGATGGTCGAGGATCTGGTGGTGCTGATCTGGGGCCCGGATGATCTGCTTGGCCGCCGCGCGCCCGGCTTCAAGGGAGCGGTCGATTTCTTCGGCCAGAACATTCCGAGCTACGACCTGTTCCTGATTGCGCTCGGCCCCATCGTCCTCGGCGCACTCTGGCTGCTGTTCCAGCGCACGCGATGGGGCATCCTGGTGCGGGCGGCGACGCAGGACCGCGACATGGTTGCGGCGCTCGGCGTCAATCAGAAATGGCTGTTCACCTCGGTGTTCGCGGTGGGCGTCTTTCTCGCCGCCCTCGGCGGCGCGCTGCAGATCCCGCGCGATGCGGTCCATCATGCGATGGACCTGCGCATCATCGTCGAGGTGTTCGTCGTCGTCGTGATCGGTGGCCTCGGCAGCATTCTCGGCGCCTTTGTCGCCGCGGTGCTGGTGTCCGAGCTCAACGCATTCGGCATTCTCATCTTTCCCACGATCTCGCTGATCCTCGTCTTCCTGGTGATGGCGGTGGTGCTGGTGGTGCGGCCCTGGGGCCTGTTCGGCAAGAAGGAAGCGCCGGCGCGCCGTACGCCGGGCCTGACCGTCATCCCCTGGCGACCGCTGAGCTCGGTCGAGCGGCTGGCATCTCTCGTGGCGCTGGCGCTCGCGGCAATGCTGCCGTTCATCGCCGGCAATTACGCGCTGACCGTCGGCGCCGAGATTGCGATCTTCGTGATCTTCGCGGCCTCCCTGCACTTCCTGATGGCGGTCGGCGGGCTCGCCTCGTTCGGCCACGCCGCCTATTTTGGTCTCGGCGCCTATGGCGTTGCCTTCCTCGCCAAGATGGCGGGGCTGCCGATGATCGTCTGCCTGCTGCTCGGTCCCTTGCTCGGTGCGGCGGGTGCAGCCGTGTTCGGCGCATTCGCGGTGCAGCTCTCCGGCGTGTACTTCGCGATGCTCACGCTCGCCTTTGCGCAGATCGTGTGGTCGATCGCGTTCCAATGGGTCGCGGTGACGGGTGGCGACAACGGCATTCTCGGTCTGTGGCCGGAGAAATGGGCGGCGTCGCCGTCGCACTTCTACTGGCTCGCGCTAGGTGTCTCGGCGCTCGTCGTCGGCGCGCTGCGTCTGATCACCTTCTCGCCGTTCGGTTACGCGCTGCGCGCGATGCGGGATTCGCCGCTGCGCAGCGAGGCCATCGGCCTCAACGGCAAGCGCATCCAGTGGACGGCCTTCATCGTCGCCGGCACCACCGCAGGTATCGGCGGCGCGCTGTTCGCCTATCTGAAGGGCAGCGTGTTTCCTGACAACATGGGCATCTCGCTGTCGGTCGACGCGCTGGTCATGGTGCTGCTCGGCGGTGTCGAGACGGTGCCCGGCGCGATCTTCGGCGCCATCGTCTACAAGGCGCTCAACATCTGGCTTGTCAGCAAGACCGATTGGTCGAAGCTCGTGCTCGGTATCTTCATCGTGCTGATCGTGGTCGCGTTCCCGAAGGGTATCGTCGGCGTGGTCGAGAGCGTCATGCATCGCCGCCGCGCAACTGCCCACAAAGCGCCTTCGCTGTCGGCCAAGATGGAGGGCGCACAATGAGTCTCGGTGTGTCGCTGCTCTCGGTCGAAGGCCTGTCTAAATCCTACGGCGGCATCCATGCCGTGCGCAGCGTGTCGTTCATGCTGCAGGCCGGCGAGATCCTCGCGCTCATTGGACCCAATGGCGCGGGAAAGAGCACCTGCTTCGACATGCTCAACGGCCAGAACGTGCCGGACAGCGGTCGCATCACGGTCATGGGTCAGGAGACCACCGGGCGCAAGCCACGCGAGGTCTGGCGGCTCGGCGTCGGCCGCACCTTCCAGATCACCGCAACCTATCCGACCATGACCGTGCGCGAGAACATCCAGGTCGCGCTGGTGTCATATCATCGCCGCCTGTTCGACTTCTGGACGCCGATGATGTCGATCGAGCGTAGCGAAGCAGATCGACTGCTCGATCTCGTCGGCATGGCCGGCTATGCCGAGCGGCCCTGCGGCGAGCTGGCCTATGGCGACCTCAAGCGGCTGGAGCTCGCGATCGCGTTCGCCAACCAGCCGAAGCTGCTGCTGATGGATGAGCCGACCGCAGGCATGGCGCCGCGCGAGCGCGTCGAGCTGATGCGGCTGACCGCCAGAATCGCGCGCGAGCAGTCGATTGGCGTGCTCTTCACCGAGCACGACATGGACGTGGTGTTCGAGCATGCGGACCGCATCCTCGTGCTCAATCGCGGCAGCCTCATTGCCGAGGGATCGCCGGGCGAGGTGCGGGCCAACCGCGAAGTGCAGGCGATCTATCTCGGCGAAGGCCTGCTGTATGATGCCGACCATCGCGAGGGAGCTCCGGCATGAAGCTGTCGGTCGCCAATCTCAACAGCCATTATGGCCCCGCGCACATCCTGTTCGACATCGGCCTCGAGGTCGGCGAGGGCGAGGTGGTGGCGCTGCTCGGGCGCAACGGCGCCGGCAAGTCGACGACCTTCCGCTCGATCGTCGGCCTGGTCGAGCTGCGCGAGGGGCAGATCATGTTCGAGGGCCAGGACATCTCGTCCGCGCCGACTCATGAGATCGTGCGTGCTGGCCTCGGCTACGTGCCGGAAGAGCGCCGGATCTTCACCGATTTGACGGTGGAGGAAAATCTCGAGGTCGGCCGGCAGAAGCCGCGACCTGGCGCGCCGCAATGGACGCGCGAGAAGCTGTATCAGTTGTTTCCGAATCTCGGCGAGATGAAGAACCGCCCCGGCGGCCGCATGAGCGGCGGCGAGCAGCAGATGCTGACGATCGCGCGCACCCTGATGGGTAATCCGTCGCTGGTGCTGCTCGACGAGCCCTCCGAAGGCCTGTCGCCCAAGATCGTCGAGCAGATGGTCGACGCCATCCTGACGATGAAGAAGGAAGGTGTGTCGCTGGTCGTCTCCGAGCAGAACCTGCATTTTGCCAAGCTGATCTCGGATCGTGCCTATATCATCGAGCGCGGCCGCATCTGCTTCGAAGGCACCATGGCCGAGCTCGACGCGCGGCCCGACATCCGCGACGCGCATCTGTCGATCTGAGGCGAGGGAAGACATGGCCAAGAGCGCCACGCTGAAGCGATCGGCGAAAGCCGCAACGAAAACCGCACCGAAGCCGCAGGCCAAGCCT
This sequence comes from Bradyrhizobium oligotrophicum S58, assembly GCF_000344805.1. Lineage (NCBI taxonomy): Bacteria > Pseudomonadati > Pseudomonadota > Alphaproteobacteria > Hyphomicrobiales > Nitrobacteraceae > Bradyrhizobium > Bradyrhizobium oligotrophicum. The sequence goes on along the minus strand of NC_020453.1, from coordinate 6,153,745 downwards.
GGCGCGAAGGCTGCGGCCAAGCCGGCCCGCGCGGCTTATGTGCTGGACGACCAGATCGGATTCATCCTCCGTCAGGTGTGGCAGCGCCACACCATGATCTTCGCGCGCGACATCGGCAGCAATCTGACGCCGACGCAATGGGCGGCGCTGTCGAAGCTGGTCGAGACCGGGCCGTGCTCACAGAACCAGCTCGGACGGCTCACGGCGATGGATGTCGCGACCATCAAGGGCGTCATCGACCGGCTGACGGCGCGCGGTCTCACCGAGACGAGCTCCGACCCACAGGACGGCCGGCGGCTGCTCGTCAGCCTGACCCGCGCCGGCCAGCAGCTCGCCGAGAAGACCGCTCCGCTGGCGCTCGCGATCTCCAAGGAGACGCTGGCGCCGCTCGATGCCAAGGAGCGCGAGACGCTGCTGGGGCTGTTGAACAGGCTGCGGTAGTTCCATACTCGCCGTCATTCCGGGACATCGCGAAGCGATGGGCCCGGAATCCATAGCCACGATCGTCAGTATGGATTCCGGGCTCGTGCTGCGCACGCCCCGGAATGACGGCGGAGAACGCCGTTGATGATTGACGCGATTGGGCAGGCGTTTGCTAGTTCGCGTGATCGTCCTCAAGCCCACCGCGTCATTGCGAGCGCAGCGAAGCAATCCAGAGTCACGCGCGGCGCCCTGGATTGCTTCGCTGCGCTCGCAATGACGGTGCCTGTGGCAACTACTTCGCCACGATCTCCGGGATCTTCGTCGCCGGCGGCGTGTTGCGGCTGCGCTGGGTGCGGACGATGCCGTCGATGATGGTCATGCCAATGCCGGGGAGATCGCCGAGCTGGACGCTGTCGAGCAGGGTGTTGGCCGGCGAGTGCTGCGCCTTGTCCATGATGACGAAATCGGCAGAGCGGCCGATTTCGATCAGGCCGCAATCGAGCTCGCGCATCCGCGCGGTGTTGCCGGTGGCGAAGCAGAACGCGATCTCGGCTGGGACGTCGCCGAGGGAGGACAGCAGCGACACCATTCTGAGGATGCCGAGCGGCTGTACGCCGGAGCCGGCCGGCGCATCGGTGCCGAGGATGACGCGGCTGAGCTCGTTCATTTCGCGCGCGGTGCGCAAGGTGAACAGCGCCGAGCGCTCATTGCCGTTGTGAACGAGCTCGAGGCCGGCCTTGCAGCCCTCGCAGATGCAGCGGATCTGGTCGTCGGGCAGGGCGGTGTGGCCGCCATTGATGTGCCCGATCACGTCGGTGCCGGCTTCCAGGACCACGTCCTTGTCGATCAGGCCGGAGCCGGGGATCGACGGGCCGCCGGTATGGATGGTGCTCTGGATGCCGTATTTGCGCGCCCAGCCGACCATCTTGCGCGCGGTCGGGCCGTCCTTGACGCCGCCGAGGCCGACCTCGCCGAGCAGCTTGACGCCGGCCGCGGCGAGCTCCTTGAAGTCGTCCTCGACCATCTCGCATTCGATGACCGGCGCGCCGGCATGCACCTTCACGCCGCCGGGACGGAGCGTCCAGAACGCGCGCTGCGCGAAGATCGCCATCGCCTTCAGGCCGACGACGTCGCGCGGGCGGCCGGGCATGTGGACCTCGCCGGCCGAGATCATCGTGGTGACGCCGCCATGCAGATAGGAGTCGATCCAGTTGCTCTGGTTCTGCCGCGGCGTCCAATCGCCCGCGACCGGATGGACGTGGCTGTCGATCAGGCCTGGCGCGACGGTCGTGCCATGCGCGTCGACGATTGTGGTGGCGCCCGAAGTATCGACGTCCTTGAAGCGGCCGATGGCGGTGATCTTGCCGTTCTCGGCGACGATCGTGTCGGCGTCCAGGATCGGCCGTTCCATGGCGCCTGACAGCATCAAGCCGATGTTGCGGATCACCAGCTTGCTGGGACCGGTTGCTTGCGGCGCGTCATGGGCCATCGGGATGTCCTTCTCTCCTGGCAAAGCAGTTCGCGGCAGTTTGCGCCTGCACGCGGCGCAGCATCAAGCCGGTTTTGGTCATTCGTACACGAATGAATGCTCCCGGCAAGCGGACGGCGTGCACGAAGATCAGGCGCGGGCTGCCCGCGTCAGGGTCACGGGCCTCATGGTTCGAGACGCGCCGCAAGGGCGGCGCTCCTCACCATGAGGGGCCAGATCTCGCCACGTCTTGGATCCTCGTCCCGAGGAGCCCGCCGTAGGCGGGCGTCTCGAAGGACGGCCGAGTGGCGAGCGGCTGCTCCAATCAGCTCGTCGAAGCAGCGTTTATCGCAAGGTCGGAATGTAGAACGCCTGGCGGAAATAGGAGCGGAACACCTCCATGGCCGGGGTGAACTCGATGTTCCGCCGCCATGCCAAGCCGATATCCATCGCCGGGACGGGATCGCTGAGCACGATGGTTTCGATCCGTCGTCCCTCCAGCGACCACGGACGCAGCACCATGTCGGACAGGATCGCGACGCCCTGGCCGTTGGCGACCATCGAGCGCACCGCTTCCACAGACGACGTCCGCAGTACGACGTGGGGCTGGAAGGCCGTCTTGCTCCAGTACTTCAGCGAGGTGTGCGCGGCCTCGTCGACCGTCAGCATGATGTAGGGCTCGGCGGCGACGTCCTTCAGCGAGACGGCTTCCTGCTGCAACAGGCGATGTTTCGACGGCACCCACAGCCGCCGCCGCGAACCGATCAGGGTCTCCATGGTGAGATCCGGGTTCTGCACGTTCGACGTCAGCAGCACCGCGATATCGTAGCGGTTCGACAGCAGCCCCTCCTCGATCGCCTCGCGCGTCAGCTCGAACAGCTGGATGTTGAGGCGCGGGTAGTTGCGCTTCAGCCGTTCGAGATGGTTGGGGAGGAAGTAGCCGATCACGGTGTACGTCGCAGCCAGGGTGAGGCTGCCCTCGACGTCGCCGGCCGGCACGCGCAGCGAGGTGGCTTCCTCGACCTTGTTGAGGATATCGTAGGCATGAAACAGGAACTGGCGTCCGATCGGCGTCAGCTCCATGCCCTGCGGCGAACGGCTGAACAGCTCGGCGCCGACGGTTTCCTCAAGCTCCTTGATGGAGGTCGTGATCGCCGATTGCGAGATCGACAGCGCCGAGGCGGCCTGGGTGATCTGTCCTTGCTCGGCGGTGGCCACGAAATAGCGGATCTGGCGCAGGCTGATGGCCACGCAATTCTCCATTCAAAGATCAGAATACAGAGGCATCTTTCTTCTTAAAAAGCAAATTGAGTAGTCCTTAAGCACGTTGCATCGCAAATGGGCTGCGCTATTTTCCATGTAAATTCAATATACTAGATTGATGCTGCGCACAAAGATCGTTCAGAGGTCAATCTAAAAAGGAGAAAATGAGTTTCCAACAATAATAATTTTCAATGGGAGTAGGTGTCCCTAACCTCGGCTTCCGTCGTCACGCCATTGCCCCGCGCAATCGGACGGCGCCAGGTGAGGGAGCATCCGTGCCGGTCAAGACTGTCGATATCAATTGCGATCTGGGCGAAGCGTTCGGCTCCTGGCGGCTGAGCGACGCAGAGGATGCCAAGCTGATGGAGCTGATCAGCTCGGCGAACATCGCCGCCGGCTTCCACGCCGGCGATCCGAACCTGATGGACACCACGGTGCGGCTCGCGACCCAGCACGGCGTCGGCATCGGCGCGCATCCCGGCTATCGCGATCTCCAGGGCTTTGGCCGCCGCCGCATCGACGGCTCGGCCGACGAGCTTATCAACGACATCGTCTACCAGGTCGGCGCTATCAGAGAGTTCGCGCGCCGGCATGGCGGCAGCCTGCAGCACGTCAAGCCGCATGGCGCGCTCTACATGGAGCTCGCGGCCAACGAGCAGCTGTCGCGCTCCTTCATCAAGCTGATGCGCACAGTGGCGCCGAACAGCTTCGTGTTCTGCATGGACATCTCGGTGACCTACCGGGTCGCGGTGGAGGCGGGGCAGCCGGTCATTCGTGAGTTCTATGCTGACCGTGACTACGACCGCTCCGGCTCGATCGTCTTCACCCGCCACGGCAAGAAGCTCGATCCGCAGGGCGTTGCCGACAAGGTGCTGCGCGCCTGCCAGACCGGCAAGGTCCGCACCATCGAGGGCGACGACATCGATGTCGCCTTCGAATCGATCTGCTTCCATTCGGATACGCCGGGCGCCTTCGAGATCGCCAGCGCGATGCGCCAGACGCTGATCGCGGGCGGCATCCGCATCGCGCCTGTCTCCGACATCGTTCCCCAGAAACCGCAAAGCGAATAGTTGTCCCATGAGCATTGAGATCAAGTCCCCGCTGCCCGGGGTGTTCTACCGCAAGCCGTCGCCGGAGAGCGCGCCGTTCAAGAATGATGGCGACAGCGTCGCGGCCGACGACGTGATCGGCCTCGTCGAGGTGATGAAGTCGTTTCATGAGGTGAAAGCCGGCGTCAGCGGGAACGGCATCCGCTTCACCGTCGATGATGCCGATGCCATCATGGCCGGGCAGGTGATCGCCGAGGTCGAGGCATGACCCTGCGCTCGGTCCTGATCGCCAACCGGGGCGAGATCGCGGTGCGGATCATCCGCGCGGCGAAGGCGCTCGGCCTGCGCACCGTGCTCGCACACAGCACCGCGGATGCCGGATCGCTGGCGGCGCAGCTCGCCGACGAGACCGTCGAGATCGGGCCGCCGGCTGCCAAGAAATCCTATCTCAACATCGACGCCGTGGTGAACGCGGCCAAGTCCGCCAAGGTCGACGCCGTGCATCCCGGCTACGGCTTTCTCGCCGAGAATGCCGAATTCGCTGACGCGGTGACCGCGGCCGGCATCGTCTTCGTCGGCCCGAGCGCGGACGCGATCCGGCTGCTCGGTGACAAGGTGATGGCGCGCCAGGTCGCGGCGCTGGCCGGTGTGCCGACGGTGCCGGGCTCGGACGGTCGCGTCACCGATCTCGACGAGGCCATCGCGATCGCGGCGCGGATCGGTTTCCCCGTGATGATCAAGGCCGCGGCCGGCGGCGGCGGACGCGGCATCCGCATCGTCGGCGATGCCGACGAATTTGCGCGACAGTTTCCGCAGGCCTCGAGCGAGGCGGCGGCCGCCTTTGGAGACGGCGGACTGTACATCGAGAAGGTGATCGAGCGCGCCCGCCATGTCGAGGTGCAGATCTTGGGCGACGGCACTGACGTCGTGCATTGCTATGAGCGCGAATGCTCGCTGCAGCGGCGGCGGCAGAAGGTCTGGGAGGAGGCGCCCGCAATCGGGCTTCCGGACGACGTCCGCCAGCGGCTCTGCGCCAGCGCCGTCGCGCTCGGCCGCGCCGTCGGCTACAGCGGCGCCGGCACTGTCGAATATCTCTACGACGACGCGACCAGCGAATTCTACTTCATCGAGGTCAACACCCGCATCCAGGTCGAACATCCCGTCACCGAGATGATCACCGGGCTCGATCTGGTGCAGGAGATGTTGAAGATCGCGGGCGGGGCGACGCTGTCGGTCACGCAGGACGACATCCGCATCCAGGGCCACGCCATCGAGTGCCGGATCAATGCCGAGGATCCGTACAAGGGCTTCATGCCCGCGCCCGGCCGGATCACGCAGCTCGTCGTGCCGGACGGCGAGGGCATCCGCTTCGATACGCTGCTGTTCGAAGGCTACGACGTGCCGCCGTTCTACGATTCGCTGCTCGGCAAGCTGATCGTGCGTGGGCACGACCGCGCCGATTGCCTGGCCCGCCTGCGCGCGGCACTCGACGGGCTGGCGATCACCGGCATCCCCACCACCATTCCGCTGCATGCGGCGCTGGCGCGTGACCCCAGCGTTACGGATGGCTGCACCCACACCCGCTTCCTCGAGCCGTGGCTCGAGACCGATTTCGCGCAGCTTGCCCGCGCCAGGGAGGACGCCTGATGATGACCCGCTACTCGTTCGGGGGTGACGAGCATCTCTTCGTCGAATGCGACGAAGCGATGTCGCTCGATGCCTTCTTCAAGAGCCTGTCGATGACCAATGCGATCCGCGATGCCGGCATCAAGGGCGTCACCGAGATCTGCCCGGCTAATGCCTCGTTCCAGATCAAGTTCGATCCCGACCTGATCAAGCCGAATGACATCTTGAAAGAGGTGCAGGGCATCGAGAGCGCGGCGGCGAAGACCGAGCCCGTGATCAAGACCCGGATCATCGAGATCCCGGTGTTCTATCAGGACCCCTGGACGCACGAGACCCTGATGCGCTTCCGCGAGCGGCATCAGGACCCGACCGCCAGCGACCTCGAATATGCCGCCCGCGTCAACGGGCTCGCCGATGTCGATGCCTTCATCAGGGCACATAGCGGCTCGCCCTGGTTCGTCTCGATGGTCGGCTTCGTGGCCGGCCTGCCCTTCATGTATCAGATGGTCGAGCGGGCGAAGCAACTTCAAGTGCCGAAATATCTGCGGCCGCGCACCGACACGCCGAAGCTCACGATCGGCCATGGCGGCTGCTTCTCCTGCATCTATTCGGTGCGCGGCGCCGGCGGCTACCAGATGTTCGGCATCACGCCGATGCCGATCTTCGATCCCGAGCAGAGCATCTCCTACCTGCGCGACTTCATGGTGTTCTTCCGGCCCGGCGACATCGTCAAGTTCAAGCCGATCAAGCAGGACGAATACGACCATGCGCTCGGCGAGGTCGCGTCCGGCCGCTTCGCGCCGTTGATCCGCGACGTCACCTTCGACTTCCGCGACTTCCAGAAGGACATGACCGGCTACAACGCCAAGCTGGAAGGAGCACTGGCATGACCATCAAGGTGCTTCATCCGGGCCTGTCGACCACGGTGCAGGACCTCGGCCGCCCCGGCTACTTCCATCTCGGCATTCCCGTCGGCGGCGCGATGGATCGGCTGGCCTTGCGCGCGGCCAACATGCTGGTCGGCAATGATGAGGGCGCGGCGTGCCTGGAAGCCGTCTTCATCGGCCCGCAGCTGGAATTCACGGCGCCGGTGCGTATCGCAGTGACCGGCGCCGAGATGCCGATCAAGCTCGATGGCGTCGAGCAGCCGGGCTGGACTTCACTTGAAGTCAAGCCCGGGCAGGTGCTCAGCTTCGACTATCTCAAGAGCGGCGCGCGCATCATCATCTCGGTTTCGGGCGGCATCGACGTGCCGCTCGCGCTCGGCAGCCGCTCGACCTATCCGATCGGCGCGCTCGGCGGCTTCAAGGGCCGAGCCATTGCAGCAGGCGATGAACTTCCGGTTGGTACCGCGGCAAGCGGCAAGGCCGGTGCGAGCGTGCCGGAGGCGCTGCGCCGCATGCCCGGCCATCCAGCCGAACTACGCGTGCTGCCGGGGCTGTACTGGCATCGCATTCTCCCGGAGTCGCAGCAGAGCTTCTTCGCCGACCAATGGAAGGTCGCGCCGGAGGCCGATCGCATGGGTTATCGCTTCCGTGGCGGCCAGGCGTTGAAATTCGTCGAGCGCGAGCAGCCGTTCGGTGCGGGCTCCGATCCCTCCAACATCGTCGACAGCTGCTATCCCTACGGCTCGATCCAGGTGCCTGGCGGCAAGGAGCCGATCATCCTGCATCGCGATGCCGTTTCCGGCGGCGGCTATTTCATGGTCGGCACGGTGATCTCGGCCGACATGGACCTGATCGGCCAGCTGCAGCCGAACATGCCGACGCGCTTCGTCGAGATCGACATGGACGGCGCGCTGGCCGCGCGCGCTGATCGCAAAGCTCTTCTGCAGAAGATCCGGGCGGCATTGGCCTGACCGTACGTTCGTTGCCGACCGGCCGGTGCTGAATTTCCACGACTGAGATGACAAAGGGGTAGTTCAATGAAGAGTTTGGTCCGTGTTCTCTTGGCGTCGTCGGCGCTGGTGCTGTCGGCGACCGCCCATGCCGCCGACTGGTATCCGTACGACGCAGCCAAGATCGATCCGCCGTTCGCGGCGGACGGCAAGCCGTGGGACGTGAAGTATGTGCCGCTGGAGAAAGCTTCCAAGCCGTGGAAGCTGTGCGTCTCGTTCCCGCATATGAAGGACGCCTATTGGCTCGGCGTCGATTATGGCGTCGCGGAGGAGAGCAAGCGCCTCGGCGTCAAGATGAACCTGGTCGAAGCTGGCGGCTACACCGAGCTCAACAAGCAGATCTCGCAGATCGAGGATTGCGTCGCGAGCGGTACCGATGCTGTCATCATTGGCGCGATCTCGGCCGACGGCCTCAACAAGGTGATCGGCGAGATCGCCAAGAAGAAGATCCCGGTGATCGACCTCGTCAACGGCATCTCCTCGCCTGAGGTCTCGGCGAAGTCGCTGGTGTCGTTCTACACGATGGGCGCCGAGACCGGCAGCTATCTCGCCAAGAAGCATCCGGCCGGCTCGCCCGAGGTCGTGGTCGGCTGGTTCCCTGGTCCGGCCGGTGCCGGCTGGGTCGAGGCCGCCAACAAGGGCTTCATGGATGCGGTGAAGGGCTCGGCGATCAAGGTGCTGGAGCCGAAATATGGCGACACCGGCAAGGAGGTGCAGGCCAAGCTGGTCGAGGACGCCCTGCAGGCCGCGCCCAACATCCGCTACATCGCCGGCACCGCCGTGACCGCCGAGGCGGCGCAGGGCCTGATCCGCGAACGCGGCCTCAAGGGCAAGGTCGATCTGCTCGCCTTCTACATGACGCCCGGCGTCTATGAGGGCATCAAGCGCGGCCTGATCATGGCGGCGCCCGCCGACTCCATGGTGATCCAAGGCCGGATCGCGGTCGACCAGGCCGTGCGCATCCTCGAAGGCAAGGACTACGTGAAGCATGTCGGCCCGAAGATATTCGTGGTCGACTCCGCCAACGTCGCCACCGTGCCGCCGGCGAACATCCTTCCCCCGGACGGGTTCAAGCCCGTCTTCAACTGAGCGGGGGTCAGGTGCGGCTCTGCCTCTGTTCCCTGACGGGGGCAGGGCCGCATCGCAAGGGGGCAGGCAATGGGTAGCGTGGCTGCGCCGCTGGTCGAGATGACCGGGATCTCGAAGGAGTTTCCCGGCGTCAAGGCGCTCAGCGGCGTCCATCTCAAGGTCGAGCGCGGCGAGGTGCATGTGCTGTTCGGCGAGAACGGCGCCGGCAAGTCGACCTTGATCTCGATTCTCTCCGGCGTGTTCCGGCCGACCTCCGGTGCGATCAGCATCGATGGTGACGAGGTGAGCTTCCACTCCGTGCATGATGCGGCCAAGGCCGGTATCGGCACCGTGTTCCAGGAATTCTCGCTGGTGCCGACCTTGCCGGTGTTCGAGAATCTCTATCTCGGCCGCGAGCTGATGCGCGGACCGCTGACCGATCGCCGCGCCATGCTGGCCGGCGCGCGAAAACTATTCGCCGAGCTCGATTTCGACATCGACGTCATCAGGCCGGCCTCCAGCCTGTCGCGGGCGCAGCAGCAGATGGTCGAGATCGCCAAGGCGTTTCTTTCCCATGCGCGCGTGCTGATCCTCGACGAGCCGACGGCCTCGCTGACCGAGCGCGAGACCGAGCGGCTGTTCGGCTTCATCGCCAAGGCCGCTGCCTCGGGCGTCGGCATCATCTACATCTCGCACCGGATCCAGGAATTCCAGGAAATCGCCGATCGCATCTCGATCCTGCGCGACGGCCGGCTGATCGCGACCGTGCCGGCACGCGGCACCTCGGAGCGCGAACTGATCGAACTGATGACGGGCCGCGCGGTCGACCAGATCTATCCGAAGATTGCGCATCGCGCTGATGGTCCCGTCGTGATGAGGCTGGAGGGCATCCGCACCGCCGGCGTGCACGGCGCTGATCTCCAGGTCCGCGCCGGCGAGGTGCTCGGCTGCGCCGGCCTCGTCGGCAGCGGCAAGTCGCGGATCTGGCGCGCGGCGATGGGGCTGCAGCCGCTGCAGTCCGGAAGGATGATGCTGAAGGGGCGCGACGTCACCGGCGCTTCGACGCGGGCGCTGCTCAAGGACGGCGTGTTCTTCCTGCCCTCGGACCGCAAGAGCGAGGGGCTGCAGATGACCGCGAGCGCGCGCGGAAATATCGAGCTCAGCCTGCTTGATCGCGCCGATGTCGCAGGCCCACTCGGCTTCGTCGGGCCGCGGCGCAGCCGGGCGCTGACGGATGCGATCGGCGACAAGGTCGGCATCGCCAAGGTTGCCATGAACCGCGCGGCGTCCAAGCTGTCCGGCGGCAACCAGCAGAAGGTGCTGTTCGGCAAGGGCTTTGCCGATGACCGCGACGTCTACATCTTCGACGAGCCGACCGTCGGCGTCGACATGGGCACGCGCATGGCCCTGTACCAGATCATCAAGGACCTCGCCGAGGCCGGCAAGGCCGTGGTCGTGATCTCCTCGGATCTGCCGGAGGTGATGAACTTGTCGCATCGGCTCGTGGTGTTCGCCAAGGGGCGCATCGCAGCCGAGCTGTCGGGCGATGCGATCACCGAAGAGAACGTCTTGAAACACTTCTTTGCTGAAACGGAGGGCTCGGCGTGAGCATGCCAACCACGACAATCGCCGAGGACACCTCAGTTCCGCGGTCCAATGCGCTGCTGGCGGGCCTGCGCGCGGTATTCCTCCGCGTGGGCGTGCTGCCGTTCTTCCTTCTCGCCACCCTCATCGCGTTCTCGCTGGTCTCGAAGGAATTCCTGGCGCTGCAGAACCTCACCAACGTGGCGCGGCAGTCGGTCTACCTGATCCTGGTGTCGCTGGGGCAGATGCTGGCGCTGGTCACCGGCGGCTTCGACCTGTCGGTCGGCACCGCGATCGCGCTGACCTCCGTGGTGTCGGCGCTTGCGATGGTCGCGCTCTCGCACGTCCTGCCGCCGGACATGCTCTGGCTCGTGACCGTGCTCGGCTGCTGCGCCGGTCTTGCGGCCGCGCTCGTGATCGGCAGCATCAACGGGCTCGGCGTCGCCGTGTTCGGCGTCTCGCCCTTCATCATGACGCTCGGCGTGCAGTCGGTCGGCGCCGGAATCGCGCTGTTCCTGACCGGCGGGGTGCCGGTGTCGGGAATGCCGTATGAGTTCGGCGACATGCTCGGCTTTGGCCGCGTGCTCGACATTCCTGTGCCGGTGCTGATCGCGCTCGTCGCGGCGGCGACGATCTGGCTGGTGATGAACCGCACCCGGCTCGGCAAGCACATCCAGGCGGTCGGCGGCAACGTCAAGGCGGCGCGGTTGTCCGGTGTCAACACCACCAAGGTGCTGTTCATCGCCTATATCATGTGCGCGCTGCTGGCCTCGGTCGCGGGTCTGCTGCTGACCGCCCGCGTCGGCTCCGGCGAGACCAATCTCGGCGGCACGATCGCGCTGGAATCGATCGCGGCCTGCGTCATCGCCGGCGTGTCGCTGCATGGCGGCATCGGCCGGGTCGAGAACGTGGTGCTTGGCGGCTTCTTCATCGTGCTCTTGCAGAACGGCATGAACATCGCGCAGATCGGCTCCTATATGCAGATGGTGCTGCTCGGCTCATTGCTGGTGCTCGCGGTCATCCTCGATCAGTTCCGCTACCGGCTGCTGGTCGGAGAGCGCTGAGTTGGCATTGCAGCCCCTGGACGTTGCCACGGCAATCCGGCATCACCTGCGCGGCTTCTGCGAAGGTGGTGAATGATGAGCGACGACCTCCATACGATCAGCGCCGGCGGCATCACCGCCACGATCAAGGCCGATGGCGCCGAGCTATGCTCGCTGAAGACAGCCGACGGACTGGAGCTGCTGTGGCAGGCGGGGCCGGTGTGGCCGCGCCATGCGCCCTGGTTGTTTCCGATCGTCGGCCGCCTCAAGGGCGATCACCTGCACCATCGCGGCCGGACCTATCCAATGACCCAACACGGCTTCGCCCGCGACCTGCGCTTCATTTGGCTGGAGCGCAGCGCCGAGGCCTGCGTGCTGCGCCTGACTGATGACGAGACGACGCAAGCGCGCTATCCCTTCGCCTTCCATCTCACCTTGAGCTACCGGATCACGGCTGACGCGCTCGACATGGTGGTCGAGATCGCCAACCCCGGCGCGGAGATGCTGCCTGCGTCGTTCGGCGCCCATCCCGCTTTCAACTGGCCGCTGCTTCCGGGGCAACCGAAGGAGAGCTACCGGCTGATCTTTGCAGAAGCTGAGCCGGCGCCGATCCGCCGTCTGACCGGCGGCCTGCTGCGCGAGCAGCCGGAGCCGTCGCCGATCGACGGCGACGTCCTCCTATTGAACGATCGTCTGTTCAACGATGATGCGATCATTCTCGACCAGCCTGCCAGCCAGTCGGTTCGGCTCGTCGGAACCAAAGGGCCTGCGCTGGAATTAGCTTGGGATAATTTTCGCCAGCTCGGCATCTGGTCGAAGCCGGGCGGCGCGCCTTTCGTCTGCATCGAACCCTGGCGCGGCTTTGCGAGCCCGCTCAATTTCGACGCCGAGTTCGCGCTCAAACCTGGCATTTTGCATATGGCGCCGGGAGCAGCGGAGACGCTGCGCTGCCGCATCAGAATCGAATCGTCCAATTAGTCTGACTTATCCGCAGCGCCCGTTTGCGTGCACAGTGGTAACCGTGACTCGCTATTTTAGGCCTGGAAAAGGCGCGGCCGTGACCTACATGAGGGACGGGGGCGGAACTTTGGATATGATGCGTCGAACGGCCGGCAGATCCTGGGTTTTCACTCGGACTGACAACGGTCGATCAACGAACATCGCGACGCGGATCGAAGCGCTGAGCGCTGGCGGCAGTCGAAGTCGCAATCCGTTGTTGCGAAGGGATCTCGCAGAGGGGCGTGCAATGGTGATTGCGCGGGGAGACGGGAGGGACGGGATGGTGTTGAAAGCGTTCGTCGGCACGATCACATGCGCCGTGCTGCTCACGGGCACCCAAGCGATTGCCGACGCCTATCAGCCAGGTGATTTCTTCAAGCTCGATCTGTCGAAGGCGGTGTTGTCACCGGTGCCGCTTGGCCCTGAGGCGCATTTCGAACCCATTCCTATTGAAGCCCGGACCGATCGGCCTGTGGCCACCGTCCGGCCAGCGCATGAATCCGACATCAGCTCCGATGTCCCGCGTGCTGTCGCTGCGCGACGCGGACATAGCGTAAGGACGGCGGAGCGGCCCCGTGGCGCCGCCCGGACCAAGCTCGCTCATCGGCGCGGCAATCCTCTGGACGCACAGGCGATGGATACGCGCGTCCAGACCTGGCCGTGCCGGCCCGGCAGTGGCGGCATCTGCAACTGGCGCTGAGCGGGCAGGCTGCACCGGCGTGCTCGTTGCGTCCGGAACCTAGCTCCCGACATCTTGATTGACGTGGATGCCGGCTCGCTTGAACTCGCAAGCGGAGCGAAGGCAAGCTGAGCGCTTCCCGCCAAGGTCTTGATGTTTCGAGGCTGCCGCCGGCCTTCGCTGGCGAAGTGGCCCGCGCGTCTCCAGGAGAAGTCATGAACGTCATCGACACCCAGGGTATCCATCTGCCCAAGCTTGGGCTCGGCACGTTTCGCATGCAGGGCACGGTATGCCGCGAAGCGGTCGAGAGCGCGCTCGCGCTCGGGTACCGCCACATCGACACCGCCGAGATGTATGCCAATGAGGATGCGATCGGGGCTGCGCTTGCGGCGGCCGATCTGCCGCGCGCCGAATTGCATGTCACCACAAAGGTCTGGCCGGAGAATCTCGCGCCGGACGCGATCCGCCGTGCGTTCGATACGAGCTTGAGGAAGCTCAGGCTGGACTTCGTCGACCTCTATCTCATCCATTGGCCGGCCAAGGGAATGAACTTGCCGGCCGCGCTGGAAACGCTGTTGAAGCTGAAGGACGAGGGACGCACGCGCGCGATCGGCGTGGCCAATTTCACCGTCGCCTTGCTGAAGCAGGCCGTGGAGGACATCCAGGCGCCCGTCGCCTGCAACCAGGTCGAGTACCATGTGATGCTCGATCAGTCGAAGCTGATGGGCTACATGGCCAGCCGATCGATCCCCCTGGTGGCCTATTGCCCGCTGGCGCAGGGGCGCGCGGCCGCCGACGAGACGCTCGCGGCGATCGGCAGGAAGCATGGCGCAAGTGCCGCCCAGGTCGCGCTGAAATGGCTGTTGGATCAGGACGGGGTGGCGGCGATTCCCAAGGCGGGGCGCAGGGAAAGTCAGCAGGCCAATTGGGATGCGATGAAGGTCCAGCTCGATGATGAGGATCGCGCGACCATCGCGGCCCTCCCCAAGGATAAGCGCTTCGTCAATCCAGGCTTTGCGCCGGATTGGGATCGCTGATCCCCTGGGATCGCTGATCCCTGGTGTTGCTTCGTTTGCGGCCAATGCGGCTGAAGAGAAATGGCCCCTCGCGGGGCCATTTCCATGTCGATTCGCGGATCAGTCGCGGTGCTTGATGATCACGGTGCGGTCGTGGTGGCGGTGAAACGGCCGGACCTCACGGCGCATGCGGTACTCGGCGCGGGAGCGGTCGAAGCCGCGATGCTCCCAGCCGTGATGATAGTGATGGCCGCCGCGCTTGATGACCACGGTCTCGGCGTTGGCCATCGACGGGGCCACGAGCGCGACAGCCGCAAGGGAAGCGAGTGCAAGAGCGATTTTCTTCATGTTGTCCTCCAGAATGAAAGTGCGGGATCAACTTGAAGTGTGGGAGAACGTTCCGCAGGAACTTCTGCGAAGTTGCTGAATGCACGTTCAGATTTGGTCTTCAGGCCGGGCGTGAACGCTGGCTTCTCTCTCTCGCTTGGCGCCTCAGTCGCACTTCCGGAGGGCGGGCGTCGGCTTGCCGTTGGCGATGAAGCGGGCCTCGCGAATGGTGTAGCTGCCGTCCTCGCCGCGGTTGAACACCGAGCGGATGCCGCCATCCGTCGTCTTGACGATGCCGTTCTCGCGCGTCTGGCGCGCCTTCGGCAGCACGATCGAGAGCACCAGAGTCTGGTCGGGCTCGACGCGCGCGTTTGCGACCTCGTTGATATCGGACGGATCATGGTCGCGGCGATAGATCAGGTTGCCCTCCGCGGTGACCTCGTAGGAGATGATGGCGCCGCGGCCCTTGACCGCCGGCGCGTCGCAATCGGCAGCCCAGGTTCCGATCAGGCCCCAGGCGCGCGCGACGTCGACAGTATCGTCGGCCGAAGCGGCCGGCGCGAATGATGATGCGAGGAGGACGATCGCAAGGAGAGGGCGGGAGATCGAGGTCATGCGGTCTCGCGGAGATGACTGCCGGGACATCTTAATGCACTGCGTCAACTGCGCAACGTCCTGCGCTCGTCTGGTTGACACAAAGTCTCAATCTTTCCGAGCCGGCCTTGCTGGATCCGCAGGCGAGGCGCATGCTGCCGGCAACTACAAACAAGCTTGGGGAGGCTGAACATGTCTGCGCTGTCGCGCCGTGATTTCCTGTTGTCTTCCGGAGCGGCCGCCGTGGCCGCGGTGTCGGGCCCGGCTCATGCGGCGATGGGCCCAGCGGACAAGTTCGACCTCATCATCAAGGGCGGCGACGTCATCGATCCCAGCCAGTCGCTGCGCGGCAAGCGCGACATCGGGATCCGCTGGGGCGTCGTCGAGGCCATCGAAGCTGAGATCCCGGCCGAGCGGACGTTGCGGTCGATCGACGCCGCCGGCCGGCTGGTGATGCCGGGGCTCATCGACCTCCACAGCCACGTCTATCCGTATGGGTCGGCGATCGGGATCCCGCCGGACGAGCTGGTGCAATTCCAGGGCACCACGACGGTGGTCTCGGCGGGCGATGCGGGGGTGAACAATCTGGCCGCGTTGCGCCGCTTCATCGCTGCCCAGTCGCGCGCGCGCATCTATGCCTTCGTCCACATCGCCAACAATGGGTTGTCGGCGTTTCCGGTGGCCGAGCTCTACAACATCGACAATGCGCAGGTGGACGCCTGCGCGATGGCGCTGGCCGAGAACCCGGACTTCCTGCTCGGGGTCAAGGTGCGGATGTCGGAGAACGTGATCTTCAAGCACGGGCTCGAGCCGTTGAAGCGCGCTATCAAGGCCTGTGAGCTCTGCGGCTGGCCGGCGCGGATGATGGTGCATATCGGTGGCGTCGAGACCGGCGAGTTGATGTCGCAGATCCTCGACCTGCTGCGCCCCGGCGACATCCTGACCCATGCCTATTCCGGCGCGCCGAACATGGCCGGCGCCTTCACCAACATCGTCCAGGACGGCAAGCTCTTGCCCGCGGCGCTCGCTGCCAAGCAGCGCGGCGTGCTGTTCGATGTCGGACATGGCGGTGGCAGCTTCGATTTCACCGTGGCGGAGGTGGCGATCCCTGGCGGCTGTGGCCCGGACACCATCTCCTCGGACATCCATGTGTTCTCGGGCAATTCGCCCGGCATGCCGTTCCTGCCGAACGTCATGGGCAAATTCCTGGCGATGGGATTCTCGCTGGAACAGGTCGTGGGCATGGCGACCTCGGCGCCGGCCAAGATCATCGGCCGTGCACCGAAGCTAGGCACCTTGCAGGTCGGCGCACCGGCCGACGTTGCGATCATCGACCTGGTCGAAGGCCCTGTCAGCTTCCTCGATACGCGTGGCAACAAGCGCGAGGGCAAGCTGCAGCTGAAGCCGGTGCAGACCGTGATCAATGGCGTGCCGTTCGGGCGGCCCTATCAGTCGCCCTTCTCGGTGCGGTGAGTCCCGCGCTTACTCGCCTGCGCTGCTGTGCTCCACATTCGCGGAGCGCAGGGGCACGCCGAACTCGTGGCGGCACACCTCGGCAAGCACCGCGATGCCGTCGCGGATCTCCTGATGCGAGGGGCTCGCAAAGCACAGCCGCAAGCGGCTTCTGGAATGCGCCGCGTCGGTCGACCATTCCGGTCCCGGATTGATCGACACGCCGCGCTTCAGGGCGGCCTGCGACAGCTTCATCGCGTCGACCTGGTCCGGCAGCTTGACCCACAGGAAGATCCCGCCCTTCGGCGGCACGAATTCCGCGGCCGTGCCGAACTCGGCGTCGAGCGCCTCGATCAGCGTACCCAGCTTTGCGCGCAGCCCGCGCACCAATTGCGGCACGTGAGTTGCGAAATGCGGCTTGCAATATTCCGCGAGCACCATCTGCTCCAGGGCTCCCGAGCCGGCATCGGTCTTGAGCGCGAGCAGAACCGACATGATCTCCCAGGGCGCGACCAGGAAGCCGACACGCAATGCGGGGGCGACGGACTTCGAGAATGACCCGAGATGGATCACGCCGCCATGGTCGGACATGCCGTGAATCGCGCGCGGGCGTCTCCCCTCCCAGATGAGGTCCGCATAGCAATCGTCCTCGAACACCGGCACGCCATAGGCGCGTGAGAGCCACAAGAGCTCAGCACGACGGTTCTCCGGCATGATGGTGCCGGTGGGGTTCTGCACGGTCGGAATGGTATAGATGTATTTCGGCCGGATGCCGCGATCCTTGAGGTCGGCCAGCACCGTCGCTAGCGCATCCGTTCGCATGCCGTCGCCGTCGAGCGGGATGCCGATGGTCTTGACGCCGAGTCGCGCCAGCCGCGTCAGCGTGCCCTGGTAATTGTCCTGCTCGACCAGCACGGTGTCGCCGCGCGTCAGCAGCGCCTGGTTGACGAGGTCGAGGCCCTGCAGCGAGCCCGAGAGGATCATGATGTCGTCGGCACGGGCCGACATGCCGGCGTCGCGCGACAGCTTGCTGGCCAGGAAGTCGCGCAACGGCCGATAGCCCTGTGGTCCGTGCGCGAGGCCATAGGTGGCGAGCGCGCGGCCTTCGCGGGCAAGCACGGCGTCTGCGGCGGCTCGCAACGCGTCCACCGGCACGGCACCAGGGTCGTTGTTGCCGCCGACGAAGCTGTATTTTGCAAGTCCTGTCCAGCGCGCGGCGGGTGCCGGCAGGCCTGAGTTCAGGAGCGGTGCAAAATCGAATGCGGCCATGAGGCACGCCTCCCTTGTTCTCGATTTCGGGCGACTTTAAACAGATACCGGGGCGCTTGTCCCGGCAGGACAGGTCCTTTTCCGGGGGAAGGCGACCTTCGAGCGGCGGTTCCGCTGCTCTGGCGCGCGCCTGCGATCCCGGCTAAAGCACCCCGGAAAAGCAGCGAGACTTGCAATGGCCGACTCGATCCAGGAAGTTCTGTACGCCTTCGCCAAGGGCGAGATGGTCGTCGTGACCGATGACGACGACCGCGAGGGAGAGGGCGATCTCATCGTCGCCGCCTCGCTCTGTACGCCCGACAAGATGGCGTTCATCATTCGCCATACATCCGGCATCGTGTGCGCGCCGATCACTGCCGACGACGCGCGGCGGCTGCGGCTCGACCCGATGGTCGCGCACAACGATTCCAATCACACCACGGCCTTCACCGTCTCGATCGACTACAAGCCGGATGGCGGCACCGGCATCTCGGCCGAAGAGCGCGCCTCCTGCTGTCGTGCGCTCGCCAACCCGAATGCCGGCGCCGCCGATTTCGCGCGCCCCGGCCATATCTTCCCGTTGATCGCGCGTGACGGCGGCGTGCTGCTGCGCTCGGGCCACACCGAGGCGGCGGTCGATCTCTGCAAGCTCTCGGGGCTGCCACCGGTCGGCGTCATCTCCGAGTTGATGAACGATGACGGCACGGTGATGAAGGGCGAGCAGGTCGTCCGTTTCGCCGCGGCCCACAATCTCAGGCACGTCACCATCGCCGACCTGATCTCGTACCGCCAGGCGCGCGAGAAGCTGATCGAGCGGGTGTCGACGTTCACGACCGACAGCCCGATCGGCCCGTTGCAGGGCTTCGCGTACCGTTCGCCGTTCGATCCGATCACCCACGCCGCGTTCGTCTACAATGGGATCGGCGATGGCAAGAATGTGCTCACCCGGCTGCACAAGCCCAACATCGTCAAGGACCTGATTGCGGGTCCGCAGCGTATCCAGGCCGTGCTGCAGCACTTCAAGAAGGCCGGCCGCGGCGTGCTCATCTATCTGCGCGACGGTGCGGCCGGCGTGCCGGTCGAGCCGGTCGAAGAGCCGCATACCGCGGAGGCCGATCGTCATCGCCAGTGGCGCGAGGTCGGCGTCGGTGCGCAGATCCTGCGTGATCTCGGCGTGACGTCGATCCGGAACCTCACCTCGTCGGTCCATGACTACAAGGGCCTGTCGGGTTTCGGCATCGAGATCGTCGCCAACGAACGGCTTGAAGGCTGAACCTCCAGGATTTAACTTCAGACCGCTGCGGCCCGTGCGCAGCGAGACGCGAAAGGACCATTCATGAGCGCGCGCCCTCAGGCAAAGGACAAGCCGGCCCAGTCGAGCTTCCAGTGGGACGATCCCTTCCTGCTGGACGATCAGCTGACCGAGGACGAGCGCATGGTGCGTGACACCGCGCGCGCCTATGCCCAGGACAAGCTGCTGCCGCGCATCACCAAGGCCTATCTCGAAGAGAAGACCGATCGCGAGATCTTCAACGAGATGGGGGAGCTCGGCCTGATCGGCATCACGTTGCCGGAGGAATATGGCTGCGCCAATGCGAGCTACGTCGCCTATGGGCTCGTGGCGCGCGAGATCGAGCGCGTCGATTCCGGCTACCGCTCGATGAACTCGGTGCAGTCGTCGCTGGTGATGTATCCGATCTACGCCTATGGCGACGAGAGCCAGCGCAAGAAATACCTGCCGAAGCTCGCCAGCGGCGAATGGGTCGGCTGTTTCGGCCTGACCGAGCCGGATGCCGGCTCCGATCCCGCCGGCATGAAGACCCGCGCCGAGAAGGTTGCGGACGGCTATCGGCTGACCGGCAGCAAGATGTGGATCTCGAATGCGCCGATCGCCGATGTGTTCGTGGTGTGGGCCAAATCGGCCGAGCACGACAACCAGATCCGCGGCTTCATCCTCGAGAAGGGCATGAAGGGGCTGTCTGCGCCGAAGATCGGCGGCAAGCTGTCCTTGCGCGCCTCGATCACCGGTGAGGTGGTGATGGACGGCGTCGTGGTGCCGGAAAGCGCGCTGCTGCCGAACGTGTCCGGCCTGAAGGGGCCGTTCGGCTGCCTCAACCGCGCCCGCTACGGCATCTCCTGGGGCGTGCTCGGCGCGGCAGAGGACTGCATGCATCGCGCCCGCCAGTACACGCTCGATCGCAAGCAGTTCGGCCGGCCGCTGGCCGCGACGCAGCTGGTGCAGAAGAAGCTCGCCGACATGCAGACCGAGATTGCGCTTGGCCTGCAGGGAAGCTTGCGCGTCGGTCGCCTGATGGACGAGGGCAAGATGGCGCCCGAGATGATCTCGATCGTCAAGCGCAACAATTGCGGCAAGTCGCTCGACATCGCCCGGGTCGCGCGTGACATGCACGGCGGCAACGGCATCTCGATCGAGTATCACGTGATGCGCCACGCCGCCAACCTCGAGACGGTCAACACCTACGAGGGCGCGCACGACGTCCACGCGCTGATCCTCGGCCGCGCCATCACCGGCATCCAGGCGTTTTTCTAGTTCGCATGGTCGTTCCCGGGGACGCGCGCCTTGAGTCCTCAACTGTCATCCTCCGTCACCGGGTCTCGCCTTCGGCGAGCCCGATGACAGGCTCCAGCGGACGATCCAGTACGCCGGGATGACAGTGATCAGCCGAGATGCCGCGGCGTACCGGATGCCCTGCCTGCGCGGGGCATGACGCCGGGAGGAAGCGGGCCGTTCAAGCGCCCGCGCAAAGTTAAGGGCACGTGATGGCCGAGGACGACGTTCCGTTCAACCGCAACTTCCCGCTTGCAGCTGGTGTCGTCGAGGAGGTGCGTCCGGGCATCCGGCGCGTCCTCTGCAACAATCCGAGTCCGTTCACCTTCACCGGCACCGTCAGCTACATCGTGGGTACCGGCAAGGTCGCGATCATCGATCCCGGCCCGGACAACGAGGCGCATGCGCAGGCGCTGCTGAATGCCGTGAGCGGCGAGACCGTCACGCATATCCTGGTGACCCACACCCATCGCGACCATTCGCCGAACACCGGCCGGCTCAAGGCCGCGACCGGCGCCACCGTCTATGCGGAGGGGCCGCATCGCGCCTCACGGCCGCGTTACGAGAGCGAGAAGCACAGCCCGGAATCCGGCGTCGACCGCGATTTCGCGCCCGACATCACGGTTGCTGACGGCGATGTGATCGAAGGGCGGGGCTGGCAGCTTGAGGCCGTGGCGACGCCCGGTCATACGGCGAACCATCTCGCCTTCGCCTGGAGCGAGCGCAGCACCACCTTCGTCGGCGATCACGTGATGGGCTGGGCGACCTCGATCGTGGCGCCGCCCGACGGTTCGATGGTCGACTACATGGCCTCGCTGGAGCGCCTCGCAAGCCGGCCCGAGGAGCTCTATTTCTCAGGCCACGGCCCGGAAATCTTGGAAGGGCCGCGCTACACGCGTTTCCTGACGCGCCATCGCCAGGCACGCGAGGGCTCGATCCTGCATCGCCTCGGCAAAGGCGAGGCCGACATCCCGACCATGGTGCGGGCGATCTATATCGGCATCGATCCGCGGCTCACCACCGCGGCCGGCTATTCCGTGCTGGCCCATCTGGAGGATCTCGTGGCCCGCGGCGTCGTGGCGACGGAGGGCGATCCGGTGATCGGCGGGACGTATCGGCTGGCGTAGCGAATCTGGCGTAGCGAATAACGAATCGGGAGTAGCGAATAGGGGGAGCGAACGCAGGCTCGAGCGACTTCCTTCTCTGCTCGCTACTCCCTATTCGCCCATTTCACTTCTTCACCGTCTTCGCATTTCCCTTCGCCGCCACCGGCGGCGGCGTGATCTTCTTCACCGGCTTCTGCGCCTCGGCCTCGCCGGCATTCGACAAATCCTCGATCAGCTTGTTGACGCGCGCGGCGTTGCTGCCGAGATCGGAATCGAAATACCGCGAGGCGGAGCGGACATCGATGCGGGAATCCTCGCCGTCGGGCTGGACGCGGATCGAGATGTCCTCGCGAAAGCCCATGATCGGCGTGCGCGCCACGGCCTCGATGCGGCCGACGCGGCGCGGCGGCTGCGGCGCGCGCTCGTCGACCACGAACCATTTGCGGCGGTTGACCAGCTTCAGCGCGATCGCGTAGGCGCGATCGGGCGGCAGCTCGATCTGCACCGGCTCGATGTCCGGATAGAATTTCTGCTGCTGCTCGGCCGTATAGAGCCCGGCATAGACGGCGGTGTTGGTGCCGTCGCCGTTGCGCAAGGCGGCCAGCGCCTCGAAGCGCGGCGGATCGATCGGGTCGGTGGTGATGTCGTAGATCTTGGGCAGCTTGCGGTACTGGAGCGCGAGATAGGCCGGATAGGCGAGCACGACCGCATCGATCATGAAGGCGAGCAGGATGCGGCTCATGCCGCGGCTGCCGTTGCGCCAGATCGCGACGAAGGCGGCCAGCCCGAGCAGGATGGACAGTGCGGCGAGCCCCAGCGCGCCGAAGAACGTCGCCAGCGCCGGCTTCATCTCCAGGAAGTCGAAGCGCAGGATCAGGATCGAAACGACCGCGGCGATCACGGAGAACACCGCGAGATTGCGGGTCCAGGTCGCCAGGCTGGAGGTCGGCTCCGACAGATAGGGGGTGTGAAACCTGCGGGCCATCGTGTCAGGAACTGCCGGGTTGGGCCGCTGCCTGTGTTGCGCCGGGCGGCCGGGTCATCCGTGTGAGACCACGCGGATGGGGTAAATTCAAGAGGGGTCTGGCCCGGAGAGGGCGGTTGATCCGGAGACCGGGTCAGGCGGCTCCGCTGGAGCGGGTGCGCAACGCCGTCAGCATCAACAGGATGGTTGCGCCGGAGAATGCCGCGCCGGTCGTGAACGTCGCCTGCGGTCCATAGGCGTGCCACAGCCATCCCGCCAGCAGGCTGGCGACGAGCAGCGCGCCGCCGGTGACGAGGTTGAACAGGCCGAAGGCGGTGCCGCGCAAGTCCGGCGGGGCGGTATCGGCGACCATCGCCGAGAGCAGCCCCTGCGACAGCCCAAGATAGAGGCCCCAGAGCGCCACTCCGATCGCGGTGCCGATCAGGCCGGGCACGAAAGCCAGCGTCAGGTCGGCGGCCGTGAGCATGACGAGCCCGCAGGTCAGCACGTTGCTGCGGCCGATACGGTCGGAGAGGATGCCCGCCGGCATGGCGACGCCGGCATAGATCAGGTTCATCAGCACGTAGACCAGCGGGATCAGGAACAGGGCGAGGCCGTCGGCCTGCGCCTTGAGCACCAGGAAGGCCTCGCTGAAGCGGGCCAGCGCGAACACCGCACCGATGGCGACCACGATCCAGTAGGCGCGTGGCAGCCGGCGCAGCTCGCGCGCGTGAATCGGCCAGCCGCGGCGCGGCGCCGGCGCGGTCTCCACCGGCTCGCGCAGGCCGAACAGGATCAGCAGCACGGCGAGCGCGGCCGGCAGGGCCGACCACCAGAACACCGCGCGGAAGTCGTTGGCGTAGAGTGCCATCAGGGCCACGGCGAGCAGCGGGCCGGCAAAGGCGCCGACCGTGTCGAGCGCCTGGCGCAGGCCATAGCTCGCGCCGCGGATGCCTTCCGGCGTCACGTCCGCGATCAGCGCGTCGCGCGGCGCCTCGCGGATGCCCTTGCCGATGCGGTCGACGAAGCGCGCGGCGAGGATCTGCCAGGAGGTGCTGGCAAGCGGAAACACCGGCTTGGTCAGTGCCGCCAGCCCATAGCCGATCCCGACCAGCAGCTTTCGCTTGCCGATCCGGTCCGACAGCGCGCCGGAGAACACCTTCGTGATCGCGGCGGTGGCCTCGGCCACGCCTTCGATCAGGCCGATGGTCACCGTCGAGGCGCCGACAACGGTGGCGAGGAAGATCGGCAGCAGGGCGTGGATCAGCTCCGATGAGATGTCCATCAGCAGCGACACCAGCCCGAGCGTCAGCACCGTCGACGGCACGTCGCGCCATGTGGTGCGTGCTGTCCGTTGTCCCGTCGTGTTCATCGCGGCTTTGTACCGGTTGGATCTCCTCCAGCCTTGCGCCACGTCAACGCCGGATCACCGGCCAAGGTGCGGGAGCAAAGCAGAACGGCCTCTCCGATGATGGAGAGGCCGCTCGTCGTGATGCGCCGTTGGACGCGGCCTTCTCAGGCTGCGGCGTTCGGGAAGCGATAGCTCTTGAACTGATCGCGCAACGCGGTCTTCAGGATCTTGCCGGTGGCCGTGTGCGGGATGCCGTCGACGAAGGCGACGTCATCGGGCATCCACCATTTGGCGATCTTGCCTTCCATGTATTTCAGGATGTCCTCGCGCGTCGTGGTCTGGCCGGGCTTGAGCTGCACGATCAGCAGCGGACGCTCGTCCCATTTCGGATGGTAGACGCCGATCACGGCCGCCTCCGCCACGGCCGGATGGCCGACAGCGAGGTTCTCCAGGTCGATCGAGGATATCCACTCGCCGCCGGACTTGATGACGTCCTTGGAGCGGTCGGTGATGCGCATGAAACCATGCTCGTCGACGGTCGCGACGTCGCCGGTGTCGAAGAAGCCTTCCTCGTCGAGAATGTTGCTGTCGACCTTGAAGTAGGCCTTCGAGACCGCTGGGCCCGACACTTTGAGGCGACCGAAGGTCTTGCCGTCCCACGGCAGCTTGGCCCCGGCATCGTCGGTGATCTTCATTTCGACGCCGAACGGCGGAAAACCCTGGGTCTGCAGCACGTCGAGCTTGGCGTCGCCCGCGGCGTCGAGGAACGGCGGCTTCAAGGTCGCGAGCGTGCCGATCGGGCTCATCTCCGTCATGCCCCAGGCGTGACGGACGCCTATGCCCATGTCGAGGAAGGCCTGGATCATCGAGCGTGGCATCGCCGAGCCGCCGCACACCACCATCTTCAGGTGCGGCAGTTTGAGGTTATGCGCCTGCATGTGCTGCAGCAGCATCAGCCACACCGTCGGTACGCCCGCAGTGTAGGTCACCTTTTCGGTGTCGAGCAGCTCGTAGACCGAGGCGCCGTCGAGCTTGGGGCCGGGCATCACGAGCTTGGTGCCCATCGAGGGCGCGGAGAAGGCAATGCCCCAGCTGTTGGCATGGAACAGGGGAACCACCGGAAGCATTGTGTCTGCTGCGGACGTACCGAGTGAATCCCGGTTATTGGCCATCAACGCATGCAGCACGTTGGACCGATGCGAATACAGCACACCTTTCGGATCGCCCGTGGTGCCGGACGTGTAGCACATCGCAGCTGCGGTGTTTTCGTCGAAGGTGCCCCAGGTGAAATCGCCGTCGGCCTCGCCGATCCACGATTCGTAGGCGACCGCGTTCTTGAGCGTCGTCTGCGGCATGTGCGCGGCGTCGGTCAGCACCACGTACCGTTCGACGCTCGGCAGCTTGTCGGCGAGCTTTTCCAGGATCGGCACGAAGGTCAGATCGGTGATGACGATGCGATCCTGCGCATGGTTGATGATCCAGGCGATCTGCTCGGGAAACAGCCGCGGATTGACCGTGTGACAGATCGCGCCGATTCCCATGATGCCGTACCAGACCTCGAGATGACGGGCGGTATTCCAGGCGATGGTGGCGACGCGGTCGCCGAGCTTGATGCCGTCGCGCGTCAGCTTCTGTGAAACCTTGAGAGCGCGGTCGTGGATTTGCCGATAGGTGGTGCGAACGATGGGGCCTTCGACCGAGCGGGTCACGACCTCCTGGGAGCCGTGGATTGTCGCCGCATGCTCGATGATCCGGTGACAAAGCAGGGGCCAGTCTTGCATCAAACCAAGCATCAGGTCGTTCCTCCGGTATTCGCTTGCAGCGAGGGTCTTTTGGTCTGTTTGATCAATTTTAGCGCGCGCCGCCCCCGGCGCAAATGGCCTTGTGGGGGCCACGACGTCGCGCCGGGCACGATGGTTAGCGCGGCTGCGGCAGCACTCGCATTGAGCTGGCTCATGGCGGCCGCGCCGGCCGCGGCCAAATCGCATCGCAGTGCGCCCGCAGCCTCCGAGCCCGCTTCGAAGCCGGCGGACATCGCCGCCAAAGTGCCGCTTCCGCAGCCGCGTCCGGCCGACGCGCCGGCGCGCGAGGCCGCCAAAGGCAAGGATGACGCGGCGCGCGGCGAGGCCGTGGCCGGCGCGAAGGAGGACGTCAAGGCGCCGCCGCCCTCGGCCTGCCGGCTGGCCTTGACCGACGAGGTCGCGATCGCGCCCTCGATTCCGCCGATCAAGGGCCCCGGCGGCTGCGGTGGCGAGGATCTGGTGCGGCTCGAGGCGGTGGTACTGCCGGACAAGCGGCGAGTGGCGCTGACGCCGGCAGCGACCATGCGCTGCCCGATGGCGACTGCGGTTGCCAATTGGGTCCGCAACGATGTGGCGCCGCTGGCCGAGCGGCTCGGCAGCGCGATCACTGCGCTCGACAATTTCGACTCGTATCAATGCCGCGGCCGCAACAATGTCGCCGGCGCTCAGCTATCCGAGCACGGCCGTGCCAATGCGCTGGACGTGCACGGCTTCAAGCTGGCGGACGGCCGCATGATCGACCTCACCGACCGCGCCCAGCCGCGCGATTTGCGCGAGGCGGTGCTGCACGCGGTGTGCACTCATTTCTCGACCGTGCTCGGTCCCGATTCGGACTGGTATCACGAGGACCACATTCATCTCGATCTGATGGAGCGGCGCAACAACTACAGGATCTGCCAATGGGACGTGCTCGATCCCCTGCCGAAGGTCGCGCCGTTGATGCCCGCCGCGCGACCTGACGATGCGCCGCCGCGCGAGACCGCGGAGGCGGGCACTGAAAGCTCCAGGAAAACCGCGAGCACTCCCGCCGAGCGCAACGGCACCAGTCGCGGCGGCTCGGAGGAGACGGGGGCCGGACCTTCGACCGCAGCGGAGAGCAACGCACCGTCAGCGAGCGAAGGGGCCGAACGGTCCGATGCGGAAGAGCCGCCTCCCGCGCAAAAACCCGCCGATGCTGCCCGCAATCGGCGCACGGCGTCAAAGTCAGCGCCTGAACAGCAAAAGCTCGGGGCTGATGCGGCAGAGGCGCGATCATCGACCGGCAAGCCGTCGGCAGGTGGTCCGCCAGCAGCTTCGGACAAAGGCAAAACCCGCGATGCAGCCGGGCGGGATCAGCGCGCACAGACGAGCCAGGGTGCGGAGCGGACATCTCCGTCGAAGCCCGCTTCGCGGAAGCGCCATCACGGTCGTCGCAGCTGGGATCCATTCCGCGGTTTGTTCTAGCGCCCAAAACAAAAGAGCGCCGGTTGCCCGGCGCTCTCGGAAAGGATGCTAAACGCGTTTCTCGGCTTTGAAATTTCGTCCGCCGTCAGGCCGATGCTTACTGCATCGCAGCGTAGGTGCCGCCGCCCTGCAGCGCCATCTGCGGCTTGTAGGGCGAGTCGCCCTTCTTCGGATCCAGCACCACGACGATGGTGCCGACCTTGACCCGGTTATAGAGATCGATCGCGTCCTCGTTGGTGAGGCGGATGCAGCCTGACGAGATCGACGCTCCGATATATTCCGGCTGGTTGGTGCCGTGAATACGGAACAGCGTGTCCTTGCCGTTCGCGTACAGGTACATCGCGCGCGAGCCCATCGGATTGTCGGGGCCAGGTGCGACGAAGGTCGGCACGCCCAGGCGCTCGATCTCGCCCTTGGTCGGATGCCAGGCCGGCCACTCGGTCATCGAGCCAACCTTGGCGATACCCGACCATGCCATCGCCTCTTCGCCGACGGTGATGCCGTAGCGGATCGCCTTGCCGCCATCGAGCACGTAATACAGATAGTGGCTGTCGGAATCGACCACGATGGAACCCGGGGCTTCCTTGCGGTGATAATCGACGATCGCGCGCCGATAAGGCTCGGCCACCGGCGTGTTGGCATAGCGGATCTTCGCGAGAAGCTCCTTGTCCTTCGGTTTGAAGGCCTGGGTGTTCGTCGCCTCATAGGTCGTGGCCTGCATGCAGCCCGACAGCATCAGGCCGGCGGCCAGGAGTCCTAGTTTCACCTTCAGCGACATGTCACCGATTCCAAATTGACAGCGGACGTTGCAATGACCAAATCGTGCCATCACAGCGCGATTCCATGCGTCCCATTATCGTCAAAATTGGTCTCAATTCCAGCCACTACACGCACAAGTCACGCTGCAGCGCCGTGATTGTTGCCTTTTTGCCGCAAAGTTCCGCTCCGTCATCCACAGCTGTGCTCCGAATGGCACGCTGGAGCGCCAACGGGGCTGAACCCAGGCCGCTTGGGCGGGTGGCGAGAAATCCGATGGACCGTATCGGCAAGCTGCGTCACAAGGCAGCAGCATCCCACCGCTAATCCGCCCGAAAATTACGTTCTGCGATTCGGAGTTTCTCGATGTTCTCGGTGTTCGTCCCGGCCGAAGCGGCGCTGAAGAAGGCGGCGATCACCGATCCCTCGGCTTTGCCGGATAACGCGGTCTGGGTCGACCTGTTCAACCCGAGCAGCGCCGAGGACCGGGCGGTCGAGAAGCTGGCGGGGATCTCGGTGCCGACGCGGGAGGACATGCAGGAGATCGAGATCTCCAGCCGTCTCTACATCGAGAACGGCGCCCGCTACATGACGGCCACGCTGATGTGTCACTCGGACAGCGATATGCCCAGGACCACGGCCGTCACCTTCATCCTGGCCGGCCACCGTCTGGTGACGGTACGCTACGACCAGCCGCGGCCGTTCGCGGTGGTCGAGGCCAAGCTCGCCCGCAGTTGCGCGCCCGGGATCACCGGCGAGATGGTGCTGATGGAATTGCTCGACGCGGTGATCGACCGCTGCGCCGACATCCTGGAGAAGGTCGGGGCCGATATCGACCAGGTCAGCCATGAGATCTTCGAGCCGAACAATGAGCGTCACGGCCACGCCAAGCAGTATTCGCAGATCCTGATCGCGATCGGCCGCAAGGGCGACCTGACCTCGAAGGTGCGCGAGAGCCTGGTGTCGATCGGACGCGTCGTCACCTTCCTGTCGGCGGTGGTCGAAGGCGTGAAGTGGTCGAAGGACATGCGCGAGCAGCTCAAGACCATGCAGCGCGACGTTGCCTCGCTGACCGACCACGCCTCCTATCTCGCAAGCAAGATCACTTTCGTGCTGGACGCGATGCTCGGTGTCGTCAATCTCGAGCAGAACAACATCATCAAGCTGTTCTCGGTCATGGCGGTGGTGCTGATGCCGCCGACCTTGATCGCATCGATCTACGGCATGAACTTCAAGATGATGCCGGAGCTCGAATGGGCGCACGGCTACCCGATGGCGCTGGTGCTGATGCTGATCTGCGCAATCGTGCCGTACTGGATCTTCAAGTGGAAGAAGTGGCTGTAGCGCGGCCGGCCTGAAATCAGCCGCATCGATCGGGCGCGATCAATCGGGTCCCGGAGTCGATTTGCGCCAGGGCTGCGGCGTCACCTAGCGCCCTCAACTAAGCCTCACTGGTGCCTTGTTGTTAGCGACCGGCGCTCGACGTGTTCGTCGGCAAAATCAGCCGAGCGCGAGGGGTATGCACGCTAAGTAACAGACACGTTGGTGTACTAAAAATTCATATTAGAGAGCCTCTCAGACCGCTGCAAAGCCGCCTCAATTCCTCAGGTAAAATTTGACGGGAACCCTGAACGTTTGATCGAAACTTCTCTGCGATAAGTCAGCTTGTGAGCATGACCAACAACGAGCGCTTCGGCGTGTGGCATGCAAGCGGAGCTTGAGGGCGCATTCATCGCGCCCAGGGTCAAGAGGCGGCAATGGTTGAGAAACGCATAACGGCATCGAACAACGTGGTCGAGCTCGCCAACTATCAGCGCAGCCGCGCCGATATCGTCGTGGTGCATGCGCTGTCGCCGCGCACCTGCCGCTACTGCGGTGCCGATCTCGACGACGACGAGCGCGAGGATGATTGCTCCAGCGCGCTCAACGTCGAATCCGCCCGCCTGCGCTGGCGCGCGGCGCAGATCCTGCGTGGCTTGGTGTGCGAAGGTTGAACCAACGTTCTCGACCCGACGGTACTTCCGTGGGGGCGACACGCGCAGCTACCCATCTGAAATCCAGCATGCCAATACGGCCACCTGAACAGCGCTCCCTCCGGGGGCGCTGTTAGTTTGTGGCGCCCGGATCGTCGGCGTCGATCTTTGCGGATGGCGTTAATCGCGCCTTGGCGCGGTCGCCCGGGACTCGTCGAGAGCGGCAAGCCGGCATGAACCAAGTCAGGGACGAGCCGGACGTCTTGGTTGCCGCTCGTTGACCAACCTCAGACGTGCTGGCCTCCATTGATGTGGATCTCGGCGCCGTTCACGTAGGAACTTGTCTCGGTGCACAGCACGTAGATGATCTTGGCGACCTCGTCGGGGGTGCCGAGCCGCTGCATCGGGATCTGCTCCTGCACGATCTTCTCGGTGCCCGGCGACAGGATCGAGGTGTCGATCTCGCCCGGGGCGATCGAGTTGACGCGCACCCCGACCCGGCCGAAATCCGATGCCATTTCACGTGTGAGTGCGGCCAATGCCGCCTTCGAGGTCGCATACGCCGCGCCGGCAAACGGATGCACGCGCGAGCCGGCGATCGAGGTCACGTTGACCACCGAGCCCTTGGCGGCCTTGAGCTCCTTGATCAGTCCGCGCGCCATCATGATCGGTGCGAAGAAGTTGACGCGAAAGACGTGATTCCAGGTGTCGAGGTCGGTGTCGACGGTGCCGAGCCGCGCGCCGCCGGTACCCTTGGGCGAGATGGCTGCGTTGTTGACCAGCGCATGCAGCTCGCCGCCGTCGATGCGCTGCTTGATCTCGGCGATCGCTCGCAGCGTGTCCTGCGGATCGGAGAGGTCGACCTGGACATGGTCCTCGGGGCCCGCGCCCCACGGGCATTCCTCCGGGAATGGGTGCCGCGAACAGGTGAGGACGCGCCAGCCGGCAGACGAGAAGCGGATCACCGTCGCGTGGCCGATGCCGCGGCTGGCGCCCGTCAGCAGCATCGTGCGCCGCGGCTGGTTGGAAGAAGTCGCCATGAACTGGGTCTCTCACGATCCCGGAGGGATCAACTTACCACAATGGTTACGTGTTCGGTGCGCGTTTGATGCGCAATGCGTCGAACGTCGTGTTCGACGCTCGCGCGAGGAGAAGCAGGGCGGTCCGCAATGGGCTTACGGATACATCCTCACCTTGGTCCACGGCTGGCCCGCGGCTTCGCGCCGGAATTCGATGCGATCATGCAGGCGGAACGGCCGGTCGTGCCAGAACTCCATGCCGATGGGCGTGATCCGCCAGCCGCTCCAGCCCGGCGGCCGCGGCACCTCGCCGAGGATGTATTGCGCGGCGACCTTGGCGATCGCCTGCTCGAAGGCGAAGCGGCTCTCCAGCGGCTGCGACTGCTTGCTGGCCCAGGCCCCGAGCTGCGCCTGCTTCGGCCGGGTCGCGAAATAGGCGTCGGCTTCTTCGTCGGTCACCGGCGTCACGAGGCCGCGGATGCGGACCTGGCGGCGCAGCGACTTCCAGTGAAACAGCAGGGCGGCCTTGGGATTGGCAGCGAGCTCGCGGCCCTTCTGGCTGGCCTGGTGGCTATAGAACACGAAGCCGTCTTCGTCGTAGCCCTTCATCAGCACCATGCGCACGTCAGGCAGTCCGCTGTCGTCGACCGTCGCCAGCGCCATCGCATTCGGATCGTTGGGCTCGCTCTTGCTGGCCTCCGCAAACCAGGCGGCAAACAGCGCAAACGGCTCGCCGGCCTGGGTAAAATCAGCCGATGTACCGGATGTTAAGGTTGTCTGGTGTTTGATGCTCGTGGGGTCGGTCATGTGTATGGGGAGTCCGAGTTTTGCGTTCACCCGCGGCCAGGCGCGCGCAAGTCCATTCTGGTCCGGTCCTATATAGGGCATCGGTCCGGCTTGGCCTATCCGCGATCGGTCATGCCGGCACCGCTTTGACACTCATTCTAATCGGCCTGTCCGGTGGCGGCTGCAGCCTGTCGCGCCCCGAATCGGCCTACGCCAAGATGGATGATGCAGAGATTACCGGATCGATCAGCCCGCCGCCCGAGCGCGAGCCGACCGAAGGCGATCTCGCCTTTGCCCGCAATGCGGCGTCGGACGTGTTGACCAAGGGCAGCAAGGATTCCAGCCAGCCCTGGCAGAATCCGCAGACCGGCGCGCGGGGCTCGGTGACGCCGA
The DNA here is from genome assembly GCF_000344805.1 of Bradyrhizobium oligotrophicum S58. Classification (NCBI taxonomy): domain Bacteria; kingdom Pseudomonadati; phylum Pseudomonadota; class Alphaproteobacteria; order Hyphomicrobiales; family Nitrobacteraceae; genus Bradyrhizobium; species Bradyrhizobium oligotrophicum. Next base: position 6,121,847 of record NC_020453.1, on the reverse strand, counting down.
TCGCCAAATCCTACACGGCCGACAACGGCCGCACTTGCCGGGATTTCCTGGCAAGCTACGTCAATGGCAAGACCGAGCGCTGGCTGCAGGGCTCGGCGTGCCGGATCGAGCGTGGACGCTGGGACATCCACACGCTCAAACCCTGGCAGCAAAGCTAGCCGGGACCTCTGGAACCCGTTGCAAAAATACAACGGACTCCCCAGATGAAATGCGAAGCGGGCGGGAAGCCCGTAGGTTAGTATAACTGACTTTCTGTAAGGAGACGTGACGGATGCGCGACCCCTATGAGGTCTTGGGGGTGCCGCGAAGCGCCAGCGCTGCGGCCATCAAGAGCGCCTATCGCAAGCTCGCCAAGAAGCACCATCCCGACAGCAACAAGGATGACCCGAAGGCATCGGCGCAGTTCGCCGAGATCAATTCGGCCAATGAGATCCTGGGCGACGAGGAGAAGCGCAAGCAGTTCGATCGCGGGGAGATCGATGCTGACGGCAAGCCGCGCTTCCAGGGCTTCCCTGGCGGCGGCGGCGCCGGTCGAGGCGGGCCGGGGGGCTTCGAGAATTATACCTTCCGCAGTGGCGGCGGGCCTGGCGGCGGCTTCGGCGGCGGCGGCTTCGAGGATATCCTGAACAGCATGTTCGGCGGCGCCCAGCGCGGCGCGCGGGCCGGCGGCGGCAGCCCGTTCGAGTTCGATCCCGGCGGCGTCGGGGTCGATCTCGATCTGAAGGTGGCGATGGCGGTGACGCTCGAGGAGTCCGTCAAGGGCGGCGAGAAGCGCGTGCGTCTGCCGTCGGGCAAGGAGCTCAACGTCAAGGTTCCGGCCGGCGTCACCGCCGGCCAGCAGATCCGGCTCAAGGGGCAGGGCGAGAGCGCACCCGGGCACCGGCCGGGTGACCTGCTGATCACGATCCAGATCGCGCCCCATCCGTTCTTCAAGGTCGAGGGCAGCGATCTCAAGCTGGACCTGCCGATCGCGCTCTATGAGGCCGTGCTGGGCGCCAAGGTGCGCGCCCCGACGCTGGGGAGCGCTGTCGAGCTGTCGATCCCGAAGAACACCTCCAGCGGCCGCACCTTCCGGCTGAAGGGCAAAGGCCTGCCGAAGAGCGACGGCTCCACGGGGGACCTGTTCGTCACCACCCGGATCGTGCTGCCCGACGGCAACGACGCCGACCTCGAGGCGTTGATGACCAAATGGCGCGACCGCCATCCCTACAATCCGCGCAGCAGCCTCTCGTAAGGCTGTGCATTCGGGACCGTCAGGTGAAAATCTGAGAGAAAAAAGTGCGGCCTCGAGAGGGGGACCAGCGCGGTACAAAACCCCAATCGAGGCCGCTTCCGTGTCGATCGGCGGATCGAACACTGCTCATTTTTTCGTGAACATTTGGCGCGATATTGAGACGCGTCGGTGACCTGATTCCAGATTTCCAGTGACGGAATTGCGGCGCAGGCTTTCGTTTATCCGCAGCGCCAGAGAGGCCGGTCATGCTGCCGTCTCGTCCGTGGTCTGCAGCCCGCCGGCAAGCCGTTCAGATCATATCGGGAATCGTGACGGAGTATCCGACGGGCAAGATCTTCGGATGTCCCGTCGCTAGCCGCCCGTCCGTTCGGACTGGTCATAAACAAGGCGGGCAACCTGGTTAAGGCGCGTGCGGTCGCTGCTGCCGGCGACGACGTAGCTGACGCCGCGCTCTGCCCAGGACAGCGCGGCGGTATTTCCCTGGGCGGTATAGCGCATCTCGGCCGCCTCGATTCCGATCTTGGTCGCATAGACGGTGAAGCGCTCGCCAGAGGTGCTCTCATACATCAGGAAGGAGGCCGGGCCGGTCGGTCCCGGCAGCAGGCGGCCGCCGACGAGCTTCAGTCCGGTGGTCTCCAGCTCGGGCGCCTGCACGGTGCGGCCGCAGCGCCGCGTCAGCCATTGCTGCAGATGGGCCTTCTCGTTCCCGGGGACCTCGACCGGATGGCGGACCTCGACGACATACAGCCGGTGGGCATCGAGCGCGTCGCCGGCGAGGTTCTGCAGCAGCGCGGGCGACGATGCCGCGCCATGCGCGATCCAGCCGACTCCGCCGCCGAGGGCGAAGGCGGCGACACTTGCGGCCATCGCGCCGAGGATCCAGCGTCGCGGCCGGCGATCCAGCTGGTCGAGATCCAGGCGCGGCGGCACCGGCTCGTTGGCGACGGCATCGTAGCGGGCATGCAGCGCCTCGGCCATGCTGCGCCAGGATTGCACCCGTTCGGCGTCCGCCGGATGCGCCGCGAGCCAGTGCTCGACGTCGCTGCGGCGCTCGGCCGGCAGCTCGTTGTCGACATAGGCGTGCAGCTCGTCTTCGGTGACGGGAATGGTCGGGTCGGTCATCATCTGGATCTCGTTGCAGTCGAACGTCCGCGCCGGGGCGCGGCCGCAGCGGCCTTGGTCAAGCGAACCCGGTAGCGCGGCTTTTGTGCGGTGGATCGCACGGTCATTTCACCCTCCTCAGCGCCGGCCGCTCGCCCTCGAGCGCGGCGCGGACATGCGCACGTGCCCGGGCGAGGCGCGACATCACGGTGCCGATCGGCACCCCCTGGATGTCGGCCACTTCGCGATAGCTCATGCCTTCGAGCACGACGAGGAGCAGCACGGCGCGCTGCTCCTCGACCAGTGTGGCGAGCGCGCGCTCGATGTCGCGGCTCTCGGCCTCGGTGCCGCTGGCGTCGGGATTGTCATCCTGGAGCGGCATGAAGTGCGGTCGCCGCGCCAGCGAGCGTCGGCGGTTCTTGTTCAGATTGGTCAGGATCGTGTACAGCCAGCTCCTGATGTCCCCGCCCAGGAACAGCCGCTCCGATCGCAGCGCGCGCACCAGGGTGTCCTGGACCAGATCGTCGGCGGCATCCATGTCGCGCGCCAACGCCCGGGCATAGCGGCGCAGTGCTGGAATCATGGCCTCGACGCTCTGCCGGAACGCGCTCATCTCGTCTCCTGCGGCCAGGCTTTGCTGTGATCAAGACGTGGGCCGCAACCGCGCCTTGCGTAGACCATAACCCCGTGATGACAGGACTATTCCGACCCGGCAAGCCGGCCCGGGAGTTTGCCACAGAGCGGGCGGAATGGGGCTGTACCGGGCCAGACCGGTGGTGTACGTCCAGTCCTCAGAGCATGAGGCGTTTCCACGGAAACGCATCATGCCCGTCTCCTTGTTTGAGCATGATCTTTCGGAAACCGGTTTCCACTTTTCCGGATCATGCTCTAATAATCAGTTCGATGGGAAGCCGCATGGCGCAGATTTCAGGTTTGATGCAGGGCAAGCGCGGGGTCGTTCTCGGCGTGGCCAACAATCGCTCGATCGCCTGGGGCATTGCGAAAGCCGCGCGCGCGGCCGGTGCGGAGATCGCACTGACCTACCAGGGCGACGCGCTCAAGAAGCGGGTCGAGCCGCTCGCCGCTGAGCTTGGCGGCCTCGTGCTCGGCCATTGCGACGTGACCGATCCCGCCACCATCGACGCCGTGTTCGACGTGCTGAAGGAGAAGTGGGGCAAGATCGATTTCGTCGTGCATGCTATAGCCTTCTCCGACAAGGACCAGCTCGATGGCCGCTACATCGAGACCACGCAGGACAATTTCTCCAAGAGCATGCTGATCAGCTGCTACTCGCTGACCGCGATCGCGCAGCGCGCCGAGAAATTGATGACCGACGGCGGCTCGATCATCACGCTGACCTATTACGGCGCCGAGAAGTGGATGCCGCACTACAATGTGATGGGCGTTGCCAAGGCGGCGCTGGAGGCCAGCGTGCGCTACCTCGCCGCCGATCTCGGCGAGAAGAACATCCGCGTCAACGCGATCTCGGCAGGTCCCATCAAGACGCTGGCGGCCTCCGGCATCGGCGACTTCCGCTATATCCTGAAGTGGAACGAGTACAACGCGCCGCTGCGCCGGACCGTGACCATCGACGAGGTCGGCGACAGCGCGCTTTATCTGTTGTCCGACATGTCGCGCGGCGTCACCGGCGAGGTGCATCACGTCGATTCCGGCTATCACGTCGTCGGCATGAAGCGGCCGGAGGCGCCCGACATCTCGCTCAGCAATTCCGTTGGCGCCAAGGACTAGCGTATCGCCTGCAATGCCCCGGCCCACGATCTACTACATCCGCCACGGCGAGACGGAATGGAATGCGCTCGGAAGGCTTCAGGGCACGCAGGACATTCCGCTGAATGCGCTCGGCCGCGTGCAGGCAGTCCAGGCGGGCAACATCCTGGCCGAGCTCGTCGCGCGCAACGGTCGTGACGCGGCACGCCTGCCTTACGTCGCGAGCCCGCTCAGCCGCGCCCGCGCGACGATGGAGCTGGTGCGCGAGACCCTGAGCCTGCCAGCGGACGGCTACGCTCTCGATGCCCGGCTGCGCGAGATCGGCTATGGCAAATGGGAGGGGGCGACGCTGCCGGAAATGCAGGCGGCCGATCCCGCCTTCTATGCCAAGCGGCTGACCGACAAATGGTCGCTGGCGCCGGAGGGCGGCGAGACCTACGCCGATGTGGAGTCCCGCGTGCGTGACTGGTACGATGAGCTCACGGACGATATCGTCGCGGTCGCCCATGGCGGCACGGCGCGGGCGCTGATGGTTGCTCTCGGCTTCGAGACGCCGAACCGCGCCGTCGACCTGCCGATCCAGCAGGGCGCTGTCTATGTGTTCGGCGAGAACGGGTTCGAGAAGTTCAGTTAGTCTATTCCCCGTCATTCCGGGGCGCCTCGTGAGAGGCGAACCCGGAATCTCGAGATTCCGGGTCTGGTCCTGCGGACCATCCCGGAATGACGGCTTTCCATCGGTAGATCGCTCATGTCCTTCAACACCTTCGGCCACATGTTCCGTGTCACAACCTTCGGCGAGAGCCATGGCGTGGCCATCGGCTGCGTGGTCGACGGCTGCCCGCCACGGATTCCGCTGGAGGCGGCGGAGATCCAGGTCGATCTCGATCGTCGCCGTCCCGGCCAGTCGCGCTTCACCACCCAGCGCCAGGAGCCGGACCAGGTGAAGATTCTCTCCGGCGTGATGGCCGATCCCGATACCGGCGTGCAGGTCACCACGGGCACGCCGATCGCGCTCCTGATCGAGAACACCGACCAGCGCTCCAAGGACTATTCCGAGATCAAGGACAAGTTTCGGCCCGGCCACGCCGACTTCACCTATGAAGCCAAATATGGCCTCCGCGATTATCGCGGCGGCGGCCGCTCCTCGGCGCGCGAGACCGCCACGCGCGTCGCGGCCGGCGCCATCGCGCGCAAGGTCCTGCCGGATGTGAAGGTGCGCGGCGCGCTGGTGCAGATGGGGCCGCACAAGATCGACCGCGGCAACTGGGACTGGGACGAGATCGCGCGCAACCCGTTCTTCTGCCCCGACAAGGACAAGGCGGCGTTCTTCGAGGATTATCTCGACGGCATCAGGAAGTCCGGCTCCTCGATCGGCGCCGTGCTCGAGATCATAGCCGAGGGCGTGCCGGCAGGGCTCGGCGCGCCGCTGTACGGCAAGCTCGATGCGGACCTCGCCGCGGCGATGATGAGCATCAACGCCGTGAAGGGCGTCGAGATCGGCGCGGGCTTCGGCGCGGCCGAACTGACCGGCGAGCAGAATGCCGACGAGATGCGCTCGGCCAATGACGGCACGCGCTTCCTCTCCAACAATGCCGGCGGCATCCTCGGCGGCATCGCCACCGGACAGCCGATCGTGCTGCGCTTCGCGGTCAAGCCGACCTCGTCGATCCTGACGCCGCGCCAGACGGTCGACCGCGCCGGCCACGAGACCGAGATCCTGACCAAGGGCCGTCACGATCCCTGCGTCGGCATCCGCGCGGTTCCCGTCGGCGAGGCAATGATGGCCTGCGTGCTCGCCGATCACCTGCTGCGCCATCGCGGCCAGGTCGGTTAGCGGCAGACGGGCGTACGTCTGTTTGCCGTTGTCACGCTGCTCGCTTAATGTCGGCCCATGGACATTTCCAAGCTGCGGGACATCAAGGACTGGCTGGTCGACGGCGCGCGTTCCGCGGCGACGCCGAGCCAGATGATGTCCGAATGCTGCGATCGGCTGCTCAGGCTCGGCGTGCCGTTGTGGCGCGTCGGCGTGTTCGTCCGCACCCTTCATCCTGATATCGCCGGCCGCAGCTTCATCTGGCGCCAAGGCGCCGAGGTCGAGATGGGCACGGTCGATTTCGGCTTCGAGAGCACGCCGGCCTACACGGATAGTCCGCTCGCGCTCGTGTTCGAGCATGGCGGGGAGTTCAGGGCCGATCCTCGCAGTCCGGAGGCCGAGCGCTTTCCGATCCTGATGGATCTGCGCGCCGAAGGTGTGACCGACTATCTCACCTTGCCGATGACCTTCATCGACCGCGCGGTCCATGCGTCGAGCTGGACCACCAAATCTCCAGGAGGCTTCACCGACGAGCAGCTGAATGCGATCCGGTCGCTGATGCCGGCGCTGGCCCGCTACACCGAGATCATCACGCTCCGGCGCACGGCATCGATGCTGCTCGACACCTATGTCGGCAACAGCGCCGGAGAGCGCATCCTCGGCGGCCAGATCCGCCGCGGCCACACCGACACGCTGGATGCGGCGATCTGGCTGTCGGATCTGCGCGGCTTCACGCCGTTGTCGGACCGGCTGCCGGCCGAAGACGTGGTCGAGATCCTCAACCAGTATTTCGACTGCCAGGTTGATCCGATCCGGGAGCAGGGCGGCGAGGTGCTGAAGTTCATGGGCGACGGCCTGCTCGCGGTGTTTCCAATTCGCGAGCAGGACGGTGACCCGACCGAGGTCTGCGGCCGCGTGCTCACAGCGGCGCGCGCGTCGCGGGCCCGCGTCGACGCGCTGGAATACGCCGTGCGCGACAACGGGGAGCGCTTTCGCTTCGGCGTCGCGCTGCATGTCGGACGATTGCTCTATGGCAATATCGGCGGCGGCAACCGGCTCGACTTCACCTGCATCGGTCCGGCCGTCAATCTCGCCGCGCGGCTGGAGAAGATGGCGGCGCGGCTGAAGCGCACGGTGGTCGCTTCCGAAGCCTTTGCCGCCGCCTGTCCCGAGCCCTGGACCGATCTCGGCGAATTTCCGATCGCGGGCCTCGCGAAGGAGCAACGTGTGTTCGGGCTCCGCGAGGAGGAGAGTTAGTTCTCGGCTGAGTTCTTCGGCCTAGTCTTCGGGTTCGGTAGTGAACAGCAGGGGGTAGCCCTTGGCGCGGCCGGCGTCGGTCGCGCGCGTGGCCTTGGTCTCCGCGACGTCCTTTGTGAAGACGGCCACCACGCAGACGCCCAGCTTGTGGGCCGTGATCATGACCTTGTAGGCTTGGTCCTCGGTCATGCCGAATTCCGCCTTCAGGATCATTACGACGAAGTCGCGCGGCGTGAAGTCGTCGTTGACGAGCAGCACCTTGTAGAGCCGCGGGCGCTCGACCTTGGTACGGACCTTCGTCTTCGGCTTGGTGACGGTATCGTTCATGCAGGGCGCGCCCGTGTGTTCCTGATGCGGCGGACACGCCACAATACAGCCTTCGGCCACTCCGGGAAACCACGGGCTGAAGCCCCGTGCGAAGATCGCTCGGCGTGGCCATCGATTGAGCTGACCAACACAGCTAACTGGAAAGTGAATGGAGCCGCCTGTTCGCGCTTTGCTCTCCGCCGATTGCATGTCACCATCATCCGACGCGATTGGAGGGCAGCTCATGCGCTGGTGGATCTCGATCGGGATGGTGTGTCTGGCGGGCGTCTTGGCCGGCGACGTCGCCACCGTCGTGGCAGCGCCCAGGGCCCAGCTGGCACAGCAGCCGAGCGAGAAGGAGACCTCCGTCGACGTCGAGCTGATCCTCGCCGTCGATGTGTCCTACTCGATGGACCTGGACGAGCTCGCGATCCAGCGCGAGGGCTACGCGCAGGCGCTGAGCTCGCGCGAATTCCTGCAGGCGCTGAAGAATGGACTCCATGGCCGCATCGCCGTGACCTATTTCGAATGGGCCGCCTCGAGCGACCAGAAGATCATCATTCCCTGGCGCCTGATCGACGGACCGGAAAGTGCCGACGCCGTCGCTGCCGAGATCCTGAAGACACCGATCCGCCGGGCATCGCGCACCTCGATATCCGGAGCGATCTACTTCGCGATGCCGCTGTTCGACGAGAACCCGTATCGTGGCCTGCGCCGCGTCATCGACATCTCCGGCGACGGGCCGAACAACAACGGCCCCTCGCCGGTGACGATCGCGCGCGACGAGGCCGTCAACAAGGGCATCACCATCAACGGCCTGCCGATCATGGTCAAGGAGCCGTCCTATTCGACCATGGATATCGAGAACCTCGACCTCTACTACAGGGATTGCGTGACCGGCGGCCGCGGTTCGTTCGTCGTGACGATCAAGAGCCGCGAAGAGTTCAAGGAAGCCATTCGCACCAAGCTGCTCATGGAGGTCGCCGGACACACGCCGCCGCCGCGTTTCGTGCCGGTCGCCGACGATCCCAGCAAGGAGCCGCGTGTGTCCTGCACGATCGGCGAGAAGATCTGGCAGGATCGCTGGGGGCGTTGAGCTGAAGATCGGGCAACGCCGTCGTCACCACCGTGCGTGATGATGAATCGACTGTCGCGCGCATTCCCGGCCTCGCGAAGCCCGGTACGGGCGCTCGCCACCACCGCTTCCCGCGCATCATGTCGCGCGCTTCGTCTGCGCGCTTACGTGTCGCGCAGCGCATTCCGAAGTTTCAGGTCGTGATCGAAGGCAATGGATCGGGTGTGGAAAACGGTGCGCCAGCAACCGATCCGACGTGCCTGTTGCGGCAAAACCACACTCAGCCCGAAAACCAGGAGTTGCAGGCCGCCAACATTCACTTTGCCACCGTGCTGCCGCGATTGGGCCGCGACCATGAAGGGGTTGAGGCGGAGGCGCACAGAACATGCGTATCATCGACCGGACAGCACGTCGCGGACACCACACTTCGCTCCCTTCATCGCTGCGCTCTGGAACGGCGGGATCTGCCCGCCGGCTGGTGCGGGCGGCTTTGGTCTTAGCGGCAGCCGCCTCGCTGGCGGGCTGTGCGCAGTCATCGGCGGTGCGGCAGGCGCGATTGACCTCGCCGACGAAGCAGGCCGACATCGGCTTCCGGCCGCCTGTGCAACGCGTGGAGCGGGCGCCGGACTCGGTCGTCCGCGTGCGCCACGCCGAGCTCAGCCCGCCCGCGACGCGCTCCGCGTCGTCAGGTCTCGCCAGCTACTATTCCGAAGGACAGAAGACCGCGAGCGGCGAGCGGTTCGACCCTTCTGAGCTGACGGCGGCGCATCGCAGCCTGCCATTCGGCACCCGCCTGCAGGTCACCAACGTGAAGACCGGCCGCTCGGTGGTGGTCCGCGTCAACGACCGCGGCCCCTTCGTCGGGGGACGCGTAGTCGACGTGTCCTACTCGGCGGCGCAGGCGCTCGGCATGGTGAACACCGGCGTCGCGCAGGTGAAGGTCGATGTGGTGAGGTAGGGCTCGCGCGCTGGACTTAGCACCGCAGCACTGACGCTTTGCTGCTGCGCAGAGTAGGCCGAGATCTTTCGGCGAGCTCGGTGCACCTCGCCCCGCTTGCGGGGAGAGGTCGGATTGCATCGAAGATGCAATCCGGGTGAGGGGGTACAGGTCTATCCACGCACACACACGGTGCGTTTGCCCCTGCTGACACTTCCCGTGCGGCTGCCCCTCACCCCAACCCTCTCCCCGTAAGAACGGGGAGAGGGAGCGCAGCGTCTTGGGTGCACCAGCTTGCGTCAAACTACCAGAGCCTCGGACGCACCTACCAAGGGTGGAGGGTGAGACTTGGCGCGGCCGCAGGCTCTGTAACTAATTAGTCCAGCCTCACCGAACCAGCCGCGCCACCAGCTCGACATGCGGCGTATGCCGGAATTGGTCGACGGGCACCACGGTCTCGAGCTTGTAGCCGCCGTCGAGCAGCATGCGGATATCGCGCGCGAACGTCGTGACGTTACACGACACCGCGACAATCACCGGCACCTTGCTGGCTGCGAGCTGTTTGGCCTGGGCCTGTGCGCCTTGGCGCGGCGGGTCGAACACGACGGCGTCGATCTCGCGCAATTCCGGCGGCATCAGCGGACGGCGAAACAGGTCGCGCGTCTCGGCCTTGATCGGCTTGAGGCCGGGCGTACCCGCCGCCTTCTGCAGCGCTGCGATCGAGCCCGTGTCATTGTCCATGGCGGTGACGCGTGCGCGCGTGGCGAGCCGCAGCGCGAACGGGCCGACGCCGCAGAACAGGTCGGCGACGTGCTTGGCCTTGCCCGTGCGCTCCATCACCAGCTGCGCCAGCGTCTCCTCGCCTTGCACGGTGGCCTGCAGGAACGAGCCGGGCGGCAAGGTCACCTGCGCCGTGCCCATCGTGACCACGGGCGCATCGCGCATCAGCACCAGCTCGCCATGGCGGGTCAGCCGCGCCAGGCGATGCTGCTCGGCGAGGCGGGACAAGGCGGCGATGCGTGGCGGCGGCAGCGGCCCGGAGCCGCGGATGTCGACGTCGAGGCCGTTGCTGGTCGCGGTCGCCTGAATGTCGAGCGGCTTGCCGGTCGGCTTCAGCGCCTCCGCCAGCGCCCATGCGGCCTCCAGCGCACCGTCGAGGCCGGGATCGAGGATCGGGCATCGGTCGATCGGGACGATGTCGTGGCTGTTGGCTGCCGAGAATCCGACCCTGAGAATGTCATGGGTGCCCATGCGGGCGTGGAAGGTCGCGCGGCGGCGGCCGGTGCCGTGGGCATCGATCAGCGGAGCCAGCTCGCACTCGATCCTGGCGGCGCGCAGCGTCTCGATGACGATGTTGCGCTTCCAGGCCTGGTAGTGCGCCGGCTGCCAATGCTGGATCGCGCAGCCGCCGCAGACGCCGAAATGCGGACAGAACGGCGCGATCCGCTCACGGCTCGCCGTCTCCACCGCGAGCAGCTTGCGGCGGTCGGGATGGCCGGGAATGGCGGCGGTTTCGACGGTCTCGCCCGCCAGCGTGTAGGGCACGTAGAGCGCTTCGCCAGATGCCAGCGAGACGCCGTCGCCGCGATGGCCGACATGGTCGATGATCAGACGTTCAACCATGGCGGCGCGCTCCCAGGAAGAATTCGGCGTTGCCGTCGCCGCCCTTGATCGATGACGGAAAGATCTCGACGTCGCTGCAGCCGAGCGAGGCCGCAAAGACGGCGATGTCGGCACAGACGGCCTCATGCACGGCCGTGTCCTTGATAATGCCGCCCTTGCCGTGCGCGCCCTTGGCCTCGAATTGCGGCTTGACCAGCGCCAGCAGGCTCATCGGCGATGCCGCCAGCGACAATGCAACGGGCAGCACCTGTTTCAGCGAGATGAAGCTGCAGTCGATCACGACGATGTCAGGCCGCTGCGGCAGGCGCTTGCCGTCATAGCTGCGGATATCGGTCTGCTCCATCGAGACGATCTTCGGATGATCGCGCAGCGATGGGTGCAACTGATCACGGCCGACATCGACCGCGAACACCACGGCCGCGCCATTCGCCAGCAGCACCTCGGTGAAGCCGCCGGTGGAGGCGCCGACATCGAGGCACACGTGGTCTTCGACCTCGATGCCGTAGTGCTCCAGCGCCGCCGCAAGCTTCACGCCCCCGCGCGAGACCCAGGGATGCGCTGGCTCGGCCTGCAGCACGGCGTCGGCCGGAATGCCTTCCGAAGCCTTCGCGACGAGCTTGTCGTTGGCGAACACCAGGCCAGCCTCGATCGCCGCCTGCGCCCGCGCACGGCTCTCGAACAGGCCGCGTTCGACCAGGAGGACATCAGCGCGTTTGCGGGGAGGGGACATGTGTTGCGGCGTGATGAGTTGTCATGGGTTGTGAAGGTCGTACGCCAAATTCGGTGTCGTCCCGGGCAAGCACCGGCGCGCGAAGCGCGCCGGTGCTTGCCCGGGACCCATAACCACAGGACGTAGTTTGTAGGAAGATGGTAACTCCGAGTCTGCCCAACACAACGTCCTGTGGTTATGGGTCCCTGCGTTCGCAGGGACGACATTTGAGTTTGTGGCCAGGATGGTGCGTCGACGCGCGATGCGTAGGCTGGGCAAAGGCGCGTGCACCGGTGGTTCCGCAAGGTCGTATCGCAATTGACGCGCCGTGCCCACCATGTCGATGATGAACACGCGGATGAGACGGTGGGCACGCGTCGCCTGTCGGCGTCGCTTTGCACACCCTACGATTCCGCGCCCAGCCGCTCCGCCGCGAGCTTCACGCAAATCTCGAACGCCGCCAGATCGTGCCAGACATCCTTCGGCCGCTCGCGCGGCAGCACCAGCGGATGGCCGTGCAGCTCGAGCGCGTGGATCATCATCAGATTGTCGGGCAGGCTGAAATCCTCGACCGTCAGGCCCTCGGCATCGACCAGGCGTCCGTCTCGCTCGGCCACCGACGTGAAGCGCCGCACGCGATCGGCATAGAGCGTGGGATCGTTGCAATAGCCGAGGCAGAGCTTGCTGCGGCCGGCCATGTAGCCGAGTTCGTAGACGGTGCCTGCATCGGCCCCGGGGCCGCGAAACGGGGTGAGATTGGCGATGATGGCATCGGCATCGTCCATCATCATCTCGTTGCCGCGGAAGATCACGCGCGAGGCATCGGAGGCGGCGAGGTCGACGTCATTGTCCAGGGGATAGAGGCCGGTCAGGCCGTGGCGCGCGCAGATCGCGACCTTGCGCCGGCCGATCTCAAGAGCATCCGGCAGGAACACGTCAGGACCTGCCAGATAAATCTTCATGGTTCACCGGTGACGGCCTGGCCAGGCCCGCCTCAGGCGAGCTTGACCACCTCAGCCTTGTAGTCCTTGCCGAGCGCCTCGAACACCTTGCGGACGATGCCCTTGGCGTCGAGCCCGGCGCGCGCGTACATCGCCGCCGGCGTATCGTGATCCTGGAACTCGTCCGGCAGCACCATCGAGCGCATCTTCAGGCCGCCGTCGAGCATGCCCTGGTCGGCGAGGTACTGCATGACATGGGAGCCGAAGCCGCCGATCGAGCCTTCCTCGATCGTGATCAGGATGTCGTGCTCGCGGGCAAGCTTCATCACCAGCTCCTCGTCGAGCGGCTTCATGAAGCGCGCATCGGCGATCGAGGCGGACAGGCCGTGCGCGGCGAGCTCGTCGGCCGCCTTCTCGCACTCGGCAAGACGGGTGCCGAACGAGAGCAACGCGACCTGCTTGCCCTGGCGGATCATGCGGCCCTTGCCGATCGGCAAGGCGACGCCGAATTCCGGCATCTCGACGCCGCGGCCTTCGCCGCGCGGATAGCGCACCGCGCTCGGCTTGTCGTTGATCGCGACCTGGGTCGCCACCATGTGCACCAGCTCGGCCTCGTCGGACGCCGCCATGATCACCATGTTCGGCAGGCAGCCGAGATAGGCGTTGTCGAACGAGCCGGCGTGGGTGGCGCCGTCGGCACCGACCAGGCCGGCGCGGTCGATCGCGAAGCGCACCGGCAGGCTCTGGATCGCGACGTCATGCACGATCTGGTCGTAGCCGCGCTGCAGGAAGGTCGAGTAGATCGCGCAGAACGGCTTGTAGCCTTCGCTGGCAAGACCGGCGGCGAAGGTCACCGCATGCTGCTCGGCGATGCCGACGTCGAAGGTGCGCTTCGGGAACGCCTTGGCGAAGATGTCGATGCCGGTGCCGGACGGCATCGCGGCGGTGATGCCAACGATCTTGTCGTCCTTCTCGGCTTCCTTGACCAGGCTCTGGCCGAACACGTTCTGATAGGCGGGCGCGTTCGGCTTGGCCTTGGCCTGGGTGCCGGTGGCGATGTCGAACTTGGCCACGGCGTGATATTTGTCGGCCGCGGCTTCCGCCGGCGAGTAGCCCTTTCCCTTCTGGGTCACGACGTGGACCAGGATCGGGCCGGTCTCCATGTCGCGCACGTTCTTCAGCACCGGGAGCAGATGGTCGAGGTTATGGCCGTCGATCGGGCCGACATAATAGAAGCCGAGCTCCTCGAACAGCGTGCCGCCGTCCATCATGAAGCCGCGCGAATATTCCTCGACGCGGCTGGCGCGGTTGGCGATCACCTTCGGCAGATGCTGGCCGAGCTGCTTCGCGGCATCGCGCAGGGTGCGGTAGGTCTTGCCGGAGTACAGACGCGACAGATAGGCCGACATCGCGCCGACCGGCGGGGCGATCGACATGTCGTTGTCGTTGAGGATCACGATCAGGCGGGAGTTCATCGCGCCGGCATTGTTCATGGCCTCGTACGCCATGCCGGCGGACATCGCGCCGTCGCCGATCACTGCGATCACGTTGTTCTTGCCGCCCGCGAGGTCACGGGCGACGGCCATGCCGAGGCCGGCGGAAATCGAGGTGGAGGAGTGCGCGGCGCCAAACGGATCGTAGTCGCTCTCGGTGCGCTTGGTGAAGCCGGAGAGGCCGCCGCCGGTGCGGAGTGTCCGGATGCGGTCGCGGCGACCGGTCAGGATCTTGTGCGGATAGGCCTGGTGGCCGACGTCCCAGATCAGGCGATCGCGGGGCGTGTCGAACACGTAGTGGATCGCGGTGGTCAGCTCGACCACGCCGAGACCCGCGCCAAAGTGGCCGCCGGTCACCGAGACCGCGTCGATGGTCTCCTGGCGCAGTTCGTCGGCGACCTGCCGGACCTGCTCGACCTTCAGCCGGCGCAGATCTTCCGGAGTCTTGATGGTGTCGAGAAGCGGCGTCTTACTAAATGTGGTCACGGTGACATTCCAATTTTGCAGGTCGGTTTCAAGGGCCGACGTCAGAGAGGTTCATCGTAACGTGCGGCGAAACCCGATACCTTGAAGGGCACATCCGCGCGGATCGAAGCCGCAGACCAGAACTTAGCCGGGTTTCGGATCGATCTATGTGATGTAAGTCACTCTTGGCGGCCTTGTCGTCCTCGTTTGTCGCGAACGGTCGCCAATTCGTTCAGCCAAGTCAGTTTCGCTTGCCGTTGCAGGCGTTTAGTTCCAGGCTTGGGAAGGGATTGGACGCCCCCAAAAGCCCACAGTTCCAAGAAGCTCTACACCAAAGCGCGTCTTAAAGCCAACCCGGCGCGAGATGGCAAGCCCCGCAAACGGGGGCTCGGCCATCAGGCTTAACCTTCGAGGCGGGCCTGCGGTTCCTTCCCGGTGCTCAATTCATCGGCAGCCGTACCCCCGGAAAGACCCGGAAACTCCAGCTCCTTCGAGGCTTTCTGCCGCGGCGCAAGATCCGATCCGCGGGCGATTGCACACGCGGGCGCGGGATGAGCCATGCGTTCGCGTGAGGGGATGCCTCCGCAGACGATCATGAAGAAGTCATAGGCGTGCGGCCGCTGGTTGGCCATGACGTGCTGAGAGCGGGCGATGAAGGCCTACCGGCGGAACGTGCTGTAATGCTCGGGCCGAATGATCTCACCGAAGCAGATCGGCACGAAGCCCTGGCAGCGCATTGGCGACCTCGGTGGTTCCCGGACGCGCACGGGATATTCGATCCCCGGGGGGCTTCAAGCAACGAGGTTAACGGACCTCACCGCCGAGACCGCAAACACCCGATTGTATCGGGTCGAAATCCTCTTCGGGGCACCCGAGCAGCCTGGTCGTTGACTCAAAGGGGGGCAATGCACCGAATTTCGGCTGGCTTGCATGGTTGGCAGGCGGTCTTATCCCGCGGTCCATCCGCGCAACAGGTTTGAAAATAAACTTCGGCTGTGTGCCGGAGAGCAGGGGTGGGCCCGGGTCCTCGCAATGAAGCGCGCCATCTGGCGGCTCTCGAACCAGGAGTCCGGCGTGGCCGAGGGTCCTGCTAGGCGGGTTCGCAGGCAGCCTTGGCTATTGCACGTCGAGCGGCGCGGTCCCGGTCGCGCGGCCGCTGGCGTCGGTGGTGATCTTCTCGACCCGGGCTTCGGCCTGGCGCAGCAGCTCCTCGCAGCGCCGCTTCAGCGCCTCGCCGCGTTCATAGATCGCCACCGACTCCTCGAGCGGCACCTTGCCGTCCTCAAGCCGCTTCACGATCGATTCCAGCTCCTCGATCGCGCGCTCGAACGACAGCTTCTTGACGTCGGTTACGGTGTTGTCCGCCATGCGGGTTCCCTGCAGATCACTGAACTCCGGGGCCGTGCTTTTACACCCCGCTCACGGCCCTGTCAGGCCCTGCCGGGGTCGCATCGGCCGGAACCTGGGGATCACGCCCCGGTCAGCGCCGCAACATGGGCCGATACGGATTCTTTAAGTCCTTGAAGGTCATAGCCGCCTTCCAGCACGGAGACAACGCGGCCGCCAGCGGTTTTGTCGGCGAGATCCATCAGCTTCCGGGTCACCCAGCCGAAATCTTCCGCGCGCAGGTTCAGCGACGCCAGCGGATCGCGATAATGGGCGTCGAAGCCGGCCGAGATGATCACGAGCTCGGGGCTGAACTTGGTCAGCTGCGGCAGGATGAGGTTCTCGAACGCCGAGCGGAACTCCAGGCTGCCGTCCTCGGAGGCCAGCGGCGCATTGACGATGGTGTCGTGCTCGCCGCGCTCGCCGCGGGCGCCGGTGCCCGGAAACAGCGGCATCTGGTGGGTCGAGCAGTACATCACGCTCTTGTCGGCCCAGAAGATGTCCTGGGTGCCGTTGCCGTGGTGGACGTCGAAATCGACGATGGCGGCGCGCTCGATGCCGAAGGTGCGCTGGGCATAGCGGGCCGCGATCGCGACGTTGTCGAAGAAGCAGAAGCCCATCGGCTTCGCGATCTCGGCATGGTGACCGGGCGGGCGCACGGCGACGAAGGCGTTCTTGTGCCGCCCGGACATGACGGACTCGGTCGCGGCCACGGCGCCGCCGACGCCGCGCATCACGGCTTCCCAGGTGCCGGGCGACATCGAGGTGTCGCCGTCGAGATAGATGATGCCCGAGGTCGGAGCCATCTGGCGCAATTCGGTGACGTAGTGCTCGTTGTGGCAGAGCAGGGCCAGCTCGATGTCGGCCTCGGGAGCCTCGTCGCGGTCGAGCAGAACGAAGCGTTCCTCGGTCAGTGCTTCCTCGACGGCGCGCAAGCGATCGGCGCGCTCGGGGTGTCCCGAGGGCGTGGCGTGATCGAGGCAGGCTTCATGAGAGAGATACAGCGTCGACATCAGGGCTCTGCCACTCGCGCGTTACGGGAGTGCCCAATCTATGCGCTGAACGCAGCCTCGGAAAGAGCCCTGACCGGGATATGACCGGTTTCCCGGCCATTCCGGGGTCTCATGGCGCCTTGTTGAGGATGCGGCCGCGCGGCGGCGGGGCCAGCGGGCTGTTGGACTTCAGATATGCAAACAGCGCTTCGTCGTCATAGGGACCGACGATGGGATCGCGGCCGGTCTTGAACGCGGTGAAGCCGTCGCCGCCGAGCGCGAGATAGTTGTTGATGGTCACGCGATAGGACGCGGCCGGATCGATCGTCTTGCCGTTCAGCGTCATGGTCACGGGATCGATGCGTGCGCCGGCGGGCTGTTTCGCATCGAAGGCATAGGCGAAGCCATCGGAGACCTGCAGGATGCGTGGCCGCGCCGGATCGAGCCATTGCTGCTCCAGCGCCGCCTTGATCTCGGCGCCCGTCAAGGTCACGGTCACCAGCTGGTTGCGGAACGGCTGGCTCGCGAACACGTCGGCGTAGGTGACGGCGCCGTCATCGCGACGGGCGAGATCGGTGCGGATGCCGCCGGGATTGGTCAGCGCGATCACCGCGCCGCCCTTGGCGGCGGCTGACGTGGCTGCGAGCTGGGCATCGCCGATGACGTCGCCGAGCACGCTCTCGCCGGACATGTTGGGCATGCGCGACAACACCTGCGTGATGGTGCCGGCGGGCTGGTTGGCGATCGGCGCGGCGAGCTTCTCATACGCGTCGATCAGCGCGGTCTGCGCCGGGTCCTTCGGCAGTGTGGCGTCGACCACGATGTTGGTCGCGGTGGCGCTGATCACGTCGCGCGTCGAGCGGTCGAGCTTGACGTCGATCGCGGTCACCAGCGTGCCGAACTTGTCGCCGGAGGTGACGAGCCGCTTGTCGATGGTGCAAACATAGGCCTGATGGGTGTGGCCGGAGATCACGATGTCGACCGCGCTGTCGAGATCCTTGACGATGTCGACGATCGGGCCTGAGAGGCCGGGGCATTCGTTCATGCCACCGGACGGCCAGCCGCCCTCGTGGATCAACACGACGATTGCCTGCACGCCCTTGGCCTTAAGCTCCGGGATCAGCGCGTTGACGCTCTCGGCCTCGTTGCGGAAGTCGAGCCCGGCCGCGCTCGCCGGCGAGATGATGCCCGCGGTCCCCTTCAACGTCAGCCCGATGAAGGCGACCGGGATGTCCTCGAAGGTGCGGATTTCGTAGGACGGAAACACCGTCTTGTCGGTGCCGGCGAGGAAGGTCGAGGCGGCGAGATAGTGGAAGGTGGCGCCGGTGAAAGGTTGCGGGCCGCGGCAGCCATCGGTCGGATGGCAGCCGCCGTTCTGCATCCGCAGCAGCTCCTCCTTGCCCTCGTCGAACTCGTGATTGCCGACCGCCGACAATGCGAGCCCCATCTGCGACATCGATTCGATGGTCGGCTCGTCGTGGAACATCGCCGACAGGAATGGGCTGGCGCCGATCAGGTCGCCGGCGGCGACGAAGATCGTGTTGGGCTGGCCGTCGGCGAGCAGCTTGACCAGGCTTGCCATCTGCGCGGCGCCGCCGGCAGGGACCACGGTGCTCTTGGTCGGATCGGCGGGATCGGTGACGCGGATGCCCGATGCCGGCGGTTTCAGATTGCCGTGGAAGTCGTTGATGGCGAGGATGCGCAACGACACCGGCTCGTCCTCGGCGTGAACGGGCAGGGCGGCGAGACACACTGCCGTGAGACCGGCGAAAAGACAGGCGACGGCGATGCGGCTGAGGCGGCTCATGGCAGGGTCACGTTTGATGCAGGGCGGCGAGACGAAGCCCGATTGCCTCGCCATCGTCGCGATGACATAAGATCACTTCATAACAACAATACCGGGAATCGGGAGGCCCTGATGAAAAGAATGCTGCTGCTCGCCGCGACGTTGTCGCTCGCCGCCGGCTCCGCTGCGGCGCAATCGCTGCCGGACCTGATGAAGCAGATGATCGCGGCGTGGAATACGCCGACCGAGCCGTTCAAGGTGATCGACAACATCTATTATGTCGGCACCAACGGGCTCGCCTCCTACCTCATCACGACGCCGCAGGGCCATATCCTGATCGACACCGTGATGCCGGAATCGACCGCGCAGATCGAGGCCAGCATCGGCAAGCTCGGCTTCAAGGTCGCCGACATCAAGGTCATCCTCAACACCCATGCCCATATCGACCACACCGGCGGCCTCGCGCAGATCAAGCAGGAGACCGGCGCCCAGATGGTGGCGGGCGCCAAGGACGTGCCGCTGCTCGAAGGCGGCTTCTATCCGGGCCGCGAGGAGGAGCGCCATCTCGGCTTCCCGCCGGTCAAGGTCGATCGCGCCGTGCACGAGGGCGACACGGTCACGCTTGGCGGCGTCACCTTGACGGCACATGAGACGCCCGGCCACTCGCCGGGCTGCACCAGCTGGACCACTGACGTGAAGGATGGCGGCGCCACCCGCAGCCTGATCTTCTTCTGCAGCGCCACCGTCGCCCTCAACCAGTTGGTGGGCCGGCCGACCTATCCGGGCATCGTCGACGACTACAGGAAGACCTATGCCTGGGCCAAGACGGCGCATCCCGACATCCTGCTGGCGCCGCATCCGGAGATGTACGACATGGCCGGCAAGCGGGCCAAGATCGCCGAGGGCGCGCCGAACCCGTTCGTCAACCCCGGCGAGTTCAACACCTATCTCGACAAGCTCGAGACGCAGTTCAACGAGGGCCTGGCCAAGCAGACCGCGGCGCTGCAGTCCGGCAAGTAGTTGCGCGCATGCTATGCCGGGCCGGCTGCTGGCAGCCGGCCCAGCGTGAAGTCGGAGAGATCGACGCGGGGCGTCTCGCCCTGCGCCATCGCCGCCAGCGCTTCGCCGACCGCCGGCGAATGCTTGAAGCCGTGACCGGAACAGGCCGAGGCGTAGATCACGTCGGCATCGCCGGGATCGCGATCGATGATGAAGCGGCCGCCGCTGGCATTGGTGTAGAGACAGACCTCGCTGCGCAGGCAGCGCGGGCCGAGATCCGGCAGGAACGGGTGGACGTAGGTCTCGTAGGTCGCGGCGACTTCCTCCGCCGTGACCTCGCGGGTGACGTGATCCGGATCGGCCGCGCCTGTCATGACCTCGTTGGCGATCTTCACGCCGTTATCCGGCGAGCCGAGCCAGGGAAAGCCGTAGATGTCGGACGCGGCGCGCTCGCGGCCGGTGACGTCCCAGATGAACACCGGCGTATCGGGGCCGAAGCGCTCCGGATGCGAGAGGAGTTCGAACCAGTACAGCACCTGGCGCGTGACGTGGACGCGGCGGCGCAGGGGCGCGATCAGCTCGGTGATCCATGGTCCTGTGGTGACGATCAGCGCCGTCGCGCTCGCTGTCGTGCCGTCGTCCATGGTCACCGTGAGTCCGTCCGCGGCGCGGCGGAACGATGTGACCCGCCGGCCGGCCAGAAGCGTAGCGCCATGGCGCGCGGCCACCGCAAGCTCGGCGCGGACGCAGTCCTCGACCAGGAGATAGCCGCCCTCGCGATCGAGGAAGGCGCGATCGCCCGCCGTGGTGGCGAAGGCCGGATAGTCGGCGCGCAGCCGCTCCGATGAGAGGGTCTCGCCGTCGACGCCGTGCAGCCGCGCCGCGGTCTCGATGTTGGCGAAGAACTGCGCGCTGCTGACGCCATGCACCTCGCCGCCATCCCGGCTCGGGATGAACAGGCAGCCGCATTGCGCGAACAGCCGCGCGCCGGTCTCGCGCTCCAGCTCACGCCAGATCGCGTGCGAGCGCTGCGCCAGCGGCGTGTAGTCGACGCCTTCGCCGATCGCCGCACGGGTGATGCGGGTCTCGCCATGGGTCGAGCCGAATCTATGTGGCGGCTGGAAGCGGTCGATGCCGAGCACGCGGCGCCCGGCCTTGGCGAGATGCAGCACGGCGGCGCTGCCGACCGCGCCGCAGCCGATCACGATCACATCAAACTGCGACATGCCGGCTCCGCACCTTCGCGACGGCTCCGCTCATTTCTTCTTCTTGCGCGACAGGAACGCTTTGAAGGCGCTGACAGCCTCTTCCGAGGTCATGCGCTCGGCGAACAGATAGGCCTCCTGGTCGATGCGGCGGGTCAATTCGTCCGGCGCGGTGCGGATCAGCTTGCGCCCGATCGCCACCGCCTCGGCCGGCAGCCGGCAGATATCGCGCGCCACCTTGTGCGCCTCGACCTCGGTATGGCCCGGCGCCACCACCGTGTTGACGAAGCCGGCGATCTGCGCGTCCGCCGCCGTCATCGTGCGGCCCATCACCAGCATCGCGAACGCCCGCTGATAGCCCATTGTCCGCGGCATCAGCAGGCTCGAGGCGCCCTCCGGCACCAGGCCGAGATGGATGAAGGGCGTGGCGAAGGTCGCGGTCGTCGAGGCCAGCACATAGTCGCAATGAAACAGCATCGTGGTGCCGATGCCGATGGCGACGCCGTCGACCGCGGCGATGATCGGCTTGACGTTGTGGGCCAGCGAATACAGGAATTTGGTTGCGGCCGAGGTGCGCACGGCGTCATCGCCGGCGCTGCCCGCATGCAGGAAATCCTCGAGGTCGTTGCCGGCGGTGAACACGCCGGAGCCGCCGGTGATGATGATGCATCGCACCAGCGGATTGTTCTGCGCCGTGTCGATCGCATCGCTCATGCCGAGATACATGGCCTGGGTGATCGCGTTCTTCTTCTCCGGCCGCCGGAGCTTGATCGTCCGGGTCTCGCTTTCGTCGGTGACGATCAGATGGTCGGTCATGGGCCCCTCATCGTATGCGCCGGTGGCGGCGATGTCGCTGCTGTCGTCGAGTCGTATCGCTCATCGCAGCCTACATCATCCGCAGGTCGCGCCAAGGCCGGAAGCGGCCATTGCCGAGCGATGTAGCCGCGCATGTGGTCGCAGGCCAATGCTCGCGGTGGTTTAGGGCGGATTTGCAACAGCATTGGCATCGGATATCGTCCGGCGCGAAGCGTGATGTCTCGCAAGGCGAATTCGATGACGAAATGTCTTTTGGTGCTGGTGTCGTTGTTGCTCTGCAGTGCCCTTCCGGGTCCGGCCGACGCTGCCAGCACCGCCACCACCGATCGCGCGCTGCTGTCGCTGTTCTGCGCGCCCAAGGCGATCGCCGGTTCGACCTGCAAGGACGCCAGATCCTATCCCGCGGAGCAGGGCCGCTGTGACGTCACCCTGCAGCCGGGGCGGCAGCAGGGACGGTTCCTGGCCGCAGGCAATCCCCTGCTGCTGGTGAGCTATGGCAGCGGCTGCGAGCCGCACGTCACCAATTTCGGCGGCGTCGCCGTGTTCGAGAAGGCTGGCCGCGCCTACAAATTTCTCGGCTTCCAGCCAGGCGTGGACGTGAGCGAATGCGTGATCGGCGCGCGGGTCGGCGCGCAGGACGTGCTCGTCTGCCTGACCGGGTGGATGGGGCAGGGGGTGATCGAGAGCAGCGTGGCGCGCATCGTCTTCGACAGCGGCAGCGACGGGTCCTTCAATTTGTCCTACGACGTTCTGCTGCAGGCCGAAGACACGACCAGCGCCTATCTGACCAACTTCGTCCGCTGCTCTGAGCAGCTGAAATATTTCGATCTGTCGAAGCTCGCGGTCGGGCCGAGCCCCGGAACGGTCGTTGCGGGCGTGAGCTATGCCGACCGCGAGACGATCGAGACAGCCTGTGGCAAAGGCTTTCCGAAGCCGAATAAGGATGCGGAGGACATGCGCGAGCCGGCGGCGGGCGAGGGCTCGGTGCCGAAGGATTACGCCAAGACCGGCAGCGTCGTCATCGACATCGCGAGCCGCGCGGCCAGGCTGCGCTGAACGCCGCCGGCGACGCCAAGCGCGCCGTCTCACGCGGCGATGCGCCCGCCGCTGAGAGTTCCCCGGGCGGTGTAGGTCTGCAGCCCCGTGCTCGGCGGTGCTGTGGAGACCGTCACCCCGGTTGTGCCGTCCGAATAGGTTGTCGTGGTGATGATCTCGCCGGCAACCGTGATCGAGACCTTGCTGATCACGATCCTGCTCGCCGTGGGCACGCCGGCCGTGCTGACCGCGGAGCGCGATCCCGCGCGCGCGAGGGCGGTCGCCGCGGGGGCCGCCGAAGTCGTGGTGACGGAGCCGATGGCATTGATGGGCATGGCTCGCCTCGCTCGGATGTGAGGCCGATGCGGGCTGCGGATCCGGTGCTGACGTCCGCACCCTGCGACGGGACTGTCGTCGCCTTTGGCCTCGTGCGTGAGGTCCGCCGCGAGGCTCGCGCCGACGGGTTAACGATGTGTCAACGACGGTCTCGCAACGTTTGCGTGTTCTGCATGGCTGACGCGCGTGGGGCGCGGCCGGTCTTGGCGCGCCCGATCAACCGCAAGTCCGCCGGCTACTTGGTGCCGTCGGAGCGCAGCGGTGGCTGCGCAACGCCGCGCGGGTTGCCGGCCGGCGGTGCCGGGGGACGCACGGCCTCGCGCCGCAGCGCCTGCTCCAGCACCACGAGCCGCGTCGCCATCCGTGTCAGCTCGTCATGGACCGAGCCCTGGACCGCGGTCACCGCGTGCTGCACCTCGCGCAACGCGTCGCGCTGGGTCTCGGCCTTCAGCGTCCTGAACTCGGCCTCCATCGAGGTCAGGCGATGGTTGACCGCCCTGATCGCCTCGGCGATCTCCTTCTGGCCTTCCTGCAGCGCGCGCACATGATCGACGAGCCGCAGATGGTCCGTCAGCTCCTCGACGGTCTTGCCGATGTTGC
This sequence comes from Bradyrhizobium oligotrophicum S58, assembly GCF_000344805.1. NCBI lineage: Bacteria > Pseudomonadati > Pseudomonadota > Alphaproteobacteria > Hyphomicrobiales > Nitrobacteraceae > Bradyrhizobium > Bradyrhizobium oligotrophicum. Next base: position 6,098,010 of record NC_020453.1, on the reverse strand, counting down.
TGCGGCCCCACATTACTTCACGGACCTCAGCAGAGTCCTGATCGTCGCCAGATGGTCGTCGGGCGATCCGAGCCGCGCCGAGATCGCGCTCATGAGATCCTTCCGCAACTCCGACAGCTCGTCCTCGGGCACGATCCGCTCGGCCGGCTCATCGTGTGGCGTCCGCCGCGGCTCGACTTCGAATTGCCGCGGCTCGAGATCGAAATAGGGCGGCCGTTCGTAGACCGGGATGTGCGGCGCCTGGCGTGATGCGGTCACGCGCGCGAGGCTCGGGAAGCGCGCCGGCGCCGTCTTCGCCGGCCGCTCGATGGAGTCGATGAGCGCCGCCAGCGCCACCTCCATGTTGCTGTCATCGAACTCTTCGTCGACGACATGATAGGAGGGATTGCGTGCTGCGGCTCCGCCCAGCGACGACGGCGTGAACGTGGATGCGTGGTCGCGGAGTCGCTCGATGACCCGGCGGAGGCGCTCGCCGAGTCCTGGCTTCTCCCTGGCGGGTGTTCGCATCAACATCTCACTCTCCAGTGGAACAGCTTAGGCGAGCAGGTAAAAGCTTAGCAAGAGGCAGTTGCTCAGCTGCCAACAGGTTGTCCAGCGGTAATCCGGGCCGGGCGCGCCGGGAGCGCTGATCTCAACAAGTTCCTCGCGCAAAGCTCCTCGCACCGGCCCGCTAAGCGCCGATGACACCATCCGCCGCGGCGGGACCTATCATGCGAGACTCAGCGTGCATATGAGAGGCGGGCGAGGGCGGTCCGGCACGCCGCGGCTCTGGTCCGCACGACCGGCGATGTTTCGCATCAGCAGGAGGAACAACCCTGTACCTCCGGCCGTTCGGACTTGAGCTGCGTCCCCCAATGTCCGAGGCCTCCCATGTATCACCACGTCAAGAAGCTGATGTTCACCGTTCGCGTCGACGAGCCCGATCCGCGCTTCGGCAACATGCTGCTCGAGCAGTTCGGCGGCGCCAATGGCGAGCTCGCGGCCGCCATGCAGTACTCGATCCAGGGCCTCAACTGCGAGGATCCTGATCGCAAGGATCTGTTGATGGACATCGGCACCGAGGAGCTCAGCCATCTCGAGGTGGTCGGCACGCTCGCGCGCATGCACCTGAAGCCGGCGAAGTTCGACCGCGAGGCCGCCGAGGCCGATCCGTTGATCGCGATCTGCGGCGGTGGCGGCGTGAACCTGTTCAACTCGCAGGGCAATCCGTGGACCGCCGATTATCTCAAGATCACCGGCGAGCTCGACGTCGACCTGCGCAGCAACATCGCGGCCGAAGCGCGTGCCAAGATCGTCTATGAACGGCTGATCAATTTCACCGACGATGCCGGCACCAAGGACGCGCTGCAGTTCCTGATGACGCGCGAGATCACCCACATGAAGGCGTTCGCGCTGGCGCTGGAGAGCATGAACAAGCCGGCCTTCAGCATCGGCCGCATCGCGCCCACCCCTGGACTGGTCGATCAGTTCTTCAATGACTCCACCGGATCGGGCGATCACGGCGAGATCGACACCCGCGGCCCGTGGAACGAGGGCGGCGACTGGGTGTTCACGGACTCGCCGGCGATTCAGGCCGCCGAGAACGGCGCGGCCAATGCGATCGTCACCGAGAGCTCGCCGCCGGTCGACGAGGCGGGCCTCGGCGATCTCCTGATCGAGGAGCTGCGCGACATTCTTCATGCCGAGAAGCAGCTCACCAAGGCGCTGCCGAAGATGGCGGAGGCCGCCCGTTTCGACCAGCTGCGCGAATTGTTCGAGCAGCATCTGGTCGAGACCGAGGCGCAGATCGAGCGCATCAACGAATGCTTCGATCTGCTCGGCAAGACGCCGCGCGCCAAACCCTGCAAGGGCATGATGGGCCTGGTCGAGGAAGGCCAGGAGATCATGACGCAAGGCGAGGACAAGGAGGATGCCGCCGCCGACCTGGCTTTGATTGGTGCCGCGCAGCGCGTCGAGCATTACGAGATGTCAGGCTACACCACCGCCCGCAATCTCGCCTCCCAGCTCCGCCACAGCGCCGTCGTCGCGCTGCTGTCGAAGTCGCTGGCCGAGGAGGAGAACGCCGACCAGCTCCTCAACCAGGTCGCGCGCTCCTTGATGTCGGTCGCCAAGATGCCGGCCGCGATCGAGCAGGCATGAGACGAGGGACGTCCGCTAGGCGCATCGCGCGATGCAGACTGCCTTGAAGCAGACGTGTCGCGCGACAAACTCAACTGTCATCGCCCGCGGAGGTGGGCGATTCAGTACTCCGGAACAGCAGTGATCGGCCGAGAGGCTGCGGCGTACTGGATACCCCGCCTGCGCGGGGTATGACGAGCAAAGCCGGGGCGTCCGCGGTGCCACAATCCAACGGCGGGATTCGCGCCATCAAACTCTGATGCGAAGAGGAGCGCTTCAATCGCGTCCGGCGCCTACTCCGTGTAGCTCCGCCACCGCTCCGCCCGGCGGAAGTGGATGGGCGTCAGGCACCGCCGCGCGCGGCTGATCTGGGCCTCGGTTGCGCCGCGGCTGCGCGCATACATCTCGGCGACCTCGGCGGTATATTTCTCGACGTAGTAGCGGACTTCCGAGCACGACATCCGCGTCTCCGCGCCTGCGTCGTTGGCCGCCTGCAGCTCGGAACCCATCGCCAGCATCAGCAGCGCCGCGCCGATTACACCCCGCAACATCGACATCCTCCCCCGTCAGCAGATGATCCTGCCAACAGCGCTGACTCGGATCGGCCACGCAAATTAACAATGCGACCGTGATGACATCTCGATCGGACTGTTGCTTCGCGGCGTCACTGCAGGGCAAGGGCCGTCGCGCGCGCCGTTGCGGTGTCGCCGGCCTGATGCGATGCGCGCAAGGTTCCTCGGTTGGAACTCGCGCGTTCGCAATGCGGCAGTCACGGGTGCGCGTCACGCCGTCGTTCAGCGCGACGCGCATCTTGCAGGACGGGACACGCGATCGGGGTGGGCTCTCAGGCCGTCGCTCCCTGGGTCGACGCAGCCGTGCTGCTCGCCGAGGTGCCGGTCGCGCCTTGCGCGTTGTAGGTCTGCGCGCCTTTGCTGCTACCGTCCGAGCTGGCGGCGGTCTTGGTCACCTCGGTCGAGCCGTCGGAATAGGTGATCGTCGTCGTGGTGACGCCATCGAGCGTGATCGAGACATCGCTGACCACGGTCTTGCCCGACGAGGAGCTGCCGCCGCCGGAGGAGCTCTCCGACGTGCTGCTCGCCGAGCTCGTGGCCGACGATGATGATGTCTGCGACGTGGACGAGGTGGATGATGCGGCCGTGGTGGCCTGGGTCGTGGCGCTCGCGATGGGCGTGCTGACGGAGCTGATCGACATGGGACTCTCGCGTGAAGAAGAGACGGAAAGGCCGTGCGCAAGCTGGCGCTCGGCTCGCTTCTTCAACGCAGATGCCGGTCGGAGCGGGCGTAGCGAATTGCGTCTGAGTATGTCCAAGCGCCGCTGCCTTAACGCAGGGTTAAGACCGGGCCACTCAAACCTCCTCCGGGCTCGCGTCCCGGCGCCACAGCTTCGCTGTGCGGCGTCTTCGTGCGTGCCGGAATGACGCGGTGAAAGCCGAGAGCGATTGCCAAGCTCAGTCGCCGCGCTCCAATCTTCCCGCGTGCATAACGCTCACGCTCTGCCCTCAGCAAAGATCACAATTTGCCGAAGCCGGCGCTTTGCACATCGCCGCAGCGCCAGCGGCGCCAAGCGATCTCTACACCGCGCTCGACCGCCACGCGCCTGAACAGGCCGGAACGCGCTTGCAACGACTTGCGGCGAAGAATGCGGCCAATGGCTCCCCCGGCATCGGCCAGATACGTTCCGTTAACCGGGTCGGTACGCAATATCCGTATTCCGATCAGCTCTTCGAGCCCAAACGAGAGGCATTCTCGGCGACTTGCTCCCTATAGAATGAGATCACCTGCGCTGAGCTGCCTCCTCCGAACAAGATCGAGCCGGCCTTCAGTGCTGCGTCGATTTTTTCGCCGATCATCATCCTCGCTTCGGCGGCAGCCGATGGTCCGCCATAGGCAATTTTGGCTAGTCTGTAGTTGATGACATTGCCCGACTCCATTGCCAACATCAGCGCTGGAAACCAGGGATAGAAGAACATTTGACCCTCCGGTCTGGGTGTGCCGCACCCTAACGCAAGCCGACCGGATATCGTTCAATTCTTTAGTTGGACTATGCAGTCGGAGATCACGCGTTGCCTGCAAAGAGGACCTCGGGGCCGGTGCGAACGAGGTGTGGATCAGCATATTCAGAGTTCTGCGCCTATCAGAGTCGAACGCAAAACAACTCACCGGCCGGCGCGAACAGATGACGGCGACGCTGACTGCGCTACCGCTGGACAGCGGGAGGGGCGGGGAAAAAGGAGCCAAATACGGCCTCAACGCGGGTCACGCGCTGAAGCCGTATCTATTGGACGCCACAGGTCGGCTATGCCGTCGGTCCCTACAGGAGCCATTCCGAGAGGGCCTGGCTGTTCAATTTTGATCACTATTCCGGTTTGATTCTCGAGTGTGACAATTGGCATGGGCTCCGCCGAAGCGCATCAGGCGTCTGATCGCGCATTGCTGACCTTGTTGCTTCAGTCGCTTGGCGAGTAGGGCGGATTGGCGTTGGCGTAATCCGCCGTTGTCTATCATCCATGGAACGCTGCGGGCGAGCGAGCGCCTACCATCCCATTCGCGAAAGCTCGGCGGGTTACGCTAACGCTAACCCGCCCTACGCTTTGGACAATCCACCAAGGCCTACTTGCCGAGGATCTTTTCCGCGGCGGTGACGATGCTGACCGTCGGATGCTCGGCGCAGTACTTGCCGAACTTCTTGGCGTTCTCGACGAACACGTCGGTGTCGATGATGGCCTCGTCCTGGTCGCCCTTGTACCAGCCATCCATCCAGGTCAGCACCATCCTGATCTCGTCTTCGCCGCCGTCGATGAACTGCTTGCAGCTCATGGTGGAGAGATCGAGAACGACGGCCGAGGCCGGTGCGGACGACAGCATCAAGGCGGTGGCAAACAGCGTCGCGACGAATGATTTCATATTCGTTCTCCGAATGACTATGTTGAAAAACAATGAACTATGCAGAGCCTTGCCGGTGCCTTCGCGAGATGGAGGCGGAACCGGGTGCAGATAGAACTGGCTGGACCGACTGCCGAAGTCAAGGACGGCGGCGGTGAGTCGAGTGGATGTGACGCCCGGCTTGGCGGTCGCCAACGTCTGCCGTCGCGAGTCCCCGCGGCAGAACCGGCCGCGCTCGCCGTCACGCTGCGATGATCGACTGGTCGTTCTGGAAATAGTCGAGCGGGTCCCACTCCGCCTTCGCCTGGGTCAGACGCTGCAGGTTGCCGCCGTAATAGAGTCTGAGCGCTCCCTCGCGACCGCCATATTGGTTGAGGTCCGTGTCGGGATAGTTGATGTAGCAGCCGTCGACATTGTTCGACGGGTCCTTCGCCGGGTCGGGCACGCCGCCATAGGCGGCGTACATGTCGCGATAGAAGTCGCCGATCCAGCGGATATGCGCTTCGCCGTTCGGGCTGGGGCCGCTCTCCACGTCCTGCCAATAGGTCTGGTACTGCAGCTTGAACAACGAGCTGCGCTGCCACACGGCGGTGGCCTGCGGGGGGACGGTATTGATCTTGCCGCCGTAGCTGTCGACCTGCAGCAGCGATTGCGACATGTCGATCGGCTCGCCGTCGGCTTCGGTCGGATAGAGCCTCAGATAGCGGTAGATGGTTGCGATCTGATCATCGGGAAAGTCCTTGCGCATATAGGCCGACTTGTACTTGCCCTTCTGGTTCGGGCCGGACCCGTTGAGGGTCTGGACCGCCTCGAACCAGGTCAGATCCTGATAGGGGATGGGATTGGCGAGATAGATGGGATGACCGATCAGCGCGCCGCGATGTGGGGTCGCGGCCGCGTAGATGCCGAACTGGTTCAGCGTGGCTTCCAGCAAAGGCAGGATCGTCGACGATCCCGGGATCGTCGACGATCCCGGCGCGCCGTCATAGGCGTATTGGACGACCAGCGAAACGGCGCCGGCCGCCTCGTGCGCGAGCTTCAGCAGCGCGAAGGCCGACGGCGGCAGGGTCCGGGTCAGGGCTTCGAAGCTCTCGATGATCTGCTTGAGATAGGCCTTGCCGCCTTGCGGCACGATGGTGTCGGCCCAGCTCCAGCTCATGGTGTAGATCTCGGCGCGCTGCGGCGCCTTCGGCAGCGTGGCGAACTCATAGCGCGTGATCAGGCCGAAATTTCCCCCGCCGCCACCGGTATGCGCCCAGAACAGGTTCTGGTCCGGCCCCGGCGCGCTCTGCCGATTGACGCGCTTGAACAGCGTGTTGCGGTTGCGGTCGACCGTCACGACGTGGACGCCGCTCAGCCAGTCGACGGTCAGGCCGAATTCGCGCGACAGCAGGCCGTAGCCGCCGCCGCAGATGTGACCGCCGAGGCCTACGGAGTAGCAGGAGCCAGCCGGCAGAGTGAGCCCGTAGTGCCAATAGAGCCGCCGGTAGAGGTCCCAATTGGTGCCGCCGCTCTGGGCATAATAGACCCCCTGTTGTGAGTCGAAGCCGATCTCGTCGAGCAGGCTGACATCGATGAGCGCCAGCGTCTGCTCGCTGAAAACGAAATCCTCGTAGCAGTGGCCGCCGCCGCGCACGCGGACATGGCCGGGACCGAAGCCGATGGCCTTGGCCAGTGCGATCTGTGCGCCTTGCTCGGTCAGCGGGACGAAGATCACCACGCAGTTCGGCGCCAGCCAGCGCCGGTTGAACCCCTGCGTGAGCCCGGCGAATTGCGGACTGTCCGGCTCCAGCACCAGCAGATCGGCACCGGCGGCAGCGCCCGCCGCAGCAACGAATTCGGACTTTGCCTGTGCCGCCGGTCGCCCCGTCGATGCAAGCAGGCTGGCGATCGATCCGCCGGCCGCCGTCCGCCGCTTCAACAGTCCGTGGGCTTCCATGGCCGCCTCCCTCCTGCCTCGCCTGCCGAGTGCTCTTCCGTCGCATCGCTTGCGTGGTGCGTACCGGAACGGCGGGGCAGGGAAGCAACTCCTCGTCTTGTCGTCAATCTTTGATTGAGTTTTTGTCTCGATACAATCGATGCTCCCGGCTGATGGCCGGCGGCTTCCGGGGCATATCGGTTCGCCAGCGCCGGACCTCGTCAAGCGCTGCTGTCCTGATTGCCAATCTCCGACCTCGCGCTCTAATCTTCCCTCCGCATGACCCTCACTCTCTCTCCCCGGCAACGAACACAATTCACCGAATCCGGCGCGCTGCACATGGCGGCGGCGCTCGACGCGCCCGCTCTGCACGGACTGGAAGACGCACTGTCCGGCCATGCGCCGGAGGAGGCCGGCATACGTCTGCACGGTGTCGTTGCGCTGGCGCCGTTCCTGGCGAGCGCCGGTCCGGTCGGCCGCGCCGCGGCCGCAGCGCTCGGCGAAGCCGCGCGCCCGGTGCGCGCGGTCTATTTCGACAAGACGGCCGCCGCGAACTGGGCCGTGCCATGGCATCAGGACCGCACCATCGTCGTCCGCGAGCGCATCGAGGTCGCGGGCTTCGGTCCCTGGACCACCAAGGCCGGCCTGCAGCACGTCGCGCCGCCCTATGAGGTGCTTGCGCGGATGGTGACCCTGCGCGTGCATCTCGACGCCGTGCCCGGCGGTAACGCCCCGCTGCTGATCGCCCCCGGCTCACACCGCCTCGGCCGCATCGCCGAAGCCGACGTGCCCAAGGTGGTCGCGCGCTGCGGCACGGCGGTGTGCCACGCCGAGCCCGGCGACATCTGGCTCTATGCGACGCCGATCCTGCACGCCTCCGAGCCATCCAAGCAGCCCGGCCACCGCCGCGTGCTGCAGGTGGATTTTGCGGCGGCTGAATTGCCGGGCGGGTTGGCATGGTTGGGGGTGTGAGTGGTCACCCGTCGGGCAAATCGATGAGTTGTCACGATATCCTGTCAAGAGATTCTGAAAAACATAAATACCTTGACGGATTCGCCAAATCAGCATTAGGATCCGCCCATCCCGTTGCACGGTAGGGGACGGTTCGCGGTCGTCACGGACGTTGGCAGCGGGATGCGGTGGACGCGGGCGGGCGCAGTGCTGATAGCACGGACGAACGGCTGCTCGCGGACGGTGAAGGCGTGTGGTTCTGATACTCCGATGCTAGTATCCAGCGTAATGCGCGAAAAGCGCATTGCGCGACATGGTGGCCAGAAAGCCCGGTGCACCAGGAAGAGCGCGCTATAGCCTGTTAAAACCATCGCGCGGGGAGGGCCGGGTCTGTCCGGCTGTACCTGTGGTGACTGCCGCCTGCTTTTTTTCTGCAGGCGGGCCACGGGCCTCAGCCGAGGTCCGGCCTTCCTCGCGCCCTCCATCTGGAGAGGGCGGAACTTGAGAGCATGGCTCGGGCGCGGAATGCGCCGCGAGATCGCGGGTGCTCATTTCCAATCTGCCGTAAGCCGCTGTCTTGGAATATGGATCAAATGAAGTGGCGAGCCCGGATATCACCCTTCCCTGGAGGGGCAGGGTCGATCGCGCGCGCAGCGGGCGAGCGGGGTGGGGTGATCTCTCCGCGAACGTCTGTGCCCGCGGAGAGATCACCCCACCCCGCCTCACGTGTCGCTTCGCGCCTCGTGACGCGACCCTCTCCCTCCAGGGGAGGGTGGGAGCCCGGCGATCAGCCGCGGTACGAGGTCAGAGTCTCGCGATGCCAACCAAGACGTGCCCCTCACGCCACCAGCACGGCATCCGCGGCGAGCACGGCGTCGGCGCCGTCGGTGACGGTCTTTTCCAGCGACGGTGCCTGCACCGCAAAGGTCTCGGCGAAGAAGCGGGCCAGCGCCACGTGACGTGCGCCCTCCGTCTCGTTCTCGCTGCGCGCGGCCAGCGCCTCGTTGGCGAGCATGCAGCCGCCGAGCGCGGAGCCGAACAGGCGCAAGTATGGCGTCGCGCCGGCGAGCGCGTCGTTCGGCGCGGTGCCGAGCTTTTCCAGCAGCCAGCGGCTGGAACGGTCGAGCGCACCCAGCGCGTCGCGCAGCTTGGCGCCGGTGGTGCCGAACGCCGGATCGTTCGAGGCCTCGACGCGGCGGACGATCTCGGTCAGCTCGTCGAGCAGCTTGAACACCGAGGCGCCGCCATTGGCGCCCAGCTTGCGCGTGACGAGGTCGATCGCCTGGATGCCGTTGGTGCCTTCGTAGATCGCGGTGATGCGGGCGTCGCGATAATGCTGCGCGGCGCCGGTCTCCTCGATGAAGCCCATGCCGCCATGGATCTGGACGCCGAGATAGGCGACCTCGTTGCCGATGTCGGTGGAGAACGCTTTTGCGATCGGCGTCAGCAGCGCGCCGCGCGCGGCGGCCTCAGCGCGCACGCCTGCATCCTTGGCGCGGACGGACACGTCGAGCGCGACGGCGGTGGCGTAGCAGATCGAGCGCGAGGCGGCAGTGAGGACGCGCATCTGCATCAGCATGCGCTTGACGTCGGGATGGGCGATGATCGGGTCCGAGCCGGTGCCTTTGCTGCCGACGGCGCGGCCCTGCTTGCGGTCTTGCGCGTAGGCCAGCGCCTGCTGATAGGCGCGATCGGCGACCCCGACGCCTTCGAGGCCGACGCCGAGCCGGGCCTGGTTCATCATCGTGAACATGCAGCGCATGCCGGCATTCTCTTCGCCGATGAGATAGCCGATGGCGCCGCCGTCGTCGCCCATGGTCATGGTGCAGGTCGGCGAGGCGTGCATGCCGAGCTTGTGCTCGATGCCGCTGGCATAGATGTCGTTGCGGGCGCCGAGCGAGCCGTCGGCATTGACGAGGAATTTGGGGATCAAAAAGAGAGAGATGCCCTTGGTGCCGGCTGGCGCATCCGGCAGCCGCGCGAGCACGAAATGCACGATGTTGTCGGTCATGTCGTGGTCGCCATAGGTGATGAAGATCTTGCTGCCGGTGATGCGGTAGCTGCCGTCGGCGGCGCGCTCGGCGCGGGTTCTGAGAGCACCGACGTCGGAGCCGGCCTGCGGCTCGGTCAGCTGCATGGTGCCGGTCCATTGGCCGGAGATCAGCTTGCCGAGATAGATGTCTTTCAGTTCGTCGCTGCCATGGGCGTCGAGCGCCTCGATCGCCGACAAGGTCAGCAGCGGGCACAGGCCGAAGGCGACGTTGGAGGCGCTCCAGATCTCGGTGCAGGCGGCGTTGATGGCGAGCGGCAGGCCCTGGCCGCCATGCGCCTCGGGGCCGGACACCGCGTTCCACCCGGCCTCGGTCCAGCGCTTGTAGGCATCGGGCCAGCCCGGTGCGGTGGTCACCTTCTTGTCCGCGAGCTTGACGCCGTTCCTGTCGCCGACCTGGTTGAGCGGCGCCAGCACGTCAGAGGCGAACTTGCCGGCCTCCTCGAGCACGGCCGTGGTGATGTCGGGATCGAAATCGCCGTAATGGCCGGCCTCGACCGCCGCCTTCAGCCCGGCGCCATGGTTGAGGGCGAGCAGCATGTCGTTGAGCGGGGCGCGATAGGTCATGGCGTTTCCTCAGAGGCTCGAATTTGCCGGTTTGGTCGCCGTCATCCCATGAAACCGGCCGGGCCTCAACTTTTTCGGGTGTTTCCGCGGCAGGCTGCCGCGGCGGCCCCGGCCGGGCGGGATAAATGCCTGCTCGGATTGACGAATTCGCCGGGGCGGCGGATCGGCGGACGGGCTGGGAAAATTCCTGCGGCGCAGCGGTTGAAATGGGAGGGCGTGCTCTATAGACCTCCGGACGGATGCGGAATCGGCAGGGGCCCTCGGCCCGTCGCGATCCCGATCGGCCTGATGGGGCGTAGCCAAGCGGTAAGGCAGCGGATTTTGATTCCGCCATACGGAGGTTCGATCCCTCCCGCCCCAGCCAGGTTTCTGACGTGCTTTCAGGATCTTACATTTTCACGATTTTGTTGTTCTGAAACTCGCCAGACGCCGCATTCTGAAGCTCTGTTTGCATTGTGTTCGCCAAGACGTGAGCTCGTCGTTTGCGTGTGGCCGCAAGAATGCGCGGAGCTGGGCGCTTGGCATAGCCGGCGTAGCTTTCCCTCGTGCGGTGTGCCGACAGGGCGCGGCCCTGTCCCTCGGTAAGTTCGGCTTCCTCAAGTCGGTCATCCCGCCATGCCGGCAGGCGTCGAGTGTGAACGTGACGGGCAGACCAATTTCCTTCGGCATCCGTTGAACGATCTTCTGCATGCCGGAGAACGAGTAGGGCTTGCTGACAGTCTTGGCGCCGGGACGGACATATCGTTTATCATGCGTAAACGCGTGCGGGATGTGGGTAGCATCCCGACGACCATCCTTTTGCGGATCGGATTTCTCGATCGCCAATCGCGCATCCCATCCATGGTCCAGATTGCCGAGAAGCTCGACCAGATCCGGATTGTGCCGATCGAGCAGTCCGGGAAGATCGGAGTCTTGCGACTGCAGCCGTCGCGCAGCAGCAGAGCTTGGCCGACCAGGAGGCGGGCGTGCGCCAACTCGAGCGCGTCGGCCGGCCCTAAGCCCACCCGATCGACGACAATTAAATCCGCCAAGATCTCGTCTCATCATCATCGCTCATTGGCGAGGCGGGCCAATTTGGTCCAATGCAAGCAGGAGCGAAGCAACCCGATTGGCGGAAGCAGCCCATTCGGCCAATTTGGCGTAGTTGTCTGTGAACCAGTTGAACGCAGATTGTACGACAACGAACGCAGTCGACGCCTGGAGCACTTCGCCGAGCGTCATGGTGTCGGCGAGATATTTTGGGAGACATAGCAGAAGGCCGATCACGGGAGTGACGAGGAGGCCGGAGTAAGTAACCAGCGTCATTCGCATCAGTTGCCAGCAATAGATGCGCCAGACGCCAATCACCGCCTTCAACGCTGCGCCCACGGCATGCCGTCCATCCGTTGTAGCGCCGAGCGAATTCTTCGCCTTGCCGGTCTCCCGCACATGAGTTCCGATTGCTCGCAGCTCAGCTTCCACGCGCTTGTTTTCCTCGATAACCCGGGTCAGTTTACCGGCAGTCAGCCAAATGCCGGCCGCGAGCAGCGCTGAATACGAAATAACCGCAAGGACGAGGTGGCCGGGAATCGTCAGGACGGATTCGCCGATATCGATCGTAAGGCTATCCCCGACCGACCAGAGCACTCCAATGAATGTCGCGATCGTGAGCAGCGATTGAAGGAGGCCAATCACGAGATCGACGGGCAGATCGGTTGCAATCTTGCCGTCTTCCGCGATGCGATACTCGGGTGCATCGTGGTCGCCGGCAACGAGGCCGAGTATGGTGTGGCGGTCATTCTGGAGCCAGAAGTCATAAAGTTGGTTACTGAGCCACGCGCGCCATGATCGTTGCAAGGTCATGCGCCCCCATACTGAGGACGCAGTCAGTGCGATGCTCGCCGCCGCGAGCGGCACGAACCGGATCGACTGAGACACGAGCTCCGCTTGATCCTTCCGACCGACCGCGTCGAAGAAATCTCGATTCCAAAAATTCAGTGCATATTGTGTTAGAAGCTGCAGAACGACATTAGCGATCAGTCCAATGACCAGGAGCCATGCCCCCCAGGCTGATGGCCCGCGCCAATATCCAGATGCGCTTTGCCAGAAGCGAAGCAAGAGCTGTCTCTCTTCTGGAACGAGATATTTCGGTCTCAGCATCCGCGCGCCTTGTGCGTGCCGTGGTCCTCTGGCCTACGTCCTACGGCCAAGTCCCATTCGGCTGAAATAGGTCACCTCTTCACTCGGCGGCGCTGCGCGACCGGATAGTGATCTTGCCAATTACGACCGACAAAGCTTTCCTGTGCGTTGATCTACGTCAACGTGCACGACACGGTCGATTGACACAAATATGTGGCTTTCAGGCTGTTCGAGGAGAATACAATGCAGAAAGTAGCGTTGTTTGTCGCCATCGCGGGGATCGTGGTGTTAGGCGCCATGGCACCAACAAGCGCTAGGGCGGGCTGCTATCGTGTGGGCGAGACTGGCTATCATTGGTATCGCTCCTGCTGGGGTCCGCATTGGATATATCCCCACCGTCGCGTCTGCCGGCACGGTCACTGCTGGTATCGCTGAAATGTTGCTTCCGCAGCAGAGGCGCGTCAGTCAATCGCCGTCGTGGGTCGCGTTTATCTCTTCTTCGACTTCAGCTTGAGCGTAGCACCATCGACGGTGAAGGAGCCGTATCCATGGTGGTGAAGCGTATTGGGTTGTTTCTGGGCGGGATCGATCCACGCGCGCGCGACCTCGAGAACGAAGAGATTGTACCGCAGGACCATGCTGGTATCTGTCACGCGACATTCAAGATTGCAGAAACATTCCTTGATCAAGGGGGCGCGGACCAGGGCCGCACGGAGGGGGGTAGTCCGAAGCGCTCGAACTTGTCGCCGTCCCGGCCGGAGCAATTGCCGACCTCAGCGACGGTGTCGGCAAGGAGAAGTGGCGGAATTGCGATCACCGCTTCGCGGGTAGAGCGGAGAGCGGCGAAGCTGTAATTGGCTTCTCATCAACGGTCGGGAGGCGCATCACGTGCGCCGGGGTGCGCGCGGCCAAAGGGCCTGCGAGGGCAGCGGGGCCGTGCGCAGGTCCGCGGCGCGGCACCGGCGTCTGCTAGCCGAAGGCCTGGCTGACCACGGCGTAGCTCATGGGCGTGTCGGCGGCGCGCGGGCCGGGGTCGTTGACGCCGCGGCGCAGGGACATCGTCGTGACCGTGTCGTACAGGGCGAGGCCGGCGCTGGCGATGAAGGCGCGGAAGGCGTCGCCTTCGCTGTGGGTGTCGATCCGCAGGAACTGGCGCGCATGGGCGGCGACGTGGGGGGCGACCACTGCGATCGCATCTGCATCGGATGCGGCCACCACCGGTCCGATGACGTGGCCGCGTCCGAACCGCCGGCACAGCGCGAAGGCGGCGAGCCGCCCGGATCGCAGCAGGCCGGTGCCGGTCGATTGCCGGAACAAGGCCGTGATCAGCTCGGCCCTCGCCGCGCCATAGGCGTGCGCATCGGCTTCGATGAGCAGGGATAGATCGCGCTCGCTCAGTTGCCGGACGTCGCTGCGGTCGACCGCGGCCGCGGCGGCGCCGTTGGCGCGTCCCTGACATTGGTACAGCGTCTTCTCCCGCTTGAAGTCGAGTGACCGGTACAGCCGGTAGGCGGCGTGAGTCGCGTTCAGGCGCAGGCTGCGCTCGCCGCAGGCCGCGATCACGCGCGTCATCAGCCAATGGCCGGTGCCGAGCGCCTGCAGGCGGGGCGAGGTGATGACCATGCCGACGGCTGCGAAGCTGTCGGCGTAGGGAAACCACATCGCCGATCCGCAGATGCGGCCGATCTCGTCGAGAGCCACGACGCCGCGGCCCAGGCTGAGCATCAGCCGCCAGTCCTCGGCCCTATGCGGCCAGCGCACCGACACCGACAGCGCCACGAGCTGCGCGACATCGACCGTGCCGATGTCGGCGAGGCGCATCTCGAACACGTCGACGGCGCGCGATTCGACGCTAGGATCATCCATGCTCGTCTTCCTGTCGGTTGCCGCAAGCGGCCGCAAGGCGGCGCCGGACGTCCTCATGCCTATTTTTCGGACAGATCCGCGCAACATTCCACTCAATCCTCATCCGCATTCGGCATGGAATACGTTCCCGGCGCGATTAGCATGACGGCTGCGGGACGAGGCTCGGACATGACGATCGGCCCCTCCGCCTGGGATGACCGTCATGACCTTTCTTTTCAACTCGGATGCAAGGCGCGGCGCGATCTTTCGCGAGGTGCTGGCGCGCGAGCTGCCGGACCTGCCGTTCGAGATCGATCCCGCCAGGGTCGATCCCGCTGCCGTCAGCTACATGATCACCTGGCTGGTGCCGCCGAATCTGAGCCTCTACCGCAATCTGGAGATCCTGTTCTCGATCGGCGCCGGCATCGATCAGTTCAATGCGGCCTCTGTCCCCGCAGAGGTCAAGATCGTCCGCATGGTGGAGGACGGCATCATCAGGATGATGCAGGAATATGTCGCGCTGGCGGTGCTGGCGCTGCATCGGAACTGGCCGGTCTATCTCGATCAGCAGCGGCAGCAGCTGTGGCGCGCGGTCGCGCAGCCGCAGGCGCACGCGCGGCGCATCGGCGTGCTCGGCCTCGGCCTGCTCGGGCAGGCGGTGCTGGAGCGGCTGAAGCCGTTCGGCTTTCCGTTGTCCGGCTGGAGCCGCAGCCCGCGCGATATCGCCGGCGTGACGACGCATCATGGTGCCGACGGTCTCGATCGAATGCTGGCGGCCACCGACATCCTGGTCTGCCTGCTGCCTCTGACGGACGAGACGCGCGGGCTGCTGAATGCCGAGCTGCTCGCCAGGCTGCCGCAGGGCGCCGCGCTGGTGCAGACCGGCCGAGGCGCGCAGCTCGACCAGGCGGCGCTGCTCGCGGCGCTCGACAGCGGGCATCTCTCGGGGGCCGTGCTCGATGTCACTGATCCGGAGCCGCTGCCGGCCGGCCACGCGTTGTGGCGGCATCCGCGCGTGCTGATCACGCCGCATGTCGCCAGCGTCACGCAGCCGGACTCGGCGGCGCTGGCGGTGGCCGACAACATCAAGCGGCATCGCGCCGGGCTCGATCCTGTCGGCCTCGTCGACCGCAGCCGGGGCTACTGATCGCCGGCGCGTCACGGCTCAGCGGATCCAGTCCATGGTCTTGTAGTAGGCGCCGACGAACGGCAGGAACCACGGCTTGCCGTAATGGCCGGGCACGACCGGCCAGCCGGCGTCCTTCATCGGATTCCGGTCCGGCCGGCCGAGCATCGCATCGGCCATGATCATGCCGAGATGGGTCGAGAGCTGCGCGCCGTGGCCCGAATAGCCTATCGCGTACCACAGCCCGTCCTGGCGCCCGGCGCGCGGATAGCGGTCGGCGGTCATGTCGACCAGGCCGCCCCAGCAATAGTCGATGGCGATGCCTGATAGCTGCGGGAACATCTGCTCCATCGCGGCGCGCAGGATCGCGCCGCTCCTGGCGTCGGACTGCTGATCCGATGTCGCCGAGAAGCGTGCGCGGCCGCCGAAGATCAGGCGGTTGTCCGGCGACAGGCGGAAGTAGTTGCCGATGTTCATCGAATTGACATAGGTGCGATGGCCCGGCAGCACCGACGCCGCCTCGGCCTCCGTCAGCGGCCGCGTCGCGATGATGAAGCTGCCGACGGCAATGATGCGGCGGCGGAAGTAGCTGAAGCTCGACGGTGTGTAGGCGCCGGTGGCGAGCAGCACCTGCTCGGCGCTCACCGTGCCCTTGGCGGTGGTGAGGCGGAAGCCCTTGGCGTCCTGCACCCGCTCGGTCACCGCGGCCTGCTCGACGATGACGGCGCCGTGGCGGCTCGCGGCCGTGGCAAGCCCGGCGGCGAAGCGGCCCATGTGCATCATCCCGCTCTTCTTGAACAGCATGCCGCCATGGAAGGGTGAGCCGATCTCGGACCTCAGCTCGGCCGGCGAGAGCAGGGCTGTCTCCGGGTCGACCTCGCGATGAATCGCTTCGAAGTTCTTCGCGATCGAATCGAAGTGGGCTGGCTTGGAAGCCAGCTTGAGCTTGCCTGAGCGGCGGAAATCGCAGGCGATGCTCTCCTCGGCGATCAGCCGCTCCAGCGTGTCGATCGAGTCGTCGAACGCCTTGTAGAGCGCGATCGCGCGCGCAGTGCCGAGCTCGGCCTTGGCGGCCGGATAGCTGTGGGCGAGCCCGTTATTGAGGTGCCCGCCATTGCGCCCCGACGCGCCGGAGCCGACCTGATCCGCTTCGAGCACGATCACCTTGGCGCCGGCCTTGGCGAGCTGCAGCGCGGCGCCGAGTCCCGTGAAGCCGCCGCCGATCACCGCGACGTCGTAGTGCCCCTCCACGGGCCCGGTGTGACCGCCGGCAAAGGCGGTCGCGGTGTCGCGCCAGTAGGAGACATACTTCATCGCGGGCACTCTGCTCAGAGACCGAACACGCCGGGCAGCCCGGAGATATCCTTGATCTCGGTGTAGCCGTAATACGGATTCGCCGGCTCATGGCCGCGATTGACCCAGACCTTGCTCTTGATGCCGAGGTCGTGCGCCGTCATCAGATCGTAGCGGAACGACGAGGAGCAGTGCGTGATGTCCTCCGGGCCGCAGCCGAGCATGTCGAACATGTATTCGAAGCCGCGCATCCGCGGCTTGTAGGACTGCGCCTGCTCGGCGGTGAACACGGCATGGAACGGCGCGCCGAGCTTGGCGACGTTCGAGGGGATCTGCACGTTCATGGCGTTGGAGAGAATGACCAGCGGAATCTCCTTCGCCACCTTGGCGAGGCCCGCCGGCACATCGGGATGCGGACCCCAGGTCGGCACGCGCTGATACACCATCTCGGCATCTTCGGGCTTGAAGGCGATGCCGATCCTGCGGCAGCTGCGCGCCAGTGCGTTGCTGACGACCTCGGCATAGGGCTTCCACGCGCCGAGGACCTCGTCGAGGCGGTAGGCGGAGAAGACCTTCACGAACTCCGTCATCGCCGGCTCGGAGAGCGTCGCGCTGTAGAGATCGCGCGCGGCTTCCGCCATCTCGAAATTGGTCAGCGTGCCGTAGCAGTCGAAGGTCACGTATTTCGAACGAAAGCGGCTCATGGGTCCTCATGCCGGTCGTGGTCTCGGCCTCAGATGATAGGCCGGTAGGCCAGCATAAGATGCGGCTTTGCCCCGGTTCGGCGGCTGAAGATATCGCCGGCGTCATGACCTTCAGACGATCTGCCGGGCGCGGCTCGCCCAGACTCCTGCTGAAACCGGAGTGCATGACATGATGTCCGACGCCGCGAGCCTCGTCGCTTTCAGCGGGGATCACTTGGAGGCTGCGACGCAGCTGTCGCAACAGGCGGACTGGCCGCATCGCCGCGAGGACTGGCAGATGGCGCTCGCGTTGAGCAAAGGCTGCGTCGCTCTCGCCGCCGACGGCCGCGTCATCGGCACCGTGCTCATGACGCCTTATGGCGACGATGCCGGCACCATCAACATGGTCATCGTCGATGCGGCCGAGCGGGGCCGGGGGCTGGGCCGGCGTCTGATGCAGCAGGCGACGACGCTCGCCGGCGGCCGCCGGCTGCAGCTCGTCGCGACAGAAGATGGACTGCCTTTGTATGAGAAGCTCGGCTTCCGTCGCCACGGCGAGATCGCGCAGCATCAGGGGCATCTCGCGGAAGCTGTCGCGCCGCATGAGGCCATGCGTGCTGCCACGCCCGCTGACATCGCCGTCATCATCGCGCTCGACATCGCTGCCTTCGGTGCGGATCGCCGCGAGCTGATCGCCCATATCGCATCCGTCGGCGCGTTCGCGGTGCTGGAGCGGCAGGGCCGGGCGGCAGGTTTCGCCGGGCAGCGCCGCTTCGGCCGTGGTCTCGTGATCGGCCCCGTTGTCGCTTTCAACATCGACGACGCGAAGGCGCTGATCGCGCAATGTCTCGCCGGGCGCGTGGGCGAATTCATCCGCGTCGATACCGGCATCGACAGCGGGCTTGCGCCGTGGCTGACGAGCCTGGGCCTCGATCACGTCGGTGGCGGCATCGTCATGCACAGGCCGGCCGCTGCCGACACGAGGCGCCGCTCCCCGACTTTATTTGCCTTGGCCAGCCAGGCGTTCGGCTGAACCGGAGATCATCATGCTCAGCAACTCGCTCATCGAACTCGATCGCGCCCACCTGGTGCATCCGGTCGCCTCCTATCGCGGACACGAGGCCGCGGGCGCGCGGGTCCTCGCGTCGGCCAAGGGAGCGATCGTCACCGATGCCTCCGGTCATCATCTGGTCGACGGCTTCGCCGGCCTGTGGTGCGTCAACGCCGGCTATGGCCACGAGAGCATCGTCGAGGCGGCGGCGCGCCAGATGCGCCAGCTGCCTTATGCCACCGGCTATTTCAGCCTTGCTTCGGAGCCCGCAATTCGGTTGGCGGCTGCGCTGGCCGAGCGTGCGCCGGGCGATCTCAACCATGTCTATTTCACGCTGGGTGGCTCGGACGCGGTCGACAGCACGGTGCGCTTCATTCACTATTATTGGCACGCGAGGGGCCAGCCGCAGCGTGATCAGTTCATCACCCTGCAGCAGGGCTATCATGGCTCCTCGACGGTCGGCGCAGGCCTCACGGCGCTGCCCGCCTTCCACGCCAACTTTGGCGTGCCCCTCAACTGGCAGCACAAGATTCCGTCGCATTATCCCTACCGCAACCCGGTCGGCAGCGATCCCGAGGCGATCATCGCGGCGTCGCTCGCGGCGCTCCAGGCCAAGATCGCCGAGGTCGGTGGTCCCGAGCGGGTGGCGGCGTTCTATGCCGAGCCGATCCAGGGCTCCGGCGGCGTGCTGGTGCCGCCCGATGGCTGGATGAAGGCGATGCGCGAGCGCTGCCGGCAGTACGGCATCCTGTTCGTCGCCGACGAGGTGATCACCGGCTTCGGCCGCACCGGTCCGCTGTTCGCATGTACTGACGACGACATCGTCCCGGACCTGATGACAGTGGCCAAGGGCCTGACCTCGGGCTACGTCCCGATGGGCGCGGTGCTGATGTCCGATCACGTCTATGGCGTCATTGCCGATGGCGCCGGCGCCTCCGCCGTAGGGCATGGCTATACCTATTCGGCGCACCCGGTGAGCGCCGCCGTCGGCCTTGCCGTGCTGGATCTCTATGAGAATGGCCTCCTCGAGAACGGCCGACGCGCCGGCGCCCGGCTGATGGCTGGCCTGCGTGCGCTGCAGGATCATCCGCTGGTCGGCGAGGTCCGCGGCCGCGGCCTGCTGGCGGCGATCGAGCTCGTGACCGACAAGGAGAAGAAGACGCCGCTGCCGGCCAGCGCCGAGCCGTCGCGCCGTATCTTCGATCGCGCCTGGGCCAACGGTCTCGTCATCCGCGCCTTCCCGACGGGAGTGCTCGGCTACGCCCCGCCGCTGTGCTGCAGCGAAATCGAGATCGACGACATCATCGAGCGGACCGCGCGGACGCTCGACCAGACCCTGGCGGACCCGGACGTTCGCCAGGCCATGGCGTGAAAGCGGGCAGGAGCAGATCGCTGCGTGTGCAGCAACGCCGATATGTCGACACCTGCTCCTATTCGCAATTTTCTGCCGTCGGGTCCCGGTAATTCGGACGTTTTCGCCGGAACCCGGCTTCACACTAGGATCGACGACGAGGAAGGCCTCAAAGAATGACCAAGCTCGATCTCGCCCAATTCAGATACCTGACATTCGACGTGGTCGGCACGCTGATCGACTTCGAGGGCGGGATCATCACGAGCCTCGGCGAGATCGCGGCGGAAGCGAGCACGGCGATCGACGGCGAGCAGGCGCTCAGCCTCTACCGCGCTGCACGCTATGCCGCCGATGCCGATCGCTTTCCCGATGATCTCGTCCGAGTCTATGACATCATCGCGCCGCCACTCGGCCTGCCCAGGCAGGCCGCGCTCGGCGAACGTTTCCGCGATTCAGCCGCGCGTTGGAAAGCCTTTCCCGACAGCGCCGCGGCGATGGCTCGCCTCGCCAGGCGCTACAAGCTGATCGCGATGACCAATGCGCGGCGCTGGGCGCTGGATCATTTCGAGCGCGAACTCGGCTCGCCGTTCTATGCGACCTTCACGGTCGACGATACCGGGGCGGAGAAGCCGGATCCGGCCTTCTTCACGCAGGTGTTCGAGTTCGTCGAACGTGACGGCGGCAGCAGGTCTGAGATCCTGCACGTCGCTCAGAGCCAGTACCACGACATCGGCATCTCCCGTCAGCTCGGCATCACCAATTGCTGGATCGAGCGGCGCCACGACAAGCAGGGCTATGGCGGCACGATTGAGCCCGCTTCGTTCACCAAGCCTGATTTCCACTTCCATTCGATGGCCGAACTGGCCGACGCGGTAAACCACGTTCCTGCGACATGACGAGCCACTGACGACTTCATTCTGCCGGATCGCGAACAGGGGACGGATGACATGAGCCACGAGATCACCAACTGGACGGCTGATGATGATGGGCGGGTCGAGGCGGCGATCCGGCGCGGCGCGTCACGCCGGGATCTCCTGAAGATGATGGTTGCCAATGGCGCCGCGCTCGCTGCCGGCAGCACCATCCTCGGTCGCGCCGAGCGCGCATTCGCGGCCTCCCCGAAGAAGGGCGGCGCGATCAAGGCCGCGGGCTGGTCGACCTCGACGGCCGATACGCTCGATCCGGCCAAGGCGTCGTTCTCGACCGATTACGTGCGGTGCTGCTCGTTCTACAATCGGCTGACGACGCTGGACAAGAGCGGCGCGGCGCAGATGGAACTTGCGGAGTCGATCGAGTCCCAGGACGCGCAGACCTGGACCGTGAAGCTAAAGAAAGGCGTCACCTTCCACGACGGCAAGCCGCTGACAGCCGATGACGTCGTGTTCTCGCTGAAGCGACATCTGGACAAGGCCACCGGCTCCAAGGTCGCCAAGATCGCGGCGCAGATGACCGGCTTCAAGGCAGTCGACAAGACCACCGTCGAGATCACCCTGGCGAGCCCGAACGCCGACCTGCCGATGATCCTCGCGCTGCATCACTTCATGATCGTCGCCGACGGCACCACCGATTTCTCCCAGGGCAACGGCACCGGCGCCTTCGTCCGCGAAGCGTTCGAGCCCGGCGTCCGCTCGATCGGGATGCGCAACAAGAACTATTTCAAGGATGGCCCTTACCTAGACCAGATCGAGTTCATCGCGATCACCGAGGAGAATGCGCGCGTCAACGCGCTGCTGTCCGGCGACATCCAGCTGGCGGCCAGTATCAATCCGCGCTCGCTCCGGCTGATCGAGGGGAAGGAGGGGATCGCGCTGTCGAAGTCGACGACCGGGAACTACACCGACCTCAACATCCGCCTCGACATGGCGCCGGGCAACAAGAAGGACTTCATCGACGGCATGAAGCACCTGGTGAACCGCGAGCAGATCGTCAAATCGGTGCTGCGCGGCTTCGGCGTCGTCGGCAACGACCAGCCGGTGTCCCCGGCGAACTTTTTCCACAACTCCGACCTCAAGCCGAAGCCGTTCGATCCGGACAAGGCGAAGTCGCTGTTCCAGAAGGCCGGTGTGCTCGGCACCTCGATTCCGGTGGTGACCTCCGAGGCCGCTAATTCCGCGATCGAGATGGCCATGGTGATCCAGGCCTCGGCGGCCGCGATCGGCCTGACGCTGGACGTGCAGCGCGTTCCGTCGGACGGCTATTGGGACAATTACTGGCTGAAGGCACCGGTCCATTTCGGCAACATCAATCCGCGCCCGACGCCGGACATCCTGTTCTCGCTGCTCTACGCCTCCGAGGCGCCCTGGAACGAGAGCCGCTACAAGTCCGAGAAGTTCGACAAGATGATGCTTGAGGCGCGCGGCCTGCTCGACCAGGCCAAGCGTAAGCAGATGTATGCCGAGATGCAGGTGATGATCGCGGAGGAGGCGGGCACCATCGTTCCGGCCTACATCTCCAACATCGATGCCACCTCGTCCAAGCTGAAAGGCTTGGAGCCGAGCCCGCTCGGCGGCATGATGGGTTATGCCTTCGCTGAATATGTCTGGCTCGATTCGTGAATGCCGTCGGAGGCGGGTAGCGCCTGTCAGTGAGACCGGCGCTGCGGCTACGACCATCATCCTCTGATCAGGCTCGCGGGCGCACAGTTTGAAACATCGGATCGCATCACTCGTCCTGTCCCGGCTGGCCATCGCGCTGGTCACCGCGATCATTGTTTCATTCGCCGTCTTCTTCGCCACCGCCATGCTGCCCGGCGATACTGCCACGATCCTGCTTGGGCAGGCGGCGACGCCGGAGGCGGTCGAGGGCCTGCGCAAGGCGATGCACCTCGACGATCCCGCGATCTTTCGCTTCCTGCGCTGGCTCGCCGGCGTAGCGCATGGCGATCTCGGACTCTCCTATGCCAACAACATGCCGGTGGCGAAGCTGATCGCCGGGCGCCTCGTCAACACCCTCAAGCTCGCCGGCCTCACCGCGATCATTGCGGTGCCGCTGGCGCTGACGCTCGGCATCACCGCGGCGATGCTGCGCAACACCTTGTATGACCGCTGTCTCACCATCGCGATCATTGGCGTCGTGTCGGTGCCGGAGTTCATGATCGCGACGCTCGCAGTGCTGCTGTTCGCGGTCTATCTCAACTGGCTTCCTGCCGTGTCCTTCACCAGCGAGATCCGCACCGCCTATGATTTCGCCCGTGCCTATGCCATGCCGGTCGTCACGCTCACCATCGTGATCTCGGCGCAGATGATCCGGATGAGCCGGGCGGCTGTGGTCGAAACGCTGAACACGCCTTACGTCGAAATGGCGCTGCTGAAGGGCGCCTCGCGCGGCCGGGTCGTGCTGCGTCACGCGCTGCCTAATGCGCTCGGGCCGATTGTCAACGCGGTCGCGCTGTCACTGTCCTATCTCCTGGGCGGCGTCATCATCGTCGAGACCATCTTCAACTATCCCGGTGTCGCCAAGCTGATGGTCGATGCGGTCTCGACCCGCGACCTGCCGCTGATCCAGAGCTGCGCCATCATCTTCTGTTTCGGCTTCCTGCTGCTGACCACTACGGCCGACATCATCGCCATCCTGTCCAATCCGAGGCTGCGATGACGAGCGCCACGACATCTCCCAGCCGCAAGTCTCTGATCGGCTACCGCATCAATGCGGTTGGCGTGACCGGTGCGCTGATCGTGATGTTCTGGATCGCGGTTGCGGTGGCCGCGCCCTATATCGTCCCGCATCCGATCGGCGACATCGTCGACACCGACTATTTCGGTCCGATGAGCCGCGCGCTGTGGCTGGGCTCCGACTATCTCGGCCGCGACATGACCTCGCGCATCCTGATGGGCGCGCGCTACACGCTCGGCATTTCCGTGGCGTCCGTGATCATCGCCGGCGCTTCTGGCGTCATGCTCGGCATGATCGCCGCGATCACGGGCGGTATCGTCGACATGGTGCTGAGTCGGCTGCTCGATGCGCTCAGCTCTATCCCGAGCAAGCTGTTCAGCCTCGTCGTCGTCGCCGCTGTCGGCTCCTCGATTCCCGTTCTCATCGTGACCATGGCCGTGATCTATATTCCTGGCGCCTATCGCTTCGCCCGCGCGCTGGCGGTCAATATCAACACCATGGATTTCGTCGTGGTGGCGCGCATCCGCGGTGAGAGCTTGTTGTATCTGATCCGAGCGGAAATCCTGCCCAACATCCTCGGTCCGGTGCTGGTCGATCTGGGCTTGCGCTTCGTGTTCATCGTGCTGCTGCTCTCCGGAATGTCGTTCCTCGGCCTGGGCGTGAGGCCGCCTTATGCTGATTGGGGCGCGCTGGTGCGTGAGAACATCGGCGGTTTGCCCTACGCTGCGCCGGCGGTGATCTTTCCATCATTGGCGATCGCGAGCCTGACGATCGCGGTGAATCTGTTGATCGACAATTTGCCGACAAAGATCCGCGACCGGGAGGCGTTGTAATGACGAGCCTGGTCCAGATCCGCGATCTTCGCGTCGAGGCGACCACCGATTCTGGCCGCACGATCGAGATCATCAGGGGCGTCGACCTCGACATCGTCGAAGGAGAGATCGTCGCGCTGATCGGCGAGAGCGGGTCCGGCAAGACCACCATCGCGATGAGCCTGATGGGCCATGCGCGGGCCGGCTGCAAGATCGTCGGCGGCTCGGTCATGTTCGACGGCGTCGACATGGTGGCGCTGTCTGAGAAGGACAAGGCGGCCGTGCGCGGCGCCAAGATCGCCTATGTGCCGCAGAGCGCGGCCGCGGCGTTCAATCCGGCGATCCGGATCATGGAGCAGGTGATCGAGGTCGTACGCATACATGCCGTGATGCCGTTGGAGGAGGCGCGCACCAGGGCTGTCGCGCTGTTTCGCGCGCTGTCACTCCCCAATCCGGAGACGATAGGACATCGCTATCCGCACCAGGTGTCTGGCGGCCAGCTGCAGCGGCTCGCCGCCGCGATGGCGCTGATCGCAAGCCCCAAGGTGCTCATCTTCGACGAGCCGACCACGGCGCTCGACGTCACCACCCAGGTCGAGGTGCTCCGGGCTTTCAAATCGGTCATATCGGCACACCGCATCGCCGGCATCTACGTGTCGCATGATCTCGCCGTCGTCGCCCAGATCGCCGACCGCATCGTCGTGCTCAGGAATGGCGAGGTGCAGGAGAGCGGCATGACAGCCGACATTCTCGACCGCGCGCAGCATCCCTATACGCGGCAGCTGCTGGCGGCCGTCGCGCCGGATCATGAGCCGCGCCGTGACGCGTCTTCGGCCACAGCCGAGGCGCTGCTCGAGGTTCACGAGGTGTCGGTCGGCTATGGTCCGCCGCGCTCGGACGGCAGGCCTGCGATCGTGGCTGTCGAGAATGTCAGCCTGCGCGTGGCGCGCGGTCGCAATCTCGGCATCATCGGCGAATCTGGGTGCGGAAAATCGACGCTGGCTCGCGCCATCGCCGGCATCCTGCCACCGTTTGCGGGAGGCGTCGTGTTCGACGGGCGCGAGCTCCGGCTCAGCGCGCGACATCGCAGCCGGGACCAGCTGCGCCAAGTGCAGATCGTGTTCCAGCATGCCGACACGGCGCTCAATCCGGCGCATACGGTCGAAGACATTCTGGCCCGGCCGTTGACATTCTATCACGACATGTCGCGCAAGCCGCGAAGCGCCCGCATCGATCAGTTGCTCGACATGGTGAAGCTGCCGCGAAGCTTGCGGCTGCGCCGGCCGGCCGAGCTGTCCGGCGGTCAAAAGCAGCGCGTCAACTTCGCGCGCGCGCTGGCCGCCGATCCGAAGCTGATCGTGTGCGACGAGATCACCTCGGCGCTCGACAGCGTCGTCGCCGCGGCGGTCATCGATCTGCTCAAGGAGTTGCAGCGCGAGCTCGATCTTGCTTATGTCTTCATCAGCCACGATCTGTCGGTGGTCGAGGCGATCTGCGACGACATCGTCGTGATGTATCGCGGCCGCAAGATCGAGCAGATCACGCCCGAGGCCATGGCGAAGCCGGAGCATCCCTACACGCAGCTGCTGCTATCTTCGGTGCCGAAGCTCGATCCGGCATGGCTCGACAATCTGCGCCAGGATCCCGAGCAGGTCCGCGCCTATGGTCAGCGCTGACAGGCGCCGGCGGAAGCCTACATCTCGAACAGGCTGGTCAGTGGCAGATAGGGCTTGACGATCGGCGACTTCAGCACGACGAAGCTGAAATATTTCTCGATGCCGATGTCCATGTCGGTCAGCCGCTCCATGATGGTCTGATACTCGCCGATCCCGGCGGTGACGAACTTCATCATGTAGTCGTAGCCGCCGGAGACGAGGTGACACTCGATCACTTGGTCGATCTTCTCCACCGCGGCGAGGAAGCGGGCGAAGTCGATCTGGCGATGGTTCTTCAGGGTGACCTCGGTGAACACGGTCAGCGTCTGGCCGAGCTTCGAGACGCAGATTTGCGCCGAATAGCCCTCGATATAGCCTTCCGCCTGCAGCTTCTTCACCCGCATCAGACATGGGCTCGGCGACAGGTTGACCAGCTCGGCGAGCTCCACATTCGTGACGCGGCCGTTCTTCTGCAGTTCGTGCAGGATCTTGATGTCGATGCGATCGAGCTTCATGAAGCCGGGGTCCCGAGTGACGACGCGTCCGGTCCACATTACAGCAGAAAATTCTGCCGTTGTGCCAAACGAACTTCGCCAAAGCAAGAATGAGGCCGCATGAGGCTGATTTAGGCAATGCAAAACAATACGCCGAAGGCCTGGTGGCTTGTAGCATCAAATGCTGCCTGGCTGCCGAATCCGGCGTCTCCCGCGCGCGATACCGTTCTAGCCTGATGCTGCCGAACGTCGGAGAGACCGCATGCCCGTCCCGCTGGTGCACGTTGAAACATCGCCAACGCTGCCCGGGCACGCAGATGCCGTGGTCATCGGCGGCGGCATCGTCGGGGTGTTCGCCGCCTACTACTTGGCGCGGCGCGGGCTTGCGGTGGCGCTGATCGAAAAGGGGAGGATCGGGGCCGAGCAGTCGAGCCGCAACTGGGGCTGGTGCCGGCAGCAGAACCGCGACGCGCGCGAGCTGCCGATGGCGACCCTCAGCCTCGATCTGTGGGAGCGCTTCACCAGCGACAGCGGCGAGGCGACCGGCTTCTCGCGCTGTGGCTTGTTCTATCTGAGCAATGACGATGCGGAGCTCGCCGGCTGGGCGCGCTGGGGCGAATTCGCCAAGACGGCCGGCATCACTACGCATATGCTGGACAGTCGGCAGGCCAGCGAGCGCGGCGCTGCCACTGGACGCAGCTGGAAGGGCGGCGTGTTCTCGCCGACCGACGGCACCGCCAGCCCCGCCGATGCCGCGCCGGCCGTGGCGCGCGCGATCATGAAGCAGGGCGGCACGGTGCATCAGATGTGCGCCGTGCGCGGCGTCGAGACCAGCGCTGGCCGGCTGTCGGCGGTGGTCACCGAGCGCGGCACCATCCGCACGCCGCTGGCCGTGCTGTCGGCTGGGGCCTGGGCGTCCTCGTTCTGCCATCAGATCGGCGTCGCGCTTCCCATTGCGTCCATCCGTTCCTCAGCGCTCGCCCTGTCGCCGTCCAACGCGCCGCTGCCGCCGGCGCTGCACACGGCCGGCGTTTCGATCACCAAGCGCGGCGATGGTGGCCATACACTCGCAATCAGCGGACGCGGGCGTGTCGATCCGACCTTGCAGCAACTGCGCTTCGCGCCGCAGTTCCTGCCGATGTTCGTCAAGCGTTGGCGCAATCTGCTGCCCGGCGGCCTGGAAGGCCTGCGCGCCGGCCATGAGACGCTCGGTCGCTGGCGGCTCGATGAGCCGACGCCCATGGAATGCACCCGCATCCTCGATCCGAAGCCGGATCAGGCGACCATCCGCCTCACCCATGCGCGCGCAATCGAGCTGCTGCCGGCGTTGAAGCGGAGCCAGGTCACGGCGACCTGGGCGGGCTACATCGATTCCACGCCGGACGGCGTGCCGGTGATCGGCGAGCTGGGCGCGCTGCCCGGCCTGATCGTCGCCGCGGGGTTCAGTGGGCACGGCTTCGGCATCGGCCCGGGTGCCGGTCACCTCATCGCCGATCTCGCCACTGCCGCGACCCCGATCGTCGATGCCAAGCCCTACGCTCCCGAACGCTTCGCGCGGCGTGGCGGGACGAAGGTCGCCGACTTCTGACGACCGGATGCAGATGTGCGGGCATCTGCTCGAAGCCGCATCAGCCCGGCTGGCGTCACCAGATCCACCCGGGGGCCGGACGACGGGTGGAAAGGACTTCTGTTTGAGGCGCTACGGCCGTCTCGCCCATGGCTCGTGTCGGTCAGTCTGTTTGGGTGGCGCTATTGGAAAGCCTTGAATGCGCGTCGACTTATCTAGCGGACCACGCGGATTTTGATTCCGCCATTCGGAGGTTCGATCCCTCCCGCCCCAGCCAGGTTCTTGCAAAGCCGGTATCTTATATTTTCACGATTTTGCTGTTCGGAAACGTGCCGGACGCGGCGTTCGGAAATTCTGGTTGCG
The DNA here is from genome assembly GCF_000344805.1 of Bradyrhizobium oligotrophicum S58. Classification (NCBI taxonomy): domain Bacteria; kingdom Pseudomonadati; phylum Pseudomonadota; class Alphaproteobacteria; order Hyphomicrobiales; family Nitrobacteraceae; genus Bradyrhizobium; species Bradyrhizobium oligotrophicum. The sequence goes on along the minus strand of NC_020453.1, from coordinate 6,069,532 downwards.
TTGTGTTGGCCAAAACGTGGCCTCGCATTTTGCGTGTTGCCGCGAGGATGCGAGGCGCTGTGCGCCGGGCGTAGCCTTTCCCTTGTGCGGTGTGCCGATAGGTCGCGGCCTGATCGACCACCAAATTGCTCTTGTTGCTTGATCCGATCCGACGATGATCTCGGAGACGTCATCCAAAGCTCTGGCCTGCTTCCATCATACGATCCCGGCCGAGGTCCCGGCCACCGGCGGCCGCTCGCTGGTCTTGTGCTTGCGATAGTCGGAGGCGCGATAGGTCTCGATCGGCGCGATGGCGCCGCCGGCGCGCAGTCTCGCCATTGCAAGGATCGGCGACACATCGGTGGTGAAGGCGCGTTTGAGTTCGAGATGGGCGCCGAGCGCGTCGTTGGCGGCTTGCGCGGCCGCCAAGCCGACGCGGTCGACGATCAACGCCTGGGCATAGGCGCGCTGCAGTTCGATCGCGGATTGCAGCAGGCTCTCGATCGGGTCGGTGACGTTGTGCGACTGGTCGAGCATGTAGGCTGGCGCAAAACCCTTTGCCCCGCGCAGCTCGGCGTCGATCAGCTCGTTGAACACCAGGAACAGACGGAACGGTTCAACCGAGCCGGCGTCGAGATCGTCGTCGCCATATTTCGAATCGTTGAAGTGGAAGCCGCCGAGCTTGCCGAAGCGGATCAGGCGGGCGACGATCTGCTCGATGTTGACGTTGGGCGCGTGGTGGCCGAGGTCGACCAGACATTGCGCCTTCGGCCCGAGTTCCTGCGCGGCCGCGAGGCTGCTGCCCCAATCGGAGATCACCGTCGAGTAGAACGCCGGCTCATACAGCTTGTGCTCGAGGAACACCCGCCAATCCGCAGGCAGCACTGCGTAGATCTCGGCCATCGCTTCGAGATAGCGATCGAACGCCAGGGTCAGGTTCGACTGGCCGGCGAAGTTGGAGCCGTCTCCGATCCACACCGTGAGCGCCTTCGAGCCGAGCTTTTGCCCGACGGTGATGCAGTCGACATTGTGCGCGATCGCCTGGGCGCGCACGGCGCGATCGACATGGGAGAGCGAGCCGAACTTGTAGGAATGCGTCTGGTTCGGCAGGTCCTGAAACGTATTCGAGTTCACCGCGTCGAAGGCGAGGCCGTAGCCGGTGGCGACCTCGCGCAAGGCGGCGTAGTCGCTGGTCGTGTCCCACGGAAAGTGCGGCGACAGCGTCGGCGTCGCCCGGGAGAGGCGGTGGATGGTGGCGCAATCCTCCAGCTTGTCGAACAGATGGCGTGGCTCGCCCGGGCCCGGAAAGCGCGCGAAGCGCGTGCCGCCGGTGCCGACGCCCCAGGTCGGAATGGCGACGCCAAAAGCCATGACCTTGCGTGTCAGCGCCTCGCTGTCGATGCCGCGGCGCGCCAGCGCGCGCGACAACGCCGCGTAATCCTCATCGAGCGCGGTCCTTCGCGCGGCATTCTCACTCTGCAGAAAATCCTCGCTGATGACAAAGCCGGTCATGCTCATCTCCCGAGGATCGGCGTTTCACCGCGTGAAGGACTGGGCGTTGCCGGCATCGACATTGAGGATGTTGCCGGTCGACTTAGCCGAGAGATCGCTGGCAAAGAAATAGACGCCCTCGGCGATGTCCTCCGGCAGCACAGGGAGCTTCAGCATCGAGCGCTGCCGGTAGACTTCCTCGAGCTCGTCCTCCGACACCTTGTTGGAGGCGGCGCGCTGCCGGCGCCAATCGCCGGCCCAGATCTTGGAGCCGCGCAGCACCGCATCCGGATTGACGGTGTTGACTCGAATGCCATGCGGCGCGCCCTCCAGCGCAAGGCAGCGCGCCAGATGGATCTCCGACGCCTTGGCTGCGCAATAAGCCGACGCGCCGGCCGAAGCGGCGAGGCCGTTCTTGGAGGCGACGAACACGATCGCGCCGCCGCATTGCTGCGATTGCATCAGCCGGAAGGCCTCGCGCGCCACCAGGAAATAGCCGGTGGCAAGCACATCCATGTTCTTCTGCCACAGCGCCAGGCTGGTGTCTTCGATCGGCGCGGCGGAGGCGATGCCGGCATTGGAGACCACGATGTCGATGCCGCCATGGGTGAGAATGGCGTGCTCGAAGCTCGCGATGACGCTGGCCTCGTCGGTCACGTCAACCCGGATTCCGATCGCGCTGTCGCGGCCGAATTGCTGCACGATCGCCTGCACGCGCGCGTCGAGCGCTTCCTGGTCGATGTCGGCGAGCACCACGCAGGCGCCTTCGTCGAGCAGCCGCAGCGCCGTCGCGCCGCCGATCCCGCCGGCGCCACCGGTGATGTAGGCAATCCTGCCGGCCAGCGATTTCGGCGGGGGCATGCGCTGCAGCTTGGCCTCTTCGAGCAGCCAGTACTCGATATCGAACGCCTCCTGTTCCGGCAGGCCGACATAGCGGCTGACGCCGGACGCGCCGCGCATGACGTTGATGGCATTGATGTAGAATTCTGAGGCGATGCGCGCCGTCGCCTTGTCCTTGGCGAAGGAGAACATGCCGACGCCGGGCACCAGGTAGATCACCGCATTGGGATCGCGCATGGCGGGCGAATTCGGCCGCTTGCAGCGCTGATAGTAGGCGGAATAGTCGGCGCGATAGGCATCGAGCAGCGCGTCCAGCGCATTGGCGATCTTGTCGACGTCGTCGACATGGCCGGCATGAGGCAGCACCAGCGGACGGATCTTGGTGCGCAGGAAATGATCGGGACAGGAGGTCCCGAGCGGCGCCAGTTCATCCAGCGCGCGGGAATTGACGAAGTCGAGCACCTCGGGCGCATCAGTGAAATGCCCGACCTTGCGCTCGCCGCGCGAGATCTTGCCGCGGATCAGCGGCATCAGCGCCGCTGCGATTTTGCGCCGCGTATCGGGCGTGGCGGCGTCGCAGGCGGCGCCGCCGAAGGCGGGCTGCTTTTCGTGCGCGGCGAGCCAGTCGGCCGCTTGCTGGATGATGCGCAGCGTCGTCTGATAGGCCGCCTTCGATGTCGGCCCCCAGGTGAACAGGCCATGGCCGCCGAGCACGACGCCGACATACTCGGGATGCTCGGTCGCCATGGCGCCAAGCTTGAGGCCGAGGTCGAAGCCGGGACGCTGCCAGGGCAGAAAGCCGATCGCGCCGCCGAACACTTCTTTCGTCAGCTCCTCTGCGTTCGCACAGGCGGCGATGGCGATGACGGCGTCGGCATGGACATGATCGACATGACGGTACGGCACGAAGCCGTGCAGCGGCGTGTCGATGGAGGTCGCGCGCGGGTTGAGATTGAAGGTGCAGTGATTGAACAGCGCCACGATCTCGTCTTCATGAGCGACGCCGCGATAGAGCTGTTTGAGGCCGAGCAGCTTGTCGAGATAGAGCGTGGAGAAGCCGTCGCGCTTCATCGATCCCAGGTCGCCGCCGGAGCCTTTGACCCAGAGCACGTCGACCGGCTGCTGCGTCAACGGATCGGTCATCGCGAGCTTGGCCGACGTATTGCCGCCGCCGAAATTCGTGATGCGAAGGTCGCTGCCGAGCAGGTTGGAGCGGTAGAGCAGCAGCCCCGGCTCATCCAGCTCCGCCGCGTGAGCATCATTCCAGAGATCGGGAAGCGGCTCGGCCGCAGCCTTGGTCATGACCCTCTCCTCCCTGATCTCTCTGATTACGCGGACGATAGTATCGCAATCGATCATGGTCAATCATCGTGTGATCGATGTTGCTGTGCAGCGTGATTGATCTTGAATGAAACTGGAGGTTTCACGTTGACCGCACGCGAACTTCATGACTAGCTAGGGCGTCGGGAGGAAACAGGGCCGTGCACGAACGCGAGCGCTGGCAACTAATCAAGGCAATGCTGAAGCAGCAGCCGCTGGTTCGTATTGCCGATGTCTGTCGTGCCACCGGTGCGTCCGAGGCTTCCGCGAGGCGCGATTTTGCGCGGCTCGCCGAGATGGGCGCCGCGATCCGGGTGCGCGGCGGATTGGAGGCGATGCCCGGTCCGCCGACAGCGGCAGGCGACGCGCCGGCGCTGGCGACCCGCTCCTTCGAGATCAGCAAGACGCTCAACGTCGCGGCCAAGCGCGCGATCGCGCGCGCTGCGGTGGCGCTGTGCAGCGACGGCGACGCCATCATCATCAATGGCGGCACCACCACGTTTCAGATGGGCGAATTCCTGCGCGAGCGCCGTCTCAAGGTTCTCACCAATTCCTATCCGCTGGCCGAGACCTTGATCCACGAGTCGAGTTGCCGGGTCGCATTGCCCGGCGGCGAGGTCTACCGCGATCAGAAGCTGATCGTGTCGCCCTTCGAAGAAGATGCGATCCAGCACTATTCAGCCTCGCGCATGTTCATGAGCGCGATCTCGATCGGCCCGCTCGGCGTCATCGAAGGCGATCCCTTGATCGCGCGCGCCGAGACCAAGCTGATGAAGCGCGCCGACAGACTGGTCGTGCTGGCGGACAGCTCCAAATTCACGCCGCGCGGCAGCCTCGTGGTTTGCCCGCTGTCACGGATATCGACCCTCATCACGGACGCAGAAGCGCCGAAGCACGCGCTCGACATGCTCAGTGACGCCGGCGTCGAGGTGATGATTGCGTCTGATGCGCCTGACGAGGTGGTGGCCGCATGAGCGACGCAGGCAGCGCTGTTGTGCAAGAGGACGGCGCGACGCCACCGCTGCTGGCCGTGTCGGGCATCGAGAAATTCTTCCCCGGCGTCCGTGCGCTGTCCAACGTCTCGTTCGAGGTCGCGCCGGGCGAAGTCCATGCGCTGCTCGGTGAGAACGGCGCCGGCAAGTCCACCCTGATCAAGATCATCTCCGGGGTCTATCAGCCCGACGCCGGCACCATCAATGTCGACGGACAGCCGTTTCGCTTCCTGTCTCCGGATGATGCGCGCCGCGCCGGCATCGCGACGATCTATCAGGAACTGCTGTTGTTCCGCGATCTCTCGGTCGCCGAAAACGTCTTCATGGGACACGCGCCGCGTCGCCGTGGCGGATGGCTGGACTGGAAGGCGATGGCGGCCAGGACCGAGGCGCTGCTGGCCTCGCTAGAGATCACCGACCTCACGCCCGGGCGGATCGTCGGCTCGCTCAGCGTCGGCAATCGCCAGCGCGTCGAGATCCTGCGCGCGCTGTCGCAGGATGCGAGGCTGCTGATCATGGACGAGCCGACGGCCGCGTTGACCGAATACGACGTGACGCGGCTGTTCGATCTGGTGCGACGGCTGAAATCACGCGGCGTCGGCATCATCTATATCAGCCACCGCATGGACGAGATCTTCCAGCTTGCCGACCGGGTGACGGTGCTGCGCGACGGCGCCCATGTCGGCACCCGCAAGGTGGCGGAGACCTCGTCGGCGGAGCTGGTGCAGATGATGGTCGGCCGGCAGATCGAAAGCCTGTTTCCCAAGGTCGACGTGCCGATCGGCGCGCCGGTGCTGGAAGTGCGCGATCTGGTGCGGCGTCCCCTGACCAAGGGCATCAGCCTCACCGTGCGCGCCGGCGAGATCGTCGGCCTTGCCGGCCTCGTCGGCTCCGGACGGAGCGAGCTGGCGCAGACGATCTTTGGCGCGACGCCGGCGGAGTCCGGCCAGATCCTGATCTCCGGGCGATCGGTTGAGATCCGATCGCCCGCCGCCGCACGGGCGCTCGGCATTGCCTATGTGCCTGAAGACCGCGCGATGCAGGGCCTTGTCCGCCCCATGACCGTGCGTGAGAATTTTTCTCTCGCCAGTCTCGGCAGGGTGGCGCGGTTCGGCTTCATCGACTCCGCAGCGGAAGCGCGCATGGCCGAGGCCGGCGTCAACCGCTTCCGCGTCAGGACAGGTTCGGTCGAGCAGGTGGTCGGCCGCTTGTCCGGAGGCAATCAGCAGAAGATCGTGCTCGGCAAGTGGCTCGCCAACGAGCCGAAGCTGCTCATCCTCGATGAGCCCACGCGTGGCATCGATGTCGGCGCCAAAGCCGAGATCCACCGCCTGATGTGTCAGCTCGCCGCGCAGGGCCTCGCCATCCTGATGATCTCCAGCGAGCTGCCGGAGGTGCTCGGCATGAGCGACCGCGTGCTGGTGATGCGTGAAGGCCGACTGGCCGCAGAGTTTGCGCGCGCGGACGCCACACCTGAAGCGGTCGGTGCCGCGATGATGGGAAGCCAGGGCGCTGATGCGGGGAGGGCGGCATGAGCACGCTTGCGATCTCACCGGCACAATCCGGGGACGGCCGCGCGCTGCGCTGGCTCGCCTCGCAGGAAGCGCTGCTGTCGTTCGCGATCGTTCTCATCGCGGTGCTGGTCGGCCTCTATAATCCGCGCTTTCTGGCAACGCGGAATCTGACCGACATCGTGCTCGGCAATGCCTATGTCGCGGTCGCGGCGATCGGCATGTCCCTGGTGATCGTATCAGGCAACATCGATATTTCGGTTGGCTCCCTCATCGGTGTTCTCGCTACGATCAGCGGATCTCTCGCCGTCGCGGGAGTACCGATGGTCTTGGTCTGGCTCACGCCGCTCGTGGTCGGCGTCCTCGTCATGGCGTTGCAGGGCGCCGTCGTCGCCTATCTTCGAATTCCCTCGATCGTCGTGACGCTCGGGATGCTGTCCATCCTCAAGGGCGGCCTGATCAGCGTCACCGGCGGCCGATGGATCACCGACCTGCCGCAGGCCTTCCATCTCGCCGATATCGAGTTGTTCGGGCTGCTGCCGATGCCGGTGCTGATCATGGTCACCGCGACGATCCTGGCCGCGCTGTGGATGCGCTACTCGGCCAGCGGACGCGCGATCTATGCCACCGGCGGCAATGCCGAAGCCGCGCGGCTGTGCGGCGTATCGCCCCGACGCACCGTTCTGATGGTGTTCGCGCTGCACGGGTTGTTCGCAGGGATCGCGACGCTGTTGTTCGCGACCCAGCTCAAGGTGATCCAGTCGACCGTGCCGCCGAATCTGGAACTGACGGTGATCACGGCTGCGGTGGTCGGCGGCGTCAGCATCCTGGGCGGTGTCGGCACCGTCATTGGATCGACCCTGGCGACGATCCTGATTGCCGAGATCGCCAGCGCGCTGGTGTTCATCAATGTCTCGCCGTACTGGATCCACGCGGTGCAGGGCGGGCTGATCCTGGTCACGGTCATCGCCGACATCCTGCGGCGGCGGCGCCGTCAGGTGGGGGGATAGTCGCCATGGCGGTGCTCGCAACCGAAATCCGATCATCGGCGCCGCGCTGGCTCATTCGCCACGAGACGTTGCTGGCGGCGATCCTCGCCGTCGCGCTGGCAATCCTCTGCGTGTTCAACGAGAACTTTCTGACGATCGACAATCTTCTGAACCAGGGCCGCCTGATGACGGAGGTCGGTTTGCTCGCGCTGCCGATGACGTTCATCATCATCACCGGCGGCATCGATCTCTCAGTCGGATCGATCGTCGGGCTCTGCGCGATCATCCTCGGCTATTCCTGGAAGAATCTCGGCTTTCCCTTGCCGCTGGCCGTCGTCTTTGCCGTCGGCGTCGGCGGCGTGGCCGGCTTCGTCAACGGATTGATGATCACCCGTGTCCGGGTGCCGCCGCTGATCATGACCATCGCCACGCTGGCGCTGTATCGCGGGTTGGCTGAAGGCATCAGTCAGGCGCGCTCGGTGCGCAATTATCCCGAATGGTTCTTCTTCTTAGGCCAGGGGGAATGGCTGGGCGTTCCCATGCAGCTCTGGATTCTGCTGGCCGGCATCGTCGCGGCCGGCATCGTCCTGGACCGCACCACCTTCGGCCGTACGCTCTATGCGATCGGCCACAACGAGACCGCTGCAAGGTTTTCCGGACTGCCGGTCGATCGGACGAAGCTGATCATCTACACGCTGTCGGGCCTGGCCGCGGGCGTGTCGGCCTGGGTTCTGGTGTCGCGCGTGACCACGACGCGTTCGGACATGGGGACCGGCTACGAGCTCGATGTCATCGCCGCCGTGGTCCTCGGCGGCACCAGTATTTTCGGCGGAGTAGGGACGATCTGGGGAACGGTCATCGGCCTCGTCATGATCCAGCTGTTGAAGAACGGGCTGGCGCTGACCGGGGTCAAGGGTGACGCCACCATCATCGTCATCGGTGCGGTCCTGATCGCATCGACGCTGATCGCAAGCTCTCTCCACGGACGTCGCGAGGTCGCGAGCTGATGGGGTGATAAGCCGCAAGAAGCGGCATTGTAGGGAGGTCAAGATGAAGACGACCATCAGACATCGTAGGATGAAGACGGCCGCGCTGCTGATCCTCGGCGCGGCGATGGCGAGCGGCTCCGCTTCTGCCGCGGACAAATGGGACGGAGCCGACGATCTTCCGACCAGCCCGCTGTCCTGCGACGCCAGTCCGGCCGCGGCCGCAGCGGCCAAGCCCTATGATGGCGGCAAGGTCACCGGCGCAGCCGACAAGGCCGGCAAGCCGATCACTCTGGTCGACGTGCCCAAGCTGATCGGGATCGGCTACTTCAACGCCACCACCAAGGGCATGCAGGACGCCGCCAAGGAGCTCGGCAACGTCAAGGTGACCACCGACGGACCCACTGAGGCCAAGATCGACGAGCAGATCAAGTTCATCGACAACTACATCACCCGCGGCGTCGACGGCGTCCTGTTCGCCGCCAATGATCCGGTCGCGATCGCCCCTGTCCTCAAGAAGGCGCTGTCAAAGGGCATCCACGTCGTCGGCTACGACGCCAATGCGCAGCCCGATGCGCGCGAGTGGTTCGTCAACCAGGCCGAGTTCAACGGCATCGCCAAGGCGATGATCGACGCGATGGCCAAGGAAGCCGGCGAAGACAAGGGATTTGCCATCGTCACCAGCACCTTCACCACGCCCAACCAGGCGCGCTGGATCGCTGAAATGTCGGCCTACGCCGCCAAATGCCATCCCAAGCTGAAATGGCTGGAGACGGTGGAGGCGCAGGAGGACAACGTGCTCTCGCTCAACCAGGCGACCACGTTGATCAACAAATATGGTGACAAGCTCGCGGGCCTGTTCGGCATGACGTCGGTTGCGACGCCTGCTTCGGCCGAAGCCGTGACCAAGGCGCGCCTGTGCGGCAAGGTCGCCGTCGTCGGCCTGGCCACGCCGAATGCGATGAAGCCCTATGTCAATGCAGGCTGCGTCAAGTCCGTCGTGCTGTGGAATCCGGTCGATCTCGGCTACGCCGCGACCTATGTGATGCGTGCGGTGGTCGACGGCAAGCTCAAGCCCGGTGCGACCTCGGTCGAGGCCGGCAAGCTCGGCAAGCTCAATGTCATCAACGGCAGCGAAATCCTCTTGGGATCGCCGTTCATCTTTACCAAGGACAACATCAAGGACTTCGATTTCTGATCGTACCTCGCGCCGGCCTCTCGTGACGGGAGGCCGGCGTGGCTTTGCGCGTAATAGACACGAGGGCGGACAGCATGCGTGGCGTCACCGCGGTCCTCGACATCGGCAAGACCAATGTGAAGGTCGCGACCTTCGGCTCTGACGGCGCGCTCGTGTGGGAGCGCGCGATGCCCAACCGCGTGGTGCCCGGGCCGCCTTACCCACATGCGGATGTTGAGCAGATCTGGGCATTCCTGCTCGGCGCGCTGGCGGATGCCAACAGGGCCGGCCCGATCGCGACGATCGTTCCAACGACCCATGGCTGCGCGGCCGCGTTGATCGACGACGACGGCCTGGTGCTGCCGGTGATGGATTACGAATTCGCCGACGTCGAGGAAATCGAGCCGCTTTATGCGCCGCTGCGGCCACCCTTCTCCGAAACGTTCTCGCCGGCCTTGCCCGCCGGGCAGAACATCGCCCGGCAATTGGCCTGGCAGCAGCGCCACTTCGCCGAGCCGTTCGCTCGGGCCAAATATCTTCTTGCCTATCCGCAATATTGGGCGTGGCGCTTGTCGGGTGTCGCGGCGGCCGAGGTGACGTCGATCGGTGCACATTCCGATTTGTGGGAGCCGTTGCATAGCCGGTTTTCCAGCGCGGTCTCGGCGCTCGATGTGAGCCGGTTGATGCCGCCGCTGCAGCCGGCCTATCGGCGTCTCGCTCCGATCAAGCCGGATCTCGCCGCCGCGACGGGACTGGCCGATGACATCGACGTGCTCTGCGGGGTGCATGACTCGAACGCTTCGTTGCTGCCGCATCTGGGTTCACGCCGGCAGCCGTTCACGCTGCTGTCGACCGGCACCTGGGTGATCCTGATGGCCCCTGGTCTGAGCCCGGATGGCCTCGATCCTGTCGACGACACGTTGGTCAATGTCGACGTCGAGGGACGTCCCGTCCCAACCGGACGTTTCATGGGCGGGCGTGAATATGCTGCACTCGCCGGCGCGCACGCCAATCCGGACCAGGCTTCGCTCGCGCGCGTGATCGCATCGGGCGCCATGGCGCTCCCGAGCTTTGCCGGGCAGGGTGGAGGTGGCCCGTTCGCCTCGTATCGGGGGGAAATTCTCGGCGAGATCGCGCCTGCCGACCGGGCGGCTCTGGCGACGCTCTATGTCGCGCTGATGAGCGATTTGATGCTGACGCGCCTCGGTGCTGCCGGCGGCGACCTCATCGTCGAAGGCAGTTTCGCCGCCAATCCCTGCTACGCCATGCTTCTCGCGGCGCTGCGCCCAACGCAGCCGGTGTTTGCGAGCACGGACGCTGCCGGAACCGCGCGCGGCGCTGCCCTGCTCGCGACATGGCCGGCACCGCGTCAAGCGCCGCGATTGACGGCCGTGCAATCGCGAGCGGTCGAAGGCCTGCATGCCTATCGACAGGCATGGGCCGAAGCCTTGTCCGATCGTGAGCAGCGGTGAGCCTGCTCGACGCGGATTATCATGCGGTGGTTGTCGGTATCAGAGATCTTGAGCGAGACGACCTCGTCGGCGTGCAGGACAGCACGGCCCGCCAAGCCCCAGGCTGGATGTCCGGACCGATCCCAAACCTGAACTGAAGCAGGATGCCAGCATCGGACCGCTTGGACCCAAAGCGGATGTTGCGTCGCCTATGGAATCTTTTCTTCCGCCCGCCAACATACCGCAGAGGTTTCGTTACGGCTGTGGCAGGCCGCATCGGGGCTGCTCGTGCCGGCTTCGGCAGAGGGCTTCAGCAGCGCGCGGATCTTGTCCGCATCCGCGGGCGTCGCAGGATTGTAGATCACCATGTTGAGGTCGGGCCGCCCATCGACGGCGAAAGCCGAGAATTCCATCGAGAGCGGTCCGGCAATGGGATGGTGCAGAACCTTCACGTTGTCGCCATGGCCTTGCACATCGTTGTCGCGCCACATGGTTGCGAACTCAGGGCTTGTCGCACAGAGCTCATCGACCAGGGATTGCACGTTGCGGGCCGCGCCTGCGCGCGCGACATCGGCGCGGAAGGAGGCCACGACGTAGCGCGCGACGCTTTGCCACTTCGGCTGCGCGGCCCTTACGCGGCTGTCGCGGAAAATCAGGCGCAGGACATTGCGCTGCCCATCCGGCAGCGCGCTGTAGTCGGTGAGGACCGCCGCCGCAGCGCTGTTCCAGGCGATCACATCCCATGTCGCCGTGCGGATGAAAGCGGGGCTGCATTCCAGGATGTCGAGCACGCGCTGCAGGCGGGGTGAGATGCCTTCGGGCGCGTGATAACGGACTTCAGGAGGCCGACCCAGGCCGAGCAGGAACAGATGTTCGCGCTCGACGTCGGTCAGCATCATGGCGCGGGCGATGCGATCCAGCACATCGGCGGAGGGCGAACCGCCGCGCCCTTGCTCAAGCCATGTGTACCAGGTGGCGCTCACATTCGCGCGTTGCGCCACTTCCTCGCGCCGAAGTCCCGGCGTTCGCCGTCGCTTCAGCGGCAAGCCAAACGCCGTCGGATCGAGTTTGGCGCGGCGATCCCTCAGATAAGCCCCAAGCGGGTTTGCGGCCGTCATCCTGTTAGCGCTTATACCTGTATAATCTCACTACTTTACCCGAATGAGGAGCTTAGCAATATCCCGTCATCTTGAACAGGGAGTTGCCCATCATGCGCGTCTTCGTCACCGGCGCCGCCGGATTCATCGGCGTCGAAACCACCAGAGAACTCATCGCAAACGGGCATCAGGTTGTCGGCCTCGCGCGCTCCGAGGACAACGTTCGGACGCTCGAACAACTGGGCGCGGAGGTTCATCGGGGCTCGCTGCAGGATCTCGACAGCCTGAAGCGCGGTGCAAGCTATGCGGACGGCGTGATCCATCTCGCCTTCATCCATGATTTTGCACGATTCGCGGAGAATGGTGCGATCGACAAGGCTGCCATCGAGGCCATGGGCGACGTGCTGGTCGGCACAAACAAGCCTTTTATCGTCACATCGGGAACGGGTCTCGTTGCCTCAAACGTCGTGGTCACCGAGGATATGCGGCGCGATTCCAGTCCCCATGTCCCGCGGGTGTCCGAGCAGGCCGGCCTGGCCTACGCCAAGCGCGGGGTACGCGCGATGGCGATACGCCTGCCGCAGGTTCACGGTGCTGCCGGAAAGGCCGGCTTGATCTCCTACCTGGTCGAACTGGCGCGCAAGAAAGGCGCCGCCGCCTATGTCGGCGAAGGCGCCGAGCGCTGGGCTGCGGCGCACAGGCAGGACGTCGCCCGCTTGTACCGGCTGGCGTTGGAGACAGGTGCGGCAGACGGGGTCTATCACGCCGTCGGTGAAGAGGGCGTGCCCATGCGCCAGGTCATCGAAGTGATCGGTCGCGCTTTGAACGTGCCGGTCGTTTCGATCCCGAAAGAAGAGGCGGGTGATTTTTACGGACCGCTGGCGATGTTCGCCGGTTTGGACATGCCGGCGTCCAGCGCCTTGACGCAGCAATTGTTGGGCTGGAAGCCGGTTGGGATTGGCTTGATCGCCGACATCAGCCAGCCCGGCTACTTCTAGGCCGAGACGCACGGACAGAGACAAGGTCAAAGGCCACGGGCTTCAACGTTCGCCGTCGGTCCGTGGCTGATCTCCGCTCATAGCGCGGCGCGAGGTCTGATTTCCGAACAGGGCGGTGCGGCGCGGAAGGTCCGCTTTCAAGGCGAATTAGAAGAGCTCTCGCGGTCGAGATCGTCGTTTGGTTGTACGCCTCGCTTGCCCCGGCGTATTCGGGTAGTCATTCGCGGCAAGGCAGCGCCACGTAGAGCTATCTGGTTGAGCCCCCCGGGAAGGTCCGATGTCCGGCGGCGTTTACCTGCGCCGTGCTATTGCGGCGCCCAAAAGGAACGCGATCAACAGAGAAGCAAGCGGCGCCTCGCGGGCGACGTTGCTGAGGACGCTGAGCGGCATTCCCGGCTTGCGTCCGAACTCCACGGCGTTGCGCACCTGTTTCGCAGCCTGCGCTACGACACCTGCAAAGGCAGCGATGGCGGATTTCTTCTCCTGGGCAGGGTAGAGCCCCTCATAGAGGAACGGCGGGAGCGCCGGTTCGTGGCTCATGATCACTTCTCATTTTGCTGAGGGCGGTTGTTGGCTTGTTGGGCATCAATGCCGCGGAGTTCGGGACGGTTCCACGCCTCGCCTCGGGCGCTGGTTATGATCCCGAGTCACCTCCGGAATAATCCGCCCACGACGCTGTGCATCGCGCCGCCGATCGCGCCGATTGGGCCACCGCCACCACGCGAAGAGCGAGCACGCCCTCCAGCGTGACGACGCGCTTGATGGTCAGATTTGCCAGCCTCCGTTGCGGCGTCCGCCAGTACCTTGTGCTGGGCCGTGTTTAGGAAGCCGGTCGTGGGATAGCCGTTCTCCTGCTGCCACCGCGTGATGACGGCGCGAGTCTTCTCGTCGAACTTCCCGTTGACCTTGGTGTCGAACCCGAGCCTGGTTAGCCCGCGTTGCACTTCACGACGTTTCGTCCTGGTGAGGCCGATCTGATCTTCGGTCTCCTGCGTCGCTTCGTTGGTGGCGATCACCGGATCGGCGGGCGCCGACGTTTCACGAGGTGTGCTGCTCATACCGGCGTTGGCAACGTACGTGCTGTCGACGATTGCCAGGATGGACAATGCTAGGATCAAGGCGCGCATGGCCCTTCCTTTGCCTCTAGTCGGCCGATGATTCGTCTGGAAAATACGGAGTGGCGCTACACCACTCCGTTATGGAGTTAACGCGGTCCGTAGGACACGGTTCCCCTGCTTGAGCCGATTATTGCGCCGCCTTCACGCGGGAGCATAGGATCGGCGTCCGCGGCGAAGCCGCCAAGGCTCACCAGATCGATACAGGCTTCCGAGCCGCCGCAAACCGCAACGTCGGCTTCTCCAGTGCGAATGAGGCGTGCCGCATCGCCGATCGCCTGCACGCGCGCGGCGCAGGCGGTGACCGGTGTCCCGATCGGCCCCTTGAAGCCGTAGCGGATCGAGACATGGCCGGCCGCGAGATTTGCGAGGAAGGACGGCACGGTGAATGGCGAAAGGTGCCTCACGCCGCGCTTATCGGTGGTGCGAACCGCCTCGACGATGGCCGGAAAGCCGCCGATGCCCGATGCAATCACGGTGGCCGTTCGCCCCATTGCCTGCACCGCCACGCCAAGATGATGCTGGTCGAGCCAAGGCTCATGCACGCGTTGATCGTCATCGCCATGCAGCGCGAAGCATTTCGCGCGATCACGAGGCCGTCTCGCAGACCATCATCACAGAGTTATGGTCGACGTTCGACCAGGACCGAGGCGAGTAGTCTGAACATTGGCGCGCAGAAGCCGCCCATCTTTCGTCGTGCTGCGGTTCCCGTCCTGCACGCGGCGTCCGGGATTATGCCCCACTCCAAACACGCAAAGCTCAAGTTGCGAGCGCGTCACCGGTGGGGCAAGCCACATTTCGCGCTCTACCTTAAAGCAATTCCAGCAGCACCGTCCGCGAATTGGATTGATGCAGTCCGAGATGCTCAGCATGATGCCGGCTCTCGATTGTTTTTCGGCGGCGGAAGTCCTTGTTGTTTTGACATCTGTCGACGCCATCGTCGGCGCGCCAGAGTGGGATGAGCTGCATGCGCCCATCGTGCGCGCCGTTCTCTTTGTCTAATCGTTTCTGGGTGTATCGAGTTCAATGACGGTTTGCGATGCGCTTCGTGGCCAGCCAAGGCGCCGATCTCTTGGATGGTCATGTCGAACGTATCTGTTCGGCGCGTGGGTTGCGCGTCGCGGTCGTGGTGAAGCAAGGTGGGTTGAAGCGCAATGCGTCTGTGGGTTCAGGTTCATACGTGGACGTCGCTGATCAGCATGATCTTTCTGCTGATGCTGTGTTTGACGGGGCTGCCGCTGATCTTCCATGACGAGATCAATCATTATTTCGAGGACGAAATCTCCGCACCTTCGATGCCGCCGGGCACGCCCGTTCTGCCGCTCGACCGGCTGATCGCGTCGGCCAGGCAGCAACTGCCCGAACAGCACGTGATGTTCGCGATGTTCAAGGAGGCGGAGCCGCTGGTGGTGGTCGCGATGTCGCCGACGGCGATCCCGGTGCCGGGGCAGTTTCATCGCCTGACGGTGGATGCCCGCACCGGTGCCGTTCTCGGCGAGGAGGCGCCGCGCCAGGATGTGATGGACGTCATCCTGCGCATCCACCGCGACATGTTCACCGGCCTGCCCGGCGAGCTCTTTCTCGGCCTGATGGGACTGGTGTTCGCCGCGTCCATCGTCTCGGGAATCGTCGTCTATTGGCCCTTCATGCGCCGGCTCCAGTTCGGAACCGTGCGGGATCGCTCGGCGCGCCTCAAATGGCTCGACATGCACAATCTGCTCGGCATCGTCACGGTGAGCTGGGCGCTCGCGGTCGGCCTGACCGGCACCATCAACACGCTGGCCGTGCCGCTGTTTGATCTCTGGCGCGCGCAGACGATGCCGGCGCTGCTCGCTCCCTATCAAGGCAAACCGCTGGCCGAGGCGAAATCCGTCGAAGCCGCGGTCGATGCCGTCCGCACGGCGTTTCCTGATCGCTTTGTGGCAAGCGTCACCATGCCGACCACCGCGCGGTTCGGCAGCCCGCAGCACGTGATCGTCTGGACCAAGGGGCGGACGCCGTTCACCGCGCGCATGTTTCAGCCGGTGCTGATCGATGCCCAGGACAGCGCCAAGGTGGTGGCGCCGGAAGTGTCCTGGTATCTGCGCGCGCTGCAAGTGTCTCGGCCGCTGCACTTCGGTGACTATGGCGGACTCCCGCTGAAGATCATCTGGGCGCTGCTCGATATGATCACCATCGTCGTGCTGTGCAGCGGCTTGTACCTGTGGGTCGCGAAGCGATGGGGCAGCAGGCGAAAGTCGCCGATCGTCGTTGCACCGGCGGCGCCGGCGGTGGTGTCGCCATGAGCTCTTCGCCCCCCTCCGCGCCGTCGGCGCGCATCGCGCAACTCTCGACATGGCAGGTGTTTCGCGCGCCGCTGCTGATCGGCCTCGTCGCCGCCGCCGGGCTGACGTTCGGACTGTTCGGTGACGGTGTTTGGGATGGCCTGTGCTGGCTCGGGCTCTCTGTTCCGATTCTGCTCGCGCTGATCTACGGCGCGAGATGGAACATCGGCTCAAAGGTGGCGCCGGGCGTGGCCCACGCCGACGCAGGCGAGGCGGCGAGCTGAGGCGCCACGCCGCTCGTTTGGCAGCGATAGTCTATTTCCTCGGTTTTGATGCTCAGTCGCCGGGGCGTCTGCGCTGCGCAATTCTGTCGCACCGCGGACTCCTTCATCGGATCTGACGAATACGTCTTTCAACATCGATCATCGATGTCCATCGGCGGTTGCCCCTTGGCACGCTGCCGCATGGGCTTCGAACGTGGCGCCGGAATCGAATCGGCTTCGCCGCGTCGTCGCCGACAGCAACAATCAGATACATGCGCCGTCGTTGCGACTCCGATCGGAGCGCCTGCGGGCAGATTTGCGGCATCGCTACAAGCAAAGATTGATTCAAAAGTGGCAGAGTGATAGACGCGTATGTATTGTGCGGTGATGCGCGTTCAATCGGATCGTGCCGATTGACGTTTGTGAGTTGCGTCACCTGTCTCTATTACCGTGAAGCGGATGCGCCATTCACCGCGGCGCATGCGAGACGTGCGCTTCTTTGGAAGGATTCGAAGAACGCCCGCACAAAAAATCTCATAGCAGCGACAATCCGTTGAGCTACACGCGGCGAAAAAGCCGTCGCTCGTTAGACGGGTTCTACGTCGCGTGGCGCCATCCTCAAATACCTGTGTGTTAGGAGCACCGTCGGACCAAGATTGAACTTGGAATGATCGGGGTGTCAGGATGGTTTCTCGCGTTACGGATAAAGACGTCAGGTTGACAATTACATTGGGTGTTGTGAGCACATTGGCGCTCACGTTGAACATCGGGGGTGTTCAGCAAGCCTTCGCGCAGACCAAGCTTCCCGATGTGACGGTCGACGCGCCGAAGCCGAGAGCCCGGCAGACCGCGCAGAGAACCCAGGCGACGTCGACGCGCGCCGCCCAGCAGCGCCGCGTCGCCACCCGCAATCTGCCCCCCAGAGCGCCCGTTCCTTATATGACGCCCTCGACGGGCACCATCGGCGCGCCTCCGTCGCCCTATGCCGGCGGCCAGGTCGCAAGCGGCGGCGGGCTCGGCCTGCTCGGTAATCGCAGCGTGATGAACACGCCGTTCAACCAGACGAACTTCACGTCGCAGTTGATGCAGAACCAGCAGGCGCGCACGATCCGCGACGTGTTGATCAACGATCCCTCGGTGCGTACAGTGCAGGCCGCCGGCGGCGGTGCCGACAGCCTCTTCATCCGCGGCTTCCAATATGACAGCGGCGACTACGCCTTGAACGGGCTGGCCGGCATTGCGCCATACTATTCGACGTCTGCGAATTTCATCGAGCGGGTCGAGCTGCTGAAGGGGCCGGGAGCTCTTCTCAACGGCATGACGGTGGGCGGCACCGGCGCGTCGAGCGGCGGCGCTGTCGGCGGCAGCGTCAATCTCGTCACCAAGCACGCGCCGGACAGGGACATCACGCAACTCACGACGACCTACGCCTCGAAGTCGCAATTCGGCGAGCAGATGGACGTCAGCCGTCGTTTTGGCGAGCACAAGGAGTGGGGCGTTCGCTTCAACGGTGGCTATTCGAACGGCGACACGCCTTGGAACCGGCAGCACGACGAACTCGGCAACGCCCATCTCGCCGTCGACTATCATGGCGAGAACGTCCGTATCGATGCCGATGTCGGCTATCAGGCCGATAATCTGACGCCGCCGCTGCGGTTCTTCGGCGTCAACACCGCGACCGTCACCAGCATTCCGGCGCCACCAGCGGCAGGCACCAACTTCCAGGTTCCCTGGGCGTATTACGTGCCCACGGACTTCTATTCGACGATCAAAGGCGAAGTGGATCTGAACGACAAGATCACCGCCTACGCATCGTTCGGCTATCACGACAGCAACATCAATTACCGGTATCCGTCGCCGATCCTTAATTCCAATGCGGGTGCCATCGCCGTCCAGAATCCAGGCACGGGAAGCGAGACCTACACGACGTACGCGGGCGAAGCGGGCTTTCGCGCCACCGCGGATACGGGACCGGTCAAGCATGTGGCAAATGTCGGCTACTCCATCACCGATCGAACCTACAGTCAGAATTTGACGACCAGCGCGCCAATTTCGTGGAACCTGTACACCGAGCCCACGAATGTCGCGTTGCCGGGTTTCCCGACCCTCTCCGGAAGTCAGCGCGTCGGCGCCAACCTCTGGAGCGTCGGCGTCTCGGACACGATGTCGATCCTGAACGAGCGGGTGCAGCTCACGGTCGGTGTGCGCCGGCAGACCGCAGGCACCGAGTTGGCGAACTATCTTCCCAACGGTGTCAGCCGTCCGTTTGCGGATACGTCGGTCTGGACACCGGCCTACACCGTTGTCGTCAAGCCGGTCGAGCATGTCTCGCTCTATGCCAACTATATCGAGGGCCTGCAGACTCCGGTCGTTGTTCCTACCGGCTATACCAACACAGGCGCGGTGTTCGCGCCGGGGCAGACCAAGCAAGTCGAAACCGGCATCAAGGTTGATTTCGGCCGCATCACGACGACGGTTAGCGCCTTCGACATCACGAAGCCGAGCGTCATTACGACGGGAACCGTTGGACAGCTGACTCAGGTCATGAATGGTCTGCAGCGAAACACTGGCGCCGAGTTCAACGTGTTCGGCGAGTTGACGCCGACCCTCCGGTTGCTCGGTGGTGTTGCCTATATCCACGGTGTTCAGGAGAAGACGGGGACGGCGAATGACGGCAAACGTGCGGTCGGCGTGCCCGAGCTGACCGTGAATCTCGGTGCAGAATGGGATACGCCATTCGTGAGGGATCTGACCCTGACCGGACGTGTCGTCTACACCGGTGAACAATATGTCGATACGGCTAACAAGCTCTCCTTGCCGGACTGGACGCGCGTTGATCTCGGGGCGCGTTACACATTCACCTCGCCCTGGAACGGAAAACCCATCGTCGTTCGCGCCAGCGTCGAGAATGTCTTCAACAAGGCATACTGGGCGTCCGCCTATAGCGGCGTGATCACCCTGGGCGCGCCACGGACCTATCTGATGTCGACGACGTTCAATTTCTGAAACGTCGATACTTAGTGACAGCGATGGGGCCGCCGCACGGCAGAGGTGCGGCGGCCTTGTTAGTTTGACCGACGCGGAGCGAGCTTGTTTCAATGCGATGAAAATTGCCGGTGTACGACCCGCTTATCGATCGCATCGGGGCGCGTCAGAACAGCGTAGCTCCGTCTCGATCCCCGAGACCAAAGCCGTCTGATTCGATGAATCATCGGCTTGTCGCTGATGCATCCTGATGTTGAGTCGTCACCGCCGCGTCACCTTGGAGAGATTAAAAACTCTGATCGGCGGTATCACTTTGACTGTCATTATCAACTGCATTACTCGTAGTTCATCGCCGTCGATTGTTAGTAGGAGTAGCCGCTCATGATGGTCTTCGACAGAGATGACGTCACTTTCACCGTCGTCATGAATCATGAAGAACAATATTCGATTTGGCCGACGTTCAAGGAAATTCCAGGCGGGTGGACGGCTGTTGGCGTGACGGGAAACAAGAAGGAATGTCTGGACCATATCGAGCAGGTGTGGACCGACATGCGGCCGCTCTCGCTTCGCAAATTCATGCAGGAGAACGCGTCGGCATCGGCCGAGTCCTGACGCGAAGGAGTTGGCGACAATGCGGCTCATCTGTCTGCCTTATGCCGGCGGCAGCGCCATGGTGTATGCGCGCTGGAGGAGACATCTTCCGTCCTGGATCGATGTCGTCCCGCTGGAATGGCCCGGACGCGGCGTGCGGATGGACGAGCCGTTGCAGACGGATCCGATCGCATTGGCCGGCCAGCTTGCTTCCGAACTGATCGGTGCGCCGTTGGCGGCGCCCTATGCTCTGTTCGGCCATAGTCTCGGTGGCCTGATCGCCTTCGAACTCGCGCACCGGCTGCTTGCACTTGGTGCGCCGAGGCCGCAGATGCTGTTCGTGTCGGGAACGGAAGCGCCGGCTATGCGTGACGGCAGCCGATGGAAGGAGCCGCTCGGCGACGACGCGTTGCGCGACGAGCTTCTGAGGCTGAAAGGCACGCCGCAAGAGGCGTTGGAAAGTACCGAGATCATGCGCGGCGCGTTGCCGATCCTGCGGGCGGATTTCCTGATGTGTGGGAACTACGTCTATCAGCGCCGTCAGCCGTTGCCCTGTCCGCTTCACGTATTCGGCGGCGACCAGGACGAGACGCGTCCGGAGGCGTTGAAGGCCTGGCGGGCGGAGACGTCGGCAGTGTTTGGGCTCGACATGCTGCCGGGGGATCATTTCTTCATTCACACACGGCAGGCAGATCTGTTGAACCTCGTGGCCGCAGCGCTGGCGCGTCAGGCATTGCCCAGGCTTGAGGTCGCATGCGAGGGGCGCTGAGTATCGTGCGCTGATGGCCGGCCCGGATTGGCTGGCGAAGAGAATTTGATGCTGAATTCGACGAAGGGTGAGGAGACATCATGCTCATGTCACAACCTAAGATAGATGAAGAAGCTCTGCCGTTCCTTTTGCGGGCTGGTCGTAAGCAGCAGCCGCTCATGGAGGCCGTCAATGAGGTCCGCGACATGATCGAGCGTCAGCTCTATGCGTGCGGCGGAATTCTCTTCCGTGACTTCCATCTCGACGGAGCGGAGGCGTTCAGGAGCTTTGCTGCTAGCTTCGGCCATCCGTTGCTCGCATACGAATTCGGTTCGACACCACGGTCGCAGGTCAGCTCCGGTGTCTACACATCGACCGAATATCCGCCGCACCAGAGCATCCCGCTCCACAACGAGCAGGCCTATACGCGCGACTGGCCGATGAAGATCTGGTTCTACTGCCAGCAGCCTGCCCAGCAGGGCGGCGAGACGCCCATCGCCGACAGCAGGCTCATCCACCGCGACATGCCCACCGCGATTCGCAATCGTTTCGCCGAGCGGGGTGTCATGTATGTCCGTAACTACGGCAGCGGCCTCGATGTCGATTGGAGGCAGGTGTTCGGCACGGAATCGAAGGCCGAGGTCGAGGCCTATTGCGCTGCCCATTCGATCATCTGTGAATGGAAGGATGGCGACGAGCTGCGCACGCGGCAGGTCTGCCAGGGCATCGCGGTCCACCCTGTCACCGGGGATGCGGTGTGGTTCAACCAGGCGCACCTCTTTCATGTCTCCAGCCTCGCACCGGAGTTGCGCGAGAGCCTGCTCGATATCGTCGGCGATCCGCTCGAGCTGCCGCGCAATGCCTTCTATGGCGACGGTTCGCCGATCGACGACGAGACGCTGGCCACGGTGCGCGGCGTGCTCGACCGGCACAAGATCATTTTTCCCTGGCAGGCCGGCGACGTCGTGATGCTCGACAACATGCTGACGGCGCATGCGCGCGAGCCGTTCAAGGGACCGCGCAGGGTGATCGTCGCGATGGCGCAAGCCCATCGGTTGCACTGAGCCGACCCTCCCGCCGATCGAACGCCACGCTGCTTATCGGGTACCTGAGAAGATGCGGATAGAAACTCTGGTCGAACGCCTCCGCGAGCATGCAGTCCTGCGTGCGGACCATGTGGCGCTGCGCTTCATCGAAGGCGATGACGTCGCGGAGGAACTGACGTTCGCCGCTCTGGATCAGCGCATTCGCGCGCTCGCGGCCCATTTGCAGGAGCTTGCAGGTGAAGGCGAACGTGCCGTTCTCCTGTTGCCGAACGGGCCGGACTATGCCGTCGCGTTCTACGCCTGCCTCTATGCTGGTGTCATCGCGGTGCCTGCCTATCCGCCGGAAGCTGGCAAGGAGCGCTACACCAGCCGCCTCGAAGGCATTCTGCGCGACGCGTCGCCACGGTTCATTCTCACTCAGGCGCGGCTTCGTGACAGCATAGCAGCCTCTCTCGGCCGGACCGTCGCGCATATCGTCGCGGTCGACGCGTTGCGGGTCGATGCAGCAGCGTCCTGGCGCGAGCCGGATTTGAAGGGCGATGCGATCGCGTTTCTCCAATATACGTCGGGCTCGACCTCGCAGCCGAAGGGAGTCTGCGTCACCCACCGAAACCTCGTCGCCAATGAGATCGCGATAGAGGAGGCCCTTGGCGGAACCAGGGACGACGTATTCGTCAGCTGGCTGCCGCTCTACCACGACATGGGGCTGATGGGCGGATTGCTGAATCCGCTGTTCACGGGCTTCACCGCGGTGTTGATGTCGCCGCGCAATTTCCTCGAACAGCCGCGGCGCTGGCTCGACGCAATTCATCGCCATGGCGGCACATGCAGTGGCGGGCCGGACTTTGCATTCGCGTTGTGCGTGGACCGGGTGTCCGACGAAGCCATCGCGCGTCTCGACCTGAGCCGATGGCGGTTCGCGTTTTCCGGTTCTGAATTCGTCCGCCGCGCAACGCTCGAGCGTTTTGCGGAGCGCTTTCGGACCACCGGCTTCGATTCTCGTGCGCTGACGCCATGCTACGGCCTGGCTGAGGCAACCCTGCTGGTAACGGCGGGGGATCGCCAAAGCCAGGCCGCGTGTCAGACGCTCGATCCGGTCGCGCTGGGCAGCGGACGTATTGCGGAGGCGGACGAAGGTACCGACCTGATGGCGTGCGGCACCGTGGCTGACGGTCATGCGGTGCGGATCATGAGATCCGATGCGTCCGCCGAGGCTGACGCCAACGAGATCGGCGAGATCTGGGTCGCAGGTCCGAGTGTGGCGAAGGGCTACTGGAACAATCCGCAGGCGACGGCGCAGGCCTTCGTCGCACGCGACGGTGCGCGATGGTTGCGGACCGGCGACCTCGGCTTTGTCCGCGACGGCACGCTGGTCGTGACCGGCCGGCTCAAGGATCTGCTGATCGTTCGCGGCCAGAACATCTATCCGTTCGACCTGGAGCAAGCCGTCGAGACGGACGTGACGTCGGTTCGGAAAGGCCGCGTCGCCGCGTTCCCCGTCGAGATCGACGGAGCCGAAGGGATCGGCATCGCGGCCGAGTTCAGCAGGGTGGTGCTGCGACGAACGCCGTCGGACGTGCTGATCAAGGCGATCGGCGAAGCGGTGATGAGACAGACGCAGGAGTATCCGGCGGTCGTCGTTCTGCTCAACCCCCAAGGCATACCGCTGACGACCAGCGGCAAGCTGCAACGCTCGGCCTGCCGGGCCGGCTGGGCGCAGGGCACGCTCGACAGTTTCATGGTCTTCGAGCGGGGACGCCAGGACGCCGATCTGTTGCTGGTTTCAGAGCTTGCGAGCGAGACCGAGCGCCGTCTTGCTTCGATCTGGCAGGACGTGCTGCGTGTCGCCCAAGTAAGCCGCGACGACGACTTCTTCATGCTCGGCGGCAATTCGATCGCCGCTGCGCAGATTGCGGGGATGGTGCGCGACCGTTTTGGTGTCGAGCTGGACCTTCGCTGCTTCTTCGATGCACCGACGCTGGCCGCACTTGCGGCCCAGGTTGATGCGACGAACGGAAAGTGCAGAGTGCTCCCGCTGCGGGCGGCGCCGCCCGGCGCGCGCGAGCTGTTGTCGCCGGCGCAGGAGCGGCTCTGGTTCCTCTGGAGCATGGATCCGGACAGCACGGCCTACACCATTGCCTGCGCGGTTCAGTTCGAGGGGCATCTCGACCAGGCGTTACTGGTGCAGGCCCTGACCGAGGTCGTCGCTCGCCATGAAGCGCTGCGCACCACCTTCGTGGCGCAGGATGGCCGCGCCAAGCAGGTGATCCATGCGGCGCTCGACATTCCTGTCGCCGTCGAGGATCTGCGCCGCTGCCCCCGGGCCGATCGTGCGCAGCGGGTCGCAGCGCGCACACGAGACGAACTGGGCCGGCCGTTCGATCTCGCCCACGGCCCGCTGCTGCGCGCCGTTTTGATGCAGCTTGCCCACGACCGGTACGAGCTGCTGCTGACAGCGCATCATATCGTGGCCGATGGTCTGTCGCTCGACGTCCTGCTTGCCGAGATATCCGCCATTTATGACGGGCTCCGGCGTGGGGCAGGGACGTTACCGGCACCGTCTGCGATCCAGTATGCCGACTACGCGGCATGGCAGCGCGAATGGCTCGGCAGCCCCGAGGCCGACCAGCAGCTCGCTTACTGGCGCCGGCGGCTCGGCGAGACGCATTCGCCGCTCGTGCTGCCGTTCGATCGGCCACGTCCACCCGTGCAGAGCTATCGCGGCGATACGATCCATGTCGAGATCGCGTCGGATCTGGCGCTGAAGCTGCGGTCGCTCGCCCGACAGCAGCGCGTCAGCATGTTCATGCTGCTGCT
This sequence comes from Bradyrhizobium oligotrophicum S58, assembly GCF_000344805.1. Classification (NCBI taxonomy): domain Bacteria; kingdom Pseudomonadati; phylum Pseudomonadota; class Alphaproteobacteria; order Hyphomicrobiales; family Nitrobacteraceae; genus Bradyrhizobium; species Bradyrhizobium oligotrophicum. The sequence continues at coordinate 6,044,872 of NC_020453.1, read as the reverse complement.
CGCCGCCTATCAATTGCTGTTGTTTCGCTACTCCGGCCAGTCGGACCTGCGCGTCGGCGTGCCCGTGGCCGGACGCCGGCAGGCGGAGCTCGCATCGCTGATCGGCTGCTTTGTCAACACCTTGGTGCTCCGTGCCGACATCGCGGACGACATGAGCTTCGCCGATCTGCTGGAGCAGGCGAAGGAAGAGGTCATCTCCGGGCTTGCGCATCAGGATATCCCCTTCGACCGTCTGGTCGATGCGCTGAAGCCGGCCCGCTCGGGCGGACACAATCCGCTGTTCCAGGTCAAGTTCAACTACATGGCGGCGCCGCGCGGCTTCACCGCGGTGGACGGTCTGCGCGCGGACGCCCGCATCATCGATCTCGCCGGCTCGCATTTCGATCTCGCGCTCGACATCGTCGACGGCGCCGCAAACATGACCGCGAGCCTCAATTACGCGACCGATCTGTTCGACGTGGCCAGCGTCGAACGGGTCGGACGTCAGCTCGTCGATTTCCTGCAGCAGATCGCCGACGGCATCGACCGGCCGCTGGCCGATTTCACGCTGGCGCGAGATGTCCGGCAGGTCGTGGCGCAGGACGTGCGGCGCTTCGCCTTCACGGACATGCTCGGTCTGATCGCCGCCGCATCTGCTGATCGCGGCGACCAGATCGCGCTGCGCCAGGGGCAGATCGAGGTCAGCGTCGCCGAGCTCGAGCGGTGGTCGGACCGGATCGCGCGCGCGCTTGCTGCTCACGGCGTCACGCGAGAGACGCCGGTGGCGCTATGGATCGAACGGTCGCCGGCCTTCGTCGCGGCGTTGCTCGGCGTGTTGAAGGCTGGCGGCGCCTATGTGCCGCTCGATCCGGCATGGCCGGTCGCGCGCATCGAACGGATCCTTCACGACGGCGCCATCACCCGGCTGATCGCGGACGTCGACCGTCTGGCCGCTGCGGAAGCGCTGGATTGCCTCGTCATCGACGCCGAAGGGCGCGGCAACGACTCCTCCGACGTGTTCGTTCCGTTTGGAGCCCATCCGGCGCAAACCGCCTACGTCATCTACACGTCCGGATCGACCGGCGCGCCAAAGGGCGTCGCCGTCTCGCACGGGGCGGTCGCAAACTATGTGCAGGCGCTGCTGTCGCGGCTGCAGCCGAGGGCAGGGGCCAGCATGGCGATGGTCTCGACCGTTGCAGCCGATCTCGGCCATACCGTGCTGTTCGGTGCGCTCGCCTCCGGGGCGACCTTGAATCTTCTGGCGGCGGATGCGGCATTCGACGCCGATACTTTCGCGCAGGCCATGCGTGATGGCGAGGTCGGCATTCTCAAGATCGTGCCGAGCCATTTGCGCGGCTTGCTGCGGGCGCGCCGCTCGGCCGACATGCTGCCGCGCGACGTGTTGATCCTTGGCGGTGAGCCCAGCGATCCCGCCCTGATCGAGGATGTCCGCCGCCTGCGCCCGCAGTGCAGGATCATCAATCACTACGGTCCGACCGAGACCACGGTGGGCGTGACCACCCATGAATGGGGCGAGGCAGACCACGGTGCCGTCCCCGTCGGGCTGCCGCTGGCGAACCTGCGCGCTCATGTGCTCGACGATGCGTTGAACGAAGTGCCGTGCGGAGCCGCCGGCGAACTCTATGTCGGCGGAGCGGGGCTCGCGCGCGGCTATCGCGGCGCGCCCGGCCAGACCGCGGAGCGATTCATTCCCGATCCGTTCGGGCCTGCGGGCGAGCGCCTCTATCGCACCGGCGACCGCGTGCGCTGTGATCAGGCGGGGCGCATCATTTTCCTGGGACGGCGCGACGATCAGATAAAGCTGCGCGGCTACCGCATCGAGCCGGCCGAGATTGCCCGCGTGATCACGTCGCGACAAGGCATCGCCGACGCCGTTGTCGTCGCGCGCGCCATCGACGCCGACCAGGAGCGTCAGGAGCTGGTGGCCTACTGCGTGGCTGCACCTGGCACGACGTTGCGGCCGGACGGGCTTCGGCAGCAGCTTGCGGCACTGTTGCCGGACTACATGGTGCCGACGCGCGTGATCATGCTTGAGCGTCTTCCGTTGTCGGCGAATGGAAAGCTCGATCGTGCCGCCCTGCCTCAACCGGACGACGAGACCGTTGCCGTCTATGCCGCCCCCGTCGGAGCGGCCGAGCAGGCGATTGCGGCGGTGTGGCAGCAGGTGCTGGGTCGCGACCGCATCGGTCGCAACGACAACTTCTTCGAGCTTGGCGGCGATTCCATTCTCAGCCTGCAGATCATCGCGCGGCTGCGCAAGCGCGGCATGATCCTGACGCCGAAGCAGATGTTCGCGCAGCAGACGATAGCGGCGCTGGCCGGTGTGGTCGTGACCACCTCCACACCGGCCGTGACGTCGCCGGCAGCAGCACGCCGCGCCGTGAACGCCGGCGCTGCGGAGCTGCTGCCGATCCAATTGCGGTTCTTCTCTGAGACGATCGCCAACCGCGATCACTTCAATCAGGCGGTGCTGCTGATCCCGCAGGCGCAGATCGAATGGAGCGTGCTGCAGCGTGCACTTGCGGCTGTCGTGATGCATCACGACGCGCTCCGCATCGCCTATCGTCGGGTGGGGGAGGTGTGGCAGGGCTCGCCAGCCGACGTGCCGGCTGCGTCGGACCTGCTCTGGATCCGAAGTGGAGTCCAGCTTGGTGACATCGGCGCGATTGCAGCCGCGGCGCAGGCGAGCCTCTCGCTGGCCTCGGGGACCTTGCTGCGCGCTGTCGGCTTTGACCTTGTCGACGGCAGTCAGCGTCTGCTGGTCGCCATCCATCATCTCGCAGTCGACGGGGTATCCTGGCGCATCCTGCTCGAGGACATCGCCTCCGCCTGTGCGCAGATCGCGAGCGGCGCAGCGGTCGCCCTGCCGCCGAATAGCGATTCACCGTCATCCTGGGCGCAGCGGCTGAGTGCGCATGCGAGCTCTGAGCGGCTGGCGGAACAGATGCCGTTCTGGTTGGCGTCCTCGTCAGGCAGCGATTTGCCGTGCGACCATGATCACGGCGGCGTCGACGTCGAAGCCGATGCCGACGAGGTGGTGCTGAGCGTCGATCCGGCGTTGACCGCGCGGTTGCTCGAGGCCGCACCGGCCGCCTACCGCACCCAGGTCAACGACCTGCTGCTCGCTGCGCTTTCGCGCGCGATCTGGAACTGGAGCGGGCGCGAGGACGTCGCGATCGAGCTCGAAGGCCATGGTCGCGAAGACATCTTCGCCGGGGCCGACATTACGCGGACGGTGGGCTGGTTCACGAGCGCTTTCCCGGTTCGTCTCGGCGGCGGTGGCGAGCCCGACGGCGCGCTGATCAAGCGCGTCAAGGAAACCTTGCGGTCCATACCCGACCACGGTCTTGGCTACGGCGTGCTGCGCTATCTCGGTGCGCCCGAGCATCGTGACGTCTTGGCGCGGACGCCAAGCCCCAGGATCGTCTTCAACTATCTCGGCCGCTTCGACGCGGATCTCGGAGCCAAAGCCGCATACCGGATGGCGCCCGAATCTCCCGGCTCGATGCGCGCCGCCGATACGCCGTTGCGGGCGTGGCTCACCGTCAATGGCGAGGTGCGCGAAGGGCAGCTTAGCCTTGCCTTCCGTTATGGCCGGCGTCGCTATCGCCGCGCCACGGTGGAACGGCTCGCAGAGCTCTACAAAGCCGCGCTGCGTGGTCTGGTCGACCATTGCCTCGGCACTCCCCCCTGTCTCACCCCGTCGGATGTTCCGCTGTCGGGGCTCGATCAGGCCGCGCTCGATCGGCTCTGCGCGACGCTCGACTGCAGCAATGTCGAAGACATCTATCCGTTATCGCCGATGCAGGAGGGCATGCTGTTCCATGCCATCCGCGACGGCAAGGACGACGCCTATGTCAACCAGCTCGCGGTCGAGCTGCGCGGCGTGAGCCCGGCGCAGGTGCGCGAGGCTTGGCAGGAGGCAAGCGCGCGTCATGCGGTGCTGCGGACCGGATTTGTCTGGGAGCAGTTGTCCGGAGCGGCGCAGCAGATCGTCCATCGCCGCCTCGATGCGCCGGTCGTCGAGGACGACTGGCGCGGCGCGCAGCGTGCTGGCAGCGATCTCGATGCGGCGTTGGCCGAAGCGGCGCAGCGGGAGCGCGCGCTTGGCTTCGATGTCACGCGTCCGCCCCTGCAGCGGCTGCGGCTGATCCGGCTCAATGAGGACAAGGTGTGGCTGATCTGGACGCATCATCACATCGTGCTCGACGGCTGGAGCTCGGCCCGGCTGATCGCCGATGTCCTGCAGCAGATCGGCGGCGGAGCGCCGGCCGTCGCGCAAGGCAGCTACCGCGACTACATCGCCTGGCTGCAGACCCGCGACCAGACGGCTGCAGCTGAGTTCTGGCGCCGGACCTTGCGCAAGTTCAATGAGCCGACCCGTCTGGCAGACACGTTGCGCGCAAGTGGCACGATTGCAGGGATGACAGGCCACGGCCGGGTGACCTCGGTTCTGGACGGCGATCTCACGGTGCATCTGCGCCGGTTCGCGACGCAGCAGCGGATCACGATGAACACATTGCTGCAGGGCGCCTGGGTGCAGCTGCTGCGGCAATTCACCGGACAGGACCGCGTCTGCTTCGGCGTCACGGTCGCAGGACGTCCGGCCGAGCTCGCAGGCGCCGAGGGGATGGTCGGGCTGTTCATCAACACGCTGCCCCTGATCGACGGCCCGCATCCGCAGACCGAGCTCGGGGACTGGCTTCGGGCCCTGCAAGGGCAGAACGTCGCCGCGCGCGACTACGAATGGATGCCGCTGCACGAGATCCAGCGCCTTGCGGGTGAGGGGGGCCAGTCGCTGTTCGACAGCATCATGGTGTTCGAGAACTATCCGATCGATCAGGCGCTGACAGATCAAGAAAGTGCGGGGCGGCGGATCGGCAAGGTCGAGCACGTGACGCCGACCAACTATCCGCTCGCAGTCGCGGCGTTCGATGGCGCTGAAGGGCTTCGGCTGGATTTCAACTATGATCGTGCCCAACTGGGTGAGCGCGCGGTTCGGCTGCTGAGCGCAGCCATGCGGGACTGGCTGGCGCAGATCTCGGCTGATGCTACCCGTCCGACAGGCTGTCTCCACGCAATCGGTTGCGATGCGCTCGCGTGTATCCTGCGTTGGAGCGGAAGCGCTGCCAGCCAGACGACATCCGGACGATCCTTGAACGTCGCGGCGCCCTGCGTCGTGACGCAGATCGAAGCGCAGGCGGCGCGAGCCGCTGATGCGACCGCGATCATCAGCGGCGACCACGCGATGAGCTATGGCGAGCTGAACGCGCAGGCGAACCGGCTGGCGCGGCGACTGAGAGCCCGGGGCATCGGCGCCGACATGGTGGTCGGCCTGGCGCTGGAGCGCGGGCCGATGATGATGGTGGCGCTGCTTGCGGTGCTGAAGACGGGCGCGGCCTATTTGCCGCTCGATCCAGACTATCCGGCCGAGCGTCTCGCCTACATGGTGCGCGACAGCGGGGCCAGACTGCTGCTGACGCAAGCGACATTGCACGCTGGGTTTGCGCCGGCGCTGGCCGAGATCGGTGCCGAGGCCTGGCTGCTCGATAGCAGTGCGGCAGAGGAGGCAGGCGAGGCCGGCAATCTCGACGTCACCATTCACCCCGAGAGCCTCGCCTATGTCATCTACACCTCCGGCTCGACCGGATCGCCCAAGGGCGTGATGGTGCGCCATGGGGCGCTGACCAACTTCCTGGCGGCGATGGCGGAGCAGCCGGGCATCGTCTCCGATGACCGCGTGCTCGGACTGACCTCGCTGTCGTTCGACATCGCGGTGCTCGAGCTGTGGCTGCCGCTGGCCCACGGCGCGCAGATCGTGTTGGCCGATCGTAGCGCGGCGCATGATCCTTCCGACCTGAAGGCGCTGGTCGCCAGGCATGGCGTGACGATGATGCAGGCAACGCCGTCGAGCTGGCGCATGCTGATCGATCACGAGGGATCGGAGCCGTGGCTGCCCTGGGGTTGCCGCGTCCTGAGCGGCGGCGAGGCGCTGCCGCCGGATCTGGCGCGACGGCTGGCGGAGCTCGGGCGCGACGTGTGGAACATGTATGGCCCGACCGAGACCACGGTGTGGTCGGCGCGCCATCGGCTCGATGCCGATCATCCGGCGCCGGTGCTCGGCGGCCCGATCGGCCACACCACGCTTTATGTGCTCGATGCCAACCTAAATCTCGCTCCGGTCGATGTCGCCGGTGAGCTCTTCATCGGCGGTGAGGGCTTGGCGCGCGGCTATTGGAAGCGTGGCGCGCTGAGCGCGGAGCGGTTCATTCCCGATCCATTCGATGCTGCCGGAGGGCGGCTGTACAGGACCGGTGATCTGGTGCGCTGGCGCTCCGATGGCGTGCTCGACTATGTCGGCCGCGCCGACCATCAGGTGAAGATCCGTGGCCATCGAATCGAGCTCGGCGAGATCGAGGCGCGGCTGCTGGAGCTGCCAGGGGTGCGCGACAGCGTTGTGGTGGCGCAGAAGCTCGGAGGAGACCGCCAGCTCATCGGCTATGTCAGCGGCGAAGAGCGGCTCGATGGCGCCGAACTGCGCACGAATCTCGCATCGCTGTTGCCGGATTACATGCTGCCATCGCGCGTGATGGTGCTGCCGCGGCTGCCGCTGACGCCGAATGGCAAGATCGACCGCCGCAAGCTGCCGTCACCTTGGCAAGGCGAAACCTCACGGCACGCGTATGAGGCTCCCATCGGGGAAATCGAGATCACGCTCGCTCGCATCTGGACGGAGCTCCTCGGCGTGGACCGTGTCGGCCGCAACGATCGCTTCTTCGAGCTCGGCGGCCACTCGCTGCTCGCCGTACGGCTGATGAGCCGGGTCGCGCAGGAGTTCGGCGTTTCGGTACAGCTCTCCAAGCTGTTTGCCCATTCCGAATTGGCGGAATTCGCCCGCATCGTCTCGATCAGCCTGATCGAGGAGGAATTCGAGGAGCGCGAGCTCCAGGAACTGATCGAGGCGGAGGTGTGATGAGTAGAGAATCAGTCAAGCGGAGCCTGCGGGATCTCGATCCGGACGCACTGCAGCGCCTGGCGCTGGCCGCCCGAGCGCGTGGCCGCAACGTCGGGAAACGTGAAGCCGATACGATCGCCGTCGTCGATCGTGAGCGCAATTTGTCATTGTCCTACGCGCAGCAGCAACTGTGGCTGCTGGCGCAGCTCGAAGGCCCGAATACGAACTATCACATCGATGCAGTCCTTCGTCTTCGAGGGCGGCTGGACGTCGATGCATGGCGTCGCAGCCTCGACCGTCTGTTTGCGCGACATGAGGCGCTGCGGACGGTCTTCATTGCTCACGGTGGTGAGCCGCATGTGCAACTGCTGCCACTGGACGCCGGGCTGCCACTCGAGATGCATGACCTTCGCGGCCTTGCCGATCGCGAGCAGCGGCTGTGCGGCGTGCTCGATGCGAGCATGGCCGTGCCGTTCGATCTCGCCACGGGCCCGCTGATCCGTAGCAGCCTGATCCGGCTCGATGACGATGAACATGTCGTGCTGCTCAGCCAGCACCACGTCGTCTTCGACGGATGGTCGATGGGGATCATCGTGCGCGAGCTGTCCGCGCTGTATGGCGCCTTCGTCGCGGGCGAGGCCGATCCGTTGCGCCCGCTTGTGATCCAATATCCCGACTATGCCGCGTGGCAGCGCCGGTCGTTGACGACAGAACGGTTGCGGCAACAGCTCGATCATTGGACGGCCGTGCTCGGGGATGCACCGCCTTTGTTGACGCTGCCGACCGACCGGCCGAGGTCCGCGCCGCGATCCGTTTCCGGCGCCGCAGTGCCGGTTGAGATCGACGACGAGCTGTCGGCCGAGATCAGGCGGCTGGGGCTGGCGCTTGGCGCCACGCCGTTCGTCATCGTGCTGTCGGCCTGGGCCGTCGTGCTGGCGCGGCTTGCCGGGCAGTATGATCTCGTCATCGGCACGCCGACGGCTAACCGGACGCGCCCAGAGTTCGAAGGGCTGATCGGCTTCTTCGTGAACATGCTGGCGCTGCGCCTCGACGTCTCGGAAGCGCCGACCGTGGCCGAGTTCATCGGCCGCGTGAAGGCGGCGGTCCTCACGGCGCAGGACCACCAGGACCTGCCGTTCGAACATCTGGTCGAAGTGCTCCAGCCCCCGCGCCAGCCGGAATATACGCCGATCTTTCAGGTCGTGTTCGCGTGGCAGAGCAACGATCTCGGCGCATTCGAGCTTCCGGGTCTTACGGTCGAGCGCGTCCCGACCGAGCAGCGGCAGATCAAATACGACCTCGAGCTCGATCTGAGCGAAAGCGGCGGCCGTATTTTCGGCAAGCTGAACTTCGCGACGGCGCTGTTCGACGAGACCACGGTGGAGCGTCACCGGGCGTATCTGCTGGCCGTGCTGCGGGCCATAGTCGCTGACATCGATCGGCCGGTACATCGGATCGATCTTCTGTCGGCTGAAGAGCGTTCGCTGCTGCTTGCCACCTGGAATCGCACGCAGGCGTCGTATCCATCCGAGTGCTGTATCCAGGAGCTGATAGCCGAGCAGGCGCGTCGGCGTCCCTCCGCGGTGGCTCTCGTCCATGATGACGTCCGACTGACCTATTGCGAGCTCGAGGCCAGGGCCAATCGCCTCGCGCACCACCTCGTTGCGCTCGGTGCCGGTCCGGATCGTCTTGTCGCGATCTGCCAACAGCGCGGCATCGATACGATCGTCAGCGTCCTCGCGACGCTCAGGGCAGGCGCCGCCTATCTGCCGCTCGATCCGGCCTATCCGCCACAGCGGCTGCGCGAGATCGTGGCGGACGCCGCTCCGATTCTCCTGCTGTGCGACGAAGACGGAGCGAGGACGCTCGGAGCAGTGGCGTGCCCCGCCATCGATGTGAGGCGCGATGCTCCAGCGTGGGCAGGATTGCCGGACCATGCGCCGGACGTCGTTGCCGCCGGCTTGACGTCCCGCCATCTCGCCTACGTGATCTACACATCGGGCTCCACGGGTAGGCCGAAGGGTGTGATGATCGAGCATCGCGGACTGGTCAATCTTGCATTCGCCCAGGCCGCGCTGTTCGATGTCGGCCCGCACAGCCGGATCGCGCAGTTCGCGTCCTTCAGCTTCGACGCCAGTGCGTGGGACATCGTGATGGCGCTGTGTTCCGGCGCCGAGCTGCATCTGCTCGGCGACCGGGAGCATCGCGACACGTCGGGGCTTCTGAACTATCTGTCCGAGCATCGGATCACGCATGCGACGCTGCCCCCCGCAGTGCTGCAGGGCCGCCCGGATCTGGCACGCCTCGCGGATCTCGAGACTCTTGTTCTGGCTGGCGAACTGCCGAGGCCGGAGCTCATCGCGAGCTTGCCGCCGAGCCTCGCCGTCTTCAACGCCTACGGCCCTACGGAAGCGACGGTCTGCGCGACCGCATGGCGCCGTCCGCCCGGCTTCGTCGGCGGCGTCGTGCCGATCGGTCGTCCGATTGCCAACGCACGCATCTATCTGCTCGATGCCGAAGGTCTGCCCGTGCCGCGCGGCGCAGTCGGCGAGATCTGGATCGGCGGGGCAGGCGTCGCCCGCGGCTATCTCAACCGTCCGGAGCTGTCGGCGGAGCGTTTCGCCGCCGATCCTTTCGGTCTCACTCCCGATGCCCGGATGTACCGGACCGGCGATCTCGGCCGCTATTTGGCCGACGGCGACATTGAATTCCTCGGCCGCAACGACCACCAGGTGAAGATCCGCGGCTTCCGCATCGAGCTGGGCGAAATCGAAGCCTGTTTGAATGCGCATGACGGCGTGCGTGATTCCGCGGTGCTGGCGCGGCGCGATACGCCAGGCGAGGTGAAACTCGTCGCGTATGTCGTGCCGTCCGGCGACGCCGGTGACGCGGACGAGTGGACCAGGCAATTGCGCGCCCATCTGCAGGCCTGCCTGCCGGACTACATGGTCCCTACGGCAATCGTGCGCGTCGCCGCGCTGCCGCTGACGCCGAATGGCAAGGTCGACCGGCGTGCGCTGCCGGCTCCGGATGACCGGGCGTTCTCGCATCGGGGCCACGAGCCTGCTCAGGGCGCGATCGAGCAGATGCTCGCAGACATATGGTGCGAGCTGCTCGGCGTAGAGCGGGTCGGACGCAACGATCATTTCTTCGAGCTTGGCGGCCACTCTCTGCTGATCGTCCGCCTGCTGGACCGCTTGAAGCGCCACGCACTGTCGGCCGATGCGCATACGATATTCGCCAAGCCGGTGCTGCGCGATCTTGCCGCGAGCCTGCAGCACAGCCGGGAGGTTGCGATCCCCGCCAACGTGATCACGGCGAAGACGTCGGCGATCACGCCCGAGATGCTGCCGCTGATCGCGCTGACGCAAGCCGAGATCGATCGCGTGGTCGATCGCGTGCCGGGCGGCGTCGGCAATGTTCAGGACATCTACGCGCTGTCGCCGCTGCAGGAGGGCATCCTGTTTCATCATATGCTGGCGACTGAGGGCGACCCCTACGTGCTGGTGGCGCAGATGGCGTTCTCCGGCCGTGATCTGCTGGATCGTTATCTTGCTGCCGTGCAGGAGGTGATCGATCGGCACGATGTTCTGCGGACGTCGATCGTCTGGGACGGCTTGTCCACGCCGGCACAGGCGGTTTGGCGCCGCGCACCGCTGAACGTCACGGAGGTCAAGCTCGATGGTGATGAGCCGGCGCATCTGCAGCTCGCCCGGCGCTTCGATCCCAGATCCAGCCGGCTCGATCTTGCGCAGGCGCCGTTGTTGCGGTTTGCCGTGGCGCGTGACGCCGAAACTGATCGCCTTCTGGTGCTGGTCCAGCTGCACCATCTGATCGGTGACCATTCGACCTTGCAGGCGATGCATCATGAGGTGCGGGCCATTCTGTCCGGCCGCCGGCAACTCCTGTCGACGCCAGTGCCGTTTCGAAATCTCGTGGCGCAGACCCGCGATGCCGCCCGGCAGGATATGCAGCAGCGGTTCTTCCGCGACATGCTGTCCGACATCGATGCGCCGACGACGCCATTCGGTTTGATCAACGTGCGGAGCGACGGTGAGGGCGTGTCCGAAGCGAAGCTCGGGATGCCGCCGGCACTCGATGCGCGGTTGCGGGCGCAGGCGCGACGGCTCGGGGTGAGTCTTGCAAGCCTCTGCCACATTGCCTGGGGACAGGTGCTAGCGCGCAGCAGTGGGCGCAAGCAGGTCGTGTTCGGAACGGTGCTGTTCGGCCGCATGCAGGCCGGCACCGAGATCGATCGCAGCCTGGGTCTGTTCATCAACACGCTGCCCCTGCGCCTCGATCTCGACGGCACCTCGGTCGAAGAAAGCGTGCGCGTGACACATGCACGGCTGGCAGAGCTGATGAAGCATGAGCATGCCTCATTGGCGATGGCGCAACGCTGCAGCGGCGTTGCGCCGCCGACACCGTTGTTTTCAGCGATCCTGAATTTTCGTCATGCCCAGAAAGATGAGCAGCCAGCCGAGGCGGAGCTCGCCGATCCCTTGCAGGGCATCGAATGGCTCGGCGTGGAGGAGCGCACCAACTATCCGCTGATGCTGGCGGTGGACGACGATGGCGATGGGCTTCGCCTCACCGTTCAGGTCGCGGCGCCGGTCGCGCCGGACCGGGTCTGCGGGATGGTGCAGCAGGCCCTGGAACAACTGGCCTCGGCATTGGAGTCTGCATCGCACACACCGATACGCGAGCTCGACGTCGTTCCGGTCGACGATCGCGCGCGGTTGCTGCACAGTTGGAATGCGACGGCCCAGAAGCTGGACACCTCGTGCTTGCACCGGCAGTTCGAGGCGCAGGCCGCGCAGGCGCCCGACGCGATCGCCGTCGTGCACGGTGAGGAGACGATCAGCTACGGCGCGCTGAACGCGCGCGCGAACCGCCTGGCGCGTCGCCTCAGAGACCACGGTGTCACTGCTGACGTGATCGTTGGGTTGGCGCTGGAACGCAGTGTCACGATGATCGTGGCTCTGCTCGCGGTGCTCAAAACGGGCGGAGCCTACCTGCCGCTCGACCCCGACTATCCGGCCGATCGCCTCGCCCACATGCTGGACGATAGCGGCGCTGCGCTGCTGCTCACGCAGGACACGTTGCACGAGCGCTTTGCGCCGGCGTTGGAACGCAGCGGCGTCGCGGCCTGGCTGCTCGATGTGACGGCGAGAGAAGCCAATGGCCACACTGATAACCTCGACGTCGACGTGCATCCTGAAAGCCTCGCTTACGTCATCTACACCTCCGGTTCGACCGGGTTGCCCAAGGGCGTGATGGTGCGTCATGGCGCGGTGGCGAACTTCCTGGCAACGATGGCGGAGCACCCGGGCATTGCGCGCGAGGATCGCGTGCTCGGGCTGACGTCGCTGTCATTCGACATCGCGGTGCTGGAGCTGTGGCTGCCACTGACCCATGGCGTCCAGATCGTGCTCGCCGATTGCGCCGCTGCACATGATCCGGCTGCACTGAAGGTGCTGGTTGCCAAGCACGGCGTGACCATGATCCAGGCCACGCCGTCGAGCTGGCGCATGCTGCTCGATCACGAGGCGATGCAGGAGTGGATACCTGGAGGTTGCCGCATCCTGAGCGGCGGCGAGGCGCTGGCGCCCGATCTCGCGCGACGGCTGGTCGCGCTGAGCAGCGAGGTCTGGAATCTCTATGGGCCGACCGAGACCACGGTGTGGTCGGCGCGGCATCGGCTCGATGCCGCCGATCCGACGCCGGTGCTCGGCGGTCCGATCGGCAACACCACGCTGTACGTGCTCGATGATGATTTGAACCTGGCCCCGATCGGCGTGGCCGGTGAGCTGTTCATCGGTGGCGAGGGGCTCGCGCGCGGCTATTGGAACCGGGCGGCTCTCAGTGCCGAGCGCTTCATTCCGGATCCGTTCGGGACGGCCAATGCGCGGCTGTACCGCACCGGCGATCTCGCGCGCTGGCGGGCCGATGGCGTGCTCGAGCATGTCGGCCGCGTCGACCATCAGGTCAAGATCCGCGGCCATCGCATCGAGCTCGGCGAGATCGAGGCGCGGCTGCGCGGCGAGAGCGGCGTGCGCGACAGCGTCGTGGTGGCGCAGGAGCTGGGCGGCAGCCGGCAGCTGATCGGCTATGTCAGCGGCGAAGACACGCTCGACGGTGGCAGTCTGCGCATGGTGCTGTCGGCGGTGCTGCCCGACTACATGGTGCCGTCGCGGGTGGTCGTGCTGCCACGGCTGCCTTTGACGCCGAACGGCAAGATCGACCGCAAGGCGCTGCCGCGACCCGACGCCCGGGCGAATGAGACACAACGCGTCGGGCCGCGCAATCCGACCGAGGCCGCACTCGCAGTGATCTGGGCCGAGCTGCTGCACCAGGACGATGTCGGCGTCACCGACAATTTCTTCGAGCTCGGCGGCGACTCCCTGGTCGCGGTTCAACTCGTCGGCCGGATCAAACGCGATCTCGCGCGGGATTTGCCGCTGAAGCGACTGTTCGAGCTGACGACCGTCGAGAGCATGGCGTCCGCGCTCGCTGCGGAACAGCCGGTGAAGACGCGCAGCGACGACATCGCCGCCATGTTCGATCTGCTGCAGGAAGTCGAGCTCGCCAATGAATGACCAGTCCGGACTTCAGACCCAGCAGCTCAGCGAGATCGCCCGCCGCCTCGCGCGTCTCGATGCCGAGAAGCAGCGCGCCTTCCTCGCGCAACTGGCCGCAAAGGGCATCGATCTGTCGATCCTGCCGATCGCGCGGCAGAACCTGCAGCGAGCACCACTGTCGTCCGCCCAGGCACGACTCTGGTTCCTGTGGCGGATGGATCCGGGCAGCTCGGCCTACAACATGCCTATCGCGATCCGTCTGCGTGGCCGGCTCGATGTCGACGCCTTGCAGCGGGCTCTCGACGGACTGGTCGTTCGCCATGCCGCGCTCCGCACTGTGTTCCGGCAGGAGGGCGGCGAGCCCGAGCAGATCGTTTGTCCGTCGCAGCCGGTCGAGCTGCGCCGGATCATCTTTGGCGGTGATGACCGCGAGGAGCAGGCGCGACGCGTGCTGCTCGAACAGGCAGCGCTGCCGTTCGATCTCGAAGCCGGTCCATTGCTGCGTGGGGCGCTGCTGGCGCTCGGCGAGGAGGATCACATCCTCGCGGTGACGCTGCATCACATCGTAGCCGACGGCTGGTCGATGCAGGTGCTGACGGACGAGTTCTGGCAGCTCTATCAGAGCGTGGTCCGGGGCGAGGTCGCGCCGTTACCGGACCTCGAGATCGAATACACCGATTTCGCGGCTTGGCAGCAGCTCTGGATCAGTGCGGCGGAGGGAGAGCAGCAGCTCCGCTACTGGACCGATCGGCTCCTGGACACGGCAATGTTGCAGCTGCCGTTCGACCGCGCCCGCTCGGCTCAGGCCGACCAGTCAGGCGATGGCGTACGCCTTGCGCTCGGCGCAACGCTGGCCGATCGCCTGCGTGAGCTGGCGCGGCGACACCAGACGACGCTGTTCGTGGTTCTGCTCGCAGCGCTGAAGCTGGTGTTGTACCGCTATAGCGGTCAGCCCGACATCAGTATCGGTGTTCCGCTTGCCAATCGCGATCGCTCGGAGACGCGACGGCTGATCGGCCTGCTGGTCAACACGCAGGTGCTGCGTTCGACGATCGACGGTCGCAGCACGATCGCTGAGTTGATCGCTTTGCTGCGCGAGGCGTCGCTCGAGGCCCAGGACAACCAGGATCTGCCGTTCGAACGGTTGCTGGAGGTGCTGCAGCCGCAGCGAAGCCTGAGCCATAACCCGCTGTTTCAAGTGCTCTACAATCATCAGCGCCGGCGCGAGATGGCGGACGTCCCCGCCGCTGCCGAGCTGCAGATCGAGACGATCGCGCCGGAGATCAACACGGTCAAATTCGACCTCGCCGTCGACAGCGAGGAAGCGCCGTCGGGCGACATCTCGGCGCTGTTTTCGTTCGCCACCGCTCTGTTCGACCGGACGACGATCGAGCGCCTTGCTGCACATTGGCGCACCATTCTGGAATCGATGATCGCAGACCCGGAGCGCCCCATCGCTTCGCTCGATCTGCTCTCGAAGCAGCAACATGACGACGTGACCCGGTGGAATGAGTGTGCCCGTACGTTTGCGCCGTTCCGGCCGGTGCATCGAAGCTTTGTCCAGCACGCGCTGGAAACGCCGGACGCACCGGCGTTGCTCTTTGGTGCTGAGACGATCAGCTATGCGGTACTCGATCGCCGTGCCAACGCGATCGCCCGGCATCTCCGGGCGCACGGCGTCCGCCCTGGTGCGCTGGTCGGCATCTCGATGCAGCGGTCGCCTGATCTGGTCGCCGCTTTTCTTGCGGTGCTGAAGACGGGCGCCGTCTACCTGCCGCTCGACCCGGACCATCCGCCGGCGCGGCTGTCGGCGACCATCCGCGATGCCGGCGCAGGCGTCGTGCTGACCGACGTCGGCTCGACGCAATTGCCGGCGATGCCCAGTGTGCGCGTCCTCGATCTCGGCCTCATCTCACCTGAGGAAACGGAAGTCGATCCTGCGGTCGAGGTCGATCCGCAGAGCCTCGCTTATGTGATCTACACGTCCGGCTCGACCGGCGTGCCGAAGGGAGTCGCCGTCGCCCACGGGCCGTTCGCAATGCATTGCGATGCCACCGCCGAGCTTTACGAGATGGACCGGCAATCGCGCGAGCTGCACTTCCTTTCGTTCACCTTCGACGGTGCGCATGAGCGGTTATGGACCGCGCTGAGTTGCGGCGCCGCGCTGGTGATGCGCGATGCCGATCTCTGGTCGGCCGAGCAGACGCTCGACGTGATGCGTGCACAGCAGGTCACGAATGCTGGCTTCCCGCCAGCCTATCTGCAACAGCTCGCCGACTTCGCGGCGTGGCGCGGCGATCCACCGCCGGTGTCGCTGTATTCCTTCGGCGGCGAGGCCATGTCGAAATCGGGTTTCGACAAGGTCAGGCACGCACTGCGGCCGCGCAAGCTGATCAATGGCTATGGCCCGACGGAAACGGTGGTCACGCCTCTGGTCTGGAAGGTCGATGCCGATGCCGAGATCGACTGCGCCTATGCGCCGATCGGCCGTCCGGTCGGCCGGCGCTCCGCGCTCGTTCTCGACGGCGACCTCAACATCGTTCCGGTCGGCGTCACCGGTGAGCTGCATATCGGCGGCGAGGGACTCGCAAGCGGCTATTGGAATCGACCGGGCCTGACGGCGCAGCGGTTCGTCCCCGATCCGTTCGGCGAGCCGGGGGCCCGGCTGTACCGCACCGGCGATCTGGCACGCTGGCGCGCCGATGGCGTGATCGACTATGTCGGACGTTCCGACCACCAGCTCAAGATCCGCGGCTTTCGGATCGAGCCGGGCGAGGTCGAGGCGCGCCTGATGCGCCAAACCGGTGTCCGGTCGGCCGTGGTGGTCGCGCGCGACATCGGCGGGCGACAGCAGCTCATTGGCTACGTCAGCGGCGCCGGCGACATCGACGAGACGACGCTGCGGACGGCTCTGCTGCAGGAGCTGCCGGACTACATGGTTCCGACGCGGATCGTGCCGTTGACGCAGATGCCGCTCACGGCCCACGGCAAGGTCGATCGTGAGGCCTTGCCCGTTCCGCAGCAACTGGCGGCAGACGCGAACTATGTTGCTCCGCAGACGCCAACGGAAGTGACGTTGGCGGCGATCTGGGCGGAGCTGCTCGGGCGTCCGCACGTCGGGCTGACCGACAATTTCTTCGAGCTGGGCGGCGACTCCATCATCTCGCTGCAGGTGGTCGGGCGGGCGCGTCAGCGCGGCCTCTCGATCGAGCCGCGCGATCTGTTCCGGCACCAGACGCTCCAGGAGCTGGCGCGTGTCGCGCGCAGTGAAGTGGTCCTGGGCGCGTCGGCGCGGCCGGTCGAGTCCGACGGTGGCCCGGTGCCGTTGTTACCGATCCAGCGTCGCTTCTTCGCCGAGGACGCGGGTGAACGGCATCATTGGAATCAGGCCGTCCTGCTTGTGCCCGGAGCACGGCTGGATTGGGGCGCGATGGCCCGGGCTGTGATGGCGGTCGTGTCGCATCACGACGCCCTGCGGATGCAATTCGCTGAGGTCGATGGCGCGTGGCAGGCACGATATGGCGAGATGCCGTCGCTCGCCGATCTGCTGTGGACGCGCATCGTGGCCGATGCCGCCGACATCACCTCGGTTGCCGCGATCGCTCAAGCGAGCCTCTCCCTGCAGGGTCCGCTGCTCCGCTTGGTGGGAATGGACGTGGCGGACGGCAGCCAGAGGCTCCTGATCGTCGTGCATCATCTCGTGGTCGACGGCGTGTCCTGGCGCGTGTTGCTCGAAGATATCGCGTCGGCGTACGAACAGGCCGCGCAGGGTGTTGCGGCGATTGCGCTTCCAGCGAAGAGCGAAACCGTGGCGTCGTGGGGCCGGAGGCTCGAAGCCTACGCTGCGAGCGCGGAGCTGGCAGGCCAGCTCGACTACTGGCGGACGCGGACCGTGGCCGGTGATCTGCCTTGCGACGACGACCATGGCGACGTCGACCGGGTTGCCGATGGCGAGGATGTGGCGGTCACATTCGATGCGGTTCTGACGGCGCAGCTGCTGAAAGACGCGCCCGCCGCCTATCGGACCCATGTCAACGATTTGCTGCTCGCCGCGCTCGCCCGTGCAGTCGGAACCTGGAGCGGGCGCGATGATGTTCTTGTCGAGCTCGAAGGCCATGGCCGCGAAGATGTGTTCGACAATGTGGAGCTGTCGCGGACGATCGGCTGGTTCACGATCGCCTTTCCCGTCCGTCTGTCCAACGGTGCGAGCGATGACGCGACGCTGATCAAATCGATCAAGGAGGAGTTGCGCGCCATTCCATCCCGCGGCCTTGGTTATGGCGTGCTGCGCCACTGCGGCAGCCGGGGACAGCGCGAGGCGCTGGTGGACGGCGCGGAGCCGCGCATCGTCTTCAACTATCTCGGCCAGTTCGGCGCCAGCGTCGGCTCTGGCGGCGCGTTTGCCGTGGCGCCGGAAAGCGCGGGGCCGTCGCGCAGCGCCAGCGCGCCGCTCGGCCGCTGGCTCAGCATCAACGGCCAGGTGCTGGACCGCGAGTTGCGGCTGACGTTCAGCTTCGGCCGCAAGCGCTACCGCCGCGAGACGATCGAACGGCTCGCGGCCTGCTATGCGACGGCTCTGCGCGAGCTCGTCGCACACTGTACGAGCGGCGTGCGCGGCATCACGCCGTCCGACGTTCCGTTGTCGCGGCTGAGCCAGCCGGAGCTCGATCTATTGGGAGCCTCGCGCGACTGGCGCGAGATCGAGGACATCTATCCGCTGTCACCGATGCAGCAGGGCATGTTGTTCCACGCGCTCCGCGATGCCGATAGCGGCAGCTATGTCAGCCAGATCGCCGTCGACGTCAGCGGCGTCGACCCGACGCGGCTGCGCGAGGCGTGGCAGGCGATGACGGCGGCGCACGCCGTGCTGCGAACCGCTTTCCTATGGCGCGAATTGTCGGGCACGCCGCAGCAACTGGTCTGTCGCCACGCCGAGGTCCCTTTCGTTGTCGAGGATTGGCGCGACCGAGTCGCATTGATGGATACGACCGCTCGCGCCGCTGCGCTCGCCGACGCGGCCTTCGCCGAACGACGAGATGGTTTCGACCTGTCACGTCCTCCGCTGCAGCGGGTCCGACTGATCGATCTCGGCGGCGGTGTTCACCGGCTGATCTGGACTCATCATCACATCCTGCTCGACGGCTGGAGTGCGGCACGCCTGATCGCCGAGATCATGCAGCATGTACGGGGCAGGGCGCTGTCTGCGCCACGGGGCAGGTACCGCGACTACATCGACTGGCTGCAGCGCCAGGACAGCGAGTCGTCAGGCGCGTTCTGGTCTAGGCTTCTTTCTCCACTCGATGAACCCACCCTGCTTGCCGATGCCCTCGGCGGGCCGGCGGAGCCTGCGGCCGGCCATGCCTCGCTCGACCTCTTGATCGATGCGGCGCAGACCGAGCGGCTGCAGGCCGCGGCGCGGCGTGAGCGGGTGACCTTGAACACCATGCTGCAGGGCGCGTGGACGCAGCTGTTGCGGCGGCTGACCGGCCAGCAGGCCGTCTGCTTCGGCGCCACCATCTCCGGCCGGCCGCCCGAGATTGCGGGCGTGGAGGAGATGGTCGGGCTGTTCATCAACACCTTGCCGATGCTCGACGACACCAGTTCGCAGACGTCGGTCGGCGATTGGCTACGCAGCGTTCAGGATCGCAACGTCGACCTGCGCGAGCATGGCTGGCTGCCGCTCTACGAGATCCAGCGACTCGCGGGCCGCGCCGGGCGTCCGCTGTTCGACACGATCTTCGTTTTCGAGAACTATCCGGTCGACGAGGTGCTGCGCGCTCAGCCGGGAGACGGCCCCCGCACAGGCCGCGCCGAGCAGCTCTCGATCACGAACTATGCGCTGACGCTCGCCGTCTTCGTCACCGAAGCCGGCATCAGGCTCGGCTTCCGCTACGACCGTGGCCGGTTCGACCGGCAGCAGATCGGGCGGATTCAGGCGGCCTTAGCTGGCCTGGTCGACCGTATCGCCGACGGAAGCAGCCGGCCGATCGCAGAGCTGCACGGCTTGGATGACGTTGCGAAGCAGCGGGTGCTCGACTGGAGCGTAGGTATTGCCGCGCCGGCGACCACTGACGATGTGATCGATGTCGTGGCGCAGATCGAGCAGCAGGCCGGGCGGTCTCCCGCCGCGACCGCCTTGATCTGCGAGGGCGAGCGGATCAGCTACGCCGAGTTGAATGCGCGCGCCAACCGTCTGGCCCGCCGGATTCGCGCGCGCGGGATCGGCCTGGATGCTCCAGTCGGGCTGGCGTTCGAACGCAGCATCGACATGATCGTCGCCGTGCTGGCGGTGTTGAAGGCTGGAGCGGGCTATCTGCCGCTCGATCCGGATTATCCGAGCCAGCGCATCGCTGCGATGCTGCGCGACAGTCGCGCGCGGCTGGTGCTGACACAGACACAGCTACGCGACCGGCTTACCCTGACGGCAGCCGACGCCGGCGTCGACCTGATCGTTGTTGGAACGGCGGATGATGCTCGCGCGGAGACGGCTGCCAGGCGCGATACCGCCGACCTGAGGATCCCGGTGCGTCCCGAGAGCCTTGCCTATGTGATCTACACGTCGGGCTCGACCGGTGTGCCCAAAGGCGTCGCCTGCACGCGTGGCGCTCTCGCCGCACGGCTGGCGTGGATGCAGGCCGAATATCGGCTCGACGCCAGTGAGACGCTGCTGCAGAAGACGCCGTTCAGCTTCGACGTCGCGGTCTGGGAGATCCTGTGGCCGCTGACGGTTGGGGCGCGGCTTGCGATCGCTGCTCCCGGCGCGCACCGCGAGCCCGGGCGGTTGATCGATGCGATCATCGCTCACGATGTCACCACGTTGCATTTCGTGCCGCAGATGCTTGCGCAATTCATCGCTGAGCCCGCAGCGAGACGATGCGTGAGCTTGAAGCGGCTGTTTTCCGGCGGAGAAGCGCTGCCGGTCCAGCTGATGGACCAGGTCCGTGCGGTATTTCCCACCATCCGCTTCGACAACCGCTACGGGCCGACCGAAACCCTGATCAACGCCAGCTTCTGGAATTGCCGCAGTCCGAGCGGCAGCCGCGTTCCGATCGGATACCCCATCCCCGGGACGGTGCTGCGCATTCTTGACGCCGACCTCAATCTGGTGGACGAAGGAACGACGGGCGAGCTCTACATCGGCGGCACCGGGCTTGCGCGCGGCTATCTCGGGCGGGCCGGGCTGACGGCCGAGCGCTTCATCGCCGATCCGTTTGGGCCGCCGGGTGCGCGGCTCTACCGCAGCGGCGATCTCGCGCGCTGGCGCAGTGATGGCGCCATCGATTATGTCGGCCGGGCCGACCATCAGGTGAAGGTCCGCGGCTTCCGCATCGAGCTCGGCGAGATCGAAGCACGTCTGTTGCAGCAGCCGTCGGTTCGCGGGGCCGTCGTGGTCGCGCGCGAGTTTGGCGCGGGCCGGCAGCTCGTCGGCTATGTCAGCGGCGACAGCGCGCTCGATGGCGCGGCGCTGCGCGACGCCTTGGCGGCGCAACTGCCCGATTACATGGTGCCGTCGCGGATCGTGGTGCTCGACCGGCTGCCGCTGATGGTCAACGGCAAGGTCGACCGCCAGGCGCTGCCGGCGCCGGAGAGTGCCGGCGCGGCCATGCGGATCGCGCCGCGGACGCCGAACGAAATCGTGCTCACGGCGATCTGGGCCGAGCTGCTGCGTCAGCCCGATGTCGGGATCACCGACAATTTCTTCGAGCTCGGCGGCGACTCCATCATCTCGCTGCAGATGGTCAGTCGCGCGCGTCGCGCCGGCGTCGTGATCGAGCCGCGTGATGTCTTCAAACACCAGACGCTTGAGGCTCTGGCGCGCGAGGCCCGGTCTGCAGTCCAGCTCGAAGCAACGGCAGAGCAGGGCCTCGTTATCGGCCCACAGCCGCTGCTGCCGATTCAGCTCAGATTCTTCGAGCAGGATCTGGAGAAGCCGGACCACTGGAATCAGGCCTTGCTGCTCAAGCCGCAGCGCCGGCTCGACTGGATTGTGCTGGGGCACGCGCTTTCAGCGGTCGTCGCTCACCACGATGCGCTGAGGCTGCGCTTCCAACGAGCCGATGGCGTCTGGCGCGCCGAGCATGGGCCTTCACCGGCGCTCGCGGAGTTGTTCCGGACGTGCAAGCTCGCCAATGCCGATGCTGTCACGGCACTGGCAACCGAGGTGCAGGCTACGCTCTCGCTCGCACATGGCCCGCTGGTTCGCGCCGTCGGAATGGACCTTCCGTCGGGTGAGCAGCGGCTCCTCGTCGCGATCCATCATCTCGTGGTCGATGGCGTGTCCTGGCGCGTGCTGCTCGAGGATCTGGCCGCCGCCTACGAGCAGATGTTGCGCGGAGACGCGGCGGCAACGCTGCCGCCGAAGACCCATGCCTACGCGCAGTGGGGCGCTGCGCTGCAGATATATGCCGGCTCCGATGAACTGGCCAGGGAGCTGGACTATTGGTCGGCGATCCCGCAGGCGGACGAACTGTCGTGCGATGATGACCATGACGGTCCTGACACGGTCGCCGATGCGGATGAAGTGCCCCTGGTCATCGACTCCGCGCTGACCGCGCGCCTGCTGGGCATGGCTCCTGCGGCCTACCGGACCCAGGTCAATGACCTCCTGCTTGCGGCGCTGACGCGGGCGCTGTGGCTATGGTCCGGACGGGAAAATATCGCGATCGAGCTCGAAGGTCATGGCCGAGAGGAGATCGGCGCGGGGCTCGATTTGTCGCGCAGCGTCGGCTGGTTCACGACGGCGTTTCCCGTGGCGCTCGCGGGCGGGGCACAAGAGCCGGCCACGCTGATCAAGGCGACCAAGGAAATGCTCCGGTCCGTTCCGCATCGGGGGCTCGGCTACGGCATCCTGCGCCATCTCGGCTCTGAAGCACAGCGTGCCGTGCTTGGTGCAGGCCGTGAGCCGCGCATCGGCTTCAACTATCTCGGTCAGGTGGATGATGGCGCAGGCGAGGCCGCATTGTTCGCGGTTGCGCCGGAGAGCGCGGGATCATCCCGGGCCGCATCGAGTCCGTTGCGTCACATCCTCAGCATCAATGCCCGTGTGCTTGGCGGCCGGCTGCAGGTGTCGTTCGGCTTCAGCAGAAAACGTTATCGAGCAGCAACGGTCGCGCGTCTCGCCGCCTGTTTCGAAGCCGCGCTTCTCGAACTCGTCGATCACTGCACCAGCGGGGCAAGTGGATTGACGCCGTCCGATGTCACGCTGTCGAAGCTGACCCAGGCCGAGATCGACGCGCTTCCACTGAAGTGGCGCGAGGTCGAGGACATCTATCCGCTGTCGCCGATGCAGCAGGGCATGCTGTTCCATGCGCTGAACGACGACGGCACCGGAGTTTACGTCAACCAGCTGACCGCCGAAATACGCGGCCTCGACGCAGGTGAGCTGCGGGCGGCCTGGCAGGCCGTCAGTGATCGCCATCCCCTGTTGCGCACCGGTTTTCTCTGGCGCGAATTGTCGGGACCGCCGCAGCAGGTGGTCTATCGCCATGCGGAGATACGCTTCACCGAGGACGATTGGCGTACCCGCGCCGCGGGACTTTTGCCAGCAGCACTCGACGCCGCCCTGAACGCGGTCGCCCAGCGTGAGCGTGCGGAAGGTTTCGATCTGGCGTGTCCGCCGTTGCAGCGCCTGACGCTGGTCAGGCTCGATGACGACCGTCATTGGCTGATCTGGACCCATCATCACATCCTGATGGATGGTTGGAGCTCAGCGCGTTTCGTGGCAGAGGTGATGCAACTGCTGGAGCATGGCTCGCTGCCGGCGCAGCAGCTGCACTATCGCGACTACATCGCCTGGCTCCAGGCGAGGGATCACGAGGCCGCCGCGCAATTCTGGCGCGCAGCCCTGATCGAGCTCGACGAGCCAAGCCTGGTGGCACCGGCCGGCAGCAACGGACCGATGGACCACGGCTCTCGCGTCATGGCGGTGGACCAGGATCTGAGCGAACGGCTGCAGCAATTCGCGACCCGCGAGCGCGTCACCTTGAACACGGTCGTTCAAGCCGCATGGGCGCAATTGCTGCGTCGTTACACTGGCCAGGACACGGTTTGCTTTGGCGTGACGGTGTCAGATCGGCCCGCGGCTGTTGCCGGGGCCGAAGACATGGTCGGCCTGTTCATCAACACGTTGCCGGTGGTCGATCGCGAATATCCGCAGCTCAGTGTCGGCGCATGGCTGCGCAACCTGCAGGACCGCAATCTTGCTCTGCGGGATCATGGCTGGATGCCGCTTGCGGACATTCAACGGCTGGCCGGACGCGCCGGACGTCCGTTGTTCGACAGCATCCTGGTGTTCGAGAACTATCCGGTCGATCAGGCGCTGAAATCGAAGGGCGGACGGCTCGTCGCTGGCCGGACCAGGATTTTGGAGACCAGCAACTATCCGCTGTTCGTCAGCGTCGGCCTCGACGGTCAGCTGCGGCTCGTATTCAACTTTCAGCGGCGGCATTTCGACGAAGGCCAGATCGTTCGGCTTCAAGCGGCTTTCGTGCAACTGCTCGCGGCGATCAGCGGCGATGCCGAGCAGTCGGTCGGCAACATCGCGCCGATCGATCCGGACCATCTCGCGACCCTGGCGCGTGTCAACGATACGGCCGGCGCAGATATATTCACTGCGATCGTCGCGCAGGTCGAGGCGCAAGCAGCGCAGGCGCCCGATGCGATCGCCGTCGCGCATGGTGAGGAGACGATCAACTACGGCGCGCTGAACGCGCAAGCCAACCGCTTGGCGCGCCGGCTCAGAGACCGCGGTGTCGGTGCCGACGTGGTCGTCGGGCTGGCACTGGAGCGCAGCATCACGATGATGGTGGCGTTGCTCGCGGTGCTGAAGGCGGGTGGGGCGTACCTGCCGCTCGATCCCGACTATCCGGCCGAGCGCCTCGCCCACATGCTGGGCGATAGCGGCGCGACGCTGCTGCTCACGCAGGACTCGTTGCGCGAGCGCTTTGCGCCAGCGCTGGAACGCAGCGGCGCCGAGGCGTGGCTGCTCGACGACGCCATGGACGACAATGCGGGCGACACCGGAAACCTCGACGTCGATGTGCATCCAGAAAGCCTCGCTTATGTCATCTACACCTCCGGTTCGACCGGGCTGCCCAAGGGCGTGATGGTGCGTCATGGCGCGGTGGCGAACTTCCTGGCAACGATGGCGGAGTATCCGGGCATTGCGCGCGAGGACCGCGTGCTCGGGCTGACGTCGCTGTCATTCGACATCGCGGTGCTGGAGCTTTGGCTGCCGCTGACGCGTGGCGCCAACGTCGTGCTTGCCGATCGCGCCGCCGCGCATGATCCGGCCACGCTGAAGACGATCGTGGCAGGACATGGCGTCACCATGATCCAGGCGACGCCATCGAGCTGGCGCATGCTGCTCGATCACCAGGCGACGGAGACGTGGATACCGGAGCGGTGCCGTGTGCTGAGCGGCGGCGAGGCACTGGCGCCCGACTTGGCGCGACGGCTGGTCGCGCTGAGCAGCGAGGTCTGGAATCTCTATGGGCCGACCGAGACCACGGTGTGGTCGGCGCGGCATCGGCTCGATGCCGACGATCCGACGCCGGTGCTCGGCGGTCCGATCGGCAACACCACGCTGTACGTGCTCGATGATGATTTGAACCTGGCCCCGATCGGCGTGGCCGGTGAGCTGTTCATCGGTGGCGAGGGGCTCGCGCGCGGCTATTGGAACCGGGCGGCTCTCAGTGCCGAGCGCTTCATTCCGGATCCGTTCGGGACGGCCGGTGCGCGGCTGTACCGCACCGGCGACCTCGCGCGCTGGCGGGCCGATGGCGTGCTCGAGCATGTCGGCCGCGTCGACCATCAGGTCAAGATCCGCGGCCATCGCATCGAGCTCGGCGAGATCGAGGCGCGGCTGCGCGGCGAGAGCGGCGTGCGCGACAGCGTCGTGGTGGCGCAGGAGCTCGGCGGCAGCCGACAGCTGATCGCCTATGTCAGCGGCGATGATGCACTCGACGGCGCGGCGTTGCGCGCTGCGCTCACCTCGGCGCTGCCGGACTACATGGTGCCGTCGCGGGTGATGGTGCTGCCACGGCTGCCTTTGACGCCGAACGGCAAGATCGACCGCAAGGCGCTGCCGCGACCCGATGCGCGGACCAACGAGACACAACGCGTCGCGCCGCGCAATTCGACCGAGGCCGCGCTCGCCGCGATCTGGGCCGAGCTGCTGCACCAGGACGATGTCGGGGTCACCGATAACTTCTTCGAGCTCGGCGGCGACTCCATCATCTCGCTGCAGATCGTCGGCCGTGCCCGCCGAGCCGGTCTCCTGCTGGAGCCGAGAGACGTGTTCCGGCACCAGACCATCGAGCTGCTCGCGCCGTTGTGTCGGGCGGCGCAGGACGAGAAGCGAGCCGCCGTGGCGCGCGGTGTGCTGTCGGGCTCGAGCGATGAAGAGCTGGCACGGCTCGGTCTCGATTGGGACCGTATCGAGGACATCTATCCGCTGTCGCCGATGCAGCAGGGCATGCTGTTCCACAGCCTGCGCGACGCCGGCAGTGGCGTCTACGTCAACCAGATCAGCGTCGAGATCGGCGGCCTCGATGTCGAGCGCTTGCGTACGGCGTGGCAGGACGTCTCCGCGCGCCATCCGATGCTGCGAACGGGCTTTCTCTGGCGTGAGCTGTCCGGCTCGCCGTTGCAGGCCGTCTATCATCAGGCGACGCTACCGTTCGAAACCGAGGATTGGCGTGGCCAGGTGATCGACGAGGCGCGCCTCGCGGCGGTACTTGCCGGAGAGCGTGATGCCGAGTTTGATCTCGCGCGGCCGCCGTTGCAGCGGGTGCGCCTGCTGCGCGTGGAGGACGATCGCCATCGCCTGATCTGGACCTATCATCACATCCTGATGGATGGCTGGAGCTCGGCCCGCTTCATCGGCGAGATCCTGCAGAGTTATGCCGGGCGCAGGCTCGCGCCCAATCCCACGCATTATCGTGACTACATCGCCTGGCTTCTGGCCCAGGACGCTGATGCCGCCGAGCGCTTCTGGCGCGGACAGCTGTCCGCCTTCGACCAGCCGACGCCGTTGGCCGATGCATTCGGCGCCCGCCGCTACGATGAACAGGGGCACCGGCGCGTGTACACGCGGCTCGACGCGGATGCGACGTCGGTCTTGAAGACGTTTGCCCGCCGCGAGCGCATCACGCTCAACACGCTCATCCAGGGCGTCTGGGCGCTGCTGCTGCAGCGCTATACGGGACAGCAGACGGTCAGCTTCGGCGTCACGGTGGCCGGCCGTCCGGCCGGTCTCGACGGGGCCGAGCAGATGATCGGCCTTTTCATCAATACGCTGCCGATGATCGAGACGCCTCCGCTTGATTCCTCCATCGGCGACTGGCTGCGTGCGATACAGAGCCGCAACGCCGCGATCCGCAACTATGAGCAGACGCCGCTCTACGACATCCAGAGCTGGGCCGGCCGCGCCGGCGAGACCATGTTCGACAGCATCATCGTGTTCGAAAACTACCCCGTCGAACGCGGCCTGCTGCAGGGCGACGGCTCGCTCCAGTTCGGCGGGCTACGCAATGTCGACGTGACCAACTATCCGATGGATCTGTCGGTCCTGGTCGAGGACACGCTCCAGGTCGAGTACACGTACATGCCGAGCCATTTCACATCGGCGGAGGCTGAGCAGATCAGAGCGCAGTTCGAGCATCTGCTCGCGGCGTTGACACAGGATCCCGAAGCCCGGGTCGGCGCGATCGATGCCGCAACCAGCCACGGTCACGCGCGCGCGCTCAGTTGCAATGCTCACGCGGTGCCCGCCGCATCGGCTCCGCTGGTCCATGAGACGATCGGCCGGCACGCAGTCATCGATCCCGCACGAACAGCGCTGGTGATCGGCGGCAGCAGCCTGTCCTACGGCGCACTCGATCGCCGCGCCAATCGCCTCGCGCATCACCTGATCGCGAAGGGGCTCTTGCCGGACCAGCGCGTTGGCGTCGTCGTCGAGCGTGAGGCCGCAACGATCGTGGCGCTGCTCGCCGTGTTGAAGGCCGGCGCGGCCTATGTACCGCTCGATCCCGAGCTGCCGCCGGAGCGGATCTCGTATGTGATGCACGACAGCGGTGCGGCGTTCCTGCTGTCCGGCTCCCGCGACGTTCCCGCGCCCGATGGTGTCGAGTGCATCGATCTTGCGCGCTTTGACTTCGAGACGGGACCGGATCATACGCCGCAGCCGGGCCTGCACCAGGACAACCTCGCCTATGTGATCTACACGTCGGGTTCGACCGGGCGGCCAAAGGGCGTCGCGGTCGCGCATGGGCCTCTCGCCATGCATTGCCGCGCGACCGCTGCGCTCTACGAGATCGAAGCGGATTCGCGCGAGCTGCATTTTCTGTCGCTGGCCTTCGATGGGGCCCATGAGCGGTGGCTCACCGTGCTCTCGCAGGGAGCGCGGCTCGTGATGCGCGATGCGGAGCTGTGGACCCCGGAGCAGACCGTCGAGATGCTGCATGCGCAAGGTGTCACGCATGTCGGACTGCCGCCGGCCTATCTGCAGCAGGTCGCGGAATGGGCGGAGCAGACCGGTCATCGACCGCCAGTAAAGCTGTACTCGTTCGGCGGCGAGGCCATGCCCAGGGCCGGCTTCGACAAAGTGAAGCAGGCACTGAAACCGCAGATCCTCATCAACGGCTATGGTCCCACCGAGACCGTTGTGACGCCGCTCGTCTGGAAGGTCGACGGCCGCGCCGAATGCGACAAAGCCTATGCGCCGATCGGCGTTCCCGTTGGTGACCGCACTGCCTATATCCTTGATAGTCGGTTGAACATCGTGCCGGCTGGCGCAGCCGGTGAGCTGTACATTGGCGGTCTCGGCCTGGCACGCGGCTATCACGCCAAGCCTGGCATGACCGCGGAGCGTTTCGTTCCGGATCCGTTTGCGTCCAAGGCCGGCGCACGCCTCTATCGCACCGGCGATCTCGCTCGTTGGGACGTCGACGGCACGATCGAATATCTCGGGCGCAGTGACGATCAGGTCAAGGTCAGCGGCTTCCGAATCGAACTCGGCGAGATTCAGTCGGCCTTGCTGTTGGAGCCCACCGTCGCGCAGGCTGCCGTGCTCGCTGTACGGGGCGCCGGTGGCAACCAGCTCGTCGCCTATGTCGCGCCGAAGGATGCAAGCGAATTCGTTGGCCCGGCATCGGAGCGGCTGTGTGCCAGCCTCACGGCCGGGCTGCGTGACCGGCTGCCGGCCTATATGGTCCCGGCCAGGATCATCGTGCTCTCCCGTCTTCCAACGCTCTCGAGCGGCAAGGTCGATCGCAGGGCGCTGCCGGCCCCGGAGGCCGCTGCCGAGCGCGTGTTCATCGCGCCCGATGGTCCTGAGGAGACGGCGATGGCGCAGCTGTGGGCCGAGGTTCTCGGCGTGCCGCAGGTCGGCGTCACCGACAATTTCTTCGAGCTCGGCGGCAACTCGATCTTGAGCCTGAAGGTGATCGCGCGGCTCCGCCGTGAGCCGGTCCTCGGCCGCGAGATCAAGCTGCGCGACCTGCTGCAGAAGCCGACGATCAGGGCCTTGCTTGGCCGGCCGGCGAGCGATCTGGCGCGACCTTCGGCGCTGTTGCCGCTGAATGCGCCGGCCCCCGGCACGCCCCCCGTGTTCTGCTTCCACGGCGGCTTCGGCACGGTGTTCGACTATGCGCCGCTGGCGCGCCGACTGGAAGGGAAGCGCCAGCTTTTCGGGCTGCAATGCCGGACATTGATCGCGCCGTCTTTCACCGATGAATCGCTGGCCGCGATGGCCGTGGACTATGCCAGCGAGATCGTGCGGGCGCAGGGCAGGGGACCTTATCATCTGATCGGTTGGTCGCTCGGCGGGCTGATCGCATGCATGGTCGCCGCCGAGCTGGAGCGACGTGGCGAAAGCGTCGAGCATCTCGCGCTGATCGACAGCTTCGTTCCACAAAGGCCGCGCGGTGAGCCGCAATCCGCCGGGCAGCATTGGGCCGACGAGTTGCTCGGGCTGCTGTCCGTTGCTGTACCTGGCGTGCAGTTGTCGATCATCAGGTCGCAGGCGGCGGCGATCAGCGCCGCCGGCCAGCCGGCCAGCGACGAGGCGATCAGGCGGCTGATCGACGACGCGATCAGCACGGTACCGGCAGCATCGCGCGATCGGCTGCTCGGGGTCGACGACATCGTCGGC
Source organism: Bradyrhizobium oligotrophicum S58 (assembly GCF_000344805.1). Lineage (NCBI taxonomy): Bacteria > Pseudomonadati > Pseudomonadota > Alphaproteobacteria > Hyphomicrobiales > Nitrobacteraceae > Bradyrhizobium > Bradyrhizobium oligotrophicum. The sequence goes on along the minus strand of NC_020453.1, from coordinate 6,015,183 downwards.
GCATTCACGGTCGGACGACATCTAAAACGGCTGGCGCAGCATGCTGACTGGCCTGCGCATCTCCGTGTCGCGCCCGGGTGCTGGTGGACCTCGGGCCGCCTGCAGCAGCGCGATTGGCTCGAAGCCGAGCTACCGCATGCGGCAGACCTCGGCGTCGTCGGCGACGACCATTTCTCGATCCTGAGCAACGAGACCTTCCTCTCGGCGATCTGTTCGTGGCTGGAGCCCCGCATAGCGATCCAGGCGACGCAAGCCCTGCAGCCCGAACCAGCAGAATGAGGTGACCATGAGCCTTCATCCCGATATCGCGGCGCTGCTGGAAATGATCCAGCTGGGAACGGAGTCCGGTGTGCGTATCCCGTTCCCGCAACTCACGCCGGCGCAGGCGCGCGCGGATTTCGAAGCTTCGTCGCCGTTGCTGGATGTCGACCCGCCGCCACTCGCGCATGAGAGGCAGCTGACGCTGCCGGTGCGCGATGGAACGGAGATCGCTGCGCGACTCTATTCGGCTCGCGTGCTGGACTGTGCCGATCCGCAGCCGGTGCTGCTCTACATGCATGGTGGCGGCTTCGTGGTCGGCAGCCTCGACTCGCATCAGCCGCTGTGTCGCGGGCTTGCGAGCGACAGCGGCGCGGCCGTGCTGTCGATCGGCTACCGGCTCGCGCCCGAGCACCGGTTTCCGACGGCGTTCGAGGATTGCGTCGATGCGCTCGCCTGGATCGGGCGAGAGGGAGCTGCCGTGGGCCTTGACCCGCGGCGCATGGCCGTTGGTGGCGACAGCGCGGGTGGGACGCTGGCGGCGGCGCTGGCCATTGCGGCCCGCGACGATCGCGCCTTGCCGCAGCCTCTGCTCCAGGTGCTGGCCTATCCCAGTCTCAGCTCGCAGCAGATCTCGGAGTCTTACGCCAAATACGGCTCGGGCTTTCTCCTGGAGCACGAGACGGTCGACTGGTTCTTCAACCACTATCTGCGCCACGAGGCTGATCGTCACGATTGGCGGTTTGCGCCGCTCGCGGCCACCGACCTCGCCGGCGTTGCGCCCGCGCTGATGGTGCTGCCCGAGTTCGACCCGCTGGTCGCCGAGGGACGCGACTATGCCGCGCGGTTGCGGGCAGCCGGCGTTGCCGTCGATCTCAAGGTCTATCCCGGCATGGTCCACGAGTTCCTGCGCATGGGGAACGTCGTCCCCGATGCGCTGCAGGCCCGTGGCGAGATCGGCGCCGCGCTCGCCGACGTCTTCGCCCGACATGTTGGAGCTGGCTACTGATGATGACCTCATCCGATCCTGGGATCGTGCACGTCGGAAGCCTGTTGCGGCCGTACTGGAAGCTGGTTCTCTGCGCCATTCTGCTCGGCCTCGTCGGCGGCGCCAGCGTTGCCGGCCTGCTCGCCGTGGTGAACAAGGGCCTCTATGCCGGCTCGGCCGATATCGGCCGCCTGATCGCCTCGTTTGCCGGGCTCTGCGTTCTGATCGTGATCGGGTCGGTCGGCTCCGACATCAGCGCCAACGTCGTGGGACAGCGGATCATCGCGTCGCTGCGCAAATCGCTGGCGGCCAAGATCCTGATGGCGCCGATCGACGAGCTGGAATCCTACCGGACTCACCGGCTGATCCCCGTGTTGACCAAGGACGTCGATGCGATCAGCGATTTCGCATTCTTCTTTCCGGCCTTCCTGGTCTCCGGCGTCGTCGTCACGGGCTGCCTCGTCTATCTGGCCGTGCTGTCATGGCCGTTGTTCCTGGTCACGGCGGCGTTGATCGCGCTCGGATCGTTCGCCCATTTCCGGGCGAGACAGCGCGGAATGTCCGGGTTCCATCTCGCCCGCCAGTATGAGGACGATCTGCAGAAGCACTACCGCACGATCGCGGAGGGCGCCAAGGAGCTGCGTCTCCACCGGCCCCGCCGGCATCACGTGCATGTCGACCTGATCCAGCGCACCGTCGACAGGATCAGCGACGTGCAGATTGGGGCCATCAATCTCCTGGTCACCGCGCGCGCGCTCGGGACGGTGCTGTTGTTCCTGGTGATCGGGACCGCGCTCGTGCTGCGGCCGCTGTTGTGGCCGGACAGCCCGCCATCGGTCTCCAGCGGTTTCGTCCTGGTGCTGTTGTTCATGCGCGGACCCATCGATCAGCTCATCGGCATGCTGCCCTCGCTCGGACGCGCGCAGGTGGCGATGCGGCGGATTGCGGAACTGTCGGAGCGTTTCGCCACGGCCGAGTCGGATCTGCTCGAAGATCCCGTCAATCGGATCAACGATGAGATCGAATCGATCGAGCTGCGCGGCGTCTCCTACTCGTTTCAGGCCGCTTCCGCCGAAAGGCCCTTCAGGCTCGGCCCGGTCGATCTCCGCATCCGGCGCGGCGAGATCGTCTTCATCGTCGGCGAGAACGGCAGCGGCAAGACGACATTGATCAAGCTGCTGCTGGGGCTCTACGTGCCAGATCATGGCCTGCTGCTGCGCGATGGCGTTCCGGTCGTCGGCCGGTCGCGCGATGATTATCGGCAGCTCTTCACCACCGTGTTCTCGGATTACTACCTGTTCGATACGCTGCTGCGGCAGGGCGATCACACACCGGAGATCGCGCAGCGCTATCTGGATCGGCTCGAGCTGGCCCACAAGGTCGCGGTCGAAAACGGCGCGTTCTCCACCACGGACCTGTCGACCGGACAACGCAAGCGCCTGGCGCTGATCAATGCCTGGATCGAAGGTCGTCCCGTGCTCGTGTTCGACGAATGGGCTGCCGATCAGGACCCGGCGTTCCGCCAGATCTTCTACACGGAGCTGCTCGCCGACCTCAAACGTCTGGGCAAGACGATCATCGTGATCTCGCACGACGACCGCTACTTCCATTGCGCAGATCGGATCGTGCGGCTGCGCAATGGACGGCTCGAAGAGGATGGTTCGGAGCAACAAGGCGAGATCGCACGACCGAAGCGTTCGTCGAGACCGTAGTCGTGATGACGCTGTGCAAGGCAACAGGGGGAGAGTCGCATGAATGCAGGTGCGAGCGTCGTCGGGAGCGCTCAGACATTCCTCGTCGGGACCGACATCGCGATGTCGGTGGTCCGCGACAATGCAAGCCTTCGGGTGGTCCGGGATGGTGCGGCCCTGCTGTCGGTGCGGCTCGATGCCGATCGGATGCGGCTGATCATGTGCGACGGCGTCGATGATCCGCAGCTGCTGCTGCGCGCAATTGCGGCTGCCGCCGAAGCGCTGTTCGGCTGGCATCCGTCGCTCGACCGGCTCGTCCTGGACCTCGGAGACAGGCGGGCTGCGGCAACGATGTTGACGCGCCAGGGTCTCGCGGTGGTGATGGATGGCAGGCCGGTGCTGCTGCCGGAGGTGGTGATGCAGCTGCGCGAGAGCTGGCTGCCGGATGCGGCGCGCCCCGCGTTTCCGCTGTCCTATGTGATGACCGACGGCAAGCGTCATCCGCGGCGCCCGCCGAAGCCGGCTGGCCCGGTCTATACGCGCTTCATTCCGTGGCTGTCGGACATCGTCAGCTTTCGGGTCGTCGACATCGAACGGGACCTGCCGCTGGTTCACCGCTGGCTCAACGATCCGCGCGTGGATGTGTTCTGGAACGAGGCGGGAGAGCTCGACAAGCATCGCGACTATCTTTCGCGCATCCTGTCGGACCCGCACATGCTGCCCTTGATCGGCTGCTTCGGCGAGCAGCCGTTCGGCTATTTCGAGCTCTATTGGGCCAAGGAGAACCGGATCGCGCCGTTCTACGATGCCGCGGACTACGACCGCGGCTGGCATGTGATCGTCGGCGAGGACGCGTTCCGCGGCCGCGATTTCATCACCGCATGGCTTCCCTCGCTCATGCACTACATCTTCCTCGACGATTGCCGCACCCAGCGGATCGTCGGTGAGCCGGCGGCCGCCCATGCACAGCAGCTGCGCAATCTCGATCGCGCCGGATTTGCCCGGATCAAGAATTTCGAATTCCCACACAAGCGAGCAACACTGGTCATGTTGCTTCGTGAACGCTTCTTTGGTGATCGGCTGTGGCAGCCGGTTGCGAAGGACGCGACGCCAGAGACCCAACGCTGACGGAGCATCACCTCATGACGTACCATCCCTCTCCTGAATATGATGTCGTCGGCGTTGGCTTCGGGCCGTCGAATCTCGCGCTGGCGATCGCGCTCGACGATTGCACGCGACAGCAGCGTGTGAGCTGCCGTTCGCTGTTCGTGGAGCGGCAGCCGCACTTCAAGTGGCATGGCGGCATGCTGCTGCCCGGCAGCAGCATGCAGATCTCCTTCCTCAAGGATCTCGTGTCGCTGCGCGACCCGACCAGCCCGTTCACGTTCATCAACTATCTGCATAAATCGGGCCGGCTGCTCGACTTCACCAATTGCAAGACGTTCTATCCGAGCCGGATCGAGTTCAACGACTACCTGCGCTGGGCTGCAGGCCAGTTCAGCTCGCTGGTCGAATATGGCGAGACGGTCGTTGCCGTCGAGCCGGTCGGCAGCGGCCAGTCCGTGGTCGCGCTCCGCGTGTCGACCCGGACGGAGGATGGAGCTGAGCGGGTGCATATTGCGCGCAACCTCGTGGTCGCGGTGGGCGGCGTGCCGCATGTCCCGGCCGGATTTCGAGCGATTGCGGGAGATCCGCGCGTCGTGCACACGAGTGCGTATCTCGAATCGCCGATCACGGCTGCACTGAACGGCGAGGCACCTCGTATAGCGGTCGTCGGTGGCGGCCAGAGCGCCGCGGAGGTCACCCTCGATCTGAGCGAGCGGTTTCCGAATGCCCATGTCGATCTCATATTCCGCGGACACGCACTGAAGCCGTCCGACAGCAGTCCGTTCGTCAACGAGATCTTCAATCCGGAGTACACCGATTATTTCCATTCGCGCGAGGAGAGCCAGCGCGGCGCAATCATCAGAAGTTTCCGGAACACGAACTATGCTGTCGTCGATCCCGAGCTGCTCGACCAGCTCTATCGGATGACCTATCAGCAGCGCGTCTCCGGCACGCGAAAACTTGCGCTCCATCCCCGAAGCGAGATCGTCGGTGCCGAAGCCGGCCCGGAAGGCATCGCGCTCGAGCTTCTGAACAAGGACGAGGACGTCCGTCACCGCGCGACCTATGACGCGATTGTCCTGGCCACCGGCTACGAGCGCTCGCCATTTCCGGCTTTTCTCGATCCTATCAGCCGTTATGTCGAAGGAAGCGGGCTCGATCGCGACTATCGTGTTCAGACCAGTCCGGCGTTTCGACCGAGGGTCTATCTGCAGGGCTGTTCCGAGACCTCTCATGGCCTGAGCGACACGCTGCTGTCCGTGCTGCCGATGCGAGCCCAGGAGATCATGGCGTCGCTGGTGGCGACGTCGGCGAAGCAGCGCGGCCCGGAGCAGGATCCGCAACTGGTCGAACGTGTGTACTCGTGAGCGCAGCGCCGTGGGCCGACGCGCATGAGCCCACAAGTCGGCGAAACAGCCTTTGGTGATCGTGACGCTCATGGAGCGTCGCGATCGGATGAACATCAGTGGTCGTCGTGATTGCGCTTGCCGGGGGGCCGACATCTTGGATCGGCCAGCAAGCACGGCGGAGTTCGGGAATGGGAAATGAGTGAGCCGCATCTGCCTGAGCGGGTCGTGACTTTGCTGGTATCAAGTGACTACGCGCGGCTCGTTGGCCGGACCATGTCGGAACGGTTCGATTACGTCGTCGACATTGCGTCGCTGCATACGCGGGACGAGCTGCTGCGACGTTTCGAGCTCGATCGCATTTTGGTGCGTCAGATCGAGAAGTGGCTCGGCTTTCACGGCCGCCGTCTGCGCCGTCCGGCCGAGAGCATCGATATCGTCATGTGCGGGTTGGAGTTTCGCAAGCGGCGCATCCGGCGTTCGCGCGTGGGCGCGCGACGGCGACGGCTGGATCCCAAGGGGTTACCCAAGGCGGCACCAAAGGCGGAATCCAAGACGAGTCCCGAGGAGCCGGGCTGACGACCTGCCGGGCGATCCGGCAGGCATCACGGCCGGCTGTCGATCGCGCCCGGGCAACCAAGGTTCGTCCGGATTTTCGGGCGATCGGAGCCGCCTGTTTCCGAAAGTTCAGACGGGTCGCCTGACGGTGTCCCGGGCGTGCTCTCGTGATGGTTTGCAAACGGTAGCAATCTGAAGGACATGCGGCCGCATCGCGCCGCGCCACTCCGCTGGCACGAATGCTGCTTAAATAGCCCCCAAACGAGCACCAGCTCCAGAACAACAGACGCGAGGGGACGTCCGGATGCCAGCCCACCACCCATCCTTCATCTGAGACCCAGCGAGCAGGCGATCCCGCCTGCGCGACGCGTCGTGACGCCCGGACGCAGGGGCGGCGCGTGTATGGACGTGTGACTTCGGCCCGGCATGCAGGGGGAGACGATGATGACAGTTGCGGACGCGAACGACCTGGATCCGCTGGAAACCCGGGAATGGCTGGATGCTCTCGCGGCCGTGCGCGGCCATCGCGGTGACGCGCGCGCCCGGTTCATCGTCAAGGCCGTGCTCGACGCGGCCAGTCGAGAGGGTCTGCCGGTCGGCCAGTCGCTGACGACGCCCTATTGCAACACGATCCCTGTCCACCAGCAGCCCGCGCTGCCGGGCGATCGTGCCATGGAGCACAGGCTGCGATCGGTCATCCGCTGGAATGCACTGGCGATCGTGCTGCGCGCCAACAAGGAGAGTTCCGAGCTCGGCGGTCACATCGCAAGCTTCCAGTCGGCGGCCACGCTCTACGACATCGGCTTCGGCCATTTCTGGCATGCGCCGACCGAGACCCACGGCGGCGATCTGATCTTCGTGCAGGGCCACTGTTCACCCGGCATCTATGCACGCGCCTTCCT